>CAVWHG010000012.1:0-70202 GCA_963754865.1 uncultured delta proteobacterium | reverse complement strand
ATGTTATAAATTTTACATTTGCGGTTCATCCATGAGTACACCCTAATTTTTTCTTTTCCATTATGATTGCATTCGTTATTGATTCATATAACGTTTTTTTACGATTCATTACCTGAAGAGATACGCTATGTAATTAATATTAAATTGTATTTAAGAAAGGAGAGACGGCCTTATCTGCGTTGAGATCATCTCTGGAAAGGGCTCAGGGGGGAGAGTCGGGTTAGATTTGAGCAATTGCCAGGGGCTACAATAATCGCTGGTCGCGAATTACAACCGAACCGGCCTGTTGCTTTGCTTTTTTCTTAAGTCCTGAAGAAATTGAAGAAATTTCTGCATAGGAGGAGTATTTGCGTATTTCGGTACTGATAATAGCGATTGACAGAGCGAGAAGAGGAAAGCGCTCACTCTCGCCTTTCCTGTTGATGCCTTGGTAATATCCCTCCAAAGCTTCACTTTCTCCGTGAAACTGGGCCAATCGGCTGTCAAATTGACGGATAATATTCAGGCAGATGGGGACTGATTTTTCTGGCGTTGACACCATGATCGGCTGTAAGCAGAAAGATATTTTTATCACAGCGCTCCTTCAGGACATTGGCGTCCTCAGCATGTTTCTTGTTAATCCTGAGGGCGTGGGAAAGCTCTTTGATGAAAAGAGAGTAACCGGTAACAGCTACTACACCACAGAGCTAAAGCATTTCGGTTTTAGCCATGCCGATATCGGTTCCAGTCTCCTTGAAAGATGGGACCTGCCCGACTCGATTTGCTCGTCTATCCGTTATCACCATCACGAAAAAATAGAACAACAATACCGCGATACGACCCTGACTCTGTTTTTAGCCGAAAAAATCTCATCAATTTATTATGGCACTTCGGCACATAAAAAATCGATTGAAGTGCACCAGATCCTGGCTGAACAATACCATATCAGTAAAGAACAGACCGATGAGCTCATTGATATGGTCGGTGAAAAAGCGAGAGAAATGATGAGCCTGTTTGACTTTGACCCAGGTGACATAAAACCCTTCTCGCAAATAATTCAGGAAACAAATGATGAACTACGACGGTTGAATTTTACCTATGAACAGATCGTCTTTGAGTTGAAACAAGCTCAAAAAAATGCAGAAAAACTTTCTATTGATCTAAAAGAAGCCAATGAGAAGTTGCGTGAACTAGCATTTCGCGATGAACTGACCGGCCTTTATAATCATAGATATTTTCAAGAAAACCTTGATGCCGAACTCAATCGGTCCACACGTTATAATCGCCCTCTATCTCTGCTTCTTATCGATATAGATTTTTTTAAAAAGGTCAACGACACCTTTGGTCATCTTGTTGGCGATGAGGTACTGAGGGAGGTTGCCTGTGCTCTGCAGAAGCTGGTGCGTAACTGCGATATCGTCGCCCGCTATGGTGGTGAGGAATTCATCCTCATCTTACCGGAAACCGGAACAACGGGAGCAAAAGTCCTGGGGCAGAGAATCCGCAGGGGCATAGAACAACTTGAGATTCACCATGGGCGGCAAGGCTATTCCTGTCACTGTCAGCATTGGCCTGGCCAGCACTGAAATGGATACCATCGCCTCAGGTAAGACCGCCCTGATAGCCTACAGCGATGAAATGTTGTATTTGGCGAAAAGAAATGGCCGGAACAGGTTGGAATATTCACTCTCATCGTCCCTGGCTCTTGCCTAATTAAATTTCAATGATTGCGAAAAAAGAGATCAAAGAGGGTAAGCAGGATTTCAACGATAATAAGAATGACAATATACCATTCCACCCGCAGGCTTCGCCGAGAGTGGAGCAATTCAAGCGAGGTCTGGGCAGTGCGGGAAACCAGGTTGATCTTGCGAACCAAGGCAGTATCCCTGTCGCAGAGTTCGAAGTCGTTCTCAAGCATGAGATAGAGCCCTTCCAGTTCCGAATGCTCCCATAAGAGATCCGGCTTTTCGGTCACAGCGGCACGGCCGACCATGTCATGCTCGGTTGCCAGGGCGGTGCCGATGGTCTGCAGGAGTTGGACGCTGGTTCGTGGTCCGCGGATCTGGCTCAGTTTTAAGGCGAGCGGCTCAACCATATCAAAACTCCGGGTGATTCTCGCCTCATAGTCTGCAAGAAGAACCGAACGGGCCATCACCTCGGCGAGGATCTGCAGCCGGGGTATCGACCTTTCACGCAGGGTTATTCTTTCACCGTGCACCCGTTCGTCCTGGTCGGGAACAATCATCACCTCGATACTCTCTTCCTCCCCGCTCTGAATCGGCTCTTCGAGGTATGTCCGCAGGGTTTGGTCGATGAGGTGCTGCTGTTCCAGTGGTGGAATATTAATAAAGACCGCCACACCATAGCGAAACAAAGCCACATATCCATGTTCTCCCTGAGAAAACAACATGGGCGAGATAGCCGTCGCCGATTCAGCAGGAAAACGACGCAACAATATCCGACGCGCCACCAATAACGCTCGAACTGAAAAAATCTCGGGAAATTTTGTGTCCATTTCTTTGTCAGCTTTTTCCGGCGTGCCACTTATGTTCTTTTTCGTTCATGGCCGCATCATCAGCGACGACATAATCAGCAGCATGAAGCCGAGTGAATTGATCTGGTAGGGAAAACCTACCCCCAAGCCTTGAACAACTGTGTTGGCGGCAGCACTGCCTGTGCAGAAGACGGTGGCGACCAGGCAAAGTATAGCAAGACGCAAGATGGTGCCTTCCATTGGTAGTGCTCCTTTTTTATTTTTTCCGAACCTGAAACCGTATCACAATTTCTCATGTTTGAAAACAGCACCGCTCCCACTTTATTGCTCAAAACGGACTTCAATACAAAGAATTAATATTCTAAACGAGATTCTAACAATTCTCCTTTCCACTGTAAGTTGGCAGAAGTTGGAAGAACAAGGCAATCATCTTCTAATGCTATCGAAATGATAATTGAACGATTGACCCGATAGAATTGCATCTGAGGGATTTTAAATGTCTAACAGTGCTGTTTAACCATAAGAAAACTGCCGATATGCTCGAAATAACATCCAACGGACGCCATAAAACGGTCAAGAACCTGCGTATCCGCTACATAATTAGGACTGAGTGTCATAGCTCTTTTAATCACTGCTTCCTATATAACGATGCAGTTTGTCATCGCGAAACAAAGCAACTTTTCCAGTCTGGTAAATCTTTCCGGTCATCAGGCCGGCCTGGCAAACAGAATTGCCTATTTCAGCAGTTTGATGGCCACCACCAAAGATGAAAATGAATTCGACATGGCCCGAGCCCAAGTTGGTCGGACCATTCAGAAAATGCGGATGGCCTATGGAGTCCTTCGTGAAGGGGACCCAGGACACGGAATACCCCTTATTACAAATAGCCGGCTGCAAACCATCTATGAAGATCCTATGGTTGGTCTTGACGCAGCCATGAATAACTTTCTCGAACGGGCGAGTATTCTCTATGACACTGATATGGGAAAACTTACCACAGGATCGGCGGCATATATTTACCTTACCACCTATGGACCGCATGTGTTGGAGCCCCTTCTTGATGCAGTAGTTGATGAGTATCAGAATATCGGTGAACGTGCCATCACAAAAATGGAAAGATTGGAAACTGCCATTTGGTTGGCAACCCTTGCTGCTCTTTTAGTTGAGATCTTGTTCATTTTTCATCCACTGGAAGGTCAAGTACGCATAGCTTTCAACACCTTGCAGGCCTCTATTGAAAAATTGACAAACACCCGCGAACGATTGTTGGCGGCTCAAAAACTTGCCATGGTCGGCGATTGGCAGTTTGAAATGTACAGCGGCAATCTCAACTGGTCCGACCAGATCTATGTTATCTGCGGCGTTTCCAGAGATGCCATAAACCTGACAATGAATACGGCAATGAGTTTTGTCCACCAGGATGACCGAAGCGCAGTGAAATCGTCGCTTTTAAAAGTGATTCGAAACATGGCCCCAATCAACATGGAATATCGGATAGTTCGAGCCAATGGAGAAGAGCGCGTGGTTTTTCAACATGCCGCCGCGAAAGAGTATAACGATGACGACAGGCTGGTCATATCCGGGACGATTCAAGACATTACCGAGCGAAGAGAGTTATCCGGCCGGCTTGAAAAATTGTCGGAACATATTCCGGGCTTTATTTTTCAATTATCCCTCAGTCCAGAAAAAAACCCGGAGCTCCCGTATGCAAGCAAAGGCTTCAGGAAGATCTATGGTGTCGATTCTGAGACGGTGAACGGGAACTCGAAAGCAATGCTTGACATGGTGCATGCCGAAGACAGGGTCAGGTTTCAGACCGGATTATGGAAATCCAGCAAAAGTCTGCAAATTTGGCAGGATCAATACCGTATTCTCCATCCGGAGAAAGGAATTGTCTGGGTGGAAGGACAGGCTACACCGGAAAGACTGATCGGCGGCGGCACTCTCTGGCATGGCTATATTTGGGATATCACCGAGCGTAAACAATCGGAAAACCAGATCCGCAAACTTGCATTGTACGACCCGCTCACCGGAGTCGCCAATCGGCGCCTTTTAAAGGAAAAGTTGCAGCATGCCATTGCAACTTCACGTCGGAATCAGAATTATGGTGCGGTTATAATGCTCGACTTGGATCATTTCAAATCACTGAACGACACCAAGGGACATGATATCGGCGATGCTCTGCTCATCGAGGTCGCCAAGCGACTGCATGCCTGTATTCGAGAAACCGACACCATCGCTCGGCTTGGCGGGGACGAATTTGTAATCATCCTGGAATGGCTGGATACCGCAAAAACAAAGAGTGAGAAGCAGGCTATGCATCTTGCCGAAAAAATCCGCTTCTCTCTCAACGAACCCTATATTCTCGGAAAAGAAAGCCATTTACACCACGCCAGTGCCAGCATGGGTGTAGTCGTCTTTCTCGACAATCATAAGGGCGTCAGTGAACTCTTAAAAAGGGCTGACCTGGCAATGTATGAAGCAAAAGAACTTGGTCGCAATCGAGCGTGTCTTTTCAACAAGCAGCGACAGAATCTCGTGTATCAGAGAACTGCCATGGCCAATGACCTGAAAGAGGCTCTGGTGAACAATGAATTTTCTCTCTATCTGCAGCCGCAGTTCTCGACTTCCCTCGAACTTGGTGGTGCCGAAGCTTTGTTGCGCTGGATACCGCCTGGCAGAGAGCCTATCCCGCCGGCAGAATTCATCCCTATTGCCGAACAGACCGGTCTCATACTTCCTTTAGGAGAATGGGTGCTTGAGAGAGCCTGCCAACACATCAACGAACTTTGTCAATACCCACTCCCCGACGGTTTTGCCGTTGCCGTCAACATCAGTGCCAGCCAGTTTTCCAATGAAGGCTTTGTCGAGACTGTCAAGGCGATCCTCTCTGCCAATCGAGTGGATGTTCGGCGAATCAAGCTTGAACTCACAGAGAGCTGTCTCTTTCAGGATTTGAATCGCGGTCGATTGATTCTTACTGAACTCTGTGACATGGGGATTCTCATAGAACTTGATGATTTCGGGACAGGCTACTCATCGCTCAATTCGTTGAAAAAGCTGCCTCTCAGCACGATTAAATTAGACAGATCACTCATTAACGACATAGGAACCAAGAATGTTGGTGGTGATGCTATTGTCCGGGCAGCAGTTGCTATGGCCAAGGCGATGTCCATGAAAATCATAGCCGAGGGTGTTGAAACGACAGCGCAAAAAGATTTTCTTGTCCGCGAAGGATGTGACCTGCTGCAGGGATATCTCCTGGCACGACCGATGCCTTTTGATGATTTCGTACACTATCTGATTATCAATAACACACAACCGGCGGTGGAGTTAGGTGAGGTGATGGTGATGTGATGTCTCAGTTAAGAACGAAACAACTTCTCCAGATGATGCTGAAAACAGCCGATAGTAAACGAGATATTGCCGGAATCAATAAGCAGTTGAACCATGTATGTGATACGAGCAGCCAAATTCTTGCGAGTGCGCAGGACCTGTCCGAGCCTGCCGCATGGGTGAAGAAATTCATGGATAAATTCAAAATCTGATTATCTGAACGCAGTGCTAACCAAAAAATAATGAAAAACTAATAGAATTCTAATTTACTTCTTGTAGTAAACAGCGCACCAAAGGAACTCTTTCCGGCCCCCGAAGCTGAATACCACACAGGCAAAGGAAGTTAGCTGGGAGTTTTAAAACCGAAGCTTAGGCGTTCGTTGATCCGGTAGATACTCTCGAAAAGGTGGTGTTAAATGCTTGATATCCCTTTACTCCTCGTTGTCATAGTTGTCATCGCCCTGATTTTTGATTTTACCAACGGGGCCCATGATTGCGCCAATGCCATAGCCACGGTGGTTACCACCAATGTGCTGACCCCGCGAACGGCGGTGCTCATGGCGGCAGTACTGAATCTTGTCGGCGCCCTTTTAGGCAGTGAAGTGGCGAACACCCTGGGCAAGGGCATCGTTAATACCGATATCGTCATGGGCAGTCAAATCCTGGTTCTGGCGGCCCTTATTGGTGCCATCGCCTGGAATCTCATCACCTGGTACTTCGGCATCCCCTCATCCTCCTCGCACGCGCTCATCGGTGGGCTGATCGGTGCGGCAATCACCCATTCCGGCTTTTCCAGCTTAAACGGCATGAGCATCCTGAAAAAAATCATTCTGCCGATGGTGCTTATCACCCCTCGCCGGCTTTGTCGTGAGTTATCTGGTGATGCTTGGGTTGCTGTATATTTTTGCCAATGCCAACCGCAAAAATGTCGCGCAAAAATTCAAAAAACTGCAGATTCTCTCGGCCGCCTTTATGGCCACCAGCCACGGCTTGAATGACGCGCAAAAAACCATGGGTGTAATCACTCTGGCCCTTCTGCTTTTTCACCAGATCGACTCTATAATTGTTCCTTTTTGGGTCACAATCTCCTGTGCCTTGGCAATGGGACTCGGGCACGGCGCTTGGCGGCTGGAAAATCATCAAAACGATGGGCCAGCGTATCTCAAAACTGGAACCGATCACCGGTTTTGCCGCAGAAACCTCGGCCGCCCTGGTTATTACCGGTGCCTCGCTTTTTGGTGCGCCGATTTCCACTACGCACACCATCACCGCCTGCATCTTCGGGGTCGGCTCCACCAAACGCTTATCCGCCGTTCGCTGGGAGGTTGCCGCCAATCTGGCGCTCGCCTGGGTGGTTACCATTCCGGCTTCGGCAATCGTTGCCGGCTTTTTTTACTTTGTCCTCCAGGTGTGCGGCGTCGGGAAATGAGCCGTTCATGTCGAGTAACAATATCCTCCACCGCTCCTTGGTCCATCCAGAGTACAACTATCTAGAAATATGCATCTTTCTTCAAATATTGAACAGATCGAAGCCAGTCTCTGGGAGGCAGCCGACCAGTTGCGCGCCAACTCCAAGCTGACTTCCAGCGAATACTGCATGCCGGTGCTCGCTACGAATTGACACTGGAATACCAGTGCATCGTCCTCTTATCTTAGCTCTTCGTTTTCCTGATTCGATTTATTTCACGGTTAGAGTCTCCTGTGTTGCTATGTCCTTCCATACTGAGTTTCTGGTTGAGAAACTCGAATAGGGTCGTTTTACAGTAATAATCTTCGGGAAACTTCTTACGAAATTCAGAGAGAATGTCTGCCTGCTGTTGCGGCGTATAGAGCTCCCACTTGGTCGCGATGTCCTTATGCGGCATTATTTTCATGGAAAATATTCTCTCTATTGATGTTAATTTTTTGTGTACAGGCTTTACCGACAATCTGTTTACGAACTCTAATTTCACGTCATCTTGGGCAGGGCATTGGAAATTGGAACGCAACCTCGGATCTTATGACCCATTCAACTACTGGACAGTGCGCCATAATAAATTCATATCCTGCTTAACGTTAATCCTTCTCCATTTTTTTCATTCTTCTTTAAGCCGACCCCGGCTTCCCCCCACCCAAACGTAATGGACACCGCACGCACCAAACCAAAACCGATGAGCATCAGGATCGGTAAAATTATTTGTACGAGAACAGGAAGTACCAAGAAAACAATCACAAACTCAGAGTAGTCAGTCATAACGTCCTCCATTTTTGGTTTTGCATTTGTGAGACAACGCATCCCCTCACATCAGCCAATAATTGCCTGTCTATTGTGCAGCTCATTTCTCCTCAATGCCCTGCCAGGGAAGGAAAAATGAGCCTGTCAAATATGTCAGGAAGGAGATCCCAATCATAGTGCAGAGAAAGCAAGGTTCAAGACAATAAAAACACTACCAGCAGAGTCCTACCAACAGAATCTTACTTTTTTCTTACAAACTGAAAGTCCAGAATAGTCAGTCATATCACCATCCATGTTTAGGTCTATCGGTTTGGTAAGAGATAGTTTTACCTAGCCAACTGAGCAGTCTTGAAGGATAAGGCCAAAGCCTTGAGAATTTAAATACGACTTACTTTACTGTACGTTTAATTACAGTCACGGGAAATAGGGAAAGAACATCTAGACAACAAGTATACAATCTAGTTGTTTGTTGTGAGAACCGTTTGAAGATTTGTTTTCTTGTTAGTCAAGGAGAGCCTTTTTCTAATCTCTTGCCGGTGGCAGGCAATAGTTGATGGGGAGAGATTTAAAAGAGAAGCAATCTCTTTTGTCGTATGACCTTGCTTGATTAAGTCGGCAATTTGAATCTGACTTGGAGTGAGGTTTGAAAGATAGTTCCTATGATTTATAGTGCAAGAAGAGGTAATCTGGTCTAGGTTTGATTGTATGATTTCGAGAAGAGCTTGTTGAAAATCTTCTCTACATCTCATTTTTAATTTTTCCAGATATGGATAGATTAATTTTTCAACGTTAAGCATAATCTGTTTTTCAAGTTCTTTTTTATCGTCATCTCGTTTTTCCAGCAAAATTTTGAGAGCGACATTGGTTTCCACCAGTCTTTCAGTTCTTTGGTTAAGCAGGCCAGTACGATCAGCAACTCTCTGTTCTAATTCATCATGGGCTTTTTGCAATGCTTCTTCTGCCTGCTTTCGCGCGGTGATATCTGTGCAAACACCACCGACAGCTTGCAGCTTACCTTGATTGTCAAATAATGGAAATTTTGCTGTTAAAAATGTATGCACCCCGTCTGGCAGGAAAATGGTCTCCTCAAATTCTACCAACACTCGACGCTCGACAACCTCCTCGTCCTGGGAGCGAAAAAGCTGCGCGACAGGCTCAGGGAAGATGGCAAAATCATCCTTGCCTTGTATCTGTTCAAAGAACATATGTCCCACACGTTCAAACTGGTGGTTTACAAAAATGTATTTGTATTCGGCATTCTTAAGATAGATGGGCATGTTAGTATTGTTAAGGATATCTTCCAAGTGCTGCCGGTTTAATCCATTAGGTTCGTTACGAGTTTTATAGCCGGCCAGTGCCCTCTCAAGGGTCTTAATTCGTTGTTCAAGCGCCACAAACGTTGGTGTTGATATCATTTAGCACCTCACAGTATAACACTTTCATCATGTGTGTAAAAATGGTCAGCACGATAAGTTCAGTTCATATAGAAATATAACATGTAAATGTTTTTCACCGCTGACAAATTTCATCGCTCGAACTACCATGAAGATCGCGACAATTCTGCTGTTCACGTGCCTGATTCTTGTTGCCAATCCCACTCATTGCCCAGGAGCTCGCTCTGCCCTCTCATAATCGATCACCACCATACCAATATTTGGCAGATTCCCGAGAAATCAATAATACAGGCAAAAGTCGCCCTGCAACGAATTGTCATTATTTTGCTTTGTCTCGTTTTATCCATCGCTTCCTCAACCTCAACTCAGGCGGCTCCGGTACAACAACCTGTCTTGCTTCGGCAGATACAATGGACGGGCACTTCCTGGTTCAGTTCTCCGATTATCCATAATCTCGGCACAGGCGATAAAAAGCTTATCGGCACCTATTACGACATTATCGTCTGGGACCAGAATTTCAACGAAATAGCCAGGGCTCCTCACGGTTCTGCCTATCCCCATAAGGGACGTATCTACGCGCCCGCCGTCTGCGCCGATCTTGATCAGGACGGCATATGGGAAATAATAGTCGGTTCAACTGAGGGATCAGTCGCCGCCTATGAGTGGCGCAACAATACTCTCGTGAGCAAGTCAGGATGGCCGGCCAGCGCCTGTGACGCCGGTCAATGTCCGGAGGTCAGAGGGCTGGCCGCCGGAGATCTCGACGGCAATGGCTCAATCGAAATTGTCGCCACCACCACCCAGACTAACGGCGGTGCCCAGGTATTTGTTTTCAATGCCAATGGCTCACGCTACCAACCGGTAGGACTCACCGCCTGGAATGCCTGGCCTCGCTACAATACCCTGTCCGGAACCGGCAACGATGCGGACATAAACGGACCGGGCAACCACGGCTATGGCTGTTACGGGCTGAATGTCGGCATCGGCAACCTTGACGACGATCCGCAACTGGAGATAGTCGTCACCTATGACAATCACCAGATCAATGTCTTTCACCATGATGGGGTCAGCATGCTGGCCTCCGCCTACTTTACCAACCGATCCTCGCAATATTCGGGCAACCGTTTCAACTGGGGGCAATTCATCCGCTGGTTTGAGCCCGGTGTCGAGGAAGACCATTATCATCTGCATACCGGAGACTGGCCGCATCCGACTACCGACAAATGGCTGCAGTGGACCGAATCACCACCCGGCGTTGCCGATGTCAATGGCGACGGAAAAAACGAGGTCGTCGCGGTCGCCAATGTTGAGGCCGATGAACCTTACGACACAAAACACCATTCGATTATGGTCCTTGAAGGAAACTACGGTGACGGTTCGAGAAGTGGCAGAAGGCTTGCCGCTTGGGAAAACCTCCCTGCCTCCGGTTACCCGCAGGACCGAGGCACACGGACCTGGTATCCGCCGACCAATCCACCGGCCCCGACAATCGTCAACATAACCGGAGATGCTCGCCCGGAAATTCTTTATGTTGCCCACGATGGCTTTCTTTACTGCACCTCACCCGACAATATCCTCCTGTGGAAAAAGGATATTCGCCATCAACGTACTCTTATGTACGGTTCGGAAATCATCGTCGCCGACCTCAATCTCGACAACCTCCCGGAACTGATCCTCACCACCTTCGGTGACCCGGAAAACATAACTCCCGGCCAGGCCCATGGCTATCTGATGGTTCTCGATAACGCCGGCAACACCCTCCACGATATCGTACTTCCCGCCCAGGGCACCAACGGCAACGGCAAGGGTGCGCCAGCCGCACCGACTGTCATGGATCTCAATGGCGACGGTAATCTGGAGATAATCGTCCAGACTTTCGGGGTCGGTTGTTTTATCTATTCAGTGCCTGGCTCCGGCGAAAACCTGTTGCTCTGGCCAACCGGCCGCGGCAATTATCTGCGCGACGGTCGACCATGGACCAGTGCCCGCAAAGGTGATATTGACGGGAACGGCATAATTGATCTTGCCGATCTCGTCGGCAGCCTGCAGATTCTTACCAACGGCTTTCACTCTGCCGCCAATCCAGGCCAGGATGTCGACGGCGATCAGCGGTTGGGCCTGGCCGAAGCCATTTACCTGCTGCAAACTCTCTCGCAATAATTTTCATTCAAACATATTGACGGGGTCTTACACATGGTTTCCAAGCCACAACCCCGCTCATTTTTCATTTTTATCAATATGATGGGATATTAATTACTGCATCGTCTTTTGCGACACTCAGGGGCTCACTTGTTAACGCTTATCGGCCTGTCGGTGGTTTCCACCGGGGTCGCCTTCGGAGCGGCGACCTACTATATCGCCGTCGATGGCTCGGACACCAATGACGGTTTGAGCAGCGCCACACCATGGCGAACAATCGACAAGATCAACAGCCTGGGGAAATCGCTGGCCGACAATTCATCCTTCCTCTTCTTTGCCAATAACCGCTCACATGGCATCTACCCGGACCGGGCAAGAAATACCTCCATCAAAAGCAATATTTGCTACAACAATGGTTCCGGGGCCTATCAGGGCTCGCAACTGTATCTTACCGGTGCAAACGGAGTAACTCACAATGTTGATTTAGCGGGAAATGTCCTCGTTTCTCGTGCAGCGACGCAATTGGCCATGCGCACCGACACCGCATTCGCCATAGGCAGTTATGACAATGCAGTTCTCTGTAATCCTTACAAAGCGGGGCAGATCAGAAATGGCAGTGTTGAACTGACTTTGCCGCAATGGTGATGGTGGGGTGATAAGAACCGCTTTTTGGAGCATTCAAGTTGAATCGTTGCTGGAATATGAAGACCTTCGAGATGACAATGTTAACGTCCGGCATTGGCGTGATCTTATGGGGTGAAATTCCCCTTTAACTCTGACTCAATTTTGTAAGCATCTCTCCATTGGGTAACGCTAGACAGTCCGAGATACCGTGAGTCGACCACTGAATCGATAACCTTCGCTTCTAAGAGCTCATCCTTGCTTGGGTACCACATATTCTTCGGTGAGGTAGACAGGGCGCGATCAATAAAGCTGTTGGGTACGCCATGAGTTTGCAATGTTTGCCGAACTCCGTCGTTACCGTTAAACTCTTTGGCAACTTCTCCACTGAATACGCTACTTGACGTGCTATGAAAGCCAAGTCGTCCGCTTTCACCGAGATACCTTTCTCGACCTGCAAGGAAGGCAAGAGAACATGCACTGACACAGTCAGCCGACGTGTATGTGCTCAGGTTTCTTTCTTTGATCGTCTTATAGAGTTGGTATGCCTCATTCATTCGCCCCCCTCGACTGTTCAGGTGAATGATCTGAACAGTCGGGGCCGCATCGAGAGATTGATTAACCGCGTCGGCAGTGCCAAACGGCATTCCACCGGATAGTTCAAGTTCAGTGCCATCG
Organism: uncultured delta proteobacterium; assembly: GCA_963754865.1. Classification (GTDB taxonomy): domain Bacteria; phylum Desulfobacterota; class Desulfobulbia; order Desulfobulbales; family Desulfocapsaceae; genus Desulforhopalus_A. Next base: position 57,346 of record CAVWHG010000012.1, on the reverse strand, counting down.
TGTAGGAGACGAATCTGGTGAGGCTGTATATTGTCAACCCCTAAATATAACTTAACACCCTCGAATATGATAGGTATTCCAAGTAGAGAGAAGTCACCCGCCGCGCGTAATAGCCCCAAAACCACCATCACTTTCGCGAGGCCAGCCCAGAATGCTTTCCCTCCCCTCTGACTATGCTTACAAGCTGACCGCCACAATCCGATGAGCTGCCAAAGCGTCAACGTAACGACGAAGCCATAAAATACCAAAATGGCGGTGCCAGATGCCCTTGCCCCGAGTTCACGCCAGAAGTTACTCAATTGAATCGCCATGATTATGGCAACCAGAATAGCCGTGAGCAATGCAACGATGACCCAGCATGAAAATCCCAACGAGTAATCACCTCGCCAGTGCTTTACGAGGAAGTTCGGTTCAGGAGCTAGCCGCCGGCCGGGGTCTTGGATCATATCGGTTACTTTGGAGTCTTCGGCAACGAGCGTCAATTCGGATGACATGAGGATGCGGCATTCGTAATGCAAACGATGCCAGCATGTGCATCCTTGCAAATTTCTCTGCGGTGTTCTACAGTTTCCATTCAATTCCTTTTTCCTATTGAATTATTGGGTTAGTTTGTCTGTGAGCACGCCCTGAACTCAGACTTTATTCCAGGCGCGGTTGAGCACACGCTTGGCGTTGGCCACAACCAGATCTGGATCTTCGTCACCTACCGGCTTCACTTCAAAGCTGACGATCGGCCGCTTCTCCTTGTTAAGAAATCCAATCGACTTGAGAACGCGCAGGTATTCGGCCAATTCCTCGACGTCGTTCTCGCTACCCGGATAGCCGAAACGCGGGTGCGCATCGCCATAGGCCGGGTCAGTTTTTTCTTTCATAAAGCAGTTACCCATATGGGCGTGAATGATGTAATCCTTGATCGGGATCAGCGATTCAAAGCACGTTTCGTGCAAAAGCGGAATATGACTTAGATCGACCATGAGACCAAAGTTGTCGAATTCGGCAGTCATTTCTTCAGCAAATCGCTTCGCCAAGGCCACCGGGCCGATCAGTGCCTTTTTGTCAATATCGTAATCGAAGACTTCCAGAGCGACTTTAATATTGCCCATCGACTTGGCATAGGTGCACAATTCCTTGGTCGAGGTCAACAGCGCCTTGTAGGCTTCCTCAATTTTGGCCTCTTCGTATTTCCCGCTCAGGAAAGCAAAACCGCCGGCGCCGAGTTCGTACGCTTCATCAATGCCTTCCTTCAGCGTTGCCAATGTTTTCTGGCGACCTGCTTCATTCAAATCGTTGATATTCAGGCCCGTGGTCAGCTGCCGGGGATGTCCACAATACGTCACGCTGATGTGTGAGGTGTCGATCATCTTCTTGACCCTCTTTCTGACATCAGCATCCTTTATCCAGGTAACCTCGACTGCGTCAAAATATTCGTCCAGTGCAATCTTGCGGAACGTCTCTTCGATCGGACCCTCACCCTTGATCACGCTCGGGTAAGCCATAAAGTGGATCAAACCCACTTTCATATAACTGTGAATAGGCTCATTCATTTTTTCCCATACTCCTTCTTCGGCAAGGTGATACTATGTGTCGCAATATCAAATCTTCGTATAATCAAGTTGCAGAGTTAACCTGTCAGCCTTCCAGGGCCTCGCGCAGCTTTCCCCCCAGGTCTTTCATTGAAAACGGTTTCTGGATAAAGTGCACACCTTCATCCAACACGCCGTGGTGAGCAATGACGTTGGCGGTGTAGCCGGACATGAACAGCTGTTTGAGATTCGGGTAGTGGGAGAGCAGATTTCCGGCCAACTCCCGGCCATTCATCCCTGGCATGACCACGTCGGTCATCAACAGGTCGATTCCGTCGCGATATTTATGAGCCAGGCGGATGGCCTCACCGGGGGTCGCGGCGGCCACCACGGTGTAGCCCAGTCTGGTTATCATCATGGTGGTCATTTCCAGAATAGCCGGCTCGTCTTCGACCAGGAGGATGGTCTCGTGACCGCGTTCCGTCGGCAGGTCCGGTGCCTTTTCCACCACCCCGGCTGATTTTACCGCATATGCTGGTAAGTAGATGTTAAAGGTCGTCCCTTGGCCCGGTTCACTGTAGACGTTGATGAAGCCGTTGTTCTGCTTGACCATGCCAAAAGCTGATGCCAGCCCCAGTCCGGTGCCCTTGCCCTGTTCCTTGGTAGTGAAAAAGGGTTCAAAGATGTGGTTCAGCGTGCTGTGGTCCATGCCACAACCGTTGTCACTGACCGCCAGGAGGATATACTCGCCGGGAAGATACCCGTGGTGTTCGGCGCAGCAGCTTTCGTCAAAGATAACCGAGGCAGTTTCGATGGTGATTTTGCCTTCTCCGGCAATGGCGTCCCGGGCGTTGACACAGAGGTTGGCAAGCAGCTGGTCGATCTGCGAAGGGTCGACCTTGACCGGCTGGAGGCTTTGACCCGGTTGCCAGAGGAGGTCAATATCCTCGCCGATCAGCCGACGGAGCATATTGAGCATCCCCGCCACAGTCTCATTCAGATCGATGACCTTGGGGGCAACGGTCTGCTTGCGGGCAAAGGCGAGCAGTTGCCGGGTAAGAGCAGCCGAACGTTCTGCGGCATGTTGAACGGCCTGCAGGCTGGCATAAAGTGGCGCCGCAGGATCTATCTCCCCCAGGGCCATCTCCGTATGGCCAAGAATTACTCCGAGCATGTTGTTGAAGTCGTGGGCGACGCCGCCGGCGAGTTGGCCGACGGATTCCATCTTCTGTGCATGGATCAGTTGCATCTGCATGTGCTGGCGCTCTTCTTCCGCCTGTTTGCGGCTTGTGATCTCGATGAAGAGAACGGCTGCATTGCCGGGCGACATCTGGAAGACATGGACTTCGAAGGCGCCACTGATCTTGCCGTCGGTATAATCGACCTGCTCGGTCTGCCAGCTTTCGCCGGATTCGGCCGCCCGGCGGTAGTGAAGGGGAATCTCGGTATCCCTGAGCGGCGGGAACGCCTCTTCGATGGTCTTGCCGATGAACTGTCTGTTGTCCACTTTCAGCAGCTTGTCGGCTGCGGGATTGGCGCCGACGAAGACCAGCCGGTCCTTGTCCTCGAGTCGGTACAGGTGGATTCCCATCGGGGAGGCCTGAACGATATTACGGAAGGTCTCCTCGCTCGCCTTCAGCATCTCCTCGGCCATTACCCTCTCGGTGACGTCGCGGCAGATTCCCTCGTGATAGACGACATGCCCCTGTTCATCCCTGATATACCGCGAATTGTCCTCGATCTGGATTATTCTGCCGTCTCTGGTCTTCAGCCGGTAATGTTCGGGATGGCTGGTGGAGAGGAATTCCGGGTTCTGTGACTCCTCGATGTAGCGTTTCCTTTCTCCCGGTTCAACATACATATCACGGGCGATATCTTCCACCCGGAGCAGTTCTTCCCGACTGGGGTATCCCAGCATTTTGACGAAGGCCGGGTTGACATCAACGAATTTCCCATCCCTGGTGCTGAGATAGTAGCCGTTGGGCATGTTGTCGAAAATGTCCTTCAGTCGCGCCTCGCTCCTGCGCAGTTCCTCCTCCGCCGAGCGTCTCTCGGCAATCATCCTGTTGGCAGCCTCAGCCAGCTCTCTTAATTCCTGTACGGGCAGGTCCCCGGCAGGGATTTCCTGCTGGTCGTCGGCACCGCGACTGAAAAATTGCGAGAAGGTCGTGAGCATCCTCCGCATCTTGCTGCTGATCCGGGTGACGAGCATAAACACCGCGAGCCACAGGAACAGCATGCTGACCAGTATCTTGCCGATATTGTAGAGGAGGTTGGTCATCGACCGTCGGCGGTACTCCGCGATATCGCGTTCGATGTCGTCTATATACAGACCTGTGCCGATATACCACTGCCATTCCGGCACTCCCGCGGCATAGCTGATTTTCGGCTCCGGTCGCTGTCCTTCAAGTTTCGGCATCACATACTCGACGAATCCGCCGCCGTTTCTCGATGCATTGATCATCTTCTGGACTATTTTGATCCCGTTCAGGTCGGTCACTTCATACATGTTCCTGCCGATGGCAGGTCCCGAGAGACTGGTGCCGTCCCAGCGACCGGCGAAGACATAGCCATCCTCTTCGTACCGGATATTCTGGATCCATTGCAGCGACTCCTGCTTGAGATCTTCCTCGACGTCATCGAGATATTCCCCGGTGCCGATGAACCAGTGGAGGGGTTCGAACAGCTTGACGAAGGAGATCTTGATGTAGGCCCTTCCCGGAGCGTCAGGCTTTCCCCAGGTGTAGGAATAGTAGCCCTCACCGTCTTTCCGCACGAGTTCCATCATATCTCTGATGACGTAGGCACCCCGTGTGTCCTGTAGATTGGTCAGGTCGGTGTCTTCCAGATGAGTGCAGGTTGCGCACAGCTGCTCGACTCCGTCGAGCCTGGTCGCGAAAAAATATCCGCGGCCGTTGTTGAAGCGGATCGGCCGCAGGGTTTCGCGTACCATGGTTTCAAGTTCGGCCCGGGATCTCGTATCCTTATACTGTTCATGGAGATGGGTGGCAATCAGATGGGCCTCATTGACCCTTTCCCGGATAACCGACTGGGTGCGCGATTCTGTCTGTCTGCGCATGAATTGCAGGTAGGCGATAGCCGCGTCTACCTGTTCCTTCATCCGCTGTTTGCGGGCACTGATCATGCTGTCGCGCATGGCGACGATATCAGCGTTGAAACGAAAGGTTTCCTGGATTACCCACAGGCAACCGACCAGCACGCACGACAGGGTGGCGACCAGCAGCATGTTTGCCAGGAGGATCTGGGAGAGCGGTTTGGTCTTGGTTTGGCGCATGCGACTCCGTGACGGTTCTGGTCAAAATGGCGGACGGGGTGATGGTGATATTGGGGTGAGTGATAAAATCGCTTGCTTCGGGCTTTCTAAAAAGCACTTTCCACCAAAGAGACATCCGACCCAATGCATCAAAACTACCTTTTTCCGGCAGCTTTGACAAATATTTCTTTGATCGTCAATTGGATAACAAAAGTCGTATGGATCGAAGCCATCATAACCAAAAAACCAGGAAACAAACAGCGGATCTAACACCGCTTTTCAAGATTTTTGCTGTGCATCGAAGCTCTTTAACGCCTCGGCAATATGGCGGATGAGCAACTGTTCCACCCCGGGGAAAAGTCCAAGACCGTGGCTGATCGCCTCGACGGCAAAACCGATATTACGCAGACGGGTCACCCAGGAGTTCGGACCGTCGCCGATAATGTCCCGACCATAGTGCATGCCGGCTATGAGCAGGAAGGGAATGATGCACACCTCGGTAAAACCTGCCGCCTGGATTTCGGCCGGAAGACTTCTTGAATCGGGAAACTTTTCAAGAGCCCCGACAAAGATGCTTGCGCCGAATTTACGACGCAGGATCTTTTCCAGGCAATAGTAGGCGCTCCAGGTCGGATGGGTGGTACCGTGGCCGAGGAGGAGAATGGCCTTACCCGATCTTTCGGCGATGGTCGGTCGCAAAATCTCCCCGATTGCGTCATAGTCGTCCGGAGTGGTAAGGAGGGGTAAGCCCGTGGCAAAGGAAAGCCCCGAGTTGCGTATCGTCCTTTGCAGGTCGTGAAACTCGGTTCCGGGAAGGAGGTGCAGGGACTGCACTACGACTCCACCGAGTTGCCGGGTCTTTAATTGTCGTAGGGCCTCTTCGAGTGAAAGATGGGCAGCATTGTCCTGTTGTGGCATTTTCTTCGTTGCCGCCCTGGAGGAATAACTCCAGATAATCTCATGTTCTAAAAAATGGTTACGGATTAGCAAATCTAGATGGCCGTAGGTGGCAAGAGCGGTTGCCGTCATGCCGAAGGCGGGAATGAGAATGGGAATGTTCATAGTCAAAAACTTTTGTGGAGGACCATTTATCCGATTTGCCGTTTTCTTTCGGTGGCTCAGTTCGGATCAGTCTGCCAATGCGAAAGGTCGAGAAAGTATAGCAGTACTTACCAAGTTCGCCAAAGAAAACCTGAGTCAGGAGGCAAAACAGTTCGAAGGCCGGCAACATGGCGAACATCTTCGGCTTATATCCTTCGCCGCCAAAGCACATGGCTCGTGCATTCCCACAGCTCTGCCTTTTTTGTTGCTCCCCGCCCCGCACTGCTTTACTTTGCAAAGGGTTGGCAAGCGAAGCGGCAAACTGAAAAATCAGACAAGAGGTGGTCGGTGACTGGTAATTTACATGGTATTGGACTCAATAAATCCAGCACGGGAGATTTTCTCGCCCACTCCGGAGCGCTGTGTCGTTACGGGATGTTTTCCCGGCGCGGCGGTGTCAGCGGCGCCCCCTATGCCTCACTGAACGTCGGGGTATATGTCGGGGATCAGCCGGAGGCGGTGGCCACGAACCGGCAATTGGTGCGCGTGGCCATGCAAACTCCCACCTTACTCTCTGCCAGGCAGGTGCATGGCCAGGGGGTGTATTGCCTCACTGATCCGCTGCGCGAAGACCTGGAGGTTGACGGTTTTGACGCCCTGGTCACGAATATTGCTGGTGTCGGCCTGATGATCCAGCAGGCTGATTGCCAGGCCGTTCTGCTTTTTGATCCGCGGCGAAAGGCAATAGCCGCCATACACTGCGGCTGGCGGGGCAGCGTCCTACAGATTATACCGCAGGTGGTGGAAGTGATGACCCGCAACTACGGAACCCTCGCCGCCGATCTGCAGGCGGTTATCAGTCCGTCGCTCGGGCCTTGCTGTGCCGAATTCGTCAATTTCCGCAGCGAACTGCCCGCCGATTTTCATGAGTTTATGGTGCGTGACAATTATTTCGATTTTTGGAAAATCACCCAGGCGCAACTGACTGCCGCCGGAGTGTCTGACAGCCAAATCAAGACGGCGGGCCATTGCACCTGCTGTTCCGATGATTACTTTTCCTACCGGCGGGCCACCCGGCAAGGTCGCGGCCAAACGGGGAGAAACTGCTCGGTGATTGCACTGGTAAATACTTGCGACTGAGGATGAGCAATGCGGATACTGGTTATTGAAGACGATACGAAAATTGCCTCTTTTCTCGAAAAAGGCTTGAAGGAGGCCGGCTTTACCGTCGATTGCCGCGGCGACGGCCAGGCGGGACTGGAGCTTGCCCTGAGTGTTTCCTACGATGCCGCCATTGTCGACCTGATGCTGCCGAAGTTGGACGGTCTCGCGGTGATCGAGACCATGCGCGCCGAGAACATCGATACCCCGGTACTCATCCTCAGCGCCCGACAATCGGTCGATGACCGCATTCTTGGATTGCAGCGGGGCGGCGATGATTATATGGTCAAGCCATTTTCCTTCAGTGAACTGCTGGCCCGGGTGCAGGCCCTGATCAGGCGGGACAAGAAAAGCACCCAGCCGATGCTGCTGCGGGTTGGCGATCTGGAGATGGATCTCCTCAAACACGAAATTTATCGGGCCGGGGAAAAGATTGAATTACCCGCCAAGGAATACGGCCTGCTTGAGTATATGATGCGCCATTCGGGGATTGTATTATCGAAAACCGCCATCCTTGAGAGGGTCTATGATTATGCCTTTGATCCCCAGACCAATGTGGTCGACGTCCTCGTCTGCCGCTTGCGCAACAAGATTGATAAGGATTTCGAGAACAAAATGATCCATACCGTCAGAGGCATGGGCTATGTTCTTAAAGCTTGATAAGGAGGATTTTTCCCGGCCAAGGTCAAAGAAGGCCTTGCCGGTTTTTCTTTTGTTGTGGTTCGGCGGGGTGTTGCTCGCCCTCCTTTACCTCTTTGTTATCCGCTCGCACCTTGAGAATATCGAACGCGGCGAGACTGAAAGACTCCTCGATTCCTATCTGACCCTGCACCGAACACCGATGCACCAATCCGGCGCCCTCCTCCAGTCCGACAGCCTGTTGCGGGGCTTGGCGTTTATCCGTGTTATCCAGGGTTCCGAGCAACTCCTGGTGGTGGGAGATCAACTGCCGTTACAGAGCTTTAAAGGTTTTATCGACCTGTCCCCGGAAACTGCCGGGGTATGGATATCGACTGGTATCGGCGAAGAGGCACGGATGCTCACCATTATCACTCGACAATATGAAAACGGCAGCATAATTCAGGCGGGCAAGGACGGGGGTGAAGGATACACCCTGTTCCGAAAAATATGGCAAAGCACCCTCGCCATAGTTCTTCTCAGTGTCCTTGCCCTTTGGCCGCTTTCGCTTGCTTTTATCAAGCAGAGTCTTGCGCCGCTGCGTGAGAGTCGAAAAATGATTGACAATTTAGTGCAGCGAGCAACCACGACCCTTCTGCCGGAGCAAGGGAACGGCCCGGAACTTGACCGCCTGTATCAACAGATCAATCAGTTGATACGGCAAAACCGCCACCTGGTGTCGGAGATGCAGCAATCCCTCGACAATGTCGCCCATGACCTGCGGACACCCATGACTCGGCTCAGATCCGTTGCCGAATATGGCTTGCAGGCAGAAGATGATCCGGAACGACTGCGAGAGGCATTGTCCGATTGCCTTGAAGAGTCGGAGCGGGTTCTGGCCATGCTGCGGATTATGATGAGCGTCGCCGAAGCTGAGTCAGGCACCATGCGCCTTGAGCAAAGCGATTGTGATCTGGCCCAGACCCTTACCCAAGTCGTCACCCTGTATGAGTATGTGGCTGAGGAACGGAAAATAAGCGTCCAAGTGGCGACTGAAAAACCTCTTTTTGCCCAGGTGGATAGCACCAGGATCGCCCAGGTCTGGGCCAATCTCCTCGATAATGCAATAAAATACGGCAAAGAAGGAGGCGGCGGTTGGGTGAAAATCGCTGCACGGGTCAACGGCGGACAAGCGGAAGTGATCTTCACCGACAACGGCATGGGCATTTCCGAAAACGAACGGGGGAGAATCTGGGAGCGCCTTTATCGGGGCGACCGCAGCCGCTCCCAGAAAGGCCTCGGCCTGGGCCTTAATTATGTGCGAGCGGTCGTCGAGGCGCACGGCGGCTCAGTCGCCGTCACCAGTATCTTGCACGAAGGAAGCAGTTTTATTGTGCGCTTACCGCTTGCTCAAATGAACATTCGCGAAAAGTCGCAGACCAGCGGGGCATGGTCGGAGAGACGCACTTCCGGGACATAAAAGGCATCGATGCGAATGCCGGGGCTGTGGAGGATGAAATCTATCTGGCGTTGCGGCGCATGACTTGGATGCGACGGGGTGTTGGTGACGTTGGCGTTTTTCAGGCCGGTGGCGGCAAGAAACAGATTGAGCTCCCTGCTTCCCCACAAGGTGTTGAAATCACCGGCAATAATGACATCCTTATCGATATCGCGGGTGAGGGAGTGCAGTTGCTCAAGCTGGTTCTGCCGGTGGCGATATTTTAAAGACAGGTGGACGATGAAGATGGCAATGGACCGCAGGTCGGTTTGGATTACCAAGCGTTTCATGCCCTGCTCGAAATAATGGAAATGAAAATCTTCGATGTTCTGTTTGGTCAACAGGGCATTGCATTGTTGCCGGAGAACCGGAACCCTGTTGGCGAGCGAACCGTTGCGATACTTGCTTTCAACGATGCAATTGTAACCGAGCCGATCGGCAATGGCCTGAGCCTGGCAGAAATGTCCTGTTCGGTAAGAACCGGAATCAACCTCGACCAAGGCAACAATATCGGGGTTGATCGAACCGATAAAGGTAATTATCCGCTGCAGGTTGTCAGTCGTGTGTTTGAAAAAACCGGCAAAAGGCAGCGGCAGGTGGTAGCTGTTTTTATGTCCGGTGCCGTAGCGGATATTATAGAGAAGTAATCGCATAGAAACAAGATACTGATTTCCCCCTCGGGAGGCAATGGCTCAACCGACAACTCCGTAAAAACTTGCTGAAAACTTTAAATACCTTTGGAAGCTACTATGATAACAATTGGAACAAGAAAGAGTAATCTGGCAATGTGGCAGACCGAGACAGTGGCCGGCTGCCTGCATGCGCAGGGCATGGTCACCCGCATCCATTCGATGGAGACCATCGGCGACCGGATTCTTGACACCTCCATCGCCAAAATCGGCAGCAAGGGGGTTTTTACCGCCGAACTTGAGGAGCAACTGGCAGGCGGGGCAACCGATATCGCCGTGCACAGCGCCAAAGACATGCAGTCGCAGTTGCCGGAGGGTTTTGTTCTCATCGCCTTTACCGCCAGGGAAAAGGTCAACGATGTATTGCTCGGCACTGACCGGTCGATCGATATCTCCGACCCTCTGCGACCGTTGGTTGTCGGCACCTCATCCGTGCGCAGGCGGGCCTTTCTCCGGCATTTTTATCCCCATGTGACGATTGTTGAGATGCGCGGCAACCTGCAGACGAGGATCCGCAAAATGCAGGATGGCCATTGCGACGCCCTGATACTCGCCTATGCCGGGGTGACGCGCATGGGGTATGACCAGATGATTCTCAAAGAGTTCGATACCGAACAGTTCGTACCGCCGGTCGGCCAAGGCTGCATCGCCATCGAGGCGGCAGCCTCTCTTGCCCCGGAGAAGCTGACGCAAATTCGCCAGTGCCTCAATAACCAAACCAGCGAGATCTGCCTCCTGGCTGAACGGGCCTTTCTGAAAAAGCTGGAAGGTGGCTGCAGCATTCCAGCCTTCGGATATGCAGTTTTGCATGGAGAGGAACTGACCCTTACCGCCGGCCTGGCAAGTCTTGACGGCACAAAAATCCTTCGGGTCACCGATAAAGGCACAGCCGACGACCCGGTGCGGTTGGGGGTCAGAGTAGGTGAAAAAATCCTGGCCGACGGCGGGCGGCAGATGCTCGAAGAGATCAGAAGGGCACAGGCGCTGTAAGCCGTCGTTGAAATCAAATCATGCAATGCAATGTCATGAACGGCCCCTTATTTGGGCAAGACGTTTACAGCCGTCGGCAATCGACTCTTGACTTGCCACCGCTTTCAGGATAAACATTTCTCCGTCAGGGTGTCTTCATGACATCACCAGGGAATCCGGTGTGAATCCGGAACGGGCCCGCCGCTGTAACCGGGGACGAAAATCGCTTATGCCACTGATGGAAATAATCGGGAAGGCGCGACCAGTAGGAGGAACCGGAAGCCAGAATACCTGTTCTGACCTTTTATGCTGTTCTCCCCGTGGATCAGGGAGAAATGGCACCATGTCTGCGGTGAAATCAGGGCCCCCGGACCAAATTGCATTTGGTCCGGGGGCCTTTTTTATTTGGTGCCCCGGGCCGGTGCTGTCTCTTAATTCTGGAGGAATTGCAAATGGACAGGAAAGAACTGGCGTACGCCAAACAAGCATTGTTGGGGATTCGCGACTGGGATGCCTTTCAGGCAGTCATCAGAACCTGGTCGAAGGCGATGAAAGCTGCCGCCCCGGCAGCAAGGTGGGCGGTCTGTGACAAAAAAGCCGGTAGATAAAGGCAAGGTCCTGCCGGTCGACCAAAAGTTGACGGGCAGGACCTTTTGCCCTTATATTGACCTGGAGTCAGGAAGAAAATGAGGCGCAATGGCGGCAACAATTTTCCATCCGGAGTGAATCATGCACAACACAATAGGCGTCGGTATTATCGGTACAGGAAAACACGGCAGCCGGTATGCCCATCATATTGTCGAGGATCTCGGCACGCGCTTTCACTTGGCGGCCATCAGCAGGCGTTCCGAGGCCGGCAGGGAGCAGGCAATGTTTTGGAATACGACGCTTTTTTCGGATTGGCGCGATCTGGTAAGCTCCAGCCGCGTGCATGCGGTAATCAGTGCCACTACCCCAAACTTGAATGGTGACATTGGTCGGCTCTGCGTAGAAAAAGGTAAACCGCTGCTCATCGAAAAACCACTGACCACAAATTACCAGGAAGCGCAAGAATTGGTCTCTCTTTTCGATTGTGCCGACCTGCCGCTCACCGTTGCTCAGACACTCAGATACAACAGTATCATTTGTGCCCTCCGGGAAAAACTTCCGACCCTTGGAAGATTGTTTTCGTTTTCCGCCTGCCAACGACTGGAGCCCTCCACTATACCTTGGCTGGAAGAGCCGGAGGTAGCCGGCGGAGGAGTGATCTTTCATACCGCAGTGCATCTTTTTGACGCTCTCCGCTTTATTACCGGCGAGGAGATTGTAAAAATTCGCGCTGTCGCGCGAAAGATCTTTAATCCTCATCTGGAGGATGTTGTCGTTGCCGAGGTGATTCTCGGCAATGGTTGTCCTGGGAGCATCGATGCCAGCAAGGTCAGTCCGGCACGAGTCGGCAGATATGAATTTGTCTGCGAGAAAGGTCAACTGCAAGGCGATCAGGTCCATGGCACCCTCCAAAAAATCGAGGGGGCAAATACGGTCACACTGCCTGTCGCACAACCGGGTGCGACGATCTTACCACTCCTGGAAGACTGGCATGCCTTCCTTCGCGGCCGGGGGAATAATCCGATTCCGGGCAGCGACGGGCTGGCTGCAGTGAAGGTTTGCCATGCCTGCCGGAAATCAGTGGTCACTGGTCAGTGGGTTCACGTAAATGGCTTGTAATGCGATGTTACGAAAATATAGGTTCCACAGGAGTTCGAGAGGTGGATCGGCATTGCACTCCTGCAGTACAAGAAATGGCTGGACATGCGACGCGGATTATGATAATTGAGATCGTTATTCTTCATCCGGTAAAGTATAAAAACGGCCTGGAATGGTAGCGAAGGGATTAAGAGAATACATTTTATAAAGTCGGGGAGTGGCTCAGTCTGGTAGAGCACAGCGTTCGGGACGCTGGGGTCGGAGGTTCAAATCCTCTCTTCCCGACCACTTACATACGAAAGTCTGGTAAAGGTTTTTAAAAAACCTTTACCAGACTTTTTTATTTCATGATCGTCCCGCCGGACAAACCCCGCCGGTATTTTCTCAATCAATCGATCGCCCGAGCACCAACCTAGTGGTACCACTGGGAATCCTTCGTTTACCATGACTGTGACTCCTGTTGGCAAAGGTATAGCCGTTCGTTGCGAATTAGTTCGCTCTCTCTGAAGTTGACATAAAATTACTGGTCATCTGAGATTGCATGGCAGTCGTCGGATAATCGGTCTTTACCGTCCCGAAGACCCCTTGTGTTCCCGTTGAAATGGTAATGGCATTACCCGCTTGGCTCAAGGTAATATTATTGGTAGCCGCCAAGGTCATAACCCCGGATGAAACCAGGGCCATAACTCCGGCAGTGATCCCCGCCAGGCTAAGGTTAAATCAACTCTGTGTCTGTTCAGTTTGGGGGATTGCAGGGGCAACCGAGGCGGTGATTGTCGAACCGTTATCGCCAAAAGTCACGCCGTTGCTATTGGCAAAACTGTACGAGGCCCCACCGACACCGCCAACAAAAGAAGCAGTCATAACCCCGCTGCTGAGACCAAAGGACACGTTGTTCGAGTTTTGGAAGGTTACAACTCCGGCATTCTGACTTGAGACACCTGCGCTGATTCCTGCTCCGGCACCGGTACCATCAATTCCTCTGGCCCCCCTCCACCACCCCAAGCGAAACAACCGGGCCGACGACGACGGATACGGTATTTTGTGGTGAGTTGGAAATGGAAAGAGTGTTGCGGCCGATTTCCGAGATAATGACCGAGGCGCTCATCCGACCGTAACCTCACCGTCGAAGGTGAATTTGCCATAAAGAAACTTATCGACAATTTCCGCAGGCCCGGATCCAGAATAAAGTTCAAGGTCGTAGACGCCGGACTTTGTCGGAATAACGGCAGTCTCGGCAGCGGTGAGTTTGCTATCATCCATGACTTTGAGTGGGGTTCCGCAACGATCAACACAGACGTTAGAAAAGAATACGCTGAGCGGCGATTTGCCGCCTACGGATTGATCGGCAAAAAGCTCTATTGTCTGATCTTTACAATCAGGAAAAATAACCTCCGAATCATCAGTTTGCACAAGGCGAACAGAAGGGAGATAGAAAACTATGGGACGTAAAATTGTTATTCCAGACGACGAAGAAGAAGCCATGATCAATGCAGGAATAGCCGCCGACCCTGACACCTTTGAACTGACGGAGGAAGACTTCGCCAGGGCGCGTCCGGCCCGTGAAGTTTTGTATGAACTGTTACCGAAAGCAGCTGCCGAAGCCTTGCTTGCACCCAAAAAAACCGGAAGGCCATTGGGTAGTGGCAAAAAATCCGCAGCCACCATGCGGCTCGACAAAGACATCCTAGAGACGTTTCGTGCCACCGGGCGCGGCTGGCAGACCCGCCTCAACAACGCCCTCCGCGACTGGCTGAAGGAGCACAGGCCATGAAGTGACTTGCCACAATATCCACCATTATTGCATTCCTTCCGCATCCCTCATTCTCTCAATCTTCCCAGGCTTCCTGGCCCTATCGACAACCAACCGGAACTGTTTTTGCGGATTGATCGGCATGATGTCGAGTCGTCCCGAGCCTTGCACCAGTCCGTTATAACGGCTGGTCTCTTTGTAAACGTCCATGACATCACCCAGCTGATACAAAACAGTCTTCTTGATCAGCGGAATTTATCGGCTCGTTGCCATAAAATACCGGGCTGTATGAGCCGGTGGTAATGCCCTCCCTGGCCTCCCTGACCGATTTAGCCATAGTGCCTTCTACAACTCGGAATGGTTCAACGAATCCGAGTGAAACGGAGGCGGCCCCGAGGGGACTCCGCCGCCAAGGGATAACTCGGTGCGGTAGACTGCTGTCTACTTACAACAACAGCCGGTTGGAGTGATCCGACCGGCTGTCTTATTATTGTTCAGGGGGGTATTGATTCACGAGATAATTACTGGAATTTGTCAGTGAGAATCTACATGTGTCTCAATTAGAGCGTGGGGCAAAACATCCGACAGGCGCGGCACTCACGCTGTTAAACATAATTCATCGCAAGGGGATTGAAATAATCCTCTTATAATTCCGCCATTAGACAAAATAATTCATACTGTCTAATTAGCCTATTGATTGGGCACAATGGTTCAGTACCGTACGAAATCCCCGGTTAATGCCGGCGAAATCTTGAAAACACTTGCTGTATTGCAGGCATGATAGATATCGTATAAGGTCCTAATTCACAGTTTACTTTCCCGCAAGAGACTTCTCCAGGGCCAGGAAAAATCATGAATACCGCAAAACCCGTAATGGGCATGGTGCTGAAAGGCTACCCGCGCATTTCCGAAACCTTCATTTCCAATGAAATTCGTTTGCTGGAACAGCGGGGAATCACCATTCATATCTTCTCCATGCGCAATCCTCGCGAGTCGTTCACCCACAAGTCGGTGCAGAGCATCCGCGCCGCGGTAACCTATCTGCCCGCCGAATTTTGGCTGGCTCTGCACCGTTTTCTTTGGCCCAATCTGAGCACCGCCATGAAATTCCGACCCGGCTACCTGCGGGCCTTTGGCCTCGCCTGGCGGCGTTTCCTGCGCAACCGCAACCCCATGACCTTCAAGCATTTCTTTCAGGCGGCCTATCTTGTGCATCACGCCCAGGGGAAAAACATCGCGCACCTGCACGCCCATTTCGCCCACAGCCCCACCTCCGTTGCCATGTTCGCTTCGGAAATCAGCGGAATCCCCTTCAGTTTCACGGCCCACGCTAAAGACATCTATACCTCGGATAAAGCGCAGCTTGCCGAGAAAATTGCCAAGGCGGCCTTTGTTGTCACATGCACTAAGTACAACAAAGAGTATCTTGAAAATCTGGTTGAACATCGTCAAGAAGTGCACTGTGTCTACCACGGCATTGATTTAGAGCTGTTTTTTGCCCATGCTGTGAAGCGAACTCCCAGCCCTCCCTACACCTTTATCACCATTGCCCGCTTTGTTGAAAAAAAAGGAGTGCCGGACATTCTCGAAGCATTGGCCCTGTTGGCTAAAGAAGATTTCCCCTTTCATTATATTCTCATCGGCGATGGCGACGATAAGGAGGCCATCACCAGGAGAATCCGTGACCTGGAGTTGACCGAAAGGATCACCTTACCCGGTACCCTGGCGCATGAACAGGTGCTGGAGATGTTTCAAAAGGCCGACTGCTTCGTCCTTGGCTGCAAAATTGCAAAAAGCGGTGACCGGGACGGCATTCCTAACGTTCTTGCGGAAAGCATGGCCCTGGGCGTTCCGGTGGTGGGTACAAAGGTCTCCGGCATCCCTGAACTTGTGGAACACGAGATTACCGGCATGTTGGCCAATGCAGGTAATCCGCAGGAACTCGCCCAGACCTTAAAACGCATTGTCACCGACCAGGAGCTCAGGCAGCGAATCATTCCTGCCGCCAGGGAGCGGATCAGCCAGGTATTCGATAACAAACAACTCATCGAGGTCCTGGTGGCACTTTACCGCAACCTCACCAAACTGTAAGAGGAGGGCAGGCAATGCGCATCGCCTTCTACCCCTCCTTCCGGGCCTTAAACCATGATCGCTCCTCCGGCCTGGTATCCATCGCCAGGGATGTATTCAGCGCCATGCAGGCCGAAGGGCATGAGGTGTTCATCCCCCTCGACCAGTCCATGGAGTGGATCTATCTCCGCCCCCAGGCCTGGCTGAACACCCTCCGCCAGGCTCGGCAGGGCTATAAGGTCATGAAATCCTTGCGATCCGACTGCTGGCTGACCTACCACACCTACTACCGCGGCCCGGATCTCATCGGCCCGCTGTTGTCACGCCGTAATGATCTTCCCTATTTCATTCTCGCCGCATCCTACGCGACCAAGTATCGAAAACGATTGAAAACCTGGATTGGCTTTCAATTAAACAGGAGGGCACTCCAGCACGCCGACATGATCTTTGTCAACAAACTGCGGGACGTCGACAACCTGCGGCGACTTGTCCCGGCAGAGCGCATTACTTACATCAGGCCGGGTATTCGCACCCAGGCCTTTCCCCTGGACCCGGCCCTGCGCGACAGCATGCGCTCCAGACTTAGCCTGCAGGACAAACGGGTAGTGGTAACGGCGGCGATGATGCGCCCCGGCGTTAAGGAAGAAGGCATTGCCTTTGTCATCGAGGCCTGTGCCAGAATACGCCAGGATATCAATGATCTGCACCTCCTTATCGCCGGCGATGGGCCGGGAAGGGCTCGTCTGGAAGAACAGGCCCGTCGCCTGCTGCCGGGAGCATACACCTTTGCCGGCCGCATTCCGGCCGCGGAGATGCACGGGGTCTATAACGCCGGAGACGTCTTCGCCTTTCCAGGCATTAATGAATCTCTCGGCATGGTCTACCTGGAGGCCCAATGCTGCGGCCTGCCGGTGGTGGCCACCAGTCATGACGGTGCCCCGGAGGTGGTGGCTGACAAAGAAACGGGGATGATCGTACCACCCTTTTCTCTGGCGGATTTTGCCGAAGCACTCTTTACCTTGCTGACCGACAGAGAATTGCGGGAAAGGTATTCCCGGGAGGCGAGAGACCGTGTGCTTCGACTGCACGACATGTCCACCAACTACAAAGCAATGTTTGCGATTATGGAAAATGTCTGCGCCAGGAGACGATTTATGAACATTATTGGACTCTTGCGACATGGCCCGACCGCCTGGAATCGCAACAAACGGTTCCAGGGCATTCGCGACATTCACCTCGATACTGCCGCTTTTCCGGTCGACTCGTGGCAGCAACTCCTCAATCGCTACGGCCCGTGGGACCACATTGTGACCAGCACCCTAAGCCGCTGCATAGAGACCTGCCACCTGCTTTTACCGGGAAAAACGCACGATATTGACAAAGATCTGCGGGAACAGGATTGGGGAAAATGGACGGGGCAGACCCTCAAACAGATCAACGCCGAGTCACCGGGCAGCATCGAGGCCCAGGAAAGGCTGGGTTGGGAT
This sequence comes from uncultured delta proteobacterium, assembly GCA_963754865.1. Lineage (GTDB taxonomy): Bacteria > Desulfobacterota > Desulfobulbia > Desulfobulbales > Desulfocapsaceae > Desulforhopalus_A. The sequence goes on along the minus strand of CAVWHG010000012.1, from coordinate 39,577 downwards.
TTCACTCCAGCGGGGGGAGAGAGCCGCCGCGAGGTCCTCATCCGAGTTCAGGCAGCCATCCACCGTATCACCGGCAACCGCGACGGACAGCGTATTCTTCTTATCACCCATCTCGGGGTGATTCAAATACTTCTCAACCATCTGGCGAATACCCCATTCCTGCCGGAACAGTCGACGCCGGTTGCCAAGAGGGCCCTGCACCTGCTGAGACAGGACGGCGCAAAACTTTCCATCCTGCAAATCAACATCGAAGGCCAATGAACATCCTGCACTATACCCAGCATGTTCTGGGCATCGGCCACCTGTTCCGCAGCCTGGCCATTGACAGGGCCCTGGCTCCAGCCACCGTGCACCTGACCACCGGCGGCCCGGAGGTACCCCTGTCCCTGCCTGCCAATGTCCAACACCATTCGATGCCGGCCCTGAAAATGGACAGCCGGTTCCAAACGGTGCAGACCGTTGACCTGGAAGCGGATCTTGAGCATACCTGGCAGGCCCGCGAAAAACTTTTGCTGGAGATTTTCCACGAAGTGCGTCCAGAGGTCATTCTCGTAGAAATGTTCCCCTTTGGCCGCAAGCGTTTTGCCCGGGAGCTTCTGCCCATGCTGCTCGCCAACAAAGGCAGGCCTCAACCCGCCGTCACCCTGTGCAGCGTGCGCGACATCCTCGTGGAAAAAGAGGATCAGACGGGTTTCGAGAAGAAAGTGCTGAAATGGCTCAACCCTTATTTCGACGGCGTCCTGGTGCATTCCGACCCGGATCTCATCCGCCTCGACCAAACCTTTTCGCGGATGCAGGACATCATTTGCCCGGTCTGGTATACCGGATACGTCGCCCAAGGACCGACCGTTTCCGATAAGCGGACCGCTAGAGAGGCCCTTGGACTGGATGTTGATGCCCTGATCATTCTTGTGAGTGCCGGCAGCGGCACGGTTGGCGAAGATCTCCTTGAGGCAACCCTCGAGGCAAGTATCCTCCTGCATGCAACTCTGCCGCACCACCTCATCATGTTCACCGGCCCACATGCCAGCGCTGATCTGCATTCCCGCCTCGAGGCTCGCAGCTGTGGCACAGTTTCATGTATTCATCAATGACTTCACCAATCGCTTCCCGGATCACGTTCTGGCCTGCGACCTATCCGTCAGCATGGCAGGCTATAACACCACCATGAATCTTCTGGCCTGCGGCACAGCCGGACTCATGTACCCTTTTGACCAGAACCGCGAGCAGCGCATGCGCCTCACAGCTCTTGCCCAGGCCGGCTATCTTGCCATTCTTGAGGCAGAGGATCTCGTGCCGTCAAAATTGGCCGATATCATAAAAGAAGCCATTTCCACTCCCCCTCAATCGGCAAGTAATCTTCGCCTGCAGGGAGATCAAGAAAGCGCGATCATTATTCGGCGCCTCATCGACAAGGAGAATCCGGCATGATTGTCTCGAATAAGGTGTCCCCCCTCTGGCTGCACGTTCCTGCCGATATTGACGGGCGTATTGCAGAAATCCTCGACCGCCACCCGGCAGCCACGATCTTTTTCCGAGCCGATGACGTGGCCATCCCCTCCGCCAAACAAGACCAGCTTCTGGAACTCTTTGCCCGCCAAGACACCCCGCTGTGTGCGGCCATCGTTCCGGCCTGGCTAAATCTATCGCGTTGGGACACCGTTTGTCGCCAAGTTCACGGCAAACATCACCTTTTTGCCTGGCATCAACACGGCTGGAACCACCGCAACCATCAATCAGCCGGAGAGAAAAAGCAGGAATTCGGTCCTGCTGCCACCTCCCAACAAAAGTACCGAAATATTGTTCGCGGCCGTGACAAACTGGTGGACATAATCGGTGAACACTTCCTTCCAGTCTTCACTCCGCCCTGGAATCGCCTCGACCAAGACACCCTCCACATTCTCAAAGAACTGGGATTCCGCGCCATCTCAAGGTACCGGAGCGCAAAATTCGCCTCACTCCCCGGATTGCCGGATCTACCCGCCAACGTCGACCTGCATACCCGTAAAGAGGCCAGCGCCGATGCCGGTTGGCAGGTCTTTCTCAGCGAACTCGATCAAGCACTTGCAACAGGGCTTGCCGGACTGATGATTCACCACCAACGTATGAATGCTGCGGCCTTTGCTTTTCTCGACGCACTCTTGCCGAGTATCCGCAACCATCCGGGAATCCGCTTGTGCCATTACCGACATCTGCTTGAGGATCTTCCGCGGCAGTCGGCTGAGTTTTCTTGATGCTTCGCCGAATTTCGAGCTGGCAATCAAAAAATCAATAACTATTCTTAGGTATAACGTGGCCAGAATCTCCTGCCATGTAAAGAGAATGTGCAGGTGGCCTATGTCCGAACCAGAGAACAGGCGTACCAGATCAAATATTTCGCGGCAAATCGTTCTCCCCTGGAAAAAGTCCTTGGAGATGGCGTTTTCCAGCCTGCGCTTACGCTTTTTCCGTTCTCTGATTACCATCTTCAGCCTGCTGCTGGCCATCGCCTTTCTGAGCTTTACCCTTACCAACACAGCTATTGCCAGAGAACTTTACCGCCTACACGGCCACATAGCTTTGCCCCTTCTGAGCCTGGCCGGATATGTCTTTGATCCGGCTCTCGCGGTTATCAATGCCGGCCCCAAAGAATTGTGGCTGATGATCCTCTCGCTTCTGGTATGCACCGTGGGAATCGTCAACGCGCAACTCATGTCGGTTACCGAGCGCTTCCGGGAGATCGGCATAATGAAATGTCTGGGAGCGCTTGACCGCATCATCCTCCGCTTGTTTCTCATGGAAGCAGTCATTCTTGGCGTTTTGGGTGCCGGGGCCGGTTCCATTCTTGGTTTATTTGCCGCCTGGGGTGGGGCGATGCTGCAGTATCAATCCCTGAACTGCACCGGCCTCAGTCTTGCACCGCTGCTGACCCAGGCTTCCCACGCCTGGGGAATCGGCATCGGGCTGTCGATCCTCGGCGTTCTCTATCCGGCAATTCTTGCGGCAAAACTGCAACCGGTCATCGTCATGAAGGAAGAATATTGATGGATACACACGATATTATCCGCGTTGTCGGGGTGACCAAGGCCTTTGCCCTTGGCAAAATGCCGGTTCAAGTGCTGAAAGGCGTGGATCTCAATGTCGCCACCGGCGAATACCTGTCGATCATGGGGCCTTCCGGATCGGGCAAGAGCACGCTTTTCAATATCATCGGCGGACTCGACAAGCCGACATCCGGTCGGGTTTTTATCGACGAGGTCGATATTTCGCAACTCGATGCCTATGAACTGGCCTGGCTGCGTAACCGGAAGATCGGCTACATCTTTCAGACCTTCAATCTCATCCCGGTAATGACCGCCCTGGAAAACGTCACCCTGCCGATGATCTTTGCCGGCATGCACAGTGACCGTGCGGTCGAAAAAGGCCGCAAGCTCCTTGGCCGATGTCGGCCTGGGCGAACGATTCCTGCATAAACCCTCGGAGCTCTCCGGCGGGCAACAGCAGCGGGTGGCCATTGCCCGGGCCCTGGCCAACGATCCAGCCATAGTTCTGGCCGACGAACCAACCGGCAACCTCGATTCCGCAACCGGCGGAGAGATCATCGCCCTGCTCCAGAAGATGAGCCGGGAACGCAGAGTGACCATCATCTCCGCCACCCACGACTTCAAGATGCTCAGCGTCTCCGACCGCGTGGTGTGGATCCTCGACGGCCGGATCGACAAGATCGAACACCGCGACGAACTCAACATTTCGCTCGGCACCATCCAGGAACGCCATGAGCCCGCGCATCCTTAGTCTTATCCTTCCCCTGTTGTTTCTCTTCCTCCCGGCACCGACCTGTCGGGCAGGTGCTCCGGATGTCCTTGAACATCTGCAAGCGATGAGCAGCAGTCCGGACCGGAGCACAGGAAGCCCTGGCCAAATGGCCGGCGCCGACTACGTGCAGGCGGTCTTTATCTCCCTGCCGGAGGGGCTAAAGGCCACTGTCGGCCGACAGACCTTTACAACACCGGTTCGCTCCTTTGTCTCTGCCACCTTTGCCATAGACGGACTCGAAATACCCATCCAGCCCCTTTTTGCCAATGCCCTGGCCCCGGAAGCCACCCCCGCCGAAGGGCTGCGGGGCAAAATTGTCTACGGCGGTGCGGGGCGACTTGAGGATCTTAACGGCAAGACCATGAGCGGCAGCATTGTCCTCATGGATCTTGATTCCGGCGGCAACTGGCAACATGCGGCCAATCTCGGCGCCCGGGCCGTCGTCTATCTTGACCGTGGCGATGACCACCGCCCCACGCTTGCGCTTTCGCGACAAGGAAGAGCTGACCCCCATCGATTTTCCCCGTTTCTGGCTGCCGGCAGATCGTTTTGCCGACCATTTCGGCGACCCGCAGAATGCCGACGGCCGGGAAGGTCAAGTCATGAGCCGCACGCACTGGAACAATATCCCAGTACAAAATATCTTCTGCTTTATTCCCGGCAGCGATGCCAACCTGTCCGAGGAGGTCCTGCTGGTTGAGGCCTTTTTTGATGCCAGCCGCTATGTACCAGGGCCACGCCCCGGGGGCCGACGAAGCCACCTCCATCGCCACCCTGCTTGACCTGGCAACAAGTTATGGAATGAACCCACCGAAACGCTCTGTTCTCCTGCTGGCGACAACCGGCCATGCCAATAACCTTGCCGGGTTGCGCGAAGCGGTCTGGGCTCTGACCGCCAAAAAAAAGGAGCTGGCAAGCCAGCTCGCCCAGATGCAAGACCGGGTAAAGAAGACCTTGCTTACCGGGGAACTGCTGGAAAGAGGCACGCTGGGTTCTGACGATCCTGAGCACAACACCCTCGTGCATAAGGCGATACAAGATGAAATCCGCAACGAAATTGAAATCCTCAACACCCATCTCCGGCTAGCCCGCAAAGATACCGGCACCAACGCCCAGCAAATAAAGACTCTGGCCCAACAGAAGCTTATCCTGCGGCGTCTCAGCTGGGAAGCCGCCTACCATCGACTGACTACGGCCGACCAAGAGGAAGTCCGCCGCATCCTGCCCGCATCCCTGAACCGCATTCATCAGGATGGCCTCGGATCTTCAGGGCCGCATCATCGCTCTCGAATCAGCGCTACGATTGAACAGCGCTCATGGCCAAAAAGAGCATCGCCGCTGCCGTGTCCCTGCACCTCTCCAGCCATGGCAACGCCGTCGGCAGCGTCGATGACGGCTGGCTGTACCAGCTCAATCCGGCGGTGAACCGCGCCAAGCAGTTCACCCATATCCGACCGGTCCTCAGTAAGGCTGCCGGCGGAAAAGACATCGCTTACCAGGATCTGCTCGGCGGAAACGGCCGCAAGCTGTGGTTCAACCATTTTCCCGACCAACCGGCCCTCGGTGGCGAAGTGACGGCCTTGGCCGGAATGCCCGGGTTTACCCTGGCCACTCTTGGTGACATGCGCTCGCACTGGGGAACCCCCTACGATACCCCTGAACATGTCGATGCCCCCAAAGTGAAGCTTCAGGCCGATCTACTGCGGGGCATGCTGCGCGCTCTGGACCTAGCCAAACTTCCCGCCCCTCCCTACAAAGCAGTGAACGGCTTTTCCACCCTGACCGGACAGGCCAACTTTCTCCGCCAGGGTGAACTCTTCCCGGAACAGACCGGCCGACAACGTCCTGCTGCAAGTCTATCAGGACCAGCAGTACTCGCTTGCCTGGGTAGACAGCCTGGGGCAGTTTCGCATTCCAGGGCTCGCCGACAAGAGGCATTCCTTCGGCAAGGCGATTATTGAAGGCTACCGTTTTTTGCCGGGAAGCAACCAGGCCAGCTGGGCTATAGATAAGACCGCAACCGGCAAAGAGCGATACCGGGTAAAACTGAGTCGCGACCAGGCGCAGACCGACCTTATCATGTTCGGCTGCAGCCAAACCACCCTCTTCCAGCTTCGCGATGCCCGCAGCCTCAATCCGCTCACCAAGATCACCCTCCTTGATGCACGTACCGACACCGACCCGGCTGCACTATTGGTTCAGCCGTATAGACAGCAAAAAGTCCACCCTGTGCAGCCTGTTTCTTGAACCGGATACCCCGGTGAAGGTAACCTTGTCCGACACCATCCTGATGCGAAAACTCATCCTCCTCGGCAACAGCGCCGAAGATTCGCTCGGCCATGGATTTCTAGCCGCCGCAACGCCGGCGATTCTTCACACCTCGTTGCAGGCGGCTGAGGATATGATGCGCCTGGTTACCCCCCGGGTTGAAAACCTGGAACGTCATTCCATCGTCAACCAACGGATCCGCAACCTGCTGGATAATGCCCGGGAACACCTGCACCTTGCTCTTGAGGAACGAAAGAATCTCCATTACAGCAGCGCCGATCAGCACGCCAGGGCCAGTCTGTCACTCATCGCCCGGGTTTACAACGACGTGGAGAGAACCCAGCAGGACGTGCTGTCCGGAGTGCTCTTTTATATTGCCCTTTTTGTGCCTTTTGCCTATTGCCTGGAGCGCCTTCTTTTTGGCTCATGTCTCCATCCACAAACGCATCCTCTCCTTTCTCGGCCTTCTCGCCGGCTTTATCGCCATCATCTATGCCGTGCATCCGGCCTTTCAACTGACCTACAGTCCGTTGGTGGTGATCCTGGCCTTTTTTATCCTCGGCTTGTCGGCGCTGGTGGCGATGATCCTTTTCCTCAGATTTGAACAGGAAATGCAGAGCCTGCAGCGACAGGCCCACGTTGCCAAATCCCAGGCCATCTCCCTCTGGGGGGCGTTCGTCGCCGCCTTCTCCATCGGCGTTTCCAATCTCCGCCGCCGCAAGGTGCGAACGACCCTGACCTGCGCCACCCTGATCATCCTCACCTACACTCTCCTTAATTTTACTTCCGTCCGTAACGCCCTCGACCTTGGCGCAGTCGTTTACAAGACCTCGGCGCCGTATCAAGGGCTCATGCTCAAAGCCCCGGAGTGGAAATCCCTGCCCGCCGACTTAAGTGCAGAGATGGCAAGCACCCTGCCCGCCGGCACCCTTATGGCCCGTCGGGTGTGGTGGGAAACCGCAGACAAGACCCGACCACCGGCCATCGCCCTGCGGTTTAAGGACAAAGAAGCCGTTGCTGCCGGCCTGGTGGGCCTTGATCCAGGCGAAGCAAGCCTCACCGCCCAGGATAAAAATATGGTCGAAGGCTCCTGGCTGGATGCCGCCTCTTCCCGGCAGCTACTCCTGTCTCGCCACCTTGCCGATGCGGTTGGGGATTGCCTCCCTCTCGCCACAACCGCAGGTGCTCCTCTGGGGAATTCCCTTCACCGTGCAGGGCATCTTCGACGGCAAGAGCTACTCGGCTGCCGTCGATCTCGACGGCGAGCCTCTTACCCCCGTGGTCTATCCCAACGAAACGTCCTCGGAGTTGAGCGAGGCTGAAGCGGATGCCGCCGAATCTGGCCAGGAAATCGCCGCCATGGCCAGTCGCTACCAGCATGTCAGCGGCGACGAAACCATCATCATCCCGGCATCTACCCTGCTGCAGTTAGGTGGGAGCCTTAAAAGCCTGGCCCTGGTCCCAAGCGTGCAAACTGACCCCACAACCCTCTCCTCAAGGCTTGCCGACCGCTATCAACTGCTCCTCTTTCATGGACTCGGAGACTCCACCTGGCTGCACTATTCGGCCAGTTCTCTTTCCTACAGCGGCATGGGCAATGTGCTCATCCCTTCGATCATCGCCATCCTCATTGTCTTGAACACCATGGTGGGCAGCGTCATGGAGACGGAAACGAGAAATCGCCGTCTATACCTCCGTGGGGCTCGCCCCACCCCACGTCGCCTCGCTTTTCATCGCCGAGGCCCTGGCCTTTGGCATCATCAGTTCGGTGATGGGTTATCTGGCCGCCCAAGTCTCCGCCCATTTTCTCGCCGGAACCTCCATGTGGGCAGGTATGACCGCCAATTATTCGTCGCTGGCCGGGGTGGGGGCGATGGTTATGGTCATGGTCGTGGTACTGCTGTCGGTAATCTATCCATCGCGGATCGCCTCCCGCATCGCCATTCCCGATGTGAGTCGAACATGGAACCTGCCTAAACCCGAGGGTTCATCGATGGTGGTCACCCTGCCCTTTTTGATCAAGCTGCATGAGCAGGACTGCGCCGGTGGGTTTCTCGCCGAGTACTACCAGGCGCATGCGGATATCTCGCACGGCCTTTTTTCGACGGATGCGGTCGATGTCGAGTATGCCTGTCCTTTGACTGCACCGCCCAACAGCGCATCGCCCAACGCCGACCATCCCGACTGCTTTAATATTTCCTTTCGCGCCTGGCTTGCCCCCTTTGATTTCGGCATCCGTCAACGGGTCGAGATTATTTCCTGTCCTTCGCCCGATTACCCGGGATTTCTGGAAATGCGTATCACCTTGATCCGCCAGGCGGGGGAGAAAAACGTCTGGTTCAGACTATGCAGGGGCTTCCTCAATGACCTGCGCAAGCAGCTTCTCATCTGGCGCTCCCTTGAGCCCGCAGATAAATTGCAGTTCGAGCAGCGTCTGCGGCAAAAAATGGCGGGCAACACAAGCATGGAGACCACAATCTAATGCATACCATTCGTCCCCGCGCCCTCATCGCTGGCCTGCTCTGCGGTGTCCTCCTCTGTGCACTCACCCCTTTTGCCGACAGTTACCTGAAAACCACGCCGCTGGCCGGCGGACATTTTCCGCTGGCCGCCTTTTTCATCTTTATCGCCTCGGCGGTGCTTCTCGCCCTCCTGGCCAAGATCAGCCACCGGGAACCGTGGCTCAGCGGTATGGAATTGCTCACCGCCTGGGCATTGATGGTCGTGGTCTCGGGAATCGCATTCACCGGCCTGGTACGTACCTTTTTCATCAACATCACTGCCCCGGCCCATTTTGCCGATGCCACCAACTCCTGGGGCAGCAGCCTGCTGCCTTTTCTCCCCGAGCGTCTTTATCCGCGCGATCCGGCGATCCTCGAAGGGCTTTACAACGGACTGCCCGGAAAAGCCGGCCTTTCCTTTATGGAAACCATGGCAAGCATCCCCTGGTCCTTCTGGCTGCCGGTACTGGCACAGTGGAGTGTCTATGTTCTTCTGGTTTACGCCACGCTGTTTTGCCTGGCCAGTCTCTTTAGCGAACAGTGGGTAACCAACGAACGCATCAATTTCCCCCTCCTGCAGATGCCCAAACTCCTGGCTGAGGCCTATGACGAACAACGACTTTTTGCCTTTCTCCGTGATCCATACCTCCTCTCCGGCCTCAGCCTGCCGATAATCATCCACCTCCTGGGCGGTTTGCACGCCCATCTGCCGTCTGTGCCGACACTGCCCACGGAAATTCTCGCCGGCTCCTATTTCCCCTCCACCGGTATGCTTTCCGGCTTTCAGAAGATAAAAATCTTTATCTTTCCAGCCTTTATCGGCTTTGCCTTCATTACCACCCGCCAGGTGTCGCTCAGTTTCTGGTTGTTCTTCCTGCTTGCCGGCCTGGTCACAGGTATCCTGCAAACTTCCGGCCTGCGGATCCCCGACTCGGCACTGGGCACCCTGTACGGCCCGAGCATTGCCCGCCCCGAAGAAACCCAGGCCATTGGTGCCAGCCTGGTGTTTTTTGCTTTCATGATCTGGCTCGCCCGATCCTACCTTGGCGACGTGTTTCGCCAGTGTTTTCAGCCAAGCCGAGATACCGGCGAAGTCGGCTGGATACCAGCCAAATACTCGCTGATCGGGGTGTTCCTCGGCATTGCCGCCCTATGCGCCTGGTCTATGGCCTGCGGCATGGGACTGAATGCCGCGGTCATGCTGTATATCAGCTTTTTTGCGGCTATGCTGCTGCTGGCGAAAACCGTCTGCCAGGGCGGCATTCCCTACTGCGCCATGAACATTGCCCCAGGTGACGGAATTCTCAGCATTTTTGGCTCGAAGCCCCTGGGAGGCGCCGGCCTTGTCCTGGGCATGAGTCTGCAGAAGATGCTCTTTGTCGATGTGCGCGAGGCCCTTCTGCCGTCACTTTTACACGCAGGAAAAATTACCGAACAGATGCACCGAAGAAAACTCATGGCTTTGGCGGTGGCCGCCAGCCTGATACTCGCCGTGGCAGTATCCTTTTTAAGCATGCTGTATCTCTGTTACCGCTACGGTATTCAAGAACTGGATATGGATTGGGCCACCCGCACCACCCAGACCGTGTATGCCAATAGTCAGCGCCTGCTGGAAATGCCGCAGTCTCCTGACAAGTACATACTTTTCTTCATACTCGCCGGGGCAGTGATCATGCTGCTTCTGGTGTTGTCTTATTATCTCCTGCCGTGGTGGCCGATTCACCCCCTTGGTTATCTCATGGCTTACAGTTCTTCCATGCGCATCCTGTGGTTCAGTTTTCTCGTGGGCTGGCTGTGTAACGCCCTTTGCCTGCGCTATGGCGGCACCTTTTTATACCGACGCATTCGACTCGTTTTCATCGGCCTGATTATCGGTGACTTCTGCATGGGTGCCTTCTGGGCCCTGATCAGTCTTTATACCGGGGTCAGTTACCTCGTCCTTCCATCCTGAGGCCACTATGTACGACGATCAGGAACTCAAGGAATATCGGGATCTCCTCAAACCGCCAGCGCATTTCGAGGAGGGTTTTGACTGGAAGACCATTATTGGGGCGATCTTCATCGGCTTTATGATGATGCCGGGCTCCATGTATCTGCAACTGGTGCTCGGTACGGGTATTGGTCCGGCGGCGCGCTGGGTGACCATTATTCTTTTTGCCGAGGTGGCCAAACGTTCCTACACGGAACTGAAGCAACAGGAAATTTTCCTCCTGTACTATATGGCCGGTGCCGCCCTGGCCTCACCCTTCCAGGGCCTGCTCTGGAGCCAGTATCTGATTCAATCCGACGCCGCCCAGATGCTTGGCCTCACCGAATTCATCCCCTCCTGGGTGGCCCCGGATCTCTCCTCTTCTTCCTACACCGATCGAACCTTCCTGCATAAGGACTGGCTGGTGCCCATTCTCCTTTTATGCGGCTCGATGCTCATCCAGCGTATCGACCAGTTCGGCCTCGGCTACGCCCTGTACCGCCTCACCTCGGACGTCGAAAAGCTGCCCTTCCCCATGGCCCCGGTCGGTGCCCTGGGCACCATGGCCCTGGCCGAATCAACCGAGGATAAAAAGGGTAACTGGAAGTGGCGGGTGTTTTCCATCGGGGCGATGATCGGCCTGGTGTTCGGATTCTTCTATGTGCTTCTGCCGGCCCTGTCCGGACTCTTTTTCACCGAACCCATCCGCCTCATCCCCATCCCCTGGCTGGATCTGACCCGCAACACCGAGGCCTACCTGCCTGCCGTGGCCACCGGCATCCAGTTTGATCTCGGCCTCATGTTCATCGGTATGGTACTGCCCTTCTGGGCGGTCATCGGCGGCTTTATCGGCCTGCTTATCACCATCGTCGCCAACCCGATCCTCTACGACCATGGCATTCTGCACCGCTGGCATCCCGGCATGGGCACGGTCGATACGGTTTTTTCCAACAGCTTCGATTTCTATATGAGCTTCGGCATCGGTCTGGGACTGTCTATCGGGCTTATCGGCCTCTGGCATGTGGCCAAATCTTTCCGTAAGAAGGGGGGGGAGGGCCTCGATTTCAGTCTGCTTTTCAAACCGCCGCCAGGCCGGGGCGACATCTCCATCTGGTTGTCCCTTGGTATCTATGTGCTCTCGACACTTGCCTATGTGGCCTTATGCGCCTTCCTCGTGCCCAGCTTTCCCTGGATATTTTTTCTCCTCTACGGCTTTCTCTACACCCCGTTCATTTCCTACATCACTGCCCGAATGGAAGGCATTGCCGGGCAGTTTGTCAGCCTGCCCATGGTCCGGGAAGCAAGCTTCATCGCCGGGGCCAAATACTTCGGCTACCACGGCATAGAAATCTGGTACGCCCCCATCCCTATCCACAACTACGGGGAAGCTACCGTCGGTTTTCGCCAGATTGAACTGACCGGCACCAGCCTGCGCGGCATTATCAAGGCCGAATTCGTCACCCTGCCTATTGTGCTCATCGCCTCCCTGCTCTTTTCGCAATTTCTCTGGCAATTGGCACCCATTCCTTCCACCAACTACCCCTACGCCCAGGAACTCTGGCATCTGCAGGCCCTCAATACCCTGCTCATGCAGACGGCCACCCTGGAAGGAAATTCCCTCTTTTTCCAGGCCCTCAATTCGCTCTATGTGTCTTGTGGTGTGTTTTTCGGAATACTCGTTTACGCGATACTCAGTTTCATGGGACTACCGGTATTGCTGGTCTACGGCGTGGTGCGCGGGCTTGGACAGTCAACACCGCACGGGCTGATTCTTGAACTTTTAGGAGCGCTGCTTGGACGTTATTATTTCTTAAAAAAATACGGCAAACAGTGGCGGCAGTACGCCCCCGTCCTCCTGGCCGGATTTTCCTGCGGCATGGGCCTTGCCGGGATGTTCGCCATGGGCTGCACTTTGATTCTTAAGTCTTTGAATAAACTGCCGTACTGATCAGCACAAAGTCTATTTCTTCGATAATGGTGATGTATCGCAAGAACAAGGCCCCAGGTTCGAGAACCTCGTCGCCGCCACCCTGCTCAAACGTTTGCACCTTATTATCCGTTCTGCAGCGCTGCAATTCGATCCTCAAGAGGCGGGTGACTCCTGAACAGCATGGCCATGCCGCCCGCCTTCGGTCTGATACCGAAGGCCGCTACCTGATCGGGGAGATGCGAGGGCTCATGATGGGCCTGCAATCGCCGCAGGGCACTGATCATTTTATCCTTGCCGGCAAGATACGCCGCACCCTTGTCGGCGGTATATTCCCGCTTGCGCGAGAACCACATAACGATAATCGAGGCAAAGAGCCCAAGGACGAGTTCCAAAAAGATGGTCACTGCCATATAGCCGAAAAAACCCAGCCCCCCGCCTTCCTCCTCATCACTGCTCAGGAAATTATTAATAACGTTGGCGGCAAGCCGTGACAGCAGGATGACAAAGGTATTCAATACCCCCTGGATCAGAGCCAGGGTCACCATATCGCCACCAGCGACATGGCTGATCTCATGGGCCAGCACCGCCTCTACCTCATCTTTTGCCATGTTCTGCAGGAGTCCGGTGGAGACGGCAACCAGAGCATCATTTTTGTTCATTCCCGTGGCGAAGGCATTCATATCCGGCGAGTCGTAGATTGCCACTTCCGGCATACCGATATCCGCCTGTTCGGCCATGCGCCGCACGGTAATGAACAGCCACTGTTCGGTTGGGTTTGTGGGATTAACAATTACCCGTGCACCCGTCGATTTTTTGGCGATCCATTTCGACATGGCAAGAGACAGAAATGAACCGCCCATGCCAAAGATTGTCGCCATCACCAAAAGACCTGAAGCACTCTTGGAATCTACCCCGAGAATACTCATTACCAGGCCAAGCAACACTATGATGGCCAAGTTGGTAGCTAAAAACAATACAATGCGAAACACGATGATCCTCCATTTTTTTAATTTTTTATAGGGGTTTTGTGGTCAAAACCGTTCACTACTTTCTCAACCCCCACAAGGGTACTTATTATACAGCTGCGGAAGACCTCTTCCTTCAAGCTTCAATCTTCTTTTTCAATTTTACCGACTCACCTGCCTTGCGGCGATGAACCCTGATATTGAGAAGTTCAACCATAACGGAAAAGGCCATGGCAAAGTAAATATAGCCTTTCGGGACATGGACATCAAAGCCTTCAGCCACCAAGGCAAAACCGATCAGCAGGAGAAATGACAGAGCCAGCATCTTGATGGTGGGATGGGTGTCGACAAACACCCCAATGGGTTTGGCCGCCAGCAGCATGACCAGCACCGCACCGATGATGGCAATGACCATCACCGAGATATACTGCACCAGACCAACTGCGGTAATCACCGAGTCGAGGGAGAAAACGATATCGACAAGGGTGATTTGCACAAGAGTAGCATAAAAACCGACACTGTCGCTTTGCGTCTTTTCGACTACGTCAACAGTCTCCAAACTGCAGTGAATCTCATGGGTTGCTTTAGCCAGAAGAAAAAGTCCCCCGCCGATGAGCACCAGATCTCTGCCGGAAATTTCCTGCCCGAAAAAGTTGAACCAGGGCTCAACCATACCAATAATCCAGGTCAGGCTAAAGAGCAGGGCAAGCCGGGAAAGCATTGCAAAACCGATACCCAGGGTCCTGCCCAGATCCCGCTGAGCCTCAGGCAACCTGCCCACCAGGATGGTAATAAAAATGATATTATCAATTCCAAGAACGATTTCCAGGGCGAGAAGAGTTGCCAGAGCCACCCAGGCCTCGGGCAAAAATATCCATTCAATCATGTGCCTTATTCCTTAATGTTTTTTTGAAGCGTCTCATCGTTTGGTGGCCGTATAAGGTACCGCGCTAAGAGATCAGGGACAAGTTCCAGGACCGCCGCCCGCCCCTCGGGATCCGTGCCTACTTTGGCAGACCCCTGATCATCTACCGTAAAGGCCAGGGCTTTTCGGGTTTTCATGGCCAGATTCGGATGGTCAAAGTCGTGGCTGGCGTTTGCAAAGGTATGGATCTCTGCCTGACACCCTTGCGCATTTGCCCGTGCCACCAGGGACTTGCAGGGTGCTGCCGGCGTCCAATCATCGGCCTCGCCGATGAAAATCGTCAGCGGCAAGCGTGGCTGCCAATGTTTATTTTTCATAAAGTGTGTACAGCCTGGATAAAAGGCAATGGCTATTCGAAAGCCATCGTGTCCGTTTTTTTTCGCCAAGGCACCGATAGTTGCGAGCAAGGTTGAGCCGCCATTTGACCAGCCCATGAGACCGATGCGATCTCCCTGCACCGTGGTTTGTCTTTGCAGCCAGTGCAATGCCCCGTCCGCATCTCTGACTCTTTCCCGGTATGCTGAGAACCCGCGCCGATCCTTTTGCGTGCACACCTCGGATATTCCACGCGGCGAGAAACTGTCGGGAAAAAGAACAATATAGCCAAGAGCCGACAACCGCCTTCCCCAGTCGGCAAACCGGGCGTTCATCCGGCCGGAGGTGAAGATTCCACCACAACCGTGTAATCCAACAATTGCCGGGAAAGGCCCCGGTCCGTCTGGTCGAAACAAATAGCCCTGAAGCATGGTAGGTTTCCCACCCGTCAGTTCCCGGTCTTCGGAAGGAAAGGCAATTTTTTCCTCCAGCACCGAGGGCACTCGGACCGGCAACTCTCTTCCCACCTCTCCGGCAGCAAATATCGCTGACCCATAGGTACTGAAAACGAGCATCAACAGGGTAATTACCGCATAAGGAGCAACCAACTTCGCCTTCTGGTTCTCTGCTTGCTTGATGCCATATACCATTGCAAGTATCCTTTTCATCAATGAAGGCTATCTGCCCACTCGTAGCTTTGTGTGTCTTCAGGTCTTTCGTCGATCGCCACCCTCGGTTCTTCCACAATTTTTACCGGCAATTTATGCTGGAAGTTATAGTTCTTTTATAATAAAGAGATACAATCAGTGCCCACTGATAACAATCGGGTTATAGAAAATCACCGGTTTTATACTGTTCGGGAGAACTCTACAATACTCCCGCCGCGATTATTTTTTTCGATTATTTTGAGTGAAGTTTTCCATGGACAACAAGATACAAAGCTTTTTCCCGATTCTCACGGCTATGGCCGTCTTCAGCACCATCTTCTATTTCCTCATCAAAATTCTTCCAGGCATTCAAGCCGTAGAGATCGATATGCAGATCGACCACCCGGATCACCTGCGGGTCTACTATTCGAACTCGAATAAATTCAGGGAGGATGCGGTCTCAGCCCCCCGGTTGATCAATGAGCAGCGAGCGAATGTCAAGGTGTCGCTGACCGGCACTTTTGCCAATGTGTTACGCCTCGACACGGGTGATCGAGCAGGAACGGCGAAAATCTATCGGGTGAAAATATCCAGTTATTTTCACGCACCCCTTACCCTCGAACCAAAGGAGATCGTCGAGTTGTTCACCGCCGGTCCTGATGTATCGATGCAAATATTTAACGACCATGTGCAGATCCTCAGCACAGGCAACGATCCATATCTTATTGGGATATCACGGCTATTTCCATCGATGTATTGGCAATCCGGTCTTCTTGCCTTGGCCTTCGCTCTATTAGCGATTATAGCAATGAAGAGACCGACGCGACCGGGGGCTGGTCATCGTTCTTTGGCAATGCCGCCTTCCGCCCCTAACACGCCGGAACGCCTTGATGCCTTGGATGGCCTGAGGGGGCTGGCAGCAATCATGGTCATTACCGACCATACGTGCAGCTGGTTCAGAGGCCTTGGCGCGAGTGGGGTGTGGATCTTTTTTGCCTTGAGCGGCTTTCTCCTGGCCAGGCCCTTTATCGGCAATTCGCAAGTCGTGCTGTCATTTACCTATATGTCCGGCTATTTCAGACGGCGTTTCATGCGTATTCTGCCCATGTACTACGCCTTCATTTTCGTTACCTATGTTATGAGCGGCCGTTTCAATCTGGCCTTACTTCATGGTCTTTTTCTTGAGGGAGACGGGCATTTGTGGGCACTTCCCCAGGAGGTACTGTTTTACCTGCTCTGGCCGGTTGTCATACTTTTGCTGGTGTTGCCGCTCAGGAAGTATCCGAAAGCAACCATGATAGGCTTGCTCCTGGTCATGGCGGCCTGGAACCGTTTTGTCGGTATTGAATCAATCTGGCTGCTTGGTATGGATCACATTAAGCTCCCTCTTTACTTCGGGGTTTTCCTGGCCGGGGTGTTCTTCTCGTTTCTTTACTCTTACTGTTCGGCAGCAGCAAGCGGATCCGCTCGGTTCAACAGTGTGGCCAGCGACTTAGCATCACCTCTCGGGTTGGCAATTATCATCTTTTTTGTTCTGTTTTCGACTGGCCATATCATCGACAAAAAGGCGGTTTACAGTCAACAATATTTCAGCTATTACGGGTTCCTCGCCGGATTGTTGATTTTTAGTGTCCTTTATGCCAAAGGACGCATTCTCGACAAATTTCTCACCTTGGCTCCGCTCAGGGAGCTTGGTACGGTGGGGCTCAGTCTGTATCTTGTTCACCCGATGGTAAAGAATCTGATCGATAGTTTTTGCAGCATGAATTTTGATTACAAATTGAAAAACTTCTCCCTTCTTCTCGCCACCCTGGGATGCAGTTACATCCTTGCCAGATACACCTTCAGGCATATCGAACAACCGGGTTTTTCCGAGAATTTTTCTAAAAACTCGGCAATAATTCACAGCCAACCAGGGCATTAAAAGCCCCTGACTGGATGAGAGCCTGGACTTTTTGGATATCCGGAGAAAAATAGCGATCCTGATCGTAGAACGGCACGACACTCCTTACCTGGGCCTTGGCGCTCTCAAGCAGCGGTGAGGATTTGAGGGGCGCACGGAAATCGAGCCCCTGACAGGTGGCAAGAAGTTCGATGGCCAGCACACCTGCTGTGTTTTCGGCCATTTCCGACAAGCGTCTGGCGGCAAAGGTAGCCATGGAAACATGGTCTTCCTGGTTGGCCGAGGTTGGCAGGCTGTCTACCGATGCCGGATGGGCAAGCGACTTATTTTCGCTGGCCAGTGCCGCAGCTGTCACTTGGGCGATCATGAACCCGGAGTTGAGACCACCCTTTTCCACGAGAAAGGGTGGCAGCTTCGACATATGCGAATCGATCAAAAGTGCCATTCTCCTCTCTGACAGTGCGCCGATTTCGGCGATGGCCAGGGCCAGGTTGTCGGCGGCCATGGCTATCGGCTCGCCGTGGAAGTTGCCTCCCGACATAATATCCTTTTCTTTGGCAAAGACCAGGGGGTTGTCGGAAACCGCGTTGGCCTCGATGGCGATGACTTCCGCGGCGTTGCGGATCTGGGTAAGACAGGCGCCCATCACCTGCGGCTGACAGCGCAGAGAATAGGGGTCTTGCACCGCCTCGCAGTTCTTGTGGGAAATCTCTATTTCGCTGTGCGCCAGAAGCTTGCGGTAGACGGTCGCCACATCGATCTGCGCCTTATGGCCGCGGACCTCGTGGATGAGAGGGTCAAAAGGCCTGCGACTGCCGAGCGCCGCTTCAACACACATGCTGCCGGAAACCATGGCCGCGGCAAACAGCTCTTCGGCGGCAAACAGCCCCTCAAGAGCAAAGGCAGTGGAGGCCTGGGTACCATTGAGAAGGGCCAGCCCTTCCTTGGGGCCCAGGGTAATCGGCTTGAGGCCGGCATGTTGCAGCCCTTCCCGACCGCTGATTTGCCTTCCCCGATACCTTGCCTCACCTTCACCCAAGAGGACGGTACTCATGTGGGCAAGGGGGGCAAGATCACCGGAAGCCCCGACCGAACCTTTCCGGGGCACGCATGGATATACCCCGGCGTTGACCAACTGCATCAGAGCCTCGATGACCTCCAAACGAATGCCTGAGTACCCCCTGGCCAGGCTGTTGATTTTTAGAATCATCATCAGACGGACCGTCGAATCCTGCATAAAGGAACCCACCCCGGCGGCATGGGAAAGAACGATGGAGCGCTGCAAATGTTCAAGTTCCTCGTTGGGAATGACGGTCTTGGCGAGCAGACCAAAACCGGTATTGATGCCGTAGATAACTCGCCCCTGGTTGATGAGGGTCCTGACCGTTTGCACCGAGGCCTCGATCTTAGCCTTGCAGCCCCCGTTCAGACTGATTGCCACCGGCTGCTTGGCAATACAGCGTAATTCGGCCAGGGTAAGTCTGCCGGGATTAATGAGTATTTGTGGAGTCATTTTGCCTCTTTTCATCCGAGTATCGATCCTGCCAAGCTCTGTGGCACCATCGTTTTTCGTTGATTGTA
Organism: uncultured delta proteobacterium; assembly: GCA_963754865.1. GTDB lineage: Bacteria > Desulfobacterota > Desulfobulbia > Desulfobulbales > Desulfocapsaceae > Desulforhopalus_A. Next base: position 20,778 of record CAVWHG010000012.1, on the reverse strand, counting down.
AAATCTTCTATTGTGAAAAATATCTATATACAAGAGATGAGCGTTAAAAACGGCGACTAAGATCGCCAATCAGACTTCTGTACGACCATTTTTTTAGGTCCAAGAAAGAATAATGGCCAATGTCGTGAAAATCTGGAAATAGAGTCAAAAATTAAGTATATTGTCCTCCTTTATGGCCCTTGTTCGAATGAAGGTTTAATATTCTTTTTGACTTGCTCATTTCGCACCCCGGTTACCGGACTGCTCGCTCTTTCGTATCAACCGCTCATTATTCTTAAAGAAAATCATGTCAAAAAATTTGTATGTTGCCGGTACTGAACCGCGCAGTGGGAAATCGGCTATTATACTTGGTCTGATGGAACTTTTAACCCGCAATGTGAAAAAGGTCCTCTTTTTTCGCCCCCTGGTCGATGCCGACCATAGAGCCGGCGAGCGGGATAACACCATTAATCTCATTAAAAGCCAATTCAATCTTTGCACCAGCTATGAAGAAATGTATGCCTTCACCGTATCAGAAGCCAGCCAACTCATCGCCATGGGCAAAAATGCCGAGTTACAAGAAGGAATACTCAGTAAATATAATGCCCTGGCTGAAAAGGCTGATTTTGTACTCTGCGAGGGTATTGTGCGGGGCGGAGCGGCTGCTTCGTTTGATTTTGATATCAACGTGGAAATAAGCAATAACCTTGGCTGCCCGGTGCTTCTGGTGGCCGGTGCCAAAATGAAGCCCGTTGATGAACTCATTCGCTCCATCAAAGTATATCATGAATCTCTGAGTGATCGCGGCTGTGATCTGATCGCGACCATTGTCAATCGTGTTGATACGAATGCAGTTGACATGGTAAAGAATCGCCTTCAGTCGGAGCAGATATCGACCAAACAACTTGTTTATGTCATCCCCAATAACGAAAACCTCGGCAGCCCTTCCGTCGGCGAGGTGGCCCGGCTCCTCAGTGCCGAAATCCTTTATGGTGAAAAAAATCTCACTCGCCATGTGCGCAGTTTTACCATCGCCGCAATGCAACTGCGCAACCTGCTGGCAAGAATAGAATATGGCGCCCTGGTTATTACCCCAGGGGATCGTTCCGACGTGATTCTCGCCTGTCTCGCGGCTGTGCAGTCGAAAACCATGCCAAAAATTTCCGGCATTTTGCTGACCGGTGGGCTGGTTCCCGAGGCCCCTATCCAGAAGGTTATTGAGGGTTTTCCGGATACCGTGCCGATACTTGCGGTCAACGAAAACACCTTCCAGGCGGCAATCCGTGTCGATAATATCCATGCCTTCATCACCCCGGACAACACCAAGAAAATCAACCAGGCACTGGCGGTTTTTGAAAAGTTTATCAATATGGATGATCTAAGTGATAAGATCATCAAAACCAAGACCACCATCGTTACGCCAAAAATGTTCGAATCTCGTCTGCTGCAGCGGGCCAAGGCCAACAAGCAGCATATCGTCCTGCCGGAAGGCGAGACCGACCGTATCCTCAAGGCTGCCGAGATCCTCCTGCGTCGGGAGATCGTCGATATTACCCTGCTAGGTCGTGAGGACCGAATATACGATCGTATCAGAAAACTTGGTGTGCATCTGGAGAAAGCAATCATCATCGACCCAAGTACCTCGCCGTTCTATGACGAATATGCCGACACCTATTACCAGTTGAGAAAGGATAAAGGAGTCACCCAGGATAACGCCAGGGATATCATGGCTGATTCCAACTTTTTCGGTACCATGATGATCTACAAAGGCCATGCCGACGGCATGGTCTCAGGAGCGATGCACACCACCGCCGATACGATCCGCCCGGCCTTCCAATTTATCAAGACCAAGCCGGATTGTTCCATTGTTTCCAGTGTGATGCTCATGTGCTTAAATGACCGGGTCCTTGCCTATGGCGATTGTGCGATCAATCCCGACCCCACCGCCGAACAATTGGCGGAGATTGCCATCAGTTCGGCAAAGACGGCGGCGCTGTTCGGCATTCAGCCATTGGTTGCCATGTTGTCCTATTCCTCCGGGGAATCGGGCAAGGGTGAACAGGTCGAAAAGGTTCGAAGGGCAACGGAAATAGCCCGAAAAAAGGCAGAGGTCCTGTACCCTGGCCTGGAGATTGAAGGACCGATCCAATACGATGCAGCCGTGGATATGGAGGTTGCCAAAACCAAGATGCCGGACAGCAAGGTTGCCGGCCGGGCAACGGTGTTTATTTTCCCCGATTTGAACACCGGCAACAACACCTATAAAGCAGTGCAGAGATCAGCCGGAGCAGTGGTCGTCGGCCCGATCCTCCAGGGCTTGAGAAAACCGGTGAACGATTTAAGCCGGGGTTGTCTGGTGCCGGATATTGTCGATACCGTGGCTATTACTGCGGTGCAGGCAGCGGCGGAGAAGGACAACTAAAACACCTGGAACATCATGGATAATAAAGCGTTTCAACGAGACATTTATCTTGAACGTATTCACCATTCCGGGCAGGTACCTCTTTCTGAAGGGGGTCTAGTCGACCTTCACCGCGCTCAGGTTTGTACTATTCCTTTTGAAAATTTTGACATTCTTTTAGGTCGCGGCATATCTCTCGCTTCCACGGCAATTTTTGATAAGCTTGTGCGCCATGCCCGCGGCGGCTATTGTTTTGAACTGAATGGCCTGTTTTTCATGGCCCTGAAGGCTTTCGGGTTTGATGCCCGGCCGATCTTAGCCAGAGTTCATCGGAGCGGAACACCGATGGGACGGGGGCATCAAATTTCTCTGGTAAGTTTGTCGGGAAGGAAGTGGATCGTCGATGTCGGATTCGGTTCTCCGCATCTGCCTTTTCCCCTGCCACTCGAGATCAACCGTGTCGCAACCCATAACAAAGAGAGCTTTCGGTTTATTGAGGCAGAACCTTACGGCATCATGCTGCAAATCTTGCAAAAATGCCGTTGGCAGGATCTTTACAGTTTCGACTTGGGACATGTCTGTCCGGGTGACATCGTCTATGGGAATCACTACACCTCGACCCATCCTGACTCCTTTTTCACATGCAGTCGTGTCGCGGCTCTGGCAACGCAAAGCGGTCGAATCACGCTTTTCAACTATACGCTCAGACAGTTCATCGCAGGCACTGAACGTGTGCATGAATTGATGGAGGGTCAAATGTACATCAAGGCGCTGAAGGATCATTTTGGTATTGATCTCAATGTCCCCTATGAGGCCTTGCCTTCGCTTCAGCCGCAATATACCGAAAAAATAAGCCGTATTGGCTTATGAGATTTGGAATACTTGGACCGAGGCTGATCGTGCCGCCATAGTCAAGTAGCGAAATTTATGAGATGTGTCGAGATCTTTTCTTGTATCAATAAAAAGGAATGCTTAATTTTAACAAAAATTGGCAGGCGATTTATTTTAACAAATACTATCGAGAGGAATTCTACTATGTCTATGTACGAGCACGCTAACCCGATAACATTACCCCAGGCCAGGCGAGAGGCTTCGACCATATTTCTTGCCAAAGTATTCAATTTGATGACTGTCGGTTTGGCAATAACCGGCATTACCGCCTTTGTTACCGATTATACCGGCTTGACAGCAATCATCATCGGCAGCCCCCTTTTCTTGATTCTGGTCCTGGCGGAACTGGGTCTGGTCTTTTATCTCTCGGCCAGAGTCGAGAAAATTCAGGCGGCGACTGCCTCGGGACTTTTTATTGGGTACTCGGTGTTGAACGGCCTCACCCTGTCGGTAGTTTTTCGCGCCTATACCCACACCTCCATTGCCGGCACTTTCTTTATCGCAGCTGGGATGTTCGGGGCCATGGCCGTGTATGGCCTGGTGACAAAACGTGATCTTTCGGGATTTGGCTCGTTTCTTTTCATGGGCCTGGTAGGTATTATTATCGCCTCTATTGTCAATATCTTCCTGCAAAGCTCAAGTGTGAACTGGACGATCTCATTTCTGGGTGTATTGATCTTCACTGGGCTGACCGCCTACGATGTGCAGAAGATCAAGCGAATAGGCGAAGAAGGTATAATGGCGCAAGGCGACGATCTGGTCCGCAAAGGCACCGTTATGGGCGCGCTGACTCTCTATCTTGACTTTATTAACCTGTTTCTCATGCTTCTGCGCTTCTTCGGTGGCAGCAGGGATTAATTAACGAACAGGGGGGTTGTCCCGGCAGTTGTTTACGTCAAACCGACAATCTTCTCCAGGCGGGCAATTTCCTGCAAAACTTTCAACCGCTCCTCTTCGCCAAGTTTGGCCTGCTGCAGTTTATTGTGCAGGGCGAGCAAGATCATCTCCGCGCGGTATTCATTGCAGGAGTATTGGCTGGGGGAGTGGTTAGGGTGGTCGTGCATGGTGGAGTCCGGATAAAAAACTCATGTAAGGTGCATGGCTTTGTCAATGCCGCCGTAGAGAAACCAACAGGAAAAAACCAGCAGGAAGACGGCGCAGCCGCCGATCATTTTGCGGTATAGGCTGTCGCTGAAAAACCGTCTGCCCTTGGCAATCCCGAAAGAAATAAGACAGTACCAGGCCAAGTCAGCGAGAATATGGCCAAAAAAGAATGCGGCTATGCCCATGATTCCGAATTTCATTGAGTGCATAATATAGCCGAGACCAATCGACGCCCACCAGATCAGCCAATAGGGGTTGGCGGCGCTCAGCAAAATACCAGTCAGCACAAGATTTCTCGACTTCCGTTCATGCACATCTGATTGATTGCCGAGAGTCAGCCGCGGCAGGGAACGGAGCATGGTCGTTCCCATCCACAGCAGGATCGCACCTCCTATCAACGAAATCAAAATAAAAACATCGTCACGTACCAGGAGCGGAGCCAGCCCCGACAAAAGGGCGACGACCAGCGTCAGCTCGAGGAGGGCGTGGCCGAGAATCATCATTGGCCCAACCATTGCGCCACGCCGGGAACTTTCGCTGACGGTGACGGTAAGGAGCGGGCCGGGCATAAGGGCGCCGGAGAGGGCGAGGATAAATGATGTACAGAAGATAGTAAGAAGGACAATTTCCATGTCACATTCCATAAATTTTCAGAGATATTAAGTAATTTTTAAATTAATCCAAGCAGATAGGAACGGAGATTAGTGGCTGCACCGGTCAATCCGAGTTTTTTTCTGACCTGCTTGCGATGAAAATCGATAGCACTGACGGAAATCTGTAGAACGTCAGCAATTTCAGCACTGCTTCGGCCCTCCCTGACCATGGTCGCGACCTTGATCTCTTGAGGTGTGAGAATGGTATTGAGTCCGACCAATCGGTTGAGAAAGGGTGAGGTGATCTCATTCAATCGCTCCTCGATGATTTCCACCATGGTCCGCTCCCGTTTGCCCAGCCGGGTTTCCATGAGCTGCTGAATGTAGGGAAGGATCAAGATTCTGACATTACTCAACATATTCTCTTCCAAGTGGATCCTGTCCTTTTGTCGATGTTCGAGGAGAACCTTGAGGGCGATATTACTCTCCGCCAATTTCTCCGTCTGGTCTCTGAGATTCTGTTCCTTTGCCGCAAGATCTCGGTGCACCTGCATGAGTGGTGTGATATTCTCGTGGGACATCACCGCCTTGTTCAGCTCCGGATCTCGGAACTTGACAACCCGTAGGGCGAACCATCGTTCCTCGGTCGGCGAATGACAAGGATAATTGACAAAAAATTCCTCTATTTCACCACGAAATACCTGTCGTATTCCGGCAGCTACCAAAGCGGGTTCGTCAAAGGGTTCTTTGCTGGCTTTGTCGCAGGTCTCCAGGTAGTTCAAGCCAACACATGACGGTTCGATTCGGATACCGTTGACCATTCCGAAATCCTTCCAAGCCCGGTTGGTCTCAAGAATCAAACCGGTTTCATCAAGTATCGCCACATGCGCTGAGATTGAGTCGAGAGCAACTCTGTAGATATCCAAGTGACCTCAATGGTTAAGAGTAACAATGAGTGGTAGCTTTTGCTATCAAGCAGTAATCATTTCTTATATTTCAGGCAAGAGAAAAGAGGTCGATGACCGGGCATACAAGCTCAGAGACTTGCGAAGGTGCTTTGTTTGCAAGTCGGGGTCCGGTTTGAGAGGTTCAGCGGGAAAAATACAAAAGAGTTCCTTGAATAGGTAAGGTTTTAGCATTATGTTAGTCGGTGAGTTTAATAATCCCATTAAGAAGGTGAGAATATGGCAAGATCAAAGTGCCCATCATGTGAATACCACGAATTTGAGGCTGTTCACGTCACAACAAAAACCGGGCAAAAATTCTGCCTGATTCAATGCCTCGCATGTGGTACTGTAGTCGGTGCGCTTGATGAGGTAAAAATCACTAATGTCATCAAAAGCGCTGAAAAGAAACTGGCAAAATTCCTGGAAACTCTCAATCGCAAAGTCATAAACGTCTGCAACCGAAAAAATTCCTGAACTCTCGTCCAAGATTTCGACTGCATGAGCTAATCCATATAGACCGGAAACCTTCGATCCGGTATAATTCATCTATAAGATCACTTCTCCGATGCCCGCATTTTATCAATTGTTTTTCAAGGTGAAGCCGTGCAATATCCCTTTCTTTTCCAGTTCAAGGTGCGGCCAAATGTATCACACAAAGATTGGAATACATTGACCGCAACCATTGCCACGGTGATGGTCTTTGCCGATTCCGGGACGCTGGGACGTTGTCGTAGCGTCAGGTTTATTGCGCAAAAGTCAGTGGGATACTGTTGAATTTATGCGGGCAATGATTGTTTGCCCGCACCAGGTTGCGAATTTTGACAAAGCTCTCGGCAAGGTGTACCGGCAAGCGGAGCTCTTTGGTATTGCCGCCTGTTTTGACGGCTGGACAATAGCCTAACTGTAAAAGCAGAAAGGAAAAACCATGGAAGAAGATCTTGGTAAAAGACTTGTTCAGGCTATGAAAGATCCCAATCGCGTTGACAGCCAGGAAAGTATCGCTAAGGCGATGGAGCTGACTAAGGCGTTTGCCGGTTCAGGGTCAGCTACCCATTTTAGCACGGTGACGAAACTCTTTTACGATCTCTTTGAGATGTTTGAAACCGGCAAAGATCCGCGAATCAAATAGTCGGGGGGATTCGTTTGAGGTACTTGTCAAGGCAATTGATGTTTTTGCATTTTTTCAATATTTTCTTTAAGTACTCAATATTATTTCTCATATTGTCAATATACAGATTGCGATCGATTTTATACCTCTCACGAAAATGCGTCTGCATTGCCGTCCCAGTATACGAAAAGGTGTTAAGAAGACGAGTGAGAACCACATCGTGATAGAAATTTGCGGTATGTTCCATAAGTTCTAGGGCTGAACCGTATCGGCTTATGCCGCCTGCTCGGAGTTCATTATACAGCAGGGGCAAACACTCCAGATAGTAGCGATCGGCCATTTGCGCGAGAATATCTGCCGATCCGACTACCTGGCCGACCAGTTGAATGTCGCAGCTATGCACTTCAAAAGTGGTAGGATCACTTTTCAGATCAGTATAATTGATGATCGTTGAACAGTCTCTTGCGATGTCCTCATCAAGTCTCTTTCGTTCAACATAGCGTTTGAGAAAATTGATCGACCGAGCCTCATGCCCTGCCATATATACGGTTCCTGAAAGAGCGGGATCACCTTGCACACGAAGCATTCCGGTATCATGAAAATAGGCGGCAAGGATTCCTTTCAAGAGCATGTCGGTGGTGATCGGCTGCTGATTGCAGTAATGAAGCCCGTCAAAGAGTCGTATCGTCGCCAGCACAACCATTTGACTGTGGCGTAGGTTGTGATAGGGCAAGGTGTTTTTTTGAAAATCGGGATGCAATCCGGCAAAGATCGTGGCAAGATCATTGTGGATTTCACCAATCAGATTGAGGTCTACTGCAGGACTGATGCTTCCGGCGAGAAAGAGAATTTCATCAAGGAGAGTGCCGGAAAGACCTCCCTCAAAGAGATTTGAAATATACTTATTGTCCATGAACCCCTCTGAAAATTTAACTGTAATTCAGTCTTTTTTCCGGCGATCTTTAACTTATTTTTGCGATATGGCAAACCTTTTTGCCGATAATCACTTCTTTTCCTTGAAATTGCTATTAAAAATTTCGCTGTTGATCCTCTTCACCAAAACATATATGCTTACTATTAATAGCGAGGTAAGACAACAGTTGGTAAAAAACAACATAGTGAAACCTGGACTTTATCATTTTTTACAAGTAACCTTTTACAGATGCTTTGCTGGTAAGAGGAGTGCCAATGATTTTCAAGCTTTTTCAAAGCCTGCTGCGTTGCTGCCTTCTTTACAAAATGGTTTTTGCATAAGAGATTTTATCTGACTTCAACCTTGTAAGAATCTACCTTAATGACATGGAAGAAAAGAAAAATTCTGTTGTTATCCTCATAGTTGATGATGATGAGCTGGTCCGTATGACCCTGAGTGTTCTGGTCGGTTCACTCGGCTACCACTGTCTTGTAGCAGGTGACGGTGTCGAGGCAATCGCCGTATTGCGGTCGACGCCCGTCGACCTTGTCCTGACGGATATAGTCATGCCGGGCATGGATGGGTTGGAGCTTCTCGCCCATATTCACGAACAACACAAGGGCACCGATGTAATTGTTGCCACCGGATTCCATGCAAAGGCAAGTTATGCTGAGGTGATCAAGGCCGGCGCAATAGATTTCATCAAGAAACCCATCGACCAGGCTGAGCTCGAAGCCAAACTGGCCAGGGCCGTTCGTGAGCGCAATTTGGTACGCAGGCTTGAATTCCTGTCAAAGCAAGACGGCTTGACCGGGATTTTAAACAGAAGGGCCTTTGATGAGCATTTTTCCTATGAGGTGGAGAGAGCATTTCGGCAAAAATATTCATTGATGCTTGCCGTCATAGATATTGATAATTTCAAGGAATACAATGACAAACTCGGCCACCAAGAAGGCGATAAGGCCCTGATAAGCCTTGCCGAAATCATGAAAGAGTGCACCAGGGACAGTGTTGATATGTGCTTTCGCCTTGGGAGGTGACGAATTCGCTGTTTTGCTCCCCCAGGCTACCGCCAGTCAAGGAACGGAAATCGTACAGCGAATTCTTCTAACCTTTCTTGAGAGAAATTTCGTTGGTACAAGCCTTTCTATCGGACTCATCACCTGCAGACAGAAACAAGCAGGTGTCGAAGGAAGAAGACGAAAAAGCAATGAAAGAGAACGCCGATCAAGCCATGTATGATGCCAAGAAAAGCGGAAAGAACTGCGTTGTTACAAGGTTTTGATTTTCAACCAAGAATATTCTTATGAAAGGATCGGTCCGGTTCAATCGGATATTTTGCATTAAAACAAGCCAGGCAGAAATCGTCAATGCTCTTCCCCGTCGCCCGCACCAAGCCCTCCAGGCTTAAATAATGCAGTGAGTCAAGGTCCAGATATTCGGCAATTTCGGCTATAGTTTTATTATTGGCGATAAGCTGACCTGCCGATGGAAAATCGATGCCATAATAACAGGCGTGTCTGGTCGGAGGGCAGCTTACCACCATATGGACTTCTTTGGCCCCCGCTTCTCGAAGAGCTCGCACCCGGCTTTTCCCGGTTGTTCCCCTGATTATCGAATCTTCGACGATAATCAGCCGTTTTCCTTTAAGAAAAGAACGAACCGGATTGAGTTTCACCTTGACGTTAAAGTCGCGCATCGACTGGGTCGGCTGGATAAACGTTCGACCGACATAGTGATTGCGGATCACGCCCATTTCCAGAGGAATGCCTGAAGCCTGAGAGTAGCCGAGTGCCGCATAGTTGCCCGAGTCGGGAAAGGGCATGACGAAATCGGCATCGATCTTTGCCTCTGCTGCGAGGATTTCGCCCATCCGTTTTCGAGCCTGATAAACGTTAATGCCGAAAATTTCCGAATCGGGACGAGCAAAGTAGACCTGTTCAAAGATACAGAAATGGCTGTTTTGTTTCGGCCAGGGAAAGATCGAGGTCATTGCCCCATCCTTGAAAATAACAATCTCACCGGGTTCGATATCCCGAATATATTCGGCCTCTATGAGATCGAGGGCACAGGTCTCGGAAGCGACTATCCAGCCGCCGTTACCGCCATTTTTCAATTTGCCGAGACAAAGAGGGCGAAAACCATCGGGATCACGCACCGCGATCATCGTATCCTGGGTCATGAGCAAGAGAGAATATGCACCTTTCAGAGCGGTAAAGGTTTGACGGAGTGCCTGTTCCAGGCCGAGATGGGCGGAGCGGGCCATGAGATGCAGAACCACCTCGCTATCCATGGTGGTTTGGAAAATCGAACCCTGTTCTTCCAGGCCGGTGCGCAGCGAGATGGAATTGACAAGATTACCGTTGTGGGCGACCGCCAGGTTGTGCCCTTATGGGTGACCAGGAGTGGCTGAGCGTTTGTTATATTCGAGGCGCCGGTAGTGGAATATCGCACATGACCGATGGACAAATGTCCTTTCAAGCTCTGGATTGTGCTCTCGGAAAAAACCTCTGGAACCAAACCCATGTTTTTGATACATGGTCACCTTGGTGCCGTCCGACGTTACAATCCCGGCGCTCTCCTGACCGCGATGCTGCAGGGCATACAGTCCGAAATAGGTCAATTTGGCAGAATCCTGATGATTATAAATGCCGCACACTCCACATTCGTGGGTGGGACGCCTATCTGATGATTTGTTGTTGGTATTTTGTAACATCGAAAGCTCATCCTTGGTTATCTGAAAAACCGACAGCTTGGAGCATCGTCGCTATCAATTGGCGATCGCGGTTCAATTCAGCAATTGCCAAAACAGGTAAAGGCACAAAGAGAGAATCTTTGTGCCTTTCTTGGGTATCCCAAAAATAGAAATCTATAATAAGTATTCCACAAATTCAACAAGAAAGAATGCATACAAGGGGAAAACATGCATTCAGGGGAAGAATGAGAAGGAATTTCATGCCCGAGCGAATCTGTTTTCTACGCCGTGGCCAAGGCAAAGAGAAGCTCAGTAAGATTAACAAGGTCGTTGAGATCCAGTTGTTCATTGACGGTATGCACCTTGCTCATGCCACTTGCCACAATCGCAGTCGGTAAACCAAAACCGTTAAAAATATTAGCATCACTGCCACCGCCTGCGACAATATAGCGCAGTTCTTTGCGGCATGCTTCGGCAGCCTTTTTAATTCTGCGAAGCACCGGGGCATCCTCGGCAATGGCCAAGGGCGGGTAATCATCGACAATATCAATGGTAACAGAAGGTCTATGGTCACCGGTTGCCGGATTTCCTTGCCAGTCGGCGACAATTTTTTGGAAGGTATTAAATATCTCTTCGGTATACTCGGACCAACTTCTCGCGGGAATGGCTGCGCACCTCACCCCGCAAGACAACCGTTCAGGGATAATATTGGTTGCAACACCACCCTGGATCATGCCGAAATTGCATGTTGATTCCTCATCCAGTCTGCCCATGCGGATCATAGTCAAGGCCTGTGCCGCTAAAGATCAGCGCATTGATTCCGGCTTCGGGGCACAGGCCGGCATGGGCGGCCATGCCCTTTATTTCCACCTTAATCTTGTTGGCGGCAGGAGCACCGATAACCACATGATTGTTGCCGGTCGAATCGAGGGCGTAGCCGTACTTCGTCTGCAGTTTTTGATATTCCAGATTTTTCGCGCCAAGCAGACCGATTTCTTCGCAGGTGGTAATTACTACCTCAAGGGTCGGATGCGGAGTATTGTTCTCTTTTAGAAGGGTCATGAGTTCAAGGACTGCGGCAATGCCTGTTTTATCATCACCACCGAGGATGGTATCTCCTTTGCTGGTGAAAATATCGCCGGTTCTTACCACTTCGACCCCGACACCTGGCTCAACAGTGTCCATGTGGCAGGAAAAAAACAGCCCCTCCAGGTCCGGCCTGCTCCCGTTAAATCGGACGATGAGGTTTCCCGATTCGGAACCGGTATGAGCGGCGGAATCGTCTTCATAAATGGCATCGGCTCCGAGGTCGGTAAATGCCTGTTTGCAGGTAGGCGGCAACAGCCCCTTCCCGGCGCGAAGGACTGCTGATCTGGCAAAGTTCGGTAAAGGTTGCGGCAAGCCGCTCCCGGTTGATTTCTATGGTCATTAAAGATCCTTTTTTTCATTTTGCAGGAGAACGACGGCATGGCAACCAATGCCTTCCTTTCTCCCGGTAAATCCCATGCCTTCGGTGGTTGTTGCCTTAATGTTGATGACATCGGCCGCAACCCTGCAAGTCTGTCCAAGTATCTTCTGCATCTGAGGGACAAAAGAGGCCAACCGAGGCGCCTGACAGACGAGGGTGATGTCGACATTGACCACGGTGAATCCCTCGTTCCCGGCAAGTTGGATCACCTGATCGAGGAGGATAATCGAAGAGATGTTGGTATATTTTGCATCGGAATCGGGAAAATGCTTGCCGATATCACCCCTTCCCAAGGCTCCGAGCAGGGCATCGCACAGGGCGTGGGTGAGCACGTCGGCATCGGAATGTCCAGCTAGACCATGGCTATGCGGGATAGTGATACCGCCAAGAACCAGATGGCGATTTTCGGCAAAACGATGGGCATCGTAGCCGTGCCCGATGCGAAAGTTTGGTGTCACAGTTATGGTTTAAGAGTTTTTCGGCCAAGAAGAGATCCTCCGGACGGGTAATTTTGATATTGGTCTCGGCACCTTCCACGAGAGTTACCGGGATAGCTGCCTTTTCCAGGAGAGACGATTCGTCGGTGACATCGGCGTCGCCATTTATCCGGTATGCTCTTTCAAGGAGTTCTCGTCTGGCCGCCTGGGGGGTCTGGGCCTGCCACAGGTCGGTGCGATCGATAGTCTCGATGACTTGGTCCAGGGTATTGCCTTTTTTCAGGGTGTCTTTCACCGGCACGGCAGCGATGGCAGCGCCATTGATGATGGCTGCCTCATAACATCGAATGATCAATTGCCGATTTACCAGGGGACGGGCCGCATCATGAACCAGGACGATTTCCGTAGTATCATCAAGGGTGTCAAGGCCGGCCTTGACCGAATCCTGGCGTCTCGCCCACCGGCAACTATTGTCAGCGCTTTTCCACAAAGTCCATGGCCAGAAAGAAGGAGATGAGTATGTTCCACCAGTGCGGGAGGCACAACAACGACGATGCGTGTTATATAATCCTCGTTCGCAAAATGCACGGACGGTATGAACAAGAATGGGTCTACCGGCAAGCAGGTGATACTGTTTTGGATGATCAAGATTCATCCGGGTGCCGAAACCGGCAGCCGGAATGATAACAGCGGCTCTGGAGATCATGGAAAAAAAGCGGAGAAGGCGATAAATGGTCTTGTTGACAATCCTGTGAAAATTTGCATTTCTGCGATAACAGAACCGGCCTTATACATTCGTAAAAAAAGGAGCGGGCTATAAGCCGAATTCTGTTCCCCGGTAAAGGGGTCATGATCATTTCACTGGGATGTTGATTGCTCAACATCTCTTGCAACCTACCCGGAGATTTCGGACGGGCCGCCCTCAAACATCTCCCTATTTGGTCTTGCTCTGGGTGGGGTTTACCGTGCCTTCCATGTCGCCATGGAAGCGGTGAGCTCTTACCTCGCCGTTTCACCCTTACCTGATCGAATCAGGCGGTCTGTTTTCTGTGGCACTTTCCCCCGGTCGCCCGGCGTTCGCGTTACGAACCATCCTGCCCTGTAGAGTTCGGACTTTCCTCTCCGGTAAAAAACCGGAGCGATCATGCACCCGCTCCAACTGGTAATGTAGTTGGAAAAGGCGAAAGAAGAAAGGAAAAAGATAAAGCACTAATTTTTCTCTTCGGCCGGCCGGGCGATAATGAATTATCCGCTGGCAGGTCGGGCAGTCAAAAAGCTCGTCACCTCTCAGCAGCCGATTGAAAAGCTGTGGCGGAATGGCCATGAAACAGCCCTGGCAGACACCGTCAACGACATTGACAACCGCCAAGCCTTTGCGACGCTGGCGGAGGGTATCGTATTTGCGAAGGATGGATGCCTTGATCTTCATCGCCTGTTCGCTTCGTTGACTGTCCTTTTCCTTTTTTCCCTTGTTGATCGCTTCAATATTGTCACGAACCTTCTTCGGTTTCTTCGGCAACAAGCTCTTTCTCGCCTTTTAGCAGATTCTTTTCCTCAGTCATCTGGGCTGTCAGCTGTTCGATCGAGACCATGATGGCGACGATTTTTTCCTCATTTTCCTTGGCGCTCTTTTTGGCATCTTCGATTTCCTTAAGAAGTGCCGTCTGCTCTCGACCGGTCTGAACCTGCATCATCTTCGATTGACGATCCCGGACATGGGCGATTTTATCGGCCATTTCGCCCTCCAGGGTACGGTCTTCCTTCTGTTGGCAGGTGATCTGTTCCTGCAGTTCATTGATGAAAGCTTCTCTTTTGGCCAGGGCGGAAATACGTTCATCCAAGACCATTCTGTTCAGCCTTGATAGCCTGGTCGATTTGATCTATTTCCAGGTCAATGGCCTGCAGTGCGACAAGTTGGGCTAAAAGTTCGTTCAAGATGATTCTCCTCTCTATATGTTACATTACTGTCTGTTGTTTCTATCCAGTTTAACGAAGGGGTGACGCTCCGTTGTTGTCTCCAAGATCCTAATATTCCATTTTTCCCTGCGACTCGCCTCCAAAAGAATTCTGACCAGGAAGGCGATTGCCGGTTTTTCGGTGGCGAAATGGGTGCCGTCGATAATGCAAAAATCGCTTTCAATCGCCCAAATAGCCGTGCTGTGTTTAATTTCCGCAGAAAGATATACATCTGCCCCGCGGTTTCGAGCCTGCGAGTGCAAACTCCGAGCCACTGCCACCGCAAACGGCAACGGTGGTAATTTTTTCCGGCAGCGTTCCAGCCATCTGGACGCTGTCGAGCCCCAGGACATCGAGAACGCGTTGCAGAAATTCGGTGGGGGACAAGGGGGTCCGGAAAGAACCAATGCGGCCGAGGCCGGTGTCCGCCAAATCTCCCTGGGGTGTTGGGATGAGGGGTGTGTGGTTGTCCAGCCCGAGTTGTTCGGCGAGAATGCTGCTGACACCGTCCTGTGCACTGTCGAAATTGGTATGACAGCCGATTATGGCGATTCGATTGGTGATAGCCTTCTCAAGCAACCTGCCTTCAGGAGCCGATGTGTTGATCGCTTGCAGTGGTTTAAAGATGACCGGGTGGTGGGTTATGACCGTGTTGGCCCCCAAGACCATCGCCTCATCAATAAGCCCTGTGGTCGGATCAAGCCCGACAAGGATTGCTGTAACTTCCTGATCCGGATTGCCGACCAGGAGCCCGACATTGTCCCATGGCTCGGCCAGGTTGAATGGTGCCAGGGTGTTGAGGCTATTGAGAATGTCTTTTACTCTTACCGTCATAACAAATTTGCTGTCGTTTAAGCGGTAAAACAAAAAAGGTACACTCCACGGGGAATGTACCTTTTGATTCACCTTGCCGGTTCGAGCATTTCCTTCCCGGATCGGCGTATATGTGCCAGGGATGTTATGCCTTCCCCTTGATGTATGAAAAATGTTGGTTTTTTCAAGGAACTCGTTGTTTCTGGTCAGAAGCTGAAGTATGAATGGTGGGCGCAGTAGGATTCGAACCTACGACCGATCGGTTATGAGCCGATGGCTCTACCAACTGAGCTATACGCCCGCTTCTCTGACAATAAAACGTCTTATATAAATTCACCTCGGCGACAAAGTCAATAAAAAAAGACAAAAATGCCAGAAAATCCCTTCAGTTTTATCGCCTCCGGCATTGATTGGAAGGCTCGGAATCATGGTTGTCAAACAGAAAAGCATAATTATCCTAAAGAGGTAGTTGGATTTTTCTCGTGTTCATCGTATTTTATTGAACAGAAAAGCGTTTTTTGTTGCTCAAACCTTTATGCAAATGAGAAGATGATTGCTCGTTTTTCAGTTCTCTCTCTTTGTTCGTTCTCACTATCCCTGCTATCTCGGTGACCATCCTTGATGTATACAAACCTTCTCCTGTTTCTTGTCGCTATCTTTCTTTTCACCATTGAGAGAGTACCGGAAACTCCATGGCTGAGCGGTTGGCAGGCCATTGCTGTGCTTGTTGTCTTACTCGCAGGGTATGACAAGATCGCCCGTAAGTTTTTTTCCAGGCGGCAGGCTTTTACCGCCGCCGGATACTTTCGGGCGGAGAAACAACTGGCGATTACAGCCTTGGTGTTCTATGGCGTGACGCTGTACTGTTGCGAACCGAAATATTACCTGTCGCTCCTCCCGCTTGGCAGCAGCATGCCGGTCCTGGTTAATTTTGCCGGACTCCTGCTTTTTATTGCCTATCTGGTACTGATGTGGCGGGCCGGTCAGAGTAACTACGAGCAAATCTTTGCCCGAAAATACCAACCGTTAACCTTTATCGGTAATAATATTCGGGCCAACTTGCCCATTGTCCTACCATGGATCGTCATTTCCCTGCTTTATGATATTTTGGCACTGCTGCCCCTTCCCGGCCTGCAGAGGCTGGTTGCTTCAGAATGGGGGGACCTGCTGCTCTTCGGGGTCTTTTTTCTTTTCGTCGTCCTCTTTTTCCCACCCCTGGTACGCAGGCTGTGGGGGTGCCAAAAACTGCCGGACGGGTCTCTGAAAGATCGTCTGAACGTCTTTTGCGCCACCCAAAATTTTTCCGCCGATTTTTACCTTTGGCCGCTCTTTGAAGGACAGGTTCTGACCGCCGCTGTCATGGGTATTGCTCCCGGCCTCAGATACATCCTCCTCACTCCGGCGCTTATCGAGACCATGTCGCTGAAGGAACTTGAGGCAATCATTGCCCATGAGATTGGCCATGTGAAGAAATACCATCTCCTGTTGTATGTCTTTCTGCTCGGCGGCTTCAGCCTTCTCGCCGGAATGCTGGCCGAGCCTCTTGTCTATCTCCTGCTGTCTCAGGATTTTTTCAATAGAATGATACTCAAAAGTGGTATTGCTGCAGACAGCATACTGACCGTGGTTGGTGCGGTGCCGCTGCTTTTGTTTCTGCTGCTCTATTTTCGCTTTTTATTCGGATATTTTATTCGTAATTTCGAGCGCCAGGCTGACTTGTTCAGCTTGGTGGCCATCGGCAACGCCCGTGCTCTGATAACGGCGTTTGAGAAGATTGCCGCACTGAGCGGCAATCTTCGCGATGAACGCAATTGGCACCATTTTGGTATTGGTGAGCGCATAGACTGTCTAACCCGGGCTGAAAAAGAACCCGAGTTGATTCAGCGCCATAGCCGCAAGGTGCGTATCAGCCTTCTGGCTTATGTTACATTTGTCCTGCTCGCTAGCGTTCTGGTACAGCAGATTCCGAAAGAACAACTGGCCTTACGCTACCAGGACAACTTCGCCGAGACGGTTCTCTTGCAGAAGGCAAAACAGGAGCCTGATCGGGCACTTTGGCAGCGCCTCATCGGCGATCTAATGGTGACCAGAAAAATGGAAGAAAGGGCTCTCAGCGCGTATGAGAAGGCCTACAGCCTGGAACCGGCGAATCCCGAAATAATGAACAATATGGCGTGGTTGTTGTTGACCTGCGAACAGCTCCATCTGCGTGATCCACTGAAGGCACTGACGCTTGCGAGAGCCGCAGCCGCCCTGCAACCCAAAGGATATATTCTCGACACCTTGGCCACCGCCTACTGGGCGAACGGTCTGCTTGAAGAAGCTATACGTTCGGAACGGCAAGCTGCCTTGACCGATATAGCGCAGAAACGCTTTTACCAATCGCAGATCAGCAAATTTACCAGTCGCACGTATGAGGAGTCCGTTCGCGAGATAGAAGCGGAAAAGGAAAAAGGCAAATGATCGTTGCGGTGGATTCGAATTCAGAGAAGTAACTCTTTATATTTTCTTGCAAAATACCTTGGTTACGGGGAGAATAGTACGATACATTTAACCCCGATAAACGGGACTCTTTTCAGCACCAGCTTTGACGGTTTCGCAAAAAGAGGAAATTCGCCGGTTTTGTCATTTCAAGCGCAGCGAGAAATCTCCGGAATAATTAAGAGATTTCTCGTCGCTCTGCTCCTCCAAATGACAGAAATTGACTTCTTGCGAAACCATCAGCTTTAGGTGCAAAAAATACGTAATAAATTCCTAAGATACTGATTATTTGCCAAATGAAGGTGTTTTCATGAAATTTCTAAACAGTGACGAACTCCTCGATGTGCTTGTCGACCTGCAGGTGTTGAGTCCGAAACAACGACAGTTTGTTATCCTGGAAAAGGGCAAACAACGGCAAAAGCTCCTGCGGCTGGCCGGCAAGGAGGGTGAAGTCGATAAAGACTACCCCGACATGGTTGATATTGTAACAGCGTTCAATCTCAAGTTGATCGGAGGCGATGGGCGGCTGGTCGATGAGGAAATCATCATGCAGGCAGTTGCCCGAGTAAAAAAACTGCCTTTTAAAAAGCTCGATCCTCTCGATTTGGATATGGATGTCGCTACTAAGACCATCCCTCGCAACTTCGCCATCAGGCAATTGATACTGCCGTTCAAGTTGGAGGATGGCTTCCTGGAAACAGCAATCTACCATCCCGACTGCCAAACGGTCTTGGCAGATATCGAACAGGCCAACCAGGTAAAGATCCGACCGCACCTTGCCACCAAATCGGATATCAAACGGATAATTGCCGAATTTTTCGGCTTTCAGCGGTCGATCAGTGCCGCCGAGGATCAGTTCAGCATTGCCCCTGGGGGCACCAGTTCCATCGATATCGGTAACCTTGAACGATATGTGAAAATCTCTGCCACAAAAGAAATCACCTCTTCCGATCAGCATATCAAATCGGCGGTTAACCACATTTTCCACTACGCCCTTGAACAGCGGGCAAGCGACATCCATATCGAACCGAAACGTAATGTCTCGATGGTGCGCTTTCGTATCGATGGCGCCCTGCACACTATTTATAATCTGCCGAAGGCCGTCCATTCAGCCATAACCTCCCGTATCAAGTTCCTTTCCCGGATGGATATTGCCGAGAAGAGGCGGCCCCAGGATGGTCGGATCAAAATTGGTGAAAAGAGCGGCAAGGATGTCGAGATACGGGTTTCGACGGTACCGGTGGCCTTCGGGGAAAAGGTGGTCATGCGTATCCTCGATTCCGACATGATCTTCCAACAGGTCGAAAGCCTGGGCTTTTCCAAACGTGACGTCGAGGTTTACAAGGGTTTTGTCGCCGCACCGCACGGCATTATCCTGGTGACAGGTCCGACTGGGAGTGGTAAATCGACAACCCTCTATTCGACCCTGAAAGAAATTGCTACTCCGGAAAAGAATATCGTCACGGTCGAGGATCCGGTTGAGATGGTGTATGAGGAGTTTAATCAGATTGCCGTGCAACCGCTCATTGATATCACTTTTTCGACAATTCTCCGCAATATCCTGCGCCAGGATCCCGACATCATCATGATCGGTGAGATCCGCGACCATGAGACGGCGGCGCACGCGGTACAGGCGGCGATGACCGGCCATCTGGTGTTCTCGACCCTGCACACCAACGACGCCGTGTCGTCCATCGCCCGGCTCCGCGATCTTGGCCTGCAGTCCTTCATGATTGCCTCTACTCTGCTCGGCTGCATGGCGCAGAGATTGGTGAAAATGGTCTGTAACGAGTGTGCCGAGACCTTTGAGATGAAGAGTGAGGAGCTTGTTAAAGATGGGCTTTCCGGCTGGCGAATCGGGTGCCGTCACCCTGCGACGCGGCAAGGGTTGTCGGGAGTGCCGGGGTACCGGATATAGGGGGCGATGCGGAATATTTGAAATATTTCCAATGTCTGCCCAGATAAAGAAAATGGTCGCCGACGATGCGCACACCCAGGAAATGCGCCAGGTTGCAATCCGCGAGGGAATGACTACATTACGCGAGGACGCGTGGAGTAAGGTGAAACGCGGCATAACCACCTATGAGGAAGCGCTGCGGGCAACCTCCCAGTGATGCAGAAGCAAATGAGGCAACATGGCCACGGATAAGAAAAATTTGGGCATCAAGATTGTCGCCAAGAATAAAAAGGCGTCGCACGATTATCATATCGACGCAACCTATGAGGCGGGCATGGTGCTTTCCGGGCCGGAGGTGAAATCGCTCAGGGCGGGAAAGGCCAATCTGCGCGATGGCTACGTAAAGATAGATGGCCGCGGCGAGGTGATGCTCTACAACGTGCATATCTCGATGTATACCTTTGCCACCCATAACCCCAACGACCCGCTACGGATCCGCAAACTCCTCCTCCATCAGCGGGAAATAAAGAAACTGATCGGCAAGCTCAATGAAAAAGGCCTTGCCCTCATCCCCTTGAAGATATACTTTAAAGAGAACGGCAGGGCGAAAGTCGAATTGGGCCTTGCCCGTGGCAAAAGAGAGTACGACAAGAGGGCATCCCTCAAGGAACAGCAGAGCAACCGCGAAATCCAGCGGGAGATGCACCATAACAAGCATTAAAATTCAACAAAAACAGTCGTTTCAAGATAAGGGGGCGAAACGGATTCGACGGGGATGTGTAAGCTTACTGTTGCATGCCGAGCTTCTATTTGCTCGTAAAACCGATAGAATCTAAATATAATCGCAGACGATTATAACTACGCAGTAGCAGCTTAACCTGTCATACTGCCGTTCCACCGGTTCTCGCCCATAGGACTGGATTTGGGGCGTCGACTCAATGGGCTGGTCGCTTGAAGGCCGTCTGTCTTTCAAGGGATGAGATTTAACAGGCTGGCTGCGGGAAATCCATGTTCCGACGGAGTTCCCAAAGTGAGAACCAAAGCACGGAACTAAGCATGTAGATACGGGAGGGGAGCATTTTCGGACGCGGGTTC
>CAVWHG010000011.1:0-32895 GCA_963754865.1 uncultured delta proteobacterium | reverse complement strand
TTTTATTGGGTGTTGAGCTGCAAAGTCGACACCCTGTGGGCTATGCCACCCCCCTGGTGACACTGTATTGCGCTAAAATATTATGTTTGAGAATTTATCCGACAGGCTGGAAGGAGTTTTCAAAAAACTCCGAGGCCATGGCAAACTTACTGAAGAAAATATCGGCGAGGCCTTGCGCGAGGTGCGCGGTGCTCTTCTTGAGGCTGATGTCAACTTCAAAGTGGCTAAGGACTTTGTTGCCAATGTAACGGCGAAAGCCGTCGGTCGAGAAGTCTCAAAAAGCCTGTCCCCCGGCCAGCAGATCATCAAGATCGTCCACGAGGAACTGGTTGAACTCCTCGGCGGCACGACACAACAAATAAAACTCGACGGCAGGCAACCGGTAGTTATAATGATGGCCGGCCTGCAAGGCTCTGGAAAAACAACCACAGCCGGTAAACTTGCCAAACTGCTGCGGGAAAAAGGTCGCCGGCCGTATCTGGTGCCGGCCGATATCTACCGTCCGGCAGCCATAGAACAGTTGCAGGTACTTGGTTCGCGCCTTGATGTTCCGGTTCATCCATCGACTCCCGACGTAAAACCCGTTGATATCTGTCGGCAGGCACTGAACGAAGCAGCGCTTGCATAATTACGACACCCTCATCATCGACACCGCCGGTCGACTTGCATGTCGACGAGACCTTGATGAACGAGCTGAAGGAAATTCGTGCGGCAGTGCCGCTCTCCGAGATCCTCTTTGTCGCTGACTGCCATGACCGGCCAGGATGCGGTAACTGTCGCCGACAAATTCAATACCGATCTTGAGTTCACCGGGGTTATTTTAACAAAAATGGAGGGTGATGCCCGAGGCGGCGCCGCTCTATCCATTAAGACCATTACCGGCAAACCCATCAAATTCGTCGGTATCGGCGAAGGACTCGACGATATTGAAATCTTTCATCCCGAGCGTGTTGCCTCCCGCATCCTCGGCATGGGCGACATCCTCACCCTGATCGAAAAAGCCGAGGCGGTTGTCGATAGAAAAGAAGCCGACAAACTTGCCAAAAAGCTGCAAAGGAACCAATTCACCCTGGAAGACTTTCTTGAGCAGATCCAGCAGATCAAAAAGATGGGCTCTCTTGAGAAGATTCTTGATATGGTTCCCGGCATCAACAAACTGCGACAATTGAAAGACGTCCCCAAACCGGATGAAAAAGAGCTGGTGAAAACTGAAGCCATCATTCGTTCGATGACCAGCCAGGAAAGAAAAAATCATCAGATTATCAATACCAGCAGAAGAATGCGCATAGCGGCAGGCTCCGGAACGGCTATTGGTGATGTCAACCGAGTTCTGAAAAGCTATTCGGAAATGCTGAAGATGATGAAAAAAATCAGTGGAAAACCTGGAGCTCTTTCCGGGATAAAAAGAAGGAAATTGCCGAAAGGCATGAAGAAAAGATAAGGCCTCGATCCGGCAACGGAAACGAGCATCGTGAACATAAAATTAGACAAATTTTAACCGGAGGACTTACCGGAATGGCAGTACGTATTCGATTGACCCGACTCGGCAGAAAGAAAAAACCATTTTATCGTATCATCGTCGCCAACAGCGAGAATAAACGTGACGGCAAATTTCTTGACGTGGTCGGAACCTACGATCCATGCAAAGAACCGGCGGCTATTACCTTTGACAACACCAAGCTGCAAGACTGGCTTGGCAAAGGGGCACTTCCAACCACCACGGTGAAGAGCCTGATGAAGAAAGTCGCGACACCTGCCGTGTAGTAATGGAAGAACTTATAGCTGTTATCGCAAGATCTCTGGTCGATCAGCCGGATGCGGTAAAAGTCGCGAGCAAAGTTGACGAAGAAACCGTTACCATTGAACTGGTCGTTGCCCCGGAAGATCTGGGCAAAGTTATCGGCAAGCAGGGACGTACCGCAAGGGCCTTGCGCTCTCTTCTTTCCGCTGCCGCGGCCAAGGGTGATCAACGTTGCAGGCTTGAAATTATTGAATAAGCAGCGGTCAGCATGATCCCCGATTACCTTTTTCCGGCTGACGAGTATCTGCTTCTTGGCAAGGTCGCCAAAGCACACGGCCTGAATGGAGATGTGAAGATCTTTCTTTATTCAGAACAACCGGAGAATGCTGTCGTATATAGTGAACTGCTTCTCATCGACAGGGATGGAGCCATATCATCGCCACTCTCCGTTGTGAAGAGCCGGGTGCAGGGCAAGGCAATGATTATCCGGTTGGCCTCAATTGCCACCCGCACTCAGGCTGAGCAAGTCGAAGGTCACGGTGTTCTTCTGGCGAGAAAACATTTGCCGGCAACAGGCGAAGACGAGTATTACTGGCATCAATATCAGGAGAAATTGGTTGTTGACCTTGCGGGGCAGGCAATTGGCCGGGTAGAACGTCTCTTCAACAATGGAGCACAGGATATATTGGTCATTAAAGCGGGGAAGGAAGAAATCCTTATTCCGATAACCAAGAGCATCCTTGTTGGCGAAACCGCCGAAAACCTGATCGTCAACCCTCCTCCGGGTTTACTTGAACTCAATGCCGACTCAGGGTCTTGAAGGACAAGCAACATGCCGGGATGATTTTTGACATATTAACCATTTTCCCCGATCTCTTCGATTCTCTGCTTAACGAGGGAATTATCAGGAGAGCGAGGTTAAAAGAACAAATCAGCACCAACATTGTCAATATCAGGGATTTCGCCGATGATCCCCAGGCAATGACCGACGACAGACCCTTCGGCGGGGGCGAGGGCATGGTGATGAAACCGGAACCCTTGGCACGGGCCGTAAAGAGTAGATGTATTGCCGGTTCGCCGGCAGCCAGGGTAATTCTCCTTACCCCGCAAGGTCGGCAATATGATCAGGCGGTTGCTTTAGAATTGGCGAATGAAAAACATCTCCTTCTCGTCTGTGGTCGTTATGAAGGGGTGGATGAAAGATTTCGGGCCGGCTATATTGACGATGAAATTTCCATCGGCGATTTCATCCTTACCGGTGGCGAGCTGGCGGCCATGGTGATTATTGATTCGGTCACCCGGTTGCTTCCCGGCGTTTTGGGATGCATCGATTCTGCCGAAAAGGATACCTTCAGCAGAAATCTGCTGAAACACCCGCAATATACCAGGCCCAGGGTGTTCGAGGAACAGGCTGTGCCGGACGAATTGCTTTCCGGCAATCATGAAATGATCGAGGCATATCGGTTTATTGCTTCAGTGCGTAGGACGCTTGCAAGACGACCGGAATTATTACAGATGGAAACCTTCAGCACCAAAGAAATCAAGCTGCTCCGTCAGCATGATCTGTATGAAAAGGTGCGAAAGATCCAGGAAACGCCTCCGGAAAAATGATCTATCAGGGCAAAACCACTCTTAATATCGCCCTCATACATCATCCTGTGGTGAACAAAAGGGCGGAAATAATTGGTTCGGCCGTGACGAATCTGGATATTCACGACATCGCCAGAACGGCAAGGACCTACGGGGTTGCTGAATATTTTATCGCAACCCCCTATGAAGATCAGCGAAATCTGGTCAAAGAATTACTGACCCACTGGGAAACCGGCCATGGGTCGACATATAACCCGGCCCGGAAAGAGGCACTCAGCATTGTCCGTCTTGTCGCATCGCTCGAGGAGGCAATTGCCCTGTTGACGGAAAGATACGGGAAACGCCCGATGCTGGTGACAACCAGTGCACTGCTGCGGGAAACGACCATGGAGTATAAAGAACTCGCTGAGAGGGTCAAGAACAGGGTGCCGGTTCTCCTCGTTTTCGGTACTGCCCATGGCCTTGCCCCGGAAATCATTGCTTTGTCGGATACAACACTGCCCCCAATAAAGGGTGGAACAGATTATAATCATCTTTCGGTTCGCTCAGCCGTCTCAATTATTCTTGACAGGCTGCTCGGATCATGAAAAATTGGCCAGAAACAGTTCAACCACTGGATTTCATCCTAATATACTTCAACTAATAGAAGACGTTATGAGCACAATACATTGAAAGAATCAATTTGGAACAGATGCGGCAGGACCTCCCCGACTTCCGCCCAGGCGATAGCGTGAAAGTGCATATCCGCATCATCGAGGGAAGCAAGGAACGTATTCAGATTTTTCAGGGTGTAGTTACCAAGCGCAAGCATGGCACCATGAATGCAGCCTATACCGTACGGAAGATTTCCCATGGCGTCGGTGTCGAGAAGACCTTCGCTCTGCACAATCCGCGCATCGAAAAGATCGAACTGCTTACCAAAGGCCGGGTCCGTCGCGCTCGTCTCTACTACCTGCGCAATCTTACAGGAAAAGCTGCACGTATTCGAGAGCGTGGTCTACCACGATAGGTGTTTTTTACGGTGAGCAACCCCATCACCGACAGCGGCGCTAACGTCAGCTGTCAGTGATGGACCAGTGTGTCGTTTGCATCTTTTTGATTGGACTCAATGCAAGAATCTCTCGTCGGCTGCAGCCCTGGCAATGACAACTTCTGCCTCGAACGGATTCTCTATGCACGTGGTTTTCTTCGTGTTGCCGGTTGTGACGAGGCGGGCCGGGGTCCCCTCGCCGGCCCGGTGGTCGCCGCCTCAGTCATCTTGCCGACCAATTGCCGACACTCCCTGTTTCTTGATTCAAAAGTCCTGAGACATGAAAAAAGAGTGGAACTGGAAAATCTTCTCCACAGAATGAATGCCGCAATAGGCATCGGCATTGTTTCCGAACAAAAGATCGATCAGATCAATATCCTCCAGGCATCCCTTTTAGCCATGAAAATGGCTGTCGAAAACATGAGCGGTCCGCCGCCTGATTTCATTCTTGTCGACGGCAAATTTACCATTCCCCTCGCCATTTCTCAGGAAGCCTTCATTAAAGGCGAATCAAAAAGTGCTTCCATTGCCGCCGCCAGTATTGTCGCCAAGGTCGCAAGGGACAGGCTTATGGACAGCCTGCATACTCAGTATCCTCTTTATAATTTCAAGAAAAACAAGGGCTATCCCACTCGCGAACACCGTTTGGCGATAGCAACCCACGGCCCTTGTCCAGTGCATCGCAGGACCTTCAGGGGAGTCAAAGAGTATGCTGAATAGTCGGCAGAATCTTGGGCAAAGTGGCGAAGATATGGCGGCACGAGTTCCTCACCAAAAACGGTTACGCCATTCTGACACGGAACTATCGCTGTCGTTATGGGGAAATCGATATTATCGCCAAAGCAGGTGAAGTACTGGTGTTTATTGAAGTAAAAACCAGAATCGGTGATGCCTACGGCTCCCCCGCTGCAGCGGTAACTCATAGAAAACAACGACAAATCACGTAAAACCGCCCAGTACTATCTGGCGGAGCGTAATCTTTTTGATGCCCCTGCCAGGTTTGATGTAGTATCCATTGTCATCGGTCCTGACCAGAGGGCGCAGATTGAAATCATTGCCAACGCATTTGATCTTTGCGAAGGATAAGTACACTGCTTAGAGTCTGTCTTTATGATTACAATTGGAATTACCATGGGATGTCCGGTCGGCATCGGCCCGGAAATTATACTCCGCTATTGTTGTGAAGCCGCCATACCGAATGGCATCCAACCGGTCATTGTCGGCGATTTAAATGTCCTTTTGCGACTGGCAACAGAGCTCAAGATAGCAGCTTCCCTCGTCCCCTGGCAAGCAGATGCTCCGCTGCCGGCCGGCAAGATCCCGGTGCTGCAGGCATCATCCCTTGCGGCGGACAATCTTGTCTGGGGTGTCCCCGATGCGGTAACCGGTGGCGCCATGGCAAGGTATATCGAAACCGCCGTAGAATTGACACGTCAGGGAATTTTTCAGGGAATGACAACCTGCCCCATTTCTAAGCTCGCCCTGAACAGTGCCGGCTACGCCTTTCCCGGCCATACTGAGATGCTTGCCGCCCTCACCGGGACCGCCAATTACGCCATGATGATGGCCGGTAACAAACTGAAAGTTACCCTGGTCACCATTCACCGCCCGTTAAGAGAAGTGGCAACGGCTCTTTCCATTGAGGAAATCTACCGGTTGATCCATATCACCCACACAGCTCTGAAGGTCGACTTCGGCATTGCTCATCCGCGCCTGGCCGTCGCAGGACTCAATCCCGCACGCCGGTGAGAACGGCCTTTTCGGCGATGAAGAACAACGCTTTATTGCCCCGGCCGTTCAGTGCGGACAACAGGAGGGTTTAAACGTCAGTGGACCTTTTCCCCCGGATACGGTATATTTCAAGGCTGCCTCCGGAGAATTCGACGCGGTAATTTCCATGTACCACGATCAAGCGCTCATTCCCTTCAAACTGCTGCACTTTGAAGACGGCGTGAATGTCACACTCGGTTTGCCCATCGTTCGCACCTCCGTTGATCATGGAACGGCCTATGATATTGCCGGAAAAGGTCTGGCAAAATACAGCAGTCTGGCAGAAGCTGTCCGGCTCGCCGCAAATATCTGCACAAACCGGATCTCATTTCACGGCGGGTTGAAGCAAAGAATATGAGTATCGAAAAAGCACGGGGAAAACTGATTGTCTTTGAAGGCACGGATGGAACCGGCAAAACCACCCAGTGTGCTCTGCTTGGCCAGTATCTGCAAGACAGTGGCTATCCGGTCATCATCACCAGGGAACCGACGGAAGGTCCGTATGGCAGGAAGATTCGTGATCTGTACCGACACAGGAGCAGTTACAGCCGCGAAGAAGAGCTGGAACTCTTCCTTGCCGACCGTCGGCAGCATGTAAAGGAAATTCTCCAGCCCGGTCTCCTTGCTGGTAAGATTATTCTCTGTGATCGCTATTATATTTCCACTGCCGCCTATCAGGGTGCCCTGGGGCTTGACCCTGAAGGCATCCTGGCGCTCAATGATTTCGCCCCCGAACCCGATCTTGTCCTGCTCTTTCAGGCCAGTCTTGACATTGGGCTGCAGCGCATCACCACCGGTCGTGGGGAAACCTTGAACAATTTTGAACAACGCGAATTCCAGGAAAAAGTTGCCGCCATCTTTGCCGCCATTAAGCGTCCCTATATTGTCAATATCGATGCATCGGGGCCAATAAAGGACGTCCATCGCCTGGTTGCCAGACATGTGACCGACCTGCTGCAAGCCGCATGCAGTGAACAAATGGAATGACATATGAGCTGTAAAAAGATCCTTTTAATACTTTGCTGTTGTACCCTTCTTGCCTCTTGCACGATGTACCAGAAGGTGGTCACGGTCGTCAGCGAACCGGCAAAAGAAGAACCGGAGACCGATCTCTCCTGCTCCTACTTCTATTTCCTCTGGGGATCACATGCCGAATTCACCGGCCGTTACGCCGAGGCTTTCGAGGCCTACGAAAAGGCCCTGATCTGCGACCCTAAAGTCAATTATATCAGGGAAAAAATCCCCATAGTCCTGTTGAAAATGGGCGAGCATGAAAAAGCCGCCGCCTGGTTGCGTCAAGCCCTGATTGATCGCCCGGAAGAAAACAACTACCGATTGTTCCTGGCCAGCCTGTATATCCAGCAGGATAAGCTGGCGGAGGCGATTAAATTGTATTACCAGGTCCTTGAGCGAGACCCCGACAATGAGAGCGTGCACCTGCGCCTTGGTCTGCTCTACAGCCATCAGGAATCATACGACAAAGCAGAAAAGATTTTCCGACAATTGCTGAAGAAAAATGGTGATTCCTATTTTGCCCGGCTGTCCCTGGCGCGCCTTTTAAAAGAAACGGAAAAGTTTGATGAAGCGGTACAGGAATATGAAAAGGCCCTGGCACTCAATTGGTCGAAAGAACTCGCCTACGAAATCGGTAATTATTTCGCCGGTCGGAAAAAGCACGCCGATGCCCTGCGCCTCTACACCTCTATTACCGAGAATGATCCTTTTGACGAACGTGCACGCCTCAGTCGGGTACAGGCCTTTCTCGATATGGAAAAAAATGATGAGGCCCTCGAAGAATTAAAAAATATCAGCACATTCAGTAAAAACCCGGCAAACATCGACCTTATTATCAGCAAGGTCCTGTTGCGCAAGAATGATGAGCAAAAGGCGAAAGACATCCTGGAAAAACTGGTCAGGGAAAGCGCCAACCCCGAAGCCCGTTATATGCTCGCCCTCCTCGCCTACAAGGATAAAAATTATCCCTCGGCACTTACCCACCTCGGCCTTATTTTGCCTGGCAGCAGCGACTTTGAGGATTCGGTTTATCTGCAAATTCGTATCTTTAATGAAACGGATGTAAAGGATAAAGGGATCGCTCTCCTGAGAAAACATATCGCCAAAGAGTCCAGTCGCAGACCTCTCTTTTATGCCCTCCTTGCCGCCCTTTACCACGAGAAAAAAGAAGATCTTGCGGCCATATCCCTCCTTGAGGCCGCGGTTTCCATCTATCCCGACAATCCTCAGCTGTTTTTCGATTATGGCCTGATGCTTGATAAAAACGGCATGGAAGAACTGGCCATCAACAAAATGATGAAGGTCTTGGAATTGCAGCCGGACCACGCCGAAGCCCTGAATTTTATCGGTTACACCTGGGCCGACAAAAATATTCGTCTTAAGGAGGCTCTCGAATATATCGAGAAGGCGATTGCCTTGAAACCGGATAACGGCTATATCGTCGACAGCCTTGGCTGGGTGTACTATCGCCTCGGCAACTACCCGGGAGCCATAAAGGAACTCAACCGCGCCCTGGAATTGGAACCGGGAGATCCGCATATCCATGATCACCTGGGCGATGCATACCGCGCCTTCGGCAAACGGACGGAAGCGCTTGAACACTACCAAAAGGCCTTAAAGATGTTTGAAGATGACCAAGAAAAAGCGGCAGTACAAGAGAAAATCGATGTCTTGGAAAAACAACAATAACAGCTCTCCTATCATGCAGCCTGCTCCTCCTGGTCGCCCTGACTTCTCTCCGGATGTGCCGGCAAACCATGGACAACCCCCCTTGAAGGCGACCGGTTTAACGAAACCATCCAGCTCGTTGATTCCCTTATTCTCGACAATCAATCCTGCGGCCAGAGCCTTGATGGTGATCTGGCCCTTTTCTATGCAGATCCCCTTGAAAAAAAGGCCCTGGGCGGCTACCTGCAGTTTTCCATGCCCGGATCCTACAAATTCGTCGTTGCCAACCCTTTCGGTCAAACCGTCCTGGCCATTGCCGGGGATCAAAAATCGTATCAGGCGGTCATAGTTCCTGAACAAATATATCTGGAAGGCAGCATCCGATCTTTTGGTCTGCGCCACGACCTGCCGACGGAAATCCTCAACGGGCACTGGGGAGAATGGCTGACTGCCAGAAACCAACGCCCCGGCGACAGCATAAGCACCATCCGTGAGGACAAAAACACCAGAGGCTTGTGGATTTCCTTTCGGCACACTAAGACAGAACCGGCCGGGATGAGCCACCTGCTCCTTGAGCCGGTCAGTAAATTACCCCTTGCCCATATCCTGGAAAACGGTGCAGGAAAAATTGTCGCCGAAGTGACCTATGGCGACTGGATGACCCAGGGGCAATGCCGGCAACCCCAGGAGATAAACATAACCGGGCTCGACTACGGCATCGACATCCGTCTCAAGCTTTCCAATGTCCGGCTGACCAGCGAGGCTAAACAATATACCCTGCCGATTCCGACCAACGGTACATTCAACAGTTTCTCCCCTAGCAACTAGTTTTGAACGGGCTTCTTCTCCATTGGCAATTCATTGACTATTAAGACGAAGAGATTGTCGTTTTTAAAAAGACCTGCTGCAAGTCGTAATCTCTGTTGGGAGAGAGATTGAGCACGACACGAATTTTATCGGGCTTGCTGTGTTTCGAGGTACTGATCCGTTCAACATATTTGCCTTTGGCGACAATATTTTCCTCTACCCCTTTGCTTAATTCCATTCCTAAAAAATCACAAATACACCTGAGGATTGTCCTTTTCCACTGCGGAAACCGTTGGCGGGTGAAAGTCAGTTAAGTGAAACAGAACCATCTCACCCTTGGTGGAAGAATCGTCAAAAGAGATATTAAGCAACCTGGGACTTTCGGTTTTGCCGGGCGCAGCTGCTTCTGGAGACAGGAACAACCGCAGTTTTCTTCGTCGGTTCCTGCGGTGGAAACAGCGGGGGCAGCGGTTTTGTCTGCACCGGTTTGCCTGCCGCTGCCGCACTGGTCTTTGGCTAGGAGGATGCACCTTGCTCCTTACCTGCCGGCATCGGAGGAGTTTTCGTCTGTTGCTGCACATCGGACAGAAGTACGACGGTGAGGATATTGTCGGCCTCTCGGAATATTCGCTGGTGTAGCGAACGGCGAATCTGCTTGGCGAGATCAACGACTACCCTGGTCTTCTGTTCAGGGGTCTGATGCATACCAGTGCGAATGGCCGTGGCCAATTTGCCGTCGGCGAGAGGGATGACACCTTTGCCGGCATAGGAACTGTTGGGAAAATCGATAATCAACCGGGGATTATCGCCTTTCATGGTAAAGATTTTCGTCGCGACCTGCGCACTCAGTTTGAAGGTCAACTTCTCTTCTGTCTCGGAGCCGACTTTGTGGACAATCGATTCAATGGCCACACCCGACGAAGATGCTGCAAAGGCTGCCGACAAAGAGAGAACCATCATCCCGGCGACCGCAACAAGAAGTGATGCTAACCATTTCATCAGGCCATATCCTTTTTTGCATATTATAACGAATGTTTACCAAAGATAAGAGAGCACAGTTTAATTGAATTACATCATCCTGACTTGAAAAGTCAATGAAATTTCAGTAAATGGTGGGACTGATGAGAGACAAGAGAGAAAGCGCAATGTTCTTCGCCCACCATTTTGTCACCCGCAAATTTCCCTGGGAATGCCAATGACCGATCAAGCACATTTAGCATCAATTGCCAAACCCGGCCGGTACCTTGGCCATGAGTATAATTCGATACAGAAGAATTGGCATTCCATGGCGATTCGTTTTGCCCTGGTTTTTCCCGATATGTATGAGATCGGTATGTCGCATCACGGCCTGCAAATCCTTTATCATCTGTTGAACCAGCAGGATGTGTTTCTGGCGGAGCGCTGTTATTGCCCGGACATCGATCTCGAACACCTGTTGCGCCAGAAAAATCAATTACTTACCAGCCTGGAATCGTCGCACCCGCTCGGCGATTTTGATGTCATCGGCATCACCCTGCCCTACGAGCTCTGCTACACCAACATCCTGACGATACTCAACCTGGCGAATATCCCCTTGTATTCTCGCGACCGGGACAGCTCCTTTCCCCTGATCCTCGGCGGCGGCGCCGGATCATTTAACCCGGAACCGGTCGCCGATTTTTTTGATGCTATTCTACTCGGTGACGGCGAGGAGGCGGTGATCGAAATTGGCCATGTTCTGGCCGAACATAAAGGGGGAAATGGCAGCAAGGCTGATCTTCTCCAGCGACTCGCTGCAATTGATGGCGTGTATATCCCTGCCCATTTTCAGCCGGACTACGACAACCTCGGCAACCTCCGGACAATCCGCCGTAAGGCCGGGACAAAGGATCTGGTTCGTCGCAGAATCCTCAGCGATCTCAGTGCCATTGAACATCTGAAACAGCCAATCGTCCCCAATGCCAAGATCGTCCATGACCGCTTGGGCATCGAGATTGCCCGCGGCTGCACCAGGGGCTGCCGGTTTTGCCAGGCCGGGATTACCTACCGGCCGGTACGGGAGCGGAGCCCGGAACAGATAATGGAACTTGCCGAAAGCGGCATAAACAACTCCGGTTTTGAAGAACTGGCCTTATTGTCTCTTTCCACCGGTGACTATAGCTGTTTGGAACAGACTCTCCCGGCATTGATGGACAAATTTTCCTCAAGATTCATTTCCATCGCCATGCCTTCGATGCGTGTCGGGACCCTTACCGCCACCGTCATGGAGCAGGTGAAAAGGGTCCGGAAAACCGGCTTTACCCTTGCGCCCGGAGGCGGGCAGCGAACGATTGCGACGGGTCATCAACAAGGGTATTTCCGAAGAGGATCTTCTTACCACCTGCAATGACGCCTTTAGTGCCGGCTGGCAGAGCATTAAGCTCTATTTCATGATAGGTCTGCCGACTGAAACCGACGAGGATATCATCGCCATTACCGAACTGGCAAAAAAAATTCTCAACGATCGCAGCCAGGGCGGCGGCCGCGGCAAAAGACAGATCACCATCAGTGTCGGCACCTTTATCCCCAAACCGCACACGCCCTTCCAATGGGAAAGACAGCTCAGCATGGAAGAAAGCATGGAGCGTATTCACCGGATCAAAAGATCCCTTCCCGGCAAAGGCTGCAATCTCCGCTATCACAGCCCGCGCCAGAGTTTTCTCGAAGGTGTCTTTTCCCGTGGCGACCGGCGTCTTGCAGAACTCATTGAAAAGGCCTGGAGTGATGGGGCGCGCCTTGACGGCTGGGACGAACATTTTGATCTTGCCCGCTGGCAAAAGGCGGCCGACAGCTGCCGGCTGTCCTTGGAATCCTATCTGCAGGCTCGGCGACCCGATGCAACCCTGCCATGGCAGCACCTGGCTTCCGGGGTAAGCCAGGCAGTTTCTCGTCGATGAACTGGCAAAAGCGCACAGCGAGGAATACACCCCCGACTGTCGCTACCACGCCTGCCAAAAATGCGGCCTCTGCGATTTCAAAACCCTCCATGCCGGTGGTCTGCAACCGAGGCAAAGACGCCTCGCCGGACATCAATGCCGATCCCTCGGCAACAAGCTGCCGATGTTCCGGAGACAGCCGGGCCTGCCGGTCATTACAAGTATATTGTCCACTATACCCGCCTCGGCAATATCTGCTATCTCGGCCACCTTGAGATGCTGCAGGGAATTTTTCGCACCCTTCGTCGGGCGGATATTACAGACCAATTTCAGCCAGGGCTTTAATCCTTCACCGAAGATCTCCTTCGGCCCGGCCCTGGCAGCCGGAACGGAGAGCCTTGCCGAGTTTTTCATCATGGATCTTCCGCGAACCTCTTAAAAGACTGCGCTGCCACAGCTGGCAAACTCAACGAAAAACTGGTCCCGGGCCTTAGCATAACGAAAATTGACCCCCATTCCGGCAAAGTGCCTCAGAGCCTCCTGACTTCGTATACTCTCACTCTTGCCAGAGCCATCACCGAGCAGGAGAAAGAGCGCGCCAGGCACTTCCTCAGCAGTGAAAGGTATCCTGTTGCCAAAACCAGAAAAGGGAAAACCAGCGAAATAGACATCCGCCCCTTGATCTCGCTCCTGCACATCTCCGGACCTGCCACCGTCCAACTGGAGATGGTCGGTGTCAGTGCCCAGCCGGGGATTAAGCCGATTGAGGCACTGGCCGCAGATTTTCGGCCTTGCCAAGGAGGAGATTCTCGGCCACCAGGATTCTGAAAACCTCCTGGCGGGCCATGGATACCGAGTAACTGCGACAGATTCGGCAAAGATATGCTATCCGGCACAGCTGATACCTTTCCAGGCTCTTCTTTCTCCTTTTTTGCAGTATCGGAGTGGTTACCGTACCTCCGCTCTGCGCCCAGGACAATGTACTGCGTCTGATTGCCAATGGCGGATATAGTGTCGAAGACGGCAGCAACCGGCACAAGTACCGGGAAAATGACCTTTTTGTTCCCGCCTCTACCATGAAACTGCTCACCAGCCTGGTCGCCTTGGAATACCTCGGCCCCGAATACCATTTCGAAACCCACCTGTTCCTCGATGGCCAGAGAAATCTCTATATCAAGGGCTATGGCGATCCTCTTCTTACCTCGGAGATTCTCCTGGAGATCGGCAAACGACTCTCGGACATGGGCATACGTCAACTGCAGTCGATCTGCCTTGATGACGAGCGCCTTCGACCTGCGCGGTGAAACAGCGAGTGAGGAAAATTCGGCGAGAAGCTATGACGCGCCAAACGGCGCCTTGGCGGTCAACTTTAATGCCGTTTCCCTTGTGGTCAGCGCCAAAGGGAAAATCAGCTCAGGGGAAGGCCAGACTCCGCTCCTGCCCCTGATGCGGGAAATCGGTGCCGGCTTAACACCCGGAGCGCATCGCCTCAACATCAATATGCTGCCGTCTCAGCCGGGGAAATCCTCGACTCTCCGCTATGTGGGTGAGCTTCTTCACGGCGCAACTGCAGCAGGCCGGCATCAGCATACGGCATCCTTGGAAAATTAAGACAACGCCCCGCCATCTCAAGCCCATTCTTATCCACCGGGGCCGATCAAGTCTTGCGGAAATCATCAGGGATTGCCTCAAATATTCAAATAATTTCATAGCCAACCAGCTGTTTCTCGCCTGTGGTCTGCACGTCTACGGTTTGCCTGCTACCTGGGAGAAATCCCGGCAAACCTTTGCCGCGTATACGACAACGACCCTCGGTCTTCCCAAGGGCCACCTGGTTATAATGGAAGGAGCCGGACTTTCAAGGCAAAACCGCTTCAGTCCGACCGCTTTTATCCAGATACTGAAGCGCTTCCAGCCGTTCGCCTCCCTCCTCAGTCAACGGGAGACAATCCCCTTAAAAAGCGGCACCCTCACCGGTGTCTACTGTTTTGCCGGATATTTCCCAAGGGGTGAAGCACTCATCCCCTTTGCCATTCTCCTCAATCAAACTGAAAACACCAGAAATCAACTCCTGAAAGAGCTGCAACTGGCAACCGTAGGACCTCCCGCCTCGCCATGAGAGTCATGCTGTCAGGGTTGCTTCCTCTCGGTGTTCGCCAGTGGCGCCAAAGAAACGAAAAATATACTTGCCTTTTGCCGTTGCCTTCTTTACCATTCGACACACTTCAACAATCCTTATCCACCTGGCTTATAGAACAATTGTCTCGTCATCAAGGAGGTTTGCATGACACCTGTCAGTCCCGCTAAAATTGTCGCCAGCTGTGTTTCTTTGCTCTTTCTCTTGACTCTTTCCGCCTGCGGAACCGCCCCCGCCGGCAACGCCGAAAATGGGCAGAAATGGTACAAGATGAACAACTGCACTGCCTGCCATGGCGAAAAGGGCAATGGCGGTCGTGGTCCGAATATCGGCAACACCGACATGGGATTTAGCAGCTTTGTTAAAAAGCTCAGAAAAAAAGATGCGCCGATCATGCCTCCTTTTCCTGAGACAAAAATCTCCGAACAGGACGCCGCGGACATTTACGCTTTCCTGAAGAGCAGCAAATAGTTAGATTCTCTCTTTGCATGCCCTGGGCTGCCGGTGCGGAGGCGTAGCGAAATGTTTTTGTTTTTTATCTGAAAATGAATATTAGTATGAAGGAAGAGTATTAAGGAATGCCCGCCGACTCCAAAAACGATCGGCGTCATGTTCAAATCAAAGGAGAATCCTATGGTTGAGAGCCTTTATTCATTTCTCGCAGCGGTTGGCTTTACCCACCCTCTCCACCCCATGCTCACCCATGTGCCGATGGGTATGATCATCGGCATGGTGGTGTTTTCCCTGTTCGGTCGCATGGTGAAAAGCACCGATTTGGCCGAGACGGCTTATCATTGTTCGGTCCTTGCCCTGCTCTTTGTCGTTCCGGTTATTGGTGCCGGAATCCTCGACTGGCTTCATTTACAGCAGGGAGAATGGAATAAGTATATCATTATCAAAATGATCCTAGGCGCACTGCTTACCATTCTCCTGGCTGTGTCTGTTGTTATGAAGAAAAAGGGAGCAAGCCCGGCGAAGATGCTGCTCTTCTATTTTCTTTGCCTCGCCTGTGCCGGTGGATTAGGTTATTCCGGTGGCCAGTTGGTATATGGTTGATACCTTTCCCGCCTGCATTCTGAAGGACTATCAATCGTATACTTCGGCACTCCGGAAGGCGCAGCCGACCGCATCCTTTGTCGAAAGAATCGGTGCTTCGGCAAGATGCCAGTCAATGGCAAGATCCGCATCGTTCCAACGAATACACCGTTCATGTTCCGGCGCGTAATAGTCGGTGGTGCGATATAGGAATTCGGCGGCTTCCGACAGGACGACAAAGCCGTGGCCGAACCCCTCCGGAACCCATAATTGTTTTTTATTTTCTGCCGACAGCACCATCCCCACCCACTTGCCGAAGGTGGCCGAGGTGCGCCGCAGATCTACGGCGACATCGAAGACCTCGCCGACAATCACCCGTACCAGCTTTCCTTGCGGCTGGCGGATCTGATAGTGCAGGCCACGCAACACCCCCTTAGCCGACCGGGAATGGTTATCCTGAACAAAGACCCGGTCAAGACCGGTATTCTCCTGCCACTGCCGCTGATTAAAACTTTCAAAAAAAAAGCCTCGGGTATCACCAAAGACCTTCGGTTCGATGCATAAAACATCCGGAATTGCTGTCGCTGTAACTTTCATACTTACTCTGTATTCAATATGTTAAATGGTCGCTGTATTGCTTCATGCCAGTGTCTATAGGTCGATACATCTCGGCATAGTATTTCTCATACGATCCGCTGACGATATCGTCAATCCAAGGGCGATTGGCAAGGTACCAGTCAACGGTTTTTTCAATGCCTTCGGCAAAGGTCACCCGTGGTTCCCAGCCAAGCTCCTCCCTGACCTTTGTCGCATCAATGGCGTAGCGCCGGTCATGCCCGAGACGATCGGGCACGAAGGTAATGAGTGACGAACGCGGCCGGCCCGAGGCGGCAAGGCCCAGTTTTTTATCAAGGAGATCACAGATGAGGGTGACCACCTCAAGATTCTGTTTCTCATTATTACCGCCGATATTATAGCACTGGCCGTCCCGGCCCTTTTCCAGCACCTCGACAATCGCCTCACAATGGTCCTGTACATAAAGCCAATCGCGAACATTCCTGCCATCACCGTACACCGGCAGGGCCTTATTCTGCATGGCATTGTTGAAAATCAGAGGGATGAGTTTTTCCGGAAACTGGTAGGGCCCGTAATTATTCGAACAGTTGGTGATACGGACCGGCAAGCCATAGGTATGAAAATAGGCACTCGCCAGGTGGTCGGAGGAGGCCTTCGAGGCCGAATAGGGAGAACGCGGGTCGTAGGCCGTGGTCTCGGTGAAGTAACCGGTCTGTCCCAGGGAGCCATACACCTCATCGGTACTGACATGGAGAAAACAGGGCGGTGCCCCGCTGACATTATCCGCCAACCCGCTCCGACGTGCCGCCTCCAGAAGGGTGAAGGTGCCTTCGATATTGGTGCGAATAAACGCCCCCGGGCCGGTGATCGAACGATCAACATGCGATTCGGCGGCAAAGTGCACGACGGTGTTAAAATCTTCCTCGCTAAAGAGCCGGGAAACCAACTGCAAAATCGCAGATATCACCCCTGACAAAGCGATACTTTTCCCCTTCCCCGACTCCCTCAAGGTTTTTCAGGTTGCCGGCATAGGTCAGTTTATCGAGGTTGACCACCCGCCAATCGTTGTACCTGTCGTGCAACAGCCGGACAAAATTGGCGCCGATAAAACCGCAACCACCGGTTACCAGCAGCGTACGTTTATTTTTCATAGATCATTTTTTCTGTTTGCATTATCGGAAAAAGAACATATCCTACTCACTTTTTTTCTGCCTGTTCTTATAATAAGTTCATTCCATAAATCAAAGTCATATTTTCATCAGCCATGAGCAAACAACAGAATCAGGAAATTGCCAGGAGGCGGACCTTCGGCATTATCAGCCATCCCGATGCGGGCAAGACGACGCTTACCGAAAAACTGCTTCTCTTCGGCGGCGCCATCAATCTGGCCGGGGCGGTCAAATCGCGAAAGGTCGATCGGCACGCCACCAGCGACTGGATGGCCATCGAGCAGGAACGCGGCATTTCCGTCACCACCTCGGTGATGAAATTCACCTACCGGGACTATGAAATCAACCTTCTCGACACACCGGGTCACCAGGATTTTTCCGAGGATACCTACCGGGTTCTGACCGCCGTCGACTCGGCCGTCATGGTCATCGACAGCGGCAAGGGCGTTGAAGCGCAGACGGAAAAGTTGATGGAGGTGTGCCGAATGCGCAACACCCCGATCATGACCTTCATCAACAAACTCGATCGCGAAGGCAGATCGCCGCTTGATCTTATGGCCGAGATCGAAGAAAAGCTGCAGATTGAATGTACGCCCCTGTCCTGGCCCATCGGTATGGGCAAGACCTTCAAGGGCGTGTACAGCATTTACCATAAGGCCCTGCATCTTTTCACTCCCGGACAAAATACCCGGGATATAGAGAGTATCCTCATTGAGGACCTGAGCGATGCAAAGCTTGATGCACTGCTTGGCCGCCAGGCCGATGACCTGCGGCAAGACCTCGACCTCCTCGCCGGCGCAGCCAACCCCTTCGAATACGACGAGTATCTGAAAGCCGGCCAAACCCCGGTCTTTTTCGGCAGCGCCATTAATAATTTCGGCATTCGCGAAATGCTCGACTGTTTTGTCGAAATGGCTCCACCGCCGGGACCACGCCAGGCGGTCAGCCGCCAGGTGCTTCCGGAAGAGGAGGATTTTTCCGGTTTCGTTTTTAAGATTCAGGCCAATATGAACCCGGCGCACCGCGACCGCATTGCCTTTTTCCGCATCTGTTCCGGCCAGTTCACCAAGGGCATGAAGGTCAGGCACCATCGCCTGGGCAAGGATATCACCCTCGCCAATGCCACCATCTTCATGGCGCAGGAACGCTCCAATGTCGAAGAGGCCTGGCCGGGAGATATCATCGGCCTGCATAACCATGGGACAATCAAAATCGGTGATACCTTCTCGCCCAAGGAACCGTTGAAATTTACCGGTATTCCCAATTTTGCCCCGGAACATTTCCGCCGGGTGCTGCTCCGAGATCCGCTAAAAATGAAGGCCTTGCAGAAGGGTCTTATGCAACTGGCGGAGGAGGGTGCCATCCAGGTCTTTCGCCCTCTTATCGGCTCAGACTACATCATGGGGGCGGTGGGCGTACTGCAGTTTGAAGTGACCATGGCCAGGTTGCAGAACGAATACAGTGTCAAGGCAATCTATGAACCGGTTGATTACCAGGCGGCACGCTGGGTGCAGTGTGAAGACAAGAAGGCCTTCGAGGAGTTTGAGCGGAAAAACCAGGGCGCTTTAGCCCGTGACACGGAAGGCTTTCTCACCTACCTTGCGCAAAATGAATGGATGCTGCGATATTTCATGGAAAAGTGGCCGGCGATCACCTTTCATAAAACCCGGGAAAATATCTGAGGGCCGGCAAGAAGTCAATTTCTGCGAAACCGTCAAAGTTCGCGCTAAGCCGTTTCCACATCCACCTCATCGACAAACACCAGGGCGTGCCCACCGGTTAAGGCCTCGGCAGTCTTTTGCCTGGCGATGGTAATAATGCGTTGAATAGTACCGCGTGAGACCCCCATGCTTTTGCCCGCCTCTTCCTGGGTCAGTCCCTCTTTGTCACAGAGCCGCAAGGCCTCCAGTTCATCATGGTGCAGAGGAATCTGTTTGAGATAGACAAGGGATGTGCCGGTCGGTTTGAAGGATTTGCCACAAAACTGGCCCTGACACTTTCTGATTTTCTTCGGTCTTGGCGACATACTAATATCTCCGGAGCTCTATGGAAAGCACAGCACAGAACGTTCCCGATCAGGAACATTCAGTCAATCTTTACGTGCATTTGCACAATAGCTTTATTCCTGCCGATTGTCAAGTGGGCAAATGCCGAACCTGCAAAAACAACCCCCTGTATTCAAAGGAAAGAGTATCGAACAAGCCATGGACAACCAGGCCTGGATCAGGTAGATTACCGGCTGGCTGGACCTGACAAGACCACACGGCTCGTCCTTTGACACCTAAAACTGCAGAACATGCCATTAAAATCAATACATTTACTCCTCATCATCTGGGTCTTCTTTTTATTTGCCGCAGACCCTGGGTCGGCTGCCGAAGCAAAGGGCAAGGCCACCTTCAAGGAGGTGACGGCAACCACCTCGGAAACGCACCTCCTGATTTTTGCCACCCTCGATAACAGCTTCACTCCGGAGATGATCTCAATCTTGAACAGCGGCATAACCCTCAAATTTTCTTTTTTTATCGAACTCTACAAAATTACCGAAAACTGGCCCGAAGAGCCGGTTGTCGCCGTCACTTTTCAGCACAGCATGAACTATGACACCCTGAAAGAAAACTATCGAATAACCCTTGAAGAAGACAACAACATGGTACTGTCATTCAAGTCCCTGAGCGAAGCGCAAAAGGTCCTCAATGAAGTGAACGGTGCCAGGGTTGTCAATTTAAAACAGCTCATTCCCGACCATCATTACAAACTTAAAATTCGCGCCGAACTTTTTCAGAAAACCCTGCCCCTCAGACTCCATAATGCACTGCCCTTTCTTTCCTGGTGGGATGTGGCGACTGGTTGGCATTCCCTTGAATTTACTTACTGATAGCCAAAATGACGACCCCTCCTCAGGAAATGGTTCCCGATGATAAGCGGCCGGTCGACCTTCGACAAATCCGCCGAAAACTCATCCGCCGGACAATTGTTTTTTGCCTGCTTCTCATTCCCTTTTTTATCTGGTTGCAAAGCCGCTTACTGAAAGGCGATTCCGATCTCCCGTTAACCAACAACATCCTGATCTTCGCCCTCATCAACATCAACGTCCTCCTGGTGCTCTTCGTTCTTTTTCTGGTACTCCGCAACCTGGCGGAACTCCTGTTCGAGCGACGGGTGAACCGACTCGGCAACAAACTGAAAACCAAGCTGATCGCTTCCTTCCTCTCCTTGACCCTTATTCCAACAATTCTGCTGTTCTTCGTCGCTCTGCAATTTGTTTCGACCAGCATGGATTACTGGTTCAATGAGAGTATCGAGAATTCCTTGACCGAATCCCTGAAACTCGCCCAATCCTTGTTGCATGAAAAAGAAGACCAGGTGACCTTGATGAGCAAGGGCATCGACGAGCGACTGAAGGACCTTGACATCAGTGCGTATACCCCGGAGGCGATCAGCAGGGCGCTGGAAAACATCCTCACCTTCAACCCCATTAACGGCCCGGACGGTCTGAGCCTTATTACCAATGATAAAAACCTCGAAATCGTCGTCAGGGGCCCGCAATTACGCAGTACCATTCTGCCGAAGGTACCCGTTGAAGTGCTCGAACGGGTGCGCTCCGCACAGGTCCGGGAGACCCTTATCCAGGAGCTGAAACCGGGCGATCTGGTGAGCTGCATCGCCGAAATTCAACTCGGCAGCGGCCAGCTCGGCAAGGCAATCCT
Organism: uncultured delta proteobacterium; assembly: GCA_963754865.1. Lineage (GTDB taxonomy): Bacteria > Desulfobacterota > Desulfobulbia > Desulfobulbales > Desulfocapsaceae > Desulforhopalus_A. The sequence continues at coordinate 11,757 of CAVWHG010000011.1, read as the reverse complement.
CGTCACCTCCCTGCTGGTGAAGAGCGAGCAGCTGGCGCGCATGACCAATATCTCCCAGGGAATTACCGGCTATCGACAATTAAAGCACTTCAAGGAACCCTTTAAGTTCTGGCTCCTGATCATCCTTCTCATCGTTACTCTCCTGGTGATCTTTGCCGCCATCTGGTTTGGTCTGTACATTTCCAGGGGCATCACCGAACCTCTGGAAAAACTTGTTCTCGCCACCCGACGGGTGGCTGACGGCGATCTCGAGTTTGTCATGGAACGAGATTCCGACGATGAAATGGGCCTCCTCGTCGACTCCTTCAACCAGATGACCACCAACCTCAACTCAAGCAACAAAAAGCTCGGCGAAGCCCATACCGCCCTGCAGCAGAGTTCCCAGGAGTCGGAACAGCGGCGGCGCTACACCGAGATCATTCTGCAGAACGTGTCGGCCGGGGTTATCTCCCTTGATGAAAGCGGTCAGATTACCACCATCAATCGTTTTGCCGAGAAGCTGCTGAACATCGATAAGTTCCTTTTCCTCGGACATCAATATCGCAGCGTCCTGCCCCCCTACCAGGCCGCCATCATTGACGGTTTCATCGAAGAGCTGCAGGTTACCGGGAAAACCACCGTTGAACAGCACCTGAAACTCAATGTGTTGGGAAGAAACTATTCCCTCCTCATCAATTTTACCCGACTGGAAGATGAGGGCGGGCAACCCGTCGGCTTTGTCCTGGTCTTCGACAACCTGACAAAGCTCGAAAAAATGCAGCGAATGGCGGCCTGGCGCGAGGTGGCACGAAGAATTGCCCACGAGATCAAAAACCCCCTCACCCCCATCCAGCTTTCCGCCCAGCGTCTGCGCCGCCGCTATCCCGAGATCCTCAAAGAAGAGAACAGCATCTTCGATCAGTGCACCAACACCATCATCACCCAGGTCGATGAATTGAAACGGCTGGTCAGTGAATTTTCACAATTCGCCCGTATGCCCAAGGTGCAGAAATCCCCCGATGACCTTTTCAAGCTGGCGAAAAACACCCTCTTCCTCTACCAGGAGGGGCACAAGAATATCACCTTCACCTGCCGGGAAATTGAGCCTGTTCCGATTTTCAGTTTTGACGCCGAACAGATCAAACGCTCTCTCATCAACCTCCTGGACAATGCGGTTGCGGTTTTGCCGAATGGCGGTAATATAGATATCGAACTGTCTCTCGGCCAGGAAAAGGACAACGTCTACCTCAAGGTGTTCGACAATGGTCCGGGCATTTCCCCGGAGAACAAGCTGAAACTTTTTGAACCCTATTTTTCTACGAAAAAGACCGGAACCGGCCTGGGACTGGCCATCGTTTCAACAATTATCGCCGATCATAACGGCTATATCCGGGTGCAGGACAATGAACCGACCGGTTCGGTTTTCATTATCGAACTGCCGCTGCTGCAACAGGCCTGACATGCCGACCGTCTCAATTCAAGTCTCCGGATAAAATCCGCACAACGATACAAACCCTCAATAACAGGAGTAGCCATGGTTTTTCCAGAATATCGCCCGAGAAGACTACGTAAAAACAGTGCATTTCGTGCACTTATCCGCGAAACCCACCTCACCGCCGACCAATTCGTCTATCCCCTCTTCATCATGCCGGGCAAGAACCGACGTGAAGAGATATCCTCCATGCCGGGGGTTTTCCGACTGACCGTCGACCAGTTGGCGGGTGAGGCGAGGGAATGTCTGCAACTCGGCATCCGTTCCGTCATCCTCTTTGGCCTGCCCGAGAAAAAAGACGGGGTCGGCTCGGGGGCCCATGCCAGGAACGGCATTATTCAGACGGCAATCAAGGAATTAAAAAACAAGGTCCCGGAACTCCTGGTTATTACCGATGTCTGTCTGTGCGAATACACCGACCACGGCCACTGCGGTTGCCTGATCAACAAGGTTGTCGACAATGACGCCACCCTGGAGATCCTTGCGAAAACCGCCCTGTCGCACGCCGAGGCCGGTGCCGACATGGTCGCCCCTTCCGACATGATGGACGGCAGAGTGGCGGAAATCAGGGCCGCCCTCGATGAAAACAACCATGCGTCGGTGCCGATCATGTCCTACGCAGTCAAATACGCCTCGGCCTTTTACGGCCCTTTCCGCGATGCTGCCGACTGCGCCCCGCAGTTCGGCGACCGCAAGAGTTATCAGATGGATCCGGCCAACAGCCGGGAGGCCCTGCGCGAAGCGACCCTCGATGTCGATGAAGGTGCGGATATCCTCATTGTCAAACCGGCTGTTGCCTACCTGGATATCGTCTCCCGTCTGCGAGATGAGTTCGATCTGCCGATTGCCGCCTACCACGTCAGCGGCGAATATGCGATGATCAAGGCTGCTGCGGAAAAAGGCTGGATCGATGGCGACCGGGTTATGGAGGAGACACTGTTGTCGATAAAACGGGCCGGTGCCGATATCATCATCACCTACTTCGCCAAGGATATGGCGAAGATCCTGCGGGCACCGTTAGAAGTTCATGATTGACTTTCGCTGATTTTTCCACATCCCTGCCCATAACAAACAGATAAACAGGGCACCACAGACGTCGGCGACAACATCCCAGCCATCCATCGTCCGCCCGGGCACAAAGGATTGATGAAATTCGTCGGAAATACCATAGCAAAGGCAAAAAAGAATGGTGGTTGCCAGGACCATGCGAAAATTTTCTGCCTTATACCGGGCAGTAAAGGCAAAGATTGTCGTGGCGGCCAAGACCCCATAGGCCGCCGCATGGGCCAACTTATCAATACCCGGAAGCGGCGGGAGGTGCAAGGTGTCCCCCGGCTGAGCGGAGAGTATGAAAATTGTTCCCATGACCAGTGATCATGGGCAGGGTTCGTAAGCCGGCAAGCAGTTTCCCGCTCATGCGGTGGTGGGGTTTTCCGGGTTCGGGAGATGAACTTTCTGCAGCTGGTCGCCGGAAAATTTTTTCCTGATGCGACGTATTGCCGCACTCAGTTCGCGGGTCGGGGCATCGGCCAGGATCTGGACCGTCTTATCGGCATAGGCGGTGATTGCCAGTTGTTTATTATCGATGGCAAAGGTATGACTGTAATTGATCTCAATGATTTCCGAATTTTCATCAATGGGCGGCTCCAGGGCGACTCCCGCCCGGGCCACCTGAACGCAATCACATTCGGTCATCTCCAGGAGCCAGGCATCACCTGAGGCCGTTGCATAGAAGAAAAAAACACCCAATTCCCGACACACTGTCCTGTTGTTTTCGGCATCGGCCTGGATTTCCTTAACCCCGCTCATCAGGGTCACGCTGACCGACTGTTGCTGCACATTCTTTTGCTCTTTCTGGGCACAACAATGCTTGTATTTTTTGCCACTTCGACAAGGACATCTGTCATTTCTGCCGATCTTTGCCATGTAACCCCCAACCCTAAAAAATATTTCTTACGAACACTTGCTGTAACCGCACTCGTAGCAGGTTTCGCACCCTTCTTCAAAGCGAAGCATACCTGAGCATTCCGGACAAGTGGAGGAAAACCCTTTCTGGGTTCCGGCGAGAAAGGACTTGAACAGTTTACCCAGTTGCGCCGGAAGGTCTAGCATATGGCCGCTTGACCTGTCAAGCTGTTTGATAATTTCATCCATCGGCACATTGAAGCGCAAAGCCAGCGAAACAAGGCGACAGGTGGTGGTCCACATCGTTGATTTGTCTTTCAGATCGACACGATTATCAAAGGGGAATTTGGCAAACACCTCCATCGGTTTTTCGTTTTCATCGAAACAGACAATGATGTACACCGATTTCTGATACTGATCCTTGACCCGGTAGCGTTTAGCATTGAGGGTGTCCGGCAGGATCTGTTTGACCGGCCCGCGTTCCGAGACAATCGCCGTTTTTTCCTTCGTTCCGCTATCCGAGATATTCAGCACCTGGTTATCCCTTGACCCGTCACGATAAACGGTCAAGCCCTTGCAGCCGAGCCTATAGCCGCTGATGTAGGAGAGTTTCACCTCCTCGCGGGTAGCATTGGCAGGCAGGTTGATGGTTTTTGAGATGGAGCTGTCGACGCCGTTTTGCTGCAGGCAGCCTTGCATCTTGATATGATCCTCCGGGGCTATATCCTGGGCGGTGCGGAAAATTGCCTGCCAGTGCAAAGGTATCTCTTCATGGCCCATGACCGTACCGCTGTCGGCCACCTTGCTCATCACCTCGGCCGAGTAAAACCCCTCTTCCCGCGCCACTCTCTCGAAATATTTATTGACCAGCATCAGCCGATCGCCATCCATGACATTTTTCACCATAACGATGGAAAAATAGGGTTCGCAGCCGGAAGCGCAGTCGGCAATCATCGACACCGTTCCGGTTGGCTGAATGGACGTCAGTGCCGCATTGCGGCGGGGGCGATAGGTGTTGATCGCCGGATCATAGGCCGGAAAGGGCCCCTTTTCCGTGGCCAGTTCGAAAGATCGTTCCTCTGCCGTATCGCGGATAAAACGCATCACATTGCCGGCCAGGGTCCGACCTTCTTCGTCGGCATAGGGGCTTTCCATCTGAATAAGCATATCGTGCAGGCCCATGATGCCCATGCCGATTTTCCTGGTTTTCAGGGTCATTTTTTCGATCTCGGGAATGGGGAAACGATTGCAGTCAATGACATTATCAAGAAATACCGTGGCAATGCGCACAACCTTTTTCAACCTGTCGTAGTCGATCTTTCCCTTGCTGACGAAGTTTGCCAGATTCACCGACCCGAGATTACAGCTTTCATAGGGCAGCAGCCACTGCTCGCCGCAGGGGTTGGTCGCTTCGAAGTCGCCAAGCTGCGGCGTCATATTGTCACGGTTGGCGGTATCAATAAAAAGGACGCCGGGTTCGCCATTGTGCCAGGCCAGATCGACTATCTTGTCGAAAACCATCCTGGCACTGAGGCGCCTGACCACCTCCTGCGTCGAAGGTTCGATCAGATCGTAATCGGCATCCTCCTCCACGGCCTGCATGAACAGATCAGTGATACCGACGCTGAAATTAAAGTTGTTGAACCGGCTTTGATCGGCCTTGGCGACGATAAAATCCATGATATCCGGATGGTCAATGCGCAAAACCCCCATATTGGCGCCACGCCTCTTGCCGCCCTGCTTGATGGTCTCTGTTGCCGCATCAAAGACGGCGGCAAAGGACAGCGGTCCGGAGGCTACACCCTGGGTCGAGCGCACCGAGGCGTTCTTGGAACGAAGACGGGAAAAGGAATAGCCGGTCCCGCCGCCGGTCTTATGCACCAGGGCGCCGTTGCGAATCGCCGAAAAAATTCCGTCCATCGAATCCTCAATCGGCAGGACGAAACATGCGGAAAGCTGCCCGAGATCGGTGCCGGCGTTCATCAGACAAGGGGAATTCGGCAGGAAATCCAGCCGATAAATCATATTAAAAAAGTCTTCCCGGAGCTGCTTATGCTGCTTTTTATCACTATCGACATCGGCAACGGCATTTGCTACCCGCCGCGCTAATGTTTCCCACGATTCAGTTACATTGCCTGCGGCATCTTTTAAATAGTATCTTCTTGCCAGAACCGTTTCCGCGGTAGTAGTCAAGACCTGTTTGGTCAAGTCCGGTGTCATGCAGAACCTCTTGTAAAATGGAAAAATATTGATGATTTTTTCTTGCCATGCGCCCGAAAAAGCAACGAAGAAGATCCTTCGCCAAGTCCTGCGCTCAGGGTGTTTATACCCCACATTTATGGCTTGCTCAACACCAATCTACAACATATGGTGGTTTTTAAATAAGGGACACTTCCCAGTTTTTTGTAAAACTGGGAAGTGTCCCTTATTTATTTCTGACTGCTCGTGCCGCCTCAGGGCGGCGGCTATTTGCTTGCTTTCGCCATTCTTGACCGGGCAGCTTCGACTAAGCGTGTGGTGTCGACGATGGCGCGGGTATGTTTGCCGCTGGCGACCTTGCCGGCCCGGTCTGACACCTCGACCTCGAAGACGTAAGTCTTGCCGTCAAGATTGACAAATGTGGCAACGGCTTTGACCTCTTCATCAACCGGTGTCGGTGCAAAGTGTTTGACATCGACAGTCACCCCCACCGACAGCTGTCCGGCCTGGAGCAGCGGTTGCATAAGCCGGGCGGCGGCAATCTCAATAAGGGCAATCAATCTTGAAGTGGCAAAAACTTCGGGAAAATTATCTTCAGAGCTCAGTGCCACCTTGCTGGCCAGATCCTTTTCCTGCACGACATACACACATACCCCTTGGGCCCCGGTTTCCATAATTATTCCTCGCATGGGAAAATGAATGTTATATTTATGCCTTTCCTCCATTTACTTCAGCTACAACGGAAAGTAAAGATTGAACGAATCGTGTTGCTTTTGAAAAGGCCTTACCGGGATGACTTAAAGATGAAAATGCTCTTGCTGAAAAGAACAGCAAATCTGCCTGACGTTGATCTCCATCTGCGAAAAATTGTCTTTTTCCTCATATTGTGTCTCGGCACGATCTTGACCTATAACCGTGTCGATAAATATATTGAAAATCCTGAGCAACTTCTCACCAATCCGGCCTTCACCGATGGCTTGCCGGGATGGCAGGTGGACCTACCAGCCACTGCATCGGTAACTGCCAACCCTGGATTTGTGCGGCTGCAGGCCAACGAGGCACAGTCATCGTTTCGACTTTCGCAGACGTCTGGATCCCTTAAAACTCGGGAAAAGGGTTGTCCTCCGAGGGAAGATCAAGACCGTCGGAATTCAAGGGGGAAAGCAAGGTTGGGAGAAAGGGCGGATTGATTTGATCCAGTACATTGGTGGTAAGGCAATCTATTCGACCCCTCACCTCCTCGCCGCCCTCGACGGAACCCATGACTGGGAGTGAATACAGCGTTGTCATACCTGTTCTTTCCGGGGTATCGGAAGCCCTGGTCGTAATACAGCTCAACCATTGTATCGGTGAACTTCAATCTTCCGGCTTATCGCTCTTCCAGGTTGAGGAAAACCCTGGATACCAGAGAGTCAGATGGGTGGTTTTCGGCAGCTGGGCAATATTTTTGGGCTGCGTGTTTGCGCCGGGACTCCTCGGTCCCTGCACGGGAAGGTTACGACCAGCGCTTATTCTACTCGTGTGCCTTGCCATTCTTCTCGGCACAACTGTTCCGGGAGGCATAAAAAATGATGCAAAACACGAACTCCTCAGCCAAGCGCACTCCTATGCCAGCCAGGTCGTTGAACTTGGCGGTCCGTCGGCGCACACCCTGGCTAAAGAACTGAAGGAGGAAAAATGGCTGAAGATCGACATTACCAAGGTCGCCCATTTTCTCCTCTTTGCCCTGCTCGGCGGGCTGTTATATGTCAGGCAAGACCAAGGTGCTGTATGGAGGATCTTTGTCGATGGCGGAATACTCGCCTGCAGCACCGAATTGCTGCAATTATTTGTCGATGACAGGAGTGCGCTCGTAGGTGACGTCTTGATCGATCTTGCCGGCGTTGGTTGCGCTGTATTGCTGATGCGCTTTGTTGCCGGGCGAACAGAGGTGCGGGGGGGATCGATCTAAAAAAGCACAGAGAGGACTGCCGTTTGCACGGAAGAGAACAAATTTAATTTGTGTAAAATTCCATGATTTTAGAATTTTTTTTGGAAAAATGGAAAAAATGGGTATTCCTACCTATAGGATTCGCTGTAAGATAATGTTAAATTTTTGTTAGCAAGGGTTTGGTTGTAAGAAAATTTTAAGTTTTTGTGTATAGAATAGGTGGTTTCGCAAGAAGTCAATTTTTGTCATTTCGAGGAGCAGAGTGACGAGAAATCTCTTAATTATTTCGGAGATTTCTCGCTGCGCTCGAAATGACAAAAATGAGCTCGAGATAACAATATGCGCTCGAAATGACAAAACCGGCGATTTTCCTCGTTTTGCCAAACCGTCAAATATAATCAAGTTTTTGCCAACCATTCTGGTGCCGATTGTAATTTTGATGGTTAAAATCATTCCAACCTGAAAAATGCTATGCATAACGAATCTGTTCGTCTGGCCGGAAATCACAAAGCTCTTTTAGAAACGTTGCCTGATATCGTACTGGTTGTCACCTCCGACGGAGCAATCGAGTACATGAATCCACCTGCTGTTTCGTTCTTCAAGGCAAATGAAACACGACCAGCCAAAAAAGCAGTCGATTTACAACTGCCGGAGATCGTGTCTTCGTTGCTTAGTAAGGAAGCCACGTCAACACCGCAAAGGCATACATTGAAAGGTCAGCTTTTTGATTGTCACATCGCTCCCTTTGCCGGCTACAAAGGCGATAGCCTGCACTGGATAATCCTCAAAAAGGTGTTGAAAAGCAGACAAACACAGAAAGCATCCAACAAAAATCAAAGTGAAAAACCCATCTTGATTGGCTCCAGTGAGGTCATGCGCGATCTTCAGAATCAGGCATCTCGGGTCGCGGCCACAAATGCCACTGTTTTGATTACCGGAGAATCCGGCACCGGCAAGGAACTTTTTGCCAATTTAATCAGATGTCAAAGCGATAGAAAAGACCAACCCTTTTTAGCCATTAACTGCAACACTATCAGCGACTCACTGCTTGAAAGCGACCTCTTCGGCTATGAAAAAGGCGCTTTCACCGGAGCCCAGTCAATGAAAAAAGGCAAGTTCGAGATCGCCGACGGAGGAACCATCCTTCTCGATGAGATCGGCGATATCAGCCCACGCATGCAGGCTGTCCTGCTACGCGTTCTGCAACATGGCGAAATCATCCGGGTAGGTGGCACCACCCCGCTCAAGGTTGATGTCAGAGTCATTGCCGCAACAAATCGTGACTTGGCAACTGAGGTAAGTGCAGGGCGCTTCCGGCTTGATCTTTTTTATCGGCTCAGCGTTATCAGAATTCACATTCCGCCCTTACGCGAACGTAAAGAAGATCTTCTCGATCTGACAAGACACTTTATCAAAAAATACTGTGCCCTTTTCAAAAGAGACAATAAATTACAACCGGAAAATATACTGGACCAACTGAAATCGCATCATTGGCCGGGTAATGTCAGGGAACTTGAAAATGTCATTCAGCGGGCAATCTTAATGTGCGAAGACGATTCTCTATTCAGCAGCGTTTTGGCCTTTGACACGTGGGTGGAGGGTGAACAATCCAGCAAACTCTCTTCCGTCGTCAGAGAATTCAATGGGACGCCGTTAAAAAATATTATTGATCACATCGAAAAGGAAGTAATCCTGCAAAAGCTTGCAACACACGGTGGAAACGTTGCAGAAACTGCCGAGAAATTAAATATTTGCAAAGCTGCTCTGTATGAAAAGCTGAAGCGACATGCTATTTCCATCAAAACACTACGCTAGTATGCAAGAGGCTGAATATTAACGTAACTGCGGCCAGTTCCCCAAGGAATTTTCGGTGGCAGCTTCCATGATGAGCAAATAACCATGTATCGCAAATTTTACGGCTTAAATCAAAGACCCTTTGAGCTTGCTCCAGCTCGGAATATTGTCTATCTCAGCGAGTCACACAAAGAAGGTCTGGCGACATTGCGCTATGGTGTTATGTCGGACAAGGGCTTTTTGTTGCTGACCGGTGGGGTTGGTGCCGGCAAGACCACCTTGTTGAACAACCTGCTCAATATGCTATACGGCAAGAGTACAGGTTTGTGTTCTTAACAACCCGACGCTCAGCAGAGATGAGTTTTTCCATTACGTTGGCGGACACCTCGGTATCAACTATCAAGGCAACAAAAGCAAGTTTATTACGCAGTTTACAAATCATCTCGATAAGTATAGTAAAATAAAAGGAAAAATACTGTTAATCATCGACGAAGCCCAGGCGTTTCCCATAGATCTGCTTGAAGAAATTCGCCTGCTGTCAAACCATGCCGGCGAACGAAATGTGTTCAGCATATTTCTTATCGGTCAGCCTGAGAACGAGAGCGATATCGCTCAATTTTTTATGAAAATTGGAATCTTCGGTCTGCCAAGTAACCCCGGCAAAACTACTGTATTTCAAGCATTATCTGGATTAAAGGTAGAAGCTGCTGCCGGAGCGAAAGCTGCGGAAGGAAATCGCGTGGTTGGTAAGTCCTGAGGACGTCGAGAACTGAATGACTTGACCATCCCAAGAGAAAGTGGCCACCACCATTGAATATGTGGATATGAATGCAGGTGCGACGAAACCTGGTGCGCCTGCTATCAACGATGCCTTGTTGGGCAACCTTCACACAGTGGAAGCATTAGCCATAGTTGTGAGAGAAATCTCTTCGGCGGACGTGCCACACGTCAACGGCAGCGTAGATTATCTGCGTGATATTCAAAGTCTCAGTTCTGACTTATTACTTTCTGATTTGTCTGTGATTGAAAAAAATTTGGATAAATTGGAACGCAGCCTAAAATCAGAGAAAAAACAAGATTTACTCTTAAAAAAACAAGTACTACTTCGCTGCAAAGAATGTTTGGAACAAGAGAAACCCTTGCGTTGCCTGAGTTTTAGTCCAAGTGAGCAAGAACTGATCAACAGCTATCAATTTCTGACTCAAAAGCCGCTGATGGTTTTGGTCAATACGAGTGAAGGTCAGGATGCGCAAAACTTCTGGCTCCCACAGCAGCATATCAAAAATTGCCTGGGACTTTGGTGCTGGCGATTTGTGGTAAGTTGGAACAAGAAATTGCAGATTTAGACCCAGCAGAACAAAAGGAATTTTTGCAAGAGTTAGGCGTACAAGAGCCAGCTTTGAATCGTTTCATTGCAGAATGCTTCAAACTTTTGGGGTTAATTGTATTCTTTACTGTTGGTGAAGATGAAGTACGGGCTTGGACTTTACCAAAAGATAGTAAGGTTGTCAAGGCTGCTGGTACTATCCATACAGACTTAGAACGCGGTTTTATCCGTGCGGGAGATATTTACTTATCACGACTTGGTAGAAGCCAATGGCTCAGAAGCGCATCTATCAGAGCCGCGCGATCGACAACCACCGGCTGCGGCGCGAGCTGCGGGCGCTACCGTCGCTACTGCTGCGCGAGGTCAAGTCGAAGCTACGGCTGCTCGCCGACCTGTGAGGGCCCGTTCAGGCCGCCGCAGCCCCAGCGCCGCGCTGTCCTGATGCCCGACGTCCTGCCGCCTAACTCCGCAAGGGGTCAGGAGCGGGCGGAGGTGTAGCTCGCGCGATGTTCCAGAGGGTAGGGGGAGCTGTTAGCTATATGCGGCCAGGCGTTGCCTGTAAGCTGTTGGCTGTCGGCCAGCGCTCACGGCGAACGGCTCTCCTCTGAGCCAATAGCTAAGAGCCAAGGGCTAACGGCTCTCCAATGCGTAGCGCTCAGATGCTCGTCAGCGCAGCCGGCGTGATGGCCGCGCTGCTCGGGATTGGCCGTGATGGCCCCGCCCCGCGAGGCATCGTGGCGCCGCTGGCCCAACACTGGCACCTGCCGGCCGCGGCGTCTGGTCCGGCCGCGACCGTGGCCCGGGCGAGCGCAGCCACGATTTCGGACGAGCCCTACTTCCCGTTCCTCGACGACGAGCCGGCTGATGTCAGCGTCTCGCTGGCGACACGTCGCACGGCTTCGTGGTCAACGCGCGCTTGCTCGCCGAGAGCGAGTCGCTCGCCATCTTGCCCACGCACCGGGCGCGCGGGCTCGGCTACGGCACCTCCGAGCTGGGCGGGCGCTGCTCGCCGAGGTCGGCGCCGAACTCCACGCGCGCACCAAGACCAAGCTGTGGGTGGGCAACATCGGCCGGCGCGGCGGCGGCGACGTCGTCTATTCGGTCAGCCACCACTCGGGCCGCGATGCCGAC
>CAVWHG010000010.1:0-32560 GCA_963754865.1 uncultured delta proteobacterium | reverse complement strand
GGGCCAGTGACCCTTGTTTATATTGTTCCACCGATGGCTATTCCTGGGGCCATTGTGGATTGCTCACAACGATACCAAGTGGTGGAGGTGGTATGGAGGTTTGGTATTCGCTTTGGCGATTGGTTCCCTGCTTGCTTTGACCGTGGATTGTGCCCTTGGGTGGGTACGCCACGGCCGTGCCATTCTTTTCAGCCAGACTGCGGATCGTATGGCGCAATCGTTCGCCCATTGAGCGTCCTTTTTATTGGTATTTCCTTCTACTTCCCTTGATCCTGTTTCCCTGGTCTCTGTGGCTACCCTTCTGGCGTGGATTCAAGATCCCATGCGATCAATCGCTACGGTTCTGTTTTTGTACTATTATTCCGGCGTTTGTTATACTCTCGATGATTAGCGGAAAACAAATTCACTAGATTCCGCCATTGTTACCCATAGCAGCAATAATTCTGGGTCGAATCGCGATTTCTTCGCCAGTGCAAAAACCCAATGACATATGGCTTTATTTCCTGTTTTTCACTGTTCTTGCCGGTTTAATGTTTGTCCTGCCGAAATTACCGGTGCAAGGAAGGGATGCAGTAATATTCAAATATATACCGTTATCAGTGGGGATATAACCTTTTGTAACTGGAATCCTTCTGGTTCTGGTGCTTTTTGCACCCACCGAAAGGCCAGTCACAGTTTGGTGATAATATCTGTCGGTGTGCTCCTCCATCTTATTTTTCTCCAAGTGATTTTGTCTCATTCGCTCAATACCTTATTCAATCCGATAGAAATGACGAGTCTTTATCCATGGCAGAAAAAGAAGGTAAGGACAGAGGAGGCGTTTATCCTAAGGATCGGCAGATGAATTCCAGTTTGCCGCACGCCTTATCAAGCCGGTGGTTGTTCTCCATACTCTTTCTGACATGCAGGCCTGGTCAAACAATAATCCATCTAATTATTGCCTCATCTTTGAAAAGTAAATACTTTATCAATTTTCGAAAGAGCCTCAGGCAATACCATATAAAGATAAATGGTTGCTGTTTGGTAAGTTGAGTAGCTCTGATGTCTGTCTTAGTGGAAACCAAACTTTGTTACCACTTTATTCGAGAAATCCTATTTGAGGGTAACAGACTGTGCTACAAATTCTTCTCTTGATGTTGCAACCTAACAACAAAAACGAAATTTGAGATTTGAGCTTATCCATGAGAGGTTACAGAGGGCACACGTTATCACGATGGAAGAGGCTAGTATTGGCAATTTTAACCATTTAAGCAAACCTGCAAGATGACCTTCTTCCTGAGTACTTTTCTTCTGAAGAGATATAAGCAAAGACAGAAACCGAGTATCAAGGTCAATTTACACCCCTTTACACATCACTTCCCAACCACATCTACCCCTGCCTCCCTCAATTTCGACAAAAATGCCTCAGCTAATTCATTGACATTTGCCTGCTTCACAGATTGCGAAACACCTAACCCTTTTATAATTCCCCCCTGCCGTCGATACTCAACCTCACCATAGCTCAGAAGGGTTGTCAACACCTTCTCATGTTCGAGATTCTGACTCCACGCCTTGAAGTCCGCTGGCAACTTGCAAACCTCTTCACCAAATCGGACCAAGGTATTTCTGAAAGAGCGTGGGTTGAAATACGGCAACCCGGCTCCGAAAAAGGCTTCCTGAAATATCTTCAGAATAGGAGTGGCATTGCTCCAGTACTTTTTTGTCAACCCCGCTGCTTCAAAATGCCGATCAGGTCCAAACGCAATTTTCGGTCCCGGTCGGCATCGTTTTTATCACATGCTTGTCGTGGCCCTGATGGACCAGTTCCTGCCGAATTGGCAGCATCTTCGCCAGGCCTTGAATCGTTATCCGGTGCAGCATGAAAAATGGGGGGCATTGTCTTTCCAAAACCGAGCAGTGCCGTCGGCAGAAAAAAATTGCCAAAATCGTTATGAAAGAGTAGCAATCGAGAAGGCCGTTTGCCTGGGATCTGTATGTGGGATATCAAAGAAAGCAAGCACTTGTTACCCAATCCACCGAGGAGGTTTTGCATGAAACAGTTCACTCTTATTGCCGCCTGCCTGCTGGCAATGGCGGCCCTGCTCACTTTACCGGCCGGAGCGGCCGGTTATCCCGATCGCCCGATCACCCTGCTGGTTGGGTTTGCGCCGGGTGGAAGTATGGATCTGAGCGCCCGCGCCCTGGCTGCTGCTGCCGAGAAGGTCCTGGGCCAGCCAATCGCGGTGGAGAACAAGACCGGCGGCACCGGGTCCGTCGCCCTGGCTGCGCTCCTGAATGCCAAGCCTGACGGCTATACCCTGGTCGCGACCCCCAGTTCGGTGCTTATCCGTGTTTCGCAGATGCAGGCCTTCCCCTTCAAGCCGTTGAAGGATTTCAAACCGATCATCGGCTTCGGCACGCCGGAACTGGGCATCGTGGTTAAAAGTGATGCGCCCTGGAAGACCCTGCCGGAACTGGCCGGCTACGCCAAAGAGAATCCGGGCGGGATCAAGTTCGCGACCACCGGTAACGGCAGCACTACCCACGGGGCGGTGGAAGAAATGATCGTCAAAGACGACCTGCAGATGATCCACGTCCCCTACAAGGGGAGTATCGAGGCGATCACCGCCCTCCTTGGTGGCCATGTGGAGATGGCCTCGGTCACCTCGGAATTCATCCCTTCGGTCCAGGCTGGCCAGACCCGTCTGCTTGCCACCATGGGTGAAAGTAGAGCCGAGAAGTTTGCCGATGTGCCGACCATGAAGGAGGCCGGCTACCAGTTCATCAACGAAACCGTCTATTCGGTTATCGCCCCGGCGGCGCTGCCGGCCGATATCGCCCGGCAGCTGGAGGAGGCGTTTGCCAAAGCCGGAGAGAGCAAGGAATGCCGGGAGGCCTTCGACAAGATCGATCTGACGCCGGTCCATTACGATGGCAAGGCGTTCGAACAATTTCTGAAGGCCAGTTGGCAGAAGGTCAATAAGCAGCTGCTCCAGGCTGGTTTAATCAAGGAAGCTGCAACCCAGCCGGAATAGCTATGGAAGCCAATCGGTACCGGCAGTGTCAACTGATCTGTTGTGGCGAATGAAACTCCCATGAAACGGGCAAATGCTGGAAAACGGAAGATTCTCGGCGGCGGGGCTTGGTTGGCCCTTGGGCTGTTTGGGCTGCTTTCTTCGCTCCGACTGGGGATCGGCAGTATTCATGATCCCGGCTCCGGGTTCGTTCTGTTCTCGGCCAGCCTCCTTTTTATCGGCTGCATCGTCCTGATGCTGCTGCTCGATCACTTCAATCGTCAAGAATCGGCCCCTGCCGAGTCCTGGCGGGGGCTGTGCCGGCGAAAGGTCCTGGTTGTGGTTGGCGCCAGCATTCTCTACCTGCTTATTCTTGAAAAGCTTGGCTACCTGCTTGCCACCTTTGCCCTCATGCTGGTGCTTTTCGGCCTGGGCCGGATGAGGCTATGGGTTCTGTTGGGCTGTGCCGGGGCAACGGTGGCCGGCACTTACTTCATCTTCCACACCTTGTTGAAGGTACCGCTGCCTCAAGGGCTGTGGGGTTTCTAAAGGCCATGGAAAGGAGGTGTCCGTGGAAACCCTAGAGAGTCTGCTGTACGGCTTTTCCGTTGCCCTGCAACCGAATCATCTCTTTTTCTGTTTCATTGGCTGCCTGCTGGGAACGCTGGTCGGGGTTATCCCAGGCCTTGGGCCGGTTGCCGCCATCTCCATGCTGCTGCCGGTGACTTTCCAGGTCGAGCCGACCAGCGCCATCATCATGCTGGCCGGCATCTACTACGGGGCCATGTATGGCGGCACAATCACCTCGGTGCTGGTCAACGTTCCCGGAGAAACCGCCTCCGTCGTCACCTGCCTCGATGGCTATCAGATGGCGCGCCAGGGCAGGGCTGGGGCCGCTTTGGGTATTGCCGCCTTCGGCTCCTTTATTGCCGGGACCATCGGCCTCGTCGGCCTCCTGGTAATTGCCAAACCCTTGTCCAACCTGGCCCTCCAGTTCGGCCCCCCGGAATACCTGGCCATCATCCTGGTCGGTTTCACCTTCGTCACTTACCTCTCGCAGGGCTCAATGCTCAAGGGCATGATGATGGCCTGTCTCGGTCTGATGCTCAGCATGGTTGGCCTGGACCCCATCAACTCCCAGCAGCGGATGACCTTCGGGATACTGAACCTGTTTGAAGGTCTAGGCATCGCCCCGATCACCATGGGTCTCTTCGGTTTTGCCGAAGTCTTGTTAAACCTTGAAGTTGATAGTTCCACCCAGGTTATCAAGGCCACGGTCAAGGAGCTGTTGCCGTCAAGACAGGACTGGTTGCAGGGGCGCTGGGCGATGCTGCGCGGCACGGTCATCGGTTTCTTCATGGGCATTCTGCCGGGCGGAGGCCCGGTCCTGGCCACCTTCATCAGCTACGCTGTCGAAAAGAGAATTGCCAAGGATCCCAGCCGGTTCGGCAAGGGTGCTATCGAAGGGGTCGCAGCCCCCGAGGCCGCCAACAATGCGGCGGCTTCAACTTCCTTCATTCCCCTGCTGACGATCGGCATTCCTCCCAATGTCATCCTGGCGGTGCTGTTTGGGGCCTTCCTGATCCACGGCATCCTGCCCGGGCCCTTCCTGATCAAGGAGCATCCGGACGTTTTCTGGGGCGTCATCAGCAGCATGTACCTCGGCAATGTCATGCTCCTGGTCATGAACCTGCCGATGATCCCCCTGTGGATCCAGGTCTTGAAGATCCCCGACCGGTTCCTTTACCCGTTGATCCTGCTCTTCTGTTTAATCGGTGCCTATTCGATCAACAACAGTGTCTTTGACGTCGGGGTGATGGTCGCCTTCGGGATTCTTGGGTATCTATTTAAGAAATTCGGTTACGAGGG
Source organism: uncultured delta proteobacterium (assembly GCA_963754865.1). Taxonomy (GTDB): domain Bacteria; phylum Desulfobacterota; class Desulfobulbia; order Desulfobulbales; family Desulfocapsaceae; genus Desulforhopalus_A. The sequence continues at coordinate 27,698 of CAVWHG010000010.1, read as the reverse complement.
CGCGCCGCTGATTCTGGCCTTCGTGCTCGGCCCGATGTTCGAGATCAACCTGCGACGTTCGCTTTTGATGTCCCAGGGCAGTTTTGCCATCTTCCTCACCCGGCCGATTGCCGCCATCGCCCTCCTGGTAAGCCTGACCCTGGTCGGATTCTCCATCTACCAGTTCATGACCCGGGCGAAGAAGCAGCCGGAGCCGTTTTGGGGCGGAAAATCATAAGGGTTGCACTGAACCTACGCCGATTTGGCATGTTCCTCAACTTGACAGTTGGGCTATTCAGGCAGATTAGATAACAACCAACTAAAACCACTGTATCTTTTCGACTTCATTCCACATAACCACTTCCTATTGCGGAAAAAGGGAGTTGTAAATCCAATTCCGGCACCTGTTTCGCAATCCACGCGACAAAAGTATTGCTATTGGGTCCAGGGAACGCTTGATAGGTTGTGGCCCATGGGTAATCTTTCGCAGCCTGGTCGATGGCATCTATCAATTTGTCAATCCCCGCACCTTGATGATATTTCAGAAGAGTTGGTTTTGCTCCATACCAGTAACGGTCAGGAATGTCTCGTGCCACTCTCATCACAGACAGGTTATTGCGGATGCGCCAGCCGACCACATCATAAACGGTGTAATGATCTTCACCTGTCCGTTTGGCAGCGATCCAGGTGTGAATTGCAAATAAACCGCGCCAACCCCATGCATCCGCTCCATATACCTGAACTATTGCTTCCTTCGTACTTGACGGATCCGGAGCAATTCCCGCAGAATCACGCCTGGCTGTCCTCCAGTCATTATTACGGACGCAACCTGTTATCAGCAACCCGAACAATATGACTATCGGTAGAGATTTCAGAAACATCGAGGATTCAATATGTTGAGTTAGCAGTATTCTGCAAGTTTATCACATCTGTAATTACAACTTAAGACTAATTCCTGGTTCCTGATATTTCCTGTCGCTATTTAACGTGCATATCGCCTTTTTCCATGAAAAGCTGATGCATGAAAAAGGCCTTTTCGAGGATATGCGGTTCGTGCCCGCCACGCATCTTAACGGCGCGCTGGTAATAGTCCCAAAGTTGATCGCGAAAATCGGGGTGAGCGCATTTGTGTATGACCTGTTCAGCTACCTGGCGCGGGGTGAGCGGGCGGGTATCAACCAGACCGTATTCGGTCACCACCACATCCACTGAGTGTTCCGAATGGTCCACGTGTGAGACCATGGGGACGATGGCCGAAATCAGGCCACCTTTGGCGGTCGAGGGTGTCACCATCATCGTCAAAGCCCCATTGCGGATATAGTCGCCGGATCCGCCGATACCGTTCATCAATTGCGTACCCATGACGTGAGTTGAGTTCACTTGACCGTAAATGTCAATTTCAACGGCCGTATTGATGGCGATAACTCCGAGGCGGCGAATCACTTCCGGAGAATTGGAAATTTCCACAGGCCGGAGGATAATCTTCTCCCGGTAGCGGTAAATTTCATCGAAAAATCGCTTCCGTGCCTTTTCCGACAAGGTCAAGGCCGACCCGGAGGCCGCGCGAACCTTGCCAAGATCGATGAGATCTAAAACGCTGTCCTGAAGGACTTCCGAATAAATATCGATGGAATGAAAATTCTTGTCTTCAATGAATCCACATAAAACGGCATTGGCAACATCGCCTACCCCAGCCTGCCAGGGCAGGGAGGATGGGATGCGATCTTTTTTGATCTCATGTTGCACGAAATCTAGGATGTGCTCAGCGATTCGGCTGGAGGTGGAATTGGGAGGCATGAATATCGGGCAGTGATCTTGCTCGGTGCTGAACAGGATGGCCACCACCCGGGCGGGGTCCATGTCGATGAAAGGTTTGCCGATCCGGTCGGCCGTGCGATAAAGAGGAATCGGCATTCGGTAAGGCGGATTTTCCGGGATGAAGATGTCATGAATTCCCTCCATGAGCGGGGAAATCCCTGAAATTTCGATTATAATTTTTTTCGCTTCGCGCACATAGGTTGGAGTGTTGCCTACCGACATGGTGGGAATCAAGTGACCTTTTTCGGTAATCGCCGCGGCCTCCACGACCGCTACGTCACACGATCCCCATTCCCCGGCCCGCACCTTGGCCGACAATTGGGAAAGATGATCGTCTTTGAAGGCAATTTCTCCTCGGTTGATTTTTTCCCGCATGAATTTGTCACTCATGTAGGGCCGTCGCCAGGCTACGAGGTTGGCCCGGGCCAGTATTCCGTCCACCATGTCGCCAGTGGATGCGCCGGCAAACAGGTTTATTTTAAACTGTTCGCCATTTTCAGCCCGCTTTACCAACTCCTGAGGGATCAATTTGGGATATCCGGCAGTAAAACCGGAAATGAAGAGATTTGTGCCATTCTGGATGTGTCCGGCGGCTGTAGCCGGATCGGTAATCTTTTCCTGCAACCCTTTGAAACGGACTCGATCAGTCAGCACGATATTATCTCCAAAATTCTTTATCGAAATGAGTGGGTGATTGATTGTTTATTTTGCCAAGCAAGAGAACAGTCGAAAAGGTTTGAAACGACCGAATCAGTTCCCCGTCAGAAACCAGAGTGCTATCCTTTCGCTTCATTTCTACTTTTATACAAACGGGCATGCTCCCGCATGATCCACCCGTACTGGCCATTGGGTAACCGCACGTAGTACCACTCGCCATCTATGCCGCCGACCTCGACAATCTCCCCCCGATACAGTTTGCTGACCGCCCTGTAGCGCGTGCCCGGTCCCGAGCGAACGTTGAGGAACTCGGCCTTGATCCGCACCTCATCACCGATTGCAACCGCAACCGGGTAATGACCTGATGGTCTTTCAACAACTATATAATCATCACCATCCGGCTCGTAATACACATCCTCGCAATCATAATAGCGACGTCCATCGATATAAAGGGTAGAACAACTTTCCGGTAGAACGCGCACCCGCGCCCCGAACGGGGCTTGAACCACCACATAGCCCGCAGGGGTTTGCCGGTAATAGGTTCCCATATGATAAAAAAATGCGGTACCGGCAACGCTGAGGGCAAAGACTTCGGCGGGAAGACTTCTGTAAACACTGCCATGGGGCCTATGATACCAGTCCCTGTAACGATCATTTCGCCAATCATGTCTATGTTGCCAATAATCGTGACTATCATGCCTGTTCGACCCGTACTCTCGATCGGCTGGGGACCAGTGGCGCTCGCGGTGTATATCCACCACAACCGACGATCTTGACACCGGAGGAGGAACGGGAACCCCAGGGGGCAAAGGCGGCATCATCACCTTCCTGCTGGAGTTAATTCCGGGAGGCAAGGGTATTTGGCCATCGATGGCATCCGAGCCTGCACGTGCATATGCCGGAATAACCGGTGAAAGGAGAAAACTGCCTGATATGATAAGAGCGAGAACACTGCGAAAAGAACACCAAGAGTATTGCACGGCAAGACCTCCTTAACATTTATTGTGCAGGCAAAGCGGGAGCCGCCGAGTCACCGTATGAAACAGGGGAAAAAAAGAAGAATTGTATTTGTTTGATGTGTTATTCTAGCTTGTTTTCACCGAGTTGTCTCTGACATTCTCGTGAGTCACGAAGCATTGAGCTGGGCTCTGCTTCTCTATCCCCTGGCGTTTCAAGAACTGTTCACTCATCCAGCCAAGCAGGTGTGGCCGCTTACTGAGACCATTACCATTGCCCTCTCTGTTAAATCCATTCGGACGACGGGGCCACCCGTTATGGTGTTGCAACTGGTCGTGGAATACAGGTTTTTGTCGCTTACCGTCGTGAATATTGTCGTAAAACTATGGCCTTGTGTCAGCACTTCCGTTGAAGGCTGCCGCAGGTTGGTAAACTGAAGGAATACCTGAAGGGTCGGCACCTTACGGCACCAGAATCTCCTTGACCCGGCCAACCGCGCCGCTTTCCAACCGAACCTTGATGCCGTGCGGATGGGTCGGCGACCTGGTGAGTATGGCCTGCACCCGGCCACGGGTTAAGGTCCCGGTGCGTTGATCTTGCTTGAGGACAATTGCCACCTCTGAACCGAGTTTGAAGTCGGCACGATTTTTTCCGTTCATGGTATCATCCCCCGCTCCGCTTGGCTTGCCAGCCGTGTTTTGCCAATTCTTCGAGGAGCAGATCGCGGTGATCGCCCTGAATCTCGATAACCCCATCTTTAACGGTGCCACCGGAGCCGCAGCGTTTTTTCAGCTCCTTGGCCAGGGCGTCCAGGCCGGCAGCATCTAGAGGCAGGCCGCTGATAACGGTCACTCCCTTGCCCTTCCGTCCTTTGGTCTCACGACCGACTCTGACGCCGCCCTTATTGGAAGGTCCAGCCTTCTTTTGCCCACAGATGCAGGAAACTGCCGGCTTGTCGCAATCGGGACAGATCCGCCCATGGTCGGTCGAATAAACAGTGGGTTTCATGGTTTTCATGGCTGCCTCCCTCTAGCCGCGACCGCGGTATGGCGATACGCCTTGCTCGGGAATCCACAAACCCTTCGGAGGCTCGCCAGTCTGGAAAAACACATCGATGGGCATGCCGCCGCGTGGATACCAGTAGCCACCAATGCGCAGCCATTGCGGAGCGATACAGTCAACCAAACGCCTGGCAACTTTAATTGTACAATCCTCATGAAACGACCCGTGATTACGAAAGGAGCCGAGAAATAGCTTCAGAGATTTACTCTCCACCAGCCAGTCGCCCGGCAGATAGTCGAGGACCAGATGGGCAAAATCGGGTTGTCCGGTGATCGGGCACAGGGAAGTAAATTCAGGGACGGTAAAACGGACGAGATAGGCTAGGCCCTGCTGCGGGTTCGGCACCCTTTCGAGAATCGCCGCCTCGGGGCTTTCCGGCAGTATCGATTTGCCGCCCAGCTGGGTGAGATTGCTGTACATGGTTTCCTGGGTCATTTGGTTTCTCCTTCGGCGTTCTTTATCGCCCGCGCTTATTGCCCCAGAGGAGCACATGCAGTTGCGGCAGTACCCGTGCTGCATACCAGCCGTCGGCTAGAACCCTGGCAACCAGCCAGCGTAATGATTCAAGGCTTGCCTGTCTTCCAGCAAAGTCTCCGTCCCCATCAGAGCGCATATTGCAGGGTTGCAAATACACCGGCAGCCCTGAAAATCGCTGCGCCACCTGGCGGGCAAAAAGGTAATCATCTTCGTCAAGAACTACCAGTTTCAGGGATACTACCGCCTTTCCTGCCGCAGCAACACACTCCTGCAATTTCTGCCAGTCGGTTGTCATGCCGCTGGAGGGTGGTTTTGGACTGAGCGTCAGCACCTCAAGATCGGAAAACCAAGGTTTGGCGAGACTGCCCTGGGTTTCCATGGCGAATCGATGCCCCAGTGCCTTGCCGCACTGCAACAGGCGATCCAAGGGCTGGAGGGCCGGATTGCCGCCGGAAAGAGAGACAAGTATTGGCTGCCCACCGCTTAACTGCCCAACCTGGGCGAGAATTTCCTCGGCCGACATATTCGTCCAGAGGCTGCGGTAGCGGTGCTCGACCGCATACAGGGTATCACACCAGCGACAGTGGTAATCGCAACCGCCGGTGCGGACAAAGACCGTCGGCAGGCCGATGAGAGAACCTTCTCCCTGAACCGTGGGCCCGAAAATCTCGCAGATTTTCATGCTTAGAGCGGTGCTCATGGCCGGTATTCCGCCCAGGTCTTCGGCGTCTCACTGACTCGCACCGCCGACACCTCCGGCCAGCGGTCCTTGCACCAGGAGAAGAAATGATGGGCAAGACACTCGGCGGTGACGAAGGCGTTGCCGAGAAGATCGTTGAGATGGCGATGATCGACTGTGTTCTCAAGATAGGTCTTGAACTCGGTCAACTCCCGATAATCGCGGACGAAACCGGTGGGACCCAGCTCCCTTGCCTGCAATTCAATGAGAACGGTGTAATTATGGCCGTGCAGCCGGGCACAGGGATGCTCGTCCGGCAATCCGAAGAGTTGATGCGAGGCGGAAAAGCTAAATTCTTTGGTAATGGTATACATCTACGCCACCCCACTCGATTTGGCGCGGGCCACAGCCTGTCGCCAGTAGAGACCGTCTTGGTATTTCGTCGGGTCGGCAACACCGGCCAAAACGAAGGCCTCCATACGTTCGACGCAGGTACCACAACGGCCGCAGTGCATTTCGCCGCCTTTATAGCAGGACCAGGTTTTGTCAAAGGGCACTGCCAGGCGCGCCCCGGTTGTGACGATGTCGGCCTTGGTGGCGGTGATAAAGGGCGTGTACAGCGTGATTCGTGCCAAACCATCCAGGGCGAGATCCTGCATGGTTTGAAAGGCCTGAATAAAACCCGGGCGACAGTCGGGGTAGATGAAATGATCGCCGCCATGCACCGCCGTTGCCACCGCCTCCGCCCCCCGCGCCGCGGCAATGCCGTAGGCGATGGTCAGCATGATGGCGTTGCGGTTTGGTACGACGGTGAGTTTCATGGACTCTTCGGCGTAGTGGCCATCAGGCACGGTGATTTCATCGGTGAGGGCCGAGCCGCTGAGCAGCGCGCCAAGAGGAGAGATATCAATCGGCAGAAACGGCACGCCAAGCCGATCGGCACACCGTTCGGCAAAGTCGATCTCTTTTTTGTGACGCTGGCCGTACAGGAAGGAAACGAGGCCAAGCAATTGATGTTCGCCCGCAACTTTATGGGCGAGGGTGACGGAGTCAAGTCCGCCGGAACAGACAACAATGGTTTTCATCTTTTTCGTCCTTGTTTTTATTAACCGGGTAGGTCCGCGACCGGTATGCTGCCCTGGCAGTTGGCCAAGCTATAGCAAGTTTCGGGCAAAAATGTAAGGTCCTTTTTTACCCGGCCGGGAGGCGGAACCGCCGCTCCTGACCGGGTCGCCTTTTATCTGCTGTCGTCCACCGCCTTGTCGGAGCTTTCGTTCGCGGTCTTTTCCGCCTCCCCTGCCTGCACTTTGGCTATCAAGGAATCGCGGCTTATTTTCAGGAGACTCTCCACCTGCAGGTTATGCACCTTGCTGTAGAGATCACGCTCCGATTGCTTCAACACATAGGAGTCCCCTTCCCCTTTGACCAAGCGAAACTCGGCCAATCCGCCACCCTTGCGGGTTATGGTATAGCGCAGAACCGGAGTATTGGTAAAGAGAGGCTCAACATCCTGCGGTTTGAGAACCGCCTGAATCGTCAGACCACTCGCCTTGGCGGCCAGATCGCCGGCAGCCTTGGCATCTGTCGTCTGCCCTTCGGGAAGATCTGCGAGCTGCCAGATGTTATCCTTTCGTTGCAGGGAAAAGTCGGCAAAAGTGATGGCTTCAATCTCTTCTTCCTTGATTTTGAACATGCTTTTATCGAGCCACTTGTCGGCCCCAGTCTCCAGTTCAAAGGTACTGAGCTCAACCACAACCACGGCCTCCGACCCGGCCTTGCGGGCATGGATCTGGCGAAACCCCGGCGAGGTGCCGACATACAGATCGCCGACCACGCTGTCACCTGTTTTCAATAGCACATGGCGTTGATAAAGATCGTCGGCCACCTTGAAACGTTTGGCCGCGGCAGCTGAAGTGGCAACGGCAAAACCCTGCTTGAGACCGGAAAGCCTTGCAAGCAGGGCGGCAACCTGCTCGGTGCTTGCCGGGGCGACAAAGGAATCCGGAAGAATCCAGCCATTACCGGTTTTTTGTACTATTATCCGGTCGCTGTCCGGACCGGTAATTTCCAGTGTGGTGACTGCATCGGGCGCAAAGCCGAGCAGCGGCGCGTCGGGCTTCGAGATCTCGCTTCCCGTCCGGCCGCCGATCTGCAGGGCCAGGACCAGGCCTATTTGCAGCACCAGCAGGATCGCCGCTATAATAATCGTCCTTTTCATATTCAATACCTCCCCATGCTCTGTTGCAGCAATGCCATATGGCGTTTTTCCGTGCGTTTGCTTGCCCGTCTTCGCAAAAACCAGACCAGAACCAGACCGCCAAATGCCAGGCCATAATTGAGGTATTCAAAGCCAAGCTGCATCTCCCGGTTCATCGGCAGCAGCGGCCGGGAAAAATGGCTTCGGCCGCGGATCGCCAAAAGCCCGCGATCCTCAAGAGACCAATCGATGGCATTGGCGATCAGCTGCACCGGTGCGAGATAGGTCGTACGCATGACGCTTGAACTGATGCCGAGAACCGTGTCGCTGAGAAAGGTATTGGAAGAAAAGAGGATGATCCTGGCACTTTCCGGCGACTTATCAAGCTGCCGGGAGATGACCGGGCCTTTTTTTTCCTCTGCTTGCTTGCCAGGTGCAGGGGGTTGGGCTTCTTTTGCCTGCTCTTCCCCTTGCGTCAACAGCGGTGATGGCTTGCCGCTGAAATATGAGGCGAATTGTCCCTCCAGTGCCACCCCCAATAGCTTTTTCCCCTGATTTTCGCCAACGGCAAAACCGAGTTCTCCGTGGGCCTTGAAGTTCGGCTGGATCTTGGTCTCGGCTGAGGTCCAGCTCTTCGCCGAGCTCTCAAGAAGGCGGAGCACCTTGCGCTCCTTGTTCTTTTCGGAGTCAATGGAAATCGGCGAGGCCCAGTTCATGGTCAACTGGTTCAGGCCGCTGGTCAGGCCGCTCGCCTGATTCATGGCATCCGGTCGAATATCTACGAAATAGGGATAGTTGACCAGACTCATCTCCTGGACGGAGAACCCGGCAACCTGGCGCTGCACCGGCACCGGGAAGGCACTGTTCTGCGGATCGAGGACCATCTCTTCATTGATCTTGACCCCCATAAAACCCAGCCAATCTTCCAAGCCGGAGGCTTTCTTGTCAACCGCCAGTTCACGGTCAAGTCCAATGGCAAAAGGCGCAGTGGCGATAACCACCGTGCCGCCACGCATGAGAAACTGATCCATGGCGAAGAGCTGCTTCTCACCGGCCGCCTCCGGTGCCACGACCAGGAGCAGGTCAGCATCGTCCGGGGTGTGACCGGTTGCCAGGTCGATTGGGGTGATGGTATGCTCCTTGCCAAGCACCTCTTTTAAGATTTCAAAGGGCATTCCCTGTCCCGGCATACCGTATTGCGGCATCGGCGGCATAACTTTCGGGGTATTGAGAGCAACGGTTTTGCCGAATCCGGCCGAGAATCTTTTCAGACCGGCCTCAATTGCCCGCTTGAGGCTCTCCTTGGTAAGATCTTCCGGCAGCGGTATTTCCACCACCCGATCGCCGCTGACAAGGGTCATGTAATACCAGAAAGAACGCTGGTCAAAGAGGCTTACAGCCATCGGCCGAAAACCGTATTCCTTGCCGATCTTTTCGGCAACGCTGCCACCCTCGGCATCCGGGTCGACCAGGCGGCTGGTAAAGAGCGCGCCACCCTCCTTCCCCATGTCGGCGAGGATGGTCTGCAGCTCTTTTTTCAGTGCGACAAGTTCCTTCGGCAGTTTCCCATCCGGCGACATATAGCCGGTAAACTCGATCTTTTTGCCGATCCCGGCAAAAAGATCGCCCCCACCCTGGTAGCTGTACAACACTTTTTTGATGGCCCGAGTGATATCGTATTCCGGGTTGCGCAGATCAACGTCGATCTTCTCTTCACTGGCTGATTTAATCTCAATCAAATCGCGGAAACCAAGGACTTGAAACTGATCGCCATACTGAATGAGCAGGTCGAAGTAGGAATTGGTGACCGCCGCCTGATACTTGCTGGCGGTCTGAAACGGCACCGGGCGAATACCGTACTTCTGCCCCGCCTCCTGCTCAAGATCGGGATGCTCCAACGGATCGATAAACTCAACACGCACCTTGCCGCCGCCGGCCACCGCATATTCCTGCATCAGGTCGCGAATCCGCGGCACCAAAGGAGCCAGGAGAGGATGGGTCTGGGCGGAGAAATAACCACGGATAAGCAGGGGTTCCTTGAGCTGGCTCAGATAACTCCTGGTCGCCTCGGAGATGGAATAGATATTACCTTGGGTCATATCGCTACGCAGTACGCCGATGCCTGCCAGCCAGAAATTGGCGATGAGAAAATTGGCAATGATAAGGCCTGAGGCCAGCTGCCAGCGGCGATGATGGTTGTTAACCGGGTTATCGGCCCAGCGGATCTTTTCCAATCCGTAGATATTGAGACTGAGAAAGATGCCCATGATACTGAGATAATAGTACAGATCGCGGAGATCGATAACGCCGCGGGTAATGGAATTAAAGCGCGAGCCGGAGCCGAGGAGCTTAAGCAGTTCCGAGCCGCGATTGCCGAAAAAGGCGCTCAGGGTGTCGGAGCCAAGCAGGTAAAAGAGCGAACAAAGAAGCACCGTTGCGATCAGGCTGACAATCTGATTTTCCGACTTGCCGCTGACATACAGGCCGATGGCGATATACGCCGCCGCGAGAAACAGGGTGGCCAGATACCCGCCGAAGACCGGACCCCAATCAAGCGGTCCCATGAAACTGACGGTGATCGGCAGCGGCAGGGTCAAGAGCAGGGAGACTCCGATCAGGCCGAGGCAGGCGAGAAACTTGCCGACTACCAGCGCCCACGGCGACACCGGGGAAGTGAGAAGAAATTCGAGTGTTCCAGCTCGGCGTTCCTCGGCCCACAGACGCATGGTCACCGCCGCGGTAAGAAAAATGAGGAGTATCGGCATCCATTTAAAAAGAGGCCGTACCTCAGTAATATTGCCGGCAAAAAAGGTCTCCACCCAGAAAAAGATGAACAGCGTTGCCGCCAGAAACACGCCGATAAAAATGATGCCGATGGGTGAACTGAAAAAAGCATCAAACTCCTTTTTGGCAATACGAAAAATGGTTCTCATGATGCACTCCTCCCAATTGCGCTGATTTCGGCGAAGACGGTTTCCAGGTTCCTGACCTCAAAGCCCATGGAGTAGAGCTGCCAGCCCTTATCGTGCACCGCGCCGGCAATGGCCGCTGCCGCCTCGTGGCGGTTTTCACTATTTTTAAGGGTCAGGGCATAGGTCGTGCCGGGGCCCGATTGGGCCACCGGAACACAGGGGACGGCCTGGGTCACTCCGGCAATTGCGCCGAGGAAGGTCATGGCCTCACCGGATTCGGCATTTACGGAAAGCAGCAGCCGTCCTTCGGTGCGCAAGGCGTCGAGGCGGGAATCGAGGGCCTTTTTACCGTCTTTTAAGATAATAACCCGGTCGCAGATGGCCTGGACCTCCTGGAGAATGTGGGTGGAGATGATGATCGTCGCATGCTTTGCAAGTTTGGTAATCAACCCGCGCATATGCTGAATCTGCGTCGGATCAAGGCCATTGGTCGGCTCATCAAGGATAAGAATGGCCGGGTTGTGGAGGATGGCCTGGGCAACACCAGTACGCTGGCGATAGCCCCGCGACAGGGTGGCGATGGGTTTAATCGCTTTATCCTGCAACTCGGTTCGGGCGATAGCCTGGGCGATAAGCGGTACCCGCTCCGCCTGATCCAGGCCGTGCAGCGCTGCGGCATAATCGAGATAATCGAATACCGTCATTTCCGGATACACCGGACAATTTTCCGGCAGGTAACCAATATCCTGCTGAATCAAACGCCGATCGGCACTGATCTCTCGGCCACCGACGCTGATCGTACCGCTGGTCGGTTCGAGATAGCCGGTAATCATCTTCATGATTGTCGTCTTGCCTGCTCCATTGTGGCCGAGAAGCCCGACAATCTCTCCCGGCGATATCGCAAAAGAGACATTGTCTACCGCTGCAAAATCACCGTATCTCCTCGTAATATTATCAACTTTTATCATTCCTCTGCTCCATGCTTAAAAAACACCAAGATTACCGGGAAGAGGAGAAGTGCGGACCTGCAGAGGCAAGAGACAGAACCCCCGGTATGAGCCGGGGCAGAGTTCATTCACGCAGGATACCGGTGTCCTCCCAGAAAAGCCATGCCCGCCGTCCTCCACAGCAAGCAAAGCCCTACCCCGCCATCACGAAGTCCTCATCCGGAGTCGTTTCCGGATCAAAACAGCAATCGGCTGTTAAGGTAAAAACTACCGAGTCGATGTCAAGGGAGAAATAAGCAAAAAGATATTTCCGCGGTTCTCGCAAATTTGGACAAATCCGGGTACTCTGGCTGGATGGTGTCTATACACCCGGCAGAATAACCATAAACCTGCCTCCTTCTGCCCTCCGGAACATGGGGTGAGGCATAATTGACCGAGAGTTGGAGTAAAGACCAAGACACGCCATGCTGAGGAAGATTCTTTTTGTTGATGATGACCAGATATTGCGGTCTGACGTTGTAAAACATCTAGAGACATACAGTGAACACTTCGCGACAGTCGTCGCCAGCGATGGCTTCGATGCCGCGAAAAAGCTTGAAAAAATGCCATTTTCTCTGGTGATTCTTGATCTGATAATGCCGCGGATGGATGGAATGAGCCTGATCAGCCATATTCGCGACACCTATCCCGACATCCCCATAGGTATAATTTCCGAAATGCCGATAGACAAGATGCAACATCTCGCAGCGGCAAGCGATATAGTTGCCTATCTCAGCAAACCTTTCCAAACCAGCGAACTCGCCGCCATTATCATGCATACGCTGCGCAAAGAAGCGGAAGGAGGCATTATGCATGATGTTTCTCCGGCGGTCTTTTTGCAACTCATGGAAATGGACGTCAAAACCTGCACGATTCGTATTCTTGATAAGAAATCGAAGCAGGGAGGCATTTTGTATTTCATCGACGGCCGACTGGTGCATGCACGGATCGGGGCATTACACGGCATAAACGCTGCCTTAAAGGTTTTTACCTGGGATGCGGTAACGATTTTTTTTCGTAATGATTGCCCACCGCAAGAAGATACAATCAACAGCGGCCTGCAGCCGATAATCATGAAGGCTGCGGGTATGAAAGACGAGTCGGAGGGGTTGGAGGAGTCCGAAGACAACGATGGCCGACCTGCCACGCTTGCAGTCACCAATACACCGGATGATTCGCGGTTGGCGAATGATTCGCCCTCGGGGCTGTCATTTAATCAAGAGACAACGGGGGTATCAATCGATGATGCTGACAAGGTAGAAAAGCCGGCCACCTCGCCACTTGATGGTCTCAAAAACCTGTTGAAAAAAACAGCCGGAATACACTGCAGCATTGAGGATATTCGCCATGACGAGGCCATGGACATTGTGGTTTCGCAATTGAATGCGCTGGGAATGAGTTCGCAATTTGCCAATTTCCAGGTGGCCTACATTGGCACCGACAAGGCTTATAATCGAATACTTCTGCCTGGGCCGCCGCCTGCTCTTGTCAATATTCCGGCAGACAGTCCCCGCGACACGATTATTGAACTCCTGCGCAGGGTAGACAGCAGGCATTAATCAAAATACAAGAAAACCTCTAACGGTCCTTGCCGACAACCTGTTGAATTTCCGCACTGCTCAGTTCGCTGTCAAATTCTATATGCAGGGAATAGTCGTTACCGATAAAGTCATGACAACGTACGGCCATGACTTTTCCGATACGCAGCAGCACAACAGACGCGACATCGGGGCGAATATTCACCCTGATTTTTTTACCTAACAGTGCCGCGGCACTTTTTTTCTTGGAAAAACGTAAAGTGAGGGCAACGCCTCCTCTGGAAAGATCCAGGAGTTCACCCCTTGCTGCCAGTCCAGTTTCCCGACCATGTTGGTCGAGGAGGTCAATGGTTACCCGACCAACCGCCTTCTTTCGCTCGAACTGCCTTCGGGTGCGGCTGCTTTTACTGAAATACTTGCTGGGCGAGGTAAATCTTGCACAAAAGTCCTGCAACTTTGAATGAAGGGCAGGACAATTTTCCTTTTGGCTCTGCAGCCTTTCCCAGGTCAGCAAGGAAAGGGAGGCACCCTTACTCACGACATTGACCGTCCAAACCGAGACATCGAAAAAAGTGTCTCCTCCCAATATCTCACCGGGACCAACGACTTTGATCGGCACCTCCCGGCCCTGACTGACGGCACTGATCTGAATACGCCCGCTGTTGACGAAAAACAAGGTGGAGTGAAACTCCCCCTGATTCACCACCATTTCACCATCGGCATAATTTTTTTCAGTCATTGCATGGTAGAGAGATGCAAACTCCTCCGGGGAAAGTGTATTGACAAGTTCCTTCCAGATCAGCAAATATTCATTACTGATTGAAGCGCTTTTTTCTTCTTCAATTATTTCTGCGGCACGAATACTTTCGAGCAGCGCCATGGAATCAATCTGCATGAGCCTATTACGCAAATCCTCCGCTCTGTGAAAACATTTTGCCTTGGCATTATCTTGCTATGAGCTGCATGATAAGGGAAATTGCCTGACCCTTTTGGCCTTTGTCCAGCAACTCCTTGACCTGCTGGTCTTCCGGGTTGCTCCCGTCTGCAAGAGGTTGAACCTTGACGGATCGATTCTGTACCTGGGAAATTTCTGCTTCCGCCAGAGTGTTGAGGGCGTTGACGAGATGAGGTTTGGTCATCTCCTCACCCTCGGCCAGCATTTTCAGCAGTACTTTTTTACGAACGTTCGAATCAACGAGCTTTTCCTGCACATTTTCACAGGCAACCCGAATTTTTTTCAGACTTTTATCGTTCGTCATACCGACTATCAAATAGCCGACGTCGGTGGAATGAAGATAATAGCGCCCTTCACTGAACACAAAATCTGCGGTCGGTGGCCTTCCCAAATCGTTTATGATCTCGTTCCAACGATCAATTTCCCCGCCAATGATCACCGATATGCCAACCTGCCTGTAAAAAAGCAACCCACCTTGAAGGGAGAGAAGAATCACCTCGCGTATCGAATCAAGCTGCGCTATCTTGTTGAGAAAACTATTCATAGAAACTTTTCGGCGAGTTGGTTAGAGAAGAAGTCTGTGCCGGACCAGTTTCGGAGCATGCGCCGCCACCGAGGCCAAGAAAAAAATCAGCAACACCGTCTCCGGCATTGGCAGTAACCCATGATATGCCGCCCCCAGCAGAAGCATCTTGCCAAAGGTCGCTACCCCTGCCAATTCCCGATAAATCTGCCGGTGCCTCATCCATTCGGTAAAAAGCAGCACTGTGCCGCTGCCAAAGGCTATCCCGGCATAAAGGGCCGGGGGCCTTGCCATGCCGCCGAGAAGAAAGGTGGCCAGCACGACGGCCGCCCCTATCAGGTGTATCGCTCTGATGACAATCGACAAACTGAGAATCCAATATGGTCGATTGCCGATCCGACCCATTTTATCAGCCGCGTCCCGGCCGTTTCTCGACATTTCAGCCATTTTCATTCCCACCCCTGCATCTTCATGCCGTCGCCCACCCAATGCCCAGCCGCAAAAGCAATTTGTCATGCGGGGAAGAGTTTACTCCGGAACAGGAAAAAAACCGCGCCCAGCAAACAGCAATCTGCCCACTGATAATCCATGGAGAGTTTCTCTTTCAGGTATCCACTTTTCAATACCAACTCTCGGTGGTGATGGCAAAAGAAATGTTTTTCAGATTATGCTTCTTTGGGCTTTTCAAGTCCCAACGGTTCGAGAATCTGATTATCGAAACGGCGAGAAAGCAATTCATCCGAATCACTCCCGATGGCCTGGGAAATCACGTGTATCTGCTCGGCCATCTGTTGGTTTCTCGTCCAGCAGGTGGTACGCGCCTTTTCGATATGCGCCCAGTTACCATCCGTGAGAAACAGCGGCCAGGCGGCGATTATCTCCGGGAATAACCTTTCTCTCAAGCCATCGAGCATCGAGAGGTAAAAGCCGAGAGATGATTCCCGTTGCTCGCGAATAACGTACGCCAAAAGCCCGCTTGGGTGTGTATCAGCGAGGATATCCTTCACGGCCCGACTGACAAATTCAATCACCGTGCCGGGAAAATGGCCGATGACAGCCCTTAATGAGTCGGAGGAAAGGGTCGTTTGCCGGATCTCGCCTATTTCGTGGTAAATAAACAGATTCATTTCTTCTTCGACAATGTTCTCAAGCGCTGCCTTCAGCAGTTCACGATCAAGTGTGCCGTTCTTATAAACCCCATAGGGCTGTAAGGCCTGGCGTATCGATTTGCGCCATGAGGAACGGACCTCCATGATTTGATCCCAAAAGAAAAAACGGAGCGATTCCTTACGGATAATTATCAAGCCATCCTGCGCCATGGCAAAGGGAGCAGCCATTTCTTTTGCCCACTCTTGCCCTAAAACTACTACCGAACACCCCTCCATTCGGCGTTGCTCGATGATCTCGGCGAGAAAATAAATGGTCTTCATTGATCGCCCGAATCCGGCACCGTACTGAACCTTCTCGCCCAAAAGAGCGCTGTTGATTTCTTCGAGATCAAAAGGAGCAAAGATCTTGCCGGATACAGAGAGGGAACGAAAAGGCTCGTCGACTATGGTCGCCCAGAAGGTTTCCTTTGCCTCAATCCAATCGAGAAGAGCAGCTGTCTCGGGCTCTTCCCAAGGTTGCAGACCTTTTTCCCATTTGTAGAGATTGCGGAGTTTGAGGACCATGGTGCACATGGTGTAAATACCATGATCCCTGGCATCGGAGATATTGCAGTTATGCTGGATATCTTTAATGAAGGAACTGAATTCAGTGGAAGTTAGCATGGTGATTGCGAGGTATCAGTAAGATTGTCCTGCCGGCATCAGCCGTTGCTATGGGTTTTTGGAAAAAGCGCAATAATCGGCAGCGCCAGCAGGGGAACAAAGGCAATAACCGTGAGGACCGGGCGAATGCTATAGGAATCGGCCAATTTGCCGACAATAGGGGTGATGGCACCGCCAAGGCCGTAGGCAAAGCCCATCATCAGGCTTGCAACCATTGACCGGCCTTTCGGCGCCAGGGTCTGGGCCATGGTGACGCCCAGGGGCAAAGGTGCCAGAACAAAGGCACCGGCCAAGGCCGCACCGAAATAGACCCAGTTGCCGTTCAGCTGCATAAGCAGCCAGAGGGCCGGGGCCATGCACACATAGGAAAAAAGAAAAACCGGTTTGAAACCGATACGGTCGGAGATATGACCGGAAAGCAAGCCGCTGACGGTGCCTGAAACGGTAAAAAGCGAGTAAATGGCCCCTGCCGATACCACGCTGAAACCCTCCCGCACGTAAAGGACCGGCATAAAGGTTAAAAATGACTGGCCTACGATGGCCCGCATGAGCATGACCAACCAGATCAAGGCCACGACTTTCCATGCATCGCCCAGGCTTTCCTTGAGCGCTCCCAGGAAACTCTTGCGCTTCATCCCCTCACTCTGCGGCTGAGGTATGACCCGCAAGAGATAAACCAGAAGCAGCAGGCCGGCGATCATGGTTGCCGGCATCGCCGACAAGCCAAAATAGGCCACATACCAGGTAATAAACAGAGGACCGAGGCCGAAGGCCAGGGTGCCGCCGGTATTGAATACCGACATGGAAAAGCCGGCCTTGCTGCCGGCATAAAGGGGCACCATGCCGGTGACCGAAGGATGGAACATGGAGGAGCCGACCGAACCAAGAGCGACACAAAGGAGCAATAGCCAAAAATTGGGGGCGATGCCTGAAAGCGGTATAAAAACAATGGTCAGCGACAGCCCAATGAAGATAAAGGCCCGCGTCTGGTAACGGTCGGCGAGATATCCAACGGTTGGTTGGATGATAAAGGCGAGGAGACGCATGGTCCCGGCAATAATACCTATCTGGGTCAGGCTAAGGCCGAGTTTGTCAACAAAGACCGGAAACAAAGGGGTGATGAAGGCGGTGTAAAAATCGCCGGTGAAATGTATAAGTGTCAAAGCAAAGAGTATTTTCAGGTTAGTCGACATATTGTGTATTTCTCTATATTGAGCAGTTCGTTGTCATGACTGCATGTTTGTTTTGCTATTCCTGTACCAGAAAGTTCACCGTCCCCATCAATTTTTGTCAGCCAAACCTGTCACTTTTTTGTAAGAATCCACTTTCTCTCCTTTTTCTTTGTGTTTACAACTCGTATACTTAATAAGTACTATTTTTGATTTATCGGTAAAATACTCTTCTCAACCCGGTTGATAATATGAAAAATATCCTTGCGGCAACCATCATTGTTTGTGCTTTCTTGATTTTTCCGAACCCGGCGGTATCTGAACAGATATCACATACGATACGCTGCGAAAGTGAGGAATTCTCTCCCCGCCGTTGTGAGCTGCCGATCGCTCCTCGCAATGCTGAGATTAAGGAAATCAGAAAGACACAACAGCTTTCCAGCAAACCCTGCATTGAAGGCAAATCATGGGTGGCGGGCGAATCAGGGATTACCGTAAGCAACGGATGCCGGGCTGAGTTCAAGGTAATTTACATGATATCCGACCATTCTGAGCGCCGCGAACGTAGGTATCAACACTCTGATTCGATGCGCCGGCAAGAGAATGCAGATGATCAATATGAGGATTTTTCCCCAGGATCTGCCGAAGATCCGACGGAAATAGTTCTCCGTTCTTTCGAAGACGTTCTGAACAAGAGGCCTTCGCGAGAAGAAATACGCTTCTATCGAAGTCTTATCATTGATCGGGGTTGGACGGAACGACAGATTCGCAATGATCTCCGCAATCGCAACCGCTCCGGTAACCGCTATTGATTACTTTCGTAAAATACCTTGTAAAATCAAATAAATATTCTGCCGGATCGGCAGATCAATCGGGCCGCCAGGCGGATAGTATGGGTTATTTTTCCGCCTTGAACATTTTCCTGGCAATGCTCAGGCGTTTTTCCAAACCCTGATCCTCCATCTCGGCTGCAACCTGCGCCAGAAATTCAGGGATGGGGATTTGCTGCGGGCATTTTTCCAGGCATTCACCACATTCAATACACTGCGAAGCATAACGTGTCTCACCATCGGCCAGCATGCCGCTCATCCGCAGAGCATAGCTGAATTTTACTCCTTCGACCTCGCCGAACATATGCATTTTATTGAAGGCCTCGAAACAGCCGGGAATCAATACCCCTGCGGGGCAAGGCATGCAATATCCGCAGCCGGTACAGGGAACTTTCATCAGCTCCCGATAGCTCAGGCTTACTTTTTCAACAAGCGCCAGTTCTTCCCAGGTCAAGGAAAGGGCATGACCATTTTCGGCGATTCGCAGATTTTCCTCGATATGCGCTTCCTCGTTCATGCCGGATAATACCACTATGACTTCCGGATGGTTCCACACCCAGCGAAGGGCCCATTCCGCTGGGGTCCGGCGGACTGCCGCTACATTCCACATCTCCGCTATAGCCGGCGGCGCGACGGCAAGTCCCAGGTTGCCACCGCGCAGAGGTTCCATGATGATCAATCCAAGATTTTTTGCTGCCGCATATTTCAGCCCTTCGGTACCGGCCTGGTTTTCCTGGTCAAGAAAATTATATTGGATTTGACAAAAATCCCAAGGATATGCATCAACGATCCTTTTAAAATCCTCCGCCAGGCCATGGAATGAAAACCCGGCATTGACGATCCGCCCGTCGGCCTTTGCCTGATCAAGAAAATCACCAACACCAAGCCGATCAAGGGTGTCCCACACTGCACCGTTTAAGGCATGGAGGAGGTAATAGTCGATATGGTCGGTGTCAAGCTTTTGCAACTGAACCGCCAAAAAGCGATCCATATCCTCCCGGCAGGCGATCATCCACGAAGGCAGTTTGCTAGCAATCTTTACTCGACTCCTGTAGCCATCCTGCAGCGCCTTGCCGAGCAAGGTTTCGCTTTCTCCGCCATGGTACGGCCAAGCCGTATCCAGGTAATTGACTCCGTTGTCGATTGCCTGCCTGATCTGACGGATCGCTCGTTCTTCGTCGATTTTTCTATCCTTCATCGGCAGACGCATACAGCCGAATCCCAATATGGAAAGCATGTCTTCATTTTTCGGCATTCTTCGGTAGAGCATGTTTGTTCTCCTTTTCTCGTCGAAGATCGTGTGGCTAAATAGAGAATGGATGATAACGCGGTTGAAAACTCAATGCCGACCCAGCCTATAAACCAAGGCACGTAAAGACCTGTTTGGGCCATGGGACAGCACTATTAAAGCGTGGCAGGCAGGGTGGATCCCGAACAATTTTTTTTTCCATGGATAGGGCAATAATGCCGGAAATGGAAGCACTTGCTAGGGATGTGCCATCAATAAAATTATAACTGTTACCAGATGTCGTCACAAAGAGATGTGTTGCCGGGGCCACAGCATCCGCCATGGATGCCAGTCGCTTATTGGGCAGTGGATTGCCCAGCTCATCCAGACCGGCAACGCTGATCACTTTGTCGTGTGAAGCGGGAAAGGCAATATTCCCTGCTGCCGGGTCATTGCCCACTGGAGCTGCAAAAACAATTCCTTTCTCATGACCGCTATCAATCATCATGCTCAGCAGGGTATCGTTGACATATGCCCCAAGGCTCAAATTAACCACATCCACTTTGGCTGAGATAGCGGCATCCAGTGAGCGAACCAGGGATGTTGAGAAACATTCTCCCTTGGCTGACGTTTTATTTACCTGACGACAAGCCCGCAGTGCCAGCAACGACACATCCGGCGCAATACCGACAATGCCGTATTCATTTTTGTCGGCACCAATGATTCCGGCCACTGCGGTACCGTGTATCTCCCCCTGGTAGACGCTGCCGGATATGAAGTTTTGATATCCGACGATTCGGGAGCGCAGATCCTCGTGCTCAACCTCCACACCGGTGTCAACAACAGCCACGGTGATATTCTTTCCACTGACCTTGCCGTGCACTTCCTGCAAATCGAGCATCGAGACCAGATTCTGCATGGAACTCAGAGGATCTTGCCGACCCATCGTGGCAAAGACATAATTGGGCTGGGCATTATATACCCCGGACTCATTTTTCAGTGCCTCGGCAATCTCTGCCGCGTCCTTGGCAGTGGAAGAAACCACCATGATACGGTTGAGCGATTTCAGGACTGTTTTCTCACCTACCTTGAGATGGTACTTTTTAGCAACCCGATCGAGACCGGCAAGACCAGCCTTGTCATTATCAACGAGAAAAACAACCTGGCCGGATACATGTCGGGCAGTCTTCTGCTCCTCTGAGCCCTGCGCCCTTTTTCTGCCTGTATTTGCCAAGGTACTGCGCTCTCCCTGCCCGGTGCTGCCTGAACCTGCGTGAAAAGTATTTTGCGGCATGGTTGCGGTGGACCCGCTGCCGGTCTGATCCCCATCAACGACAATGGACGATTGAACCGCTTCATTTCTATAACCAACGGCAGCGTTGATGGCATTCTCACCTGTAGCATTATTAACGGCTATGCCGCGCAATTGCCCCCCATCCATGACGATTGCCGCCTGAGATGTTGAGTTGCTGTTTCCCACTGCCATATTGGTGCTTTTCTGCATTGTGGAAGTGTTCATCACTGTACCGCGAACCCTGCTGTTTTCTACGCGAACACTTCCCTGATCGGCTTTATTGTCCGTACCGATGGCCATATTACTTGTCGATTTTGTCGCAACACTATTGACTGCAGATCCCTCGATTGTCCCTCGTGAAAGGGAAATAGAACCCTGGCCGGCAACGTTTCTCTTGCCGGCAGCAGCGTTCACCGCAGTATCGCTCTGCACACTGTTGGTAACAGTGCCGCTCATCTTGGTATCTTTCAGTGCAATAGACGAGTGCAATGCCTCGTTATCGCTGCCTGCTGCAATATTGGTGCTATTTTCAATTTTGCTTGGAGCGTTGATGACATTACCCTGAATATTGGATTCCGCAAATACAAGGGGGGTGGTGAGGTGGAAGAACAGGACAACCCACAGTTTTACTGCTTTGATGACCGGTCCAGGACTGGAGCAGTTTAGCATGGGATCACCAGGTTACTTGCAGCGACGTCCCTGACGGGTCGTTTTCACCAGTTGGGACGAAATTGAGGAATTTTTTCAATGAATCGGCTCCGCAAATAAGACAATTTCCGACTCTTTTAATGTTTGCACTGCCCTATCAAGGTCGCTTCGGTTGCTGATACTGACCACATAGCGCCCTTCCCTGCTAGGCCCACTGCCGACTGATCCCTGGATGGTGTGCAGCAAGCTACGGATATCAGACTCCAGGGCGTTTGGCCGAAAGACCACATTAATGCCGATTTTTTCAGCATTTGCTGCCACTTCCGTTGCACTTAAAGTTGAATATGTATTTTGCTGTGGAGCAGGGATCAGCAGGAGCACGATTACCACAGTCTGCGCAGCGGCAAGCATCCACGGCACGGCTATGGATTCACGAATCTGCTGCCATACATAGTGTATGGATTCCGCCAGGGGGCGCGACTGTACGGGTGCCTTTTTTTCCATTTTCCGGTGGGCGCAGGCCTGGCTGGAAATCTGATTAAAGATCGCATCTGACGGCGATGGTTCAGCCGGGTCGATCCGCCGATACAGTTTCTGGAATCCTTGAAAATCGTTGCACTCATCCAAGAGTTCATGATTTTCCTGGAGAAGGTGTTCAAAATCAGCCTTTTCATTTGCATCCAGCCTATTGTTGCAGTAATCGGGAATCAAATCCGATAGGTTGTGGTCTTTAGTTGTCATAGCCTGTGATATTGTGTTTTTCCAGCACGTCCTTGAGTGCCTGTTTTGCGTGAAAAACTCTTGTTTTAACGGTATTTTCCGGTATCCCTATCAGTTCTGCCACTTCCACATAACTGAATTCCTGGTAAAAAACCAATTCAAGAATCTCCCGATGTTTCACTTTTAAAGTTTGCAGGGCAGCTTTCAAGGCGGCGTTTGTCGATTCGACCTCAACCTGAAACTGACTCTGTGTATCCGCAACACCGTATTCTTCCTCAAAAGGCACATATTTTTTAACTTTACTGAACTCCCGAAACATAATGTTTCGAGCAATGCCGATCAACCATGTGGTAATCCTCCCGCTTCCTTTGAAGGTAGCGCCCTTCTGCCATGCCACCATGTACGTCTGGACAAGGATATCATCGGCCAGGCTGTGATCACTCACCACCTTTTGTACATAGCGGGCGACCTTGCCATACGACAGATCGTAGAGTTGTCGGAACGCAGAGGAATCACCTGCTGCCACCAGCTCCACCAGACGCTTCTCTTGTAAGAGCTCTCCATCCTTATTCATATGTCCCTGGGTGTTTGGAAAAGGTTCAAAACAGAATAAATTAATAAGACCCATGAAAAAAGTTGGTACGTTCAGCAGACAATTCGGCCAATGAGGTGATCATTGAAATACTCTTTTCTCGTTGCCATCCAGCACGGCGGTAGCTTTAGACGTACTCTGTCTTTCGCCCTGGTGAACGGTTACGCAGCAATAACCGGAATTATTGATTTTTTCCATAAAAAACGGAAAAACAGGGGACGTTGAAACTTCCAGACTTCACGGATGGGGGCGAATGGTTGGCAAAAGGTTTCGAGATCAGTGTATAAAAAATAATTGGCCGTGTTTGAGAGGTAATATCTGCATTTTAAATTTTGTTTCAAAAATTATGAACCTTTCGTTGATACCTTGGGACTTACAATCAAAGACAGGCTCATTAAGCGGGAAGGTTCCCGATTGTAATGGGATGAAGACCAAAAAATGAAATGAGGACAAAGCTATGAAAAAAACACTGTTAGTGAGCGCATTGGGATTGGTTATGGCTATGAGTATTTCCAACGGTTGGGCAGCTTCAACAATCGACGGAAAAGTAACTAATACCGGTACTGTTGAACAGGCTGCCAATATCGCCATAGGTGAGGACAATAAAGCTGCCATGGGATCTGTCAGCATCAAAGATTCAACGGTTGGCAAGACCGGAGTAGTGACCAATAAATCCGACGTCAAACAGGCCGCCAACATTGCCATTGGTAAGGGCAACGAGGCCAACATGGGTTCAATAGGCTTGAAAAATGCCAAGGTCGACGGCAAGTTGACCAACGACTCGAAAGTTGAGCAGGCCGCCAATATTGCCATTGGTGAGAAAAATAAGGCCAATATGGGTTCGGTCAATATGGACGGCGGGTCGATCGGCAAGACCGGTGTGGTGACCAATAAATCCGACGTCAAACAGGCCGCCAACATTGCCATCGGTAAAGAGAATGTGGCCAATATGGGTTCGGTCAACCTGAAAGACGCCAAGGTTGACGGCAAATTGACCAACACCTCTACGGTTGAACAGGCCGCCAATATTGCCATTGGTGAGAAAAATAAGGCCAATATGGGTTCGGTCAATATGGAAGGCGGGTCGATCGGCAAGACCGGTGTCGGTAACCAATAAGTCCGACGTCAAGCAGGCGGCCAACATTGCCATCGGCAAAGGCAACGAGGCCAATATGGGCTCGGTCAACATGAAAAACGCCAAGGTTGACGGCAAACTGACCAATACCTCTAACGTCAAACAGGCTGCCAATATTGCCATCGGCGAGAACAATAAAGCCAATATGGGCTCCGTCAATATGGAAGGCGGCTCAATCGGCAAGACCGGTGTGGTAACCAACAAATCGACCGTTGAGCAGGCTGCCAACATCGCCATCGGCAAAGGCAACGAGGCGAATATGGGCTCGATCAACATGAAGAACGCCAAGGTTGACGGCAAACTGACCAACGACTCTACGGTAAAACAGGCGGCCAACATTGCCATTGGCGAGAACAACAAAGCCAACATGGGCTCCGTCAATATGGATGGCGGCTCAATCGGCAAGACCGGTGTAGTAACCAATAAATCAACTGTTGAGCAGGCTGCCAACATTGCCATCGGCAAAGGCAACACGGCCAATATGGGTTCAATCAACATGAAGGATGCCAAGATTGACGGCAAGGTTTCCAACACCTCCACGGTCAAGCAGGCGGCCAATATTGCCATTGGCGAGAATAACACCGCCAACATGGGTTCTGTTGATATTAAAAACAGCACGGTTGGCAAGACCGGCGTTATCACCAATAAATCCGATGTAAAACAGGCTGCAAATATTGCCATTGGTAAAGGCAATGAAGCGAGCATGGGATCCGTTACTGTAGAATAGCAAGAAAGTGGTTGGCGAGAAAGCAAGAACCTTTTTCCTCCATGGAAAGGTTCTTGCTGAGGGCCGGTGTTTTGATTTCAGTTATCCTTGATATTCAGGCATCTTCATAGCAAACGAGAGATACGATATGAAAGTGATACGGGTATTATTCTTGATGTCCTTTTTCTCTTTTATTGCCATAAACATGGCGCAGGCATCGGATTTGGATGATGGTATCTCCAAATTTACCGATGACGGTATTGAAAAGGATGATGAAATGGGAAAACCGGATGTAAACATCAAATTCATTGTCATGAACGCCAAAGCCAAAGCAATGACTAAAAAGGGCGATAAAGACAAGGTTGGCAGTGATTCCGGCAGCTCCAACATGAACAGCGTGGTCTTGGGTGCTGGAAGTAATGTAAAGGGTGATATTTATATCATCGATCAAAGCAAAGGCCCCAAGACAAACATTTCAGACTAAAGGCCAGGCAAATTTGTTTAAAGCCATTCTTCAACATATTGGATAACAAAATATGAGACACAGCAAAGCTGTCATCGTCTATCAGTCGGTTGGTTTCACGAGAGCCAGGAGCGGTATGAGTGTTTTCATGTTGAGCTTGGCTCTCGTTCTGCTGTCATCTTGCGGAGAGATGAATCCTAAGAATGTCAATATCGAGCTGGAAAAGAGTGCACCTGTAGTGAAGATAACCAATTATTCCCAGGCGTTGATCGATCTCGGTCTGATGTCACAGATTTACGACACCGGGCTGATGAAGGTGCAGAGTCAGGACATTCAGGATGAAACGGGAACTGCCACGACCAGCGGTGGCGAGATCCAGCGGAACATTACTGAAATCATGAAAAGTACCCTCAATTCCATTGGTGGCAATGTACGATTTATTGAATACAATCCGTCCTACATACAGAATCAGATGGTTTCCGGGTATAGCAGTTTTGATAAAAAAACGATACCCGATGTTGTTATCACCGGTGGCATTACCGAGTTTGATCGAGGTCTTGAGACCCGCGGTGAAGGCACCAACCTGGATGTTGAAGCAGAGTTTGGCGGTGTGCCGAGTTGGTTTCCCTCGAAAACTGCCGGGATAAGCTATGGAGATACCTCGAAAACGGGTAAAGCGCGGATCACTCTCGATTTCAATCTGAAAGATTTCCAGACCTTGGCTGGAATTCCACGGATGTCGACCACCAACAGCATGGAGGTTCATAAGGCACTCCGTGAAGAAGAGGTTGGCATTACTCTTTTTGGACCGACATTCGGTTTGAAAGGTCAAATCAAGAAGGTTCAGGGGCGACATGAGGCTGTAAGGGTTCTGGTCCAGGTGAGCATGATTCAGATGATCGGCAAATATCTGGCTTTACCCTACTGGCGGCTGATGGGCGATGACGCTGCACCTGATAAAACAGTCCTTGATTCAATATCGGAAACCTACCACCGGATGGGACGTGAAGATCGGGTGGGGGCCGCTCAGCAATGGCTTACCTTGCACGGCTATGATGTGAGCATCAATAATCGCATGGACAGTAAGACGGTAGCGGCGTTGCAGCAGTTTGACGCAACGCTGGGCGCTGCAGATCCGGGTGGTATCAGTGAAGCACTGTTTACCAAGCTCTATTTGTCCATTCCGGTCACCCGTGAGGCCTTTGGTAAAAGGCAGAGGATGAACGAATATTTTGCTAAAATGCAAAAGGGCGTAGCGGAGCCGGAAGAACGAAAGGTTGCGGCCAAGGCGGTAAAGAAAGAGGCTCCGACGCAGACTGGGTCGGCACCGGTACAACAAGTGCAGGAGGTAGCACAAGTTCAGGCAGCAGCGGAACCTGTGGCCCAGAGAAAAGCAGCGCCAACTGCTGCTGCAGCCCCTGCAGCCGCGCCGGTGGCTGCTGTAGCGACTACAACGCCGAGCCCTGCGGCAGTTTCACCACCGGCAGCCGCTGCTGCGGCGGCAGCGGCGAAGCCGCCCAAGAAATTTGGTCGCCAACTTACTGCTGATGACTGGTAATTGAGCTCTGCAAGGCAACAATGTGTCGTCGTTAGTTAATAAATAAAGGAGCAAGCAACCATGTTATCAAAAATCAGAATAGTTCTGGTGATGCTGATGTTCGCGGTGGTAATTGCCGGTACTGCTTGGGCGGGCAATAAGAAGATCATGTCAACCCGTGCGGCCAGGGTACTTGCTGAACGTGCCATTGTCGAGTCGGTATATGGTCTGAAAATCAGATCAAGTGAAGAGGTGGTTGATATGATTGCCGCCAGTTTCACCGGCAAGACTGAATCAAAAACCGCCGCAGATATTCAAGGTATCAAAATTGATGAGGTTGTTTACGATGCCGAAAAGGATATAGCGCAAGCGACCGCGTCGATTAACTTGGATGAGATCACCAATATTGACGGCCAGGTTCTCAGCCTTAAAGGTAAGACCTTTAAAAGAGTGGGTTTTGCCACATCAACACCGGCCAACGCCGGTCCGATCAAGGCATTACGCGCAGCTGAACTGGATGGCTACAAGAATTTGGTGAAGGTGGTAGTTGGCTTCACCCTTGAGAGCCAGACAACAGTTGAGAATTATATGCTGAGCTCGGATGTGGTTAAGGTCAAGGTTATGGCGACCACGTATCTTGCCGATTTAGTGGATTATGGCTGGGATACGGAAGGAAATGCCTTTGTTAAATTCAAGGTAAACGTCAAGGATATTGAAGAATTACTTGGTGCCAAGATCCCTGGAGCAGGTGACTTTGTCGAGGTTGAAGGGCATGGCGCTGCCGTTGATGACTTTTCGACGGCACATAAGCAGGTTTCGACTGATGACAGCAAGCCGGCACCGGCACCTAAAAAACAACTGTAG
>CAVWHG010000009.1:0-287886 GCA_963754865.1 uncultured delta proteobacterium | reverse complement strand
ACCAACTATCAGCACCTCAAATCGCCGATCTGAGACGGGAGATCCGCTTCTTGGAAGGTCTTGAAACAGAAATTCGATCAACTCTCGCGATTCATCGCTGTTGTAATCGATGTCGACGTCGATTTCGAACAGGCCGACCCGAAACGTGCCGCAATTGTCATCACTCATCGAGAAGCAGAGCGCCGTTGTCAATGAGTTGATTGAGCGCCGCCGTGACATCAGTGCGAATGGTAGGTTTCTGGTCTGGATAGGCGTCTTCCAGCAGGGCAATGATCTCTCCGATCGTCTGCCCTGAACTACACATGCCGTATACCAAAAAAGCTGTTTCGTTAAGGTAGACTGCTGTAGTATCGGTAACGGAATAGAGAAGGATCTCGTTATCGAATCGTTCGAGCTTGAATTCGCTGTTCACTGTTGGAATTTGGGTGTCAAACATTGTATTTATCAATATGAAATGAAAAGAAAATTGGCGATTGTGAGCATTTGTTAAGGTGAGAAGAAGTTACCAGATGAGCGGCGTTAAGTCAAAAAGAATGCAGAGAAAGGACGGCACCTTGCTGAATGACGACAGGAAAGTTACTCCGGAGGATCCAGCGGCCCTCACCCGCATGCAGCGGGCAGAGATTCTGGTGGCTCTTGCCACCGGCAGATCCAACCATTCCCCGGCAATGCTTATGGAAAGGCTTGGCTATTGCGGATCGATGGGGAGTATGCCTGTTGATTACATCATCTTTTCCACCGGGGCCGGAGTCATCGATTACCCTGGCGGTCAAATTCTCAGAAGCGTTTCTCTTGCCCAGAAAGACGTATTGTCAATTTCTCAAGGAGACCTTGCCTCTCGGCGGCAGGTCGCTGTGAATCGAGATTTTTGCTCCGTTGGTCTCAAAGAGATTTGGAAAGTTAGCAAAGCAAAGAAATTGCCGGTAAAATGTGGTATAATAGAAACATGTTACAGTCGGTGATTCTGTTCAGCCGATGGCGCAACGCTCATTTTGTGGTTAAATCTGGAGGAAGGTGTGGCAGCGGGATTGAAAATATTTTTTCTTACAGAAACCTTGACCTCTGGATCGGAGGAGGATCGCCAGACCTTTACCATCAGTCAACTGATGCCGGCGGGGGCGATGCTCGTTGCCCTTGAAGACGGGAGCCAGGGAGCGGCAGGGAAGGCCGTTAATGCAAAGGCTGAAATCGAACTGATTCCCGGTGAAGGCGTGGAGCTTTCTGCCGACAAGAGGGCTTTGCTGGCGACAACGCCCTGGTTATCCGCAAATGGTGCGAGCCAAGGAAGCTTCGGGGGAAAAGATCATCATCGATCTCGAACCGCTCTTTTTTATCAGTGAGGATGGCTGGACGGTGAAAATGAATCTTTACCCACCTGTTGCCGGCAATTCGCTGCCCGGGTCAGGGGAAATTATGGCGATGCTTGAAAAGGCTGGTGTCCGCTCAGGTGTGCGGGAAAAGAACATATCTGCCTGTATCGCTGCAGTGCACACCGAACAGCGGCCACATAAAAATCAGGTTATTGCTCGCGGCCGTTTGCCGGTGAATGGCGAAAACGGTTGGCTGCGAATCGATATCGCGGTGGATACTCAGGTCGGTAAGGAGCTTGGTGACGGCCATATGGATTTTCGCGAACGGCATGTGTTTACCGGAGTTGATAAGGGGCAGCTTCTGGCCACCAAGGTTGCGGCAACCGCCGGCCTACCCGGAGTAAATGTCTACGGCCATGAAGTGCCGCAGATACCGGGCAGGGATTTGGTTATCAAAACGGCCGAGGATGTTCTCTATGACGAGACTACCGGGGAGATCCATGCCGCCATTGCCGGAGTGCTGTCGGCGGTCACCGACACCAGCGTCCGGGTGACCGCCAAGCTCAGCATTTCCGGCGATATCGATTTTCAGACCGGCAATGTAGAATCGCGGGATGCGGTGGAAATCAGTGGTTCGGTCAGGCCTGGCTTCAAAGTTGCCACCGGTGGCGATGTGCTGATCGGCGGCAGTGTCGAGTCGGCGCATATAAGCAGTCGCGGCAATGTGATAATTCGCGGCGGGATCATGGGAGAGGAGGCCAGGGTCGAGGCCGCTGGCGATGTTGATATCCCGGTTATCGACAATGGATCAATTTCCTGCAAAGGATCGGTGCGGGTCAGCCGCGAGGCGTATTATGCCGAAATCAGGTGTCTGCAGGATATTGTCTTCACCGGCCAGGCCAGGGTGGTAAGTTCTGATCTCTTTGCCGGCGGCAGTATAACGGCCGTCGAGGTCGACACCGATACCAGTCCCAATTCCCTGCTTGCCGCAGCAACCATGCCGGAGAGATATGCCCGATATTATAAATTATTGAAAACTTTTCACCAGGCACAGGCCGCTGTTGATGCCTGGCATCGGCGCTATGGCGCGGCGGTTGGTAGTGACGAGTTGACTGAGCTGAAGGAGGAACTCGCCGATGCCAAGAGCTCTCTTGCTTCGTATAACCTCGTTCCCGGTGTCGGCGAGTATGATCGGTCAGGTGGCCTGCGCTACGCCTGCCGCCAAAAAATAACGATTAAAGAGCTGATCCGCAGCGGTGCTGTCATTCGTATCGGTAATATCGAGGCAACCCTGAAAAAATCCTACAGAGAAGGTCACTTTGTTCTTAACAGCGATACCGGCAAACTTGAATTTCACTCTGACGGCAATGGCCTGAAGGCAGTAGCGATAGAAGAGGTATAAACGCAAAGGAAAAGGAGAGTACAGCAATGTTTGTGAAACAGTGGATGGCGACCGAAGTTGTGACCGTTGCGCCGAACGAGACTATCGCCGTAGCCGAAAAAATGCTCAAGGGTCACAAGATCAGACGCCTGCCGGTGGTTGAGGAGGGGCTGCTGGTTGGTATCATAAGCCCCCGCGACCTGGAAAAGGTGATGCCGTCAATGTTTGATGCAGAGGGAGCCTCGGAAGAGGAATTCATCGCCGCTAACACGGAAATACGAACGGTTATGACGGCATCGCCGATCACCGTCGAACCGGACGACACCCTGGTTGAGGCGATCAAGAAGATGCGACGCAATAAAATCGACGGCCTTCCCGTGGTCGAAGACATGCAACTCGTGGGAATTCTCAGTATTACCGATATCCTCGATGCATTTCTCGAGATCATGACCGGCGGGCAGGCGGGAACGCGGCTTGACCTGAAAATTGATCAAACTCCCGAGGCCTTTTATAGAATGATCAAGTCCTTTCAAAAACAAAACAAAGAGATTCTCGCCATTTCCCAGCACTATGGGTATAGCTCGGAGCATCATCTGGTCACCGTCCATATCAAAGAAAATGATAATGATGAGCTCATTGACCTATTATGGAACAGTGGGGTGACCGTTGAAAGGGTCGCTGCGGTGTCTTGATCGAATTTATTGTTCGAGAGTTTTTTCCAGTTGGAGTAAGATAAGGAACTTTTTTGGATAATGAGCCTGTCAGATCAAATATCAACGTGGGTCATATGATGAATGAAAAAGAACTGCAAAAGCAATTACAGACCAAGGTGAAGAAAAAACTCGAATCGTTGTTCGAGCGTTACAAAATGGATTTTGGCGGTATTGATGCCTCCTTGAAATGGAAGCCGATTGTCCTCATCATCGGCAATTATTCGTCCGGCAAGTCGACCCTGATCAACGAGTTTGTCGGTCAGAATATTCAGCGGACGGGGCAGGCCCCCACCGATGATTCCTTTACTATCATCACTTGCGATCCGGGAATATCAGGTGCGGAAACACCCGGTTCGACACTTGTCAATGATGAAAAACTGCCTTTTGGACTTTTTAAGCAGTTTGGCGAAAGACTCATCTCGCATATCTGCATGAAGCAGATCGTCAGCCCTGCCTTGGAGAATATGGCAATTATCGACAGCCCGGGGATGCTCGACGCCACCAGCGAAAATGACCGGGGTTATGACTATATGAAGGTTCTCGGTGAATTTGCCAAGATGGCCGATCTCATAGTTCTCATGTTTGATCCGCACAAGGCCGGGACCATTAAGGAATCCTATGACGCCATCCGCAACACCCTGCCGGAAAAATCAGGGGAGCACCGTATTGTTTTTGTCATGAGTCGAATCGACGAATGCGACAACCTCAGCGATTTTACCCGCTCCTACGGCACCCTGTGCTGGAATATGTCGCAGATGACCGGTCGCAAGGATATTCCACATATTTACCTTACCTATTCACCCCATGTTGCCAACCTCAAGACCGTGGCTGAAGACTGGCCGCAGGAGCGGGAACAGTTGATCGAAAAGATTAAAAAGGCACCGAGCTTTCGTATCAACCATATCCTCGAAGATATCGATAGGCAGGTTAACGAGGTGCAGATTGTTGCCCAGGCGGTCGGCGAATTTCTCAAGCGGGCCAATACACTGTTCTGGAAATTTGCCAATGTCACCTTCGGGTTAGCAATTATCCTATTTCTTT
The DNA here is from genome assembly GCA_963754865.1 of uncultured delta proteobacterium. Lineage (GTDB taxonomy): Bacteria > Desulfobacterota > Desulfobulbia > Desulfobulbales > Desulfocapsaceae > Desulforhopalus_A. Next base: position 283,441 of record CAVWHG010000009.1, on the reverse strand, counting down.
TCGGTGACTTATTTCTTTCCACCTTCTTTTCTTTTCCGGATACCACCCTCCTGGCCTCGTTGAAAAGCGGGACGATTGCACCGTTCACTCTGGTGGTTCCGGGTGTTCTGGCCTTGGTGACTCTGTTCCTCGGTGCCTTTGGCTACAGCAAAATTGCCTTTCGCCGGTTGTTGAAGAAATCTCTTGCCAACTCGGCCGGTCTTGTCGTTCTCGACAACGATTACCGGCGAAATCTCTGGCGTAAGATGGAATTCAAGGCCAGGCAAAATCTCATTGGCCTGACCGTCAACGATTTATGGAGCGGCTACGGCAGGAGCCTGACAAAAATTGACCATTTTCTCAATTACGATCTGAAAATGTATTACGATAAAATCGGCAGTTGAGGTTTAATAGCGGGAATGTTTCGATGTGGGCCGAAGGATGGTTATGTATCCTTCGGCCTTTTTTATTAGGGGTTCGATATCAGACCAATCTCTAATGTACCTCAATCATCCTCTTGGCATCGATCCCGTAGCGTTTCATCCGGTTCCAAATGGTCACCCGCGAAACCCCGAGGATTTCGGCGGCCTTGGACTGATTGCCTCCGGTTCGCTCGAGGATTTCCAGCAGTTCCTGTTTTTCAATCGCCTGGAGATTGAAGGCGGTTTTTCTCGGAGTAGTAGCCTGTTGGGCGGTTTTCGGCCGCAAAATGGTTTCGGGCAGATGGCAGGGGCGAATTATTTCTTCATGACAGGTGACAAAGGCGTACTCAAAGGCCCCTTTTAATTCCCTGACATTGCCGGGCCAGCTGTGATTGACAAGTATTTCCATGGTTTCCCTGCTGATGCCGGTTATGGCTTTGCCGCTTTTTAAACGCATTTTTTGGAAAAGCTTTTCTGAGAGCAAGGGAATATCTCCCTCCCGGTCACGCAGGGGAGGGAGAAAGAGAGGGATGACATTGATCCTGAAGAAGAAATCCTTTCGATATTCGCCTTTTTCCACTAAACGCATCAAGTCCTTGTTGGTGGCTGAGATGATTCTGACGTCGGTGGCAATGGGACTGCTCGAGCCGACCCGTTCGAGCACCTTTTCTTCCAGCACCCGCAGGAGTTTCGTTTGTGTCGGAATGGGCAGGTCGCCAATCTCGTCGAGGAAAATATCACCATTGTTAGCCATTTCAAAGCGACCAACCCGATCTTTGTAGGCGCCGGTATAGGCACCGCGGACATGTCCAAAGAGTTCGCTTTCGAGGAGGGATTCGGTTAGGCTGGCACAGTTGACTTTGACGAAAGGCTGATCTTTGCGCATACCGATCTCATGGATGGCTCGGCTTACCAGCTCCTTGCCGGTGCCACTTTCGCCGTAGATGATGACCGGGGCGTCGGACCCGGCGGCGTTTTCAATCATGTCGAAAACCCGCTGCATCGGCACAGAGCTGCCGACAATGCCGTGGAACTCATCACCGGAATGCAGGTGCAGCCGAAAAGCCTCCAACTGATTGTCTTTTTCGGTGATTTCTGAGAGGTCGGCAAGGGTTTCAACGGCTCCGATTACCGTACCGCCGGCATCACGGAGAAGTGCGGCATTTTTCAAAGCGTTGATTATTACCCCGTCTTTTCGTCGAATTCGGCATTTGCGCTGATCTGTTTCACTCTCCTGAAAAGTGCACCTGTGTTCCACACCCTTTGCCAAGGCCTCGTTGCAGGCTTCAGAGTGGAGAATTTCACCGGAACGGCCGATGAGCTCCTCTCGGGAATACCCGGTAATCTGCTCGAATGCCTTGTTGACTGAGACTATTGCACCACGGGTATTGACTATCATTATCCCGTCCCGAAGGGTATTCACTACTGTCTTCCAGTATCCGTCAAGCTCACGCCCATGCATGTTCAACCCCAATGGACAGGAATAGCCCCTTCGCAAAGTATGTTCTTAAGAGACTGATCACCTGTAAACCTTAACACCTGTAAAGGATTACTGTCTTTACTGCTTAGCATATCCGTGGCAACCTTAATCATCTTTGTTCGGTTTTTCAATCATATTGATCTTATGCAAAATTATCTAACTCTTTAATATAAAAAAATAAAATAATAATTTCCAAAATATGAGGAGTATCTTGCGTCAGATTGGCCTGAATATTGCGAACAATGTTACGTCAATCAAAAAGGAGTAATGGAAAATTGGTCGGAATAGCGGATATTAAATTAGACTTCAGGAATACCTTCTCGTCGATCTCACTGTTGAAGATGACGGAGATTTTCAACCGAATGCAACCGATGCAGGTCATGGAGATATGCGGATCTGATCCGGATACCCGGGAGGATCTGCTGAAGGTTTTGCCGGAGGCTTCATACGATGTGCTGGGGAGCGAAGAGGAAGTCGGGCAGGACTTCTATAAGGTGCGCATACAAAAGCGCCTGGTGTGATGGTGGTTTTTTTGTTCGATGTGAGAACGGTTTGAATTTGTCTATAATTATTCTCAATAATGAGACCTGCAAGGGAAAAAAGGATAGCTATGGCGGAAAGTAGTATTACCATCAAAGGGAAAAAAAAGAGTTTCTTCATCGAAATGGTCAAGGAGATTCTTCCTGAGGGAGGCAATCTCAATCTTTGTCTTACCTGTGGAGCCTGCGTCTCCGGTTGCCCGGCAACTGGCTTGGCGGATATGGATCCACGCAAATTTCTGCGAATGGCCGCCCTTGGCATGGACGAGGAGGTGAAGTCCACTCCCTGGGTCTGGATGTGCACCATGTGTCAGCGGTGCATCTATGTCTGTCCGATGAAGATTGACATCCCGCAGCTGGTGTATAATACCAGGGGCACTTGGCCACGGGATAAACGACCGAGCGGTATTCGCAACTCCTGTGACATGGCAATGAGAAATGACTCGAACAGCGCCATGGGTACCGCACCCGACGATTTTATCTTTGTTGTTGAGGACGTTCTCGCCGAATACCAAGAAGCACAACCTGAATTTAAGGATATGCTGGCACCCATTGATAAAGAGGGGGCCCATTTTTTCCTCAACCAAAATTCCCGTGAACCGGTGACCGAACCGGACGAACTGGTGCCGTTGTGGAAGATTCTCCACCTGGCCGGGGTCGACTGGACCTACGGCAGCAAAGGCTGGGCGGCGGAGAATTATTGTCTGTTTCTCGCCGATAACGCCTGCTGGGAGCATGTTACCAGGGTTTCGGCCAATCAGGCAGATAAGTTGGGGTGCAAGGTCTTTCTCAACACGGAGTGAGGCCACATAACTTTCTCAGTCCGGGCCGGACTGAAAAAATTCAATATCGATCATAACTTTGAAGTAGCTTCCATCTATCAGTATTATGCAAAATGGATCCGTGAAGGGCGGCTGAAGGTCAGTTCCGAGTGGAATAAGGATCTGAAAGTGAAATTCACCATTCAGGATCCCTGCCAGATCGTTCGCAAAGGCTTTGGTGATCCGGTCGCCGACGATCTGCGGTTTGTTATCGAGTCGGTGGTCGGTAAGGATAATGTCATCGAGATGACTCCGAACAAATCAAACAATTACTGCTGTGGCGGCGGCGGTGGTTTTCTGCAGTCAGGTTATCCTGAAGAACGCCGGGCCTATGGCAAGGTGAAGTTTGATCAAATTATTGCCACCGGTGCTGATTACTGTATCACCGGTTGCCATAACTGCCATGCCCAAGTCCACGACATAGGACACCATTTTCATGGAACTTATCAAACAGTACATATATGGACGCTGATCTGTTTATCATTGGGAATTCTCGGACCCAACGAGCGAGCCTATCTGGGCGATGATTTGAAAGAGGTTAACGTATTTCACCCTGAAACAGCCCTGTAAAAGCAAATTTGACACGCAGGGTTAACCCCGAATCTGAGATTCTGTTACCTGGAGAAAGAGAACGTATGAGTCTTCAAAAGAGATTGCAGGCAAGTGAATTTGTCGTCCTAGCCGAGATGCACACCCCGAAGGGCGTGAACATCTCCAGGCTGGTTACCGATGCACGGCGGATTAAAGGAAGGGTGGACGCAATCGTTGTTCCGGACATGGACAACGGGATCATGCGCATGAATGCCCTGGCCGGCGGCGTGCTAATGCAGCAGCAGGGAGTTGAACCAATCATCCATCTTTACTGTCGGGACCGAAACCGCATGGCTTTGCAGGGCGATATTCTGGCTGCCCATGTTCTTGGAGTTCAGAATCTTCTTGTCGTCCATAGCGAAGAGATGAGCCAGGGTGACCATGGCGATGCCAAAACGGTAGATGATCTTGATGAAATCGGTCTTCTCAAGACCATTCAGGTCCTCCAGGCCGGCAAGGATCTCGCCGGTTTTGATCTTGACGGCACGCCCTCGTTTTTCACGGGCTGCAGCATCGCGCCCTACGCTGATGAAAGTGCATTTGCTGAAGAACTGGCTGCGGCCAAGAAAAAAGTTGCGGCAGGTGCTCGCTATATCATCACCCCGCCAATCTTTGATGTCCAGCAAATCGCCCCGTTTTTAAGCCGTGTCAAGGAACTGGGAGTTCCGGTGATTCCCACCGTTTTTCTCCTCAAATCCCTGGCTATCGCCCAGTATATAGCGAACAGTGAACCGGGCGCCCATATTTCCGATGAGCTTATTCGGCGCATTAGAAAATCTGCTGATCGTGAGCAAGAGGGTGTCCAGATTGCCGGAGAAACCATAACGGCACTGAAGTCAATGGCGCAGGGCGTTCTCGTCCAGACCCTCGGCTGGGAGCATAAATTGCCGGCAATTCTTGATGTAGCAGGCCTGTAAACGAATTGATCCTGCCAAAATACGCAAAAAAATCCTCGACCGGGGAAGGTTTTACATCCTGGCACCCGGTGTAAAGAAGAAAAGAGCTATGCAAAATAAACAGCAGCAAAGTGATAAGGTTCTGGTTATCGGCGGCGGTATGGGTGGTATACGTATCGCCCTTGATCTGGCGGAGGCGGAAAAGAAAGTCATTCTGGTGGATAAGGCATATGCCATCGGCGGTTTGATGACCCAGCTGGACCGAACTTTTCCAACCAATAACTGTGATTTGTGTACCCTTGCGCCGGGACTCTCAGAAAGCAGTCGGCAGGATTATATAGAACTCCTGACCATGACTTCGGTAAAGGATGTCAAGGGTAAAAAGGGTAATTTCACGGTACTCCTGGAGACTGCACCTCGCTATATCAACCTTGATAAATGTACCGCCTGTGGCGAGTGCCATAAAAAATTCCCCGAATGTGTGCGCTTTACTCCGGGTCTCGACCATCGGGCCCCGACCTGTATGCGTTATCCACAAGCCACCCCCCAGGCTTTTTCCATCGATCTGGCAAAATGCACCGATGTTGAAGCCCTGATGAAGAGTTGTCCGGCCGGGGCGATCAATCCCGACGATATGGGGCGAAAGCGCGAAGTGGTTTGCGGCTCGATTGTTTTTTCCCCGGGTGGGGCACTTTTTGATCCCAGTCATCTTGATTACCTGGGCTATGCCACCCAGGCCGATGTGGTCACCAGTCTCGAATATGAACGTATTCTTTCCGCTTCCGGTCCGACCATGGGCCAGCTGATTCGCCCGTCGAACGGCAAACAGCCGAAAAAGGTTGCCTGGATCCAGTGTATCGGTTCCCGTGGCCTGCAGAAGGGAGCCGGGCAATATTGTTCCAGCGCCTGCTGCATGTTTGCCCTGAAGGAGGCCATTGTCACTAAGGAGAGGTTTCACGATAATATTGAAACGACGATCTTCTACATGGACATGCGGACCATGGGTAAAGATTATGAACTCTACTATCTCCGGGCGAAAAACGAGTTCGGAGTGCGGTTTGTCCGCAGCCGTCCGCATGACATCCTCAGGAACCCCGGCGCGGATACTCTGACCCTTACCTACAGCTCGGAAGAAAGCAGCAGCAACCTGAGTGAAGAATTTGATATGGTGGTACTTTCCACCGGCTTTCGGGTGGCGGATGACGTCAAGGAGCTTGCCGAAAAACTCGGCATTGAATTGCGGGCCGACAGTTTTCCAAAAACCGATCCCTTTAATCCGGTTGCCACCTCGGTGCCGGGTATTTATGTCGCCGGAGTTATTCAGGCCCCGAAAGATATTCCCGAGACCATGGTCCAGGCGAGTGCCGCAGCGTGTCTGGCCGGTAATGACCTGGGGATCGTTGAGAAGGTCGAAAACGAAAAGGAACTTTTGCCGCTTGAATTGGGAGTGGTTGGTGAAGAAACGAGAGTCGGGGTTTTCATCTGTGATTGTGGCGAGAATATCGGCGGAGTTGTCGATGCCGGTGCTTTGGCCGATTTTGCCAAGACCCTTCCCCATGTAGCCGTTGCCGAGTTGAAGGGGCATGGTTGCAGTCGTGAGTCGATGCAGCAGATTCAACAGTCCATCAAGGACGAAAAACTGAATCGCGTAGTCATTGGCGGCTGTTCGCCCAGGACCCATGAAGCAAAATTCCAAGAAGTCATCCGCAAGGCCGGTCTCAATAGATATCTTCTTGAGATCGCCAATATTCGCGATCAGGCTACCTGGGTCCATGCCAACAGTCCGGAGAAGGCGACCGAGAAGGCTAAAGACCTGATTCGCATGGCGGTCGGCAGTGTGGTATGTGCGCAACCGTTGGTTGATCAGAGTCTGCCGATGAACAAGGACGTTCTTGTCGTTGGCGGCGGCATTACCGGAATGACCACGGCGCTGCAGCTTGCCGACCAGGGTTTAAAGGTGTATCTCGCCGAGAAATCGACAAAACTTGGAGGGACTGCGGCAAAGATAAGGAAAACCATTGAGAAAGGCGACGTTCAGGCTTTTGTCAAGGATCTGATTTCCCGCACCGAGGCGCACGAGAATATCCAGGTAATCAACCGGGCTCTTATTGTCGATCATAGCGGCATGCCCGGGATGTTCAAGACCGGCATGCAAACTGGTAAACAGATGTTCTATCGGCAGATTGAACATGGCGTCACTGTACTCGCAACCGGTGCCCTGCCGAATAGGCCGGCCCAGTATCTGCTCGATCAATGCGCCGCTGTTTCCACCCAACTGGACCTGCAAAACATTATTGAAGAACAGCCTGAGGCCGTCAAGTCCTGGGACAATGTGGTGATGATCCAGTGCGTTGGCTCCCGAACCACGGAAAATCCCAACTGTTCGCGGATCTGCTGCCAGAGTGCCGTGAAAAATGCCCTGCGGATACGCGAACTCAATGCGGATGTCCGAATCTTTGTCCTCTATCGGGATATGCGGACATATGGCTTTCAGGAAGAATATTACCTGAAAGCCCGAGAGCTTGGGGTTGTTTTTGTCCGCTACAGCCTTGACAATCCGCCGGTTGTCGAAGCGGTCGGGAATATGGTCGACGTCACCTTTAAAGACCTGATCCTTGGGCGTAGGATAACCGTCAGCGCCGACCATCTTTGCCTCAGTACCGGACTGGTTGCCGATGAGGACTCCAACAACGAGCTGGCGATGATCTTTAAACTGCCCCGCACGGCTGACGGCTATTTCCTTGAAGATCATGTCAAACTGCGTCCGGTTGACCTGCCGGTGCCGGGATTTTTCGTGGCCGGTACAGCCCATTCCCCGAAGCTCATCGGCGAGAGTGTGGCGCAGGCCCTGGCCGTTGCTTCGCGCGCCCGGACAATGCTCGCCAAAGATTCGATCAACCTGGGCGCAAGAGCGGCGAGAGTTGATAAAAACAGTTGCGCCGCCTGTTTGATTTGCGTGCGCTCCTGTCCCTTCGGCATCCCCTTTATCAACGCCGACGGCTATTCGGAAATTGATCCGGCCAAGTGCCACGGTTGCGGCATGTGTGCCTCGGCCTGTCCGGCCAAGGCCATTCAGCTCATGCAGTTTGAAGACGACAAAATACTTGCCAAGTTGGAAGAACTTTTTGAAAGGAATCTCGCATAATGGAAAACTTTGAACCGGTGATAGTGGCCTTCTGCTGTCATTACTGTGCCTATACGGCTGCCGATATGGCTGGAAGTCAGAGACTTGCCTATCCCACCAATGTCAAGATCATTCGAGTCCCCTGTTCCAGCAAGGTTGACGCCCTGCATCTGGTCAAGGCCTTTGAAAAGGGTGCCGACGGCGTGTATGTGGCGGGGTGTCTGGAGGGTGACTGCCATTTCAAGAACGGCAACATCCGGGCCGCCCGTTTGGTTGTAAATGTGCAGAAATACCTGGAGGAAATCGGTATAGAGCGCGAACGACTGGAAATGGTCATGATGTCTGCCGGCATGGGCTATCGCTTTGCCCAGGTTGCCACGGAGATGACTGAGAAGATTCGGAAGCTGGGCCCCAGTCCGATTCATGTTGCCTTAGCTCGGTAAGGAAAGCAATTCGCAACCTGCCGGTATAATTTGAGAGGAGAGTGAAAAATAATGATCACTGCAGAACGAAAACCTTTAGAAGAGCTTATTGAATATCTCAAACCCTTTAAGCGCGTGCTCCTGGTCGGTTGCAACGAATGTGTGACGGTCTGCGCCGCCGGCGGTCGGAAAGAAGTCGGTCTGCTCGCCTCGGGCCTGCACATGGCGATGCTGAAGAGCGGCACAAATATCGAAATTCGTGAACATACCCTGGAACGCCAGTGCGATCCGGAATATGTCAATGAACTCGTGCCGATGATCGACGGTGTCGATGCCGTCATGTCCATGGCCTGCGGTTGCGGTGTTCAGGAGATTGCCCGGCGTTTCAAGGACAAACCGGTTTTTCCGGCGGTCAACACCAAATTCATGGGGGCCTCGGAAAGGCAGGGGGTCTGGAGCCGAGCGATGTCAGGGGTGCGGCGATTGTCTTCTCGGCCAGACCGGCGGCGTCTGTCCCATTGCCAGATGTGCGAAACAGCTGATGAACGGCCCCTGCGGCGGTTCAACCGGTGGGCATTGTGAGATCGGTGACGACGTCGACTGTGCCTGGGCACTGATCTGGGAAAGGTTGAAAGAGCTTGGGCAGGAGGACCGGTTTGTGGAAATCACCCCGGCTAAAGACTGGAGACCGGGCGGAGGCGCTGGCCCAAGAAAGATCATCAGAGAGGATTTGGCAGAATGAGAACTGAAAGCAGATTAGAAAAGATATTGGCAGCAGGTCACCTGGCAGTCACCTCGGAATGTGGTCCGCCGCGTGGCGCCCTGCCGGATAAAGTGCGGGAGAAAGGCAGGTATCTTGAAGGGAATTGTCGATGCCGTCAATGTCACCGACAACCAGACGGCGATGGTCCGCATGTCGAGTCTCGCCGCTTCGGTCATCCTCAAACAGGAGGGCTTGAATCCGCTGTTCCAGATGGTCACCCGTGACCGCAATCGTCTCGCCATGCAGGCCGATATCATCGGTGCCTATTCGCTCGGTATCGACACGATGCTCTGTCTATCCGGGGATCATACCAAATTCGGCGATCATCCGATGGCGATGAATGTCCATGACATCGATTCCATCCAGCTCATTCAGATGGTCAAGGCGATGCGTGACGAGGGGAAATTCCAGGGTGGTGCTGAAATTAAAGGTCCGCCGAAGATGTTTATCGGCGCGGCCGCCAACCCCTTTGCCGATCCTTTTGAACTGAGGGTTCTGCGCCTGGCCAAGAAAATAAACGCCGGGGCCGATTTTATCCAGACCCAGTGTATCTTCAACGTCGAGAAATTCGAAAAGTGGATGGAGCGGGTCTGTGCCCGAGGTCTGCATAAAAAGTGTTATATCCTCGCCGGAGTCACCCCGATCAAATCGTTGGGGGCGGCCCGCTACATGAAGAGCAAGGTGCCGGGCATGGATGTGCCGCAGGAGATCGTTGATCGAATGGCCTCAGTTCCCAAGGAAAAACAGGCGGAAGAGGGCGTCACCATCTGTGTTGAGACGATTGAACGTTTGAAAAAAGTCGAGGGTGTTGCCGGCTTCCATATCATGGCCATTGACTGGGAAGAAAAGGTCAAAGAAATCGTCGAGCGGGCAGGGCTCCTTCCCAGACCTCAGGTGTAAAATAAAATTCGAAGATTCAAAACTAATAAAATCCAAGGAGGATTACACATGAGTGACAAAAAACTCATCCTGGTAGTAGACGACGATACGGATCTGGTGGAAATGGTCACCATGAAACTTGAGAGCAAAAATTTCCGGGTTGCCAAGGCCTATGATGGGGTTGAGGCCATGGCGAAAATCAAGGAAGAACGGCCGGCTTTGATGATTCTCGATGTAATGATGCCGAGGAAAGATGGCTATACCCTGTGCGATGAATTGAAAAAATCCGACGAATACAAAGGCATCGTCATCATTCTTCTGACGGCTGTCACCGAAGCGATCTCCTCGACCAACTATACCCATATCGGCGGCAAAACCACCCTGGCCGACGACTTTATCCCGAAGCCCATCGATATGGACAAACTGATGGAAATAGTCGAGGATAGTCTTTAAAACGTATGGTCAATGATCCTCCGGGTTTTCCCGGAGGATATCACCTTTTCCTGGCTGGATACAAGTGGATGACTCTGTTGCAGAAACCGGTGCTATGAAGATCAGTTTAGGGGGAATAAAGTTCAGTGAGGAACTTGTCCATGTCGCCCACTGCGCCTGCTCACCCTCCGACAGATCCTTTATCCATCTCATGGAGCGCATTGCTGAGAAACGAATCAACATGCCCTTTATCTGCGCCGGTGCCATTGGCGGTAAAATGCGCAGCACCTTTTGTGTTACCGCCGGTGATTTTGTTTTTCTTTCAAGGCTTGTCGATCACCAGACGCTCTCCGGAGAAGAGACTGATCCGCAGTCTTCAACCGGCCTGCCTAGCCGTGATCAACTGCAGATCACTCACCAGGTCGGCACCCTGACTCTTTTCCCGCACCGTCGGAGCCTCGCCATTCTCGGGCATGTGGTCGAGGTGCTGGGACAAGCCGGAATTACCATCCATAGTCTTTGTACCTCGATATCGGCCTTGGCCCTCAATCTTGACTTCCATCTTCTTGATCAGGCGGTCGAAGTGCTTGAGAAAATAGTCGAACTGCCGGATAATCATGCTCCTTTTCGTCCGGAGTTTTCTGTAAAACAGATCTCCCTTTGATTGGCAGAGATAATCCATGGAAACAATTGCCGTGTACTGGGAACCGAAAATTCGTGTTTACGGTCTGACTACAGAGACTGGCTTGTCCCTGTACACCTTGATCTTTCCCGTTGGCAGGCTTGTCATACTGGGGCGGAGTAGCTCAGAAGCCTTGGGCAAAAAGACCGCGAGTTTCAGTTGGTTAATTTGCAACAGGCATCGGCCGGAACCATGCAGCTCTGTCTTGTGCCGATGGCCGGGGCAGGGGCAGCGGATGTCGGCAGCTCGCTGGCGAAAGGTATGGCAAACGAAGATGCCACGTCTCTGCAGGTCGTAGAGTCGGTGGAATTGATATACCTGCATGGGCCGCATTTTCAGGATCGTTACGGCATTGCCGAGGCGGCTTTACGGCCACTCTTCGATGCCGGAATTCCCATTCTTTCTGCCGGTTGCGCTGGAACCAGTGTCTATATTGTGGTTTCGAAGGACCTGGCGCACAAGGCGGTTGTCTGTCTTGCCGAGACATTTGTCATCTGATCGTGTTCTTTGCCGAGCCTGGTCATAGGCTATGGAAAATTCGCCATAGCAAAAGTTAACTAATTCAATTCATTTTGATAATTATCACTGTATGGTGTAGTTGATGTACATCATAAGACTCTCATGGTGCGGAAATGGAAATCATTGACAAGGAAATCGATTGGCGCCTGCGGGTGTTCGATTCGATGTCTTTTCCCACCGTCATCTTCCGGCCGGATAAGACGATCGTTGCCGTCAATAAAAAGTATTTGCAAAAGCTTGGGGTCGAAGAATCCCTGATTCTTGGCAGATCCTGTGAGGAGTGTAAATCTCCAATACTATCCCGAGCAGAAGTTCCCCTGCAACAGCAAGGGCGAATGTCCGCTTGCCAAGACGGTGAAATGCCGCACCAGCCAGTCGGTACTTTTAAAGTTCACCGATCAACATGGTCAGGTGGGCTGGGAGGAACGGGTTTTTTCCCCAATCCTTGGAGCTGATGGCGAAGTCGATTATATCATTGAAAGTATTCGAGATGTCAGCAGAGTTAAAAATCTTGAAAAGATGTACGACGGCATTCGGGAACTCATTGATCGAGTGGTCCAGAGTTCGGTGAGCGCCATTATCGCTGCCGATCGGCGGGGCCGTATCATCATGATGAACAAGGCCGCCGAGGTGCTTTTCGGACACTCCGCCTATTATACCGACAACGTCAATATCGAGAATTTCTATCCGCCCGGTGTCGCCAGGGACATCATGGCCAAGTTACGGGATGAACGGATAGGGGGACGGGGTAAACTGCCGATCACCAGGGTCAACATCCGCCACAAAGACGGCACTGATATTCCCGTGGAAATGACCGGAGTCATTATCTACGAGGATGGCATGGAGACGGCCACTGCCGGTATCTTTAACGATCTTCGGGACAGGCTGGAGGTAGAGCATCAGCTGAAAGATGCCCATGCACAGCTCATTCAATCGGAAAAACTTGCCTCCCTTGGCAGACTGTCCGCTGGCGTTGCCCATGAAATCAACAATCCGCTGACAAGTATTTTGTTGTATGCCAATCTCATGCGGGAAAAGTTGGAAAAAGATCACCCCCTGGAAAAGAATCTGACGTATATCATCGAAGATACCGAGCGCTGCCGGGAGATCGTCAAAAATCTTCTCGCCTACAGCCGGCAGACCAACCCGACGCGGAATTATTTCCGGCTAAACGACATCATCGATGAGAGCCTACGGCTTATCCGTGACCAAAAACTCTTTCTGCACATTGAAGTTGTCGAAGACAAGTGGCCGCATTGGTTGCTCGTATATGCCGACAAGAATCAACTTTGCCAGGTGGTGATCAACCTGATCATCAATGCCATTGATGCCATGGAGGGGAAGGGTGTACTGACTTTTCGCACCTCTCAGGACACGGTGAGCGGCAAGGCCTTGCTTGAGGTGACGGATACCGGCAGCGGCATTCCGGTAGAAAATAAGTCGAAAATATTTGATCCGTTTTTTTCCACCAAGGAGCTGGGAAAAGGCACCGGCCTCGGCCTCAGTATGGCCTATGGCATCATGGAGGAAAACCATGGTCGAATTTTTGTGAAAGAAACCGGACCGCAAGGAACGACCTTTGCCTTGGAGCTACCTGCGGTACCGTCGTCGGAAGTGATTTTATTTGATTCTATTGGTTAGTTGGAGACAGTGATGCCGAGCAGTGTTGATATGGATGGAATGGAAAAACCACGTATTCTTGTTATTGATGATGAGCCGCGGATACGTGATGCCTGCCAGATAGTCCTTGAGGAAATGGGCTTTGAAGTGGCCTCGGCTTCAGACGGGGCCCAGGGATTGGCAAAGATAAAGGAGCGGCATTTCGACATCATTCTTGTTGATTTGATGATGCCGGTATTGTCGGGATTTGACGTGCTCTCACAGGTGCGGGAAAATCATCCGGATACCGTGGTCATCGTTATTACCGGTTACGCGACAATCGAACATTCGATTGAGGCCATGAAAAAGGGTGCCTTCGATTTTATCCCCAAGCCCTTTTCCCCGGATCAACTGCGGGCGGTGGTCAGTAAATCGATCAAGTATACCCGTGCCCTGCAGGATATCACCGACACCAAATCCCGGCTGCGGGTAGTGGTCAACCGCTTGATGGACGGGGTCATGACCACCGACCATGAAAAACGCATTGTTCTGACCAATCCGGCCTTTCTGCATATGTTTGGTTACCATGGGGAAGATGTTGTCGGTCGGCTGGCGGCAGAGGTCATGCCGAATGCAACGCTCGCCAGGATGATCGATGCAGCCCTGGCCATGCCTCCGGATACCTTTACGGAAATTGTTGAGGAAGTCACCATCGCAGCGCGAGAGGGAGAGAACGAGCGCATTCTCAGTGTCAGTTGCGCCCCGTTTCGCGGACGCACCGGAGTAAATCTCGGGACCATCACGGTTCTTCATGATATTACCGCGATCAAAAAGATCGAACAGATGAAATCGGACTTTGTCTCGATGGTTTCGCACGAGATTCGCAGCCCGATGAATTCTCTGCTGATGCAGATGAAGGTCATCCTTGACGGATTGGCCGGTGAAGTGACCGACAAACAGCGCGAGATTCTTGAGCGGGCCTCGGGCAAGATACAAAACCTCAGCGCTATGGTAAGTGAGCTGCTGGATCTGGCCCGTATCGAGTCAGGGTTGGTTACCAACGAAAAAGAGACGGTTGACCTGCGTGCTCTCCTGGAGGAGCAGGTAGCTTTCCACTTGCCGGGAGCCCAGGCCAAAAATATCAGTCTGCAACTGGAACTGTTGCCTGCCCTGCCGACGATTCAGGCAAACCGGCGGGGCATGGAAGAGGTCTTTACCAATCTCATTACCAATGCCATCAAGTACTCGCCGCGTGATCGGGCGATTTTTCTGTCGGCTGCCCTGGAAAACAAGTATATCGCCATTACCGTTCGAGATACCGGTTTCGGCATCCCGGCGGAGGATATGGAGGAAATTTTTACCCGCTTCTATCGGGTCAAAAACAGCAATACCAGGGAAATTCACGGCACCGGCCTCGGCCTTGCCATCGTTAAAAGCATCGTTAATGCCCATCACGGTAGTATCAAGGTGGAGAGTAACCTGGGGCAGGGGACGGCGTTTACCGTACTGCTGCCGTTTGTTGGAGACTGAAGGTTGTGGGCGATTGAAGGTCGCTCTTCGTTTTGTCGACCGTGTTATCCGCCAGATATTGATGAGTCTCAAATATTTACAGCTACATCAAAAATCTTCCCGCTGAAAAACAAGTTGTTTGAAGAGCGTCACCGAGTCGGCCTTCGTCCATAGACCGATATATCCCTGTAAATCCCGGTCGGCCGCATATGCAACAAGCAGTCGTTCCGCCAAAAAGGCTTTAATCGACCTGTCGTTTATCTCAACGTAAAGAGTATGCCAGCAGCCGGCCAGGATGGTCACGTCAATTCGAGCTCGCTCCAAGCGTTTACCGTTCTTAAATTCAAAGAGAATGGCATTATTTTCCAGGGCATTTATCCGGAACACAAAGTAGTTCGCCCAATCACGGATGGCAAAGGCCAGGCCGCCGGCCTGATCGATAACGCCGGACAAGGGCTTTACCGCCACCTGCGCCGTTCCTTTGGCCATTTTACTCTTCTTGGCGATGGCCAGAGGGAAATAATGGTAGGCCTCGATATTGTCGAGGATCTCAATATATCGCCTTTGCCCGAAAAAACGGCCGAGGCTTTGGTTAATCCCGGCTGCTATCGGCGAGGTAAAATGTGAACCATCCTGGAGTATTCCAGCCTCCAGTCTCGGCACATCCTGCCGCCAATTGCCGGTGATCAGGTAAAAGGCTTCGGGTGCGTCCTTTTGTTGCGGTTCGAGAACATCATATTTTCCTTGGAAGAATGATTCAGTCAGGACGGTAACCTGACTTTCGTTTTCAAGTGCCATATCCAGCAACCTGGTGCTGCCGAGCAGGCGACCAAGCTGCTCAAGGGTCGACTCCATTGCCGGTCGGGGCAGTCGGGTGATCGAGGCCTCGAGGAGTTCGCCTTTGAGAACGGTAACAAACCCCAGGCGACTGAGGACACTGGCGAGGTATTGAATACGCAGAGATTTGCCGGAGTATGTCCCGGCGCCGCCGGTAAAATGCAAGGCGACATAATTCACTTCCGGGTCTTCGGTGCACAGGGCGTCAACGGTTGCAAAGTGGTAGCCGAAACGAATGCTTAAATTCATGTAATCATCCGACACCAGGGTGTAGCTTGCCCCACCCAGTTGGCCTTGCTGCGGCAGACTGCCTCCAGCCAACAGGGCCATGAAATTATGGGCACCCACCGCCATCGAACTCGACCAGTTGATCCCCGGATGCGAAAGTCCGCGCCACAGGGCGCAAAACGGCAGACTGACGATCTCATGCGCATTGATTTCATTGCAGGTGGTCAATCCGGCCCTTAACCCGCCGCCCAGGTCAAGGGCAAAAAGCTTGATAGGCACATTGACCTTGATTTGCACGGCATTTCGCGCCCGGTCGGTACTCTCGCCGAACTGGAACATCTTGCGGACCGACAATTCATGACAAAAGCGGATGATATCATGGATCGTCCGGCATGCCTCCTGGCGAAAGTCGCCGGACGTGGCATCGGTGAGGGTCAGTGGCGAGATAAAATCAAGCAACCGTTGCATACGCAGGTGCGCCGGACTGGCAACAATTGGCCGTTTTGCCGCTCGCATTCCGGAAGTCAGTTCCTCGACCTTTCCTTTATACACTTTTTTGTTGCTGGCCCAGAGGGTAACCGTCTCTCCGCTATTGAGGCTCGAGGTAGCAATCTGCGTGTCGAACAGCGCCGGCACACCAAATTCCCTGGCCACCGAAGCCAGATGGCTGGTGGTGCTGCCGATGTCGGTAATGATGCCGCGCACCTTGCCAACCCAGGGGGTAAGCATGGTCGAGGCTGTGCGCGCCACCAGGATGGTGTCGGGTCGCAACTGCTCGGCAATGGTGTCGGGATTGCCATCTTTGTAGAGGACGACCTGGCCGGCGGCGATACCCGAGGCGGCGCATTTGCCGTTTTCAATGAGGGTTGGATGGTCAGGATAGTCAACTGCGGGGAAAGGCTCCTCTTCGCCCGTATCGGGGATGAGCAGCGGCCGAACCTGCAGGAGAAAGAGGTGGTTTGCTTGGTCGACAACCCATTCTATGTCGAGGGGCCGCTGGAAATGTTCTTCGAGGCGCAGAGCGTAGGTCCACAGCTCCTTGAGAAAGGAGGTGTTGGTGGTCATGGCAGGGTTTGCAGCCGTCGATGTCTCGCTTGAAGTTGCTGACTGGAAAGAATCTTTATGCAACAGGTAACTTTTCTGGGGTGAGACACGGCCTCCCACCAGATCTTCCCCCAGCCCTTCTACACTGCTCACCCGAATGATGCTTTTATCGCCGCTCAGGGGATCCGCCGTATAGAGCACACCGCTCAGGCGTGGTTGTATCATTTCGATGATGAGCACCGCCATGGGCGTGTCGAGATCATCGAGGCCGTGATGCAGGCGGTACGACAGAGCGGCCGCCGAATATTTGCTGGCCACGACTTGCTTATAGGCCGCAGCGAGACCTGGCGGCGGAACATTGAGGACTGAGGTGTACTGACCGGCAAAGGAGATTTCGCCGTCTTCACCGACTGCACTGCTGCGTACCGCAAGAGAAAAATCAGGCGCGGCGTCGACCGTCATCCCCTGTATGGTTTCTTCTATTGCCCGAAGGATGGCCTTTGGCAGAGGGGTTTCCATGATCCGCCTGCGGATAAGATTGCCCGTTGTTTCCAGGGAGGACGGATCGTCGGCCACCATGTTTGCCAGAAATTCATCAACCTCGGCGATCAAGCCGGTTTCCTTCATGAAATGCCAATAGGCCGAGATTGTGACGGCAAAACCCCGAGGCGTCGGGATGGCGAGTTGGTTGCGCATATGGGCCAGATTGGCGGCCTTTGCCCCGGTGATTTTTGCCTGGTTTTTGGCGATGGCCGCAAGGGGCATGACGAGGGGGTAGGTGGCCAAGGAATCATCTCCGGCAAGTTCCTGCTGAATGCGACGGCGGAGGCTGTGCATTATCCCGCTTAAATCGATAAATTTTTCCGACGACATACCAGAAAGGGACGATACCATTCTTTCTGTCTCAGAAAGGAGCAAGCCTATCTTCCTTTCAACGAATTGCAGGGTGAACGGCTTGTTGTCGTAATAGAGTTGCTCAAGATCGGCAAGTGCCGTCAGTGCCGTGCGGTTATGCCCCAATAGTTTTCTGAAGCACTCATATCGCGCTTTTTGCGCCGCGTCCATGGTCGGCAGGGGCTTGCAGCCATTTGCGGACTGGAACATTTTCAAGAAGGGCATGGGCTTTTTCCTTAACAGAGGTGGTCAAAAGGCTTAGCCAGGAGATTTAAGAGAGACCGGAACTTCCAGCCCCGCCTATAATAGAAATAATGCCGACTCGGTAAAACTGCATCAAGGAAAACGAGATAATGGTGAAGTTTTCCCAGTTTCATGTCAGACACGTTTGTGTCCTTCTTGTCAATTTCCTGAGGGGAGGGGGCAAAGAGGCTGGGGGATCATTCTTAATTATTCCGGAGATTTCTCGCTGCGCTCGAAATGACAAAACCGGCGATTTTCCTCTTTTTGCGAAACCGTCATTCTTCAATCGCCGGGGATGTGGTAAAAAATTTGGCCTCTTTGTCGGAAAGCTTGCCCTGGTTCTTCAGGAGAAGGATCTGCTCGACATTGACCGTTCGAGGTTTGCCAATGGATGCAGATGTTACCGACTCATGCCACAAACCTTTAAGTTCACTGCAGCGGTGCAGTGAGAGGGTAAAAATTAGCAGAAGCATTGTGGCAACTGCAACGAGGAATGCCGTTTCAGTTCTTTGCATGCCGGCACCTGTCACATTGCAGACAATCCAACTCCGAGCGGTTGCGCACTCCCATATCGCATAATTCCGGCCTGGTTTCCGGGAGGAAACGACGGAGGAGGCGTACCCCGCCCAAGAGCGCCAGAAAGGCACCGGCAGGGCAGAGATTCCGGCACCAGAAACGCCGAAAAAAAAGAGAGAGGATGAGGAGACAGAGGGCGATGGCAATCACCATCCGGTCGCGGACCGCACCGAAGATGGTGATGAGCGGATCGGCGTACAGTACGGAAAAATCGCGGGTCAAGGCAAAGAGGAGGACGAACAGAAAAAGCAGTATATACTTGGCGAACCGAGCATAACGCCAGATCCGTCGCCGCGGGTCGGGGAGGAGTCGCCTTGGCCGGAGATCACCGAGTAATTCCTGCAGTGCGCCAAAGGGACAAAGGTAACCGCAGTAAATATTGCCAAAAAGGACGATCACCGTAGGGATGATGACCATGAGGAAAAATCCGCTGCTGGTGATGTCAATGGAGAAATTGCCGGAAAGGAATGCCATGACCTGTTGTGAGGCATACTGGAGATTGAGTTCTATGCCAAACAGGACCAGGGATATCGTCAGAAGAAGACGCCTCAGCCAACGGTTGGGCCGGTAGCGCGCGGCGAGGCAGACAAAAGTCCATAGCAGAAGGGCTGTGAAGTGCCGCAGTGAGCTTGCCGAACGAGAGGAAGCGTCGCTATCCTGGGCGGGACGACCGAGGACGATCTCAGCGAAAACGTTTGCCGACCGGTTGAGCGTTTTCAAGATGGCAGCAGAAGACATCGTTGCCCCGGACACCGCATCAAGTCCCTGAAACGCATGGGCAACGAACAACTCCTTCTCTTTCAAACTCTCCAGCCAGTCGCGCAGAAATGCCAGATAGACTGGGGTTTCATTGGACCTGAGGAGGCGAAAGTTTTTCAGAACACCTTGGTCATCTATCCATACCGCGAGGGGGATTTCTCCGCCGTAGCCCCGGATATCTCTTGCCAGAGGTGTCGAGGGGAAAAGGTAGCCACCGGGGAGCAGGTAATAGAGAAAGGTCGTACCGTCCGGGAGAGTAGCCTTCTGCTCCCGGCGTTCGAGGGTGCCGGCCATCTCGGCTGCGGCGGCCTGGAAGTTCATGGTCTCATGGCCGCTTTGCGTGGCCTGGAATCCTTGGGAAATGAGCAGGGAGAAACCACCCACGCCAAAGAGCAGGTAGCCGAAGGGACGTCTGTGTCGCTCAAACCAGTCAAGTGTGGCGGCAGAAGGGGTGTGCAGTCCGGCAATCCGCGACATAAGGTTGACGACGATTACGGCGCACATCAAGATCGTAAGCGTTGCTTTGACCCCTAAAAAGGGCAATAACAAAAGGCCGGTAGCTAAAGCCCCTGCTGCTCCGCCAAGATGATCGAGCAGCTCCAGTCGCCCAGCTGCCGCCTCCACCCTGTATCCACCGGCATTCAGACACCCCGCCGCAAAGGGAAAGTATAATCCGGAAAAAACACCGGTGGTGGTAAAGAAAAAACCGAGACCCAGGCGGGAAGCCTCCATCGGCGAAAAAATAATCAAGGCGAAGAAAAAGATCGTCTGCAAAACGGTTATCGTCAAGACAAGCCTGGGGATTGCTGGAACCTTCCGCAGTATCAGTCTTTCACAGATGAGGCCACCGGCGGCTGAGCCAAACATGAATAAGGATGAGATGAGTCCGATATCGAGAAAAAGGGAGCCAAAGCGAACCTGATAACAAAACATCAGCACCACAGTTGCCGACATACCGACAAGGCCGGCCATAAAGAGCATGCATTGAATATCGAAGAGGTTCGGAGTGTTTTTTGCCGATTGCCTTGATGCGGTCTGAGGTGAATTTCTCAGGTAAATAATGCGCAGCAGACCGTAGAGAAAGATCCCGGCAACGCAGATCCACGCACCATTTTCGACAAGGAATACCGCTCCCTGGGCAACAGGACCCAGTCCGGCACGACGCAGGCTCAGCAGAAGGGCAAAAAGGAGGGCCTTGGGGTGATTATCGGTATTATCGAGAAGACTTTTCCCATATTTTTCTTCAGCAGAACGGTACCGGTCTTTTTGAAAAACAATCCGGTCCTTTGAAAAGGCGGCGAGTATTCCCTCCTTCGGATAGAGCTGCAAGGAATCGGGAACCGCTGCAAACCGGTGGGCCAGCTCAGTGGGTGACTCGCTCAGGACATCCTTTGTCGAGGCAAATAAATAGCTCTCGTCGCCCGGCTTCAGCGCCACATGGGGGAAGACCGATGACAGAGTGGTAAGTGTCGATGCCCCTGCCAACACCCGTTCACCACTAAGAAAATTGGCCCCGCCGGATACCCTGACAGCACAGATTCCACCTGGTGCGAGAACGTTTTTGACAAGGGAGAAGAAGGCCAGGGAAAAATAGCGATTGAGGACGAGGGTGGTTGCCTCGGGGAGGTTGACGAGTACCACATCAAATTTTTTATGGCTCTCCTGGAGGTAAGCCCGCACCTCGTGCCGGGGCGCATGCACCTGACCGATCACCTTACGCATTGTGTCAGGCAACACCTCAAGGAGCTTCTTGGGAAAGTCGGGATCGGGGTAAAGCCAAACCACTTCATCGATCTGCGGCAGTACTCTCAGCCTCTTGGCGATCGCCGGACCGCCTTGGCCGACGACGAGGACATTCTCAGCCCGAGGGTTTTCGGCAATTGCCCAGGCAGCGACTTCCGAGGCGTGCTCATCCTCGGGAAGGGTCTCAATTACACTTCCTTCGGTCATGACGATGAAATCGCCGCCACGTTCCCCGAACAGATACTTGGACTGGGCAGTGATGAAGTTGCCTGTATAGGTGTCGGCCGGGAGTAACCGGCTCCACTGAGTGCGGGCCGCAGAGTTTGCAAGGTGGTTTCCGATACTGCTCGCGGCAAATAGTGCCGCCGTCGCACAGACAACAACGACCCCCCATTGCAGCAAAGTCATCCTCTCCGGGATGGTTCGCACCAGCAGCGCAGCCGTGAGCACCAGGGTCGCATAGAGAAACACCTTCTCCCCCGGCATCCCCAAGGCAAGGAGGCCGGTAACGAAAAGTCCTCCGGAAAATCCTCCAGCTGTTTCAAGTATATAGACTCGGGCAACCGGTAAGGCAAATGCCCCTGTCCCCCATACACAGGCCATGGAAAACAGAAATCCGCTGAGAAAGCTGGTGGGGATGTTGGCGACAGTAGCAAAAAAAAGCAGAGACGGCAAAGGCACCAGGACGAACGACTCCAAACCGAGGATCGCTCTGGCACTGCTGATCAGCTGGTGCTGGACGAGATAGGCAGGGAGATACAACAGTGGTAAGAAAAGGAAACGGGAGAGCACCGCTGGGTATCTGCTGGAAAACATCCTGCCGGCAACCGCACCAGCACCAACCCAGAGCAGCCACGACCCGAAAAAAGTCCCGACGGCAATTTCATTGCCTTCAAGGGAAGCGAGAAAGTCACGAAACAGTAAGGTTTGCGAAATAAGAGCAAAGAATCCCAGGGCCGCTATGGGAATTTCTCGCGCCCATCTTCTCATATATCGCTCTCACCGAAGACAATGGCCTGAAAGACCGTAAACGATGCGCCTTCTGCCCAGGCATTCGCCGGCAGGCCCGCCTTCAAAGCAAGTTGCGAAAGCATTTCTTCGAGTCCCCAACCCTGCTCAGGGGCAACCTGGGGCAGGAACACGGCACTTCGCCCGTTCTTTTGCAGCACCACTCCGTCGCGACCGAGAACGATGTCCCTGTAGGAGGCGACCGATTTCGGTGGAGTGAGGGCGGAAATCTCAAAGGACAGGTCGTTAAATTCATCGCTGCGTACTGCTTTAAACCTGGAATCATGCATCGCCGCATCGATGGCGCGGTCCATGACTGCCTCATACACCGGCCGGGTTGGTGTAATTTCGCCGATGCAGCCCCTGAGATTCTCATGCTTTTTCAGAGTTACAAAGGCACCCATGATCTGTTGCATTCCAGGGGTGATCTCTATGCCCAGGTTCTCTGGTGTCGCGGTTTTGCCTTTATCGAAAAAATATTTCAAGGTGCCTTTGGCCAACGCCATGAGCCGGCCTTTATCTTCCCGCGACAAAGCTGGGCTGCCGCTGGCCGCATCTTTTTCTATTGGTTCCCATTGGCCGGTGACGGCAGCACTCAGGTAACTGACCGAGGAGGAAAAATCACGGGTCATGGCTCCGGAAGTATCATAGTGCAGAAAATTGATGCGGCTTTTTGCCGGAAGCATGGTTAGCAGCATTTCAATCGCTCCTTGACCGCAGATGGTGGCACCGGTTTTCTCCACATAGGACGTGAATCCCTGGAGGTCCTGCTCTTCAATGAGTTTGAAAGCGCCCATATCAAGCTTTCTCAGGTTTTCCGGTATATCGGCGGCAAAGGGCAGGTAGCCAAAATTGCTGCCATAGTGGGTGAAATCACTGGATGCGACCACCAAAGTGTCAGGAGTCAGGTGGCGTCGCAGGATGTCGGCGATGGTCTGCCTCGAAGCGCTATCAAGTCGGCCGAGAACAATGGGGACAAAGCGGAAGTCACTCAATCTTTTCTGCAGGAGCGGAAGGAGAATCTGGACGCTGTGTTCGATTTCGTTGGCTGCCTGGATAACATGGAAGTACGGTGTTTGCAACAGCTCCTGGATGAGATCGACATCGAGGGGCGTTGCCCCAAGCGGTGTGGCATAATGGGTCGCATTCGGAACACTCGCCGAATTCTCCATGAAGACACGATGGGAAGGCCCGAGAACGATGACTCTGCGGATTTTTCCCGGATCAATCTGCTTGATCGCATAGACGGCGGTCTGCCCCGACCACTGCAAGCCGGCGTGCGGAATAATCAAAGCACAGACCGGATTAAGGGTCTTGTCCGGCACCTTACCCATGTACCCATCGATTGCCGCCGAGAGCTTAGCCGAATCGGCGTCATACCAGCTGCCGGCAAAGGGCGAGGGGAATATCTTTTTTTCAGCGGGTATTTTGCCTTCCGGCTTTAAAGGTCCCGGTCGATCGTTACCGGCTGCCGGCACGGCTGGCAAAGCAAGTCCTAAAAAGCTCATAAGAAAGAGAGTGACAACTAGACTTTTGGGCATCGTCATAACTCCTGTCGGATGGATATTCTGCAGAGCACTGAAGATCAGTACATCCCGGCTCTGGCATATGGATTCTCAGCCGCCCCACATTCCTTGGCGGCTGACACTTTCTTTATCAAGACGACGAACCGGTCCAGGGTAAATTTTGCCCGTTAAGGCCCTGACAATACCGCCGTCTTCCACCTGATGAAGCCACTCAGCCATCGGCACTGCGATGGTTGCGCAAAGCGCTGTCACTTTCAATAAAAAATCTCTGCGATTCATAACCACACCCCGTATATCTGGAAATTACAACGCGGGCACCTGTCGTTTTCGATGGAGTTTTTCAAGACCTCGAACGCTTGACGTTCGACCAAAAGGTCGCCACATTCCGGACAGAAAGTATTTTCTCCATCAGGCATCAGGATGTTGCCAAGGTAAACATAATAGAGCCCTGCACTCTTGGCAATCTTATGGGCTCTGATCAAAGCTGCTGCCGGAGTCGGGGGAAGATTCTTCATTTGGTAATTGGGAAAAAAGCGCGAGAAATGTAGCGGTATCTCACGGCCGAGGTTCTCGACAATCCACAGGCAGAGAGCGGTGATTTCCTTGTCACTGTCGTTTAAGGTTGGGATGAGAAGGTTGATCACCTCGATATGTAGTCCAAGCGATCGAGCGGTAACCAAGCTGTCCAGCACCGGTTGCAGAGTGGCACCGCAGATATCCTGATAAAATTTGTTGGAAAGGGCCTTTAAGTCAATGCGCACCGCATCCACTTTCCGGCACAGTTCCGTCCAAGGCTGGCGATTGATGTAACCGGCGGTAACCAGGGCGTTTTTCAGCCCTGCTTCGCGCACATACAGTGCACTGTCGAAGGTATATTCGTAATAAACAACCGGATCGGTATAGGTATAGGATACAGATCTGCAGCCGTGTTCGGCAGCCAACCTGGGAATTTCCGGAGGAAGAAGCCGGGAGGCCGCAACATCTTCCGGATTTTGTTGAGAAATCTCCCAGTTCTGACAGTTCTTGCAATGCAGGTTGCAGCCGACAGTGGCCAGAGAAAGGCTGGTTGTTCCGGGGAGAAAGTGGAAAAACGGCTTTTTTTCGATCGGGTCGACATGCACTGTACAAGGATGTCCATAGGTAACGGCTAACAATTTTCCATCGATGTTCACCCGAATGCGGCACTCACCGCTTTGTCCTGGTTCTATCATGCATCTTTTGGGACACAGGTCACAACGGATTATCATCTTAGCGCCGAGGAGTTAATGCGAGTGAGAAATAAAACTTTTCCTGCCATACAGAAAAGCTAGCCACGCACCTAAGGTTTTGCAACCCCTTCCTGCTCAGTTCGGTGTGCCTTCGCAACTGCCTGGGTCGCTTGGGTAGAGGTCCTCGAGGATGAGGGTTATGGCGACTCTTTCCTCCTCCCTTTGCACCTTCATGGAAACGCTGTTGCCTGCTGGCCCCCGCAGGATATAACGCAGGGGGACTACCGGGTAATTTGCGCCAACGGTTTGTCCCTCCATCTCAACAATGATATCTCCGGCAGCAAGGCCGGCCCTGGCCGCCGGACTGCTGCCTGCGACATAAGAGATCATTGGCTGGTTGTTTTCCGCGCGGCCGATGATCAGGCCGGATTTATCGCGGGGAAATGCCACGTTGAAGCTTATACCTTTCTCCAGGATTATTTTCTGCTCGGGATAGTTGAGAAAAAGATGGAAATGGCGAAGGGTTGAGTTGCCGAGATTTCCGCCTACTTCCCCCAGAGCTGTTGCTCCGACGCCTTTTTCAATGGGAATGGCGATTACCGGCAGATCGAGTTGGAATTTGTCTATCTGTAAGCAGCTAAACTGGATATTCATCTCACGTGACAGTCCTGACATGCCTTGGCTGACGATTTCTACCCCGGTTTTGTCAAAAAGTTTATGTTTTTCAGCAAAAAGATAGTGGAGAGAGCTGTGGTAAGAACCGAGGTCAAGGCTCCAAAGGCTTTTATATTTGCCATCGACTGCTACCGGCAGGGTGAAGGTGCGGTATTTCAGTGGGGCATCGATGGTTGCTCCAGATCCCTTATACACAAAGGAATCGGGGGCATGAAAGGTGGCCCGCTTGAGGTCGTAATCGATTTCCACTATAAACCGGGAGAGAAAATCATAGCCGAGGATACCGACTATTGCCGGTTCGTAGCTTTTGGCGGCCAGGCCTTTTGATACATAAAGCTTTTGGCTGGCGAATTGGATGGTTCCGACCTGGTACTCGGGCACCTTGACGAAGGAAAGGTCAAATAATTCACCGAAGCCATAGCCCTTGATGCTGCCTTGGACCTCAAGCCCGAGGTTTTCAGCGTACCCCTGGTCGATAACCGACATGGATGCACCGCTGTCGAGCACCCAATAGTGCCTGTCGCCACCAATGGTGACCGGCAGATAGATAAGATTTTCAACAAATTCAAAAGGAATTGATGCCGAGGTGTTGCCATCCTGGAAATGGTAACCTTTTTCTTTCTGTGGCGGCAAAAAAAGCTTTTCATCGACCCCTTGGTTGCTGGTATACACGGTGGTCCACGTTTCTTCGGTCTTTTCCCATGGATGAAAGGTGGTGTGCTGGTGCAGGGGTATGAGAATACCTTCGACATCTTGATAATCGTCGTAAACACTTTCTATTTCCATGTCCGGCTGGCGGTTCAGGGAACGGATCATGAGCATGCTCTCTTTATCGAAAAAGAAATGGGCACGATCAGTGTTGATGCTGTTGCTGAGAACAACCTCGTAACAGGGGCGGTCGTTGATGGTGGCTATGCCGGCAAAGGCCATGGCAAAATTGGGCGATTGCCGGTCGAGGTGATCATATCGGTCGAGGAGTACGCCGATACGTCTTCGTTTCAAGGTCTCCTCATCCCTGACTATGAGCTGCTGCCCATTGGTATCGTAGAACCATGAGAAATCGCCGCTATCACCCTCAATCTGAGAGATGATCGAATAATCCTCTTCGGTGCGGTATTGCAGGGGTCGGTTTTCCCAATGTTTGAAGGTCCCCTGTAGGCCGTCATAATGAACCCGGCCCTCGCTGTGGCTGTTGAGGACGTTCTTGAGACGATCAAGGCCGCCGACCGCCTCGTAGTGACGGTGCATTATCTCGTACGGGTCGGAGAGATCGGTGCCTTTGCTGGTCCATGCCGCCAAAAGGAGGGAGAGGAGCAACAGGGATATCTTAATGGTCCTGGCTTTTGCTGGAAGGCGGCGCATTGTTTTAAACCATTATCGAACCATCACCTCAACCCGTCGATTTCGGGGTTCGGCAATGTTGTCGGCGGTGGGAATGAGCGGGTTGCCTTCGCCATGATAGATGACGGTCATATCTTCCCCATTGACGTTTTCAGCACGGAGGAGATCGTAGACCAGCTGTGCCCGTTCGAGTGACAGTTTACGATTATAGACGTCGCTCCCTGTACGATCTGTATGTCCAATTATCGAGATGTCCCGGGATTCGCGTTTTTTGATGCTGGCCAGTATATTGCCGATAAGGATTTTCGATGCATCGGTCAATTCATTTGAGTTGAACTGGAAATAGAGGATGAAACTCTCAGGCATGAGGGGGTGCACCCGCAGTGCGTCTTGAAATATGAGCTGTGTGTCTTCCTTGTTGATTGGCGTCGGTGCGGAAGGGGTATTGTTTCGGTTGCCGATATAAATGGCCTTGTCTGCTTCGCTGAGCACCTCCGAGCCTTTGTCGGTACCAACCTTCAGGGCACCCACGGAACCGTCGTTTGCCGGGCTGAGAACGATGAAATTCCCTTTCGACCCGCAGCCGGCAATGATGACAACTACAAGGAGTATAACGAAACTTTTCCAATTCATAGGATTCTCCATTTTCTCATTTGTCAAAAGGCTTATTCGGCGAACTTTGCCTTGAAACTGGTTTCTTCCTTGAGCATGCTGATTCGTCCAACCGGCGTATTTAACTCAACTGCATACGGTGCCAATTTGCCAAGTAACCCGGACTGGTAGACAAAGGTGCCGTGCTGCATGTTGAGGCGCATGGCATATTCGTTGGTAGCCGGGGCAAAGGTGAATTTTTCCATGGAAACCCGGCTGATCGGCCCCATGGATATGAGGGTGTTATCCTCAAGAAGGATTCCTATCGCTCCATCCGAACCGGTAAGGATCGTATCGCTTTGATAAATACGGTCATTGGGAAACGCCGGTTTGGTCTTGCCATCTCGCAGGATGGAGACCAGGCCTCGAATTCCTTTGACCTTGCCGATTACTCTCTGTTCAGCACAGGCAAGGAGGGGTAGGGCACAGAGCAGCAAAACAGCCAAAGACCAGCTATAGGCAATCTTTTTCATCGCAGTTCTCCATTTTCAGGTCCATCTTGGGCAGCTTGTACGGGAGATGCTCGGCAACGGATATCAGAACCTTGGGGCGGATAGAGGTCCCCAGAACCTTGGGGCCGGTTTTGTTGCCGCTTCACCCGTCGAAAGTTGTAGTTGATTCAGACTCTTTTCAGCGTAGCCCTTGAGCTTTTGATGAGGGGCTTCGCTTGCCACCTTGCTCAGAATTGCTTTATATTTGCTTTGACCTGATTCCCCCAAGGCTTTGCAGAGCCAGGACAAGGTATCAATCCGGTCATCGCGGTCATTGGTTGTCATCTGATATCCTTTTGATAATACTCTTTCCACTGCGTCGAGCACCACCGTGTCGCTGAGCTTCGCCTTGACAATCAACTGGGCTGCTTCCTTTTGTTCTTTGGCGTTGTTTGAGTCAATCATTCGCAGATATTTTGTCTGTTCCGATGTCAATTGTGGTGGTGGTGGTTGTTGTTGTGGAGGTGGTGGCGGTGGTATGACAGTGTCTTTTTTCCCTTTTATGGTTGACTTTACAGGTGCCTCATCAGGCGCAGCACTGCCTGCAGTGAGGGTCATTAAGAATTTTTTTTCCTCATTTTTTTCCACGGTAACCCATTCTTTTGCCGTTTTGAAGCCTGTCGCAGCCGCTTCTATGTGATATGGTCCAGGGTCGACAATCATGCCCGGTTCGTACGCCTGGGAGATGTTAAGGATACGGACCTTGGCATTGGCGGGCGAGACGGTCACGGTGAGTTTTGCTTTCTTGGGACTTGTGTCGATGAGGCTTTTCACCAGCTGGCTGTAATTAACGGCATCGGGACTGGTTTCCTCGTCGATTTTAGCGGTGCAGATTTTTTGAGCAACACCGGTGATGGTAATTTTCCCCGTCTCGATGCGCTCAACATCGAGGACTTCCCCGGTCTTTGGATGTTTTATAATCTGACCCTCTTTGAAGACGATAAAGCGCATGCCGGTTTTCACTCCGGAGCGAATACCGAGATCCAGGGTAACCGAGTCGCCGCTTCGATTCACCACATAGCCCTCTAGAGGAAAGTTTTTGATAATTTTTTCCGACATCTCTATCACCATATCCTGGAGTTTAGTGGTGGCGGCACTTTTAATGTTTTCAGCAGCGATAATGGAGGCGCTTTCAACATCGATAATCCTGGCGTTGATCTCGGTGACTTCCTTGAATTTCATGACGGAGCCGCTAATGATGACCTTAACGCCCAGAAGCTTGCCTATCTGGGTGGCGCTTGTGGCGTCAACGATCCCGGACATGGCCAGTTTCTGCTCGCTGAGTATCTTTTCCAGCATCCGTCTCTCGACCACGTCGAAGCGACCCTCGCGGACCATGGCGGTGATGAACCACTCGGCGACTATCGTTCCCATATCTTTGTTATCGAAGTTTTCACCCTGCAGCTGGAAATCAAGGACGGCAATTTTGGTTTTGCTGAATTCGGCGGAGGCACAAATCGGCATAAGAAGAGAAATTGTAAGAAATAATAGAATCTTAGACAAAATACTCATGAATAACTCCTGTGCCTGTTGAAAGATGAGCCTATTTTTCGGAAACAGAGGGTTTTGTTGATTTCACCTCAATTGTGTTATCGAATTATTGTAAATTCAAGGCAATTCGATTACCCGCAACATTGGTGACCGCGAGTTTGGCATCGTCAACGACTTTGCTGTCTACCCGGTCACAAAAGGTTTCGACGCTTCCCTTAAAAACAACGGAGAGTTCCAGTTTGCCGCTGCCGAAGCTTCTCTTGCTAACCGAAACAACACCTTCGGTGTCTTCCAGGACCTTAGACGCACTTTTTTGCAGGCCGTAGCTTTTTACGCCGGAGATAACGATTTCATAATTAGCTCCGTTGTTGACGGTATCTTGGAACGATGTAACTATCGCCTCGAAAAGTTTTTTGTCCATGAGGGTGGTTGCCGCCTTGGCGGCTGCCTGGGATTTGGCAATATCATCGGCGATATGCACAGCCGCCCCGGTAGCTGATTTGGTCGCAACAATGCGGCCGTTCGAGCAGTTGACGACCTTTACCGTCAGGTTTGCCTGGCCGGATTTCATACCGGTGTCCTTGATTACTTCATTTGCCAGAAGGCTCTTGCGGACAGTCCCTACCACCACGTATTCTGCACCATTTTCCGCTCCGAGTTTAGCGGCAGCAACCGGGTCGCCCTCTACGGCCTTGCGGATAAAAGGATCATCCTTTGCCATAAGAGCCGCTGTCTGTGCCGGATCTACCAGATCAAAACCTTTGCTTTGCAGATAATCGATAATAGTACTTTCGACATTCTGTCCACCTTCTTCTTGAATAAGGACCATGGTTCGGGGTTTATCCATAGAAACGAGGAGAATTTTTAAGGCCATCAAATCGGCGGTAATCGAATCCAGAGAGACAACTGCACTGATCTTGACGTGCCAGGTGTCGCCTTTCAGCTCTTCTTTAATGGCGGTATAGCTGCGAACAGAACCAAAGCTCTGGGTGATGACCTTGTCTTTTTTCAACATGAAGTTTTCGACCTCGGTCTGAGAACTGAGGACGACGCCGATGCCTTCCTCGATCGCTGCT
The DNA here is from genome assembly GCA_963754865.1 of uncultured delta proteobacterium. Lineage (GTDB taxonomy): Bacteria > Desulfobacterota > Desulfobulbia > Desulfobulbales > Desulfocapsaceae > Desulforhopalus_A. The sequence continues at coordinate 252,993 of CAVWHG010000009.1, read as the reverse complement.
CTTTTTGCCTGCAACAGGGCATCCTGTTTGGACGCACCGGAGCCCTCCGCGGTGATGGTTTTATCGCCGCTAAGCTTTGCTCCTGTGGCTTTTGTCCCTGTCGACTGGGCGGCGAATACTGCGTTTGAGATGAGAAGCAGGACGCAAATCAATGACAGTAAAAGGTCTTTCATGCTTCGACTCCGTGTTGTGTGGTTATTGCGACAAGGTATGGAAAATGAATATTGGTAACCAACTCATAGCATATTGTTTATCGTATAAAAAAACAATGTTCATCGATAATTTTTCAAAGGACAAATTATGGAATATCCAACATCTTGCGCGTTGTTTTAAGCCACACGCCGATAAATGAGTTGCGCTGTATTGGTGAGTTCGATAATGTGAACTTCTTGAAAATATGGCGTGAGCCGTGATACGAGATTGGGGATTTTGCAGCAGATTGCTGGAAAAATTTCGATATGATTTTCAGCACAAAAGGAGCAACGAATGGCAAAAATAGGGATAATCGGCGGGTCAGGACTTGAAAATCCCGCTATTTTTAAGGACCCTCAGATCGTTGAAGTAGACACCAGATACGGACAACCTTCATCATCGCTGGTGACCGGTAAAATCAGCGGCATTGAAACGGTGCTTCTGGCAAGGCACGGCAGCGATCATCAGTACAGTCCAACCCAAGTCAACAACCGAGCCAACATCATGGCGATGAAGGAAGTCGGCGTCAGCCACATCATCGCCACTACGGCCTGCGGCAGTCTTAGAAAAGAAATTGATCGGGGACATCTGGTAATACTCGATCAATTCATCGATTTTACCAGATTCCGCAAAAACACCTTTTATGATTCGTTCGAATCCGGTGCCCACCATACCGCTATGGCCCATCCCTTTGCCGAGGAGTTGCGAGACAAATTCAGCATCGCAGCGCAGGCCCTGGAGCTGCCGGCTCATTCCCGAGGCTGTGTTGTGACCATTGAGGGGCCACGTTTTTCAACTGTAGCAGAGTCGAAGATGTTCCGACTGTGGGGGGCTGATGTTATCAACATGTCCACTGCCCCCGAGGTAATGCTGGCAAACGAAGCAGGCATTCCCTATGCGGCTGTGGCCATGTCCACTGATTATGATTGCTGGAAGGAAGACGAGAAACCCGTGACCTGGGATGAAATTTTAACGGTATTTCGTAAAAATGCCGATAATGTTACTGCTTTGCTGGTTAAGGTAATAGAAACATTTAATAAATAGATAAAAAAGAGGGAGAAGATGGATTTAAAAAAATGTGTGCGGAGTATACCGGATTGGCCTATTAAAGGGGTGGTTTTTCGTGATTTGACAACCCTCATGAAAGATCCCGAGGCCTTCAGAGAGTCCTGTGATATTCTTGTTCGGCGTTACCGCGATATGAAAATCGACAAGATTGTCGGCATCGATGCCCGTGGATTTGTCTTCGGAGCGGTCCTCGCCCACCAACTGGGGGTAGGTTTTGTTCCCGTGCGGAAGAAAGGCAAACTTCCCGCGGAAACGGTTGAGGAATCCTATTTGCTTGAATATGGGGCAGGAACTCTGGAAATCCATAAAGATGCAATCGATCCAGGTGACAGAGTCATCATCGTCGATGATCTTATTGCCACCGGCGGCACGGTTGGAGCTACTGTTTATCTGGTAAGGAGGCTCGGCGCCGATATCCTTGAATGTGCTTTTCTTATTGAATTGCCGGACCTCAAAGGGCGTGAAAGAATCGCCGATTGTAAGATTTTTGCAATAATGGAGTTTGAGGGAGATTGACGGCCCAGCAGTCGAAATTAAAAGGACATGGATTCTACTCTCCCGGTTCAAAACCAATCTTGCTGATGGCGGCGCGGATCTGTGGCCTATCGACGCCGTTATTGGCAAAAGTAACCTCGCCTGCCTCAAGATTAACAGCAATATGCGATAGACCCGGGATTTTTTCAAGTGCCTTTTTCACGGCACCCACACAGTGCTGACAACTCATGCCTTTAATTTTCAGGGTATCCATTGATTGTTCCCTTTCCCGAGCAGTTGGGATGAAATTTTCGTGAGAAATTCTAAACAGTTAAGTATGTATTCATGGTATTCATGCTGTAAACTCCCCCATGAAATTGTTTGTGACTGCGAGCTTACGGTATTTGACAGTATAAGGAATTCTGCAGGGATATGCGAATTTAAATATCGATTTTTTTGAACACTTCCGGACAGGTCAGGATTTGCTTTCCAGGCCCGTCATGTTTATCCTGGAAATACTGTGAGACTGACCATTAGTGTCTGATATGGTTGCTGGTTACAACCGCAGCTATTTAGATTGGCAAAGGAATCTCGTATTACCATGGCTGAACAAACGTATCTTGCAAAGATTCAGGGCATGCATTGCGCTGCCTGCTCGACCCGCATCGAGAAGGTTGTGGGCAACCTGCAAGGGGTAAAAGGCTGTTCCGTCAATCTGGCGACGGAAAAGGCAAAAATCGACTTTGATCCGGCTTTTGTATCGATTTTGACCATTACCGAGGCGATAGCTGATCTCGGTTTTAAGGCGGAAAGTGGCGAAGATGCTGCCGATCAGGGCGAGACCGTTGTAGAAGGGACAAAAAGGCTTAAAGCCATGCAACAGCGGTTGCTGCCTTCCATTGTCCTGGCTCTGTGCATTATGGGGCTGTCGATGGCCCATATGCTCGGTATTCCATTGCCGGAATTTCTCGATCCGCAACGCGCACCCTTCAGCCACACCCTCCTGCAGTTTTTCCTTTTGCTGCCGGTGCTCTATCTTGGCAGGAATTTCTACATAAGTGGTATTCCCGCCCTTTTTCGGGGGATACCAAATATGGATTCCCTCATTGCCATCGGTACCGGTGCAGCATGTTTTTATTCCATCTGGAATCTTGTTGAAATCGGCATGGGGATTGATCCGCTTGGTCGAGTGCATGACCTGTATTTCGAGTCGGCGGCGATGCTGCTTGCTCTGGTGTCGTTGGGAAAATACCTGGAGGCTCGCTCAAAGGCCCGAACCACTGATGCCATCAGGCAGCTTCTGCAACTTGCTCCCGCCAATGCCACTTTGATAGACGAAAATGGTCGGCGACAGGTCCCGGTTGCGGAAATCCTGGTTGATGATCATATCCTTATCCGGCCTGGGGAGCGGATTGCCGTCGATGGTGTAATACTTGATGGAGAATCCTCCGTTGACGAATCGATGCTCACCGGTGAAAGCATGCCTGTCCGGAAGAAAAAGGGTGACACCCTCTATGGTGGAACGCTCAACAAAAACGGTGCGTTGACCATGGTTGCCGGAAAGGTCGGCCGCGACACCATGCTTGCCCGGATCGTGCGCCTGGTGCAGGAAGCGCAGGGGAGCAAGGCGCCGATAGCCAATCTTGCCGACCGTATCAGCCTTTATTTTGTCCCGACCGTCATGCTTATCGCCACTCTTGCCGGTTTGTCCTGGTTTTTTATCGGCGGTGCCGATTTCAGTTTTTCCCTGCGCATCTTTATTGCAGTCCTGGTTATTGCCTGTCCGTGTGCCATGGGGCTGGCAACGCCGACCTCGATCATGGTCGGTACCGGTCGTGGCGCCCAACTCGGCGTTCTCGTCAAAACCGGCGAAGTCTTGGAACTCGCGGAAAAAGTCAGCTGTGTAGTATTTGACAAAACCGGAACTCTCACCGTCGGCAGACCGGAGGTAACCGAGATTATCCCTCTGGCTGGATATGATGAGAAAATGCTTCTCGGTCTTGCCGCAACGGCGGAAAGCCGCTCCGAACACCCCTTGGCTGAGGCGATTCTCCGGGCGGCTGAGATCCATGGGTGTAGTATTTCGAAGGTGGAGTCCTTTGTCGCTCTGCCCGGCCGCGGAATTGAGGCGGCAGTATTAACTGCTGATGCGAAATACGACGTGCTGTTTGGCAATCGGGAGTTTTTTTTAGAAAAACAGATTTCTGGATTGACCGAAAAAATTGAGAGCGATGCCGACGAACGTTCGGAGCAGGGCAAAACGGTACTCTTTTTCGCCGTCGATGGAATCCTTGCCGCCCTTATAATCATTGCTGACCCACTGAAGCCGGAGGCAGTTGCCACCGTCAGACGTCTTCGGGCGATGGGCATAGAAGTGGTGATGCTCACCGGGGACAATGCAAAAACTGCGCTGGCTGTGGCAAAGCAGGCTGGCATTGACAAGGTCGTGGCCGGGGTGCTGCCGGACAAAAAAGAGCAGGAAATCGTCGTGTTGCAACAGGAGGGAAAAATCGTCGCCATGGTCGGAGACGGCATAAACGATGCCCCAGCTTTAGCCCGGGCGGATGTAGGTATCGCCATGGGCACCGGTATCGATATTGCCGTCGAATCGGCTGATATAGTATTGATGACCGGCCACCTATGGGGCGTCTGCCGGGCTATTGGCCTCAGCCGGGCGACGCTCGGCAATATTCGCCAGAATCTTTTCTGGGCCTTTGCCTATAATATTGTCGGGATTCCGGTCGCGGCGGGAGTACTGGCCATCTTCGGCGGGCCGACGCTCAACCCGATGATCGGCGGAGCGGCCATGGCCCTCAGCTCGGTCTCGGTCGTCAGCAATGCCCTGCGACTCAGATGGTATACACCGGAGGTGTAGACGAAGGGACTCTCTGCTGCAATGCCGGCTATGTTTAGGAGCCGTTACGAAATAACTTGAACATTTACTCCATTTCGTTACGGCTCCTTATGCCGCTTTTGGTTAGACTATGTCCGAGTTATTTTTGCTTAACGGCTTAAAACTTTTTTTTGGTTCCGTAGATCAGCTGGTTAAAACCGAGCCATTTTTTCAGGATATCGATGATAAAACCACCCCAGATTTTTTCAGGTTTGTTGGTTTTGCTGGTGGTTTCGACAATTTTTGCTTCGTCGTTTTTCATTTTTCCTCCTTTTTTGCGTCAGTGATGAGTAATAGAAAATCCTTGTTGACACTGTTCCAGGAAATCGGGGAAACTGCAACAATATCTCGCCGAATCGGGCGGGTTTAACAAATGGAAATCCATCCATGGAGGATACCTTGCCTACAACTATACAGCTATTAAAAAAAATCACGCTTGCCATTTTGGCAGGCAGCGAGCCGGGGAAATACAGTTTGACCGCCACTCCGGTAGTCTTTGAGTTTATTTATGGGATTGGTGCTGAGGGGCTGGAGCCTTTTGAGGTGGTCCTCGCTGATAAATGCGTGGGAGAACATGTGGCGTTGACCCTTGCGGCAGATGAAGTGTCGCAATTTTTTGGTCGTTTTCTTGGGCAAATCCGGCAACTTCTCGGTTTGTACCTCTTGCCCCCGGCCCTTTCTTTACAGATATCGGTGACGGCGGTGGTCGATGCCGATAACCGGGAGGTGGTTCAGGCCCTGGCGAAATCAACCGGGCATGGCGGGTGCGGTGGTTCCTGCGATTGCGGTTGCAGCTCGGGCTAGTCATGTACAAAAGAGGGCCGGCAGCAGCCATGTCCCGTTTACACAGGTCCCGCCGCACCGATGCGGGCACACACCTCAAATGCCAAGGCAAAGACAATATCCAGAGGCAGGGGCTCGGCAATTGATTTGTCATAAAGAATTTTTGCCTCGGCGGGAAACTCCTCATCTCCGGCCCAATACAATACCGCTACCTGAATATCCCTGGTTATTGTGAAGGTGAAAGCTGCATCGGCAAGCTTCAGTGGTGTGCCGCCCAGTATCTTGCAGCGTTCGCAAAATCCCTGCAGATCATTGGCGAAGCGGTCGCTGATAAGATTTGTCGGCAGAAGATGCGGCCCGCGGAAAAAGGTAGTGCCACCCGGCAAATCCTTTTCCGAGATCCACTCCCCGCTAAATTCAATATCCTGTGGCAGGAGCAGGTAATAGATGACGAACAGATAAAAATATGTATGGGGTGGCGGCATGGTAGAGATACTTCGTTCAATCTTGCCTTCGGTCCAGTCGATAATATACTCATCCCCCCAAAGTTGCAGAGCGTAGATCTTGCCGGCCGGATCATAGCGGCAACGATCCTGTCGACAAATATCGGCGGGAGTGGCTTTAGCCAGTTCCTTGAAATAGTTATGGTCGACGTAGGTGGTCACGCGGTTGTTTCCTTTATTACTGTTTTTTGCCGGGACAGTCTTGCATCTTCCGCCCGACAAGTATGTAAACCTGTGGTCTAAGCCGGTTTACCCAAGGCTCCAGCATAGCAAAGTTGCCGAAAAATAACACTTGTCTTCTCGCCCACCCGGAAAAGGAGCACGATCAGGTAACGGCCTGTGCGGCCGATTCACAAGCTGTTACCAGCAGAATGTCGGCAACTATTGATCGATGGTTGGCTGAATCCCAGCTGGAGACTCTCAAGCAGCATGGAGAATTTGATGAGGCCACTTTCCGTCTTTACGCCCTGAAGGTGCAGCAGTGGTGGTATGATCGGGCGATGAATGAGCTGCTGGATCTTGCCGAGTGGCAATGAAAAACTCGGTCAATACATTGCTGTCTCCATGTCTCTTTGACATGTGTATATTAATATTATATACTATTGTCAAACAACGTCACGGAGGTGGGCAATGCAAAATTTATCACAGTTGAAAAAGCAGCAGGTTGGCCTGAGGCTGCCAAAATATATAATCGATGAGATCGATGAGTTGACCAAGCAATTTTCGCTTAATCGGACAGATATCGTCATAGAGGCTATAAAGTCATATCTTGCTGATCAAAAAGCAAAAATGTTTTACGAAGGTTTTGATATGTCGTGCAAGGAGCTGAAGACTATTATTGAAGGGGATTTGCCGGAAACAACTCTCAGAGAGCTAATTGATGAAATTGAAACTGGTAATAACTCCTGAGTTTGCCAAAGCCGTCAAGACTCTGCATAAAAAATATCGGCATATTTTAAAAGATCTGGGAGTGCTTGAGCAGGAATTGGCAAATGGTGAGGCCAAGGCAGTTGAACTCGGCAAAAATTGCTACAAAACCAGAATGCAAAATTCATCAATACCAACAGGGAAGAGTGGTGGTTTCAGAGTCATCTATTTTTATAAGAAAGAGACAACGATATATCTCCTATATATTTATTCCAAAACAGATATTGAGAATATGAATGAGGCGAGACTCCTTGATATTTTAAAGAATAATGGTTTGATGAGGCTGTAAAACGGGGGGCGCAACCAAATGCTCAGGATTCTGAAATTAAGAGAATTTTACGAAAAGATCAAAACCTGAGCCTAATTGAGTATCTGCTGAAAAAAGATCCTTTGCGTTTTGCATGGGTAAAAGAATTCGCAAAAAATATTTTCAACAGAGCGAAGTCGTTGAAAAAATAGGGTCTTGAAATATCATAACATGATGTTTTTCGACCCGATTTTATCTGTTCGTCCATCTTGGTCGCGAACAAGAACTGCGCACCGGCCAGAAGATCTCGCAATCAATCAAGAATCTGGCTGAGAAAGAGCTTGGTCCGGTCATGCTGCGGATTGTTGAAAAATTCCTCCGGGGTATTTTGTTCGAGAATTTCCCCGCCGTCCATAAACAGCACCCGGTGCGCCACACTCTTGGCAAAGCCCATTTCGTGGCTGACGACGAGCATGGTCATACCGTCCTGGGCCAGGCTGATCATGACGTCCAGAACCTCCTTGACCATCTCCGGGTCAAGGGCTGAGGTCGGTTCATCAAAGAGCATGACATTCGGTTTCATGCAGAGAGCTGCGGGCGATGGCCACCCTTTGCTGCTGCCCGCCCGAGAGTTGATTGGGGAATTTCTTGGCCTGTTCGGCGATGCGCACCTTTTCCAGGTAGTACATGGCAATTTCTTCGGCTTCTTTCTTCGGGGTTCTGCGCACCCAAATTGGCCCGAGGGTCAGGTTTTCAAGAATGGTCAGATGGGGAAAGAGGTTGAAGTGTTGGAACACCATACCCACTTCGGTGCGGATCTTTTCGATATTTTTCAGATCATTGGTAAGTTCGATGCCGTCGACGATGATGCGACCCTTCTGGTGTTCTTCAAGGCGGTTGATACAGCGGATCAGCGTTGACTTTCCTGACCCGGAAGGGCCGCAGATGACGATACGTTCGCCTCTATGGACCGTCAGATTGACATCTTTCAGAACATGGAACTCACCGTACCACTTGTGCATGTTTTCGATGGTGATAATCGGAGATCTGTCGACATTCTTATGTCCAGCTTCTTGCGGATTCATCTGTTCTTTTCCCGGGTTCTGATCATTGTTGATCAATTAGCAGTGAGCAATGGTTAAAGATTGGTGTCGAGTTCCTTTTCCAGTCGTCTGCTGTAGTTGGACATGGCGTAGCAGCAGACAAAATAGATGAGCGCCACAAAGAGATAGGCCTCGGCGGAAAAACCCATCCATTTCGGATCGGTGAGCGTGGTCTGGGTGGTCTTCAGCAGATCATAGAGGGCGATGATTACCACAAGGGACGTATCCTTGAAGGCCGAAATAAGAATGCCCACCGAAGGCGGAATGACGATTTTCAAGGCCTGGGGCAGGATGATCAAGCGCATGGTCTGGAAGTAATTCAGTCCGAGGGATTCGGCAGCCTCATATTGACCTCTGTTCATGCCCTGCAGTCCGCCGCGCACCACCTCGGCAATATAGGCGGCGGTGAAGAGAATGATGGCAATCTGGGCCCGGAGGATCTTGTTGAAGGTCACCCCTTCCGGAAGAAACAGCGGAAAAACCACCGATGACATGAACAGCATGCTGATCAGCGGCACCCCTCGTGATCAGCTCGATATAGACGACAGAAAAGGATTTGATAACCGGCATCTCCGACTGTCGCCCAAGGGCGAGAAGCACCCCGAACGGATAAGCGGCGGTAAGACCGAAGACCGCCAGCAGCAAGGTCAGCGGCAGGCCGCCCCAGTTGTCGCTGTCCACGGCCTGGAGACCGAACAAGCCGCCCTTCAGAAGAAGCCCCATGGAAAACAGGCCGAAGAGCCAAGCATAGGCCAGGGATTTTTTCCAGTATTTGCGGTTTTGGCTGAAAAACAGCAGCAGAATCAAAATAACCACAGCCAGCAACGGCCGCCATTGCAGTTCGTGGGGATAAAAGCCGAAGAGAATAAAGCGGATGTTGGCGGTGATGACCGACCAGCAGGCGCCACTTCCTGCCTTGCACTGCTCACTGGTGGTAAACCAGTTGCTGTTGATAAACGCCCATTTGACAAAGGGTGGGACCGTCGACCAGAGGAGATAGGCAACCACCAGGGTGAGGATGTGAGTTGAACCAGCCGTTAAAGAGATTGGCCCGCATCCAGCCGATAACGCCGATACTGGTAGCCGGAGGCCGGATAGAATCGGCTGTTTTACTGTGCGTGGTCTTTTCCATGGGCTTGATTATCTTTCCACGATTGCGATTTTTTTGTTGTACCAGTTCATGATAGCCGACGTTGACAAGCTGAAGACCAGATAGACGATCATAATCATGGCGACACCCTCAATGGCCTGACCGGTCTGATTGATGGTAGTGCCGGCAACGGAAACAAAGTCCGGGTAGCCGATGGCCACGGCCAGGGAGCTGTTCTTGGTCAAATTGAGCATCTGGCTGGTCAGAGGCGGTATAATGACCCGCAGTGCCTGGGGCAGGATGACCAGGTTGAGGACGTGCGCCGGTTTCAGGCCGATGGACATGGCCGCTTCCCTCTGGCCCTTGCCGACCGACTGGATTCCGGCCCGGACAACCTCCGCGACAAAGGCCGAGGTGTAGAGGACAAGCCCGAGGAGAAGGGCAGTAAACTCGGGGCTGATAGCGATTCCGCCCTGGAAATTGAAGCCTGCCAGCTTCGGCACGTTCATAGCCGTAGGTGCACCGGCCAGCCACCAGGCGATCAGGGGAAAGCCGATGAACAGGGCGAGCGAAACCCTGATGAGCGGAAAGATCTGACCGGTTGCCGCCTGGCGTTTTGCCGCCCATTTGCGGATAATAAAAATCAACAGGCAAGCAACTGCCCGAGGGCAATCGCTGCGTATATGTAAGCTGGGTGTGCCTCCGGAATACCGAAAACCAAGCCCCGGTTGCACAAAAAGACTCCCGGTATGAAGTTGAGTGCCTGGCGTGGTCCTGGAAGGATCTCGTAAAAAAAGGCATACCAGAAAAACAGCTGCAGGAGGATTGGAATGTCCTGAAGTACCTCAATATAGATGGCCGAAAGTTTGGCGAGCAGCCAGTTCGAGGACAGCCTGGCGATTCCCAGGATGGTTCCGAGGATGATGGTCAGGACGATGCCGATAAAAGAGACGAGCAGGGTATTTAGGAAACCGACAAAGAGAGCACGAGCTGTAGGAGTCGGCGGCGGAATACTGGATGAGTTTTACACCGATTTCGAAGGCGGCCTCTTTATCGAAAAAACCGAAGCCGGTGGCAATGTTTTGCCGTGCAAGGTTGGCCAGGGTGTTGTGTACCAGATAATAGCTGAGGAGTCCGACACCAAGCAGGGTGAGAATCTGGTAAAGAATCGCCAGTTTGGCCGGATCACGCAGGAAGGGAATTTTCTCTGGTGCTGTCGTATCCATATTCACCTGTGAATTCGGTTATGCCCGGCACAGGCCGGGCATAACCTGTTTTAAGTTGACGTACTTACTTGAAAGGGGGTGAATACATCAGACCGCCATTCGTTCCACAGGGCATTCAGGCCGCGTTTCAGCATCAGCGTGGTGTTGTCGCCGACGTTTCTTTCGAAGACCTCACCGTAGTTGCCGACCTGCTTAACGATATTATAGGCCCATTTCTCATCAAGTCCGAGAGCCTTGCCGTTTCCTGGGGTAACGCCGAGGAAGCGCTGTACTTTCGGGTCGGTGCTCTTCAACATTTCATCGACGTTTTTCGAGGTTATGCCTAGTTCTTCTGCCTCGATCATTGCCAGGACCGCATAGTTGACGACATCTTTCCACTGGTTGTCGCCATGCCGGACTGCCGGAGCGAGAGGTTCTTTGGAGATGATTTCCGGGAGGATTATATAGTCGGCGGGATTGGGGGCTACCGTCCGCATTGCCGGCGAGCTGGGAGGCATCAGAGGTCAGACAGTCGCAACGACCGGCGAAGAAGGCCTTCGACAATTCGGCGGTGTTCTCGATAACCACTGGGTTCATCTTTAATTTATTGAGGCGGAAATAGTCGGCAACATTTTGTTCGGTGGTGGTGCCGGGGAGGACGCAGACGGAGGCGCCGTCCAGTTCCTTGGCATTTTTAATCCCGAGTTTGTTGGGAACGAGAAAGCCCTGGCCGTCGTAGTAATTGACCTGAGCAAAGTCGAGTCCGAGATCGGTGTCACTGGTAAGGGTCTGGGTGGCGTTGCGGGTCAGGACGTCAATCTCGCCGGATTGCAGGGCGGTGAAACCGGGTTTTGGCGCTGACAGCGGTGTATTTTACCTTCTCGGCATCACCAAAAATCGCGGCAGCAATGGCCTTGGCGGTGTCGACATCAAGGCCTTTCCATACGCCTTTTTCATCGGGCTTACCGAAGCCGAAGAGCGTCGCCGTTGACGCCGGTCTGAACAAAGCCCTTGGTCTTGACATCGTCGAGGGTGCCGGATATCGCAACGCTTGCGGTCAGACAAAACGCGGCAACCACTGCTGGGACAATTCGCTGAAAATGTGCCATAAAAACGCCTCCTTGTGGAATTGTATGAAAGATATGCCGCCGGAGAACTGCCTCGGACAGCCGGAATTAACACTGGACCATGATCAGACCCGTAAGTGACGACGCATATACCTTGAACTGATGAGCAATCATCACTAATGGATAATGTTATTCCAATAAACAAAGCTTGTGTCAAGCGCTCTGATCAATTGAAATGATAATTTTAAGCATACCGGCCGAGGGCGAGACAACCAATAATTGCAGGGTGTTCGACCTGTGACGGGCATAGCTATCTTAGCATTACTGACACGTGGTTTGGTCGGGAAATATCTCTTTTGTCAGGTGATGTACCACTGCGTCCGGGTTAAAATCGAGAAAGCCGAAGAGGAATTTCTCAAAATCGACGGTACGCTTGAAGTTCAGGCGTATATGCTGTTCCTTCTGTGGATTGCCATCACCATAACGTTCAAGAATATACTCAAGACGACTGGCGAGAGGTACCACCTGGTCATGGCGCACCCGCTTGTCGGCATAGAAAACCAGCTCCTTGGCGCCAAACAGTCCGCGTTGGTAAAGGTCAGCATGAAAGTGATGCAATACCACATGCTCGGCGACGATTTCACCGATCTCCGGGTAGCCGAGATCGACGCATATCTGCCTGCCGATTTCCGCATGATGGCAGCCGGTTTTGATGCACAGGGTCTTGGCAATATCATGGAGCAGTGCGCCGGCAATGGTCTCTTCACGGTTGGGCAGGGGGCCGGGGCATTTCCCCGTTCTTGCCAGGCCATCGACCAGTGTTGCGGCAACCCGGGCGACGAGGATGGAATGCTCGCGAATATTTTCGAGCATGCCAAACTGATCGAAGTAACGGCGGCATTCAGCAGTGGTGGGAATCTGTTTGGCCATGTGATCATTTAACATTATCGACAACTGAGTTCATGGACTGCGTCAACGGCTATTTTCGCCTGTTCCGGTGGGGTGAATTGATGAATGCCGTGACCGAGGTTGAAGATATGGCCGTGGGCATCTTTTGCTGCCTCAAGCAGACGGCCGATTTTTGCTCGCAACTGCTCCTTGGGGAGGAGCAGGGCAAAGGGGTCGAGGTTGCCCTGCACTGCTTTTTTCCCCACCCTTTTGATGGCTTCGTTGATGGGAATGCGCCAATCGAGGCCGATAACGTCAGCTCCCGAAGCGGCCGAGAGTTCAAGGAGAGTCGCACCGTTATTGGCAAAATAAATGAGGGGAATTGCGCACGGCTTAAGGGCGGCGAGAATCTTTTGCACATAGGGCAGGGCGAATTCGGCGAAATCGTCCGGTGCGAGTATCCCGACCCAGCTGTCAAAGAGTTGCAGGGCCTGGGCTCCGGCTCTGGCCTGGGCCTGCAGGTAGAGGATCGTGCTGTCGGTAATCTTCGCCATCATATTATGGAACAGTGCCGGTTCCCGGTACATCATCTTCTTGGTTTCCCAGAACACCTTGGAGGAGCCGCCTTCGATCAGGTACGTAGCACAGGTAAAGGGCGCACCGGCAAAACCGATGAGTGGCACCTGCAATTCCCGGCGTAATAAGCGGATGGTCTCCATAACAAAACCCGTCGCTTCGTCGGCATCGGGGACGATGAGGCGATCAAGGGCCGCCTGATCGCGGATAGTCGTGTGAAAAATTGGACCTTTCCCTTCGTGGAATTCAAGCGGTGCACCCATCGCCTCCATGAGAATGAGGATGTCGGAAAAGAGGATTGCCGCATCCATGCCGAGGAGGTCCACCGGCTGGAGGGTTACCTCAACACACAGCTCCGGCCTTTTGCAGAGTTCGAGAAAGGAGACCTTGCCTCGGACTTTTTGATATTCCGGAAGATAGCGTCCGGCCTGACGCATCATCCAGATTGGGGTGTAGGTGGTTTTTTCACCACGGCAGGCCTTGAGAAAGGTGTCGTTCATAGATATTCCAGGTAGAGTTCCGGTTTAGGCCCTTTTTATTTCTTGTTGGACGAGTTGCCTCGGGATATAGCTGCAAAACGGCTCCTGGGCGAGAAAGTCGCCGGTCATGGCATAGGCCCTGGCCCGGCAACCGCCGCAGACTCCGACATATTCACATTTTCCACAATTATCCTTATACCCTTTAAAATCACGAAGTTGAAGGAAAAGTTCGGATTCTTCCCATATTTTTTTAAAAGGGATACTGGTTATGTTGCCGGCCGATTTTGCAAAGTAGCTGCAGGGCAGGACTTCGCCATCGACATCGATCAAACAGATGAGCTGGCCGGCCAGGCAGCCCTTTGAGCCGCCGGTTGAAAATTGCAGATTCCTTCTCGCGAATTTTTCGCCCTCCTCCTTGGCCTTTTGCCGGACAATCCGGTAGTAGTGGGGGGCGCAGGTCGGCCGCATGAGCAGTTCGTTGTCCTGCTTTTCGGTCTGGTAGTGCCACTCGAGTATCTCGTCGTAAACACTCTCAGGGATGAGTTCATCCATGATGTCCTCGCCCCGACCGGTGGGGACGATCATGAACATATACCAGGCTGTTGCCCCAAGGGATTTTACCAGTCGGTAGATTTCTGGGATTTCAAGGCGGTTGCGAACAGTAAAGGAGGAATTGATGAGAAAGGGGATGGCATTTTTTTTAAAGAGCCGGATGGCGTTCATAACCCCGGCGAAGGCACCCTGCTGGTTGCGGAAGTTGTCGTGGGTTTCTGCTTTTGCGCCATCAAGACTAAGGGACACCATTTTGATCTCGGCAGATTTTATTTGCTTGCAGATGGCATCATTTACCAGGGTGCCATTGGTAGCAAGGCACATGCGGAAGCCTTTGGCCGTACCGTATCTGGCGATATCGAAAACATCGGCGCGGAGCAAAGGTTCGCCTCCGGAGAGCACCAATACCGGTTTGGCGAAGGAGGCAATATCATCGATGATCGCCTTGGCCTGGTCTAAGGAAAAATCGGGATGCCCGGCGGCTTCGAGCTCTGAAGAAGAGCGGCAGTGCACACACTTGAGGTTACAGCGGCGGGTGATTTCCCAGGCTATCCATTTCGGTTGAAAATCCATGATATATCCTCCGGATGCTGCAGGGATGCTTTTGCAAGGGACATACAGATAATCGGCACAGTTTGTAAACAGTAAGTATTTTACAATGGAAATAAAGTGCCATTGGGGGGCAAAGATGCCGGGGGTGTGCGGTGAGTGCAAGATGTTGGCATTAAGGGGCTGGAAGATCCTCAAATATTCCTGGGAAATATTAAATTCCCGATGCTTGATCTTTATAATTTATGCTAAATAGCGTATATTTCAAACCCGCTTCAGGGCGTGGACCGCAAGAACTTGTTTTTTGTGCATACTGTTCGAGGCGGCAGTGCAAGTGTTGTGTTGCTATGATCATACAAGGGGGAGAAAGTTGATTGCACCGGTTACTCTGAGCAGTGCCAAAGGACAGGTTCTTATTCACGGTCTTCTCAACCGTTTTCAGTCGGGTGACAATTCCTGCCGTGGAGCAGTCAGGGATATTCTCCAGGCGGTGCGGGAGATGCAGGACGAAGCAATTGTCGCCTATGGCCGCAAATACGATGCACCGGAACTGAGCGTCGAGCAACTGCGGGTAAGTGTCGGGGAATTGCAGGAGGCATACCAGCAAGTTGACGGTCGGTTTCTGGAAAGTCTTGGCGTGGCCATCGAACGTATCCAATCCTTTCATGAGCGGGAAATGGAAGATTCATGGCTACAGACCCGTGCGGATGGGACCATTGTCGGCAGGCTGGTGCGTCCTGTCGATTCAGCCGGACTTTATGTCCCTGGAGGCAAGGGCGGCATGACGCCGCTTGTCTCTTCGGTGCTGATGAATGGCATTCCAGCAAGGATTGCCGGTGTCAGGCAACGGGTCATGGTGACTCCTCCCAACAAAGACGGTAAGGTTGATGCGCATCTCCTGGTGGCCGCCCAAGAGATCGGCATCACGGAAATTTTTAAGGCCGGTTCGGCCTGGGCCATTGGGGCCTTGGCCTTCGGGACCGAGACCATTCCCCGGGTGGATGTGATTGTCGGCCCCGGCAACCAGTATGTCGCCGAGGCCAAAAGACAGGTGTCGGGAATGGTGCGCATCGACATGATTGCCGGGCCGTCCGAGGTGCTGATCATCGCCGATGCTACTGCGCAAGCAGCAAGTGTTGCCGCCGATATGCTGGCCCAAGCCGAACACGATCCATTGGCCCTGGCCATTCTTGTAACCACCCATGCGCCGCTCGCCGGGGCGGTTACAGTCGAGCTTTCGCGGCAATTGCCGTTGCTGTCCCGAGAGGAAATAGCCCGGAAGGCTCTCGTCGACCGCGGGGTAATCCTGGTTGCCGATGATCTCGAGACGGCGATTGAACTTGCCAATAATGTCGCGATTGAGCATCTTGAGCTGATGATTGCCGATCCTTGGTCGCAGCTACCGCATATTCGCCATGCCGGGGCGATTTTCCTTGGTGCCAACACCCCGGAAGCAGCCGGAGACTATATTGCCGGTCCGAATCATGTGCTGCCGACCATGGGCACAGCGAGGTTCACCTCCGCTCTCGGGGTCGAGACCTTCTTGAAAAAGAGTTCAATCATCAGTTATTCGGCGCAGGCCCTCGCCGCCGACGCTGAACATATTGTCCGTTTGGCGCAACTTGAAGGCTTGACCGCCCATGCCGCTTCGATTGCCGTGAGACTTTGCAAATGACGATCGATTTTTCCGCATCCCTGGTGACCGGCCTGCAAAGTTTTGGTTTGAGTCTTCCGCCCGAGGCGGTTCTGCGACTGGACCTCTATTTTAAGGAACTCCTGAAATGGTGCAAAAAGATCAATCTGATCGCCAAAGGAACTGATCCCGAGCAGATTGTCGAAATCCACTTTGTTGATTCCCTGACCATTCTGCCGCTGCTTACAGGTGTTGGCAGTCATCTCCTGGACATCGGCAGCGGTGCCGGATTTCCCGGGCTGGTCTGCAAGGCAGCCTGGCCGGAACTCTTGGTAACCTTGGTTGAACCGCGCCTCAAACGAGCAAGCTTTCTCGGCCATATAACCAGGACACTCGGGTTCGGCGGGGTCAATATGCTGACCTGCCGGATCGAGGACGAAGCGTTATTGCCTTCGGATTGTCCCTTCTCGCACATCACCGGCAGGGCGATAACCGAGATCGGCCCATTTCTCCACATGGTCGAGAGATTTGCCCCGACAGGCGCCCGGGTGATCTGTATGAAGGGCCCGAAATGGCGGGAGGAAATGGACGCTGCGGCAGAAATTGTGCGCCGCTCTCCGTACCGGCTCAGCCAGGTTATTGAACATGTTTTGCCGTTTTCCGGGGCAAAACGAAGTCTGTTGCTTTTTGACAGCCATTAAAACCAAAGATTCTCACGTAACTCAGGTGAAATAATGAAAAACATTGCAGTATTGGCCGGTGACGGCATTGGCCCGGAAGTGATGCAAGAGGCCATCAAGGTCCTTGATTGTGCACAAAAAAAGTTTGCTTTTGAGCTTTCTTACCACTACGCCGATGTCGGCGGTATCGCCATCGACAATCACGGCCAGGCCCTGCCGCCGGCAACCCTTGCACTATGTGAAAGAAGCGATGCCATCCTTTTCGGTTCGGTAGGCGGTCCCAAGTGGGAAGGCCTGCCGCCGGAGCAGCAACCGGAGCGGGCGGCCCTCCTGCCTCTGCGTAAACATTTCGACCTGTTCTGTAACTTTCGCCCGGCCAAGGTCTTTAAATCATTGATTGCCGCCTGCCCCCTGCGCCCGGATATCGTCGGTGACGGCTTTGATGTCCTGTGCGTTCGCGAGCTCACCTCCGATATCTATTTTGGAACGCCGAAGGGGCGGGAAGGGCATGGTGACGCGGAAAGGGCCTTTGATACCATGGCTTATAGCCGCTTTGAAATTGCCCGGATTGCCAGAATGGCCTTTGCCGCCGCCAGGCAGCGGCGCGGCAAGGTGACTTCCGTCGATAAGGCCAACGTCCTGACCACCATGGTCCTGTGGCGCCAAGTAGTGGTGGAGATTTCCAAGGAATTTCCGGATGTGGAGCTGAAGCATATCTATGTCGATAATGCTACCATGCAACTGGTACGCGATCCGCATCAATTCGATGTCTTACTGTGCGGCAACATGTTCGGCGATATCATCTCCGATGAGGCGGCGATGCTCACCGGTTCCATGGGGTTGCTCGCCTCCGCTTCCCTGAATAAGGACAACTTCGGTTTGTATGAGCCGGCCGGCGGTTCCGCTCCCGATATCGCCGGCAAGGGTATTGCCAACCCCATCGCCGAGATCTTGTCGGCGGCGATGATGCTCCGTTACAGCTTTGGCCTTGGCGAGGCAGCGGCGGCCATCGATAAAGCAGTTGAGGCAACCCTTGACAAGGGCATACTTACCGCCGACCTCACCAGTAACAAGGCTGCTGCGGTCGATACCGGGGCCATGGGTGATGCCATTGTCAGGGCATTGCAAGGATAAAAACATTGAGGCAGCCCCCGGAAAACACGGCAGGTCATGTTGATCGGGGCGGAGGGAGGCCCATGCAGAACAAGGATAATGTCATTCTCGTTGCCAACGAGGCTTCCATCGAGCTCGGCCATAAACTGGCCGAACGGCTGTGGCTGCCGTTCACGGAAATGATCCGTAAGCGCTTTTCCGATGGTGAGCAATACCACGCGTTTCCAACGTCTATTGCCGGCAGGGATCTGGTGATACTTGGCGTCACCCATGACGATTCGTCGCATCAGGAACTCCTTGATCTCATCTCCGGGGGTATCTATTGGAACGCTTCATCGATCAGTGTCATTATTCCTTTTCTTGGTTATTCTACCATGGAAAGGGCCAAGCCCCGATCCCATGAAATTCCCAAGGGAATCACGCGAACCAGGCAGATATTTATGGCCAGACCTAATTATGTGGCCTTCGTCGACCTGCATTCGGAGGCGGTTCTCCATGCCCATGGTGGCGAAATTCGCACCCAACATATCTGGACCGATGATCTGGTTGTCGACAAAATACAAAAGAGCGGTCTGACCGATTATGTACTTGTATCTCCGGATTACGGATATTCGAAAAGGATCGCCAAGTTGGCCAGCATGTTGAATTGTCCGCATACCGCCGCCGACAAGGATCGTTACGATACGGACAAAACCATCGTCGGTCAGGTATCAAGCGTCGTCAAGGGGAAGACGGCGATAATATGTGACGATATGATCCGCACCGGCGGCTCGATCCTCCAGACCGCCAGAAGATGTCTGGAGGCGGGGGCCAAAGATGTCGTCGCCCATGCAACACATCTGGTGATGGCCGGCGATTCCCTGGAAAAATTCCGCCAGGGACCAATCTCGCGGTTACTTGGATCCGACACCTACCCGGGGCGGAAAAGCGATGATCTTCTTGATGTCTATTCAGTGGCGCCGCTGCTTGCCGACGTTATTGAACAGCATTTGCAAATCTGAGGAACCGACTGCACAAGAAAGGGCAGCCACTACCGCATCCACCTGCGGATGCGGGGATTAAAGATTGTCAATGGCTGGTAAGGTAGCCGTGGTTGGCGTATGAGAAGAGAAGACATCGCACTGAATCTTCGACAGTCCCTCCTTTTTAAGGATGCCACTGCCTCTGAAATTGAAACCTATGCCGGGGCTGCCCGGGTACAGATTATCCCGGAGGGGCAGTATGTGTACCGGCAGGGGGAAGCCAGCGAGGTTTTCTTTCTCCTTGCCATGGGGGAGGCGGAACTGGTTCTCGGCAGTGACAACGGACGGGTGAAAATCGTTGGGAGAATCGGCCCGGGCGGCCATTTCGGCGAGACCGGCATCCTCACCGCCAAGCCGCGTTCGCTTTCGGTCCGTGCCTTGTGCGATCTCGTGGTCATCTGCTTTGACAAACGCTATTTCAAAATCACCCTTCTTGCCAACAGCAGGATTCACCGGCAACTTGATGCAATTCTCGCCGAAAGGCTGCGAGTGGCTTTCCTTGATCAGGTAGATCCGAGCAGCGAGGAAAGCCGGCAGGAGGAAGAATCCAAGGCGGATGACGTCATTCTTTTCAAAGATTCGAACATATCGGCTATCAGTCTGCGGCGTTTGGCTAGGCGTCGGCAGGACGATATCCGAGAATCGAAAACGGCGCAAAAAACCCAGGCGGCAGTCGATCAATTGGCGATGAGCAGCTCGCCGTTCATCCTCACCGGCGAGGCGGGTACCGGCAAACTCATCATCGCCCGGCAGATTCACCTGCAGAGCAAACGTGCAGGTGGGCAGTTTCTTGAGGTTGATCTGCGCGATTTTGAGCCCCTGCAGCTTGAGCGTGCTTTGTTCGGTAATGAACAGAGTGCTTTTCCCTTTGTCCAGGCCCGCCAAGCCGGATTGTTTGAGCAGGCCACCAACGGAACCTTGGTTTTCACCCATGTCCACCTGATGAAAGAAGAGCTGCAGGAAAAACTTGTGAAGATTCTCCAAAGCAGCAGCTATACTCACATCGACAGCAGTCGTCAGGTGGCGATGCAAGCAAGGCTGGCCTTTGTCAGTTGCTACTCCCTCGAGCACCTGCGCAGTACCGGTAAGTTGTTGCCGGAATTGCTTTCCTTGACCCAGGATCTGCATTTTTTCGTTCCGCCGCTTCGCAACCACAAGGAAGACCTGCCACGCCTGGTACTTCACTATCTTGAGCGTTTCAGCAAGGAATACGGCAAGAAGATCTTTAAGGTGTCGCCGGAAACCTTGGGTATCTTTATGAACTATGATTGGCCCGGCAACCTGACCGAGTTATCCAGCGTTATTCGTCGGGCGGTGATGCTGGCGAAAAAGGATGAAATCGTCGCCGAGCAGATTTTACTGGGACTCCCGAAGACGGAAGGTAAGTGGGAATATAATATCCTGCGTATCGCCTGGATCAGAAAATTTCTCGAAAGCAAAATTTTCCCTCGGGTTCCGCAGGTCATTATCAGCTGCATCTTGTTGGTTACCGTTCTCTTTCTTTTCTTTGGACCCTCTGACCCGCAGGCTAATATTGGCCTTACCCTAGGGTGGTATATAGGGTGGCCATTGATGTTTTTCTCGTTCTTTTTTCTGGCAAGGACATGGTGCAGTGTCTGTCCTCTTGCAGTACCTGGAACCCTTTTGCAAAATATAGTTAAGCCGACACGTAAGACCCCGGCGTTTATTAAGGATTATTCCGGTTGGATCATGGCACTACTGTGTATTCTCGTGTTCTGGGTCGAGATTGTCTGGGACGCCTATAACAATCGTTATCTAACTTTCGGAATTATTCTCATTATTACCCTGGGTTCCATCCTTTTCAGTGTGCTTTTTTCCAGGCGAAGCTGGTGTCGCTACCTTTGCCCCCTAGGCGCGGTGAACGCTATTTTCGCCATGCCTTCGGTTGTTGAATTGCGCTCAAACAGGCATGTCTGCCTCAATCGCTGTCAAAATCATTCATGTTATACCGGGGAAGGCGATATTACCGGTTGTCCGATGTTCAGACATCCCTATCTGGTCGATAACAACCGGGACTGCATCATGTGTTCGAAATGTATCAAGAGTTGCGGCAACAGTTCTATTCAGCTGAATCTTCGTCTTGCTCCGCAGGAATTGTGGGCGCTCGAGACGCCAAGGCGGGCTGATAGCTTTCTTATCGTTTCCATGGGCGCAATCTTTTTCCCCTTTGCCCTGCAAAACGAGTTTTTTCAGCTGATTGACTGGCTGGTGGCGTTTGCCGGTAATTTGGGAATACCCCTGCCAGGCCATCTCGTCGGCAGCATCATTTTCTTTGTCTTAATATTGATCTTCCAGCTTGGCTACTACCTCATGGTTACCATTCAATCCTGGTATGCGAAAATAGACAAGAATTTGTTGCTGCCCCTTTTCGGATACGGGGTCATTCCTCTCATTCTCGGCGGTTATATGGCGGTGCATCTGGAATTTTTTGTTGGCGGTGCTGGGCGGATACTCCCCAACATACAGGAATTCTTCGGGCTGCATCCTTCTTACCTTGATTTGCGGCTGATCAGCGTCGATAGTACCCATGTTCTGCAGATTTTGACAGTCCTTGGCGGTTTATTGGCATCTCTTTATGTCACCTATCGGATCACCGAGCGGGTACTGGTCGGTGATTCGTTAACTTCAAAAGCCTTGGTCATCCCCTTTAGTTTTCTCGCTCTTCTCGCCGGACTCTTTGTGTTCATGGTCTAAGAGCCGTAAGGTAAATGGAAGAATTGGCCATGTTGTTTTGTAATCACTCTTCATTATCAGATTGACTAATCCTTGAGGAATTGCCACAATATGCTTATTCGAAAATGGGATCTGGAGAATGAGAAGGCAAAACAATATAGGGTTTTTTGAGAACTATATTCTAACTTCCCCAGTCGATCTCGGCCGTACACACTTTGTTGAAAACCTATCTATGAAAACCATCGGTTATATTATCGTGGTATGCCTTTTGCTTTGTCAGCCGCTTGCCTCGGTCGCCGTTGACAATCCTTTAACCCCGAAAGCCTTTCCCAATCTCCTCGACGATGAGGCAAGTGCCGATGAGGTAAGTGAGGGTGGGCAAGAAGTGCCGGTTTATGATCCCCTGGAATCGATGAATCGGTTCTTTTTTGAGGTCAATGATCGACTATATATTTGGGTTGTGAAGCCGATTACCAAAGGTTATAGCCGGGTTTTACCTTTGGAACACCGAGAGTGCCTTGGAAACTTCTTCCTTAACATTGGCTTTCCGGTGAATTTTCTCAACTCGTTTTTGCAGGGCGACTTCCGCACCATGGTTATTGTTGTTGAACGTTTTCTCATCAACAGCACAATAGGTGTTTACGGCTTTGTTGATGTGGCTGCCAGTGAGTTCGATATAGGACCTCGGCGGGCGGATTTCGGTCAAACCCTTGGCCGGTGGGGGGTTGGAGAAGGGGTATTTCTCTACTGGCCCCTTATAGGCCCGTCGAACCTGCGAGACATCGTCGGTTTGACTACTGATACCTTCATCAAGCCGCTCCCCTATGTGTACGATGATCGTCTCATCGATCTGGCTATCTATTCAACTGAGAGGATCAACGTCTTATCGCTCAACCCAGGTCTTTATGAGGATTTAAAAAGATATTCTCTCGACCCTTATGTTGCTGCCCGTCAGGTATACACTGAATATCGCCGTGGGCTCCTCATTCGAGACTGAGCGGCAAGGTTGGAACAGCGTTGCCGCTTTCGCGTTACTCTCGTCTCCTCAATTTTCATACATTCTCCTTTTAGGGCAATTTTTCCAGCGCGGCCTGAATCTCTTGGTATCCTGACAGGTTGTTGAGCCATCTTTCGGGTATTTTTGCCATTCCCAGGCAGGCACCAAGGATCATTCCGACAACCATGCCGCGAGCGGCGGAATCGCCGCCTGCCATTGCTGTTTCAATGAGGGCATCCTCGATAGTGTTCTCACTATGCAAAACCGTATACATCGCCCCCGGCAGCGCAGCCGTGATCGAACACATTTGCCCGAATTCCTTGACGGTCTGGCGGATGTTTCCATCGGGGAGATCAAGACAGCGGCGGAGACGGAGGTCAAGATCTATATCATCGATACCGCCGGCAAGTGCCTCTATAAATGCTTGACGCGGTGTTGTGCCATGGAGAATGGCAAAACAGCTGCGGGCAAGAAAGACGGCACCATCGATCGAACCGGGACCGCGGTGGGTGAGGGCGGTCTGAGCTCGCACCGCGACCAGTAAGCCTTCAAGATCTTCCCTGTAGCAGTATATCAGAGGGGCTATTCTTGCGGCTCCGCCGAGATCGGTTGAGGGAGAGCCGCAGGTGTCAGGTGCAGCACCTCCCTCAAGGTTTTGCAAGGTCGCACGCGAAGCTCGATCCAGATAGCCGGAATAATGACTAATAAATGACTGCCAGTCCCGGGCATATTCAGGAAGAGAGAATCGGCCATGATTTTTGACAAGATGGTATAAAAGGTGGAGGCTTTGATCGCCGTAATGGGTAAATTCCCCCCGTTTTTTCGTTGGGTGATAACTGCCTTCAGGGGGCGGAAGCAGGTCGGTTATCCGACCGACCTGTCTATCAATCTGCTCGGTATCGTATATCCAGTGGACTCCCAGGGCGAGGGAATCGGCGGCAAAAGCGGCAAGAACCATAGCCTGTGCAGGTGATTTCATAAGACCTCCTTTGAGATGTGAGATAGTTGCACTGTTTGCTGTTATTGGACAATTGTTGCTAGACTTGTCATTGCTTTATATGTTAGTGATTTCTTCAGCATTTTCCAGTGTAAATAAGGGAGCACTATGCTATGGGGTTGAAGGATGAGACGATTTGTGAGATATGGTGTTGTTCCGGTAGGGATATTCTTTATTCTTCTGATTGTTACCGTTATTTTTATTCCGATTTTAACAAATGTGCAAAAATATGTTCCGGAGCTTGAAAAGCAGATCAGCGAAGCCACCGGAAGATCGTTTTCTCTCGGCCCGGATCTCGGGGTGTCATTTTTCCCTTGGCTGAGCATCTCTTTTTCCGATATGAAAATCGGCAATCCTCCGGGGTTTCTGAGCGATGAATTCATCAAGGTTCGAACCTTTGAAGCACGGATAAAGGTATTGCCCCTCCTGAGGAAGCAAATTCAGGTAAGTCGTTTTGTGGTGGGGGGCCTTTCGGTTAATCTCGAGAAAAATGGTTCTGGACAGGTTAACTGGAAGTTCGGCAGGGAGGTGGAAAACGGTAGAGGGTCCGAGTCGACTGCAATGGGTTCTCTTGGCCCACTTTCGCAGAAACTCTCCTTTACCCTGTTGGCAGTGACTGATGGTCAAGTAAAGTGGCATGATAGAACGCACAACGTGCAGTATCAAGCAGAAGACATAATGCTTTTGCTCAACGATTTCAGCAACGATCGTACTGTGTCTCTAGATTGCAAGGCTACTATCAATGGCAAACAGCTTACTGTTGAGGGTAAGGTTGGCCCAATTCTGGCGAACAACAGCCAAGATGCTTTTCCGGTGGACATTGTCTTGAGTATGGTTCGTAAACTGCAGGGACATATAAGTGGCAAGATTACCCCGCAGGGCAAGGCAGCAAAATTTGACCTGGCCCTGCAGCTTTCTCCATTTTCCCCCCGCGAATTTTTTGCCGCCTGCGATCTGCCTTTTCCACTATCGACCCCAGATTCAGAGACATTTCGGACAGCGTCTCTGGAATTTAGGGCTAGCGGCGACGCGGACAAAATTGCCTTCGAAAAGGGTATTGCCAGTTTTGATGACTCGAAACTGAATTTTTCTCTTCTGGCTGAGAATTTCAAGAATCCAAAAGTCGATATTATCATCGATCTTGACCGGATCGATCTGGATCGCTACCTGCTGCTATCCACACCGGCAGTGCAACCCACCGGAAAAGATCCGGGGCAGGAAGAACAGGTAGTCGGTGAGTGTCTGTCGTGGAAAAATTTTGCCCTGGCTGGAGTCATTCAAGCCGGAAATTTGAAAATGCATGGTGGTACCTTGACGGAGGTATATCTTCCGTTTCGCGGCAAGGACGGTATATTTACCGTGGCACCGGCCACATTCAACACCAGTGGCGGACAAGCAGAAGGAGCTTTTACCCTTGATTCCCAGGCCACAGTTCCGACCGTAGGGGCGACCCTTAAAGCCCAGGGACTTGAAGCTGAAACTCTGCCGCACGATTTTGCAGGATCAGACTATAAAAACCAGGAGGCTTTGCCAAGTGGCGGCAAGGCAGGTGGTCGAAACACTCTCAAGCATCTGGTAGCACAAAAACTTTCGTCACCGGTTGACGATGATGTTAAAAATCTGGTTGGCAAAGATCTGGTTGACCCGGCTGTTGTCGCCCAGCGGTTTGGATTACAGCCCGAGACCTTGCGGCGCAGTGAGATGAAGAAAAAATTTCCGGTCGGTAAAGGGAAGATACGCATCGGTATCTTGCGGGAAGAAACAGCTCTTCGGGAGTAAGCAGCAGCGCCGATTATCGTGTCGGCTGGATTGTCGCTGCCGGACTCCTTTGCACTTCAGCATGGCGGAAACAATCGACGACATGGTCATTCACCATGCCGACCGCCTGCATGAAGGAATAGCATATCGTTGTGCCGACGAAGTTGCATCCGCGTCGCTGCAAATCCTTGCTCATTGCGTCGGACTGCTCGGTTCGGGTCGGCACACCGGCCATGGAGTGCCACTCGTTCTGCCGGGGGGCGCCATCAACAAAGCGCCAGAGAAATGCATCCAGGGTTGCAAATTCTTCTTGGATCTGCAGCACGCCCTGGGCGTTTTTAATCGCAGACGCAATTTTCAGGCGGTTGCGGACAATGCCCGGATTGGTGAGCAAACGCTCGACGTCACGCTGCGAATAGGCGGCGATCCTCTCAACATCGAAGAAATGAAAGGCCTTGCGGTAGTTCTCCCGTTTCTTCAGTATGGTAAGCCAGCTTAAGCCGGCCTGGGCGCCCTCTAAGATGAGCATTTCAAAGAGATGTCGGTCATCATGGACAGGAACGCCCCATTCACTGTCGTGATAGGCTTGATAGAGGGGGTCGTCGCCACACCATGCACACCGGCATTTCATTGAAGTTTCCATGGGCACAAGAGTAAAAGGGGATGATGGGGTAAAGGGTTTATCTGTTGTTCTCAAGCACCCCGTCGCGCAGGGTGAAGCAATGGTCCAAACGTTCCGCCAGAAGGGTATTGTGGGTAACCATGATCGTGCTCAGTTTTCGCTTGCGGCAGAGATTATGGAGGAGTTCAAAGACCAGGTTGCCGGCCCGCGAATCGAGATTGCCGGTCGGTTCATCGGCAAACAGCAGGTCCGGTTGCATGATCAGTGCGCGGGCAAGGGCGGCTCGCTGCTGTTCGCCGCCGGACAGTTCGAGAACCTTATGGTTGGTGCGATGACCGAGTTCCACCTGTTCAAGCAGGTCGAGGGCTGGGCTTGCCATTTCCTGCCTGCTTTTCCCGGCAATGAGACCGGGGATCATCACATTTTCCAGGGCGGTGAAATCGGGAAGGAGATGGTGGAACTGAAAGATGAAGCCGATTGCCGCATTGCGAAAATTTGCCAGTTCCTTCGATGACTTGGCAAGCAATGGCTGGTCGCGGTAAAAAATCTCCCCACCGCTAGGCAGATCGAGGGTGCCGAGGATCTGCAGGAGGGTGGTCTTGCCGGAACCGGAGGCACCGATGACTCCGGTCATCTCACCGGGCTCGACGGAAAGGGTAACTCCCTTCAGCACGGTCACGGTATTGTCCCCCATGCCATAGGTTTTTGTAAGGTTGTGGGCGGAAAAAAGAGCCATTATGACAGCACCTCGGCAGGCTGGACGGCGGAGGCCTTCCACGAAGGATACAGGGTCGCAAGCAAGGTGATGACGATCGAGCTGACGGCGATGATGGTGACATCGAGAGGCAGCACCTTGATGGGCAGGGTGGTCATCGGATAAACGTTCGAAGGCAGTTCGATGAAATGGTAGTGCGACAGCAGTTCGCACAGTCCGAGGCCGCCGGCGACTCCCAGGGTCGTCCCGGCAACGGCGATGACCATCCCCTGCAGGAAAAAGATACGCATGATGGCCTGCGAGGTTGCCCCCATGGACTTGAGAATCGCAATATCCTTGCTCTTTTCCATTACCACCATGACCAGGGCGCTGATGATATTGAGGGCCGCCACCAGGATGATCAGGGCAACGGCGATAAACATGCCGATCTTTTCCAGTTTGAAAGCGGCATACAGGTTGCGGTTCATCATCATCCAGTCCTTGGCGATAAAGCCCGGGCCGATTTTTTCGGTGATCCTGGCGGCGATCTGATCGGCTATATTAAGGTCACTTCTCTGCACCGCCACCTCAATGCCGTGGACCATATCTTCAATGCCGAGAAAGCGTTGAACTTCATTGATGGACATGTAGGCCAAGGTCGAATCGTACTCAAACATGCCGGTTTCAAAAATCCCTGATATCCGGCAGGTCTTGATCTTTGGAATGACACCCATGGGTGTGAGCGGGCCGGAGGGGGAGATGAGTTTCACTTTATCATCGATTTGCACCCGGAGATCATTCGCCAGATTTTTCCCGAGAATAATGTTGGGGATGGTGCCGGCTTCCGGGTCGTTCGCCAGATCATCAACCGAGCCTTTGATCATCTGTCTGGGCAGGCTTATGACATTTTTTGCCGTCCCCGGGTCAATGCCCCGCAGGACCACACCATTACCGCCGCTGGCACTGCTGAGTAGAGTCTGGGCATACAGGTAGGGGGTTGCTCCCGCGACACCACTTACGGTGAGAAGACGGTCCCTGGTAAGTTCATAATCTTTTATCGATCCCCCCAAGCGCTGCACGATAATGTGCGAATTCACCCCGAGGATCTGGTCGCGCAGGCCGTCGGTAAAGCCGGAAAAGACCGCCAAGACAACTATCAGGGCAATGACTCCGACGGTGATCCCCCCGACGGATATGAGCGAGATCAGTGAGATAAAACCATGCCGATGTTTGGCCCGGAGATAGCGTAGGCCAATAAACCATTCGAATATCATGAAACTTTTCCTGGCGCTTGGTTTTCACCGCCCTCGTTCCTTTCGATCTGCAGTCCGGCCTCGGGTTTCAGGTGTGGAAAGAGAATGACGTCGCGGATCGACGGGGCATCGGTGAGAAGCATCACCAGACGGTCGATACCGATGCCTTCGCCGGCGGCCGAGGGCATACCGTACTCCAGGGCGCGGATATAATCGACATCCAGTTCAGGGTGGATCTCTTCGTCGTCGCCGCGGTCGGCGATCTGTTTTTCAAAACGGGCCAGCTGGTCGCGAGGATCGTTCAGCTCGCTGAAACCGTTGGCCAGTTCACGGCCGGTGATGAAAAGTTCAAAGCGATCGGTGACGGTCGGATCCTCATCATTGCGTCGCGCTAGCGGCGAGACTTCGGTTGGATAGGAGGTGATGAAGGTTGGATTGATAAGCTTTTCCTCAACCAGCAGTTCAAAAAGTGCGGTCTTGGCCTTGCCCGGACCGGCTCCGCCTTCCAGTTTGATGCCCTTTTCCCTGGCAAGGGCCAGTACCGCCACGCCGTCGGCAAGGACAGCCGGATTGATTTCGGCCACCTGGATGAGTGCCTCATCCATGCTCAATTGTGTCCACGGGGGAGTTAGATCAACATCTGTCCCTTGATAGGTGATGTGCATCGTGCCGTTGACCTGCATGCAGATGTCGGAAATCATCTCCTCGGTGAGGGCGATGAGATCTGCATAGGTGGCATAGGCCTGATAAAACTCCAGCATGGTGAATTCGGGATTATGCCTGGTTGACAAGCCTTCGTTGCGAAAATTGCGGTTGATCTCAAATACCCGCTCAAATCCGCCGACCAGGAGCCGCTTCAGGTACAGTTCCGGGGCGATACGGAGAAAGAGGTCCATATTCAGGGCATTGTGGTGCGTCTTGAAGGGTCTGGCGGTTGCGCCGCCGGGAATCGGCTGCATCATCGGTGTCTCAACTTCCATGAAGTTGCGGGCGTTAAGATGCTCCCGCACCAGACGGATAATCTCAACTCGTTTTCTGAATATTTCTCTGGCCTCCGGGGTGACGATGAGATCGACATACCGCTGTCGGTAGCGTGTCTCGACATCGGTCAGGCCATGCCACTTGTCCGGCAGAGGGCGCAGAGATTTGGAAATCATGACGATTTTTGCAGCCATAATCGACAGTTCGCCGACCTTGGTTTTGAACAGGGAACCTTCAACGCCGACGATATCGCCAATATCCCATTTCTTGAAGGTTTCAAAAACTACCTCCCCCAAGATGTCGAGCTTGACATAGACTTGGATCTGGCCGCTGCTGTCGGATATGGTGCAAAAAGCTGCTTTGCCGAATTTACGCATGGCCATGATCCGCCCGGCAACGCTGTAGATGGTCCCCCCCGGTTCGGCTTCCTGCGCCTGGAGCGCAGCGCCTTTGGGCAGGAGTTCGCCTGCCGAGTTGGCCGGTTTGAAGCTGTTTATATACAGTTTTACACCTAACTCCGCCAGGGAATCGGCTTTTTCCTTACGTTGGACGCGGGTTTGATTTTCTTCACTCATGATAAACGCTCTTTGCAGGATATAGTATTTGATACGTGGGCAATGAAAAATAGCAGGGCAGGATTGCCGCAGGAAAAGGTCTTGAATCGCTAGGGAAAAATATGTGCCGGTTTTTACCCCTCCAGGAATTGCCGGGAAGAGTTTCCATGATATTTCTGTGAAGCGACGTATCCTCTTTGTCGGCTAGGAATTACCGGGAAACGATACATCTGTCAATTTATTTCCCCAAACGATGCGTACGGAGTTGGCCAATTCCTCAGGTTTTTGGGCCTCTGTCATGTTTTCTTTTCATTTCCATGGCAAAAAACATCAACCCGTTGAGAACCAGGCCGTGGTTTATACTGCCAGTGGTAACCAGAGACTCAACTTTCTTCTGGGGCAAGGTCAGCACTTCGATATCTTCCATGTCATCTTGTTTGGGGTCGGCAATCCGTCGCGCATTTTCGACCAAAACCGTGTAACAAAAATTGTTCTGAATCGCCGGGTTGGGGCACACCTTGCCGATTATGCGGCCATTGTCCCCGACATATTTTTTCCATTGAAAGTTCGGATGATGGATGGCTGTAAAATTATTTTCTTTGCAGGTCGCAAGATTACCATGTCTGCAAAAAAGAGGCACAGGGAAAAAGATTGTCGGTGAGTTCATTTTCCATAAATTAAGTTTAAATGGATTATGAGAATAAAAATAATTTAAAATGTTTTTTTGTTTGCACAAACCTCCTTTTTAGAATAAACAATCAGTAAGCAAAAGCATGTAGAAACCATATGATAAATGTGGAAAACAGTGCTGCTGGAGTTTTTCATCTCTCATCTTTGTCTTGTTGGTTAAAAGACAGCAGGTGAGTACCGCCTATCTAACTAAAAAAGCAAGAAAATCAAGAGGTGACTATGTCATTGAAAACGCATAAACTCCGGATTCTCAGTATTCTTCGGGATAATCTGCGGCAGAGTCCGCCGCAGCTGGTGCCTTCCACCGCCATTGCCGGGCAGATGAATATGAATCTGCCGGAATTGCAACAGGTGCTGAAAAGCATGGAAGGGATGGGAGTGATTGAGACCGATCCCGATCAGCAATACAACCTCATCACTCGAGAAGGTCTGCTGTGGTTTATGCAACAGCAACACCAACGGTAAGATCATCTGGGGTATTATTCATTAATAAAATACAATTAATTCATTATGGAAAAATCAAACCAACACACATATGACCATTATATCAAGGCATTAATGGACATAAGCCAGGCTATTACGTCGGATCTTTTCCTTGAGGATCTGTTTAAACTTATTGTTATGGTAACGGCCCGGGTAACCGGAGTTGAAATATGCTCTCTGTGGCTGGTTGATGAAAATGAAACTCCACCCCTGGTGAGATTGAAGGCAACCCAATCAATTGATGCCGATTATGTTAAAGACCGGGTGCTCAGATTACATGAAGGCGTTGTCGGCTACGTGGTTTCCACCCAGAGGCCGCTGGTGATTGATAATGTCTTGGAAAACGAGAGGTTCAAGGAAAAAGAGATGGCCAGAAAGCTCGGCCTGGTCTCCATGGTCGGTGTGCCGCTGCAGGGTAAGGAAGAAAGGGTCGTCGGAGTTCTTAACTGTTTCACTATGAAAGCCCATGTGTTTTCAGAAACGGACATTAATATGCTGATCGCTGTTGCCAGTCAGGCCGCAGTAGCCATCCATAACACCGAGCTCATCATCAAGACTCGGGTTATTGAACAGGAATTGAAATCGAGGAAAGTCATTGAGCGAGCGAAAGAAATTCTTATGCATAGAAGAAATATGAATGGTGAGGCGGCCTATTGCTGGATTCGTAAAAGAAGCATGGATACCCGGAAGTCCATGCTCGACATAGCCGAAGCGATTGTTCTCTCTGATGAACTCTAGCGGTTGTTCCAATGTTCGTTCGGCCGCCCTCGGGTGAAGCTTATCCCCGATGATTTTTTTCTTGACAAGAATATTAAGTACAGCTACAAAAATGGATAATATATAACTGCAGATCCCACAACGGCGTGGGACCGGCAGATCTCAAGACAAAGGCGTCTGTTTCCTCACAATGGGGCAGATGCTTTTTTTGCTTATAGGTAAGGTTCAAGCAGATAAAGCTCTGTCCATAGATAAATTTCATAAAATGGATGGAGGTTGCTGCATGCGTTTTGACAAAATTAATGATGTACTAGGAACAGCCAACAGAGGAAATCCATCAGAATCGGGGCTTTGCACCCTGTGTCGTGCCGATTGTACGGGCAAATGTGAAACCTGGAAATCCAGTTTGGTTGGACGAAAGCTTCTCTATCCCCGTGATTTTGGTTTAGTAACGGCCGGTGCCAACAACACCACCCATGTTGGTGTTTCCTACAACTCCCTGCGTATCCAAGGATATGCCTACGGTTCGGTGGGTCTCGGTGAGGGGCTGAGCCACAACCCGGACGATTGTATTTTCCCCAATGTTGATCTAAGCACCGAGTTCGGCGGTAAAATCAAGACAAAGACCCGTCTCCCTTTGATGACCGGGGCACTCGGGTCAACCTTTATTGCTGCCAAATATTGGGATTCCTTTGCCGTCGGCTGCGCCCTCACCGGAATTCCCATCGTTATCGGCGAGAATGTCGTCGGCGTTGACAAGGAATCAACGATCAGCGGCGGGCGGATCAAGAAATCGCCGGAACTCGATCGCCGCATCGATATCTATCTGCGCTATTTTGACGGATACGGCGCAATAATTGTACAGATGAACGTTGAGGACACCCGCAATGGTGTCGCTGAGTATGTTGCCGAGAAATACGGCAATAAATGTATTATCGAGTTGAAGTGGGGGCAGGGGGCGAAGAACATCGGCGGGGAAATCCAGGTTACCAGCCTCGATTATGCACTCTTCCTGAAAGAGCGCGGCTATGTCGTTGATCCTAATCCGGCCTTACCGGAGGTCAAGGAAGCCTTTGCCAAAGGCGCCATCAAGTCATTTGCCCGCCACAGTCGTCTCGGTGGCACCAATCTTGATACCGTCGCCCTGGTCCGGGAAGATTTTATGAAATCCGTAGACTATCTCCGTAGCCTCGGTTTTGCACGTATTTCCTTGAAGACCGGTTCCTACGGTATGGAAGAGCTGGCCATGGCCATCAAGTTTGCCTCGGACGCCAATCTCGATCTTCTCACCATCGACGGTTCCGGGGGTGGAACAGGCATGAGTCCCTGGAATATGATGCAGAGCTGGGGTGTTCCTTCCATAAATCTGCACGCTAAAGCCTATGAGTATGCCAGCATCCTGGCAGCTAACGGTAAAAAAGTAGTTGATCTCTCTTTTGCCGGCGGTTTCGCGCTGGAAGACAGCATTTTTAAAGGGTTGGCCCTTGGCGCCCCGTATGTCAAGATGATTTGTATGGGACGGGGAATCATGATTCCCGGATTCCTGGGGGCCAACATTGAGGGTGTTCTGAATCCCGAGAGAAGGACGGCCATCCACGGAAACTGGGATTCTCTGCCGAAGTCGGTATCCGATATCGGTAGTTCTCCAGAGGCAATCTTCGCTTCGTACTTTGATGTGCAGAAAAAGGTCGGTAAGGAAGAGATGCGAAATATTCCCTACGGTGCTATAGCCATGTGGACGATGGCCGACAAACTTGCCTGCGGAGTACAACAGTTGCTGGCCGGTGCACGTAAATTTAATGTGGCCCAAATTAGCCGCAATGACATATATGCAGCAAATCGGGAAACGGCACAGGAGACTGGTATTACCTACATCACCGACGCCAAGAACGAAAGCGCTAAAAATATTCTTTTAGGATAGTGTGGCGTTATCGCCGTAGGACTCGACTTGTGCAGTCTTAGAACAGAGGAGTTACTGCATTATAACTGCTTGCCGGTTGCTTTCCAGGCGAATCGGCAAGCAGTTGCCCGCTTTGTTTCATCCCTTGACCTTAAACCAGAGGAGCTCGGCGACGCCCTCCGAGGTGTTTCGCCACTGGCTCGGTATATCCTTCGGCAGAAAGACGGTATCGCCGGGGGTGACCTGGTAGATATGATTGTCGATGATCATCTCCAGGCGACCAGTGAGAAGATATCCTAGTTCCTCACCCTTATGCGCGAAAAAATGGCCGGCCAGTTTCTTTCCCGGTCGAATTTTGATGATGACCGCATCAACTGCGGATTCAAGGTCGGTCGGCAGCAGCCAAAGGGCATCGGCGTCCTCCTTGGAAAAGTTATCGAGAACCACTGTTGAACGTTGTTCGGCGGGATAGACGAAGAGATCCTTTTCGAGACCATGTTCCTTGAATAAGGTGGCGACCTCTATGGACAGGCTTTCGGCGATACGGAAAAGGGCTGGAAGAGAAGGGTATATGAGATTCTTTTCAACCTGGGAGATGGTACTGGGCGTCACTCCGGTGAGTTCCGCCAGATGCTTTTGCGAAAGACCGCGCATCAGCCGAATGCTCTTGATTTTCGCCCCCAGATCAAATTTGCCCTTGATTTGCCTCTGGCCTTCGAAAACAATATCCGATTCCTCACAAAGGTATTCATGTTGTTCGTTGAGAAACTTTGAATTACGCCTTTCCGCTTTGAGGATCTTCAGTATCGATTTGCCGCGTCGCACCGAAAGATCGATGGCTACCTGAGCGATTTTATTGATATTCGCCTTCAACCTGCTGGAATGTGCACCTTTTTCAATCAACCAGTAAGCGATTGTCTCCAGTTCGTAGAGGCGGGGGCAGGTCTTGGCGTAAAATTGCAATACCTGTTCTTCGCCGCCCCAGAGAACCTGCATTCCGGTGAGGCTGTCCAAAATGAAGTGCACATCCCCGGATAAGTTGCTGTGCAGGCCGTATATCGCCTCACCGACATGGCTGGGATTGGTCGGATCATTGACCTTGATGACCTGGTAAGGCCAGAGGGCACCGTCCTTTTCGTAGAACTTATTGAATACTTCCGATCTGTCACCCTTGCCGTTGGTAAAACAGTCGAGGATAGTCAGATTCTGACTTTCTGCCAGTGGCCCGAGGAAAGAGACGACATTTTTCGGAGAACGGTCAAAGGTGACATAGATCAAGGGTTTCTTGCGAGCAAGGGATTCCCTGATGAAATGGAGGCAGAAAACCGCCGAAAAACTCCCGGCATCCTCGTACCATAGGACGTTATCACCAATAAAAAGATCGCCGAGGAGCCTGTCAAGTTCAGAGATACCCGAGGAAACCCGTTTCTTTTTCAGACCCAACAGTTCTAATTTGGTTGGTGGCATAATGACATCTGTTACTCGAGAAAACTGGGTTTATAAAATGTGAACCGGAATAATCGTGATAGACAAAGGTTTAATTATCACAAATGAAACATTAAAATTTACTGGAGGCAAGGATGATTTTGTGGAACGATTCTTTGTTATTCGGTGGTTTGGTGTGTTGGCTGTTTTAACGGAGAAAAAGTGTCGGCACAAATATTATTTCCGTAGATATTCCAGGGCAAAGTGGGTTATCCTTTGTGCCCAAAGGCTGGGTGTCTAGCCTACCCCAATTCATCTAAGCCGTTGTAAAAAAATAACATGGCCAAAGGAATGCCCGGAACGGCATAAGGAGCCGTAACAAAATGGGTTAAAGATGGCCAGGTTATTTTGTAACGGCTCCTAAAATGGTTGTTGAATAATGTCTAAAAATATTAAAACCTATAGCAAGTTATCGATAGTTATTCCGGTCTACAACGAAATTGCTACGGTGGAATTGATTGTTGCCGCAGTCAAAGCGGTTCAACTCCCTCTGATCAAAGAGATCATCCTGGTTGACGATGCCTCACAAGACGGCACGATCGAGGTAATGCAAAACAAGATCAACGATCCGGATGTGGTGAAAATCTTCCATGATTTCAATCAGGGCAAGGGTGCGGCCTTGAGAACCGGGTTCAGCCGGGCGACCGGTGATATCATTCTCATTCAGGACGCCGATCTGGAGTATGATCCCAAGGAGTACGCAAAATTGCTCGAACCCATTCTGGCCGGCAAGGCAGATGTGGTCTACGGTTCAAGATTCCAGGGCAGCGGTGCCCACCGAGTTCTGTATTTCTGGCATATGATCGGCAACAAGCTGCTCACCCTGCTTTCGAATATGTTCACCAATATCAATCTCACCGATATGGAGACATGTTACAAGGTGTTTACCAGATCGGTCATCGACAACATCACCATCTGTGAAAACCGTTTCGGTTTCGAGCCCGAGATCACCGCCAAAGTGGCGAAACAAAGATGTCGGATCTACGAGGTAGGGATTTCCTATAACGGACGGTCCTACGAAGAAGGCAAGAAAATCGGCTGGCGGGACGGGGTCCGGGCATTCTGGTGCATTGTCAAATACAACCTTTTGAAGTAATTTCATCAGTAAATCAAAATAGTTGTCAACGTTTATGGAAAAATTTGACGGGTCGATAAGATGATCCAAAAAAAAAAGAAGTAAACGGTGCCGGCATAAACAAAAAGATACCTATCAACAAAAGAGACATGGATATCGGAATGATTGCGCAGCAACATATATCTTCCCACCACCATTGCCAGCATGAGAATGAAACCGCTGAAGGCGACGGCTAACTCCTCAAACTCTTCCTCTTTTTTCTGAAACTTGAGAGCTATCAGCCAACAACCGACGACGGGTATCAGAAAGAAAGATAAGGTTTTGCTAAAATCTACGAACTTGAAAATCGATTCGATCCCGTAGGCTGCGGTGCCGTACCAGTAAAACTGGGACTCTGACAATATCGAGGAAGCCGATAGCCGTTCCGGCGTCGTTGGTATTGCTGGTCCTGTAGATAATCTTATCGAAGAGCTCAATAACAACGGCAAATGAACCGGACAGACAGACGATGAGCAGATGCTTGAGGAGAATGGAGCCGAAAAAGCCGACGAGAAAGTAGACGCAGGATTCAAAGGCCCTGATCAGTTTTTCCCTGGGCCTGGTGACCGAAGAGGGCAGGAAGATTTCGATAAAAACCACCAGAGATAGAGCGTAGATCTCGCATCCGCCGAGCTGAAAGAAAAATGATAGAACGGTGCCACCGAGGGTGACGAGAAAGATCTCGAGCCGGCGATCGAGGCGCCAGGGCAACATTCTGAAGCCCAGCCAAACGGCACCCCAGAGGGCAATGGCCATCAGTGGTACCGAATAGGCAACCCCGCCAAAAAAAAGGACCGACGAACAGTAAAACGCCGACAGTGTAAAGGCCATGTAAGCAAGGCCCACCCGACGATCAAGGAACATGACCTGCATGGCCAGTAAGGCAAAGGCGAAGAAGGTAGTGATCTTGATCAGCCAGTGAATCTGCGAGAGATGCAGGTCTTTCAACCCTGCGAGCAACAGGGCCTTGACCCCGTGCCAGAAACGGGGCTTGTGTTCGATATACCAGAGTGCCCGGTTGTCCAACTCGGCTTTTGCGACCGTTGCCGCGAGATGTGCCTCCTCCGATTGCGGGATTTCATCGTCGACTGCCTGATAGTAACCAGGATTCACCGCGTTCATCCAGCGATTCTCGGAATCCTTATACATCACCATGAGGGCATAGAAGCTCTCAATTGACTGGTCAATACCGTTCAGATTGTCTCTCGTCCAGACTGCAGTGGATGGGGGATAGAGGTTCGGCAACAGAACTCCGTCATCAAGGGCAGCATTGATTTTTTCGAAAATGAT
Organism: uncultured delta proteobacterium; assembly: GCA_963754865.1. Classification (GTDB taxonomy): domain Bacteria; phylum Desulfobacterota; class Desulfobulbia; order Desulfobulbales; family Desulfocapsaceae; genus Desulforhopalus_A. The sequence continues at coordinate 215,720 of CAVWHG010000009.1, read as the reverse complement.
TTCTCGGTCGATCTTGTCGGTTTTGTACATGATCAATGTGTAGACGACGGTCGAAATCAGGAGGGCCAGGCTGGCTGAAAGAAATTTAGAGAATGACATTGCTTGGCATATGAGTTGATGGAGATAGAGAATGAGAGTGATCTGCCTTTTCCTTTGATGTAGCTGTGGGGCCGCATTACAGGCAAGTCAGTCAAGGTTGTGGCGCAGCCACATCTCAAGAACAGCCAGGGTCCAGAGCCGGTGTGAGTTGTTGCGCCGTTTAGCCATGTGATCGTTAACGAGTGTCGCAATGTACTCTGGCCTAAAAAGTCCACGCCGGCGTATTGTGTCTCCGGAAATGAAATCAAGGACCATTTCTTTGACCTGCTGGTCGTCCCTGATCCAGTTTTTCAGGGGAATGCTATGGCCGAGCTTGTCCTTGCGATAGATGATGGTGTGCGGCAGGATGCCTTCCATGGTTTTCTTGAAAATATATTTGGTGTCGAACCAGCCCTTGATTTTTAAACAAGAGTCCATCTGTGCGCAAAACTCAACCAACTCGTGGTCAAGCAGGGGATAGCGAACGTTAATACCGAACCGCCGAATCAAGTCGTTACGTCGCAGGTAAAAGTCGACCACCGTCTGATAATCGCTGTACAGGCTGCGCGACAGCATGTCACCGCCCGGCATCTCATTGTTTATCTGCAGGACATCGGCCAGAAGTTCAGGCCATTTCAGACCATCGGCCAAGGACGGGCTTGCGAGTTTGCCAAGTTCAACTGCATCGTAATAGATTCGCCATCGGTGCGACAGCAGTTCCCGTGGATAGGCAAGGCTTTCCGCGAAACGCTTAAGCTTGACTGCCGGACTCTTTTTCTGGTCGGAGTCGGGAAGCAGCTGAAAAAGTGCGAGCATCGGCGACAGGAGGAAGCGTGGCAATGGGTCGATGTAGCCGGCGATTTTATCGGCCTCATAGACCGGATGGCCGCCGAAAAGCTCGTCGCCACCGTCACCGGTGAGTACCAGGGAGCAACCGTTTGCCGATGCCTTTAAGCCAAGCAGGTAGGTGGCAATGTTGATACCGACATCACAGAAGGGTTCGTTCATTGCCCGGACAACTTCCGGCATGAGCAGCACCTCCTCACTGCCGTACTCGCACTCACTATGTTCAGTGCCGATAAAATCGGACATGGTGCGGGCGTAGTGCGATTCATCAAAGGACGTTGCCCGGCAACGATACGAAAAGGTTTTGAGGGAGACTCCTGATTCGCTGCTCAGGGCGAGCACCGTGCTTGAATCCATACCGCCGCTGAGAAACACCCCGGTCCGGTCATCTGCTCCAAGGCAGGAATTGACCGACCGTCTCAGGTGGCCGAGCAACTGGCGGCAGACCTCCTCCTCTGTTGCCTTGCTGCTGGAAAAGTTAAGATGCCAATAGCGGTTCAGGGCAGCTGGCCGATCCACGGACATCTTCATACTGTGGGCGGCGGGCAAACGTTTAATGCCGGCAATGAGGGTATTGGTGCCGGGATTGTAGTTGAACAGCAGAGTCTTGGCTACCGCGCTACGGTCAAGTGTCCGGGCCAGTCCGGACATCCGCAATACGCCTTTCATTGTCGAGGAAAAGGCAAAGGAGCCGTCGCCTACGTTATAGTAGAGTGATTCGATGCCGAACCGATCACGGAAGAGCAACAGCTTGCCCTGCCGCGCATCATACAGAGCAATGGCAAAAGGGCCGTTGATGTGGGTGACAAAGGTCTCGCCATATTCTTTGTAGAGCTTCAAGATAAGCTCAGCGTCGCCTTCGCTGCCGCTCGGTTCGTCCGAGAGACCCATCGCAGTTCTTAAGGCATGCCGGTTGTAAAGATTTCCACGGCAACAAACGACCAGCCGGTTATCATCTGCAATGAAAGGAACGGTCACCGCATCGCCGGTAATTTCTCTGTCGATTATCCCTGACAGCAGGAGCCTGTCGTCTTCATAGAGTATATGGTTCTTGCTTGCAGCCGATGCGCAAGCGAACAGTTCGGCATTCGCAGCAGGTGTGGCAGCGGTCAGAAATAATCCGGATATCATCGATGAGCTCCTCAGTGCAGCTTACTTTTTCTCGGTGGTTGGGTTGGAGGCTCAAGGATCAGGGGTTGGAGTTTTGCAGCGCATCGTTCTTGCTCCCTGGACCTTTTTGCCGCATCCCACCCCAAGGCGGCCGAGGCAGCGTCAAGCGAGGTCTGGTTACCTTCCTCCCAAAGAGTCGTGCGCCGGAGTACGAGATCGTCGAGATGTACCACCGTTCCGTCTTTGCTTTGTACCCACTCGATCTGTTGCAAAGAGTTCGCATCAGCCGGGCAAGAATCGTCACCCAGAATGGGCATGGCCGCCGGCGGAGACAACAGGCCTGGATTTTTCTTGCCGATCATTTCCCAGATCTTCTCGGCGACAAGACGAGCGGTGGTAAATTTGATTCCGCCGACGCTGTACAAGCCTTCTGGACCGGCCTTGGCACCATGATCAATGATGACTTCACGTTTGGTCAGCACGTTGCTGCCTTCGGCCACTGCCGGGAGGAGGCCGGCAAAGACCCGATGTACTTCGTTTTGGGTAAGGTTGACCCCCGGGATGGCCAGATTGATTTCCTCGATGAAATGATCAAGCTGCTTTTCCGTGGGCATAGGTTTGTCTGGTCCGCGTAGCCATGGTTCATGCCCACAGCCGGCGAAGATTCGCCCTTTCCAGGGGGTGACAAAGAGCAGGCGGCTGCCGGGCGCCTTGCCCTGAACGGCCAGTGCATGCGTCGACAGGGCGGGCCGGTTAAACGAGACATTCCAGGCGAGAGAAGGCCGGAAAAGAGAGCCATCGTCATCGGCCAAACCTGACACCATCTTCCGACTCCATGGTCCGCAGCTGTTGATAACGGCTGGAGCAAGGTATTCATGGTTTTCGGCGGTCTCGCGATCAACTGCCATGACACCTTTGATATTGCCATGGGAGTTGGTCAAGAGGGACTGCACCCGGCAGTAGTTAATTGCCGTAGTGCCAGTGCGGCAGGCATGTCTGAGGAGTTCCATGACCAGCAGCTGCGAGTTGGGCATAAAGGCATCGTACCAGAGAGCGCTGCCCTGCAGGCCATCCATGTCGGCCAGAGGGAAGAGTTTTTTGGTTTCGGCGGCATCGACAATGGCGCCGGCGGGCAGTTGATGGTCGGGGTCAAGATCCTTGTTGCGGTCAAGAGAAAGAAAGTGGTTGGCCCACAGTGCCAGGCGAAAGATGGAAGGTTTTTTCATGCCCCGGCCATACAGGGGCATCAGGCAGGGCAGGGGGAAGACCTGCCCCGGCAGATGTTTGAGAAACCAGGATCGTTCGGCCACCGACTCTTTGAAGCGATGCAGGTCAAGCGATTGCAGATATCTGAGGCCGCCATGGATGATCTTCAGGCTGTTAAAGCTGGTGTATTCACCAAAGTCACCTTTTTCCAAAAGCAGGGATTTAAGGCCCCGTCTACCCGCTTCAACCGCGAGCGTTATACCGTAAATGCCGCCACCAATGATGATAACATCATATTCTTTGTTCATTGCTGCGCGGGGATTGCGGAGTGTCTGTGTTGTTGATGTCAAAATGCTCAGTCCTTCACCGTTTGATTTTGATCGTCAAGGAAGCCGTTTTCACGGTACCAGAGAGCCGTCTTGCGCAGTCCTTGCGATAAGTCGAATTGAGGGTTGTAACCCAGCAGCCTCCTCGCCTTTTCAATGGAAAATGCTCGGTCTTTTGAAAAAAATTCGACTCGTCGGGGATAAAGGGGAGGGCTTACGCCAATCATTTTGCAGAGTTTGTCGCAGAGAACCGAAGCCCAGTAAACGGGGGTGTAGGGAATTCGCAATCTCGGATGAGGTCGACCAAGGACATCGGCTATCGCATCGACCAACTCCTTGAGAGTCGTGTAGCCATTGCCGCCAATGGTGAAAACTTCGCCTAGCGCCTGCGGGTGCGTGCCGCAGAGGATGATGCCGTCGATGAGATCGTCGATGTAGGTCATATGATAGAGGACGTCGCCGGAACCGATCATCAGGAAGACGCCTTTGTCAACCGACTTGAACAGCTTGAGAAACCTTGTATCTCCCGGTCCATAGATGCCCACCGGACGAAAAACGGTGCCTGGCAATCCAGCAGAGAAATAGTCACGTGCCAGCAACTCCCCTGCAAGTTTTGAATCCTGGTAGTGGTCCCCTGGCTGGAAACGGTATTCTTCATTGGCCGGTGGATCGTTTATCTCGCCTTGCACGCCAACGGTCGAGCAATGGATGAAGCGTTCAATACCTTTTGTTTTGGCAGCCTCCAGCAGATTGCCTGTTGCCTCGACATTGACCTGTCGGAATTCGTCGGTAGTGCTATGTTCGGCCCGGTAGGCTGCGGCTATATGATACACCTTGTCAATGCCGTGAAACTCGGAAAGCACATCCTGCCGGTTGCATATATCGACAACCTTGCATTTGACGCCCAAGTCCTGCAATTCCTTGGTCTTGCTGGTTGGGCGAACGAAGGCGACGACGCTATGGCCATCTTCTATCAACCGTCGGCAAAGCGCCGAGCCGGTGAAGCCGGTCGCCCCGGTTACCAGTATATCTCCCATATTTTACTGTCCTTGTAGCCATTTTCTGTTCCAGGCCTGAAACATGATCAGGGCCCAGAGTTGATGGCTGTGGTTCTCTTTTCCAGAGAGATGTTCCTTTTTAAATTGATCGACCGTTTGCCAGTTGAAGAGACCCTGTTCCTTAATTGCTTTTTCTTCCAGTAGATCCTCCATAATCGGCCTGAGAGTCGATTTCAGCCAGTGTTTGATGGGAATACTGAAGCCCTCTTTGGGCCGATATACGCACCGTGACGGTATATGCCGCGCCGCAACTTTCTTCAACAAAACCTTGGTAATATTGCCGGCCACTTTCAAGTGCGGTGGAATGGCAAAAGCCAGCGACACCAGCTCGGGGTCGAGGTAGGGAACCCGACTTTCAAGGCTGACGGCCATGGACATGCGGTCGACCTTGGTGAGGATATTGTCACACAGGTAACTTTTTGCATCCACATAGAGACATTTGCTCAAAGGGTCTCTGTTGCCGGCCTTTTTAAAGAGGCGGGCGATATGCGCATCAACGGGTGTAGAGATCGATTCGGCCGCCTCGGCGGTGAAAAGTCTCGCCTGCTGCGCTTGGCTGACAAAGACCCGCCAGCGGCAATGACCAAGGTTGTCCGGTAATGCCGCACCCTCGAAAAAGCGCTTTGCCTTATTGATCAAGCCTTTTTTAGCCGCCCGCGGACGCAAGGAGCGAAAGAGCGGTTCCACCAGTTTATGCCTGAACATTGCGGGCAAGCCGGCATACTGGGTGGCCCGCTGCTGGGCAACATAGGTTTCGTAGCCGCCAAACAGTTCATCACCCCCGTCGCCACTCAAAGCCACCGTGACTTTTTTGCGGGCGACAGTTGAGACTAAAAAGGTGGGGAAAATGGAGAAATCGGCAATGGGATCGTCCATGAAGTGGACTAACCGGTTAAAGAGTTCGCCGATATCGGGGGCGAGGATCTCATCGCTATGGTCAACGCCGAGATGGGCGGCAACGGCACGGGCCCAAGCCAGCTCGTTATAGGAAGGGTCGTCAAAGCCGATGCTGAAGGTCTTCGCCGGCCCCATTGCCGCTACCACCAGCGATGAATCCACTCCTCCGGAAAGAAATGCCCCCAGGGGCACATCACTGACCAACTGTCGTCGTACGCAGGTTTGCAGCAGCGAATCCACCCGTTCTTCCCACTCACCGGCGGACAGGGTGCTGGCTGGATGCTCCGGAATATCCCAATACTGATGGGGCTGCACAGCAACAGCTTGCAGATCGATGGCTGCCATGTGGGCCGGTTTTAATTTGTGCACTCCTTGCAGGAGGGTCTGGCTGCCGGGAACATATTCCCAGGCCAGGAATTGGCCGAGCCCGTCGATGTCAAGTTTTCTGTCAACCAGGCCGGATGCGAGAAGAACCTTTATTTCCGATCCGAAAACCAGATACTTGCCGTCAAAGGCGTAGTACAGCGGCTTGATACCCATATGGTCGCGGACGAGCAGAACCCGCCGGCGCACGGTATCGTGCAGGGCAATGGCAAACATGCCGTTGAGCTTGACGGGAAAAGTGTCGCCATATTCTTCGTAGCCATGGACAATGACTTCCGTGTCACTGTTGGTTGAGAAGGTGTGGCCGCGCTTCTCCAGATCTTGCCGCAGCTCCCGGTAATTGTATATCTCCCCATTGAAAACACAGAGGACGGTTTGGTCCTCATTGAATATCGGCTGGCTGCCGCCGGCAAGATCAATGATGGAAAGCCGTCGCATGCCGAGGGCAACATTGCCCTGGATATTGCTGCCCTCCTCATCCGGGCCTCGGTGCAGCATCGCATCGCACATGGCCTGCAACTGGCCGGACCGTGGCGCGGCGCTGTTTTCACAGGCAATTATTCCAGCTATCCCACACATTTTATAACGGCTCCTAGATAACCGGGCTGCTCTCTACATAGGAAAAGAGTTTGGTCATCTTGGTTACGTATATATCCTTGGAGTATTTCTCGCTATAGAGCAGTTGTGCCTGCAGTGCCTTTTTTCGGCCAATGGCCCCTGTTGCCTCAGTCAGACCTTGTGCCAACGCCTCTGGCGTCGGATCTACCAGAAATGCAACCTTATCATCGAGTATCTGGGTATGGGAGTAAATGCGGGTTGCAACCAGGGGGATGCCGCTGGCGAGCTGTTCGTAAACCTTGAGGGGCGTATTGGTCCCATGCTTCCTCGGCGAGACAAGGATAGTTGCTTGTGAACAGTAGTGTTTTGCCATGGCCTGAGGGACCTGGCCGGTGAAGATACAATGTTCGCCAAGGTTGTTGTCGTCGGCTAATGCAAGGTAATGTTGTACCTGCTTAGGCATGCCGCCGACAATCACCAGTTTGTAATCGGCATGGCCGGCGATAAACAGGCGAAAGGCCGGGAGAAGGATGTCGATGCCCTGATAGGCTTCAAGCGTCCCGGCGTAGACTATGTATTTGCCGTCTGCGGGCAGCTGCACATCGACCCTCGGCGTATGCTCCATCCTGCTCAGAATTTTTATCAACCATCTGAATCGGTTCGAAGATCGAATTTTCAATGAGAAAATGTTTTTCCGGGGTATTGAGCAGGTTATTGACATAATTGGCCAGATCAGGACAGATGGTGATGATTCCTTCGCATTTTTTCAGGCAGGAATCCTCAAGCCATCTAAAGATTCGGACCAGCAGTTTGGATTTGGTAAATTCAAAATTGGTGAGTTGTTGGGGGAGGCTCGAATGCATGTCGTATATCAGCTTAAAGTTGAAAAACGGCTTGAGAAAACGACAGAAAAAGACAGCTTCTTCATGGGCGTGGACAACATCGTATCTCTCGCTCAACAGCAGCCCTATAGTGTAGACGATGAGAAAACCATCAAGAAAGAGTTTGAACAGTGACGGGCCGACCTTGATGCTGCCGAATTTCAAAAAACCGGGAATCCGAATGATTTTCGTGCCTGGGATGGCGACGTCCTTGCCTTGACCATATGTCAAGAGGTCAATTTCATTGCCAAGTTCAGCAGTTACCAGCGAACGATAATAGACGCTGAACGGCGTTCCCCTGGGGGTAAAAAAGGGTTGAGGGGCAATAACTAACACCTTCATTTTTCTGTTCTCCCTGCAAGGTATTCGAAGTGCGAAAAAATATGAGGGTCTTGCAAAAACCGTCATTTCCCACGAGAATTACATAAAACCTCTTACTGAAGATCGATGAAAAGGATTTCTCCTTTGGTTACTTCGTCTTTTCGTCGATGATGGGCGATGCATCGACGAAGTTCTTCCAGTAATAACTTGTCGTTATCGTCATCTGCGGCTTCATGTTCGATCATATCCATTATCGCCACTTCCAGCGAGGTGATGTTAGTGCCGGGCGTGATTGATAGTAAAAAACGATTCGGTGCTATCTCGACCAGGCGTAGCCAAGGGATATTCTCCAAACATCGGCAGCGACGAATGACGATCAGGCCGGTGTTCTCCGAAATCCTGACTATCTCAACACTTTTCGTGTTGCTCAAGCTGGTTGCGGTAATTCCTTCAACGCACTTGACGATGGCCTTGCCTCGATCACTGTCTAACGCCTCAAGCTGGCGGAGTATGCGGTGCGGAAGCGTGACCGTAACAGGGTCGCTTGGTTCGGCAAATTTTACTGGACGTCCTAGTGGCATAGGCTTTTCAATAACAGAGATACAATATTAACGTAGTAAATGTGCAAAGATAATATTTATAACGTTTTAAATCAAGAAAAATGCACACCAACGTTTTTTCCTGAACAGGAAAATTCTGGTATGTTAAGGGGTGGTTGAAACCTTCTGCGGTAAATAAACTCATATCTTATGATGCCATGATTCCCTGGACGGCTCGAAAGTAAATCATACAATATTTTGAAATTAATCAGTAAAGACGGTATTATTATGCTTATTGGTTACACAAAAAGCCCATAAACACAAAAACAAAACACTTGCATCAGAGAAATGGTGGTCTTATCTACTACGCTCCATCGACAACTTTTTCGGCCATATTAAATCTAAAATTTCCAGGGAGGCTGGAAATGATATATTTCGACGCCCATGTGCATATCCAAGAAAGATTTAACTTGGACCAATTTCTGCTTTGTGCCCTTGATAATTTTAACAGACAGAGAATTGTCACGGTGCCGCAATCTTCCGACACCTGCTGTTTTATTGTTAACGGAGGCAAAGTCCCTTGACTTTTTCTCTAAATTGGCGCAGCAGGCACGGCAAAAGACATGTCTCTTGCCGGTGCCCTGGCAGGTCAGGGCAACCGGGGAAGAGGAATCTTTATTGCTTAACCATGCGTCCCGGCCTGGTGTTCGTATGTTTGTCGTTGCCGGGCGGCAACTGGTAACGAGGGAAAAACTCGAGGTCTTAGCCCTGGCATCCCTGGCAAAAATAGATGATGGCAGGCCCTTGGCTGATACCGTAGATGAGGTTCGCAACTGTGGCGGGTTGGCGGTGTTGCCCTGGGGGGCTGGTAAATGGTTGGGAAAAAGAGGGCGGATCGTCTCCGATTATCTCCAGAGTGCTTCTCCTGATTCCCTGTTTGTCGGCGATAATGGCGGGCGACCGGACTTCTGGCCGAGGCCTGCTCTTTTTGACCTCGCTGCTCGCCGGAGAATTCGCCTGTTGCCGGGGAGCGATCCGTTGCCCCTCACTGGAGAGGAGTGCCGAGTTGCCACATATGGTGCTGCGGTTGAAGGTCATTGCTCGGATGAAACACCGGCATCCGACCTTAAGGGGTTGCTGCTGGACAGTAAAAGAAATATCAATGCTTTTGGACAAAAACAGGGTGCCTGGCAATTTTTTCGGACGCAGGTTGCTCTTCGTCTGGCCAAATAACTGAAAAAGAGGGTGGGTTCGGCTTTTAACACTTTCAAACCTGGTTCTTTTCTAGGCGACTTTGACCCTCTCCCGTTCGACCGGTAGCAATGGCATTTTACATTGCCTCGGTCAACAGAGAATTGCCGCAGAATCGGTCAGTTCGCCGAGGCATGTTTGTTGAGCGGGCGATCCTATTCATAAAAGGCCATGGGCTGGCCGGCCTTGATGGTCAGGACAAGGGTGGAGATCTCGGAGAGTTTCAGCCCGGGCCACTTGAAAGAGACTCCTTGTTCATCATTTACCAGAATGTCCCAAGCCTCGGCTTTTTCCTTACGTGCTACATGAATCTTCATTTGATCCTTGTTCGGAATGGTATCGACCGTCAACACCTCATCGCCCCACTCACCAAGGGAAGCCGGGCTAAAGTACAGGTCGATAATCTCGAAACCGGTTTTATTGATCAGGGTAAATTTATAATCACTTGCCATGGCAAGACCGGCCAGATGAAGAAAGAGAAGAAGGGAAAAAAAGGCTGTTTTCATTTGTGTTGTGTCTCCTTGAAGATGAATTATCAATAATATCGGTTAAAAGAGGGTCTAGCCGTGCCCGGCTGAATACTCGTCGCAACGGGATCGGTGCTGATTTTAGCGATTTGTGCACATTCATACTCGATTCTTTGGAATTTGTCTAATAAGGACCTGGTCACCCCCGGTCACCGCATCAACATTTGATTATTTTTTGTGCAGCACCTATCATTACTGCAGAGGGTAGATAACTGTAAGTAATGGAGTGTCTTGCTTCAATGTTAAGGGAGGTACACCGTGTCTTCATTTTCTCCGCCATCCAGTCAATCAGACAAAGAAGACAAGTCAAAGATCGTTCAGCAATTGATTGCCGAGATCACGGCTGCAGCGAAGGCTGGAAAATTCAAGCTCGCGGACCAGCTACATGAAAGGCTTATCGCCACAAATCCTATGGCCCTCAGTGCAATCATCAAAACCTCCGGCCTCATTGAAGAAGAAAAGACAGCGGCAATCGACCGGGATCACTTGGTAATCTGGGGAAAGCTCTATGATTCGTTAAGCGATGAGGAGCGTAACTGCTTCTATTACAGCATGAAGAAGCTCGTTCTCCGCCCGAAGACGATGCTTTTGACACACGGAGCAATGAACAGCAGACTTTTTCTCATAGACAGAGGACAGGTCATAATCTTCATGCAAAAGGAGGGCAAGAATGTCGTTCTGGCCAAATTAGGGCCGGGTGATATCTTGGGCGAGTATACTTTTTCCACCATTTCCCTCTGCTCCGCCTCGGCGATCACCTATACCGAGGTGCAATTGATGCTCCTTGAAAGCGGCGCCGCCGATGGGTGGGAAGATAAGTGTCCTGGCCTGTACGAAAAACTCATCAATTTTTGTTTGAAAGGCGGCAGGGTTGATGAAATATTGCGCAGCAAAGAGATGGAAAAAAAGCGCTATGAACGCCATGCAGCTACCGGCCCGGTCAAGGCGACGCTTTTAACCAATGAAGGAAGCCTGACCGAGGTCGTTTACAGCGGTGAACTGGTGGATATCTCAAAGAGCGGCTGTTGCATCAGTATGCGGTTTTCCAAAAAAGCCTTAGCCCGGGCTTTGTTGGCAAGATATCTGCAATTGTTTGTCACATCTGCGCAGGAGGTAGATCCGGCACCGATATCGGTAACAGGAAAGGTAGTGCGCGTTTCCTTCCATCTCTATGGTGACTTCAGCGTACATATCCAATTCAACAAGCTACTTCATGAGGAGGTCTTGAGGCGGTTTGTAACCTGAAGTTTACTAAAGAGTTAATTGAGTTTACTAAAGAGTAGTTTGAGAAGCTGACTCTTCCAGCTGTCTGCGGCAAACGGCGGCAAAATCTTCGGGATAATGGCCGTTGATAAAGCGCAGCTGTGCCTCGCTGAAGGCGCCGGGAGACTCGGGCAGGCGGGGGAGAAAGGCATAGAGCAGCGGCTGTTGCAAGTAATTTTCTCCACCGAACCTTTTTGCATATTCAATAGATGTGACCATCCTTGTCCCGAGTCCGGCCAAGGCCTTTTGCGCCATCAGGATGCCGGTATCAAGGGAGCGACGTACAGCTGGATCACACTCGACAACATTGCCGGGAAGATTGCCGTCGGCATTTGGCAGGGTCATAAGCTGCAGTTCCCATTGCGAGGTCTGGGCCTTGGGGACAAAGAGCATGCAGTTGCTGTCACTCCAGACCACCAGACTGGCAGCTAGATCGCTTCGACCGTCCATGCGGCCATTGCCGGCGATAGCCGCTCGGTAATCGGTGAAGAAATCGCCACCGTTGATCTGGCGATAGTCGTCGATAAGTTCGGCCAGCAGATCACCGCAGCAGTAACTCGGCAGTTGCCCGACCGGCTGCTCACAGCCCTTGTTGTAGATCGCCACCCTTGACGGGACCATGGCATACTGCTGATGGATCTGCTGATGCGAGGCATGCAGTCTATACAATGATGGCGCAAAATCAAAACCGAAATTCCAGCCCCAGAGGCTGGCCGAGCCACTCCCCATTCCTTGCAGTTTACCGGCGATAATCAAACGCAGCGCTTCAAGCTCTTCCAGTAAAAGCATTTTTTTCGTCGCCGGCAGCGGCACGCCCAGTTCTGCAGCAAGACGCACGAAGGTTCGCTGGTAGTAAAGATGGCGGAGACCGGTAATGTCATCCGGGCCAAGGGCCGCTATCGAGTAACGGATGGCGTCATCGGCCATGTTGGCGGCGTAGTGTCCACCTGGAATATAGGAGTTTCGCCGAAGATATTCAAAGACGTGTGTATTGCCGTCTTTAGGCCACTCTCCGACTATTTCACTGGCACCCTGGGCGCCGGGGCGAATGACCATGACGATCTTGTAATCATCCGGCAGGTGCGGATTGTTGGCGACCGCCTCGTACAGGGCGTGGTTATGGATGACTGGGCGCAGGCGGCCGGAGCTATCTTCCCGTAAACGAAGACCGGTTGGCTGCTCCCCGTCCCCGACTAATTCACAGGACAATCCCGCCAAGATTACCAGATCGTCCGGGTCGGTTGAGCAGGTGGCCAGAGCGAGGAGAAGCGGTTCGGGTAATTGGGCGAACAGGGCATTGCCGATTCCGGCGATTTTCAGGGTTGCGGTGAGAGAGATCTCCGCCGGCGGCCCTAAACGAATTCGCCGGGGATTTTCGGCACTGGCATCGGCCCATTCTTTGTCGATATAGGTACAGCCCTTGAATGGAAATGGATTGGCGATTTCATAGATCCAATCGGCAGTCGTAACGGCAATGTTTTCCTGTGGATAGTTCCGGGCGTTGTCGACCGGTTGGTTGTCTGACGTTTGACCCAAGGCGGCAAGCCTGGTGTCCTGGCGAAGATTGGCAACAGAATAGACCGGTTTATGGATACCGTACTGAAATTTCCCGTCAGGGGTGATGCATGTTCGAAGGAGTCTCATGGCGCTTTTGTTGGGTCGCTTCCGGTATTAATTGCGGGGCCGCCCTGGTTTTCTTGGTCTGAGTGGTTGATGTAATTGAATCTCAAGCATGTCAATAAATTTTTCCGATCCGCATGGCCGACCGGTTCTGGTGGCTTTGCGAATAGCATCGTCGGTTGCTTCATCTTCTACGCGGAGAAACTCTGCGTAGATGGGTCGTTGTTTTGAAGAGAGCCATGGGCGGGTATACAACAGCGGGTCTTTTGTGCCGGACATATTGGCTTTGGCACTCGACCAACGATATGACTCGACGCTGTCCACCACACCGGCTTTCAGAGGATTGCATTCAATATATCGTGCCACCGCCCAAAGGTGTTGATCATTTTCAACCACGCATGAGAAAAAGCGGTTTTGCCAGATGCGACCGGACTGATGCATTTTGCGGTTGAGATACTGGGTATACATCATGTTGGTCAGTCCGATGCCTCGTGACAAAGCGGTTTCCGTCTCCGGCACGGCAAGGAGATGGGTATGGTTCTCCATCAGGCAATAGGCCAAAATCTGCAAATGGTATTTTTTGGCATTAACGGCCAACAGCTTCAAATAGGTCATTCGGTCTTCGTCATCGAAGAAAACCTTAGCGCGATTGTTACCGCGTTGGGTGATGTGATGCGGGTAGCTGGGCGCTATGATGCGTGCAATTCTTGGCATATGGAGATGATACTGCAAAGATTGGCCACTCGCAAGATATAATATGGGAGGTGTCCCTATTTAATTGCCGGTTCAACTTCACCGATTCCAAAGCGCCAGCGCCTGTTGATAAATCTGCGATCTGGAGATTCCCAAGTCGGAAGCCAGTTGTCGGCTGACGTCTTTCAGGGAGAGGTCGGAATTATCGCGATACCAGAGAATCAGTTCCTCAAGGGTTTGTCCTTTCACCTCTTCTTTTGAACCGGGACAGATTACTACAACAAACTCGCCACGATTCCTGCCCTCGCGGCTTTTCGCCAGCAGGTAGCTCAGCGTCCCGGACTGGAGGTCCTCGAAACTCTTGGTCAGTTCTCGCGCCCAGAATGCCTGCCGCTCACCAAGTATTTCCAGGGCATCGGCAAGAAAATCATCAATACGGTGCGGCGATTCATAGAACACCACCGGGTAGAGGCAGGCAGCGATACCGGCAAGAGCCTTACGGCGCTGTCCCGATTTGGCCGGGAGGAAGCCGAGAAAGAGGAAGCCGGCAGAGGTAATTCCCGATCCGGAAAGGGCGGTGGTCAGCGCCGAGGCACCCGGCAGCGGCACGACCCTAAGACCAGCGTCATGGGCCTGGCGGACGACGACGGCGCCCGGATCGGAAATGGCCGGAGTTCCCGCATCGCTGACCAGGGCGACATTTTCGCCTTCCTGCAGTCGAAGGAGTATTTCCTCACTGCGTTCCACCTCCTTTTCCCGGTAGTAGCTGATAAGCGGTGTGGCGATCTGGAAGTGATTGAGGAGATTGCGGGTATGGCGGGTATCTTCGGCGGCGATGATGTCGACTTCTTTGAGGATACGTAAGGCCCGCAGGGTGATATCCTCAAGATTGCCAATGGGCGTGGGGACGACATACAGTGTTCCGCGGGCGGTCCGAATTTCGGTCATGGGTGGCTTCATGGGTGGAGGTATTGGTAACGGGCTGGTATTTTATACACTATGCTCAAATCAACAAGAAATTGCAAAACAAAGCGGGAAAGGGTAGCCTGAAGGTAGCCGATTAGTACGGTTCTTGTTATCTTTTATCGTTGCCAAAGACTGAGACAGGAAAAATAATACCCCAACATCAAAAAAAAACATGGCGCCCTTGCCTAAAATAGTATCTATCCTCTTCATGGTTCTTGCCGCCTTCTTCCTTTCTTCCTGCTGGGAAAAAGAGGAGGCGATCAAAGTATCTCTGGATAAACGCCAGGATATTGCTTTCAGACAGCAACAGCCGGCCATTACCTACGCCTACCTGCCGCAGTACGCCCACACCGAATCCTTTCAACGCCATCACCTGCTGGTGGAATATCTCGCCCAGGCAACCGGCCTCACCCTCCGCCAGGTATTCCCGGAAACCTTTGACGATCATGTGAAAATGTTTGGCCAAGGCAAGATCGATATCTCATTTTCCAACCCTTTTATCTATGTGCAATTGGCCAACCGCTTCGCCGCCAGGGCGATGGCCAGGATCGTTGAAGAGGATGGCCGTGCTGAATTCCGCGGCCAGATAATCGCCCGCCAGGATAACCGAGCAGTGCAAAGCATCAAAGACTGTCGGGGGAAATCATGGGTGGCGGTTGATCCATCTTCTGCCGGGGGCTATCTGTTTGCCCTTGGGCATTTTATTGACAATGGTCTGAATCTCAAAGACTTCAAGGAGGTAGTCTTTGTCGGCGGGCGTCAGGAGAATGTCATCCTCGGGGTTTACGCCGGCCTGTATGACATCGGTTCAATTCGCGAAGGGTCTCTTGCCGTAGTCAAGGACAAAATTGATATCAGCCAGATCAAGGTGATAGCTAATTCCAACTGGTATCCGGGCTGGGTCTATGCCTACAGTCCCAAGCTTTCTCTGGAAGCGGTGGAGAAAATCAGGGCGGCCATGCTGCGCCTTGATTATCAGAATGATCCCCGGCATCGGGTTATTCTTGATACGGCAAAGTGTATCGGCATAGTTCCTTCCGATGACCGGGATTTTGATCTCATTCGTGATTTGAGCAAAAAGGTGGGGCTGGGTCTTGAATAACTATCTGGCCAAATTTCATAGTCGGCTCAGGTTCAGAACGAAGATCACCCTGGGGGTAACCTTCATGCTGGTCTTCTGCGGTTTGGGCATCGGTCTTATCCTGTCCAGCATGTCGTCGGGGGCGCTTCTTGAGGAGGGGAAAAAACGTGGCATGGCCCTTACCTCGGGGCTTGCCTTCGGCCTGGCCGAACCTATTCTGGCCATGGACTTCTTGCAGATGAAAAACTTCATCGACAATCTCCAAAGCCAGTATGATGACGTCATCTATATCTTTCTCACCGATAGCAGCGACAATATCCTGGCTCACACTTTTAGCGGTGGCTTCCCCACCGATCTTTTACGCGTTAATCTCGATGGCGGCAAGACGCAACCCCTGCTTTTAACGACCGAGCGTGGGCCGGTGTATGATTTCAATGCCAGGATTGTTCTTGGCGAGAGCCATCTGGGCAGCGTCAGACTCGGGTTGTCTCGGCGTGAAATCGACAGCCAAATTCGTCGCCAGCGACTGACCAGCCTTTGCGGTACCTTGGGCGTGGTTGGTTTGGGAATTGTTCTGGCCCTGTGGTTTTCTCGTACCGTAACCTCCCGCCTCAATAGATTGAGGAAGTCAGTGGAGGAAATCGTCCGGGGCAACCTTGATGTTCAGGCCGGATTTGCACCGGAAAAATACCGCTGGGACATTATCAACTGTCATCGCCAGGAGTGTAAAAACAATTTCGGCGATGAACTGCAGGATCTTGCCGAGGCCTTCGATGCCATGGCCATGACGGTGAAGAAGCACATCGAAGAACTGACCGAAAGAGAAAAGACCATTGCCAGGCAACAGGGATTGCTCAAGACTATCATGAATGTCACGCCGGACTTCATTACCCTGCAAGATAAGGATCTCACCTACATCTTTGCCGGCAAGGCCTTCTGCGACTATTTCAATCTCAAGGAAGAGGATGTCGTCGGCAAGACCGATTTTGACATTTTTCCAGGCGAACAGGCAGAAGAGAATGTCCATGAAGGCCGGCAGATTTTTGACAGCGGCCATCCTCTGGCCAAGGAGATAAACCTCAGTCACCCGGAGGAGCAGCGGTGGTTCCATGTGATCAAGGTTCCCGTTTATGATCAGGATGGCACCATCATGGGCCTTCTCCTGACCGCCAGGGATATCTCCATGCTGAAGAAATTTCAGGAGCAGCTGATCCAGTCCCAGAAGATGGAAGATCTGGGCCGCCTGGCAGGGGGTGTGGCCCATGAAATCAACACACCTTTAGGCATTATTCTCGGTTACAGTCAACTGCTGATGGACGATATAAAAGATGAAGAACTGCTTGAAGGCATGAAGATCATTGAAAAGCAGACCAAGGTTTGTCGAAACATCGTCGCCGATCTGCTGGGGTTTGCCAGAAACTCTCAATCATTCAGCGAAACCGTCGACGTCAACGCATCAATCAGAAAAGTCGTCAATCTGGTTGAACATACATTTTTCCTGAAACGCATCAACGTGATTCTTGCCGTAGATGAAAATATCCCGCCGTTTACCGGTGACGAGGCGAGGCTGAAACAGGTTTGGTTGAACCTGCTGAATAACGCCGCCGATGCTATCGGCCAGGACGGGAATATTTTTGTGCAGTCCAAGCTTCGCCCGGAAGGACAGAGCTTCGAGGTAAGCGTAACCGACACCGGCACCGGCGTGACCAAGGCCAATGTATCGAAGGTATTTGACCCTTTTTTCACCACCAAGGAGGTAGGCAAAGGTACTGGTTTGGGGCTTTCGGTGTCATTTGGCATCATCAAAGATCATGGCGGGGTGATCTCCGTAGTCAGCCCCCCGCCAGGGCAATACCTGCCTGCCGATTTCCAGAAGACCGAGCAGATGGGGCCGGGGACGGTATTTATTGTTGAACTGCCTCTTGGCAAAGGATAAATTCTATCCTTGTCAGGGTTGACAGCGCAAAATTTGCGAAAATTCAACGCAGTAAATCATATAGATTGGCTTGTGCCGCAGTGAGAATCACCTGGCCGCCAAAGCCCACTTCATGTTTGAAATCCACCACCCGTTCACCCACCACGAAGCGCGGAGTGCCTATTTCACCGACACGGTAGACGATGCGGGTAAACCGGCGCTGCAGCCCGGTCGTCGTGAACGGACCGCCGGTGTGGTAGAAATCGTCCACCTCCTCCGGTTTTACCTGCATTGGGGGGAGGCCGCGCGGGTCGGCAAAGGTCACTGCTGTTTGTACCAGTGCACCGGCCTTAGCGACAAAATCTTCGGTGACATCCAAATCGAAGAGTGAATTGTGCCACGTGAGTGTGGCTTGTCTCGCCGTCACGAAGAAGGATCGATAACAGCGGCCGTCCCCGTCTCACCATCCGTCAATTCGAGCCGTGTGTGCCGGGGGAGAGTGAATGCCGTCCCAAACCATACAATGAAAATTGTGCCGGCCACTAACGCCGGCACGATCAGTTTTTTATATCCCAACACTAAAAGGCAGCCTATTTGAGAAGCCCCTGTTCTTTGAAAAACTTGACGGCACCTGGATGGATGAACTTCTGCGCTTCGGCATTAGCCTGTTTGACTGCCATCTCGGGCGTCAGTTTTGAGACTTCCTTGGCGATAGAGGCCAAATCTTTCTGGTTGGCAAAAATAGCACTGACAATCTGGTACATCCTGTCCTCAGGGAAATTGTCCATGGCCAAAAGTACAGCGGTGATTGCCAGAGTATCCGTGTCCGTCTCAACGCTTGCATAACTGCCTTTGGCAAAGACACTTTTATGGAATACGCCGGGATTTTCCGTCATGACCTTTTCTGCAGTTTCACCGCCAATGGGCAAAAGTACCATTTTCATACTGGCGGTGGAAGCCAGATCGATAATCGAGCCGGTGGGCACCGCACCACTCCAGAAGAAGGCGTCAAGCTTGCCGTCTCTTAGGCCGGCGACGCATTCCGTCGCGCCCAGCTTTTCCCGTTTGAAATCCTTGTCCCAATCTAAACCGAGTGACTTGAGCACATAGGCGGCCTGTTCTTCCGTTCCACTGTTAGGGGCGCCGGTTGAAACGCGTTTACCCTTGAGGTCCATGAGGCCTTTGATGCCGGTTCCGTCTTTAGTAACCACATGCAGCGGCTGTTCATAAAATCCCATGACCATGCGCAGGTTGAACTTGCCTTTGAGCCCGGGCATCCTGCCCTCGTTTACCCAGGGGACGTGATAATCATAGGCAAACGCCATACCGGCCTTACCGGCCGTCAGCAGCTTGATATTGTCGAGTGCCGCCGTGGTTGCCTCGGCGGTGGCATCGGTGTTTGCGACATGCTGGGTGATGACGCCGCCAATGGCGCCGCCAAGCGGATACCATACGCCGCCCGTGCCGCCGGTGACGATACTGAACGAAAGCTTTTCTTGGGCGGTAGCCTGTTGACTGTAAAAGGCTAACAGGAAAACCAGGGCAACGATCATATACACCATGCTTTTCTTCTTCATTTTCTTCTCCCTCCCCCTAATGATTTTGGTCAGGCCGCAATGCTATTCGCGGCCGCGATGAACCCTCCAATTGCGGATAACGACAATCATGCCGATGGCGGCAGGCACTATTCCGAGCAGAGACCAATTAATCACATCTAACACCATGACGACGGCGACGACAATGAGGATCGTTCGCTCAAAGAGATTGAGCGGGCCGCGAAAATAGGCAACGATGCCCAACGACAGAAAAAACAGCGAAAAACTACTGTTGATCACCGCCTGAAGAAAACCTGGCAGCGTTGCGCCGATAATCAGCAGATTGGCACCTTCTTTCGTTGCTGAGAAGAGAAAAGGCACGAGAAAGGCGGGCAATGAATACTTCCACGCCTGCATCATCGAGCCAAAAGGATTGCCGCCCGTTACCGCAGCTGCGGCCGAAGGCGATAGCCCGACCGGCGGAGAAACCTCCGACAACACAGCGAAATAAAAGGCCAGGAGATGTGCTACGTAATCGGGAACACCCACTTTGATGAGGGCGGGAGCGACCATGACGACAGTCATGATGTACGTGGCGGTAATCGGCAGGCTCAGGCCGATGACGAAAGACGTCACCAATGCCAGAAAGAGGGCGAGGATGATCGAGCCGCCGCTCAGCGACATGATGATCGACGAGATCTTCAGGCCGAGGCCGGTAAGTGAAAAGACACCGACGATCAGGCCGGCAGCGGCCAGCAGGACGGCCACCGGCAGCATGTTTTTCGCGCCCTCAATGGTGGCCAGAACGATTTTCTTCGGCAACAGCCATTCCTCACGGTCCTTGCTTAAAAAACTTATGGCGATCGTTGTGGCAATGGCACCGAGGGCGGCCATTTCCGGAGAAAGGTTCCAGCCGACGAGGAGAGCGATAAGGACTACCAGCGAGATAAGATGATAGCCTTTGGTTTTCATTACCTGCCCGATGGTTTGCGCTTCGCCCTCCGGCGGCTTGAAATTCATTTTCCGCGCCTCCATTTCCACCATGAACAGCGTGCCCATATAATAGAGCAGGGTGGGCATTGACACCATTACCACCACGTCCCAGAAGGAGATGTTCAGGAACTGCATGATGAGAAAGGCCCCGGCGCCCATCAGCGGTGGAGATATCACTGCGCCGATGCCGCCCGCCGAGATGAGGCCGGCGGCCATATCGGCGGTATAACCGGCCTGGCGGAGGATGGGCCACATGATGGGAGTCACCGACATGGTCGTCGCCACGCCGCTCGCCTGCGGTCCGCCCAGCAGGGCCGTGGTAATGACGGCACCACGTCCGGCGCTCGACGAACTGCGGCCCATCACCGACAGCGACATATCAAGCCAGAACTGGCCGGCACCCGCCGCATCCATGAACACCCCGTAGACCACAAAGAGCATGACAAAGGACACGCTGACCGAAATCGGCACGCCTAAAACACCTTCAAGGGTCATGGTCATGTGGCCGACGATGCGGTCAAGGTCGTAGCCTTTGTGGCCAAGCGGCCCGGGGATATAATTGCCGAGACAGGCATACAGGAGAAAACCTGCCAGCACCAGGGTGAAGGCGGTGCCCACCGTACGGCGTGACAACTCCACCAGCATGAGGATCATCGAGATGCCGAACACCATGTCCCACGTTTCCGGCAATGTCGAGCGGCGGATGAACTGGTCGAGGTCGGCGAGTGCATAGATTATGGCGGCCACACCCAGGATGGCCAGCAGTATATCGAACCCGGCCAGCCATTTCCCTGCCTTGGGCGAAAAGGGTATTGCGAGAAAACCGAGAACCAGAATGAAGGCGACATGAACCATGCGAAAGGCGTAGGTCTCAATGGCCACGGCCGCACCGTATACCGACCAGGCAACAAAGGCGAAAAAGAGCACGCTTAGGATGTCCCCCTTTATCTCTCGAAATCCTCTCATTGTTCTCTCCTCGGCGGGTTCGACTAGAACCCGACCGCAAATCCGTCTTTACGATGATCCGAACCGGCAATGTATCCGCCGTCGGTTCGCCAGATAAGCTGCGCGCCGCCAAAACTCCCCCGGACCGCCTCGGCAGGTGCCAGTGTGTGGCCGCGGCTTTTGAGCTCATCGCCAACCCAAGCGGCAAGGGCACCTTCGAGGCCAATCGTGCCGTCGATGTTGACGATCCACCGCGGCGCATCGGAGGCGGTTTGCGGATTCTGGCCGTAGTCGCATATACGCGTCACCATCTGGACATGCCCCTGCGGCTGCATGTGTGCTCCCATGACCCCGAATGACATGAGCGGTCGATTGTCGAGATCGGTGAGAAAGGCTGGAATGATGGTTTGGTAAGGGCGTTTGCCCGGTCCGACGCAATTGGCGTGGCCCGGTATGCGCACAAAGCCATAGCCGCGATTCTGCAGGCTGATGCCGGTGCCAGGCACCACTATGCCCGAGCCGAATCCCATGAAATTCGATTGAATGAGGCTGACCATGGTGCCGTTTGCGTCGGCTGCACTGACATAGACCGTACCGCCATGCGGGGGAATGCCATGGACCGGTTCCCCGGTCCGGTCCATGCGGATCAAGGCAGCACGGGATTTAAGGTATGCTGCATCGAGCAGAGATTCGACCGGCACCTCCATGCCGGCGGGGTCGCCGATATAACGAAAGGCATCGGTGAAGGCCAGTTTCATCGCCTCAATCTGCAGGTGTACGCTGTTGGCCGAATCAACCGGATAGCGGGCCAAGTCGAACTCGCGGAGGATACCCAGGCAGATAAGCGCCGCAAGGCCCTGGCCGTTCGGTGGGATCTCGTGGAGCCGGACGTTTTTATAATCAACCCCGATGGGCGTAACCCAATCCGCCTTGTGAGCGGCAAAGTCTTCCAGGGTCTGCACGCCGCCAAGCGCCCGGGCATGCGCTACCATCTTTGCGGCGAGCGGGCCGCGATAAAAGCTTTCCCCATGGCTTGCGGCTATCTCTTCAAGGGTCATTGCCTGCTCGGCAAACGTCCACCGGCTGCCGGCCGTCGGTGGACGGCCGGCTGGTGCAAAATCGCGATGGAAATCCGCTTCACCAATGGTTTCAAGCTGCTGCGTCCAAGCGGCGGCGGTGATTGGTGCCACCAAATGGCCGACCCGGGCGTAGTGAATGGCCGGGGCAAACAGCTTGGCAAAAGGTAATACGCCGAAACGCTCGGAGAGGGCAAGCCATTGCGACACCGCCCCGGGAATGGTCACGGCATCAATGCCACGCTCAGGCATGGTATTTTGGTGCGGATACTTTCTTTGAAAATACTCAGGCGTCCATCCACCTGGTGCGCGGCCGGAACCGTTCAGCCCGTGCAGATTGTTACCGTCCCAGATCAGGGCAAAGCCATCCGAGCCGATGCCATTTGATGTCGGTTCAACAACCGTCAGGGTGATTGCCGCAGCAATGGCCGCATCCACCGCATTGCCGCCTTGTCGCAGCATGTTGAGGCCGGCCTCCGCCGCCAGCGGTTGGGATGTGGCGACCACATTGGCAGCCATAACCGGCATGCGCTGGGATGGGTAGGGGAAATGATAATTGAAGGATATCACGCTGGGTTTCTCGTCCTGGGGGTTGGTTTCGATCAATCACATACGTCTTGTTTGCATATCGCGACATTACCCTCCCGTAATCCTTTTTGCAATTATTTTATACAAAATAATCGAGCAGTTACAATCTTTCAAAAATGTTGCTGCAATTCAAAAATGTTGTCATAAAAAAATTGCTAATGCTGTCTTGAAAGGGTAGCTTGGTACGTCAAAGAAGATCAGAGATGCTTTTCACATCCAATACCACGGAGATTTCACTCTTGCCATGACCTGCTGCGAAACAATCGACGTCCCCTATGGCAGCAGCACATTACCGCTCGTCTTGCCTGGCGGTGCCGTTCAATTACCGGTGGCAGAACCAGAAAAAATCATCACTCGAGAGTTGTTTCGTGCCAGGCTTGCCGAATTTTTCCGGCAGAATCGGCTGGATTTGACCCAGCCGATTCTGGTAGTCGCCGATAAGACGCGGCTCTGCGGCTATCCCGAGTACCTGCCGGTGCTGCTGCAGGAACTGCAAGAGCACGGCTTTGACCCCGCCCGCTTGCGGATCCTCATCGCCTACGGCACCCATGCGCGGCAGAGTGACAAGGAATGTCTGCGGGCCTATGGCGACAGCTACCGATCTTTGACATTTTTACACCATGATTGCAGGGACCGGGATTCTTTCGTCGAGCTGGGACGGACGAAGCGCGGCACCGCCATCCGTCTCCGCCGCGATCTTGCTGAGGCAAGCGCCATCATCACCATGGGGGCGGTGTCGCATCACTACTTCGCCGGTTACGGTGGCGGCCGCAAGCTCATCTTTCCCGGTCTCGGCGAGCGCGAGGCGATTTACGCCAACCACGCCCTGTATCTTGATAAGGCAACCGGAGCTATCGCCGCCGGCTGTCAGCCGGGCAATCTTCAAAACAACCCGCTGGCCGAGGACCTCTTCGAAGTGGAAGATGCCCGGCCAGCGGACCTGGCCATCCATGGTATTCTCGATGCACACGGCCATCTCTGTGATCTTGGGGTCGGCAGGGGACGTGGGCCGTTTCTCGCCGCCTGTGCCAGCCATGGGGCATCCTGCGAGACCCGTTCCCGGCGTTTCGCCATCGTCGTTGCCTCTTGTGGCGGCTACCCGAAGGACATCAATTTCATCCAGAGCCATAAGGCGGTGCATAATGCGGCGATGTTCGTCGAAGACGGCGGCCTCCTCCTGCTTTATGGCGAGTGCCGGGACGGCGTCGGCTCGACCACCTTTCTGCCCTGGTTTGCAATGGGTGGATTTGCCGCGGCTTTTGCGCGTTTGGCCGAACACTACGAAGGAAATGGCGGCACCGCCCTGGCAATGATGGAGAAGACCCGGCGCATCCGCATCGGCCTGGTGACGGGGCTGGACGAGGACATCTGTCGCAGTATCGGCGTCGAGCGTTTCAGCCATGACGAGGTCATAGCCCGCCTGGCAAGCCTCGGTGATACAACAGACCTTGCCTATATCGCCAATGCCGGTCTTCTCGTCAACAGGGGGTGATCATCTGGCGGAAAAAGGTTGAAAAAACAATATCTGTTTCATGTCTCATCTCCCTCCGATGCCTATTTGACACAGGCTTTGTGCGGTTTGTATCCCGAACTGCTTGCCTCGTTTTTTGATTGCAATATTACCGTGCAATTTCGACAGTTATAATCGATGCAGCCGGGGGCATGGAACACATTGCTTCTCCTGTTTCCATGGTATATCTCTGAGACTGCATTGGCTTCTTTGGCATTCCGGGTTGGATTTGCATGAATTTTCGAAACTGCAGGTGCGGAGCCTTCATTTTCCCTTTTTCTCTCTTGTTCTCGCCAATCCCATGGGGGCGTAGGATTTTTATCCTGCCATAAGCCAAGGTGAGAATTCCTTGCATGCTCTTCTATTTTTAGCCAATTTTCGCAAAATTCAGAGTGACAGTATTTCCTGAACACCCAGCCATTACCATCGGCAATTATCTTTTCATTTAAATTCTCGCCATTGACCGTAACAATGGCGACGGTTCTCCCGTAATCATCAACTTCAATCGGCGTTATTCGCACTCTTTTGTGCAGTGATTTTGCGATGGTAAATTGTTTGGCGCTTTCTCCATGGACTTGGAATGCTTCCGGGCAATCGACACCGTAAAGGCGTATTTTTACGACGCCGTTTTTTGCGGATTTTATCGTAAGAGTATCGCCGTCGGAAACGTCGATGGTTTGCCCGACGTAGGAATTTTCCGGTGCGGCATAACTCAGGTTTCCGGATAAATATATGGTGAGGATAATGGCGATAAAGGACAGAAGGTATTTTGGAAAGGCATGCATTTGTATTTTCTTCGATTGAGTAAAGTATTTACGGTTTCGCAAAAAGAGGAAAATCGCCGGTTTTGTCATTTCGAGCGCAGCGAGAAATCTCAGGAATAAGTTAGAGGTTTCTCGTCGCTCTGCTCCTCGAAATGACAGAAATTGACTTCTTGCGAAACCATCAAGTATTGCTCTGCAGACTCAATAGGGAGTTTCACGGGCTTTCAAATGGTTTTCATAACATATTGTCCATATTGGTAATTCAATCTTCCCACTTTTTCCACACCTTAATTACCTCATGACCCCAAAATGCCTCATTATATCCATAAAGGCTTCTTTGTCGACTGGGAATAGCATCGCAGCAAGAGGCAGATATCTTATTCAACCCTGATTACAAACCCGGCCGATGACCGAGGAAGTCCTCGAAGATGATGTCTGATTGTTGTAGTAATTGACAACATATTACAGTGTTGTTAAATTCACCAACATGAAGGCACAAATACTCCTCAACCAACGTCAGCCGATCTCTAAAAACGCCTTCGTTGAAATGGTGGTGTGGCGCGTTCCGTCACCAATTTCCGGGAGTATTCCTTCCTTCAAGTATCGGCTTGCCCTTGTTGTAAACGGCTGTTGCGTACTTCGCTATGATAACGAAACGGGTAAGGGCGACCACAAGACACATGGGGGAGCAAGAAATTCCCTACGTTTTCACTACCCCTCAGGCCGTGTTGAATAATTTCTGGAATGACGTGGATAATTGGAGGTTTTAAAATGGGTACCGTAACATTGGAAATTTCTTCCCGTGAGAAAATCAACAAACGTTTTTTGCAGGCGTTTGAGGGTGAATCTCAGGGAGAGTTCATTAGCTTTGAGTCGCCCGCCCTCCTTTTCAAAACACTCTCGGGCAAGCGATGGGAGTTGCTGAAAATCATGACCGGCATAGAGCCGATAACAATTCGTGAAGCTGCACGCCGAATGGGGAGAGATGTAAAAGCAGTGCATAAAGACGTGCATGCGCTTCTGAACACAGGCTTATTGCAGAAGACCGACAATGGCCGCATTGTCTTTCCTTTTGATGCTGTGCATGTAGATTTCATGCTGAAAGCAGCTTAACTCAATCTTGATTCTCTAACCGCCTCAAGGATATCCTGAGTGGTTGCTGAAGTTTTCACACCAGAAACGTCAAACGGTGATTTTGGAATTTTTTTAAAGACAAGCGAGAATACTTCTCCCCCTCTCCGCTTGATAATCACTTCTTCTTTGCGTGCGATATCAAGAACTTTTGATAATTGCTGTCGAGCTTCAGAATAAGTATATACTTTCATTTTAAAACTCCAATACTTTAATGCTGAGATCTTCACAGACAGATTTTAGCTGGCGATCCAATGTTAATAACGAGCATCGTAAACTTTTGGCACATTCAAGAAAATAAGCATCATATGCATAAATGTTATTTTGCATTGCTATCGAAAGAGCCTTTTCGATGTTGATACTCCTTAAATCGACAGGTATCGCTAGACAAGCCTTCCAAGCCAATAGCGCTTCTTCCCGGGTAAGCCTCTTTCGTTTAACCAAAGCGGACAGTGCATTCCCGATCTCGAAAGGCAAAACCTCCGGAGCGATCAAATCGTGCCCTACGGTGAGTGCGATTATCTCTTTTTTTTCAGGCTCATTGAGTACCACAGCCAAAAATATATTTGTATCGGCAATTATATTCATGAGTACAATTGTACATTTATATATATTTTTGTCAAGCCCAAGGTACTGGTCACTCGCATCTGGCAGCTATCGCAAGAATTTAAAACGATCCTGTATGGGTTGAAATTGCTGTTGGAATATTGGAATCTAACTTCCTGACTCTTATAGTAGATAGCAAATACAGGGGCACTGGACTAATTATTAGTGAAAAACAGGGTCAGAGTATATTTAATTTTAAATAGATTAGACAGGCTTCTCCTATGAAAACAATACATTACAAACAAGTCTTTTGATGACGCCTCGCCGCACACGGGTACTACATGTCTGCGCCTGTCTTGCCTTGTCCCAACAGTTGTTGCTGGCACCTCTCAGAGCTGTGCTTGCGCTATTTACGCACAGGGTTCCTTACATAGTCAATTCACTGAAAAGCCAAACATATTGACCCTGATTATTTGATTTTCCCAGCTCAACACATCCCAGGTCATTTAAACAACAGCTTGGCAGCGGCATCGCCAATGCCCATTATTAAATTGAAGAAATGAGTCGAAGCGGGCATAATAGCGGCGAAAACATGGCCGTCCGGTAAGTTGAATTTATCACCAAAGGGATAAAATGAGTAAACATATAGGGATATTAACGGCAGGTGGCGACAGTCCGGGACTGAATGCGGCGATTCGCGCCATCGGCAAATCGGCGTTGTCCTCGGGGATGCACGTTATTGGCTTTCGCGATGGTTTTCGCGGGCTTATGGAAAATCGAACCCTGCGCCTCGGGCTGGAGACTCTTTCTTCGATTCTCACCAAGGGCGGGACTATTCTTGGCACCAGCCGCGACAAGCCGCACAAGATGCCGGTCGGCAATGAAGTAATGGATATGACCCAGGTCATCTGCGACAATTACCGACAGCATAACCTTGATGCCCTGATCTGTATCGGCGGCGGCGGCACCCAGAAAAATGCCTATCGCCTGGCGCAGAAGGGCCTGAATATCCTGACTCTTCCCAAGACCATCGACAATGATGTGGCGATGACCGATGTCACCTTCGGTTTTCATACCGCCATGGAGATCGCCACCGAAGCAATCGACCGATTGCACTCGACCGCCCACAGCCATCACCGCATAATCGTCGTTGAAATAATGGGCCATAATGCCGGTTGGCTGGCCTTGGGGGCGGGCATGGCCGGCGGCGCCGATGTCATTCTTATCCCGGAAATCCCCTATGATTTGGAAGCGGTTACCGCCGCCATTCGCAAGAGAAAACAACGGGGCACCAATTTCAGCATTGTTGCCGTCGCCGAGGGGGCGCTGGGCATTGCCGAACATCAACGCTACAATCGGTCTCAAGCAGGCCAAGAGCGAGGCAAAGGAAAAGGAAGACGGCAAAGCCCTGAAAAAGGCGGAAGAGGCCTTGCTCGAGTTCGCTGCCCTCCGCAGCAATAACACCCTCAGGCTATCCCAGGAGCTGGAAAAAATGACCGGCCTGGAGTCACGGGTGACTATCCTCGGCCATTACCAGCGGGGCGGCACACCCTCCGCCGCCGATCGGATGCTGGCCACTCGCCTCGGCAGTGCCTGTGTCGATTACATTGCCCAGGGCATCGGCGGGGTGATGATTGCCGCCGACCGCGACGGTACCAGGGCGGTTCCGCTGGCCGAGGTGGTCGGCAAAAAAAATCTGGTGCCCCAGGATCATCCGTGGGTATTGGCTGCCCGCAAGGTCGGTACCTGTATGGGTGATTAAGGATTATTTCTTTTCGGAGGGCACGCCATGAAGAAAGACAAAAATATAGTGAGATATACGGCAGCAGAGCTTAAGGCGAAAAGCGCCGAAAGTGCCACTGATCTGAGCAAGGTTGACGCTCTGTCGGACGAGCAACTCAACCACCTGATTGCTGAGGACGAGCGCGACATTCGACCCGACTGGACGCGGGCTAAACTGATTTTGCCTCAAGCCAAGCAATCGATCCACCTGCGTCTTGAGGAAGATGTCATTAATTTTTTCAAATCGAGCGGTAAGGGGCACATTTCACGGATGCAAGCCGTTCTCAAGGCTTATGTGCATGCTCATAGCACCCACGCCAAGTGAGAAAATTTCCAGGTAATAAAAAAGACTCAATGTAATCGCAGCGTCGCTTGTAAGCCAACTTGTTAAGTTAGTACATTGTGGTGCAACCCTGTGCACCCTAAAAATTACAAAGAATATTTTCCCCGATAGCCGCGCGGCGTTATCATCAGGTCGTTCCAGGTGTAGGTCTGGCTGTTGCCGATGATGACGGTGGACTGCATGCCGATGGCGCTTTCCAGCATTTTGTCTAGATTGGTGACGACGATAGTTTCGTTATCCCTGGTGGCGGCGGTGACGATGCCGACCGGGGTGGATGGGGCGCGATGGGCCAGGAAGATCTCCCGGGCGCGGACGATCTGGTCGGTGCGCCGCTTTGATCTCGGGTTGTAGATGGCGGTGACGAAATCGGCGGTGGCAGCGGCTAAGAGGCGCTTTTCGATGACCTCCCAGGGGGTAAGGAGATCGGACAGGCTGATGGCTGCAAAATCATGCATGAGTGGCGCCCCAAGACGGGCGGCGCAGCTGTTGATGGCGGCAAGGCCGGGGATGATCTCAATTTTACAGGTACAACCAGTTTCCTTGGCCAGTTCATACACCAGGCCGGCCATGGCGTAGATGCCGGGATCGCCGCCGGAAACCAGGGCGACGTTTTTTCCCGCTTCGGCGGCTGTCAGGGCGATGCGGCAGCGCTCCACCTCTTTCATCATCTCCGAGGAAATCACCTCTTTGCCGGCGAGAAAATTCGGGATCAGTTCGAGATACGTCTTGTAACCGATGATTACCTCTGCTCTTTCCAGGACCTCGCAGGCCGCGAGGGTCATCTGTTTTACCGCTCCGGGTCCTGTGCCGACAACGAAAAGGGTGCCCGGGCGATTGCCATGGTTACGTTTTTCCATTTTCTTTTCCTACTTTCGAGATGATTGCTTGGCGCGCTGAGGAGCGCGGCCGGTTCGGCAACGCCGATGGCTCCGACCGCCTTCAGCGCGGCAAAGGATATTGCCACATTATTTAAGGTATTGATTTGCTCGCCGGGAAAAAACTCGATCTGCCAGCCGTTGTCGGCGGCAAATTGCAAAAGGCCCGGTTCGTCGTTTTTTTTATCGATGGAGGCAAGGTTGCGGATGCTAGCCTTGCTCAGCAGTAAGTCCGTCAGTAACTCGGTCAGGGCCTCTTCGAATTCCCCTGACGGGGTGCCACGGTTGCAGCCGATGCCGACCACCAGGGTGCGGGGTCGGAAGATTGTCGCCCCATCGGCATAGCGCGTTGAGGCGGAAACAATGATATCGGCCTGCTCGGGGTCGCCCACCTGGATCAGCCCCGGTGGCAGGGAGACGACCTCTTCATCGCTGTAGAGGCGCAATTCGCCCCGGTTGACCAGAAGAGTGGCGGCGGCGGTGAGCTTCACCCGGCTTGGGGGAAGTAAATTCTGTTCCTCCGCCCAGAGATCGAGGGCGACCAGCTGCAGGGTGTCGGAGGCGGTGGTGATGACCGGGGTTCCACCGGTAAGCTCGGCCACTTTGCGGGCCAGGTCATTGCCGCCGCCCATATGTCCGGCAAGAAGACTGATGGCATGGTGGCCCTTCTCGTCCATGACGACAACGCAGGGATCGACCAGTTTGTCCTGCAACAGCGGGGCGATGGCCCGGACAACAATGCCCGCAGCCATGATGCACACCAGGCCGTCATAGTCATGCCAGTTGGCGGCGATCAGGTCGGCGACCTTTTGCCCTTCCGTCTGCGTAAGAAGGGTCGCGCCGTCCAGTCGGTCGGCAAGTTGCCGGGCCAGCTTGTTCCCGCCGCGGGTTATGGCGACTACGGCAATTTTCATCAATCGCCGGTTCCCTGGCGGTAGCCGTGGGTAAAGGCGCTGTCATACAGTTTCGACAGGGCCGGTGGCGGCCCTTCGGCCAGCACCCTGCCGACGGCGATAATTGCGGTTTTGGTAATATTGGCCTCTTTGACTTGCGCGGCAATGGTTGCCAGCGAGCCACGCAACTGTCGTTCATCGGGCCAGCTGACTTTTTCAACAATGGCCACCGGGGTGTCGGCCGGATAACCACCGGCACGCAGGTCGGCCACTACCTCGTCAATCATGCCGACGCTTAAAAAAATCATCATCGTCGCCTGATGGGCGGCGAGCGACTTAAGGCTTTCCCCTTCCGGAACCGGGGTCCTGCCGCCGCGCCTGGTGAAGATAACCGTCTGGCTTACCTCCGGCAAGGTCAGTTCGGTCTTGAGGGCCGCAGCCGACGCCAAGCCGGAGCTGACTCCCGGGACCACGCAAAAGGGGATGGCATGACTGCGCAAGCAGGGCAATCTGTTCATTGATCGCCCCGTAAATTGACGGATCGCCGGTATGCAGACGAACGACCCGTTTGCCACCCTGCCAGGCCTGTAAAATGAGGGCAAAGACTTCATCGAGATTCATGGCCGCCGAATCGTGGATTGTAGCCTTCAGTCCGTCAAGCAGTGTTCGGGGAACCAAGCTGCCGGTAAAAATAACCAGGTCGGCTTCCCGCAGGAGGCGTTGGCCCTTGACCGTGATCAGCTCCGGGTCGCCCGGTCCGGCACCGACAAAATATACTGGGTGGTGGCTGCCGGCCGTTTCCGGTTGCTTGTCGCTTGCTTTGCTCATCGTGTTCCCGTCATTATGGTTATCGGATTGAAATTTTTGGTATGGCCATTCGGGTCTGTTCGGGAGACCTGGACGGTCGAAGATTGCACGGTAAAACCATGTTCTCGCATCAGCGGTGGTGCCGCCTGCAGGGTTTTATCGACAACCCCGTTAACCACCAGGATGCCGCCCTCGGTAAAGCGAGCGGCCACCGCCGGAACAATGGCCGAGAGTGCGCCGCTGCTGCCGCCGATAAAAACCCGCTGCGGATCGGGGAGGTCGGCAAGGGCTTCCGGTGCCCGACCGGAAACCGGCACTATATTGAAACAGCGGAATTTGACAATATTCTTTTTAATATTTTCCAACTCTTCTTCTTTTTGTTCGACGGCGTAGATTGTCAGCCCTGGGTTGGTCCGCGCCGCCTCGATGGACAGCGAACCGCTGCCAGCCCCGACATCCCAGAACACGCCCCTATCCGGCAAGCACAGCCGGTGCAGGGTAGCGGCCCGCACCTCGTTTTTGGTGATCAACCCCCGGCTGTGGTGCAGAAGATCTTCCGTCAAACCGAAGCGATAGTTGGAAGCGGCGGGGCAGTCGGGGATCAGCAGACAGACGATGTTGAGGGCGGAAAATCTTTCCTTGACGGCCTCGGTGAGGCTGCCGCGAAAGACCTTTTCGCTCGCCAGACTTATGTCTTCGGCAACCAGCATCTTAATGCTGCTTGCGAGTTCTGTTTCGCCGATCAGCGTCAAGTAATGCAGCAATTCACTGGCGATGCGATTGGGACTGTTGGTTCCATCGGTGAGAACGAGATGTTTGTTCCGGCCGAGCAAAAGCCCCGGAAGATGGGCGACATTACGGCCATGCAGGCTGGTAATCGTCGCATCGTCCCAGGGGACACGAAAGAGGGCGCAGGCCCTTTGCATCGACGACAGGACCGGGAAGAAATTTATCCTCTCCGCCGGGAATTCGGCCAGTAACCTTCGGCCGATGCCGAAAAAGAGGGGGTCGCCGCTGGCAAGCACCGCCACGTTGCCATGCACCAAGGCGCTGCGCAGGGCCGCCAGGGCCTCTTTGAGCGGGGTGATTTCCATATACCGGTCGGAAAATCCGGCGACCAGCTCAGCATAGCGTTGTGCCCCGATTATCAGGATACACCCTTGCAGCAGTTGTTCCTGGGAGGTCGAGAGAAGCGCCTCGGCGATGCCGATAACGAAAATCTTAAACATGGGTGATGATTTCCGCCTTGTGGTTGACCAGGTAGACGTGCACCGTTCCGCCGGTCACCTCCTGACAATATTCCCGGGCCTTGTTGCAGACCGCCTTTGTCAGGTCGTGCCTGCCGGCCTCTTCGATATGGCTGTACATTTCCCTGGCGGTATTGGCCTGCGCACATTTTGTCAGGAGCTCGCCTTCGGCCCCGAGGCTTGCCAGCAACCTGGCCCCGTCGGCCACCTCCAAGGCGCCGTGGCGCACATGGGTCTGCGGGATACGCAGAGCAGCCTTCATGATTTTTGCCCACATTCCGGAAAGATGCACGGTCGAAAACCCCCGCTGCGCCGCCTCCTTCAGGGAGAATTCCAGATAATCGCCCATCATCGCATAGGCCTCTTCCGGCAGGTTAAGGAGCTGCTGCGCTCCTTTTTCCGAAGTCCTGCCGGTCGACAGTACCACCTCGGCAAGCCCGGCCTCCCTGGCAACGTCGAGTGAAGCCTTGATGGTCGCCGTCCAGGCATCGGCAGAGATCGGCCGGACTATGCCGGTGGTGCCGAGAATCGACAATCCGCCGACGATGCCGAGACGATGATTGAGGGTCTTTTGGGCCAACTCTTCGCCACCGGCAACGGATATAACGACGGTGAGCTTTTCACTTCCGGCAACTTCCCGCACCGCTTGGCAGATCATCTGTCGAGGGACCGGGTTGATAGCCGGTTCTCCGACGGGAATCGCCAGGCCCGGCTTGGTGACTTGGCCCACGCCCGGTCCGCGGCAGAGGCGGATGTTGTCGAGGAGCACACAGTTACCACCGGTTTGCCGCTTACGGCCGGAGCTTACGGCGGCGATAATCTCGGCACCGTTGGTAACATCGGGGTCGTCACCGGCATCCTTGATAACCGAGGCTGTGGCGCCACCTTCCGTGCATTGGCAGGAATGAACCTGAAAGCTCTTCCTGCTGCCGTCGGGAAAGGGGATGACTATCTCCTCGGGATAAATGCCCTCCATGAGTGCCAGGACCGCCGCCTTGGCAGCGGCAGCTGCACAGGAACCGGTGGTAAAACCGCTGCGGAGACGTTTGCCCACGGTTATTCCATCGCCAGCCGGATGAGGGCGTTGACTATTGCCGCCGCCACAGGACTGCCGCCTTTACGGCCGAGGCTGGTGATATAACAATTGTTTTCCTGCACTAAAAGGGCTTTGGATTCAGCGGCGTTGACAAAACCGACCGGCACGCCGACGATGAGCGGGGCGGATTCAGGTTTCAGCAGGGCAAGGCTGCGAATGGCCTGGACCAGGGCGGTGGGGGCATTGCCAAGAGCGATAATGCCGATGTTCGGGCCAAGGCCCATTTCGATTGCCACCTCCGACCTGGTTTTCTTGTTCGCCGTGGCAAGGGCGGCAATTTCCGGGTCGCCAACGCTGCAGATAACCTTGCCGCCCCATTTGCTCAAGATCGTTTTGCTGATACCGGCCGCCACCATGGTCACATCGGTGAGGATGTCCTTGCCGCCCTGGATCGCCTTGATGCCACGCTCTATTGCCCCAGGGGCAAATCTCATGTTGTCTTTGAATGAAAAATCCCCGGTGGCGTGGATGACCCGCTGGATGACGCGGAAGGTCTTGTCGTCAAATTCATGGGGGCCGAATTCGGAGCTGATGATTTTAAAGCTCTCCGCCTCGATTTCCGTAGGCGCCACCTGTTGCAGTTGCACAGTCATATATTTGTTTTACCCTCTCGGCAAAAATTAATAAAGTCTTCCGTCACCTGCGGCGAAAAACCGAAATGGAGATGCATGTAACCGCCCAGAATCTTGCGGTATGCGTAGCCTTCCCTGGTGCCGTTGTTTACCTCGTAGATGCGGGCAATGTCGGCAGGCATGGTTTCGATATGCGAATAGTGAAATTCATGACCGCGAAGAACCGTTCCCGCCGGTCCGAAACAACTGCGGCCGGTCGTTCGCACTTCACGGTAGCCGAGGCTGGCCCGTTTTTCCTGCATCCGCGCCCGGACCGGAAAGGCGCCGACCATGGGGTGGAAATTCCCCCCTTGATCGATGATGCCCTCTGTCAGATACATAAAACCGCCGCATTCGGCGTAGACCGGGCCGTCTGCCTCGATCCACTCACCGATGGCAGTGCGCATCGCCGTGTTGCCGCTCAACTGTTGGGCATAAAGTTCCGGATATCCGCCGCCGAGGTATAGGGCATTAAGGTTCTCGGGAAGCCTGGTGTCGGCGACTGGGCTGAAGAAGACCAACTCTGCCCCGGTTTTTCGCAGCAGATCAAAATTGTCTTCATAATAAAAGCAGAAGGCCTTGTCTCTGGCAACACCTATTCGGCATCGCCGATTTTTCGAAGTAGGTGAAGTCTTCAATGCCGTCTCCGGCATAGAGGTGCAGAGGGACAAAACTTTATCCAGGTCTATGTGGCGGGCAACTGTGTCGGTCAGCAGCTGCAATGCCCCAGGACTGAGCGGTGCCTCGTCGCCGGTTATGAGGCCTAAGTGCCGACTGGGGATGGAAAACTCCAGGGTCCGCGGCAGATGGCCGAGAATTTCGACATCGCAGTGCTCGCGGATGGCATTACTTACCAGTTGCAGATGGCGGTCGCTGGCAATGCGGTTGAGGATCACCCCTCTGGGTGCCGCATCCGGAAGATAGGTCTCAAAACCCTTGACGATGGCCGCCGCACTCTCAGCCATGGAGCGCACATCGAGGACGAGAATCCCCGGCAGGCCAAGGGTTTTCGCCAGCATACCGCTCGACGACAGGCCGCCGTCGAACATGCCCATCACCCCCTCGATGATGGCGATATCGGCACCCCTGCTGTTCTCCTGAAAGGTGGTGCGGGTAAACTCCTCGCCGCACATCCACAGATCGAGATTGCGCGAGGTGCTGCCGGTGACCAGCTGGTGCAGGCCGGGATCGATAAAGTCCGGGCCGCACTTGAAGGGCTGTACCCGCAGTCCTCTCGCCCGGAGGGCGGCCATCAAACCGAGAGTCACCGTGGTTTTACCGGAGCCGCTGGAGGTTCCGGAAATGATGCATGCGGGTGCGGTCGAAGCGTTCATCAGTTACTCTGGGCCTTCTGGTTTGCCTGCGGATAAAAGGCGGCGTTGAGCTGCTCTATGCCGTCGAGGATACGCAGGGTGGGGCGCGACACCAAGGCTTCGGCAATGAGGAGGATTTTCCCTTCGCGCACCGCCTTGATTGCCTGAAAACCCGGTTCGTCCCTGATGATTGTTTCATTCACCGGATTCATTTTCCCTTCCTGGGCAAGGAAGATGTCGATCTCGCCGCCGCGACTGAGCAACCGCTCTTTGCCGTATGCGGCAATATTGGTTTCCCGGACCTGTTCGGCATCGGCGGCCAGGTTGATGCCGCCTGCCTGCTCCAGGACATAGACGGCGATGCTGTCCTGGGCGAAGGTCTTCATCTTGCTGTGGATGGCTTCGAAATAGACCTTGGGTCGGCGGGCGGGTGGAATGTCCCGCAGGCGTTCCTGCACCTTGGCGAGACGGGTAGTGAAGGCAGTGATCATCTCTTCCGCCTGCCCCTCTCGGCCAGTGAGTGCACCGAGGGCTCGCCAATAAGCGAAGTTCTCTTCAATAGTGTTGGGTTGCAGGGAAAATACCGTAATGCCTGCCTGTCGCAGTTTATTGATAAATTCCGGATAGGAACGTTCGATCATCGGCCGCACCAGCACCAGGTCGGGGTGGTTGGCGATGAATTTTTCCGGATCTTCCCGGTACGAAAAATCGGGTTTACCGAGAATAGCCGGCGGATAGTCATCGCCTTTACCTATCCCAATGAGCTGCGCCTCGGCACCCAGGCTGCAGAGATTTTCAGTATGGGCGGAATAAAGGGAGATGATTCTGGTGAACGGTTTTACGATTTTAATCGTTTGCCCGGAGCTGTCGATGACCGTTGTTTCGTTCTGCGCCTGGGTGACCTGCGTGGGGCAGAGCCAACAAAACAGCATCAGCAGCAACAAAATGGAAGGTGTTTGGATAACGGTGAAATATGTATGTCGGTTAATCATCTCAAACCTTCACTCAAAATATTGAAAACTGATCTGATGTGCTTGATTATATGGGTCTATCGTAACATTTGTTTGAACGTCAAAGACCTCGGCAATGTTCTCGGCGGTCATCGTTTCCGGGGTTGGCCCATATTGTTGTAGCCGTCCATCCTTCATAAAGATCAGGGAATCGCAGTAGGCGGCGGCCAGGTTGAGGTTGTGGATAACGGCGATTACCGTTTTGCCTTCGTTGTAAACGAGATTGCGGGCAAGATTAAATATTTGCAGGGTATATTTAATGTCAAGACTCGAAGTTGCCTCATCAAAAAGCAGCACCGCTGTGTCCTGGGCCAGGGCCCTTGCCACGACCACCCGCTGTTTTTGGCCGCCGGACAGGGTGTTAGTGTAGCGATTGCGCAGTTCAGAGATGCCGATTGCCGCCATGGCTCGGTCGACCGCCTGCCAGTCTTTCTCGGCAGGGTTGGAAAACCGGTCAATATGCGGATGCCTGCCCATCAGAACAATTTCTTCGACGGTAAAGCCGAAACCGGTGTCAAATTCCTGGGGAACAAGGGCCAGCTGTCGGGCCAGATCCCGCTTGTCATAGGAAGACACTGGCTTCCCACGGAATTTGATGTTGCCGCTGTGCGGCTTTTTGCAGCCGGTCAGGAGATCAAGAAAGGTTGTCTTGCCGCAACCGTTCGGGCCGACGATGCCGTAAAACTTGCCGGGTGGGAGAATGAGGTTGATATTGTCGAGAACCAGGGGGACGGTGTAGGAAAAAGATATCCCTTCGATGTTGAATAGACATGGGCTATTCATAGCTACGGCCCTTCTGTTTCTGGCGGAAGATCAAGCAGAAAAATGGCCCGCCAATGAGCGCGGTGAGGACGCCGATGGGCACTTCGACGGGCAGTACGGCGCGGGTCACGGTATCAGCCAGCAGCAGCAGAATGGCCCCGGCAAAGGACGATGCCGGAACGAGTTTGCGGTTGTCCGGGCCGACCAGATAGCGCATCAGGTGCGGCACGATGAGGCCGATAAAACCGATGATGCCGGTGACCGCCACGCAGACCGCAGTTACCAGCGAGGCGACCAGCAGGAGGATCTTTCGCACCTTGGCGGTCTCGACGCCAAGGGAGTCCGATGACCGCCGGCCAAGGCTCATGATGTTCAGATCGCGGCCATAGAAAAGGGTGGTGATCGTCCCGAAAAGAACCGCACCGCCGACCAGGCTCACCCCCTTCCAGGTGCTGGAGGCAAAGCTGCCCATCAGCCAGAAGATGATGATTGCCACCTGCTCATCGGCCAGATATTTCAAGAAACTGATGCCGGCGGAAAGGATTGCGCCGACAATTACACCCGATAAAATCAATGTTTGTGCCGAGATCAGGCCGTTGAAGGTGGAAAGGCGCATGACCGTAAGCAGGGTAAGAATTGCCCCGACAAAGGCGAAAAGGGGGGTGGAAAAATGGCCGAACAGGGTAACGTTGGCCAAAAGGGCAAGGGAGGCACCGAAGGCGGCACCGCTGGAAATGCCGAGGGTGTAAGGGTCGGCGAGGGGGTTGAGGAGAATGCCCTGGTAGATGACGCCGCTCATCGCCAGGCCCGCCCCGACCAGGGCAGCGGTGAGGATACGCGGCAAGCGGACGTCCATAACCACATAGGGAACAGTCTTTTCCAAGTCGCCAATCAAGGACTGATTACCCGAAAGATGGGCACCAATCACCCGAAGGATACCCTCTGGGCTTATCGCCATATACCCCATGCCGGTCGAAACGATGATTGTCAACACCGTACAAATGGCCAGGATGAGGGTCAGCAGATAGAATTTTTTGTCCGAGTGACGGAGCATGGCCGGGGCCTTGGGTGAGATTGTTACCTAATAATCAGGCGAGCAAATAGTAAAAAACCGCTACGAAAATAACGCAAAGCGCTCGCATCACCTGGCTTATCCCAACCAGTTGCACAGCCAGTTGCGGCGAATAAATACCGGTATAGTAGGGCAGTTGGTGGCGAATCGCCCGGATCGGCGTCGACAGGACATTGCCGACCAAAAGCGCCAGAACCACCTCTTTGGTGGTCAGACTGTTTTCCGCCAGGAGGACACTCGCCGCCGCAAGGCCTGCGGAAAATTCGGTGGTTACCTGGAGAACGACAATACCGAGGCTTTGCGGATTGAGCCAGGCCAAAAACCAGGCCTTGGCGGCAATATATTCTTCAAGTCGGGTAAATAGACCATATCTATTCAAAAGAAAAAAGAGGATATACACCGGGACCATGAACAGCAGAACCTTGCCGATTCTCTTTTTCAGCCTTTTGAAGCTCTTTACCAGGGCGTTCCGCCAGCCGATTTTGTTCTGGCCGGGTGTGGCAATATAAGCGGCCCCGACACATGCCGGCAGCAGCAGACGACCGAGGAAAACAACTAAAAAAGTTTGCAAAACAGAGGCGGCAAAGGTCAGCCCGACATAGAGGAATGCTCCGCCCTTGATCATCGGTGCGGTGAGAAAAAACACTGTCGGCAGATGCAGGAAGAAGCGTGGCGCTGAATTGAAAAGGTTGGCGAGGTAGAGTTCGGTTTTACTCATCTGCCCTTTGTCGTAGGCCTCGGCGAGCATGGTGTTGGCGGACACCCCCGAGATAAAAGCGACGGAAAAACTCGCCCCGGTAACCGACGACAACCGGCCCATCCTGATCAAAGGGCGAACCACCGCGGCCAGCCGATGCGTCCAGTTGAGGCTTTCGATGAAATTGGCGACAAAAAGACCAATGGTGATAAAAAAGGCGATTCTGGCGATCGGCAGAATGATCTGCGGCCAAAGCTGGGAAAGGAGATCCTGTGCCATGGTAATTGTGTCAGGATTTAGGGGCCGTTAAGAAATAACTCATACGATTTTCACTATTTCTTTACGGCCCCTTATGCCGTTCATAAAATTGAAACCAATTACTTATAGTTGAACGACGGCTTACAGGTTATCCCGCCCTTGCAACCGTCATGGGATCGGTGGTAAGGGGCGAGCGGTTTGGGCATAATTCACGGCGATACTACACCCCATGAAGAAGAAAGCAAATAGTTATTATCGTCTGGCAGTTAAGGGCAAATGCCTTGCGGTTTCAGCATAAGCGAGGGTGGATCTGCCGATAAAAACAGTTGACTTTCACATAGCCGACTTGTTAACTGGCTGCAACGTTTCAGGTGCTTTCCCCCCATCACCCGGGGTGATTACAAAAAAAAGCTCAAAAGGGAACCTCGTGTGAGTCGAGGACGGGCCCGCCGCTGTAACCGGGTACAAATTTCACGGAAAACCACTGGGAGTTACTCCTGGGAAGGTGTGAAAGATGGCTGATCCGGAAGTCAGAAGACCTGCCTGGAATGTGTCGTGGCTTATCCCGTGGAAAAGGATGCGTTACTCGATACGAGGACAACAGGGACTCCCCGGATCATAAATATTGATTCGGGTTTTTTTATTCTCCGGATCACAATTCGCTGGGGAGGATGTCCCATGTTTCAGACTGTTGCAAAAGTTGTTCTGCTCTTCCTTTTTGTCCTAAATTTCGCTGCTGGACTCTCGGCTGCCTCGGGGAATGCACCGCCGGAAGGAAAAACGGCGATACTCTTGGCCAGTTTCGGCACCACCGTACCGTCCGGCGTCAAGGCACTGGACAACATCACCGACCAGGTGCGAAAGGCCTATCCGGGGACGGAAGTGCGCATCACCTTTACATCGAATATGGTTCGGGCGGTCTGGAAAAAACGCCGGGCCGAAGCTCAGAAGTGGCTCGATCAGGGCATTCCCGCCGAAATTCTCCATGTCAAAAACATCATCCAGGCCATGGGTGATCTGCAGGAAGATGGCTACCGCAATATCATAGTTCAACCCACCCATATGTTCTATATGGAGCAGTCGTATGATCTGGCCAATTATGTCAGTGCACTCGGTTCGATCAAGACCCTGAAAAACAAATGGAAGCCATTTGAAACCGTTGTCATGGGTCGGCCGGCCCTTGGTATGCCAAGCGACAGGTACAACTATCAGAATGATATCGACCGGGTTGTCAAATCGCTGGCCGGAGACGTGGAGATGGCTCGTAAAGAAGGGGCGAGCCTCCTCTACATGGGTCATGGCAACGAAAATTGGTCGACCGGCATTTATGCGGAAACAGAGAAAAAAATGCGCGTCGCCTATCCCGAGGTGCAGACCTTCATCGGTGTGGTTGAAGGGACTCCAGCCCTTAACGATCTGCTGCCGGCAATTCAACGCGCCGGGTTAAAAAAAATCATCCTCCGGCCCTTTATGATTACCGCAGGAGATCACGCAGTTAATGATATGGCGGGCTTGGAAGGGGATTCATGGAAATCGATACTGACTGCCGAGGGTTTTGCCGTCCAGCCGGTGCTTGAAGGACTGGGATCAAAACCTGCTTTTGCCGCCCTGTTCGTGGAAAATATCGCCGATGCCGCAAAAGACGGCGGGATCACCCTGAAATAGGCAAGTGATTCGGTTAACACCGGCGTCGAAAAGAGACCGGTGGCTGGCAGGATTGTCAGCCACTCGGACTTTAAAAAAAGCAAAAGTTTGTCGGAAGGTGAAAAATGCAGGGAACATTCTATGTGGTTGGTATGGGACCGGGAGATCCACAACTCCTGACTTTGAAGGCAGCGGCAATCTTGAAAAAATGCGCTGTCTGGTTTGTTCCCTCAGCCTTTGACAACGGGGGCAGCATGGCCCTGAAGATTGCCGCGGGCGTTGTCAGCCAGGAAGGCAAAACCATCCTCAGCCACCGTTTCCCCATGAAGCAGGTGCATCGCGGCCAATCACCCGACCCGGAGGTGAAAAATGCCTGGCAGGAGGCGGCAAAGACCATTATGGGCTGCCTTCAGCAAGGGCAGGATGTGGTTTTTCCAACCCTTGGTGACCCGGCCATCTACTCGACCGGCTTTTACGTTTGCGAAACCCTCCAGGAATATGGTTCGCCTTTTAATGTCGAGATCGTCCCCGGAGTCTCCGCCATCGGCGCTTCATCAGCTGCCGCAGCCGTACCGCTGTGTCTCGGCGATGAGCGGCTGGTGGTCATTCCCGCAACCTTTGAAAATGAGCGCATCCGTGAGTTGCTGAGTCTTTGCGACGTGGCGGTGTTCATGAAGGTGCACAAGGTGATGCCACGCCTGGTCGGCCTGCTCGAGGAATTGGGGCTTGTCGACAAAGCGGTGCTCGTCGAACGCTGCAGCCTGGAAGATCAAAGGATCTGGACCAACGTCCGCGAGGCGGTCGACCAGGAAATCCATTATTTTTCGACGATGGTGGTACGCAGGAGCTAGGGCCGAGCTCTTGTTTTTCTATAGAGATGACTCCTGTTGTTTGAACCAGATTCAACGAAGTTTAAGCAGAATCTCTGCTTGTTTCCCTTACCTGTTGTGGAATTGGCTGATTCGATCTATCGCAAAACCGTCTTTTCTCCATGATAGCCGCTTTTGGCGGTGGCGTTCGGCATAAGGATCGCCCCTTTGCCCAGCAGGGTACCGGGGCTGGTCACCGAATTGCAGCCGGTCTGGCTGGTGTCGCCGAGGATGGCGCCGAATTTTTTCAGACCGGTATCGATGCGTCCGCCTTCCTTCTGGAAAATGGTGATGGTTCCCGGCAGGAAGCGGAGGTTGGCGAATTTAGTCCCGGCGCCAAGGTTGGTAGCGTTGCCGAGGATGGAGTCGCCGAGGTAGGCGAAGTGTCCGGCTTTGGCATCATTCATAAAGATCGAATGTTTGATCTCGGTGGTATGGCCAAGGACGCATCTCTTACCGGTCAGACAGTAGCCGCGCAGATAGGCACCCTGGCGGACTTCCGTCATATCGCCGATGATCGCCGGGGATTTGATCATCGCTCCGCTTTCCACCAATACGCCCTGGCCGATGCAGATCTTGTTACCCAACAATGTGGTGCCGGCCATGAGCAGCGACGCACCTCCGAGAATTTTACCGGCAAGGCGTATCTGCAAATGGCCTTTGGTGGTATCGCCATAGGCGATTTCCACTTCCGTCCCAGCCAGTGCCCGCCCCTCATGGATAATAACATGACCGGTCAGCGGGATGCCGTCGCCGACCAGGGTGCGATCGTATTTCGGGTAAGTGACATCGTCCATATATCCTTTAAGGGTGCAGAGCGGTTGCCAAACGTAGGCCGCGGGCTCGAAGAGGTTGCTGTGCGGGAAGTCGCGCAGGTCAAAAAATGATTGCACCGTCAACATATTGTCCTCATGGGAAAGGGAAGGAGGTTGGGGTTAAACTTGCCATACACCGTGCACTATGCGAAAAAATCGGTAAGAGTTCAAGGGAAAAGCTCAAAAGATGCGGCTGAGCGACTGAAAGCCGACTTGACTTAAGTTATTCGGATGTTTAGTATTTCCGAGCCTTTCATCGGTTGAGTAGCGGTTTTATTTGCTATCTATCTGAATAGAGAGATAATTACGGTACAATTGAGGATACGGGTTGGAATGTGGGGCGGGTAATCTGCCCAAAGCCCTTTAAAGAGTGTTTAGTACCTTAGAAATTCATTTCTTGTTTTTTTAATGAATTTCGTGAAGGTACTTATCCCCCCTTGTGGGGGGTCAGCAGGAGGATTGAGTGGAATTTAATGATTCTTTAAGCGTCGGCATGGACGATTTTTCCAACAATGAAGATATGGAAATACCGGAAGTTCTGC
This sequence comes from uncultured delta proteobacterium, assembly GCA_963754865.1. Taxonomy (GTDB): domain Bacteria; phylum Desulfobacterota; class Desulfobulbia; order Desulfobulbales; family Desulfocapsaceae; genus Desulforhopalus_A. The sequence goes on along the minus strand of CAVWHG010000009.1, from coordinate 172,476 downwards.
CGATGATGGCGGTTCGCGACGTTGTAATCTTCAACTATATGATTATTCCGCTGTTTGTTGGTCGTCCCAATTCAGTAGAAGCCGTCAATGAGGCTCTAGGGGCCAATAAACTGTTGATGCTTGTCACCCAGAAGGATGCCACCAAGGATAATCCGGAGAAGGAAGACCTGTATCAGGTGGGAATGGTTTGTATGGTTATGCGCACCTTGAAGCTGCCGGATGGGCGGCTCAAGGTACTGGTGCAGGCCATGTCCAAGGCCAGGATCAAGGACTTTATCAGGACAGAGCCGTCGTATCAGGTGTCGGTAGAGGTGATTGAAGAGATTGAGGCCAAGGAGGTAACCGTTGCGGTCGAGGCCCTGATGCGGGCGGTTCGCGAGCAGACGGAGAAAATCATGTCGCTGCGCGGCATCCTTTCCGCCGATCTCATGATGATTATCAATAATATTGAGGAACCGGGCCGGCTTGCCGATCTGGTAGGCTCGAACCTGCGGTTGAAGATTGCCGAATCGCAGCTCATTCTTGAAGAAACCAATCCGGAAAAACGTCTCAAGCTGGTCAGCGACCTGCTCACCAAGGAACTCGAGGTATCGACGGTGCAGGCTAAGATCCAGAATGATGCCAAGGAGGAGATGAGCAAGTCGCAGCGCGAATATTTCCTCCGCGAGCAGCTGCACGCCCTGCAGAAAGAGCTGGGCGATGTCGACGATCGCACCCAGGAGATCGACGAACTGGAGCGCAGGATCAAAAAGACCAAGATGCCGAAAAGTATCCGCAAAGAGGCGCAGAAGCAGCTCAGTCGCATGGAGATGATGCATCCTGATTCCTCCGAGGCGACGATCATCCGCACCTATATCGATTGGATTCTCGATGTACCCTGGAAAAAGAGTACGGTCGACATCCTCGATCTGGTCAAGGCCAGGCAGGTGCTGGACGAAGATCACCACGGCCTGGAAAAAGTAAAGGAAAGGATTCTCGAATATCTGGCGGTGCGCAAGCTCAATCCGACGAGCAAGGGGCCGATCCTCTGCTTCGTCGGTCCGCCAGGCGTCGGCAAGACCTCGCTGGGGCAAAGCATCGCCCGGGCCATGGGGCGCAAGTTTTTCCGCATGTCGCTCGGCGGCATGCGCGACGAGGCGGAGATCAGGGGCCATCGGCGCACCTATATCGGGGCGATGCCCGGACGCATTGTTCAGGGCTTGAAGACCGTCGCCTCCAATAATCCGATCTTTATGATGGATGAGATCGATAAAATCGGCTCCGATTACCGGGGCGATCCCTCTTCCGCCCTCCTTGAGGTTCTTGATCCGGAACAGAATTTCGAGTTCTCCGATCACTACATGAATCTGCCCATCGATCTGTCGAAGGTCATGTTCATCACCACCGCCAATATGAGCGATACCATCCCCAGTCCGCTGCTTGACAGGATGGAGATGATTCGTCTGTCCGGCTATACCCTTGAGGAGAAAGTGGTAATCGCCCGGAAATATCTGTTTCCTCGGCAGCTGAAAGAAAGCGGGGTGAAGGCCGGCCAGTTGAAGATGGAAGATGAGACGCTGGAGTATATCGTCACCCATTATACCTATGAAGCCGGCCTGCGAAATCTCGAACGAGAGATCGGCAAGGTATGCCGCAAGACGGCGCGGAAGATTGCCGAAGGCGGCAAGGGGCCGTATGTCATCTCCGAAAGGAACATCAGCCGTTATCTTGGGCCGCCGAAGACCATCCCCGAGTCGGAGATTGAACGTCTGGAACAGCCGGGTCTCGTCACTGGGCTTGCCTGGACCGAGGTGGGCGGGGAGATTCTCCAGATCGAGGTCAATCTCATGCCGGGCAAAGGCAAGCTGACCCTGACCGGGCAGCTGGGCGATGTCATGAAGGAATCGGCCCAGGCCGCTTTGACCTATTGCCGCAGCCGTTCATTGGAGCTGGGGTTGGCGGAAGATCATTTCGAGAAAATTGATATTCATATCCACGTGCCGGCCGGAGCCACCCCCAAGGATGGTCCTTCCGCCGGCATTACCATGGCAACCGCACTTTACTCGGCGATTACCGGCAAGACCGTAATCAGCAAGCTGGCAATGACCGGGGAGGTAACCCTGCGCGGCCGCGTCCTGCCGATCGGCGGGTTGAAGGAAAAGGCCCTGGCAGCCCTCCGAGCCGGGATTGACAAGGTCATCATTCCTCGAGCAAAATAAAAAAGATCTTGAGGAAATTCCTAAGGATATCCTAGAAAAGATGGAGTTTTTTCCGGTGAAGGATATGGATGAGGTGGTGCGCATAGCCTTTGCCGGTCCGCCTCTGAAAAAGGCCAAAAAGAGCCTTGTGAAATAGTGATCCTGTGGTGCCTGTTACCGGTTGGCTCAGTATGCCCGCTACACGCCTTCTCTTAAAGAGGATTGTCCTCGCGATAATCCTCTATCTTCTTTTACCGACAATTTTTTTTGCCGGTTGGGTTGCCACCTACGCGTATCGCCCCGGCCCAGGAACGACGGCAAAAAGTGCTGTGATAAACATTTCCCGCGGGGCCTCCCTGCAGAGCATCATGACCATCCTCGCCGCCAAAGGCATTATCTTTGAGGATGTACGTTTTCTTGTCCTGGCAAAGATCTCCGGTTATTCAGGTATGCTTCAGGCCGGTGAGTTTCGCCTTGACACCGGTAAAAAACCGCTGGAGGTTTTAAAGTCCCTCGTCGTCGCCAAAGCGATCCAGTATTCGATTACCATCCCCGAGGGACTGCGAGCCACCGAGATTGCCGCCATCTTTGCTGAAGGCGGCTGGTTTGATCCGCGAAGTTTTGCCAACCTCATGACTGATAAGGAGTTCATGGCGAAACATGGTTTGACCGGACTTGACAGCCTGGAGGGCTACCTTTATCCCGACACCTATCTTTTAACGCGGGATGTGCGGGGTGCGGAAAAAATCATGGAGTTGATGATCGGCAGATTTAACAGAATTTGGGCAGAGATAACCGCAAAGCTTGAGGAAAAACCTGACCGACAAAAAACGGTCATCCTCGCCTCGATGGTTGAGAAAGAGACTGGAGCACCGGCCGAACGACCGCTGATTGCCGGAGTTTTCCATAATCGACTCCAACTGGGTATGCGTCTGCAATCCGACCCGACGGTGGTGTATAGTCTTGTGAAACATTCCGGGACAATTACCCGCAGTGATTTGCAAAATCCCCACCCCTATAACACCTATATGGTCGCCGGTCTCCCGGCCGGACCTATCTGCAGCCCCGGCAAAGAGGCCTTGCTGGCGGTGCTCACACCAACGCATAGCAAGGATCTGTACTTTGTCTCGAAAAATGATGGTACACATTACTTTTCCGCTAGCCTTGCTGAACATAATAACGCCGTGCAAAAATATCAGCGGAAAAAAGGCGGCGAAAAAGGTAAATAGGCAAAGGTTGAGGGGCCCGGGAAGGTATTTTTACTGTTGCATAGGGAGAATAAGGTGAAGATTGCCCTTGTCCAAATAAACCCGATTATTGGTGATTTTTCTCGAAATTGCGCAAAAATAGAATGCTGGGCAAGGCAGGCCGGAGCGCAGGGCTGCCATCTTGCGATCTTTCCCGAACTCGTGGTATCCGGCTATCCGCCGCAGGATCTCCTGGAACGACAATCCTTCCTGGCGGCCCATGACCAAGCGGTTGCGGCACTTCTCGCCAGGCTTCCCCCCAAGCTCGACGTCATGTTCGGCTGTCTGGAACGACGGCATGAACAGAGGGGCAAGGGGCTTTATAATTCGGTGGTGGTCGCCCGGCACGGGACAATCGTTTATCGGGCGCGCAAACAGCTGCTGCCTTCCTATGACGTCTTCGATGAAACCAGGTATTTTGAGCCCGGGGAGGCCTCCGAGTTGTATCGGGTGCAGGGCATGACCTTCGGCGTCACCGTCTGCGAGGACGTGTGGAGCGATGAGGTACGCCAGTATCAGGCACAACCGGTGGCGGCTATTATCGCTGCAGCTGCCGCAAAAGGGCAGGCTGTCGATGCCATCATCAATATCTCCGCATCGCCGTTTCAGCGTGACAAGGAAAAAATCCGCCAGGGGATTTTCAATAAAATATGTCGGGACAATGGGCTACCATTTTTCTACTGCAACCAAGTCGGCGGCCAGGATTCACTGCTCTTTGACGGACGCAGCCTGGTCATGGACGGCAGTGGCACAACCGTCGCCCAAGCGCATGGTTTTCGTGAGGACATGATAACCGTCGACAGTGGCACCTGGCGGGGCGACATGCACGGACCCCTGCAGATGTCGGAGCAGGAGGCGGTGTACCAGGGGTTGGTCATGGGGGTCGGCGACTATGTACGCAAGTGCGGGTTTTCCTCGGCGGTCCTCGGTCTGTCCGGAGGGATCGATTCCGCCCTGACCGCAGCCATTGCCGTCGAGGCACTGGGGCCGGAAAATGTCCTGGGCGTGGCTCTGCCGTCGCCATACAGCTCGCCCGATTCACTGGAAGATGCCCAACTCCTTGCCGCCAATCTCGGTTGCCGTTTTACCGTATTGCCGATCGGTGAGTTGTTTGCGACTTTTCGCAGGAACCTTGCCGGTCTCTTTGCCGGTCATGACGAAGATATCACCGAACAGAATCTTCAAGCCCGAATCCGCGGTAATCTGCTCATGGCACTGTCCAATAAATTCGGCCATCTCTTGCTTACGACCGGCAACAAAAGTGAAATGGCGGTTGGTTATTGCACCCTCTACGGCGATATGAGCGGTGGCCTGGCGGTCATTTCCGATGTCCCCAAGCAGCTGGTTTATGAATTAGCCGCCCATGTCAACAGAACTCGTGCAATCATCCCGGCCAGAACCATCAGCAAGGCCCCGACCGCCGAACTGAAGCCAGGCCAGAAAGATCAGGACGATCTGCCGCCCTACGAGATCCTTGATCAAATCCTCGAACTCCATCTCGAACAAGATAAGGGGCTGGCGGAGATTGTTGCCCTGGGCTTTGCCGAGGAGATGGTCGGCGACATCCTGCGGCGGGTACGAATCAATGAATATAAGCGTAAACAGGCGCCGATGGGACTGAAGGTGACGACCAAGGCTTTCGGTTATGGCCGCCGCTATCCTAATGTTCAGAATTATCAGGGCTAAGAATGGATCAGCAGCAGGAAAGGAAAATAACAAGAGAGAGGGTACCATCGGCATAGTTGCGGGAAATACGGAAGGACTTAAAACCAATCAGCTGAAGGCCCTGGAACGTCTGGGCGCCAAGCGGGTGCAGCGGGATATGATTATCAACCCGGAGATGGCCAAGGCCCTCTGCCAACTGTCCTTTGAATTGAATCGGCAGATCGGCCTCCTGATCCAGCGCTCCGGCAAGGTCGAAAAAGTCATTGTCGGGACCCATTCCCAGATTACTATTCCGTCGCTTGGCAATGTTCGGGCATCCGGCGGCAGGCTGCGCGGTCTTCGTCTTATTCACACCCATCTGGCAGGGGAGGATATCAGTGATGAGGACCTCATGGACCTGCTCTTCCTCCGCCTTGATCTTCTCTCGGTTATTAAGGTGGCAGGAGATGGTTTACCCGACAAGATGTATTCCACGCATCTGCTGCCCGGTGGGAAGGATGGCAAAAACTGGGCCTTTCTCGAACCGGTGCATCCTGCCAACCAGAGGGAATCGGTGGAGGACTTGATCGCTGTCATTGAAGGCGAGCTCAGTGCCGGACGGCAAGCGAGCTCTGTTGATCAAAAAGGCGATCGGGCCATTCTCGTCAGTGTCACCACGGAGGCAAAAAATCGGGCCGAGGATTCCCTGGCCGAACTCGCTGAGCTCGCCCGGTCGGACAATGTAACGGTACTCGAAACGGTTTTACAGCGACGCAGCAAGATAAATCCCCGGCTCATCCTCGGTAAAGGAAAGCTGGCCGACATCATGATCCGTGCCCTGCAACTGGATGCCAACCTGCTCATTTTCAATCAGGAGCTCAATCCGTCGCAGATCCGTTCGATCACTGATTTCACCGATCTGCGGGTCATTGATCGCACCCAGCTGATCCTCGATATCTTTGCCAACCGGGCAATGAGCCGGGAGGGCAAGCTGCAGGTCGAGATGGCGCAGTTGAAATATATGCTGCCGAGGCTCTCCTCAAGAGATGACGCCTTATCGCGATTGACCGGGGGAATCGGCGCCAGGGGACCGGGGGAAACAAAACTTGAGATCGACCGGCGGCGGATCAACGACCGGCTGACTCGCCTCGCCAAGGAGTTGCAGCAGGTAAGCATGGAGAGGTATCGACGCCGGGCCAAACGGCGCAAGAAAGAACTGCCGGTGCTTTCCTTAGTGGGTTATACCAACGCCGGTAAGTCGACCCTGCTCAACACCCTGACCAACAGCGACATCATTGCCGAAGACAAGCTTTTTGCCACCCTTGATCCAACAAGCAGAAGGCTGCGCTTTCCCACCGATCTGGAAGTGATCATCACCGACACCGTCGGCTTTATCGATAACCTGCCGGCCGACCTCCTCCAGGCATTTAAGGCGACTCTCGAAGAATTGCTGGAGGCCGACCTCCTCATCCATGTCGTCGACGCCTCCAGCCCGCTCTATCGCGAAAAGATGGCAGTGGTGGAGCGGTTGCTGAAAGAATTGGAGTTGGGGGATTTACCGAGGATGACCCTTTTCAATAAGATTGATTTACTTTCCCTGGAAGACCGACACCAGGTTTTGCAGAGTATAGGGAATACTGGTTTTGCCATCAGCGCCATAAACGCTGAAACCCTGAGAGGCTTTCTTTATCACGCGGAGCAGGCAATCGGCAAGGCGCTGGACCCTGTCTTACGGCCGCAGGTAGAACCCTAGCTCCTTGTCATAGGCACAGTCTTCAACGAATTCAACACCGATGCGGGTGCCGTTGACGGTTCTGATTAGGACATTCTTGGTGAGAACCGTTTCCTTACGATTGTCGAGAGTAAAAATGAGAACGCCTTTGTGGCCGATCTTAAGGTCATGCATGCCGCGCAGCTCAAAACATGCGCCGCTGAGAGAAAGATTGATAACTTTGGCTTTGCCGCCGCTGATAGCCGGCGCGACAGAATTGTAACTTCCCTGAATTTCAGTTTCTTTCCGATAGTGCCGGCGAAATTCGAGTTGCACTTTGAAGGGGTATCCGCACCGGCATTTAACTATCAACCTATGCAGGCGTTGGCGAAATTGCCGAACAGAAATAACTTTGGCGCTATTGCACTGCGGGCAGGTTATCGTCGCTTCATCTCCGGCTTTAACAAATGACTTTAGCGAAGGTGTTTGATTTGTCATGTGTTATCGTACACGTGATAAAGGATAAAGTTAAGTAACAGAGTTTTATTATACACGTATCATTTACCAAAAAACCATAGAGGCATGACGATTTTTTCGAAAAAATCAGCGGCAGGGCAAAAGATATCGGCAATGCAGGGCTTCAAGAATTTCAATCGTAGATGATGGCAGTGTAGCGTTCGAGGATTTCCTCGGTCTCGCGATCCAGTTCGCCTGCAACCTCATGAATTTGATATTCCTGGCCGCAGACGGTACAGCGCATGCGCACCCGTCGGCACTGGCGATGGACTTCAAGTTTGCCCGAACATTTTTTGCACTTCATGGCGAGATCACTGAAGAAGTTGTGCACGGGTGAAAATCGCTTCGAGAACATACCCGGCTTTGGCAAGAGCCTCGGTGCCACCTTCCTGTCGCTCGACTATGGTGGCCACCAGGCCCACTTTGAAGCCTGCCGCCTCGACTCTTTCGATGACTTTCAAGAGAGTACCGCCGGTTGTAACCACATCTTCGAGGAGGGCTACGGTACATCCAGTAGGCATATTTTTCAGACCTTCTATATAATTGCCGGTCCCGTGTCCTTTTGCTTCCTTGCGGACGATAAAAGCCGGGATCGGCTGGCCGGCCAGATAACTGGCAATGGATACGGCAGTAACCAGTGGGTCAGCTCCCAGGGTCATGCCACCGACGGCATGAATTGGGGTGAGTGATTTTTGCAACAGTTCAAACAGCAGTTTCCCACAAAGATAGGCCCCTTCGGCAGCCAGCGTAGTCTGCTTGCCGTCGATGTAGAAGTCGGAGGTCTTTCCGGAGGTGAGGGTAAAGGTGCCTTGGCGGTAGGATTTTTCAAGAAGAAGTTCCTTGAGTCGTTGTCTTTCGTTCATGGCGGTATGGGTGAGTGTTCGAGGGAAAGTCGTTGGAAGTGCATGTCTTAGCCGGATTGCAGGCGATACTACCTTTTTTTTCGTCAGGTTGAAAGAAAAAACTGGCAATGACGGGAAAAGCGGTGTTAGGGTGTCGAAGAGTTGTCTCGGCGATCTCCTGTTCGCTCGGAACGATTTTTGCTGTCAACCTTTTGTCCTCATAGTGTGAAAACCGACCGGGGCCATTGGTAATCCGGTCGAATGGCTTTCATGCATTGATTAGAATTTTCTTGATAGGGGTATATTATGTGTGGCATTGTCGGCTATTGCGGGTCGCGACGGGTTGTTCCGGTTATCCTTGAAGGTTTGCGGCGTCTGGAATATCGCGGCTACGATTCGGCAGGTATTGTTTATCTGCAAGATGGCAAGCTGATCAAGCATCGTTCGGAAGGCAAACTGTCGCGACTTGAGGCTATTATCGACGACGCGATTATTGCCCCGTCACATATCGGTCTCGGTCACACCCGCTGGGCCACCCATGGCGCCCCAACCACCGCCAATGCGCACCCGCATAGCGACTGCACCGGCAATCTGGTGGTTATCCATAACGGCATTATTGAAAACTACCATTCCCTGCGGGAAGAACTGAAAGCCAAAGGCCACGTTTTCACCTCCCAGACCGATACCGAGGTCCTCGCCCATCTGATCGAGGATTATCTGGAAGATGACCTGATAGCGGCGGTGAAAAAGGCCATAGCCAGAGTCGAGGGATCATACGCCATAGGGGTATTGTGGGCCGGCATGCCCGATGCCCTGGTGGCCGTTCGCAATCAGAGCCCTCTCGTACTTGGGATAAGCGAACATGAGGGCACTTTCCTGGCTTCCGATATTCCCGCCCTCCTGCCGTATACCAAACAGGTGGTTTTCATGGATGACATGGAGTTGGCCATCTTGCGAGCCGACGGTTACCAGATCTTTTCTCTTGTCACCGGTCTGCCCGTCGAAAAAAGGTCGACGACCATCGACTGGAATCCGGCCATGGCCGAAAAGGCCGGCTTTAAACATTTTATGCTGAAGGAGATCTTCGAGGAACCGCAGGCGATCACCAATACCGTCAGCGGTCGAATCAATCCGGAAACGGGGGAGGTGATTCTGCCGGAGATCAATCTTGACCGCTGCCGATCTCGTCGATATCGACCGCATCTTTCTCGTTGCCTGTGGAACTTCCTGGCATGCGGCACTGGTTGCCAAATACTGGATTGAAAAATACGCCAATATCCCGGTGGAGGTGGATATCGCCTCGGAATTCAGATACCGGCACCTGCTGATCAACAAGCGGGTGCTGACCATCTCCATCTCGCAATCGGGGGAAACCGCCGATACCCTGGCAGGGATTCGCATTGCCAAGGAGATGGGAGCAAAAATCATCACCATCTGCAACGTTGTCGGTTCGACCATGACCCGTGAGGCGCATGGCACGGTCTACACCCATGCCGGGCCGGAGATCGGGGTTGCATCCACCAAGGCCTTTGTTTCCCAGCTGGCGGCTCTTTTTCTCTTTACCCTGTATCTTGCCCAGAAGAAAGAGACAATCAGCCGGGAACTCGGGCTGGAACTCGGCCTGGAATTGATCGGTATCGCCGGCGTTGTGGAACGTGAACTGCCCCGTATCCAGAAAGAAGTAGAGCATCTCATTGAAAGGTATTACGACAGTCGTGATTTTCTCTTTGTCGGCCGTAGTCTCAATTACCCCATCGCCCTTGAGGGTGCTTTAAAACTGAAGGAAATCTCCTATATCCATGCCGAGGGCTACGCCTCCGGCGAATTAAAACATGGCCCGATTGCCCTGATAGACAAGGATATGCCGGTGCTTGCCTTGGTACCTCAGGACGAGGTGTACCAGAAATCGATTTCCAATGTGGAGGAAATCAAGGCCCGGCAGGGGCGTATTATTCTTATCGGTACTGAAGGAGACAGCCATCTGAAGACCATCACCGATGATGTGATATATCTTCCCAAGGTACACTCCGCCATGAATCCGATTCTCTACACTATCCCGGCCCAGTTGCTGGCATATGAGATCGCCACCAAACGTGGCTGCGATGTCGATCAGCCACGCAATCTGGCAAAGAGTGTCACAGTGGAATAGGCTCGAATTGCTGGAAAGTTGTGTGGCCGGTCCGGGAAAAACAACCCATCCCGGCCCGGCTTTGTTGGAGTGGTCAGGAAATAAACGGTGGACCTAAAGGTGGTCGATTTCCCTGGCCACCGAGGTCTCGACAACCTCCGGGACCAAAATTACCTCTCGTCGATGCTCATCTTCAGTATACACCAGTACGTCCTGCCTGGCTATTTCCATGGCGAAGACGGTGCCGCCGCCAAGGTTTTTATCTCTCCAGCGCTCAAGGAACCAGGCGGCCTCCTCCCGGCTGACGGTCCAGCTTAACCCTTTGGGGTTACCGGTGACTGAGCCTCGGAAGGCGGTCGTTCTGTCAAAGGGAAAAGGCTTACCCTCTTGGTATATGCGGGCAGGATCGCACTGGGCCAGGAGGGATTTCCATTCGTCATAGTCGCCGACCGCGGCAAAGGGTGTATTTTTTCGGTAGTAGAGCCGCAATACGGTCTTTTCCAGGCAGCCGTCCTGCCGGAATTTTTCCAGGTTGTTGTGCAGAAACGTCAAGTGGTCGAGAGGATGGAGTCCCTGCATGGCCTCGAGGGCATTTTTCCGGTTCTCAAGATGCTCAAGGATGATTTTGATTTTTTGGTCCTGATTGGCCTTGTGCCGCTCCTGCATCTTGGCGTTGGCAAAGGCTCCGGTAAAGTCGTCGGGTGGGTAAAGAAAACGGATATTGTCCAATTTCCACATCATGTTTTTGTCTTTTTTATAGATGATCATCGGCGCCTCTGTTAAATGGGCTTTTATTGTGACTTCTTTACATTGTATTGATGTTCGGGTTGCCCTCACACCATAGAGCAACTTACGCCAGGGAAAGCCAATGGTTGGCCACATCCAGCATGCGATTGGCAAAACCCCATTCGTTATCAAACCAGCAAAGCATTTTGATAAGCCGTCTGCCGCAAACCCTAGTTTGGGTGCCATCGACAATCACCGATCTTGGATCGGTGTTGAAATCGACGGAGGCATGGGGTTCTTCCGTATAACCTAGAAGTCCTCGCAGTCCACCTGATGATTCCCTGGCCATTACCCCATTGATTTCGGCAATGTTGGTGTCGGTCTGCACATTGATGGAAAGATCCATGAGCGAAACATTGATGGTCGGCACCCGCACATGGAGGCACTCAAAGCGACCAGCCAGGTGCGGCATCAAGCGACTGATTCCCTTGGCCAGACCGGTATCCACGGGGATGATCGAATGCAGAGCACTACGGGTGAGGCGCAGATTGGTGTGGTGGTAACTGTCGATCACCGGCTGATCGTTCATCGCCGAATGGATGGTGGTGGTGACCCCGCTTATGATACCGAATTCCCGATGCAGGATATCAAGCACCGGGACGATGCAGTTGGTTGTGCACGAGGCATTGGAAACGATGCGGTGCGTGCTCTGCAACAAGGCCTGGTTGTAGCCGTAAACGATCGTCGCATCGATCTGCGGGACGGCCGGGTGTGACAGGAGCAGGCGGTTGGCGCCGGAAGCGAGATGCGACTCGGCGGGCGCTCTGTCGAAAAAGGAGCCGGAGCATTCAAAAAGCAGATCGATGTTGCAGATCGCGCCAGGGGAGTTTTCCTGGATCGGCTTCATTGATGATCCGGATCTGGTCGTCGCCGATATACAGATAATCCCCTGCAAACCTGAGAGGATAGGGGAAACGGCCATGGGTAGTGTCGTATCGGGTGAGATAGGTGAGGGTTTCAATATCGGCCAATTCGTTGATGGCAACGATTTTGAATTTTGATCGGTAGGGGGTTGAATAGATCGCCCGCAGCACGCTCTGGCCTATCCGTCCGTATCCATTGATGGCAACTTGATGGGTCATCCTCTGACCAGCCCTCCTTTCGCCGTCGGTTCGGGCATTGCAAAGTACATACTCACACCTCACTCTGGGGGGCTCGTCGGAGACACCTGTTTTCTTAAGAATCAATCGGATTGCTTAAGATAGCCTGCCATACAGAGAGCAGGATAGGACCCTTATAAATACCCCGGTTGAGACGAGATAACAACCGGATAATTTATCGGAAAGTCTCGATTTGCCGGAAAAGTGCCGAGATACGTAAGGAAGGTGCGATGTCGGAAAAATATTTTGCCCCAATGTTCAGTCTTATATTGTTTTGGAATTATTCTATGGTACTGTTGTAACAGAACTTTTTATAGATGTTTGCTGAACGCCGCAGCAAAATCATTTTTTGCATTACTCAGGTCGGTTCGCTTTTGTCGGGATAACGATGTGTCCTGGATAGAAGGAAGACATCTTTCCGGGAAATAATATGGAGGGGGTTTTATGGTTGATAGCGGGAGAATTATTGTCATTACCGGCAATGGTAAGGGAAAAACTACTGCCGCACTTGGAACGGCTTTTCGGGCTCTCGGGCATGGGCAAAAGGTCTGCGTCATTCAATTTCTCAAAGGGCAGGGGAAATACGGGGAACGAATCATGGCCGGCAACCTGGAGAATCTCCATTGGTTCATCTGCGGCAAGGGTTTTGTTTTCAGTAAGGAAAATATTGATGAGGACCGCGAGGTTGCGAGGCGTGGTTTTGCCCTGGCCCAGGAAAAAATTTCCAGTGATCTCTATGACCTGGTTATTCTCGATGAGATCACCTACCTGCCGCATTACAATTTCTTGGAGGTTGAGCCTATCGTTGAGTTGCTGCGGAATAAACCGAAACGTTTGTCGGTCATTTTGACCGGCAGGAATGCCGACCAGCAACTGATCGACATTGCCGACACCGTTTCTGTCATAGAATCGATGAAACACGCTTTCGAACAAGGAGTAAAGGCACAAAAAGGCATAGAGTTCTAGTTACGGCTGAAGTCAGAATATATTAAAAGAACTGAAGGAAAAAGCATGCAACAGCAAGGTGCACTAAACGGCATTCGAGTACTCGATCTTTCGCGTATGCTCCCTGGTCCCTATTGCTCGATGATTCTTGCCGATCATGGCGCCCAGGTCATTGCCATTGAAGATAAGAAATTCCAGGCGGATGGCCTTTTCTTCAATGACCTTAATCGCAATAAGCGCCATATGTCGCTCAATTTGAAGAGTCCTGAGGGCTTGGAGATTTTTTTTCGTCTGGCGGTAAAGGCCGATGTTATCCTGGAAGGCTTTAGGCCCGGAGTAGTCCAGCGCCTTGGCGTTGATTATCTGGCGGTGCAACAAAAAAATCCTCGTATAATCTACTGTTCCATAAGTGGCTACGGCCAGACCGGCCCCTTACGAGATCGGGCCGGGCATGATGTTAATTATCTCAGCACCGCCGGCGTTCTTGGCCTGATCGGTGAAAAGAATCGACCACCCGCTATCCCCGGAGTACAGATAGCCGATATCGCCGGGGGCAGTATGAACGCCGCCGTCGGAATCCTTTTGGCCCTTTTCGCCAGGGAAAAAACCGGGCAGGGTCAGTATATCGATATCTCGATGACCGACGGCATGGTCGGATTTCTCTCCCTGCCGTATTTTTTTGCCGAGCGCAACGGGCAGCCGCCAAAACCCGCCGATACCCTTTTGTCCCATAGATACGGCTGCTATAACACCTATGAAACCGCCGATGGACGCTATCTTGCCCTCGGCGCGGTGGAAAACCGGTTTTGGCGCAGCCTCTGTGAGTACCTTCAACGTCCGGAATATGTTCCCCTGCAATATGCTGAAGAGCGTCGGGAAGAAATTATCGCCTTTCTCCGTCGGCAATTTTTAACCAAGACCCTGGCAGTCTGGGAAAGGGACCTGGCGCAGCTGGATATTTGCTGCAGCGGTGTAAAAACCATGGGTGAGGTTCTAACCGAGCCGCTCTTCAAAGAAAGAGAGATGGTCTATTCCTACGCCGACATGAACGGCGCGGAACGCACCGGCTTTGGCATCCCGGTAAAGATGAGTCATACTCCAGGGAGCATCAGAACACCGCCGGGCCCCTTTGGCGAGGGAACGAGGGATGTCTTGGCGGAAGCGGGGTATTCGGATGCCGAGATTGAGTCCTTTATAGCCGCTGGAGTCGTGTAAAGATTGTCCTAACGATTACTGATCCTGCCCATCTTGGGATGGGCAGGCATTGATTGTCTTGCCGGTTCGTTCTAGCCGTTTCTTATCTCCTTCTCTGCATCGACGGCGAAATCGTGGGTCTGCCCTCCGCCGAAATGATCGAAGAATTTCGGATAAGTACGGTCGTAGGCAGCGAATATTCGTGCAAAGGGCAGGTCGGCGAAGTGCCCATGGTCGCGTACATATTCCATATGTTTCTGGCCATGGGCATCATAGGCATGGAAGATTGAATCTTTGCTGCCGTCGAATTCAAGGGGCAAAACGGCAAATTTTGTGCAGAGGGACAGATTGAAGGCGGGCGTAGCCTTGACCCATTTACCGCTGAGATGCATTTCCGTATATCCGTGATAGATAAACAGATCAGTCCCCATCATTTCCCGTAATCTGGCGGTCGACAGATGGTTGGTGACGTCGGCGAAACCGAGGCGGCAGGGAATACCTTGCTGTCGTCCGACAGCTGCCAGCAGAACGGCTTTGGCAACGCAGTAGCCGGATTGTTTAGCAAGTATCGCACTGGCCTTCATGGCCGGTTGCGAGTAGCGCAGGTCATAAGGATCATATCTGATGTGGTCGCGAACGGCATAATAGAGGGCAACGGCCTTTTCTGTGGCAGTCATCGCATTCTTGCAAACGGCGCCGGCAAAATCGGCCACCTCGGCGTGGTCAAAATCGAGGAAGAAAGTCGGTTGCAGGTACTGGCTGAAGTCTCCGGACATAGTGGTCACATTCCTGTAAATTTCGGCTTACGTTTTTCGGCAAAGGCAGTGACCGCTTCCAGCAGATCTTTCGAAGGAATGATGTTGGCGCTGATCGAGGCCACATATTTCAAGCCGTCATGCACCGATTTGCCGACACAGAAGTTAAGGACGTCTTTTGAGGCCTGGACGGCAAGGGGCGAGTTATCGGCGATTTCCATGGCTAACTCCAGGGCTCTAGCCATAAGCGACGGGACGTCCGGGCAGACCTCGCTCACCAGGAGTATCTCTTTTGCCTTGGCGGCGGAGATGGTCTTGGCGGTAAAGGCCATTTCCCGGGCATGACCCTGGCCGACAATCAAGGGCAGGCGCTGGAGGACGCCGACATCGGCAACAAAGCCGACCGCCGCCTCCTTAAGAGAGAACTGGGCATCTTCGGAGCAGACACGGATATCGCAGGCGGTGGCCATGTCAAGGCCAGCCCCCAGACAATGACCGTGAATTGCGGCGATGACCGGTTTGCGACACCTTTCGATGGCCGAAATACCGCCTTGCAGCTGTTTGATCTTCGGCAGAAATCGCCACTTAGTGGCGCCGGTCTGATCTTTATCCATCAGTTCCGGCAGATGCGGCACCATGCCCTGGAGATCAATACCCGCCGAGAAACAGGCACCCTTGCCGGAAACAATTACCACGCGGATTTCCGGATCGGCGTCGAGATCGGTAAAGATTTCGAGCGGCTCATGCCAGGCAGCAGGGCCCATGGCGTTTTTCTTTTCTGGACGATTGAGAAACACCCAGGCTATGGGTGGCTGTTTTTCGACGAGATAAAAGGTGTATTGCTGCATAGAGTCCTCATATTGTTGGGTTGTTTCTTTAAAGGAACACTAGCATAGATTTGAGAAATGGCAAAGTTCTCTGTTATTTCCGGCTGATAAATAATGAACTGATTGAAGAAAAATACCCATGATTGATCTTACCTGCAGTCCGGAACTTCGGCAACTTATTGCGAGCAATATGGCCATCTACCAAAGAATATCACTTCCTGTTGCTAAATTGCAAAGGGCGGCCGTGGCCATCTGTGTTGTCGATTATCGAGGAGAAGGTGGTTTGGACGGTCTTGGCCCCGTATCATCTGAGAATGCGGCGGTGATTCTTACCAGGAGATCGAAAAAAATGAAAAATCATCCAGGCCAGTGGGCCTTGCCGGGCGGACGGATGGAAGATGATGAAAACCCGGAACAAGCTGCTCTTCGCGAGCTCAGCGAAGAGGTGGGGGTATCACTCACACTCGACCGGACGTTCGGCTGTCTTGATGATTTTATCACCAGGTCGGGGTTTATTATTACTCCGGTGGTTGTTTGGGGTGGAGCGGGAGTTATTCTCATAAAAAATGATCGTGAAGTATCGTCGATACACCGCATTCCCTGTTCCGAATTATTGCGCCGCGATGCACCGCTCCTTGAAACCTCCGGGAGCAGTCACCATCCAGTCCTTTTTATGCCGGTCGGCAACACCTGGATCGCCGCTCCAACCGCTGCCATGCTCCTGCAATTTCGAGAGGTTGCCCTGCTTGGCCGGGAAGCAAGAGTCGGCCATTACGAGCAACCTCCTTTTGCCTGGCGATAAGATTCCGGCCTGAAGGATATTGTCGATCTCCCCAAACGCCGGTTGTTTGAAGATGGCGGCGATTGCTCTCATCCGCTGGTTATAAAAAAGGCTGGGGTGGCGTTTTTTGCCTCCCCAGCCTCACACATCACTGTAACTATCGAGCTTTATTACATATTACGGCGATATTTTCCGCCCACCGCATACAGGGCGTTGGAGATTTGCCCCAGGCTGCAATGTTTTACCGTATCAAGCATTTCGGCAAAGACATTGCCACCGGCAAGAGCTACTTCCTGTAATTTCAGCAATGCTGCCGAACTGTCATTCTTATGACGCTCATGGAAGGAGGCAAGTCTTTTGATTTGTTCGTCTTTTTCATCATCGGTAGAACGGGCTAATTCGAGGGAGGCGTTCAAGGCATCAAAATCGGCATCCGGATTACGGAAGGTGTTGACGCCGATGATCGGCAGTTCCCCCGAGTGTTTCTGCCGCTCGTAATACATTGATTCTTCTTGAATTTTGCTGCGCTGGTAGCCGGTTTCCATGGCACCGAGCACCCCGCCCCGTTCAGTGAGCCGGTCAAACTCCGCCATCACCGCCTCTTCTACCAGGTCAGTAAGTTCCTCGACAATAAAGCTGCCCTGGTTCGGGTTTTCGTTTTTGGCAAGCCCCCATTCCCGGTTGATAATCAGTTGAATGGCCAGGGCCCGGCGCACCGATTCCGAAGACGGGGTAGTGATGGCCTCGTCGTAGGCATTGGTGTGCAGGCTGTTGCAGTTGTCGTAGATGGCACACAGGGCCTGCAGGGTAGTCCTTGTGTCGTTAAATTGAATCTCCTGACTGTGCAGCGATCGGCCGGAGGTCTGAATATGATATTTAAGGCGTTGCGAGGTGGTCGAGGCACCATATTTTTCTCGCATAGCGATGGCCCAGATACGTCTCGCCACTCGGCCGATCACAGTATACTCGGGGTCCATGCCGTTGGAGAAGAAAAACGACAGATTCGGGGCGATCTCATCGATGGCCATACCACGCGACAGGTAGTATTCAACATAAGTGAAGCCATTGGAAAGGGTGAGTGCCAATTGGGTCAGGGGGTTGGCTCCGGCTTCGGCGATATGATAGCCGGAGACCGATACCGAGTAGAAGTTCTTGACATTTTGGGCGATAAAGTATTCCTGGATATCGCCCATCATTTTTAAAGCGAATTCAATGGAGAAGATGCAGGTGTTCTGGCCCTGGTCTTCTTTCAAAATATCGGCCTGGACGGTACCGCGGACATTGGTGAGGACTACCGCCTTGATCTCTTCATACTCGGCATTGTCGGGCCCGCGGTTGTTGTCGGCAACGAATTTTTCCACCTGCTGGTCGATGGCGGTGTTCATGAACATCGCCAGGATGATCGGGGCCGGGCCGTTGATGGTCATCGACACCGAGGTAGTCGGCGAGCAGAGATCAAAACCGCTGTAGAGCAGCTTGAGGTCATCGAGGGTGCAGATGCTCACGCCCGAGGTGCCGATTTTCCCATAAATATCCGGGCGAATGGCCGGGTCCCAACCGTATAGGGTGACGGAATCAAAGGCGGTTGACAGCCTCTTCGCCGGGTAATTTTCCGACAGCAATCTGAACCGTCTATTAGTCTGGGCCGGACCACCTTCGCCGGCAAACATCCGGGTTGGATCCTCGCCGGTCCGTTTCATCGGGAACACACCGCCGGTATAGGGGAAGTAGCCGGGCAGGTTTTCTTTGCGCAGCCAAACATAGATATCCGCAGGATCGTTGAACTTCGGCAAGGCGACCTTGCGAATTTTCGAATGGGACAGGGATTTGGTGTAGAGGGGAACGCGAATTTCCCGATCCCGTACCGTATAGACCAATTCATCGCCTGAGTAATCCGATCTGGTTTTTTCCCAGTCTGCCAAAAGTTCGGCCGTTTCGTGGGTGACAGCCTGATGAAGTGATGTGACTTTACTTTTCAGCTGATCAAGGATCTTGGTATATCCGGCATGGTCGTCGGCCTGCAAAATGTCCATGGCCTGTTGCAGATGGTGATGGCGGCGCACTGCCTTTGCCTGAAGTCTGGTCTTGTGGTGGTATTCGCGGATGGTGCCGGCTATCTCAGAGAGATAACGGATCCGCGGTGAAGGGATAACGATGGTTTTCGAGGACGACATTTTCTCCGGCGGCCTAGGCAGACTGGGGTGGAGGACGAGGTCGCTCTTTTTCTTCAGTTCTTCAATAATTCCATGGTAGAGGGCGGTGATGCCATCGTCGTTGAATTTCGAGGCGATGGTGCCGTACACCGGAAAGTCGGCCGGTGCCATGTCCCATTGTTTACGGTTTCTCTGGACCTGTTTACGAATATCGCGGATGGCGTCGTCACTGCCTTTTTTCTCAAATTTGTTGACGACGATGATGTCGGCATAATCGAGCATGTCGATTTTTTCCAGCTGCGACGGTGCACCGTATTCGGAGGTCATGACATAGATGGAAATATCGGCGATATCAGTGATCTTCGAGTCGCCTTGGCCGATGCCGGCGGTTTCGGCAATGATCAAATCAAAGCCTGCCGCCTTCGCCACCTGGATGGCCTCCGGCAGCGCTTCGGAGATCTCGCTGGCCGAATCGCGGGTGGCCAGACTGCGCATGAAAATATTGTCGGATTGACCGAGG
Source organism: uncultured delta proteobacterium (assembly GCA_963754865.1). Taxonomy (GTDB): domain Bacteria; phylum Desulfobacterota; class Desulfobulbia; order Desulfobulbales; family Desulfocapsaceae; genus Desulforhopalus_A. The sequence continues at coordinate 153,150 of CAVWHG010000009.1, read as the reverse complement.
GAGTTCATACGGATCCGGTCGCCGAGAAGAGCGCCGCCGGTCTTCTTCCGAGACGGATCGCAGCAGATGACGGCAATACGGATATCTTTGATATCATGAAGAAATCTGACAATTATTTCATCGGTGAGCGAGGACTTGCCGGCCCCGCCGGTGCCGGTAATACCGATAACCGGTGGATTATTTTTCTTCGCGAGCGGACCGATTACGGCCATCAGTTCAACGAGCTTGCCGTTGTTGCCGGCCTTCGCCTGCTGGGCGGCGGTAATGAAGCCGGCAATGGTCTTCGGATTGTTCCAAACCAATTGCTCAGGGCGTAGATCGTGGCAGGGCAGGGTGGGAAAATCGAGCATTTCCACCATATGATTGATCATTCCCTGCAAGCCCATGGAGGCGCCGTCTTCGGGGGAATAGATTTTCGCTACCCCATACCCTTCCAGTTCTTTGATCTCCTCGGCGACAATAACGCCGCCACCGCCTCCGAATACCTTGATATGCGAGGCGTTTTTCTCCTTCAAGAGATCGATCATATATTTAAAAGCTTCCATATGTCCGCCTTGGTAGCTGGACATGGCTATACCCTGGGCGTCCTCGGCGATGGCCGTGTCCACCAACTCCTGGACCGAACGATTGTGTGCCAGATGGATCACTTCCACCCCGGAATCCTGCATAATCCGGCGCATGATGTTGGTTGAGGCATCATGGCCGTCGAAAAGGGAGGTGGCGGTAATAACTCTAACTACGTTTTTGGGCCGGTAGACTGCGACATCCGCGTGCATGGTTTCTCCTTGTGTCGTTGTAAATGACTAGGGATGAGGTGATAATTGTTAACAGGAAGAGCACAGGGAAGTTACGGAGGTTTCAAACCGAGAGTGCGGGTTTCTATAGATTGCCGGCGCTTTTAGCTTTCTCAAGAAAACTCATGATAAATTCCGTCTGCTTTTCAATGTACTGTTCGATTGTAAAATGTTTGCCGAAATACCAGCGCCGATAGGCCCAGGTATGTCCAAGTACTGAAATATTGTGGCCGATGAGGTTGATTGTATCATCCGCAAGCATCGGGAGTTTGCCTATTGTCCGCAACTCTCGCATGGCTTCGATGAAAAGATTGGTGATGCGTAGCTCAGCCTCGAGCACCTTTTCCTGCCATTTCAGTGGGAGGAAATGGGTTACCTGGTACATCAGGAGTACGTGGTCACTCATTCTATTGCAGGCCAGGAAATATTCCCGGATCACCTCTGCCAAGGCTTCCTTGCCGATGGTCGGTCGAGCCAGTGCATCTTTAACCCCTAGTTCAACCTCCGAGTGAATGGCAATGCATACCAGGTAAAGAACATCATCTTTGGTGGATACATATTCATACAGGGAGCCGATGGACAGTCCGGTTTCTCTGGCCAGGGCGCGGGTAGTCGTTTTATGGTACCCATGTTTGATAAAGAGTTTCACCGCGCCGTCGGCAATCTGCCGCCTTCGCTCTCGCACCAAGTCCTGGTTTTTAATATTAGTAGTGACCTCTCCTGAAAAGGTGTCGGAATCCATCTTTTTGTCTCCGGAATTGTCCTTTTTTTCGTTTTTCAATATCTGCTAAATACTTAAATCAAAAACGTAAACAAAAAAACACCAGAATAAAAGAAAATTCGGTACCATAGAAAAGGTGTTGCAAATACCACTACCTCAAATTTGTTTTGCGGTTATTTTTATTTAATGGCTTCTTGTCGCGATATTCTTTGCAGCCGTGTTATTTGATCAAAGCCGAACCGATTACCAGGCGCTGTACCTCACTGGTTCCTTCATAAATTTCCGTGATTTTGGCGTCCCGCATCATACGTTCAACAGGGAATTCCCGGGTATAGCCGTAGCCGCCAAGAACCTGGACAGCCTGGGTGGTAACCCGCATGGCCGTTTCGCTGGCCATGAGTTTAGCCATGGCCGAGGCCTGCGAATAGGAAATGCCGTGGCTCGCCTTGTAGGCGGCGCTGTAAACCAGGAGTCGGGCCGCCTCGATCTGGGTGGCCATGTCGGCGAGTTGAAACTGGATGCCCTGGAATTTACCGATCGGAGTATCGAACTGTTTGCGTTCCTTGGCGTAATTGACCGCGGCCTCAAGAGCCCCTTGGGCAATCCCTAAGGCCTGAGAAGCTATACCGATCCGGCCGCCATCAAGGGTTTTCATCGCCACCTTGAAGCCCATGCCTTCTTCGCCGAGAAGCTGTGAGGCGGGAATTCGGCAATTGTCCAAGACCAGTTCCATGGTTGGTGAGCTGCGAATGCCCATCTTTTGCTCTTTTTTGCCAAAGGTAAAGCCCGGCGTGTTTTTTTCGACGATAAAGGCGCTTATGCCGTGATGTTTTTGCGCCTGTTTGTCGCTTCTGGCGAAAACGACATAGGTCTCTGCCTCACCGGCGTTGGTGATAAATATTTTTGTGCCATTAAGGACATAGCCATCACCATCTTTAACCGCGGTTGTTCGCGTGCCACCGGCATCGGTACCGGCGGATGGTTCGGTGAGTCCGAAGGCTCCCATCTTCTCGCCACGGGCCAGAGGAGCAAGAAATTGCTGTTTCTGCTCTTCGTTGCCGAAAAGGTAGATAGGATTGGCACAAAGAGACAGGTGTGCGGATAATGTTACGCCGGTCGAGGCGCAGACCCGGGACAGTTCCTCGACAGCAATGGCATAGCTGATGTAATCGGCACCGGCACCGCCATATTCTTCAGGAAAGACTATGCCGGTAAGGCCCAGTTCAGCGAGGCGGTCAAACATCAGCGCACGATCGAACCGTTCTTCCTCGTCGCGGATTTTTGCTGTCGGCGCAACTTCGGTCTCGGCAAACTCGCGAACCATATCGCGGATGAGATTCTGTTCTTCTGTCAATTCAAAATTCATCGGGGTATCTCCTGCAGAAAATGTGGCGTGGAGGTTGAACGATTAACGATTTTCAGTCCTTTCACGCTGGGGTCACGGAAAAACCGGGAAGAAGCAAGGGGCCTTCTTCCCGGTGGTGCATATGCACTACTTTTTCTTGGAACTCAACTCTGGGAAATCTTCGTAAAAAAATTCCAGTTTGCCGCCTTTGGCATTTTTATCTTGACGGTCGGTTTCCTGCTGCCGCAGCTCAACCCGGCGAATTTTACCGCTCAAGGTCTTGGGAACCATCGGCACGAACTCGATAATGCGGGGAATTTTGAATTTTGCCAGGATCTTGATGGAATGCTGGAAAAGTTCAAGCGCCAGTTCCCGTGATGGTTGATAACCCTGTTTTAGGATAATGAAGGCCTTGACCAACTGATGCCGTTTCGGATCAGGTACACCGACGATTGCCGATTCGGCAACTGACGGATGCTCGATAAGGGCACTTTCAACCTCAAAGGGACCAATACGGTAATCGGAGGATTTGATTACGTCGTCGGCACGGCCGACAAACCACCAGTAACCGTTTTCATCAAAGGTCGCTCGATCGCCGGTGTAGTAGGCGTTGTTGATAAAGACGCCGGCCATTTTTTCAGGGTTGCCGATATATTCGGTAAAGAGGCCGATTGCCCGCCATTTGTCGAGTTTGACAGCGATATGGCCGGGTTCATTGGGCACCGTAATTTCCTTGCCGTCGTCGTCCATCAGGGCGACATCATACATGAACGACGGCTGGCCGAAGGAACCGGCACGCATTTTGCCGTTCATCCACGGATGGTTGCCGATCATGGCGGTGGATTCGGTCTGACCGTAGAAGTCGCGGATCTCTGTGCCGGTAAGTTTTTTCCACTTGGTGATGACTTCCGGGTTGAGTGGTTCGCCGGCACCGATCGATTGCCTGAGAGCGGAAAAATCAAATTTTGAGGTGTCGAGGTTGATGAACATGCGCCAGGCGGTCGGAGGGGCACAGAAAACGGTAATTTTATGGGTGGTGAGGGCGGTCAGGTATTTATTGCCGTCAAGGACGGTAAAATTAAAACCGGTGGCGGTGGCACCGACGTTGAGAGGGCCAAAAAAGCTCGACCATGCCCACTTGGCCCAGCCAGGGGCGCTCAGATTGTGGTGAATGTCGCTGGGACGGATTCCGGTCATGACCGAGGTGGAAAGATGGCCGAGTGGATAGGACACGGCGGTATGGCCGACGCGCTTCGGCAATCCGGTGGTTCCGGAAGTAAAGAAGCAGAAGAGAAGGTCACTTGCGCGGGTTTTCGCTGCTTCGGCTTCAACTGCTTCGCTTGCGAGATCGGCATAACTGGTCCAACCCTCTTTCTTCCCTAAAACCAACTTTAGTTTCGGGGTCATTTTCGTGGTTTGCAGGGCGAGATCAATAATATCGGTATAGATGACATCGGCGATAATTACTTTTGGCGGATACGCTTCAAATCTGAATTCCAACTCGCGCTGGGTCATCGTCGTGGCGGTTGGGACGGCAACCAGCCCACCCTTGATGCAGGCATAGCTGGCAAACCAGGTTTCCGGGACGATCGGCACCATCTGATACATATTATCGCCCTTCTCTACTCCTGCCTTGCGCAACCTGTTCAGGCATTGATTGCCGCGGAAGGCGAATTCCTGATAGGTGAAGGTTTTGCTTTCAGTTGTGGCGATATCGCACCAGACCAAGGCGTTTTTGCTGCCTCTCTCCTTGACATGGAGACCTTCGAAAATTTCTGATGCCCAGTTGAAATATTCCGGGAGTTTCATGAAGTTGAGCTTCTCGAAAAAGGCCCTTGCTGCATCCTTTTTCAGGTCATTATCATCCATCATGTTAAGGTTCATTACTTCTCTGTAGAGATTTTCCATACCCATCAGTGACTCCTTACAGTTAGATTTGAAGATGATTGTCCCGGCTGCTGTGGACCCCTATTCTACTCTCCCGGCGATACTACTGAGCGCTCGGTCGGATTTCACGAAGAACTAGATATTAATTAATGATGTTTGTCAAGAAATTCTTTAGGAAATCCTCTGCGAGAGCGAAGGTGCATTGAAAAAGATTGACAAAAGGAGTTTGTTGGGTCAGGATAAAAACGATTGAGCGCTTGGTCGGAATTTTCGTTATACATCTTCCTCAGCCAATCCACAGAAATATTCTTCAGTCTCGCATCTACTGTGTGGTTAAATACCTCCTCGACTTTAAGCTGAAAATGTCGAGAACAATTTTTTGCCACCGAAAAATTGAGGACTACAATGAAAACAGCAGTGATTGTCAGTGCGGTACGGACTCCTTTCGGCAGTTTTGGCGGCACCCTCAGTAAAATCGGTGCCACTGACCTGGGAGCCATGGTTATCAGAGAGGCGGTGATCCGTGCCGGAATCGACAAGAAACAGGTGAATGAGTGCATCATGGGAATGGTGCTGCCCTGCGGTTATGGTCAGAATCCGGCCAAACAGGCAGCCATCAAGGCCGATCTGCCGCAGGAAGTTGAAGCGGTAACCGTCAACAAGGTGTGCGGTTCTTCGCTGAAAGCCGTCATGCTTGCCGCCCAGGCCATACAGTGCGGCGACGCCGATGTGATCGTTGCCGGCGGCATGGAAAATATGAGTATGGCTCCGTATTATCTTGAAAAAGCCAGGTGGGGACACCGCATGGGACCGGGCAAGATCGAAGATCACATGGTCCATGACGGTCTTTGGGATGTCGTCAACGATTTTCATATGGGCATGTCCAACGAACTTTCCTGCGAAAACTGGCAAGTGAGCAGAAGTGATCAGGACCGATTCGCCGAAGAGTCCTACCGTCGTGCGGTTCGTGCCGTTCGCGATGGCCTATTCAAAGATGAGATACTCGCGGTGCCCATCCCCCAGAAAAATGGCGAAATCAAGCTGTTTGCCGACGACGAATGTCCGACCGAGACGAGCTATGAAAGCCTCATGAAAATGCGGCCGGCCTTTAAAAAGGACGGGGTGGGAACGGCCGGCAATGCCTCGATCATCAGTGACGGGGCGGCAGCGCTGGTAGTGATGAATCGAGAGAAGGCGGTGGAACTGGGCTGCCATATCATGGCCGAGATCGGTGCCCAGGCCTCAGCGGGGATTGAATTGCGCTATGTGCTTATGGCACCCATCCTGGCAATCCCTAAAGTTTTGAAAAAAGAAGGCATATCTCTTGCTGATATCGATCTTTTTGAGATAAATGAAGCCTTCAGCGGAACATCTGTCGGCATCAACAAGGTTTTGCAGCTGAATCCCGCCAAGGTCAACGTCAACGGCGGTGCTGTCGCCATCGGTCATCCTATTGGCGCAAGCGGCGCCCGGTTGCTGACCACGATCCTCCATGAGATGGCGAGAAGGGATGCGAAAAGAGGGCTTGTCTCACTCTGCCTTGGTGGTGGTGAGGCGGTGGCAATGGTTGTTAAACGATAAGGCAAAAAAGTGATAAGGGCAAAGCAATGACAAAGGCAATAGAAACATTCGGGGTAATTGGCGCCGGCCAGATGGGCGCGGGCATCGTTCAGGTTGCGGCAACCAGCGGGCTCAAGGTTTTGATGAGCGACATCAAAGAGGAGTTCACCGAAAAAGGCATGGCAGGCATTGCCAAAAATCTTGCCCGGAGTGTTGAAAAGGAAAAAATCAGCGCTGCCGAGCGCGATGCGATTCTCGGGCGGATCAGCACCACCACCAATCTTGCCGATATGGCCGGGGTTGACTTTGTTGTCGAGGCGGCGGTTGAACGGCAGGATCTGAAATTCAAAATCTTTCAGGATCTTGATAAGTTTTGTCCAGCGCACACGATTCTCTCCACCAATACCTCGTCGATCCCCATCGGCCGGATAGCCGCCCAGACAAAAAGACCGGACAAGGTTATCGGCATGCATTTCATGAATCCGGTACCGGTGATGAAGCTGGTTGAGGTTATTAAGGCCCTGGCAACCAGCAAAGAGACCTTTGATATCACCTGGGAGCTTTGTAAGAAATTTGGCAAGACTCCGGCGGAAGCCAACGATTTTCCAGGATTTATTGCCAACAGGATCCTGCTGCCGATGATCAATGAGGCAATCTTCTGCCTGTACCACGGGGTCGGCAAGGTCGAGGATATCGATACGGTCATGAAGCTCGGCATGAACCATCCGATGGGGCCGCTGGCCCTGGCCGACCTGATCGGTCTTGATACCTGTCTGGCGATCATGGAGACCCTCTATGACGGCTTCAAGGATTCCAAGTATCGACCCTGTCCGCTGCTTCGTAAATATGTTGAGGCCGGATGGCTGGGAAAGAAGACCGGCAAGGGCTTTTATCAATACTGAGAAGAACAGGATCAGGGTGCAAGCCGACCAACCGGGCTACGGAGGAAATATGCAACTTACCCATAAAAATGTTCCAGCCCCCGAGCTTGCGGCAAGAATCGGCAAATTGCAGCAGGCCATCGCCGGAAAAGGCCAGGATGGTGCCCTGATTCTGCAAAAGACAGATCTTTTTTATTTCTCCGGCACCTCACAGCAGGGTTGGCTGTATGTACCCGTCCAGGGCAAGCCGATTCTCATGGTCTTTAAGGAATATGAACGGGCGTTGGCAGAATCGGCCCTGGAAGAAATAGTATCGCTTGTCGGCATTAAAAAGATTCCCGAGATACTGGCCGGTTACGGGTATCCGGCGCCGGCCGTTCTCGGCATGGAACTGGACGTCCTGCCGACCAACCTCTATTTTCAGTATCAGCAGATCTTCGGAAAGGCCAAAATTGTCGACATTTCCCATGAAATTCGGCTGATCCGGGCCGTGAAGTCGGAGTTCGAGATTGCCAAAATGCGGGCCTCGGCGGAGCTTTCCGACAAGGTCGCGGCGCGGGTGCCGGAACTGCTGGCGGTTGGTAAGACCGAGGTGGCCCTGGCGGGTGAGCTTGAGAGCTATGCCCGCAGTCTCGGCCATCAGGGTATTGTCCGCATGCGCATGTGGGGCAGTGAACTCTTCTACGGGCATCTGATGTCCGGCGATGCGGCGGCGGTGCCCAGCTATCTCGCCTCTCCCACCGGCGGGGCCGGGGTCAGCGGCGTCATCGGCCAGGGTGCCGGTTTCAGGAAAATCGGGGTCAGGGAGCCGGTTCTCGTCGATTATGTCTTTGCCCTCGACGGCTATATCTCCGATCATGCCCGGATATTTTCCATCGGCCCGCTTGTCTGACGCCTTGCAGCACGCCCATGCAGCAATGCTTGCCATCCAGGACGAGATTAAAGGGCAGGCGACGCCCGGGGTTATCACCGGTGAGCTCTACGACCTGATGATCGCCCTCGCCGACAAAAAAGGCTACCGGGATAACTTTATGGGGGTAGGGGACAGGAGGATTCGCTTTACCGGCCATGGCGTCGGCTTGGAACTCGACGAGTATCCTTTTATCGCCAAAGGGCAGCAGCTGCCCCTGCAGGCGGGGATGGTCATTGCCCTTGAACCGAAGACGATTTTTCCAGGCGTGGGTGTCGTCGGTATCGAAAACACCCATCTGGTAACCGACCATGGTCTGGAACCGTTGACCCGATTTTCCGATGAAATAACTGTCCTGCCTGAAGTACAAAGTGCTTAATAACAATGGAGAAGGATATGACCGAACCTGCCGGCAACGGCCAGTGAACTGAGTCACCAGGACACTGCCCGCTTTATCGTTGACATGTTTCATCGCACCATTTTGCATCATGGTCTGTGGTTTGCCGAGGTCAAGCACCAGATGGGCATGGAACAGGCCTTGCCCTTGCTGACGGCAGCTGCCGGCAAGAGCATGGCCATTCAGATGCGCCATATGGCGGAGCTTTTCGGTTTTACCATGGTTGACGGCGTGCCGTCGTTTCTTCTGGAGATGGAGCCCGCGAAGCTGCAGACACTCAAGGACCGCATGGCGAAGAACTGGCTGGCCAACGACGGCGTATGGTTCCAGACTGTTGAGAAGGCCGGTGGGATGAACGAGGCCAAACGTTGCAACGATTCCTGCTGGGGCCAATTTTCCCCCGTCGAGGCCACATGATTCGAGAGTTCCTTGGCTTATCGGAAAGTCCCGGCCTTGACGGACTGAAAAGGGCGCTTGGTTTTCGCATGTATGAAAGCATCAACGTCCAGTCGATTGTCGAAGAAACCGCCACGAGCTTTGTCTTTCAGATGAACCATTGCCGCGTGCAGGAAGCCAGGAAACGCAAAGGACTGGAAGATTATCCTTGTAAATCCGGGGGGCTTGTTGAATATTCGTATTTTGCCAGGGCGATAGATAAAAGAATTCGCACCGAATGTCTGGGTTGTCCGCCGGACAGCCACCCCGACAATGGTACTGCGCCTGGAAATTTTCCTTGGAGTGTTCCGAAGAAAACCAACAAAACAGCTGATGACAACCTGGAGAGAAAAATGGAGTTCAATAATGTATTGGTAGTAAAAGAAGAGGCCATTGCCACGGTCACCATTAACCGGCCGAAGGCCCTCAATGCCCTGAATCGCGACACCCTGCTTGAGTTGCGGCATTGCTTTAAAGATATAGCCGAGGACCGAAGCATACGGGTGGTTATCATCACCGGGGCCGGTGAAAAGGCCTTTGTCGCCGGTGCCGATATCGCCTTTATGCAGGGCCTTGAGCCTGCCGCCGGCAAGGCCTTCGGCAAGCTTGGCCACGAGGTCCTGCGGACCATTGAAAATCTGCCGCAACCGGTGATTGCCGCGGTCAACGGTTTTGCCCTCGGCGGCGGCTGTGAACTGGCGCTGTCCTGTGATATCAGGATGGCCGCAAGTAACGCCAAGTTTGGTCAGCCCGAGGTAAATCTCGGCATCATCCCCGGATTCGGCGGCACGCAGCGGCTGCCCCGCACAGTCGGTAAGGGAATGGCCAATGAACTGATTTTTTCCGGCAATATTATCGATGCCGAAGAGGCATGCCGCATCGGTCTTGTCAACCGGGTCTTCGCCCCGGAAAACCTGATGATTGAATGTCGCGCCCTGGCACTGAAAATTGCCACCCGCGGGCCGGGTGCAGTGCGGCTGTGCAAGGAAGCGGTAAATAACGGTATGGAGATGGATCTGAACCGCGCCTGTGTTTATGAAGCGGATCTCTTTGCCCAGTGTTTCAGCAGCGCCGATCAGAAAGAGGGGATGAGCGCCTTTCTTGAAAAGCGAGCCCCGAATTTCCAGGATAAATAGCAGGCTAGATAGGGGATATCTATGAATTTTGATCTAACCGAGGAACAAAGGCTGATCCAGGACACCGCCAGAGACTTTGCCGTCGCCGAACTGGAACCGGCCGCTGCCGGGCTTGACCGAGGCGAAGACGACGGGATATTTTATGAAAATCTGGCAAAGCTTGCCGAACTCGGCTTCATGGGCTTGAATATCCGTGATGCCTATGGCGGTTCTGAGGCCGGAGTTGTCGCCTTCAGCCTTGCCATGACCGAGATAGCCCGGGCCTGCGCATCGACGGCGGTCACCGTTTCGGTGAACAATATGGTCGGCGAGGTTATCCAGGCCCTTGGCAATGAGGAGCAGAAGAAAAAATACATTACCCGGATCTGCAGCGGCGAATATCCGGCAGGCGCCTTTGGCCTCACCGAACCGGGGGCCGGGTCCGATCCGGCCGGGATGACGACTACGGCGGTTCGCGATGGCGAGGAGTGGGTACTCAACGGCTCGAAGATCTTCATCACCAGCGGCTCCTTTGCCGGGGTTTTTGTCGTCTGGGCGGTGACTGATCCGAAGGCGCCAAAGGGCAAAGGCATCAGCATGTTTTTGGTTGAAGCCGGCACCTCTGGGCTGATCATCGGCCGGAAAGAGGACAAAATGGGGCAACATGCCTCACCCACCAACGAAATACTGTTTCAGGACTGCCGCATTCCCGCCAGCGCCTTGATGGGTAAAGAAAACGACGGCTTTCGTGGCGCGGTCGGCGAACTTGCCGGCGGACGCATCGGCATCGGTTCCCTGGCCCTCGGTATTGGTCTTGCGGCAATGGACAAGGCCACCAAATATTCCCTGGAGAGAGCGCAATTCGGCAAAAAAATCAGTAATTTTCAAGCCATCCAGTGGAAAATTGCCGACATGTACACCGACCTTGAGGCGGCCCGACTGCTCCTCATGCATGCCGCCTTTAAAAAAGAACAGGGACGACCCTTTGCCAAAGCGGCCTCGATGGCCAAGCTTTTCGCCAGTGAGGCCGCCAACAGGGCCTGCTATGAGGCGATGCAGATCTTCGGAGGCTACGGCTACACCCGCGAATTTCCCATCGAGCGCTATGCCCGTGATGCCCGAGTTACCTCGATCTATGAGGGTACCAGCGAGATTCAGCGGCTGATTATCGCCAGAGAAATTTTGAACGAATTTTCCTGAAAATTTCACAGAAAGGAGCAGGAAGAATCCTATGGATGAGATCATTAAAACACGCCGAAGCATCAGGCGTTTTCAGGAGCGGCCGATTGCCGCGGAAACGCTGGCGGAACTTTTTGAAACGGCAAGATATGCCCCTTCCTGGGGCAATCTGCAATGTTGGGAGCTTGTCGTGGTGCGGGCAGCGGAGGATAAAACGAAACTTGCCGAGTTGCTTTCCGCCAAAAATCCCGCGACCAAATGCACCGAAACCGCGCCGATACTGCTCGGGATATGTGGTGATCCGCAAAGATCAGGATACTACAAAGGAGTGCAGGTCACCAGGTATCAGCACTGGTTTCTCTATGATCTCGGGATCATCAGCCAGACCCTGTGTCTGAAGGCCTGGGAACTGGGACTGGGGTCGGTAATCATCGGTTCCTTTGACCACAAGGCCGCCGAGGTGGTACTTGGGGTTCCGTCCGGATATGAACTGGTGGCAATCATTGCTCTCGGCTATCCTGACCACGAGCCACCCGCTACCGAAACGGCGCGAGGTGCAGGAATTTGTTCACTATGATCGTTTTCCAGGGCGTTGAGAGGGAACTCGCCGCCATCCCCTATCCCTGGTTTCTCCAACCAAAAAATATCTTTGCAAAGCCTGCCGGGATTATCGTCTCTCTGGCGATAATCCCGGCGGGCTGCCTTTTCCGCCATCTACATTTTGACTTTTCTTGCTTCCGCCATTAAGATAGCACCTCGTTGATGAACTCTCTCGTATATTTTTTTGTTTTTACTGCGGATAATTATGTTGAAAATAGGACTTGAAGTCTTTCTCGACGATCCACCGCCTTCTTTGGCCGGAAAACGGCTCGGGTATCTCTGCAACCAGGCATCCACCGTCCGGGCCTTGGTGCATGGCAGAATCCTTCTGCAGGAAAGATTCGGTCGTCAGTTGACCTGCCTGTTTTCGCCGCAGCACGGCTTTTTTTCAGAAAAACAGGACAATATGGTCGAGTCGGACCATTTGTTCGACCAGGTTACCGGCCTGCCGATCTTCAGCCTCTACGGCGAGCATCGGCGGCCGACCGCCGAGATGTTTGAGCGCTTCGATGTATTGCTCATTGATCTGGTTGATGTCGGCACCCGGGTCTACACCTTTTTATATACCATGGCCTATTGTCTGGAGATGGCCACTGAATACGGCAAAGAGGTGATTGTTCTTGATCGACCCAATCCGATCGGCGGTGAAAAAATCGAGGGTAATCTGCTGCATCCCGATTGCAGTTCCTTCGTCGGACTCTTTCCGCTGCCCATGCGCCATGGCCTGACCTTCGGTGAACTGGCTCTGTTAATAAACAATGAATTCGCCATCGGCACTGAGGTATCGGTCGTGAAGATGCAGGGCTGGCGACGGGACATGTTCTTTCGTGATACCGGCTTTCCCTGGGTTGCCCCATCCCCCAATATGCCCACCCCGGAAACCGCTTTGGTATATCCGGGACAGGTGATCTGGGAAGGCACCAATGTCTCCGAGGGCAGGGGCACGACCCTTCCCTTCGAATTGGTCGGCGCTCCTTACTGGCGCCATGAGGCGATCCTCGCCAGGCTCGATAGGACCAGCTGCCGGGCTGCTTTCTCCGGCCGATCATCTTTCAGCCGACCTCCGGCAAATGGATGGGAGAATCCTGCCACGGCTTTCAGATCCATGTCACGGATCCGAAAACCTATCTGCCCTATCGCACCAGCCTGGCTCTCCTGCAGGCGATCATGCAGCTTTATCCCGAACAATTTCGCTATAAAGAACCACCCTATGAATATGAATTTGAACGACTGCCGCTGGATTTGATTTTAGGAGACCGGGCAGTACGCGAACAACTGATGCAGGGGCAAGAGATCCCGGTGTTGGAAGCCGGCTGGCAGCAGGAACTGCGAGCTTTCGATAACGCCAGGAAAAACTATTTTCTCTATTGATCAGGAACACAGTATGACCGACAAAGAACTCTCTCTGGAGACCCTTGCCCTCATGGTACAGGGTTTGGTGGTAGGAGATAAAACCTTACGCATTCGCGGCGTCGCCCCCCTTGAAAATGCCGGTCCCACCGATATTTCCTTTCTGGGTAAGGCCAAACAGGCCGGGCTGCTGGAAAACACCGGTGCCGGTGCGGTGCTTGTTCCGCTGGGGGTTAGCGGAAGAGATACCCTGCCGGTGATTCAAGTGAAAGACCCGTATCTGGCGGTGGCGATCATCCACAGCCATTTTCTCGCCGAACCCTTTATTGCAAGAGGCATACACCCCCGGGCTTTTATCGGCCTTGATTGTATCCTCGGGCAAGAGATTTCCATTGCCCCCCTGGCTGTTCTTGGTAACCGAGTACGGCTCGGAGAGAGGGTCAGTATCGCCGCCGGAGCGATCATTGGTGATGATGTGCAGATCGGCGACGATACGACCATCAACGCCAATGTCACCGTCTATAATGGTTCGGTAATCGGTAACCGGGTGACCATCCATGCCGGTACGGTTATTGGATCCGACGGCTTCGGCTACGCGGCTAATGAACGTGGACAACATATCAAACGGCCGCAGGTCGGCATCGTCAGGATAGACGACGATGTGGAGATCGGTGCCAACTGCTGTATCGATCGGGCGGCCTTCGGAACTACCTGGATCAGATCCGGGGCGAAAATAGACAATTTGGTGCAGATCGGCCATAATGTCGTTGTCGGTGAAAACAGCCTGCTGGTGTCGCAGGTCGGCATTTCCGGCTCGACCACCCTGGGCCGCAATGTGGTTATGGGGGGACAGGCGGGCATTGCCGGCCATCTGGAAATAGGCGATCAGGTTATGGTCGCCGCCCGGGGCGGCATCCATAACGATCAGCCGAAAGGAGCGGTCGTCGGTGGTATGCCCGGCATTCCCATCAGGCAGTGGGCGAAGTGCAGTGCCATATATGCGAAATTGCCGGAGTTGCAGAGTCAGGTGAAAAATAATACCAAGGCCATTGCCGAATTGACCGGTCGGGCAGGGCAGGAAGAACAGCCAAGGAGAAAGGATCATGAGTGAGTTTGTTATACCTGAAAAAATTGATATTGTAGAGATTCTTAAGATTTTGCCGCACCGTTATCCCTTTGTCATGGTGGACAGAATTCTCTCCCTGCAGCTGGGTAAGGAAATTGTCGGCCTGAAAAATGTGACGATCAATGAGCCGTTTTTTCAGGGACATTTCCCGACAAGACCGGTCATGCCGGGGGTGCTGATTCTCGAAGGCATGGCCCAGGTAGGCGGGATCATGGCGTATTACAGCAGCCCCCAGGCGATCGGCAACAAGTTGCTGTTTTTCGCCGGGATAGATAAGGCCAGGTTCAGAAAACCGGTGGTGCCGGGCGATCAGCTGATCTTTAACCTGCAGCTTTTGAAGGAAAAACGGTCGATCATGGTGATGGGGGCGACCGCTTCCGTTGATGGCCAACTTGTCGCCGAGGCCGAACTCATGGCATCCTTTTCATAACTGGTGTAGTATAGCAGGGACCTTACGGCGTCCTTGCGTCCCCAGGGGCGGGGAAATCGGAAAACCCTTGCAATCATCGGCAAGAGCAGGTAAGGAAAGCAGCTTCCACGGCCGTGACAACCATTTCATTGCGACAAAATGGAGAATTCTCCTCCCTTATAAGTTAAGAAGAACCACGATATGTCCATACATCCAACAGCAGTAGTAGACCCCAAGGCCGAGCTCCATTCCTCCGTTTCCGTCGGACCCTATGCCGTAATTGGCGCGCAGGTCCGCATCGGTGCAGACAGCATAGTCGAGGCCCACGCCGTCATTACCGGTCCAACGAGTATCGGTGAGAGAAACCTCATCGGTTCCTTTTCGGTAATTGGCGGTGCACCGCAGGACCTCAGCTATAAAGGCGAGCCGACCGAACTGATCATCGGCAGCGACAATCAGATCCGTGAATTTGCCTCAATCCATCGAGGCACCCCCGGTGGCCACGGGAAAACGGTCATCGGCAACAATAATCTGCTCATGGCCTACACCCATGTGGCCCATGACTGTGTGATTGGCAACCATGTCATCATGGCCAATGTCGCAACCCTGGCCGGGCACGTCGAGGTTGGTGACCGGGCATCTATCGGTGGGCTGGTGGCCATTCATCAGTTTTGTCGTATCGGTACCTTCAGTTATATCGGCGGGGTGTCGGGAATCAGTCTTGATGTGCCGCCCTATGTTATCATCGCCGGAACGAGAAACCGCACGAGAATTTCCGGGGTCAACAAGGTCGGTCTGAAACGTAACGGTTTCAGCCGGGAGACTATTAAAAATCTCGACGAGGCCTATCGGATAATCTTCAGGACACCGAATCTGCTGATGAAGGATGCCATTGAGGTGGCTCAGCAACGAGTATCCTGATTGTCCGGAAGTTCAGACGCTGGTCAAGTTTTTCCAGGATTCCAAGCGCGGCGTCGTTAAGCAGACGGATGAGGATTAACGGTCCACTTGATGACAAGAGATCCACAGACAATCGGCATTATCGCCGGTGGTGGACAATTTCCCCGGCTATTCATCGAGGCGGCGCATAAGGAGGGGCGACGGGTAGTAGTCGTTGCCCACAAGGGCGAAACCGATGAACAAGTTGCAGCAGCGGCTGATGCTGTCGTCTGGGTAAAGCTTGGGCAGCTCGGCAAGGTGATCTCTTTTTTGCACAAGGAAGGGGCCGGAGAAACGGTCTTTCTCGGCACCATCACCAAGACCCAGATCTTTCGCGATGTCCTGCCGGATTTTAAAGCCCTGTCCCTGTGGAACAAAATCGACCGGAAGCAAGATGATGCCATTCTCCGGGCCTTTGCCATGGCTCTGGAGAAGGAAGGTATCAAAGTTCTCGAATCGACCATTTATCTCCGACACCTTCTCTTTCCGGCCGGTATCCTGACCAAGAAGAAACTTTCCGCGGCGCAGCGGCAGGATATCGTCTTTGGCTGGCACAACGCCCGGGCCATCGGTAAACTCGATATCGGGCAGTGCGTTGTCGTCAGGGATTGCACGGTATCTGGCAGTTGAGGCGATTGAGGGCACCGATGCGGCCATCCTCCGCGGCGGCATGCTGGCCAAGGAAAAGGCAGTGGTTGTAAAGGTGAAAAAACCCGGACAGGATTTTCGTTTTGATCTGCCGGCAACCGGACTTACCACCATCAAAACCCTGCAGCAGGTAAAGGGTGCGGTGCTGGCGGTGGAAGCCGGGCAATCGCTGCTCTTTGATCGGGAGCGCATGATTGAAGAGGCAAATACAGTCGGGGATTGTCGTGGTCGGCGTAACTGAATGCGAGGACGGTTCCCTGCTTATGGAATAACAGATCGCCCGCTCTTGATCCCGGTTGGTGGGACCCGAATAATCTCAACTTTGTAAAAGAGAGCGCATGCAAGCAATGATACTGGCGGCGGGCTTTGGCACCAGACTGTTGCCACACACGCTGATTCGCCCTAAACCTCTTTTTCCCATTCTCAACCAACCGCTGCTTCTTCTCACCATCAAACGCCTGCAGAATCTGGGGTTTGACCATATCGTGGTGAATTGCCACCACCTGCGGCAGCAGATCGTCGACGGCCTTGCATGGGCTTTCCGGGGTTGTTGTCCAGGAAGAAGAGATCATTCTCGGAACCGGGGGAGGACTTCGCCGGGCTCTTGGCTTGTTGCGAGACGAACCCCTGCTGGTGAGCAACGGGGATATTTACCATATCATTGATTTCCTTCAGTTATATCGGACATCATCAAGAGAGTGGCCAACCGGTAACCTTGGCGATGCATGACTACCCGCGCTTCAATTCGGTAACGGTCGAGGACGGAAAGATTATCGAGTTTGCCAATACCGTGTAATCCGCGCAGGTTGGCATTTACCGGACTGCATGTCATTGAACCGGCTATCCTGCAGGAGATCTGCGATGGTGGATTTTCCTGCATCATCGACCATTACCGAAAGCTTCTTGAAAAGGGAATAAAGATTGCCTGTTATCGCACCGATGGCTGCTACTGGACGGACATGGGCACGCCTGAGGATTATCTCGCCCTGCATCATGGGCTGTTGACAGAGACCATCCCCTGCTGGCAGGAAATTGGACCGGTGGACAGGCCGTATTGTCTTGCCGGGAGAGCGGACCTCGGGGCCCGGGTGACAATGAACGGCTGGGCCTGTGTCGGCAATGCCCGTATTGGCGAAGGCAGCCATTTAGAACGGGTGGTGGTGTGGGATGATGTCACGGTTCCGGGCGGCAGCAGACTGGTCGATTGCATTGTCTCGACAAACGAAAAAACATAAATAAGACTGTAAATCTCTGGTATTCATGAGCGAACTTTCCGATCTTGAAATATTGCAATGCGCTCAGCGGCTGATGCTTGACTGCGGCATGATTTCAGCCGCTGAAGGCCAGGTGCTCCTGGCTGAAAATCACTGTCAGAAGATCTGCAGCGACGGTTCGACCAGAAGATTCTGGCGGGTGTGTGCAAGACGGCAAAGCCTTGTGTGTCATTGCCGCGCCGGCCGGCAGAAGCAGTGCCGAACTGGCGGAGTCCAGGTCAGCCTGGAAAATCGGTAAGCATCTGCGGACTAAAGGTGTGCCGGTGCCGGAGCTGTACGGCTGGGACGCAGGAAGCGGGGTGCTTCTCTTTGAGGACCTGGGAGATGTGCGGCTGCATGATCTCGTTGTCCAGCCGGCGAGCATTGAACGTTCGGATGAAGAAGCAGTTGGCGACTATTACCGATTAGCCCTCGGGCAGCTGGCCAACATGCAGTTTGCCGGAGCTGACGGTTTTGATACGGACTGGTGCTGGGACAGTCCGCGCTACGACGTGCCGCTGATGCTCGAAAGAGAATCCGGCTATTTCCTCCGCGCCTTTTGGCAGGGGCTTCTTGGCCAGGAGGAGAGATGGCGGGGTGGAGGAAGAATTTCAGGGACATTGCCGAAGTTGCCGGCAAGGCCTCAGCCGACTTTTTCCTGCACCGCGATTTTCAGTCGCGAAACATCATGGTGAAAGACGGCAGTGTCCGTTTTATCGACTTTCAGGCAGGGCGTCTCGGGCCCCTCGGTTATGATGTGGCATCCCTGCTCATTGATCCCTATGCCGCCTTGACACCCCAGTTTCAGGAAGAGCTGCTGGACTTTTATGGTTCACTTCTTGCCGCCCGACGTCCGGGAAGTGAGGAAGATTTTATTAAATACTACAGCTTCTTGGCCCTGCAAAGAAACCTGCAGATTGTCGGGGCCTTTGCCTTTTTATCGAAGGTGCGGGGTAAAGCAATTTTTTACGGCTTATATTCAACCGGCCCTTCTTTCCTTGCGAAATCGACTGGCGGACAGCAGTTTTGCCGAGTATCAGCGGATTCGCACTCTGGTCGATCGGGGCGTGGCGCTTACTGGCGCCTGATTTCCCGGCCGGCAATACTTGAGCATCAACTAAGCCGTTGTAAAAAATAACATGGCTAAAGATTGCCCGGAACGGCATAAGGAGCCGTAACAAAATGGGTTGAAAAATGGACAGGTTATTTTGTAACGGCTCCAGAGCATCACCCATAACTCTGCCTGCCAGGTTCTGAGCAGGATCAGTTTTCAAAAGGCTAAAACATGTCATCTACCACGCATTCTTCCATCGTTGCCCTTATCGGCCGTCCCAATGTCGGGAAATCGACCTTGTTCAACAGGATCACCAGGTCGCGTAAGGCTATTGTCGATCCGACCCCGGGGTTACCCGCGATCGTCATTATGATCGAGTGGTTTGGGAGAATAAGGGCTTTATTCTCGTTGATACCGGTGGCATTGATGACAATCCCGAAGACGCCATGGTGCAGCATATTCGCGATCAGGCGATGCTCGCCATAGAAGAGGCGGATATTATCCTCTTTCTTTTAGATGGCAAAGAGGGAATTACCCCAGCCGATTGGGAGGTTATAGATATCCTTCGGCGCTCGAAGAAGACTATTTTTCATGTGGTCAACAAGATAGACGGGCCGGATAAGGAACTGCAACTGCTGGCGCCGTTTTACGAGATGGGGGTAGAGGAGTTGTGGCCGCTTTCGGCGGAACACACCTACGGCTTTGCCGCATCTGATGGATGGCCTTGTGCGCGGCTATTCCGAGTGATGAACATGATGATATCACCCTGCCGGAGGGGACGGTCAAGGTAGCCTTTTTCGGTCGACCGAATGTCGGAAAATCGTTGATGATCAACACCATCCTCGGCGAAGATCGCATGGTGGTATCCGAGGTCTCGGGAACCACCAGGGATTCCGTTGACAGCTTGGTGACGCACGGCAAATACAGCTATCTGTTCATCGACACGGCCGGTATTCGTCGCAAGGGTAAGACCACGGAAAAGCTGGAAAAATTCAGTATTCTCAAATCGCTGGCGGCAATGGGCAGGTGTGATGTGGCGGCGGTTCTCATTGATGCCGAAGAGGGCATTACCGAGCAGGATACCAAGGTTATCGGCTATATTCTCGACGAGGGCAGGGGGCTCATTGTCCTGGTGAATAAATGGGATCTCGTGCAAAAAGATAAAAAACGCCAGGAAGAGGTCATGGCCGAGGTGGGCAGGGCCCTGCCGTTTATCGGCTATGCCCCGGTGCTGAACGTTTCAGCCCTTACCGGTTACGGCATTAAACGACTTTTTCCCGGTCATCGGCTCGGTATTTCGTCAGTATACCGCCAACTTTCCGACTGCCGCCCTGAACAGGTTGCTGCAGGAGGCGGTTGATGCCCATTCTCCCCCTATCTACAAGAATAAACGATTGAAATTTTATTATACCTCACAGATCGGCACCCGACCGCCGAAATTTGTGGTCATGACCAATAGCTCCAAAGGGGTGCATTTCTCCTACGAACGCTATCTGGTCAACAAGTTTCGTGAGGGGCTCGGCCTTGACAAGGTTTCCATCAAACTGATTTTTAAAGATAAAACCGAACAGCGAGCGAAAGCCGGTGGTGAGGGGAAAAAGGGGTAGGCGATAGGGGTGGGGGTGAGTAGTATTGAAGGGGAGGCTGTTGTGGGCCTCCCCCCTTTTTTTGTGATTTGTCTACATTGCCAGAGCTTTATCGAAGGCACGTTTAAATCCTGCCGCCGATCTGAAGATGACCTCGTCGCCAACGCAGAAGGCGATGCGAAAATGACCCGGTGAGCCGAAGCCGATGCCGGGGACGGTGAGGATCTTTTCTTCGAGAAGCAGCGCAACAAATTTCACATCATCGGCTATGGGAGCCTTGGGAAAGACATAAAAAGCTCCTTTGGGCGGGGTGAAAGAATATCCGGCATCGCTGAGAATCTTGCACAGTAATTCCTTGCGCCTGGCATAGATTGTGGTGTCGACACTGACATCCTGAAGTTCCGCCACCACCCGCTGCATAAGTGCCGGGGCGTTGATAAAGCCGAGAATCCTATTGGCCAGCGTCAACGCGTCCAAGAGACCGGCTTTTTCTTCAATGTTCGGATGTACCGCCAGGTAGCCGATCCGTTCTCCCGGCAGGGAAAGATCCTTCGAATAGGAGGAAACGACAATACTGTTCTTGTAAGCGGCAAAGATGCTCGGTACCTGGTACCCATCAAAAACGATCTTCCGATAGGGTTCGTCGGCGACAAGGTAAATAGTACTATCGAACCGATCTCCGGCGAGGGAAAGCAGTTCACCCAGCGCCCACAGGGCATCGGCCGAGTAAATCTGGCCGCATGGGTTGTTGGGTGAATTGATGATAATCGCCTTGGTCTTTTCCGAAACGGCTGCCTCAATGGCTTGCAGGTCAAGATTGAATTCCTCGTCGGTGTTGACGATCTTGCTGATGCCGCCATGGTTGTCGATATAATTGCCGTAATCGACAAAATATGGGGCGAGGATTATGACCTCGTCGCCGGGATTAAGGAGCGCCTTCATAACAATATTCAGACCACCGGCAGCGCCGCAGGTCATAAGCATGTCGCCATGACCAATGGATATTTCCTGTTCGGCCGACATCCGCCCGGCGATGACCTCCCTTACCCAGGGATAGCCGCCGTTGGGCATATAGCCATGCACTCCAGGGCTTGTGTCCCGGACAATTTCCTGCATGACCTCGTCGAATTGCGGCGGGGGCGGGACATCAGGATTGCCGAGGCTGAAGTCACAGACATTGGCGGCCCCATAGGTCGCTTTCATGCTCGCGCCTTTTTCGAACATTTTCCGTATCCAGGAAGAGTTTGTGGCGAAGTGTTGCATCTTTTCGGAAATAGCCATTGTTGTTCTCCTCGTTTTGCTTGCAATATCGGCAATATATCTTCTGTGGCCGATAGCCGGGAGTATTTAAACCATTTGCCTGCCGGTATTGCGGACAGTTATTGTCAGAGTAGTTCAAGTCTTGTGGAATATAGCTGAGTTGAGCGGCCTGTCTGCTCAAACGAAACTTATGCCCTTGCGGTATAAGCCTTATTTTGAATCGACTTGTCAAGAACTGAATGTTTTGCTCTGTCATTTGCCGGTAAAAGCGGCACATCATGATGCTTTGGGACCATGCGCAGGCATATTCTTATTGTTGTAACGACCGGCGGATCAATCTCTTTTGTTACTGCGAAGCGGTGCGGATCACCGGCGAGACGGGGGGCGACAAGGAACTGATGAGGTTATAGGAAGAGATTCAATACCCTCGATTACGCAAGCGCTCGGCGTACAGCCGGCCCTCGATATACATGGCCAGGGTCTGCACCGCCCGATCCGAGGAGCGGAAAACCGCCATGCCTTTTTCCATCAATGCATCGACCAGCGGGTCGTAAAGCCGGCCGCCATCGACCACCCCGACGACGGGTTTATCCAGTCTTGCAGCCAGCGCCGGCATGCGGAGGGCGATGCTTTCCTCGTCGGCCGGGGCGGCATTGTCGTCCGCCACCTGCACCAGGGTGCGCATGGCCGGCGACAGCGGATCGAGACCGACCACCACCGCGTCGATATTCGGGTCTTTGGCCAGATACCTCGACGGCCGCGACATGGGCCTCGTCGTCGGCACCGGGGGTGATGTCGAGGGGATTCTTGATCTCGGTCAAAGCGTCGAGACCCTTCCTGGCCAGCAGAGCCCCGAGTTGGGTGACGGTATTCGGCGCCAGAGCGGCCATCTTCAGGGCGAAGTCCTCGGCCTGGATATTGTCGGCCATGCCCACCGCCTCAAAGCCGGCGCCGCTCACCGCCGCCAGCCGGTTGCCGTTGATGATCTTGTCGTGCAGGGGCTGGGCGATCATCAACAGGTCCTCGAACTGGGTGAAGGTCTGGGCGACCATGCCGCCCGCCTGGCGGACGCAGGACTCGCAGACCATATAATCGCCGGCCAGCGAGGCGGTATGGCCGGAGGTCGCCGACTTGCCTTCCGGGGTGCAGCCGGCCTTGTAAAAGATGACGTCCTTGCCGGAGTGGACCGCGGCCCGCACCGCCCGACAGAATTCCAGGCCGTCCAGGTCCTTGAAGCCCTCGGCATAGATGGCGATGATTGCAAGTTCCGGGTCGTCGGCCAGGTATTTGACCAGGTCGCCGAGGGTCAGATCGTTCTGGTTGCCGACCGAGATCATATAGGCCGGGTCGAGTTCCGGGCGCTTACTGAGGCGGGTGATCATGAAGGCCCCGCTCTGACTGACGAAGGCGGCAGTTCGCTGGTAGGCGCCGCGCCGTTTGGGCAGTTTCGCCTCGGGGATGAACATGGTGTCGTAGCGGCCGGGGTGGGAGACCACGCCCAGGCAGTTGGCGCCGAGGAAGACCGGGCCGCCGTCCTCGCGCTGGTGGGCGGCGGCGATGTTTTCCATGACTCGCCGGGCCCGTTCGGCGCTGTCTTTGGTCTCGCCCATGCCGCCGGGGATGAGCATCACCGATTCGGCGGCGCCCAGGGCCAGCACCTCGTCGACCAGATCGGGGACCTGGTCGGCGGCCACCGCCACGACAAAGAGATCGAGCTTCACGTCGAGGGCGGCGAGGTCCGGCAGGCAGCGGATGCCCTCAAAACTCTCGAGACCGGGTTTGATGATGCGGATATTCTCCGGATCAAAGCCGCCGGCCAGGATGTTGCCGAGGATGATCCGGCCGAAGTTGACCCGGTTGGTGGAGACGCCGACGATGCCGATGGTTTTCGGTCGCAGCAGACTGCCGACCTTATGGAAGGGCCGGGCCACCGGGCTTTCTTTCGGCGCTCCGAAGCGGCACATGCCGTCGAGAGGGACCATCAGGTAGTCGGTGAAGGCGAAGGGGTTGATCTCCAGCTCCTCGATGACATAAGGTGCGTCTGGGTTGGCGGTTGAATAATAGTTGGCCATGGCGATGAACGAGGCGAAACATTCGAGCAACTGCTCGTCGGTGACGATCCGCCGGGTACCGCGGGTCAGTCCGGCCAGTTTTTTGTAGCTGATGGTCTTCTTGAACAGCTCGAAGAAGGTCGGGCCGTCGGTCATGGCGGTCGAGGCGGCGACGATGGCCTGGCCTTTGCGGAACCGTTCGGCGTAGAGTTCGGTGTCGGTGCCGCCGAGTCCGGCGCTGATGATCATGCCGAATTCCCGGGTGTTGCGGATGCCGACGATCATCTCGTTGCCGAAGGCCTCGGAATCGGGCGGCATGAACTGGACCATGAGGACGCCGACGATATCGCCGGCAATGGCGGCGCGCAGCGCCTCACCGGAGAGATTGCGGTAGCATTCCGGGGCATGGGCAGGCTGGCGTTCGATGCGGTCGGCCAGACTCTCCGGCACCTCGTAGAGCATGCGCCGCCAGGCGGAGCGGATCTTGTCCGGGTCCTTGACGACAACCCGCACCCCGCCGACCTCGGTCTTGTGGATGATCGCCGGCGAGACGATCTTCAACACCACCTTGTCGCCGGGCATGATCGACCAGTTCCTCGTCGGTCGGCCGGCTGCCTTTCACCAGCAGGTGGGTGCGCGGCGGCGTCTCGCTGCCGGAACCGGCGAGCAGCCGGTAGGTTTCGTACTCGAAGAGGAAATCACGGCCCTGCCGTTTTGCCTCGTCGAAAAGTTCGGTGATCGCTTGAAAATCGATATTGAGCTGCGGCTGGTCGATCATGGTTGTCTCCCTGGTCAGGTGGTTTTTTCTGCCATGATGATCCGGGCATCGACGGCAAAGAGACGGTCACCCGAGCCCTTCACCGGGTTGAGATCGATCTCGCCAATCTCCGGAAAATCGGTAACCAGGCGACCGAGGCGGACCAGAAAATCGGTCAGCACCGCCGTATCGATTCCGGGGCCGCCGCGCACTCCGTCGAGCAGAGCCCGGCCGCGAATCCCGTCGATCATCCGCCTGGCCTCAGGGCCGGCAAGCGGCGCCAGGGCGAAGCGCACGTCCTTTAACACCTCGGTGTGGATGCCGCCGAGGCCGAACATCACCAGATGGCCGAAATCGCCCTCGCGGCTGGCGCCGAGGATGACCTCCAGACCGCCGATCATCGGTTGCAGCAGGACGCCGCCTGCCTCGGGGATCTTCATCAGCGCTACCCAGGCGGCCACGGCCTCCGCCGCACTGCCAATACCGAGGCGTACCCCGCCGACATCGGTCTTGTGCAGGGGGCCGATAACCTTCATTGCCAGGGGGAAACCGAGCTGTCGGCAGCCATCGGCGAGCTGCTCCTCCCGGAGGATCTCAAGCTGTTCCGGCACGGTGAAACCGGCGGCGACCAGGGTCCGGCGCACTGCTTCCGGCGGAGAGAACGCCGCTGGTGTTCACGAGGGCAAGGCGTATTGCCTGGCGATCATATCCGGAGGGCAGGCCGGGATCGTTCTCCGGTGCCGGTGCCTGGTTGGCGACCAGGCTGAGGGCGCTTCCCAGGGCCACCTCGTCCGGGAAAAAGATGTGGCCGCTTCGGGTGAAGGCGTCGATCTGGTCCCGGCAGGAGGTGAGCGAGCTGAGCATCGGCATGACCGCAATGGGACTTTGCTCCATGGCCAGGCCGATCGCCCGGTAGATCGCCCCGTTGTCGGAAAGACCGGAATCGCCGGTGAGAACGGCGATGGCGTCGAGGTTCGGTCGTTCTCCAACTCGCCCAGCATCCGGATGATCGCCGCAATCTGCTCGGCGGTTCGCGAGGGCAGGGCGTCGATGGGGTTGACGATCGAGCTTTCCGGCGGCAGGATTTTCGCCAGTTCGGCCCGGGTAGCTGCGCTTAAGGACGGCAGTTCCAGGCCACCCCGGGTCAACTCGTCGGTAAGCATCACCCCCGGCCCGCCGGCGTCGGTGACGATGGCAATCCGTTTGCCAGGAGGTTTGCCCCCGGCCGCCTGGAGGACACAGGCGACATCGACCAGGGTCTGCCGGCCGCTGACCCGGATGATCCCGGCCTTGTCGAACAGCGCCTGCACCGCCGTGTCGCTGCTGGCCATGGCCCCGGTATGGCTGGCCGCGGCCCGCGAGCCGGCGCTGGTCGCCCCGGATTTGATGCCGACCAGGATGCAGCCTTTTTTCGCGAGACTTCTGGCATGGCGGAGAAGGAGAGCCAGGTTTTTTCACCGCCTCCATATAAAGCAGAAGAATCCGGGCGCAATCCGGCCCATAATTCTCGTCGTAGCAGCTGCAGCAGGTCCTCGACCCCCATCTGCGCCGAGTTGCCGAGGTTGAGCACCGTGCCGAACGACAGCCCCCGGCCTTCGGCGCACTCCATGACATAGTCCACCGTCGCCCCCGAACCGCTGATGAAATCGACCGCACCGCCGGGCAGTTTCGGGACGATGCCGGCGAACTTGCCCTTGTAGGCGCCGGTGAGAAAGCCCGAGCAGTTGGGGCCGATCAGGGCCATGCCGGCACGCATCGGCGATGGCCTTCATCTCTGGCCTCGACCGCCTTGCCGGCCGCATCCTTTTCGCCAAAGCCGGAGGTGAGAACGATGGTCGCCCCGGTGCCGCGGTCGGCGAGTTCGGTCACCGCCGCCAGAACCATGGCGGCGGGGATGGCGACGATGGCCAGATCCGGGAGTCTCGGGCAGGGCGGCAATCGACGGACAGACCGGGACGCCGAGGATCTCCGTGGCCTTGGGGTTTACCGGCCGGAGTATGCCCTCATAGCCGTGCTCAAGGATGGTCTTGAACACCCGGCCGCCGGGTTTCAAGGGGTCGCCGCTGGCGCCGATGACCGCGATGCTCCGCGGCCGGAAAAGGCATTGATGGATGCGTTTGCCTCGTCCTTCGGCGGAAATGGTTTGGTTTTTGCTGGTGGTCATGTTGTTCTTCCCCTTCCTATAAAAGCTTACGGCCCGCAAGAAACGCCTGGTAATTGCCGCCCCAGGCCGGGCCGGGGGTGACCTCCTGCAGGGCGCGGAGCCATAAGGGCTCGGGAATGGCGGTGAACGGGGCGATTTGGCTGAGCGCGCCCATCATCACCACATTGGCTATCCGGCCGGTGCTGTCGCCAAGGGCAAGAGCCGCGGCCAGGACATCGACTTCGACCAACTTGAAGCCGTTGGTCGCCTTTCTGATACCGTCCAGGTCGGGATAGTCCTCGGCCTTCATGCCCTGGGGGATCATGACCGTGGTGGCGGCAAGGATCGTCCCGCCCTGGCGGAGCAGTTCGAGAAATCCCGGCCTGAGTATCTCGCTCATCTCCATGGCGATCAGGCAGTCGGCCTCGCCGGGCAGCAGCACCGGGCTGTGGACCTTGCCGCAGGCAAAGGTGCTGATGACCGGCCCGCCCATCTGGGCCATGCCGTGGGTCTCGCCCTTGACAATGTTCTCCTCGCCATAGCCGGCGAGAAAGGCCAGCTGGGTGAGGACCCGGCCGAAAAACAGATTGCCCTGGCCGCCGACGCCGCGGATGGCCAGGCTCAGCCGGCCGGGCAGGAGGTCGCGGGCTACCACGGCCTCCGCCAGGGCCGGCGGTTCGGCGAATTTTTGGCTGCTTTTGCCGGTCCGTTCCGATTCGCCGAGCGGCTCCATGGCCTTGAAGCGGGCACATCTGCATGCAGGAATGGCCCTGCTCGCCGCAGCCGGAGCAGAGGTTGGTGAATCGCGGGAAGCCCTCCGGCCCCGACCTCGATCCCCGGACAGATCAGACAGGAATAACATTTATCGCACTTTTCCTCATTGATTTTCAGGCGGATACCCTGTCTTGCCGCCGGCAGTTTTTTCAGGCAGCTGCCGCGCACAACCAGAGTGGTGAAGACGCCCTCGGCCGCTTCCTTGAAGGCCAGGCGCAGGGCTTTTTGCAACTCAATGCGGTTATAGGCATCGACGGCAACTGCTTTGGCGCCGGTTGCGGCCAGGGCCTGCAGCAGATCGAAGGTGTTGGCTTGTCCGGCCAGGTTGACCGGCGAGGTCGGGGCCGGCTGGCCACCGGTCATCGCCGTCCAGTAGTTGTCGAGCACCACCTTGACCCCCGGCACATGGCGAAAGACACTATTGCGGGTGGCGTCCATGCCGCTGTGGCATTCGGTGCTGTCGCCGATAACGCTGAGGACCTTGTCGGCCATCTCCGGCCGCGACAGAACGTAGCCGGCGCGTTTGGCCTCGCTCGCCCCCATGGCGATGCCGGTGTCCATGGCATTCAGGAAATAGAGCAGGGAATTGCAGCCGATATCACCAAAGACCGCCGTCACTTTGCCGCGGCGCTTCATGGTGGCGATGGACTCAGCAAAGAGCCGGTAGGGGCAGCCGGGGCAGATCATCGGCGGCCGATTAACCGGGGGAAGGCCGGGCTCTTTTGCCTGGACACCCTTTGCGGCAAGACCGAGACAGTTGGCTATGGCCTCCGGGCTGTATTCGGTGCGCGGGCTGAAACTCGCCTTGCCGGTTACCGCAAGGCCCATGATCGCCAGCTCGTCCTGGAGATAGCGATAGCCGTCGTCGATTACGTAGACCTCGCCTGCGATGGCGGCGTGGAAGCGGCGAATCAGCTCTTTCGGCAGGGGGTTGGTGAAGGCGAGCGACAAGATATCGACGTCGGCGCCGAAGGCCTCCTTTACCTCCTGGGCAAAGACCGTGTTGGCGCCGCAGGTGATGATCCCGGTCTTGCCGGAGCCCTTGAGCCATTTATTGAGGGGCGAGGCCTCGACCATCGCCGTCAAGCCGACCGTTCGCTCACCCTGGACCCGATCGTAGTTTTTCCGGGCGATACCAGGCAGCGAGTTGAAGCGGCGCAGATCGCCCTCCATGACCTGGGGCTCGCGGGATTGCAAAGAATTCATCCGCACCAGACCTTCGCTGTGGCAGAGGGCGCCGGAGGCAAGGATCACCACCGGGGTCTGAAAACGCCGGCCGATGTCGACGGCGATACCGGCCGCTTCAAGCATCTCCTGATGGTTGCTCGGTTCGAAGACCGGCACGAAACAGCTCTTGAACAGGTAACGCGGATCGACCAGATGCTGGGTGGAACTGGGGGTGAAGTCGCTGGCGATAAAATAGATCAGAGCGCCGCGCGGTTCGGTGAAGAACGAGGCGCTGGTGAAGATG
This sequence comes from uncultured delta proteobacterium, assembly GCA_963754865.1. GTDB lineage: Bacteria > Desulfobacterota > Desulfobulbia > Desulfobulbales > Desulfocapsaceae > Desulforhopalus_A. The sequence continues at coordinate 124,505 of CAVWHG010000009.1, read as the reverse complement.
TCGGCCGCCTGGAACAGACCGGGGATCTTCATGGTCACGACCGCATCGCGTCCGGCCAGGGTGTGGCCGAGGCCGACGCCGGCGGCGACCGCCTCGTTCACCGACCAGCCGACCCTGATTTTATCCTGAACCTGCGACAGGCCGCGGTCGATAACCTCGGTGCTCGGCGTTCCCGGATAGCCGTCGGCGCTGTGGATGCCGGCGCGGACGCAGCCGACGGCGAAGGCGATATTGCCCTGCAGGACCTCGGCTCGGCCCGCTTCCAGCTCACAAAGTTCGTTCATTCGGTTTCGCTTCATGGTCTATCCTCCTGCCTTCTTCATTTATTGGGGTTAAATACACCATAGGTCAAACGTATGACGTATGCATTGACAAATGAGTAGCGGATTTGGTATGGTGTGTCAAGATATTTATTGTCGGGAATTTTTCCGGACAGCCTCCCAGCCAACCACCCGAAGGACCAGTGAGCAAAACGATATGGTACAATTTCTCCGCAACGTCGGCCGACCGAAGAACCTTTATATGGAAGCAATGCGCTCGATCAAGGAGGCGATCTTTCGCGGCGATTACGGCCCCGGTCAATCCCTGCCGAGCGAAAAGGATATGGCCCTGCTGTTGGGTGTCAGCCGGCCGGTACTGCGCGAGGCCCTGCGGGCCCTGCAGCTCCAGGGCTTTCTCGATGTCCGCCGCGGCAGTCGGGGCGGTACCTACGTCACCGATCTCAGCAATATCTCCATCCGCGACAACCTCGAAGATCTGCTGCGCATCGGCAAACTGTCCATGGCCGATCTGACCCGCGCCCGCCTCCTCCTCGAACCGGAGGTGTTTCGCCTTGCCGCCGAAAATGCCAATGGTGAACAGTTGGCCGAACTGGCCGCCCTGGCCGACGAAGCCAACCGAAGCACGGATCCGAAACGGCGGATCACCCTGCACTCCGATTTCCACCGGCTGGTGGCGGCAGCCTCGGGCAGCCCGATCTACCTGCGTTTCATGCAGATCATCTTTGATTTCATGGAGGTCTTCGCGGTGACCATCCAACCCACCGACCTCGAAGCCCACGACGACCAGGAACATTCGCAGATCTTCGAGGCCCTGCAACGCCGCGACGGCGAGCGGGCGGCAACCCTTGCCCGCGAACACGCCGAGAAGGTCACCAGGGCAATGATCAAACTGGAGAAGCAGTGGCTGAAGGCGCTGGAGTCGCGGGAGTCGGAGGTGACATAACTATAAATGCCATCGCCGCTCCCGCAGATCGTAAGAGCGGCTTGGCTCCATTTTTCAACAGCCACCAACACACTCCGCACTCATTTTACGACACCCATGCCCAACATGAAATAAAATCCCATCCGGCCATCGACCTGTAGTTTTCTGAATTATGGTGCAGGAACGATGGCGGGTTCGGGAGCACAAGCGTCGGACACCCGCAAGCCATGCCGGAACATGAGCAGGTGCAAGCACAACGGTCACGGGCTTCATTCCGGCTACCCCCGGTGGCGGCAGATAGCTTGTCAACTTCGGAGGAAACGAGGTGCTATCTCTCACGTATCGTTTTGTCTAATGTTTGGTATGGGAAGGATTTTTTGTGGCGGCAATTTCAAGATTTTCTCAAGAAATAATGATTTATTGCGATCATGCTTTGTATGTTGTAGGTTTTCTGAAGAATCTTAAAAGAAGACATAGACTTCAGTAAAAAATCGAAAATGGTGTGTTATCCAGAACTACATAATTACTTAGTAAGCCCTTACCGAAATGATCGCGTTCAATTTAAGACATGTCTCTCGATGATCCGGACTATCCTGGGCTGCGCATTGCAGGCGCATTCGTTGAGTTGAATAAATATTTAGACAAACTAGCTGAGGTCGTCCCTTACGCGCAGGATCAAGAAATTGTCCGGCTCCGAGTAGAGATTAAAAGGCAAGCTCTCTCTCTTGGCATGGCTGACTTGAAAGACAAAATTGAAGAGGTTAAGTGGGTTGCAGAGGAGCTCGTCCCTCGGTTTTTTATGGGTGCCTTTGCTGTCGCCCTTGCGGCCACTTACGAATCAGCAGTCACTGAAGTTGCGGACTACGTTTGTGCAAAGGCGCGGGCTAAGCTAAAGATCAGTGACCTGCGCGAACCGAGTACTCACAAAAAAATTAACCTTTACTTAGAATCCGTTATCGGCGACAGCTACGCGCTGGGATCCGAATTGAAGAATCGCCTTGATGAACTGAGCAGCGTCAGAAACTGCATTGCGCATGCGAACGGAAACCTAGCTAACTCTAAGAACGCAAACAGACTTAAAGACCTTCAAGCGTTCGCAGGAACAGGCCGGGGCGTTTCTATCAAAGATAATTATCTTGTGGTCTCTGAGCGGTTTGCGCGTCAATATTTGGAGCACGCAGCAAATGCATTGAACGTTTTGCTGAATCAAGTTCACGACAAATACGGAATTCAAGAAGTAGAAAAATGAAAACGTTATTTGTATCAATAAAGCACAAATTTAAGTGGTCTTTTACCTAATTGGGAAAAGAATGAAGACGACGCAACTACTTTCATTAGCCCTCTTAAGCGCTATTGCAGTACTCACGGGCTGCGCTAGCGGCTACAAACAGTTCTATCAGCCAGCGAACGAAATAGATCCGCAGAAAATCTCCGAACTGCGCGTCGCACCGCCACCAAGTCAGCCAATGGTCGAACGGGCTCGTCCAGGGAATCCAGGCGATGTTCTGGATGCTTACGCAAAGCGTGGCTACATCACGATCGGGAACTCAATGTTCAATAGTGGTCGTCCTGAGTCGGAAGACGCAGCCGTACGGCAGGGCCAGGAAGTCCACGCCGATCTAGTATTGATTCTGAATCCTAATTATACGGGTTCAGTCACCTCTTCAATTCCGATTACGACACCGACCACCAGCACTACGTACTCGAATGCAACAGCTACTGCATATGGCCGCGGTGGACCAGTAACCGCTTATGGCTCAGGAACAAGCACTACATATGGAACAGCCACAAACTATATTCCCATGTCTGTCAATCGCGTTGATTACGGCGCGGTGTATTTCATCAAGCGAAAGTTTACGTTCGGCGCTTTCTACCGAGATTTGAATGACGCAGAGCGGCAAGAACTCCAAACGAACCGCGGCTCTGTGGCCCGCTTGATTGTTGATGGCACGCCCGCCTTCAATGCTGATATTTTGATTGGCGACGTATTCATCACCTTAGACGGCGTGGCAATCGCAAACTCACAGGCACTTAGCGAACTGCTGGGGGAGAAAAAGGGGAAGACCGTTACGCTCTCAATCTTGCGTCGTGGTCAATCACTTGATAAAACACTTCAACTTAACCTGTGAACTGAGGTCTATTCCTTATCTTGATTCCCCGATTAGACAAAACAATTCATTTTGTCTAATGGCTAAATTTCGGTTAGGGCAAAAGGGAACACATTTAATTTCCCCCTAAAAATGGATATGGGAAAAAGAAGAAATGAACGTACCTACTGATTACCAGATCATCAAAGACACTGCCGGCAACCCCGCCTTCGTGGTCATCCCGTATAGTCGTTGGGTCAAACAAACATCCATCATCGCCGGGCTTATCCCCAACGAGGTGGTAGGAGCAGTTATTGAAGGCGATATAACGCCATTTCGCGCCTGGCGTGAATATCTTGGGCTCACTCAAGCTGAAGTGGCGAAGCGTGCCGACATCACTCAGGCGGCTCTTTCGCAGATCGAATCCGGCGAGCACAAGGCCCGCAAGGCGACACGGGAAAAACTGGCAAGGGCCATGGGAATCACGGCTGAGCAATTGAAATAATAGACTTTCCCCAATCGTATTTGCCATAAAAAGAAGAAATTCAAAGGAGCTTTTTGTGGATATCCTTGAAGCGATACAACAACGAAAGAGCATCAGAGATTTTAAAGATGATCAGGTTCCCCAAAGTGTTCTCAGGGAAATCCTGGAAGTTGCTTGTCGTGCGCCGTCGGCGATGAATAGCCAGCCATGGGAATTCATTGTCGCTGCCAATGATGTTTTAGAGGAAATTAAACGCGTTCTTGTTGAAAAAATGCTGGCGGGTGAAAAGCCCCACTCGGAACATTCGGTTGTCGGATGGCCGACGGAAAGTGTCTATCGCCGGCGTCAGGTGGATCTGGCCAAGAATCTTTTTCAGTTGATGGACATAGAACGCGAGGACGCCGACAAACGTTCGCAATGGCTGCAGAGAGGCTTTAAATTTTTTAATGCCCCGGCGGTTATTGTCATTTGCGTCGATCGAATGCTTACGGCGGGGACGCCGATATTTGACATCGGCGCGGTCAGCCAAAACATTTGCCTGGCTGCTTTAGCCTTCGGTTTGGGAACATGTATTGAAGATCAAGGAGTAATGTATCCTGAAGTGTTGAGAAAATTTTGTAATATTCCGGAAAACAAACAGATTGTTATCGCTATTGCCATCGGCTATCCCAACTGGGACTTTCCCGCCAACAGGCTTGAGACGCCCCGTGAATCTCTTGATACATTAACAACTTGGTACGGGTTTGACTGAAGCATCTCCCAGATTTTTTTGCACATTCGATCCGATGTTGTAGAATACATGTAATATTTGCAATACAACATTGGAGGAAAATCATGTTATCAGTACGATTACCGGACGATATCGACCAAAGACTCAGTCATTTGGCCAAAGTCACAAACAGACCTAAAAGCTATTATGTCCGTGAAGCGATCGAAAGATCGCTGGGGGATATTGAGGATGCATATCTTGCGGAATCGGCGTATGAAAGCTTCTTAAAGAAAGGTGAGAAAGAGGTATCCCTTGATGAGCTGGAGGAAAGTCTTGGCTTGGATGATTGAGTTTACGCCGGATGCTGCTGTCGGGATAACGGCATGAGCGGAACCGGAAAGGAAGCTTTTACGTAATCCATCACATTTGATGGAATTGATTAGTACGCTTCATTCAGCAACTGGGCAATATGCATAACTTCAACCTTGAGGTTATTTTGAAAGATGCCGTCACGAATATGCATGACGCACCCTGGGCAACCTGTAACAAGGGTATCCGCGCCGGTAGAGGCAATATCGTCGATCTTTCTCTGATTTACCTTTCTGGAAAGTTCATAATGCGTCAGACTGAAACTGCCTGCCATACCGCAGCATTGACCGGGCTTGGACATTTCCTTTAAAACTACATCCGGTATTTGTGCCATCAAGGTACGCGGTTGACTTTTGATCCCCTGCCCGCGTGTCAAGTGGCAGGATTCGTGGTAAGTGACAATTCTTCTGACCGGCTTCAAATCGCCCTGCAAGCCCATCTTGACCAGGTACTCCGAGAAATCAAATGTCTTGCCGGCTAATTCGGCCACTTTTTCCGAGTAGCCGGGCTCATTTTTCAGCAGTTCAGCGTAGTCATGGCGAATTGCGTATCCGCATGAGCCGCAGCCATTGATAACGGCATCGATGCCGGGAATCGACAACTTGTCTACTGTAGCCCGTGCCAGTTCTATTGCCGTAGCACTATCGCCATTGGCGTAGGCCGGAGTTCCGCAGCAATGCTGTTCAGCCGGGATAACGACGTTTATGTTGTTTTTCCCCAGTACTTCGATGATGGCTGCGCCGATCTCAGGATATAGATAGTTGATTGTGCATCCGGTAAAAAATGCCACTGTTGCGCGCGGATTATCAACCGTAACTCGTTCGGGATACATGCTTCTCAGCGGATTATCGGCAACGGGTGACAACAGGCGTTTCATGTCGAGACCCATGGGCAACCTGGGCAATGCACCTTCTTTTTTGTCCGTCGCCTGCATCACCAAGCCCTGGAACAGGGGGGCCATTTTCATCGACAAGTCAAACAGTTTTCTGTGTCGCAGAGCCATGCGGAAAGCAAGCCGTTTCATGAACGGCAGGCCCTGGTCTTCAGCCATTTTCTGCCTGGTCTTTAAAATAAGATCAACTACAGGGGTCTTGCTCGGGCAGTTTACCACGCATGCTTTGCAGTTGAGGCACAATGCCATTTTTTCTATAAACAGAGGCGTGGGTTCTATGTTGCCTTTAAATGCTGCTTTCATCAAGGCAACCTTACCGCGGGCAACTGACGCCTCACTCTGCAACTCAAGGTACAATGGGCAAACTGCTTGGCAGAAACCGCATTTGGTGCAACGAATGAATTCCTTCTCCAAATCCTTCCATTCCATGTCAGTACTCCCCTAAAAACTGGCCGGGATTAAGGATGTTATTCGGATCAAAGGTCTTTTTGATGGCACGCATCAGATTAAGACCATCTTTGCCGGTCTCCAAAACCAGATACCTGGCTTTCACTCGCCCAATGCCATGCTCGCCGGTGAGCGTGCCCCCTAACGCCAGGGTTGATTTGAAGATTTCACCGGCAGCATTTTCCACGCGCGCCATAAGTTCGGGATCTCGTTCGTCGCAGAGTATGGTGGCATGCAGGTTGCCGTCGGCGGCATGTCCCTGGACGGCAATCTTAAGGTCATATTTCTTGGCAATTTTTCTGATATCGGCAACAGCTTCAGGAATCTTGTCGCGCGGCACCGTGCAGTCTTCACCGACGATAGTCGGGGCAATAGCAGATACGGAGGCAAATGATGAACGTCTGGCTACCCAGAGCTGCTCGGCCTCCGCATCATCCTTTGCTATCGTCACGGATCGTGCCTTAAGGGCATTACAGATTTCAGAAATCTTGCTTATCTGCTTATCAAGCACTTCCTTGTCGCCATCAACTTCTATAAGCATTACGGCTTCCGCGTCTTTAGGCAGTCCGACATGGGCATAGTCCTCTATGCAATTGATAAAGATATTATCGAGCAACTCCATCGTCGTGGGGACAACACCGGCTTGAAATACCTTGGCTACCGTTTCGCAGGCTTTTGCCAGATCATCGTAGACTACCAGCATGGTTTTCTTTGCTTCCGGCAGAGGTATCAATTTGACGATGATTTTTGTGATAACGGCCAAGGCGCCTTCAGAACCGGTGATCAATCTGGTCAAATCAAAACCGGCTACAGACTTCATGGTTCTGGCACCGGTGCGGATAATTTCACCGGTTGGCAGGACAACTTCAAGACCAAGCACATAGTCGCGGGTAACGCCGTATTTAGCGCCGCGTGGGCCGCCGGCGCATTCGGCGACATTACCGCCCATGGTGGAAAACCCTTTACTGGCAGGATCCGGCGGATAAAACAACTGCAGTTTTTCCACTTCGCTCTGGAGGTCGGCAGTGATCACGCCCGGTTCTACTTCAGCTACCAGGTTATCCCGATCAATTTTGAGAATTTTGTTCATTCTCGTCATGACCATTATCACCGAACCAACGCTGGGGATAGTGCCACCGGTAACGTTAGTACCGAGTCCTCGAGGGATGATCGGCGTCTTCTCGATATTTGCCAAACGAAGAATCTTTGAAACTTCTTCGGTATTTGCCGGAAATACTACCAGAGGCGGAATTTCCGTTTTGCTGACGGAAATCGCCGAGGCATCGTAGGTATAGCAGGCGCAGTCCTCAACTTTATCCAAGACATGTTCGGAACCTACAATGCTTTTGAATGTATCTTTTAATTCCTGCCGCATTATTGGCCTCTAATAAAATTTTTAATTATCAGCGGTACCTGAAACCGCCTTTACCTTCATTGTCGCATTGGCCTTATCAGCCCTCTCTCGTTTCTATTACAGCACCCGGGTCAGCCACAGGGAGATCGAGGGAATATAGGTGACCAGCATCAAACCGATGAAGAGCAGGCCGAGGAAAGGCAAAACCGCCTTCCCGACCTGGGTCAGCGACTTGCCGGTAATCCCCATGGCGACAAACAGGTTGAGGCCGAAGGGAAAGGTCAGGAAGCCGAATTCAATGTTGACGATCATCATGACACCGAAGTGGATCAGGTCGATATCGTACTGCTGCAGGGCGATCAAGCAGGATCGGCGAAATGATGACCACCGCCGAGACGATGTCCATAACGCAGCCGACCAGGAGGAGAAAAATATTGACCACCAGGAGGAACACATACTTGTTGTCGATATGGGCAATCATAAAATCGGCCGCCATGACCGGCAGTCTCTCGCGGGTCAGCAGCCAGATAAAGGTCATGGCGCAGGCAATAATAAAGAGCAGGGCTGAAGACAGAATTACCGATTCCTTGAGGACCTGGTTAAGTTTTGCCATGTCCATGTTCTTATAGATAAAGAACTCGACAAAGAGGGCGTAGACAACCGATACCGCCGCAGCCTCGGTGGGGGTGAAAATGCCGGAATAGATGCCGCCGAGGATGATCAACGGCATGGCGATGCCCCAGGAAGCGCTTTTTATATACTGCCATTTTTCGCCGGGAGCATAGGTTGTGACCGTTTTCCATTTATACCTTTTAGCGAGGATGAATGAATAGATGATGAGAATGACGCCGATCATAATGCCAGGCATGATGCCGGCCATAAACAGTTTGCCCACCGAAACGTTCATGACCAGGGCATACAGTACCATGGGAATGGACGGCGGAATAAGGATGCCGAGCGACCCGGTGGAGGTCAGTAGGCCGATACTGAAATCCTCGTCATAGCCTTGTTTGATCAGAGCCGGGATCATGATCGAACCGATGGCAATGACCGTTGCCGGGCTTGAGCCGGAGATCGCCGCGAAAAACATGCAGGCAAGGATCGAGGCTATGGCCATGCCGCCGGGCAGATGGCCGACGAGGATCTGCATAACCCCCACCAGTTTTTCGGAGATCGAACCCCGGGCCATGATATTGCCCGAGAGGATAAAAAAGGGAATGGACAGGAGCACAAAATTGTCCATGCCGTTAAAAAGCTGCTGCACCAGGGCCTGCAGAGGCACGGGGATATAAAAGTGCACGGTGGCGGCCGTCACCCCGAGCAAGACAATGGCGACCGGGGTGGAAATAAGCAGCAGGACAATAAAGAGGACGGGCATGAAGATCAGCATTTGTGTCCACCCTCCTTGATGTCTAGAAGTTCGGTGTTTTTACCAAATAAGGCTCCGAGGTGTTTGCAGCCTTGCCAGAAAAACCGCAGGGTAATAATTACGGTAAAAATTCCGATGGGCAGATAAGGGACATACATCGGCAGATGGAGCACCGGAGTCGTGGCGCCGAACTTATGCAGTTTGGCGATCTGAATCCAGCTGTAGTAGCAAATGACTGCCATAACGACGGAGGAGATAAACATCGCCAGGGCCCGCAAAACATGCTTGCCGCGCGGCGGTGCGTATTGCACCAGGGCGTCCATGCCGAAATGCGAGCCGTAGCGGATGCACATTCCCGCCCCGACAAAGGTAATGAGAATGGTCATATAGCGAGAACCCTCGTCCACCCAATCGAAGGAGATGCTGAAGGCGTAGCGCAACACAACCTGGATTGTTGTTATAAAGGCGATCAGCAACAGGGCGTAACCGATGAACAACTCTTCACCCTTGTTGAAACGCTCAAGAATTTTCTTCATGTACGACCTCGCGGTAATCTATTGGCGCATGGTGTTATTTCGGGGTTCGACGTAGAGCAAAAAAAGGATTTCCGACCTATTCATCCCATCGCCGCCCGGGAAAGGCTGCGACGGGATTGCCTGTTACCTTATTGCCTGTTACCTTTATTGGTATTGCTTGACCTTTTCCTGCATCATCTGCAGGTAGCTCATCCCGGCAAATTTGCCGTATTCCGGTTTGTTGGGGATATTGCCGACCTCTTTTTCAAATTTGGCATAAACCGGCTGGACTGCCGCCTGGAAGGCGTCACGCTCTTCCTTGGTCAGGCGGGTGACTTTTACTTTACCTTCCGTCTCAAGCTTGGCGATAATCTCGGCCAGCATCTTCTTACCGCCCTCACGGTTCTTCTTGATCATCATCTCAGAACCATCACGGAAGATTTGCTGTTGTTCTTTGGTCAGTTTGTTCCACAGATCGATATTGACGAGATGGAACAATTCCGTCAGGGAGTAGTTGGTGATGGTGGCATAGGGACAAACTTCGGTGAACTTCATCAGGACTGAGGTGAGGATGGGGTTTTCCTGGGCGTCGATTACCCCTTGCTGTAAAGCATTGTACACTTCGGGGAACGGCATAGGGACAGGACTTGCCCCCAACTGTTTCCAGGTTTCCAGAAAGACCGGTGCTTCCAGGACCCTGATTTTCAATCCCTTGACATCTGCAGGTGTCCGGACTTCCCGTTTGACGTTGGTCAGGTCACGCATCTCGTTTTCGCCATAGCCAATGGCCACCATGCCCTTTTGCGGAAAGACATCGGCAAAGATCTTGAAAAATTCCGGATCAGCCAGTACCGAGTAAGCGACCTCGCGGGTTGGCCAGAGGAACGGCAGGTCAAAGAGGGCGACCTGGGGGACGAAGTTGGAGAGCACCGCTGTGGTACAGTCCATCATGTCCAGGGTACCGCCCTGGACCTGTTCGACCATGGAACGTTCACCACCCAGTTGGCCGAGGGGGAAGACATCAATGGTGATTTCGCCATTGGTTTTCTCCTTGACGTAGTCAGCGAATGCTTGGCCGGCAATGACCTCGGGATGGGTGGGCGGGGCAATAAAGCCGTATTTGAGGTTCATCTTGGCTTCGGCCGGACCACCGGCACCAAAAAGGACACAACAGGCCACAACGATTGAAGCAAGCTTTTTCATTTTACTCCCTCTTTAAAAAGGTTTTCCCGGGAGGCCGGGGTGATTTTTCTCCAACGTTCATGATGGAACAACCTGGAGAGATCCATCCTATACCGCAAGGGCATAAGTTTCGTTTGAGCAGGCAAGCTGCTCACCTCAGTTATGTCTCCCGGCTGCGACCAGCAGGGGTACTGTGAGATGCTGCTCGCCGCCGTCTCAATCTGATGGCGGTGAATTACCTTTAATAATCGGCAGGATAACGCCACCTGCCGGGACGATATTGACCGTTGGTCTGGTATGGTGTTCTGCTGCAAGCAGAAGGCCTTCCTGCAGGTTCGCCGCATGGGTAAAGCCAAGACGACCAACTTGACCTGGACCTATGTCGTCTGTTACCAGGATGATGTTAAAATCATTTTGAGCGAGCATTGCCTGGGCCATTGACATGTTGAGTTCCGGCGGGGCACCAGCCATGATTGGCCTGTTGTCGGCGAAATGATCGAGTACCGCCCGACGCAGGTCCCCTCCATATTGATTCCTGAAACTTTGGCAGGCGGCAAAATAGCTCTCGGCTGGTGGAGAAGTGCAGTCGGCGTAGAGGACGATCGTTCCGCCCTGCTTGGTGATGATTGTCGCCGGCGCCAGCGGTTTCATAATCTGCGGCCCTTCGGAATAGGGAAAGGCCGAGATGATGGTGATATCGGCCTGGGCCTGAAAATGTCGCGATGTGATGTCCTGGCAGATTGCCGCCCCGGCCCGGTGTGCAAGGATCGGGTTACCGGCAACCACTTGATGCAACTGGTCGTTGTGGTTGAGGACGCTGTTGACGATAAAGTTCAGCCGACCGGCCAGGGCGAGGGCAGTCACCTCGTCATGAAATTCGTTACCGGTGAGATTCCCCAGGGCGGAATGGCCGCGAAAGCTGTGACGCAGGTGATGCTCGAAGATCGAATTGAAGTCGGCAATTCCCGGAAAGAGAATCTTGCCGCCACCGCCGAAACCGTTCAGCGGGTGGGGAAAGATCGAGCCGATGCCGATGCGGAAGTCGGCATCGGCGGCAAGTTTGTTGATTTTTACCTCCGTGCCGCTTGCCAAACGGCCGATGGGCTTAAGATCAGGTGCATGACAGTCGTGGTTGACAAAGGCGTATGTGCTAACCGTTGCTTCTCCGAAGGCCTCTGCCATTTCCGGGCGGGACAGGGGCCGGTGGGTGCCGAGGGCGATGACGATGGAGATATTGGCGATCGGGATGCCAATTTGACGGAGAAGATCGAGGATAACTCCCAGAATGATTTTCTTCGGGGAGGTTCGAGTCAGATCTTCGAGAAGGATACAAACCGTATTTTCAGGTTTAAGGAGATTGTTGAGGGTGGCGGTGCCGTGCGGCGATAGCAGAGCTTCAAGAACCAGAGCGGCAGCATCGATCGGTTCGGGTCTTTCGGGAAAATCAGCCAGAGTAAGGAGTTGCCAGTCGGTGGGAAGGACTAGCGGGAGAAAACCCGCCAGAGAGCGGACAAAGGCCTTCCCCGTAGTCGTCTGCATCCTGTTTTGAAACATGATAGAAATAACCCTCCAGATCGGTAGTGGTACACATATATAGCCAATTTATAAAACGACAATCGCATACAATAAAAAAATATGCAAGAGATTTTTATTACGTGTAAAATATTAAATAGTATGTCTAATATTTCGGTTCAACAAACGAGGTATTGCCTCTATACAAGAAATGTGGTAATACCACGTCGATGTCGATGTATTCAGGTAAATAACGATGGCCGGTAGGAACGGACCGACTTTGTTGATCAAAAAAAACAGGGAGAGGCAGATGATTAAACCGGTAAAGCACCGCAATATTGCCGATCAGGTATTTGAGCAGCTGCGCGATATGATTTATCGTGGCGAGATCGGGGCAGGCGATCGGATGATGTCGGAGCGTGATATGTCCACAAGTTTTAAGGTCGGGCGGCCGACCATTCGTAGCGCCGTGCAGCGTTTGACTGATCAAGGATTGGTGGAAAGTCGTCGCGGCGTGGGGTTATTTGTCCTTGACCAGGAACGGGTGATCGAAAAAAGGCCTTTGTTGCAAGCTCTCAACGGCGAGACCTATAGCATCGCCGATATTCAGGAGATCCGCATGGCCCTGGAGATGAAGAGCGCCGAACTGGCGGCGAAAAGGGCGACGGACGAGGACCTCCGGCTCATAAAAAAAGGCATCGAACGAATGAAGAAAGAACGTATCGAGCATGAGATCCGCATCAACACCGACATCAGCTTTCACATGAACATCGCCTATGCCAGTAAGAATGTCGTGCAGATCCATCTGATGAAAAGCTTCTACGAGGTGCAGACCTATGCCATGTCCTATTCCTATAGCAAGGTGCTGGAGTCCCTGCGTATTGACGAACTGATCGACGGCCAGCATGAGGAGATATTTGCAGCCATCCTCAATCACGACCCAAACCGGGCGCGGCAAGCCATGGAGACGCATATCGGCACCATCCTGGAGATCTGTCTGGAGCACAACTTATAGCAAAATCTTTCGGTCTTCAGGGTTTATTGTTTTTAACCGCATGCCCACACATCTTTTGGTAACTCGTGTCCCGGCAGAAGCAGTTGATTGGGGATAGGTATGAAAAATAATGCCACCGTACTTAACTTGAGGTAAAGTAGTTCAACTGTATAACCACAGAATTTATTGAAGGATTGACAACTGCTCTTCAAGAGGAAAATGATATGGAAATCTGGACAAAGCTGAGTGCCTGGTTTGCTTCGACGCACCTGCACGAACAAATCAGAGATGTCGATTATATTGGATTATTTAGCAATCCCTGGTTTATTGTCCCATTTGGGTTGATGATTGGTTACATGGTTTTTAAGCAAAAATGGCGGGATATAGTCATTATTGCCATTTTTGTTGGCGTATGGTGGGTATCCGGAACCCCTTACATGGACACCCTCCTGGTAAAAGGCGAAATACAGATCGAAAAAATCTTGCCGGTGATTTTTGGCGGGGCTGGTGCCGTCGGAGTCGTTATTTATCTGCTTTTTGGCCGATCCGATTGAACGGGGAAGAGTATGCGATTTCGCAATGGAATATTCATCATTACCGAGGAAGATCATTGTCCGCTTTACAATGTCCGGGAGGAACTTCGGGTCAGTGAGGGTATTCTCACCCTGACTGCCGGTAAGCCGACCTGTCTTGTCCTCGCCAGAGAACTCATAACCTTGGCATCTGCAGACAGCAGCTATGAAAACTATTCCATGGGGAGTGGTCAAAAAGCAAAATTTGAGTGTGGCGGCTGCGTTGGCTTGATTCGTTTTGAATATAAAAAAGAGAAGGAATTTGCTACCCTGCAGATGAAACTGCTGGCAGCCGCCGAGCGCCGCGAAAAAATACAGGAGACCGCCGGTTTTGCCGGATTGCTGCGGGCAGTAGACATTTTTTCACCCTTGTCCGATGAGGACCTGCTTGATCTGGCAACACTTCTTGAACTTTTGGAATATCCTTGGCAGTTTCCCATAACCCAGAAAGGCGACCCGGGGAACCGGCTTTACATTCTTCTCACCGGTAAGGCTGAAGTCATTGACGATCATGGAGTAACCCTGGTCGAACTTGATCGGGGAGAGGTTTTTGGTGAGATGAGTCTGCTCTCCGGAGAAAGAGTGTCGACCACTATTATGGCAGCTGAAACATGCCAGGTGGCGGTGATGAACCACAAGAATTTTCGACATATCCTCATTCGTTTTCCAACACTGCAGGTCTTCTTTTACAAACTTCTCGTCAGCAGAATCACCAAAATGAATCTTCAGCGGGCTGAAGAGCTGGCCTCTGGAATGGTCGGCCAATTGTCGGATATTTCACTGGTCGAACTGTGTCAGATGATCAATGTCAACCAGAAGACGGGAAAGCTCAACATTGAGTTTGAAGAAAATAGGGCTGTCATCATGTTTAATGAAGGAGAACTGGTCTACGCCGAACTCAACGGAACGATCGGCAAAGAGGCTTTTTATCAGATCGTCGCCTTGAATGGCGGCCGGTTCAAATTCACCCAAGGATTGACCGACAAAGAAAAACGACGCGATGTCGTTGGTGGTTTCATGGGGATGCTCATGGAAGGGATGAAACGTCTTGATGACCGAAACCGCTGATCCGTTATCAAAAACCTTTTCCCAGCCCGAATATGTTACCGGAAGAGCAATTTGAAATCGTGGTAGCTGGCACAATTGGTACGGTTGCGAGCGAAGCATGAGCAGAAGAGCAGTGAAACAAGAACTTCTGACAATTCTACAACAAGCGGATTTTGAAGGAGTTGTTCGGTTCCTTGAAAGTCATCCGCCGCAGCTGTTCATTAATCCCCTTTTTTCAGCCCTCTGTAATCCATTGGAGCAGGTTCGTTGGCATGCGGTATGCGGTTTTGGGCGGATCGTTCCCTCCTTGGCCGACAAGGATCCGGAGTCGGCGAGGATTGTCATGCGACGTTTTCTCTGGTCCCTCAATGACGAATCAGGGGGTATAGGGTGGGGGGCTCCGGAAGCCATGGCCGAGATTATGTTCCATTGCACCTTGCTGCGTCGGGAGTATCTGCACATGCTAGTTTCTTATATGTGTGAGGATGGTGAGGAAAATTTTCAGGATGGTAACTTCTTGGAATTGCCACTGCTGCAGCGGGGACTGCTTTGGGGAATTGGCAGATTGTGTCAAGGGCACAAATCGGAAATGGTGGAGAGAAAAATTGTGGGCGCTCTTATCGCCTATCTGTCGTCTCCTGATCACCATGTCATCGGTCTAGCAATCTGGTGTCTGGGATTATTGGGGGTAAATCTTGCAATAGCGGAAATTTCCTCTTTTCTCAACCATCCCGGAGAGGTCCGCTTGTTTCTTGATAACTCTTTGCAGACGATAACCGTAGCCATGCTTGCTGAAGAGGGGCTGAAGCGGATCAATGCAGTGGGAGACGGCAACTATGTTAACGGGGCCGGAGCGAGAAGACAAGACATCGGAAAAATGGTCGAAGTGATTGTATAAATGGCAAACCAAACCCTTATTGAGTATGCCGGCTTTGTTCAGCTACCGATCGTAACGGGTGCGGTAGCCACCAATCTTGCCGCCCTGCAGCAGGCCTTGCAGGATCTGCAACCGCCGAAACATGCACTGCTGGTTCTTCCCGAACTCTGGGGAACGGGGTTTGCCTACCAGGATTTACCACATCTGCAGGACTCAGTAATCAGGCTGGATGAAGAATTGCGCTGTTTAGCTGCCCGATTTGATGTTCTTTTTGCAGGTTCTTTGCCGGAGAAAAATCCACAACGTGATGGTTTTTTTTATAATACCCTGAAAGTCATCGACGTTGACGGGTGCTGTGGAGCATATCGAAAGAACCATCTCTTTCCCGGGGAAGAGGAAGCGTTTTGCGGCTGGCCTTTTTATTCCGCACCGGTACAGACGCCATTGGGGATTTTTGGCTGCATGGTCTGTTATGACATTCGATTTCCGCAAATTGCTCGGGCCCTCTGCCAGCAGGGTGCAGATATGCTTCTCTGTGCAGCCGAGTGGCCGGCGAAGAGAATTGATCATCTTCGGGCGTTAGCGATTTCTCGGGCTATTGAAAATCAAACGTTTTTGGTGGTTTGCAACGGGGTAGGCAAGAATGGCGGCGTGCAACTCGGTGGTCATTCCCTGATAATTTCTCCCGACGGTAAAGTGCTGTATGAAGCGGGCACAGAAGCAACTGCCGAGGTGGTGACAATACAATGGTCACTTAAAGAGGAGGCACAAATGCAATTCAGGTCATTTGCCAGGGACCCTTTTCCTTTATCGGCGCAGATGAAGATTGGCACCCCTGAGGCCTGTGTTGCGGATGCCGAAAAAAGAAGCTGTGCTGGTCAGCGGGTGATCTTTATCCGTCTCGCGACAAACGATTCTTTCACTGAAGCTGTTGATCTGCTTGAGTGTGCAAGGCGCCAGGGTGATCATCTGGTGGTTGCTGCAGATCTTTCCGGACCACAGGGCAAAAAACAAAAAAACATCGATCAACAAATCCTCACACCGTATGCGGCACTTGGCTGTGTCGGAACAATTTTCCCCTGTGCAACAATGACTGCTGCCATCGAGAACCGCCTCAAACGATGCAGTTATCTGGTGTTGCCATGACTGCAAAACTGCGCTTTTTTCGTCCCAAGCCATTACCCTAGAATTCCCGAGGGGATGGGTGGCACCCTGGAGTTGCCAAGGCTAGCTCCACCGTCCATTCGCAGGATAGTGCCGGTAACATACCCGGCATCCACTGCCAAATAGTATACGGCTGCAGCCACTTCTTCCGGTATACCGGTACGTTCCAGGAGGATGGTCGCCAACAGCTCCTTTTTTTCCTGGTCCGTCAGAACCTCCCAACCGCGAGTACCCTCGCCATGTCTGTGTTGGATAAAGCCAAGCATCAATTCATTGACACGAAGAGTGGGTGCCGCTTCTCTGGCCCAGATTTCAGTAAAAGATTGAATCGCTCGGTTGGCGGCACTGTACCCGTCGCCAAAAAAAACAGCGGCCGGCCCGCTCCGGCCGGTTATCGCGGCAATTGATGAGATGTTTACTACCGATCCCCCGGCGCGGCCTTGCATGAGTGGGAAGAAATGGTGATAAAGTAGCCATTTGGCTTTCATAGTTGTTGCAATTTCCAGATCCCATTGGCCCTTGTTGTGGGGCAGGTCATAGCCCCCGTGTACGACAGGCATACCGCCCCGTTCAATATTGTTGATAAGAAAATGAAGAGAGCCGAAGCGAGCTCTGACACTTTCCGCAAGCAATATCACCTCCTCTTCCCGTCGCAAATCAACCACGTTTGAAAAATAATCAATCGAAGCAGTATGAAATTCATCTTCCATCTCGGCTATCGATTCCGGCCAGTCATAAACCGGCAGGACCAAGGTGGCACCCTGGCCCGCAAATTTACGGGCAATCGCTTTGCCAATGGGGCGTGAAGCGCCGGGGATAAGAGCGACCTTTCCGTGCAGTGGCATGGCTTTATTACCAGCTAAGTGGGTTTTTTATAAGGCCGGGTTGCATCGGTTCCGATATCGGATTGCCAATATCATCCTGGTGCCGCAAACCAAACAGGGCCAGCAGATTATCGTCCATGTACAGTTGATGATCGTATGAGGCGATGATGTTGCTGTTTTCCGGAGCTATAAGCCTCGCTGAGAGGTATAACATCCGGTCGGAACGGGCAACTGTCCCGGCGAGAATTGCCTGGGCCTGGAGCTCACCGCTGATTTTTGAGAGATCCCTTGAGAGAACGGTTTCTCCGGATTTCGGGTCTATGTTGATTGTTCGGGTAAGCTTTATCTCACGGACACTGTAGCCAAGCTGCACCAATCTGGAGGTGATGTGCTCCTGGAGCAATCTGCCGAACCGTGAGGTTTTTGCGAGGTCGTTGTTATCGACAAAGGTTGTAACCATGACCGGCATGTCCGGGTGGAGGGGTACAAGTGGAGGCATGGAACGGTCAACCAAGTTCTCAGCGATTTGATAGGACAAACCGATAAGATCGGTGTCTTTGCCAAAAACTTTTTCCAATCGTGTACCGTTAAGGTCTGAACAGCCGGTTTGAAGCAGCAGGAGCAAGCAAAAAAGAAGACATGATGATATCTGCAGCAAGGGAGAAATGGGCTTGATCAACAATGTAATGTGCGAAGATTTCATGATTTTCTTTGCCTCTATATCTCTTTTTTGCCGGCTGGTGTCGATATTTCGGTGCTCTCTGGAGCAGGTTTGAAGGTATTTGGCAAAGGTTTGCCTTGCGCTTGGAGTTTTGGATCTTCCGGGCCGGTGAGTTTCATGGTTTTTGCCTGCGACAAATTGTTTTGATAATGCCAGAAATCTTTATCATTAATGTAATAGATATCAGAGGCTCTGAAGAGATATTTTCCGCCGGCCAGCATTGAGGTGGTAATAATAATTTCGTATTGGCCATCAATTGTCATATTGGCGTTGGCTACGTCGGTGGCTGCCCCTATAGCGAGGGTAACCAGCTCCCCTGGGACGTTGCGAAGAACCACAATAGCCGCAGAAAGGCCGGTCAAGAGACCTGGTTGAAAGGTGCGAATGCGCTCGCTGGCATGGCGGACGATTTGTACCTTGTAAAGAACCTCCAAGGTTTCATCGTCATTCTGTTTTTTGGTCGGAATACCGTAGCCAACCAGATTGGTGATAAGCAAATCCCGAAAAGCTTCATTGAAACTGCTGGTCTCCCTAGGGTTGCAGGGAGTTGCCTCGTTTCCGCAGGTTTCCTTGACGAAAACGGTTTTGCTTGCATTGTCGGTGATGATGAGTTCATTATTGATACGATTGGCAAGATCCTCCGCCAAGACTTGCCAGTGATGTGAGGCCTCCATTTTCTGCTGCTGTGAGTAGGGATATGTTATTGGTTCCGGGATTCGGCCGGCACAGCCGCCGACAAGGAGAAGGGCCAAAATATAAGGAAGATAGGAGGACATAAATTTACTCCGCTGGGGTTGACTGGCTGATTATTGAAACCTTATCGGACAAGATTGACAATAAGTAAAGGAAAATATGTGATTCTGCATAGCTATATTGTCATTGCCGAACGAAAGTTGTTATACTGTGGAGTATTAGAGGCAATGGTGTTGACGTTTTGCCGACCAATCTTGGGCGAGGTCGGGTTGTATACAAAATCTGGTATATTCTCAATAATGATAATCGATCTGCACGTTCATTCGACATTTTCAGACGGCAGCATGAGTCCAGCCGAGCTGGTACGATATGCTCACAGGCAGGGTCTCTCGGCTATAGCTATCACCGACCATGATACTATCGAAGGTGTTGAGGAAGCAATGTTGACAGGTGCGTCGCTGGACGTTGAAGTGGTTCCTGGTCTTGAACTGAGTGTTAAACATGGAGACAACTCATTGCATCTGTTGGGATATTTGTTTGAGCCCGTGGACAAAGCGTTGCTTTTCGCTTTGCACCGCCTTCAGGCCGCTCGCCTGGAGCGAAACGAGATCATCCTCGCCAACCTCAATCGTCTCGGCGTGGCCATAGAAATGCAGGAATTGGAAAAAATATCCGGGCACGGGCAAAGCGGTAGACCGCATATTGCCCAGATCCTGATGCAAAAGCACGCTGTGAAAAACATCGATGAGGCTTTTGATCGGTATCTTGCAAAGGGGGGCTTGGCCTATGCTCCTCGGGCTGTGCTGCAGGCTGAGGAAGCGATGGCAATGATTAAGAGTGCCGGAGGGTTGGCGGTTCTTGCCCATCCCCAGCAACTGGAAAAGTCGGGAAAGGATGTAAGCGAGGTAATTAGCAAACTGCAGGCAGCAGGTCTTGATGGAATTGAGGTATATTACCCAACGCATTCACGTCAATTCAAAAAAAAGCTCCTGACCATAGCCAAAAAACTTAATCTTCTCACAACCGGGGGAAGCGATTATCATGGCACAATTCGGCCTGGTACCACTCTTGCCGGCGGAAAGAATTGTTCAGTTCCCAGGAATCTGCTTGAAAAGATGAAGGGACGCAGGGAAGAAAACCATTCGCTTACGCGACCAGTGCCAAATACCTGAAGGGAAAAATCATGACTATGTACTCGATCCTTGTTGTCGACGATGAACCGAATTATCTCATTGTCTTGTCGGAACTCTTGAAAGATGAAGGATTTGAAGTCTTTACCGCTGCTGATGGTTTGTCAGGATTGAGGATAGTTGAGGCAGTTGACCTTGATATAGTGGTAACCGATATGCAGATGCCCGGCATGAACGGCCTGGAGCTGCTCAACAAAGTCAAAGAAAAAAACCCGGACCTGCCGATTGTCGTTATTACCGCCTTCGCCGAAGTTGACAAGGCAGTTCAGGCAATGCAGGCCGGTGCATTCAATTATCTTGCCAAACCCTTTTCCAATGATGAGCTGATAATCACCCTGAAGAAAGCAGCTCAGCATTATTCACTTATCCGTGAAAACAGTCGGTTGCGTGATGAGATTAAGGGCAAGAGCGGGTTTGGCGGCATGGTCGGGAAAAACCCGAAAATGCTCCAGGTGTATCAGCTCATTGAAAAGGTTGCCCCAACCCATGCTTCAGTGCTGATCACCGGTGAAAGCGGCACCGGCAAAGAGTTGGTGGCGAAAGCCATTCATGTCAACAGCCCACGCGAGTCCCGGCCGTTTATCGCCGTCAACTGTGCGGCGCTCTCAGAAAATCTCCTGGAAAGCGAACTGTTCGGCCATGAGAAAGGGGCGTTTAC
The DNA here is from genome assembly GCA_963754865.1 of uncultured delta proteobacterium. Classification (GTDB taxonomy): domain Bacteria; phylum Desulfobacterota; class Desulfobulbia; order Desulfobulbales; family Desulfocapsaceae; genus Desulforhopalus_A. The sequence goes on along the minus strand of CAVWHG010000009.1, from coordinate 103,642 downwards.
CGGGGCGGTGGCCATGCGTAAAGGGCGCTTTGAGCTTGCTGATAGCGGGACGATATTTTTGGATGAGGTTGGCGAAATTCCTTTGGCCCTGCAATCAAAACTGCTTCGCGTCCTTCAGGAAAAGACCTTTGAGCGTGTTGGGGGCGGAAAAACCATCGAGGTGGATGTACGTATAATCAGCGCCTCAAATAAAGATCTTCGCGAAGAGGTGGCGGCCGGCAGGTTCAGGGAAGATCTGTTTTATCGACTCAACGTTATTCCCATTACACTGCCGGCCCTGCGAGATCGAATGGATGATATGCAGCTGCTGGCGGAATATTTTGTCGAAAAATACCGCAAGGAGCTGGCGAAGCCGAAATTGCAGATATCGGCCGACGCCCTGAAGCTCCTGATGAAACTTCCCTGGGAGGGAAATATCCGAGAGCTTGAAAACACCATTGAGCGAGCGGCCATTCTTTGCAGCAATGATCTTATTGAGGCGGATGATGTGCATCCGGACATTCAGTACGCTGAAGAACCGAGTCCACTGGCTCAGGATGTCGATCTGCGGTTGATGTTCCCGGAGGATGCCGGCTTGAACGACGTACTCTATGTCATAGAAAAAAAAATGCTCACTCAGGCCCTCCTCGATACCGAGTATGTGCAAGCAAGAGCTGCCGAAAAACTGGGCATCACCAAGAGTTTGCTGCAATATAAGATGAAAAAATACCAGATAAAAAAAAGAAGATGAAGGGCGGATGCCTTACGTTAATGTAACTTTTCGCCATCCTTTTCCTGGTATCCCCAGTGCAGCTTGTTGCGCAGGATTGTAAAATAATCTCTGGTTGAGGAGACTACCAGCTGGAGAAAATGTTTGGCGGTTTGTATTTCCAGCTCATCACCGTCTTTCATCTCCCAGAAGGGTTGTCCGTCAATGATTACCTGGGCCCGCTCGCTCGTGTTGCCGGCCTCATAGCATGTTTTGATTCGCTTATCGGCCGGGAGGATGATTGGTCTGCTGCTTAACATGAAGGGGCAGATCGGTGTTACTGTGATTGTCGCGAGACCAGGATAAACCAAGGGTCCGCCTGCCGACAGGTTGTATGCCGTTGATCCGGTAGGTGATGAAAAAATGAGACCGTCGGCCCTGTAAGTGGTGATGTATTGTCCGTCGGCAACTGTGCGAAGATTCAGCAGTCTGTCGAGCACATTTTTAGCGATGACGACGTCATTCAAGGCATACCTATACGCCGTCTGTTGATCTTCGGAAAGAAGACGAGCACGAAGCATTAAACGGTTTTCAATGGTCACGTCACTTGTCGAGAATTTTTTCCAAGGCCCGAAAGGTCTCGTTTTCCGTGAGTTCCGTGAGAAATCCGAGATTACCCATGTTAATGCCGAGGACGGGAATAGAATGACGGGCGGCGGTTTCGGCAATGTGCAGGAGAGTACCGTCTCCTCCCAGGACGATGATGATGTCGAGGTCGGGAACGATGGCATTGAGGGTAACGCTGATGCCTTTCTCCTGTAACCAAGGTGCAAGGGTTGCTGCATATTCATCAGGCCGGTCGTCGTCTTTTTTGGTGATCAGGCCGGCACGGCGGATTGCAATTCTTCTCGTGGTCCTGAACGGCGTTGAATTGTAGGTCATTCCAGCTTGCCCAGATCTTTCGAACGATTGACGGCGGCTTCAACAATATCCATGATGATGCCGTGAAAACCAACTTTTTCCAGGACATGGAGGGCGGTGATGGCCGTTCCGCCCGGCGAGGTCACCTTGCCTCGCAGGGCAGCAGGATGCTCTCCGCTTTCCCTGAGCAGTTTTATAGATCCGGAAATGGTCTGGAGTGCCAGTTTTTCAGAGATTACCCGAGTCAATCCGGATTTGACGCCGGCGTCGACAAGTGCTTCGACGAATGAAAACACATATGCCGGACCGGAACCACTGAGGCCGGTAACGGCATCGAGATGGACTTCATCAAGAATGACCACCTCTCCGACAGCAAGGAAGATTTCCTCGGCTACGGATAGCTCTTTTTCACTGACATTTTCATTTCTGCTGAGTGCCGATGCGCCCTCCAGGACCAGGGCCGGAGTGTTGGGCATCACACGGATGATTTTTGTCTCTTCCTTGCCGATGGCCTTGATATAAAATGAGATCGGCAGGCCGGCCGCGATGGTTATGAGGATGTGATGCGGCTGAATGCATTGCCGGCAATTTTCCAGCACTGCCCGCATGGTTTGCGGTTTGACGGCTAAAATGACCACTTTGCTTTTCTCAAAGATAGCATGATTATTCTGGAAGGTCTTGACCTTGTAGGTGTCTTCCAGATGCTCTCGGCGGAAATCATTGGGTTCGGAAACAAGGATATTGCCTTTATGATACAGACCTGAAGCAATGATACCTCTGATGAGTGCCTCTGCCATCTGACCGCCGCCGATAAAACCGATTTGTTGTTTCATTTTATTCTCAAAGCGTGAAGGAATTGGAAAAAATCATGGTGGAATTTATCCATGCAATCATAATCGGTTTCAGGTAAATATCAATTTCGATTGTTGCCAACAGTATTATTAACGCCCGTTAATTAACAAAAAATCTTTTAGAAATAAGGTTGAACATCATGATAAACAAAGATTTGCTGGAAATTCTTGCCTGCCCCCAATGCAAGGGTGCCCTACAACTGCGAGGTGAGGAAGGGCTGCTCTGCGAAAAATGTTCTCTTCTGTATGAGATTCGAGATGACATCCCCATTATGCTCATTGATCAAGCACAGAAAGTGGAAAAATCCAGTTAGGTGAGATTTTCCTGACGTGCCGTCAGTACTCATAACCCTTACCGCCGCGACATGGAGGCAAAATATATGACTGTTTCCGAAGATTCTGTTCAGTTGTTTGAGAGATTTATTGTCCCCGGAGATCATGCTCGCAGTGACTATCTTGGGTTGATTAAAGAAATTGTTGCTCGGAAACAAAAAGAAGGTGCCACTTGGCAGGAACCCTTAGCGGCTGCATATCAACTGCTGTATGAAGAAATCAGAGACAACCGCCGGGATCCCATGGAGGCCATCGCCTTTGGTACTTCGGGATGGCGTGGCAAACTGGGCAAGGACATTTTTGTTCGCTCCACGGCTCTGGTGACTGCGGCCATTGTGCAGATGTATGAAAATCTGGGATCAGATCCGAATTTAACAGGACTGCTGGGGGTTCTGAGTTTGACTGAGGCTCAGGCCAGAGGCTGTGTTCTTGGCTTTGACAACAGATTCGCCGGTCCCCTTCTTGCTGCAAATGTCGCCTTTGTTCTTGCAAACAAAGGCTTTCACGTTCATTATGCCGGCGAGTCAACCACCGGCGTGCTTTCTGCCGCGGTTCTCAAACTGCAAGCAGCATTCTCAATTAATCTCACCCCTTCGCACAATCCCCTCGACTATGGTGGATACAAATTCAATGCGGCGGATGGCGGTCCAGCCGCTTCTCAGATAACCGAAACGATAACCGCCAATGCCCGCAAACTCGTGGGACAGGGGTATACTCAAGAGAAGATCCCTGCGACCATAGAAGAAGTGATGCGATCATTTTCTCTTGTCCAGCCCTTTGATTCGTTAGCCACCTGGAAAAGATTGGTGCAGGAGAATAAGCCGGTGCACGGACTTGACCTTGCCGAGGCGGTTGCCACTTTCCTCAAACGTGACGATATGGTCGTGGTCGTTGACTGTGTCCATGGATCAAGCCGTTTACACCTGCGGGAGCTGTTTAACCACACCACAAAACCGGCGCTCATTGTCCTTCGTGACACTGTTGATGTGACCTTTGGCGGTGTTGCTCCGGAACCTTCCACAGCCAATATGATGAATGTTGTAGAGACACTTCAGAAAAACACTGCAGCTCTGAAGCTTGGCGCAATAATTGATCCGGATGGCGACAGAATCCGTTTTACCGACGGGACAACGGAAATCACCATGAATCATTTCGGTGCCATGGCCTATCATTTTCTTCATGAATATAAAGGCAAAAAAGGGATGGTGGCAAAAACCGTGGCCACCTCCAATCTTGCCAACGGCCTCGCTGCAGCTTTTGGTGAAGATCTTTACGAACCAAGTGTCGGATTCAAAAATTTTAAACCGGTAATCGGCCGGGCACTGGTCTATCTTTGAAGAGTCTGATGGTATATCGATCATCGGTCATACCCCGGAAAAGGATGCGTATATCGGTCTGTTGCTGGCCCTTGAGATGATGCTGGCGACCAATATGAACCTTGGCGACTATCTGAAAAATATCGAAGCTCAGTACGGCGCCTATTATCCGGAACGAGATGGAGTCGTGGTAAGTGTCAAAGGCGATGAACTGTTGCGGCTTCTCGCAGGACTGGCCAAGTATCGGCAAGGAAGCGTCGTTAAAGTTGGCGACACTGACCAGACGAATTGTCAAGGTTATCACCTAGACGGCCGAAAAATGGTTTTTGAAGATGGTTCCTGGCTGATGATTCGCCCCTCAGGGACGGAGCCCAAGGTGCGATTTTATGTTGAAGCCAGAACTCCTTCCGGGACCAGCGACCTGGTTGATGGCGGCAAAAAATATGCTGGTTGAAACAGGTATTTTATAAGACCAATGCTGCCTGCAAATTCTCTTGGAAGATGAAGCAAAGTAGCCGTGTCGGGGATGTTGGCGGTTGCAATTTATCATTCTGGTATTATTATCAGCATGTGACGAAAATCCACTTATTATCATTCATTTCAGGAGTACACCATGTGGGAATATACCGATAAGGTTCAACAGCATTTTCTGACCCCTCAAAATGTTGGGGAAATTGACAAGCCGAGCGGGACGGGGGATGTTGGTTCGCTGGCCTGTGGTGATGCTTTGAAGCTGACTCTGAAGATAGATGCAAACGATATTATAACAGATGCCAAATTCAAGACCTTCGGCTGTGCCAGCGCCATTGCCTCCTCATCTGTTTTGACCGAAATGATCAAGGGTATGGCGGTCGATGAAGCTGCGAAAATTACCAATGAAGATATCGCTCAGGCCCTTGGCGGCTTACCGAAGGAAAAAATGCACTGCTCGGTCATGGGACGGGAGGCTCTGGAGGCGGCCATCGCCGATTATCGCGGACTGAAATTGCCGATGGCCGAAGGAGAGGTTGTCTGTGAATGTTTTGGCGTCACCGATCTGGAGATTATCAGAGCAATTAAGGAGTCCAGCCTGCGGTCGGTTGAAGAAATCACCAACTTCACCAAGGCTGGAGGCGGTTGCGGCAAGTGTGAAGAGAAACTGCGAAAAATTCTGCACGATACGGTCAGCGGCAAGTCGGAAATTTCCATTCCCCAAGCCACCCCGAAAAGGATGACATCTTTGCAGAAAATCAAAAAAATCGAAGAAGTCCTGGAACGAGAGATCAGGCCGGGGTTGAAAAAAGACGGTGGCGATATCGAACTTATTGATGTCGATGGTGACTTTGTGATCGTCTCACTGCGTGGCGCCTGTAAGAGTTGCAATAAATCGCAGACTACTATCAAGGAATATGTTGAAAAGAAGCTGCGGGAACTGGTGTTGGCCAGCCTGATCGTTGAGGAGAACAACTCATGACCGCTGGAAACCCGAACGTCATCTATATGGATAATAACGCCACCACTCGGGTTGCACCCGAGGTGGTTGAGGCAATGATGCCATTCTTAACGGAATCCTACGGTAACCCGTCGAGCATGCATACCTTCGGTGGTCAGGTCGGGCAGGCGGTTAAAGAGGCGAGAATCAAGGTGGCGGCTCTGCTCGGTGCGGAACCTGGTGAAATCACCTTTACCAGTTGCGGCACGGAGAGTGATTCCACTGCTATTCTTTCCGCTCTCCGGACCGACCCGGAAAAAAGGCACATCATCACTACCAGGGTTGAACATCCGGCGGTGAAAAATCTTTGTGAAAATCTCGAAACGGTAACCGGCCATAAATACCGGGTAACACGATTGAAGGTTGATGCCGAGGGCATGCTTGATATGGCGGAATACCAGGCGGCACTCACCGAAGACACCGCCATCGTTAGTGTCATGTGGGCCAATAACGAGACCGGGGTTATTTTTCCAGTTGCCGAAATGGCCAGGATGGCCAAAGACAGGGGTATCCTGTTTCATACTGACGCGGTCCAGGCCGTCGGAAAAATTAACATTGATTTGAAGAGCTTGGATATCGACTTTCTCTCTTTATCCGGTCACAAACTGCATGCGCCCAAAGGTGTGGGCGTCCTGTATATCAAAAGAGGCACACTCTTTGTCCCTTTTATGATGGGTGGGCATCAGGAGCACGGGCGCCGTGGCGGGACCGAAAATGTCGCATCGATCGTTGGACTTGGCCGGGCCTGCGAGTTGGCAGCGGAAAAGATGATCGAAGAAAACAGCAGAGTGAAGCAGTTGCGTGACAGGTTGGAGGAAAAGTTGCTGGCCGTCATCCCCAAATCCATGCTCAATGGTCACAAAACGGAGCGGTTACCTAACACCGCCAATATCAGTTTTGAATTTGTTGAGGGCGAAGCCATTCTATTGCATATGAATCAACACGGAATTTGTGCATCTTCCGGTTCGGCCTGTACCTCCGGTTCCTTGGAGCCGTCCCATGTTCTCAGAGCGATGGGGGTGCCTTTTACCGCGGCCCATGGATCCATCCGTTTTTCGTTGAGTGTCTATAACACCGTTGAGGAGGTCGATCTGGTAATCGCCAAGATGCCGGCAATCATAGAATCATTACGAAAACTGTCGCCTTTCTGGAAAGGATAGCAGTATGAATATAATGGAGCCCTTCTTTCAAATTCAAGATGATCTGGACAGCTCTTCTGTAGCCGTTCGACTGGAGGCATGTGGGCGGGTCTGTTATAAAAGTGAAGATAAAATCACCGAGGATTCAGCAATCCCTTTTGTCAGCAAGATAGCGGCCCATGGCCATAATTCAGTTCTGGAAATGGCTGTTTTAACATTTCGTGTAATATGCCGACAAAGCCATATTGATGAGCTACTTGAGTGCCAGCCGAAATTTCTGGTCATTGACAAACTCCCGGAGGGGATGCTGCTCACGGCATCGATGCGTGCCTTTAAAGAGCTCTATCTCCTGCATCCTGAAAATCAGCTGGTAAACAACCTGATGTTTGAACTTGTTGGTTTGGTGCCCTATCTGTTCGAAAAAATAGTTGATGTGAACAAAATTCCGGCAAGGGAGGGCGGTATCAGTATAACCAAAATGAATCTTTCCGAGGTTGACCTGCTTCCGGAAGAACTTCGCTTGCGCCACAGGTTTGTCGGTGTCAAATTTGTGGTCAATCGTGCTGTTACCCATGAGTTGGTGCGACATCGACTCTGTTCTTTTCTTCAGGAAAGCCAGCGCTATTGCCGCTATAGCGAGGACAAGTTTGATAATCAGGTAACCTTTATCAAGCCGATGTTTTTCGTGGAGGAAAGTAAAGAATATCAGCTCTGGAAAGAGGCCATGGAACAGGCCGAAGCTACCTACCTTAAGCTTCTGGAGACGGTAAGTCCCCAGGCTGCCAGGACCGTATTGCCGAATTCTTGTAAAACCGAAATCATTGTTTTTTGCAACCTTGTAGAGTGGCAACATATCTTTACCTTGAGAACAACACCGGCAGCAGAACCATCCATGCGGGAAATAATGCTCCCTTTGCAAAAAGAGATGCAGAAACGGTATCTGATTTGCTAGCTGTTATCTGTCTCAAGTAGATGATATAATTTTCCGGTATCCTCAAAACATCCTGACAACGGTTAACAGTTATGGCCCTAAGAAGTGACGATTCGCAGCGCAAATCTTCGATGAAGAAGACGGTCAAAGATCAATCCGGCGCGGGAAAAGTCAAAATTGGTGAATTATTAAGTAAGGCCGGATACATAACACCCAGTCAACTGGAGACTGCTAAAAAAATCCTACAGAAGAGCGGCGGCCGTTTGAGTACGATTTTACGGCAACTTGAATATATTGATGAAAATACCGTCATCAATTTCCTTAGTCGGCAGCATAATTATCCGGCAGTCGTTATTAAAAACGAGCCACCATCAAAGGATGCTCTCAAGCTTCTCCCCTACAGTGAAGCAAAAAAATACTTAGCCTTTCCCTTGCGGATGGCTGGAAACACCCTGCAGATTACCATGTCCGAGCCTTGTGATGTGACCTCGGTGGAGGAACTGCAAAATCACGTGAACAAGGAACTTTCCGTTTGTGTCTCCACCGAGGCCGATATTGTCGAGGCCTATCGGAAATATTACGGCATCAATGACGAAGAGGCGAAATCCTTTCTTGGGGCAGTTGAGGAGACTTCCGGCGAGATGGATGTCACCCAGGTTGATGACTTCGGATCGATTGTTGCCGAGGCTGCCGATGATTTTGAAATTGAAGGAGATTCTGCCGATGATATCGGCGAGCAGTTTGCCGCCTCCGATGCCCCGATTATCAAGCTGGTTAATGGCATTCTGATAAAAGCCGTCCAGGAAGGGATTTCCGATATTCATGTCGAACCTTATGAAAAAACCATGCAGGTTCGCTACCGCAAAGACGGTTCGTTATTTAAGTCGATGAACCTTCCTCTCACTATCAAAAACGCCCTGGTCGCCAGGCTGAAAATTCTCTCAGGACTTGATATTACCGAACGCCGTGTACCGCAGGACGGGCGCATCAAGATGCGCATGGGGAAAAACCGCTCGGTTGATTTTCGTGTTTCCTCGTTGCCGACCTTGTTTGGCGAATCAGTGGTTCTACGTATTCTTGATAAAGCGTCATTAGACGTTGACTTGACCAAGCTTGGATTCGAACAACAAACCTTCGAGATGCTGAAAAGATGTCTCAGTCGGCCGCAGGGACTGCTGCTGGTCACTGGGCCGACTGGTTCGGGGAAGACGGTTACCCTCTATTCCGCCCTGAACTCGATGAACAGCGAGGATATCAAAATCCTTACAGCCGAGGATCCGGTGGAGTTCAACTTCAAGGGGATTAATCAGGTCAACGTCCATAAAGAGATCGGTATGACTTTTGCTGCGGCGCTTAAGGCCTTTCTTCGCCAGGATCCTGATATAATCATGGTTGGTGAGATCCGGGATATCGACACGGCGGAAATTGCCATCAAGGCGGCCATGACTGGGCATCTGGTTTTTTCGACACTGCATACCAATGACAGTGCGGCGACCATTGGTCGTCTTGTCGATATAGGTATTCCACCATACATGCTTGCCTCTTCGGTTACCATGGTGCTTTCGCAAAGATTGGGGCGAAAACTCTGTACTAACTGCAAAAAAATCGTCAAATATGAACCTGAAGAACTGCTAAAGATCGGTTTTCGTGAAGATGAAGTCAATGACCTGACTATCTACGGGCCCAACGGCTGTCAGGAATGCAACGGTCTCGGCTATAGAGGGCGTGTCGGTTTCTTCGAATTGATGGAAATAACCGATGAAGTTGCCAAGGCGATCAGTGCTGAGGTACCCGAAGATCAATTGCGTAAAATCGCTGTTCTCGAAGGCATGACCCCCTTGCGCGATGCCGCCCTGCAGAAGGTTCGTGTAGGCATAACGAGCGTTGAAGAAGCCCTGCGCCGCACCGTGGCACACAGGGAAAGTCTTCCGGCTTATCTGGTCAACCCGGATCAGGAAAACTATGAAGATGGTGATGTGATTATCAGGGAAGGCAATAAGGATATCGACTTTTTCAAACTAATTCGCGGTGCCCTGACGGTTGTCAAAGGTGGTAAAAAAATTGCCGAACTTACCGAACCCGGTGAATATTTCGGCGAGATGGCGTCGATTACCGGAGAGCAACGTACAGCGTCGATCATCTCTCAGGGGAGATCGACGGTAAAACGCTTCCCAGGTGATAAACTCGAAGAGATTATCGACAAGTACCCTGATGTCTCACGGCACCTCTTTAAAACAATGACAAAACGTCTGCAAAAATCGAATCAGATTATCGTCAAACTGGCCGGCGGAGGTATGCGCAGACCTCCGCCCCCAAGCGTTCCTCACGCAGGGCCACCTGTGTCGGACCGTTTGTAACGTGTTAGGCTACCCGGCAGCTTCCTCTCAACCATCGGTGATTCCTGCCCAAAAGCGTCGACTTTGTGTTGTTGCGCTGTTGGATGGAAGACCCGGACATGAAAAGCAAACCAAGGGTTTAATTCAAGCATTGCAGACCCGAGTCGAAATAGAGACACGGGAAATCGTTGTTGTACCGGTGTCGCCGCTTGCCTTGCTCAAGCAATTAGTGCTCCTTTACCTACCGGTAAAAGGGTGGTCCCATCCGCGAATTGATGATGCCGACCTTTTGCTGGGAACCGGCAGTCGAACCCATCTCCCGTTGTTGCTTTTTAAAAAGAGATACGCAATTCCTGCTGTTACCTGTATGTCCCCGGCCCTATTTATCCGCAATCGCTTTGATCTTTGTTGTGTTCCTGAGCATGATGGGCTCTCGGAACGGAACAATATCATGAATACCATCGGTGCGCCGAACCTCTCGAGCAACAAACACCAACATAAAGAAGATTGTGGTATGATCCTGCTTGGAGGAGTTGATTTTAAAAGTCATACCTGGGAAACAATAAAAATTACCAACATGACCAGGCAGATCCTTCAGAGGGAACCTCGAAGGCATTGGATCATCTCCTCCTCCCCACGGACTCCCCAGGAAACCGTCCAAATGATGCAGGGAATTGCCGGCGATTTCACCAATGTCACTTTTTTTGACTATAAAGAGACACAGCCAGGGTGGATTGAGAGCCAATATGATAAATGCCATGTGGTGTGGGTGACTTCCGATTCGATTTCGATGATCTACGAAGCGCTGACCGCCGGTTGCAGGGTGGGTATCTTCCCTATGCAGTGGCGAAAAGAAAACAGCAAATTCAAAAAAAACGAGGACCTGTTGCTGGAGAAAGGACTCGTTATCTCTTTTTCTTCCTGGGAACAGGGTAACGCTTCCTGGCGTGAGGGTATTGAACTCAATGAAGCGCTGCGCTGCGCTGAACGGATTCTACAGATATGGTCGCTGAAAAACTGACTGTCGTTCAGGTCCTCCCTGAACTTGATGAAGGTGGCGTTGAAGGAGAAACACTCGATGTTGCTATATATCTTGCGCGAAATGGATACCGCTCCGTGGTTATTTCCGGGGGCGGGCGCCTGGTACCGCAACTGGAAAAAAACGGCTGTAGCCATGTGCTCTGGCCGCATATCGGTGAGAAGAGTCTGCGCTGTCTGCGGTATGTTTCAAAGCTGCGAAAATACCTGCAAGACGAGGGGGTAGATATTCTCCACCTCCGGTCTCGCTTACCCGCCTGGATCGGTTATCTTGCCTGGAAGCTTATACCTGAAAATCAAAGGCCTTCCCTTATTACCACCTTCCATGGCTTTTATTCAGTCAATTCATACTCGCGGATAATGACCAAGGGCGAGAAGGTCGCCGCGGTTTCCGAAACGATCAAGAAACATATCATTGATAATTACAGGATTGATGCAGGGCGGATCAGCCTTATCCATGGCGGTTTTGATGTCCGGGATTTTTCGCCTGACGTTGTTTCTCCGGAACGCATTGGTGTGCTGCGGGAAAAGTGGCTTCCCCGCCACAAGGGAACACCGATAATCGTTCTTCCTGGAAGGCTCACACAGTGGAAAGGACAGGATCTCCTTATAGAAAGTCTCGCACGCATAAAAAATCAACAATTCATCGCGCTTTTAATAGGCGAAACTGAAGAAAATCCCTCTTTTTCCCGGAAATTGTTGGAACAAATTCGCTATCATGAGTTGCAAGACAAAATCTTGCTCGTCGGCCATTGTACCGATATGCCGGCGGCACTCCTTCTTGCCGATGTAGTTATTTCAGCCTCTTCCACCCAACCTGAGGCCTTTGGCAAAGTAGCCATTGAGGCTATGGCGATGGGCAAGCCGGTCATTGCCACGGCTCATGGCGGCAGCCTTGAAACCGTTCTTCCCGGAAAAACCGGCTGGCTGGTGCCGCCGCTTGACCCGGTATCCATGGCGAACGCCATTATGGAGGCCCTCGAAAATCTCGATCATGCTCGGCAACTTGGCAGACAGGGGCGAATATGGGTTAATGAACGATTCACCTCTAAAGCCATGTGTGAAAAGACCTTGGCGCTTTACCATGAAGTATATAGTGTGCGACAAAAGGAACGGAGACTGGAAACCCTGACGGTTCTGCAGTTACTCCCCGAGCTGAACAGTGGCGGGGTAGAGAGGGGAACTGTGGAAATGGGCCGCTATCTCGTAAGAAACGGTCACAAATCGATTGTCGCCTCCGGAGGAGGGAGGCTGGTCGAACAATTGGAGCGGGAAGGCAGCTCTCATTTTCAAAAAAACATAGGTTCAAAAAGTCCTCTTTCCCTCTTGCATATTTGGCCCTTGCGCCGGTTGATTAAAAAGAATCGGGTCGCTGTTCTGCATCTTCGTTCAAGAATGCCGGCATGGATAGGCTATGTGGCCTGGCTGACCCTGCCGAAAAATGAGCAGCCAATACTGCTGACGACCTTTCATGGATTTTATTCAGTAAATGCCTACAGTGCAATTATGACCAAGGGCGATGGGGTTATTGCCGTTTCGGAAAGCATTAAAAGACACATTTTTGAGAAATATCGGCGTAATCACAATGTGCGGCTGATATTTCGCGGCGTCGACGCGGAATCTTTTGATCCGGCTTTGGTGGCAAAGGAGCGGGTTGATGCCTTAAGAGAAGCTTGGCGAATAGACAGGAACAAAACTGTGCTGATGCTTCCTGGGCGATTGACCAGATTGAAAGGTCAGGAACTTTTTTTGCAAAGCCTGCTGCATGTCAAAAGTACCAACTTCCAGGCGGTGCTCGTTGGCGACTTCAGGGAAAATCCTGGATATACTGCCGAGCTCAATGAATTTATTGTAAAAAACCGTCTACTTGGCAAAGTGCATCTGGTTGGACATTGTAATGATATGCCTGCGGCTTTTATCTTGGCAGATATAGTATTATCAACATCGTCACTTGAGCCTGAAGCCTTTGGTCGGACCACGGTAGAAGCAATGGCGATGGGCAAACCGGTCATTGCTACGGCTCACGGCGGAAGCCTTGAGACAGTGGTACCTGGAAAAAACGGCTGGTTAGTGCAGCCCTCCGATCCCAAGGCGTTGGCCTTGGCAATCGATGAGGCTTTGACGATGGATGGAGAGCAATTGCGCAAATTCGGCGAAACCGGCAAGCTTCGAGTGTCGGAAAACTTCACTGCCCAGGCAATGTGTGAACAGACCCTGGCCTTTTATTATGAACTCATACGCGCGAGAAGCGCACTGTCAGCCGGTCACTGATCTCCTGCTCAAGATGGTGGTGTTACGACACCATGATCCTCCTGGAAGTGGCGTTCCAAAAAGGCGCATTCGTTGGGAGAGAGATCGAATTTTATGGCTACTTGCTGGAGAAGCTGCTGACGCTTTTTCTCTGGTTTATTGGTGAGAATCTCCGACAATTCCAGGATGGCTCTTTTCATTTTTTCACCCGGTGGGTGTAGAGTACTCTTTGGCATGGTAGGCTCCTAATCGTTGATCGGTGCTAAGATGACGCCGGCCAGTGGTGGTATGGAGATTTTTGTGTGATATGGTGCCTGAGCGTAGGGCTCGGCAATTGGCCGATAGCTGCTTTGGTCACTCCCCCCCGTGCCGCCGTACAGGGCGTAATCTGAACAGAAAACCTCCTGGTATCTGCAGGCATCCGGCAGACCTATCTTATAGTTGGAGAAAACCTGCGGCGTGTAATTGAAGACGCCCACCAGCTGATCTCGACGATTTTTACCGAACCTGGCAAAGGAGATGATGGAATTGTTTCTGTCTTCCAGATCGAGCCAGGAAAAGCCTGCATCGCTGAAATCCTGTTCCCACAATGCCCGGTGGGTTGTGTACAGCCTGTTCAAATCACCGACAAATGTCTGCAATTTACCATGGTATCCATTTTCTTCGAGCAGATGCCAGTCAAGGCTCTGTTTGCAATACCATTCCGACCATTGCCCGAATTCTCCGCCCATAAAGAGCAGTTTCTTGCCGGGATGCATCCACATGGTCAAGAACAGCAAACGGAGGTTGGCAAATTTCTGCCAGATATCTCCGGGCATTTTGTCAATCAAGGATTTTTTGCCGTGCACGACCTCGTCATGGGAAAGAGGGAGGATGAAATTTTCCGAAAAGGCGTACATGATAGAGAAGGTCAGGGTGTTGTGGTGATGCTTGCGATATAACGGATCCTTGGAAAAATAACTAAGAATATCGTTCATCCAGCCCATGTTCCATTTGAATCCAAAACCAAGTCCGCCATGATTGGTTGGCTTTGAAACGCCATAGAAGCTGGTCGATTCTTCGGCGATCAACAGGGTGTTGGGAAAAAACTCGTAGACGATGGCATTGAGGTGACGGAAAAATTCGATGGCCTCAAGATTCTCCCTGCCGCCGTAGCAATTGGGTAGCCATTCCCCATCTTTTCTTGAATAATCAAGATAGATCATTGATGCCACTGCATCGACCCGGAGTCCGTCAATATGGTATTTATCAAGCCAGAACAGAGCGTTGGCAATAAGATAATTGCTCACTTCGTTCCGACCGTAATTGTAGATATATGTCCCCCACTCCGGATGTGAACCCCGCCGTTGGTCTTCGTGTTCGTAGAGGGCTGATCCATCGAACTTGCCGAGACTATGCGCATCTTTGGGGAAATGAGCGGGAACCCAATCAAGAATAACTCCCAGTTCATTTCGGTGGCAGGTATCGACAAAGAACATGAAGTCTTCCGGCGTGCCGTATCGGCTGGTAATGGAATAGGGTGCGGTAACCTGATATCCCCACGATTCATCCAAAGGATGTTCCATGACCGGCATCAATTCGATATGGGTGAATCCCAGCTGTTTCGCATAGGGAATAAGTGTGCCGGCAAGTTCCCTGAAGGTGAGAAATCTCTCGGGATTACTCGGGTCTCTCTGCCAGGAGCCGGGATGGACTTCGTAAATTGACAGCGGCTGGTTGTAGGGTGCGGTTGTCCTTCGGGCCTCTTGCCACTCGCGGTCGTGCCAGATATAATTGCTGATTGACCTGACGACGGAGCCCGACTTTGGTCGCAGTTCCCCATAAAACTGAAAGGGGTCTGATTTTTCCAGGGTGTCTTCGTTTTGAGTTTTTATCTGGAATTTATAGATTTCCTCCTCCGCCAGGTGGGGCAGGAAAAGCTCCCAGATTCCCGATGCCCCAAGAGATCGCATGGGATGTACCCGACCATCCCAGCCATTAAAATTGCCGATTACCGAAACCGCCCGGGCGTTTGGCGCCCAGGTCCTGAAAACTGTTCCGGCGATATTTTGGCATTTCGTTGGGTGAGCACCCATATGCTCATAGAGTTTGTAGTTTCTCCCGGCGTTAAAGAGAAAGCGGTCCTGCTCCCCGAGAAGAACTGGAAAGCGGTAGGGATCATTGGTGGTAATAACCACACCACTATGAAAATGTATTTCAAAGCGATAGGTGTAGGGGTCGAGGAGTGGGGTGGTCAATTCGCCGATGGCGAATATCGTTTCGAACAGCCCTTCCGAGGCCGTTTGGGTCATGACGATGGTGATGCCGGAGAGCAGCAATTTAACCTCGCGGGCATGCGGTTGAAAAGTTCGGAGTGTTACCATGCCAGTCTCCGGCACATCGAAATGGGCTCCGAGATAACGGAAGGGGTCATGATGATCGCAGGTCAATATTTTTTGTAAATCACTCTTCATTGCAGTCCCCGAGGGAATATGGCTAAGGATATCAACATTCATATTCTGACATATTGCTAACCCATACTATGACATACAGGCAGATTTGTCATGGCCAATCTTTTTTCTGTTGCGTAATGTTGCGTGTCAGTCGATGAATAACCAGGCGAAGACCTTGACGGGGCGAACAGGAGTCTGATAGAATCTCCCAAGGACCACATTATGGGCTTGGAGCGCCGGGTCGGGAGACTATCTCCCTTATACGTGCCTTTGAAACAGATAATCCTCAAAACAAGGATCGGTTATGAATGAATATTCATCATCCGGAACCAATTCTCTTGCCGGCACCTTTTTGGTTTCGACCCCACAGATGCCCGATCCCCGCTTTGAGGAGCATGTTATCTATATTTGTGCCCATAGCGATGAAGGAGCGATGGGAGTAGCTATTAATCAACCAAACCGGATTTTTTCTCTGGCCGAAATTATTAGTGGAGCCAACCTGCCTATTCCCCAAGGCGATTTGCCACCGGTATATATCGGCGGTCCGGTTGAGCTGGAGTCGGCTTTTATTCTCTATGTCTCGGACTATGTTGCTGAACACCGGCTGGACATCAGTGACACCGTGTCGCTCACTCGAGAAACCAGGGTTCTTGAGGATATTGCCTTGGGGTGTGGGCCGAAAAATTATCTTTTCCTTCTTGGTTATACCGGCTGGGGGCCGGGCCAGCTCGAGCGTGAATTGATTTCGAATGGTTGGCTGAGCGTTCCGGCAAACGATGAGATCATCTTTAACAGTCCCGATGAATTCAAATGGAAGGCGGCGGCAATGCAATATGGTATAGATATCGCCACGTACGAAGACGTCATTGGCAATGCCTGATGAGGAGCCGTTAGGAAATAGCTAGGCACTTTATGACCATTTCCTTACGGCTCCTTATGTGTGCTTTTTATCACGAGGTTTAATTAATATGGTATCAGATTCGAGGATTTTCTCCTGCCAACGTTGTGGTGCTTGCTGTCACGGTCATACAACCATATCCCTCAATGAAGATGACAGGAAAAGAATGGAGTGTGCTCTAAAGATGCCGGAAGAGGAAATTCGCAAGAAATTCTGGCGAACCACCGGTATTACGGTGCAGATGCAGACGGTCGACGGCCATTGTGTTTTTTATGATCAGGGCTGCAAAGTGCATGAAGGCAGGCCTTGGCGATGCGCACAATGGCCACTGCATCCCTCAATTCTCGCCGATGAAAACAATTATCTGACCATCGCCGATTCCTGTCCTGGTATTAATAAGAATATTTCATATCAGCAATTCTGTGAAATTTTGCAAGAAATTCTGAAAAACGCCGATTTTTCCTGCTGCGCTTGCCGCTCTTCCAGCAACAATGAAACATGAACTGCTGTTTTTAGGGAAAATCAAAGACAGGTTTCTTGCCGAAGGTTTTGAAGAATATGTTTCGCGGTTGCGTCACTATACATCTTTTTCCATAACACTGTTGAAAGAAAAAGGGCGGATGCGGGGTCAACAATCGGCCGTCGATGCAGAGGGCATGCAGCTGTTGCAGGCAGTTCCTCCCGGCGCCCTTGTCGTTGTTCTCGACCCTCGGGGCAAGCAATTTTCCTCCGAGGCACTTTCTCGACAGCTTGATGAGTGGGAGATGCAGGGGATTAAGCAGGTGTGTTATCTTATCGGTGGTCCTGATGGCCATTCTGCCGGCGTTTTGCAAGCTGCGCATCTTTGCCTCTCCCTTTCTCAGATGACTTTTACCCATGATATGACCCGGATGCTTCTGGTTGAGCAACTTTATCGAGCGTATACCATCAAGGCCGGAGAAAAATATCATAAGTGATCTAGAATGGCTGATTATTGAAGGTCAGATAGATATCGAACCGACTGTTTTTCATGGCAATACTATGGGAAGGGGCCTGCTCGGTCAGTGTCGGTGCCCATCGGGGACGCTTAACCACCACTCGGTTTCCTGCCCGTTTTATGGCAGTGTTCAGCAATAAGCCGCAGTCTTGATCATCACCGACAAGAGTTCTGAGAGTCCGCATTGATTGGCTATTGAGTGCAGAATCATGACGATGCGGGTACATCGGATCGAGATACACTGTTGTATAGCTTTCCTGACATTGCTCGAGATAGGTTTGCGTGTCGGCAACCACCAACCGTAATCTTTCATTTATGATGGCTGACGTCTTTTCCATTTGTGCTGCTCGGTGTAACCCGTCGTGGAGAAGAGCGGCGATGATCGGCGATCTTTCACACATTGTCACCCGGCAACCAAGACAAGCCAAAACAAAGGCATCACCACCGAGTCCAGCGGTGCCGTCTAAGACGCTTGGTCGAAACCCTGGTTTTATGCCGTTAGCCCGGGCAAGCGGTTGTTTGATGGTACAATCTTTTGCTAATCGGTAACCATTCTTGCCGTGCACAAAATCGACAAAGAGAAGGCAGCGAGGATTCTTTGAACCAGGCAAAATTTGAAGAAGTTTCAGGCCTTCCGGTGTATAGGTGAGGAGAAAATCAGACAAGGATGGAGATATCTGATTAACCAAGGGCAGTTGGAGTTTCTTCGCCAGGTCAACCGCTTTTTGTAGAAAAATCGCTGAAGGTATTGTAGATGAAACGGATATTGATAATGGAGAATGCATCCACATTCCTTCCGTCATATTGAAGATTTATTCAACGGGTAGAGCAGCACAGTACCCGACCCATCTTGAAATAACCAGCATCTTTATTATGCAAATAAAAAAATCTCAAGTTATAGCTATTATTCCAGCACGTTACGAATCAAATCGCTTTCCCGGTAAACCCTTGGCACCGATAGCCGGCAAACCAATGATTCAACATGTGGTTGAAAGAGCCCTGGCGGTGGGTATACTTGCCAGAGTGGTTGTCGCCACCGATGACGAACGTATCGCTCGCTGTGTTGAGGGTTTTGGCGGCGAATATGTTATGACCCGCAACAATCACGTCTCCGGTTCCGACCGGCTCGCTGAGGCCGCAGAAATCCTCAAAATTTCCGAGGATGATGTGGTGGTGAACATTCAGGGCGATCAACCGCTTTTTCCGGCCGAGGTGGTACAGCAGGTTACCCAACCCCTGCTCGATGACCCGGCCCTGCCGATGTCTACCTTGATTTACAAAATTGTTCGCCGAGAAGAAATAAATGATCCTAACCACGTGAAAACGGTGTTCGATCGTGATTTTTATGCACTTTATTTTTCCCGGTTACCTATTCCTTTTCAACGTAACCCGAACGACAAACGCAAACCGACGTATTACAAACATCTTGGCTTTTATGCCTATCGTAAAAGCTTCCTTTTGTCCTTTGTGGCGCTGCCCGAAGGAGAGTGGGAACGATTTGAAAAACTTGAACAATTACGAGCCTTGGAACACGGCTACAAAATCAAATTGGTCATAACCCAACATGATTCCATAGAAGTCGACACTCCCGAGGAACTTCTGCGAGTCGAGCGATATCTACTGGCAACCCGATAATCATTTGACTGTTCCTGAATAATTACAGACAATAGATGGAATGCACCCAATTCCAACCTTATGAGGTCAGGTTTGATACTTGAGAAACTCAGGGAAATTCAGCAAGTTCAGCTCTCACCGCTGGACCTCCTGCCGCAGCTGGATCTGCGGGAAAAAATTATCGATCTGGTGCTCCGGGGAATTCCCGACAATGTACATTCGATTGCCCGTACACATCTTCTCACTTTGCGCAATGAACTTCTTGAGACGAGTGTTGAAGAAGTTAAAGTTGTGGTGTTCGGCGGAGGCACTGGTCTGTCAAATATTGTCGGCGGCGATTCACGAAGGGAAAACTGGGCAATAAACCCTTTTGTCGGGCTGAAAGAGATCTTCCCACAGACACGGTCAATTGTTTGTGTTACAGACAATGGTGGCTCAACAGGAGAGCTTTTAAAGGATTTACCGCTTGTCGCCGTTGGCGATATGCGGCATGTATTGCTGTCGTCCATTAAAAGCCGTAATCTGCAAAAAAGATATACTGTCAACAGCTTCGAGGCAGGAAAAATAGTCGCGACCCTCGCCGAAATGTTCAACCTGCGATTTGCTCAGCAGTTTGTCAGGGAAACTCGGCAGTTCCAAGATGTTACCAATCTAATTCGTGGCCTGCCGCGCGCCTTGGAACAGTATTTCAAGTATCTGTTGGAATATCTCTTTACCGACCAACGGTTGACAGAAACGTTGAAACGTCCGCACTGTCTCGGTAACTTGTTGTTAGTGGCCGCCGTTTACCGAGAAATCGATCAGGAAAAATCAAACGATATGCTCGCTCAGGAGCAGGAGCTGCTGCATAGGGCCATTTTTAAAGGCATCAATACACTGGCCAAGGTAATTGGTGCCTGTGAACGTGCGGTACTTCCCAGTACATCTACACCTGCCCAACTGCGAGTTTTGTATACCAACGGCGTGGAGATAGTTGGCGAACATAAACTGAGCGAGTCACGCAGGGGCTTTCCGGTCGACAGTGTCAGGGTAGACTATTGTGATACCGTTCGAATATACGATGAAGTGCTGACGGATATTGAACATGCCGATATTTTGATCCTCGCACCGGGCAGCTTGTATTCGTCTATCATTCCGGTTTTTAAAGTGCCTGGTCTGGCAGATGCTGTTCGCAACAACCGTAAAGCGCTCAAAGTGTTGGTGTCAAATCTTTGGGTTCAGGCTGGAGAAACCGATCTGAGTATTGCCGATCCAGAGAGGAAATTTCATGTTTCGGACATGATCCGTGCCTATGAAAAAAATATTCCAGGAGGCACGAGAGGACTCTTTAATGAGGTGCTGTGCATTTCATTAAATGACATTCCGGCATCGGTACTGCAAAGCTACGCCGTAGAAGGCAAGGTTCCCATCTTTGTCGATCGGGACAAGCTCTTTCGTGAAGGTTATATTCCCATCGAATGCGGGGTGTATTCACGGGAGGCTCTGGTGGAAAGAGGAGTCATACAGCACGATCCAGACATATTAGCTCTTGCAATAAAAGGGCTGTATAATGGGCGGAGCTGTTTTCTGCCTAGCCAGGGACCAAGTATTCGAGAAAGAACTACTCCCTTGACCCGTTACAAGCCGCCGGATGGCGCCGCACGCATTCTGCCATGCAGACGGTTTGTCGGTATCAAAGAAAAACTTGGAAAAGTGCCGATCCATTGTGTCGGCGATGACCTGACAATTGATAAAGAGGATTTACGGGATGATGTCTGTGATATCATTTGGACTCATCCGGTCATCCCTTTGCATCATCTCAACTATTTCGATGCCATCTACTGCATAGATCGTCAATACTGGAACAGGGATCAGCAGTGGGATAATGTTTTTTCCTTTTTTGACCCGATCGATAGATCCATTAAAATCAGAGGAGATCAGATCGAAGTCAGGCAGAAACTTGAGATTGCTCTAATGATTGCTCTGGGAGAATCACTTCTTGGCAATTACGCCAAAAAAAAGGTGATGAATGAGGTGAAAATTGATGACCTCCCTCTGGGCCGGGTGTATCACCTGTATCTTCAGGATAAAGATCAACGCAAGTGTTTTCTGACCCATGAGCAGGTAAGATCGTTTCTTGCTCTCGCACGGATGTGTTGTACAGAGGATGACAACCATTATACCCGCCTGATCAATAAAGGCGAGGGGTTCACACCACCTGGTCTATTGATGGGGCTCATGTATGCCTGGTACATCGACAATCGTCTGGCAAGTCATATTGAATACAAGATGTCGGTGATGAAGATAAGCCAGACAGACCTCATTCCAGAGCAGTTGAAAATGGCCGGCAGAAGGCGAAAGTTGGTCAGTTTTTTTAAAGATGTAATTTTTGGACAATAAATGGCCATAAAAACCCTGGTTGTTGATAATAATCCGGTTCTCCTCAAAGCTGTTTCTTCTATTCTCATCCAGGAAGGGTGCATCGTTAAAACAGCCGGAACAGGTCTTGAGGCTTTGGAACTTCTTCACGATTATGAGCCGGAAATGGTCTTTACCGACCTGATTATGCCGCTTGTCAGTGGCGAGCAGCTTTGCCGAATTTTGCGAAACACGAAAAGACATGAGGGTGTCTTTATCGTCGTCCTTTCCGCCATTATTCTTGAAGATCAAGAGAGGATCGTAGCGGATATTAATTGCGATCTCTGTATTGCCAAGGGTAATCTCAAAGAGATGCGTCAACACATCCGCGAAGCTCTACACATCTTTGGTCAGAGGAAAAATACTTCGCTTTTTGATGACAATAAAAAGGATACAAGAATTCCTTTCGGACTCAAGCCGTCAACAGTCACGAGTGAACTCCTTTCGGAAAAGCGTCATCTGGCAATGATCCTCGCCAATCTCGATGAAGGCATCCTGGAATTAAGCAACAACGGGAAAATAATCACTGCCAACAAAGCAGCCCTTAAAATGCTTTCCGGCCGGGAAGAACAGCTAGTTGGGACGGCTTTTGCCGAGGCAATAAATTGGGGGGCCTTGCACGAGTCCGTCCGGCTATGGACCGATGAACAACTCATAGCCCGAGGGATGGGGGGATATGAAATTTCCGAGGAATCACCCTTACTACTTGAAGGACGGGTGATTATTGGCGCATTTTTGCCGGTTGTTGAAGCCAGCGATATTTTTGGTCTTTGCATCCTCCGCGACATCAGCCGCCAATACCAGGCAGAACAACATAACAAGGAACTCGATAACGCCATAAAGCTGGTGAAAAAAATGGATGCAATGAGCTGTATGGCTGGAGGTGTTGCCCATGATTTTAATAACCTGCTGACTGTCATATGTGGCAATCTTGATATTCTTGCCCATTACGGAAAAAACCAGAGCAGGGACGAACGTCTCAAACTTATCGAGCAGGCGAGACAGACAGCAATGGTAGCCGTCGATCTGACCAGACAGATTTCTTGTTTTTCCAACTTTGGTATCGTCAGCAGGGAAACGGTCGGCATCGGTCAACTCGTTCGCACTGCGGTGGACCGCTTTTTCCAAGATGAGCCGGGCAACTACAGTATTTGTGCAGATTGTGAGGATTGTCTTGTATATGTTGATGCGGAAGAGATTGATCAGGCAATCAACAATGTGCTAAAGAACGGAATTGAGGCGGCAAACGACAGGAGGATTGAGCTTCGCCTTGGTAAGAATACCTTTGCTGCCGCCCGTTTAATGTCCGGACAATATGTCTCGGCAGGAACCTATGCCGTAGTGGAAATTCGCGATTTCGGCAAGGGTATAGACCGTGAGCAGCTCTTCCGGATTTTTGATCCTTATTATTCAACCAAGGAACGGGGTGCCCTTAAGGGGATGGGTCTTGGCCTGACCGTAGTGTATGCAATTCTTCGCAACCATGGTGGCCATGTCGTCATCGATTCCGAAGCGGGGAAGGGAACGATCGTTTCCTTTTATCTGCCGATCATGCAGGACAGGGAAAACCAGGGCGTTGCATCGAAAACAGCTATTATTGAGGAACGACATGTGCTGCTGATTGAGCCGGATGATCAAATGCGGGAAATCGGCAGAATCATGCTGGAACATTTGGGATATGTGGTCGCCAAAGCTGGAAATCGGGCCTCTGCTCTCAAGGAAATGCATCGATTTGTTGATGAACTGCATTGGCCCCGGCCTCTGATTATCCTGGACCTGTCCGATATCAACGGCGAATCGGCTGTGGAGACTTGTCGTTTACTGCATGAGATGGATGATGCCCTGCAGATTATCGCGATGAGCGGTACCATCCTTGATCCCGGTCATGGATGACTGCCGGAAATATGGCTTCGTCAGCACCCTGTCCAAACCCTATACCATGGACAGTCTGAAGCATATTACCGGTACGGTTTTACATATCTGAATATTGATTCAATACATTGCCAGGATTGATCTCCATTGTTCTTCAAGTTTTTTCTCGGAAATTGGCATACGTGTCCTGATTTCTGGAGAAAAGAGGGCAATTCGATATTCATTCACCATCATTTTATACATGAGGACATGTTCCAAGGCTTCTTGTGACAATTCCTCCCTCCTAGCCGCCAGTTGTGTTAGGTTCAGGAGATGTTTGCTGAGCGGTGCCGCCTTCTGGCTGTCTTTAGCCGGATTGGCGTAAAATCTTTCGATTCGGATAAGCAGGCATTGCAATTGTCGATCGAGGTCGGGCAAAGACACTCCGTGCCGCTGCAGCATGAGATCTTTTGGAAAAATGTCGCACAGATGGACATAAAATTCGGCTTCTTTCTCAGGGCGATAAAGATTTGATTTTTCCGGGGTAAAGATTTTTCGAAGAGAATCAAATACCATACGTCGCTTGCGTAAAAGGCGTAAAAACTCCTCGCACATTTTTTTTCCTAAAGCGTATAGTCCCTGCACTCTGACATGTGCCACCTTCTCGATAAATTCGTTTTCTTTGATAATGCCTGAAGGCAAAGGACCAAAGATGAGGTGCAGGAGGAAATCGAGCAGCGCCTCAAATACCTCTTTATGTGTCATATCTAAGTCAAAGAGAAAGACTGCCGATGGTCCCGAAAATGACGTTGCGCACATTTTTTTCAGAGACTTTGAACTGGTCGGCGAATTGCAGTCTGTAGAGAAAGAGCGTTCCAGCCCAATTTTTTATTTCCGCCACCCGCAAATTTTTTTCAAAGCCGATAGTTAGGCAACCTTTATCGGCTTGCGGGACAAGAACCGGGTAGAGAAATCCTGAGACCTCCCCTTGCTGGGTATAAGGTTGGGATAGCCGCCGGCAGTCCATGAAAGCTCCAACCTTTATGTTTACTTCCCCTCCATTTTTGGACTATTGCCTCGCCATCTTTTTGCAGCGTCGGCTCTTGCGGCGCATCCTTGGGTTTGAATCCTGAATCAAGCAGGTTCCTGAGGTTGCGACCGGCACATATTTCCTTGCCGTCATCGCCGAAAAGAAGAAAGCGTGGCTGGAGGTGCACAGGTAATTCTTCCGACCAATCGGTTCGTTGCAGCAAAATCTTAAAGCGTTTCAGGATGGCGGCCTCAAGTGCGGCATGGAGTGAACCCGTTCCCCTGGGCATATCATCCAGTAGCCAGGCTACGGTGTCGTTTATCGGCACCATTTTTTTTCGAAGAGATTTCGGCAGGGCTTTCAGCAATACAGTCAGCTTTTCCTGTAAGAGGCCGGGTACCAGCCAGTCAAAGATGGCAGGGGAGACGGTGACGGCAAAATCGATGGGAAGCCGAAAGGTGACCCCATCGTGGTCGGAGCCCGGCTCGAAATGATATTCCAGGCGAATTTGCAATGCGCCGATGTGCATTGTCGGTGGATAATCGATGAGTTCCAGTTCGTCCGGTTTTCGCTTGAGGACTTCCTCCTCGCTCATCATGAGCAAAATCTGGTTCTTCTTTATTTTCAGGAAACGGTTTAAGGTCCCTTGATCGTAGACATCGGCAGGAATTTTTTCCGCATAGAAGCGATAAAATGACAGTTCGTCGGCGACTATGGTGCGGACCCGCAACTTCTCTTCCACCTCCTGCCATTTGGCGATAAGTTCCAGGTTGCTTTTTAAAAAATATAGTTGCCGTTAATTTCCCCCTGGACAAGGGCCGATTGGATAAAGATATCGCGGGCCTCGGCAACATTTTTTTTATGGCGTTTGCCAAAATTCACCTTGTTTCCAGAACTGAGTATCAAGCCGAAGAGAGTCACCGTCTCATCGGCGACCACCTGTCCGGTTTTTTTCTGCCAGTGTGGATTGGTCCAGGAATATTTGCACAGATGCCGGCTATCGGTTCGATCCATTCCGGCTCAATGGTTGCAACGGTCAGGGCATAGAGTCTGGTTGTCTCGATAAACGATGCGGCAACAATCCATTGACCCGCCTTTCATGAATTGGTGTGAACCGGGGAAGATCGTTAGTTCCCGGTTATGGGCACCCTGATACAGATTGCCGAGCTTTTTCCGTGCCAGGTTGCGCAAAAATCCGGCGAGGAGAGCCCGATGAATCTGTTCATAGGAGGCATTGGCATTATTATCAGTGAACCCTTCCCGGCGCTCAAGAATGCGCTGGAGCTGGTCATGCAGGTCAATCCATTCGCGCATCCGCTGGAAGGAAAGATAATTGCCTTTGCAATACTTTTTCAGTCGTGACCAAGATTTCACTGTATCCTGCACATCGTGGAAGGAATTCCAGATATTCAACAGGGTCATGAAGTCGGATTGAGGATGGAGAAATGCTTTATGCACCTCATCGGCCTCTTTTTCATGATCAACCGGGCGGATACGCGGGTCCTGGATGGCCAGGACGGCGGCAATGATTTTTATTTCTCTGAGACAATTATTGTCCTTTGCCTCGATAATGATCCTGGAAATACACGGATCAATAGGCAGATCGGCCATAATCCGCCCGCGTTCGGTCAGCTGCCTCCTGTCGTTTATCGCCCCGAGTTCACTGAGTAGCTGGTATCCCTCTTTGATGGCGCTTTTATGGGGCGGGTCCAGAAATGGAAAATTCTCGGGATGGCCAAGTTCCAGCGAGATCATCTGAAGAATGACATCGGCCAGGTTTGATCGTTGCAATTCCGGCAGGGTGTATTCCGGACGATCGTTATAATCCTCTTCCGAATACAGACGGATACAGATGCCCGGACCTACACGGCCGCAACGGCCCTTGCGTTGGTCACAACCGGCCCTGGAAATTCTCGTTATCGGCAGGCTGGTGGTCTTTGCCCGGACATTGTAATGGGAGATCCGCGCCAGCCCACTGTCCACAACATAGCGGATGCCGGGAACGGTAATCGAGGTTTCGGCGACATTGGTCGCCAGAACAATCTTCACCTGGTTGAACCTCTGGAAGATTTTCCGTTGGTCAATGGCCGGTAAGCGTCCAAAAAGAGGGAGGATTACGGCACCTGTGATTTTCTTTTCCAGGACCAGGCAGGCCTCACGAATATCCTTTTCAGTCGGCAGGAAAACGAGAATGTCACCCTTCGGCTCATTTTCATAAAGCTCGCAAACGGTTTGCAGGCAATGATCGAGCTCTTCGTCCCTTTCGCCGGAGGCCTCATCTGCGGGAGGACAGTAGCGCACGGCCACCGGATAGGAACGGCCGGCGACGGTAATGATCGGGGCGCCTCCAAAGTGATCGGCAAAGGCCTGGGTGTCGATGGTCGCCGAAGTGATGATGACCTTCAGTTCGGGACGCCGGGGCAGGAGTTGTTTGATATAGCCGAGAAGAAAGTCGATGTTGAGGCTGCGCTCATGGGCCTCATCAATGATCAGTATGCCGTATTTTTTGAGACCTCGGTCCTGGCGGGTTTCGGCAAGGAGCACGCCATCGGTCATGAATTTGATTCTGGTTAGCGGTGTCGTGCCATCGTGGAAACGGATTTTATAGCCGACCAAATCGGCGATCGGCCCCAATTCTTCGGCCACCCTGGCGGAAACGGTGGAAGCGGCGATGCGGCGCGGCTGGGTACAACCAATAAGCAGGTCGCTGTCAGGAAAAGCCTCAAGGCCCATTTTCGCCAGCTGGGTAGTTTTGCCGGATCCTGTTTCTCCGGCAACAACGATGACCTGGTGGGTGCGCAAGGCAGTGATAATGGCATCCTTGTGGGCGCTTATCGGCAGATTGTCGGGGTAAAAAATGTTCATGAAAAAAATAGCTGTCTCAAGTATGCTAGTCGTTGTCGAATAATCACCTGTCCGCAACATATCGGGAACGGCTTAGCAGTTTCCCGCAAATGTTTGCCCGGATACATACCATACCACCTGGCTTCCTGTTATCATAAAAGGGGTTTTCATGAAAGTACGTAAAGCTGTTATTCCCGTTGCCGGCCTGGGCACCAGATTTCTGCCGGCGACTAAATCTATCCCCAAAGAATTACTGACCATCGTTGATCGCCCGACCATCCAGTATATTGTCGAAGAGGTGGTAGCATCAGGAATCGATCAGGTGATTTTTGTCACCAGCGAAGGCAAATCGGCCATCGAAAACCACTTCGATTATAACTTTCATCTTGATGCGGTATTAAAGGAAAAAAACAAGATAGTTCTCGGCGAAGAGCTTAACAACATCTCCAACCTGATCGATATCGTCTCGGTCAGGCAGAAAAAACCACTAGGGCTAGGGCATGCCATCTGGACGGCCCGCCATGTGGTGGGCAATGAACCGTTTATGGTATGCCTTGGCGACGATCTGGTGCTGAGCAAGGTCCCCTGTGCCAAGCAGATGCTTGATCTTTTTGAAGAGGTGGGGGAGTCTATTGTCGCCATTCAGCGGGTGCCGCAGAGTGAAACCTTCCAGTATGGCATTGTCGAGGGTGAAAAAGACGTCCACGATCATACCTTCAAAGTTTCGCGCATGGTGGAAAAACCGGCACCGGGAACCACAGATTCGGATATGGCGATCATCGGCCGATACATTCTCATGCCGGAAATATTTAACATTCTCGATACCACTACTCCTGGCCACGGCGGCGAGATTCAACTCACCGATGCACTTCTCGCCCTGACCAAAAAACGGGCTATGTATGCCTATGAATTTCAAGGCACACGTTTTGATGCCGGCGATAAAATGGGTTACCTGAAAGCTATCATCGCTTATGGCCTCAGGCACCCCGGCCTCGGCAAGCAATTGCTGGAACACCTGAAAGAGGTTGTTGCAGGCAAATGACGTTTCTCGAGGTTGCGGTTACCGTTCCCCTTGAGAATACTCTAACCTACAGTGTATCTGCCCAGCACGAGGATGTCGAAACAAACCTTGCCCGGCGAAGTCTTGTCGGACGCAGGGTTTTGGTATCCCTTGGCAACCGCAGGGTTACCGGCTATGTCGTCAGCCTTCAACCCACACCCCTGGAAACTGCGTATAAGATAAAAGAGATACTTGAGTTTCTCGGCGATGCTCCGATCTTTCACGAGAACCTGGTGCCGTTTTTCCGTTGGGTAGCCAGTTATTACCATTATCCGCTTGGGCTGGTAATGAAAACTGCTTTGCCTGGCGGACTCACTCAAAAAAGTCAGAAACAATTAATTCTAAAAACAGATCCAGCATCTCTGTCTACCGTCTTTTCCGACAAGGTTCCCGAATGGATTAAGAGGATTACAGCGCAAGGCCAGCTTAGCCCACGGGAAACCACCAGGATTCTCGCCGATAAGAGCAACAAAAAGCTGGTTGGCAAGCTGCTGAAAAAAGAAATTCTTTCCCTCAACATTTCATTGTCGAAAGATACTGTCGGGGAAAAACGCGAAACCTGTTACGCCTTCGCTCATGACCACTTGGCACCGTCAATAGATATTGACGGTAGCCCTGAAAAAATTAAAAAATACCGACAAATAATCGGTTCAGAATACGGTGTAGAGGTTAGTATTGCCGAAACCCGAGCTCTTTACAGTCTCCATTGCCTGACTCAGGAATATAATGGCAAATCCGTCACCGCCAGGGAATTGCGAAGCTGTTATGCAGGAGCTTCAAAGGTCATTGCAAATCTGCAGGTAAAAGGACTTGTTGTGGCCACGGAGGAACGAATTTTTCGAACCCCTTTCGGACAGCAGTTGCACTATTATCCACGGCCGGAGCACCTTTCTCCGCAACAAAGGGAGGTGCTGAACAGCATTCTGCCGGCGATACGGCAACGGGGTTTCACGCCCTTTCTTCTGTACGGGATAACCGGCTGCGGCAAAACCGAAGTGTATCTCCAGGCAGCCGAAGAAACCCTGGCTTTGGGTCGGGATGTACTTATTTTGGTACCGGAAATTGCCCTGGCGACCCAGTTGGAATCGCACCTTTTGTCTCGCTTTGGCGACCAGGTGGTTCTTCTGCACTCGGGGCTTTCAGGAGCAGAAAGATTTGACCAGTTTTCCTTAGCCCTTGAAGGAAGGGCGAGGGTGGTTATCGGTGCCCGATCGGCTATCTTCGCCCCCTTGAAGGATCCGGGACTTATTGTTGTAGATGAAGAGCATGATGCAAGCTATAAGCAGGATGACAGTTTTCGCTATCATGGCAGGGATCTCGCGGTGCTGCGGGCACGACACCACGGCAGCGTGGTCATCCTCGGGTCGGCGACGCCTTCAATTACCAGCTATGCCCATGCACGGTCGGGTAAATATATCTTACTCACTATGAATGAACGGGTAGGGAATCGTTCATTACCTTTGGTAACGCTGGTTGATCTCAACCGTAAACAGGCAAAAGACAATAAGGGTGTTATTCAACCGGAACTCCTTGGCAAGCTTCGCCAGAATCTTAAAAATCGACGCCAAAGCATTTTACTCCTTAACCGGCGAGGTTTTTCCGCCGTTGTCCTTTGCCGGGATTGCGGCACCCCCGTACAGTGCAGCCATTGCCATGTTTCCCTGACCCTGCATAAAGGCAAGGACCAATTAATCTGCCACTACTGCGGTTTCACCATGCCCGGCAAAACTATCTGTCTGCAATGTCGCTCGACGGACTTGGTACCGGCAGGCTTTGGCACGGAACGAGTTGAGGAGGAGGTTCGGGAGCTCCTGCCGGACGCACGAATCATAAGGCTTGATTCCGATACAGCGGCAGACCGCAAGAGATTTCTTGCAACTCTTGCCGATATGCATAACGGAAAAATCGATATCCTTATCGGCACCCAGATGATTGCCAAGGGCCATCATTTTCCGAATGTCACCCTGGTGGGAGTGGTGTGGGCTGATGGCGGCATAAATATGCCGGATTTTCGTGCGGCGGAAAAAACTTTCCAGCTTCTTACCCAGGTCACAGGCAGAGCCGGTCGTGGTGAGGAACCTGGAGAGGTGATCATTCAAACCATGCGGCCGAACCATTATGCCATTGTTTATGCCAGGCAACATAAATATGGGAAAATGTTCGATCACGAAATGCGCTTGCGGAAGCACCCCGTTTTCCCACCCTTCGTTCGCCTTACCGTGCTGCGAGTGGGAGGCCGGGTGGAAACTGAAGTGCAGGCAACGGCAATGACTCTTGCTCGATTTTGCCGGAAATTTGTGGAAAAGGAAAAATACCGCATTGAAGTGCTTGGCCCGGCTCCGTCACCCTTGGATAAAATCAAAGATAACTATCGTTGGCAGGTCCTCCTCAAGGGCGTTGATACGGAAGAACTACATGGTTTGTGCGTAGCTCTTCGAACCATACGGAAAACTTTGGTGAAAGGCGATTGCGATCTGGTGATTGATGTCGATCCGGAAAACATGATGTAACACTGTGGTTCTGCTGCCAACCATTAAAAAGAAAACCATTTCTTCTTCGGTGAAAAGGCTACCACTCGATTGCGCCCCTTTTCTTTGGCCTCATAAAGTGCCTGGTCAGCTTGGCTTATCAGATTATCTTTGCTGAAATTATCTTCAACCGACGGCTTGCCGCATGCCTGCCCAAAACTTGCGGTTAAATGATATTCTTCAAGTGTGTCCCTGAAAATTGCGTTTTCTATGGTACTTCTGAGCTTCTCACCAACGACCATTGCCTCTTCGGTATTGGTCTCCGGTAGGATAATCACAAACTCCTCACCACCGTATCTTGCCAACACATCATATTGTCGAATATTTTCGTGGATGGTCTTGGCGAATTGGGCGAGAACGAAATCTCCGACCTGATGGCCATAGGTGTCATTGAATTTCTTAAAGAAATCTATATCAATAAAAAGCAAAGAAATGTAGCTATTGTTACGAATTGAGCGACTGATCTCCTGATCGAGGGCATTTTGAAAAAATCGATGATTATTTATGCCGGTAAGACCGTCAATATTAGCAAGATTGTTGAGTATTTTGTTTTTTTCCTCTAAGGCTTTGGTGAGATTTTCCAGATTGACCTTTGCTTGAATCAACTGTTTGTTCATTTGATCGTAGTCGAGATTGATGAGACTCAGGCGAATATTGGCTTCCTGGAGGATTTCCTGTACTGATTTGGTGGTTTGCACTTTCAAATTGAAATAGGTTCCCGCTTCCTTTACGCGAATATGCAGCTGCTCAAGAATTGATTCGATGGCTTCCCCGGTAAGGCCCAGGAGTTTTGTTGCTTCCTTTTGAAATCTTTTATGGGCGGCCTCAGGCTTGTCGGAAAAGAGTATAGCGGCAAGATGATCGGAGAGATACACAGCTTTTATTGTGTTACGAATAGTCATATTATTGCCGGAGTATTTTTCCGGATCATGGTGAAATTCCAGGGGTGCAACCAACGACTCAGGGAATCCCCAATTCTTTGCGACTCTGGTGCCCACAAGGGTGTGATCGACACCAAACACTTTTTGCTCGGCAACACAGGTATCAGTTTGACTGCTGCCTACGTCTTGCAAAACCTTTTCATATTCTTCCGGAAAGGTCCTCGCCAAGATCAGCTCCCCAAGGTTTTGTAATAAACCGGTAACAAATCCTTCCTCAGCATCAATGCCTTTGACCTTTTCGAGGATGAGTCTTGCGGCAACTGCCGATGCCAGGGATTTTTCCCAAAATTTTTCGAAATCAAAACGGTTGGCAACTTTCCCGCCTTTAATATTCAAAAAGGAGAACGATAAAACAAGACTGCGGACGGCGTTCATGCCGAGAATACTGACTGCTTGTTGGATCGAGCCAATTTGTTGCGGAAAACTGTAGAATGCCGAGTTCGATACCTTTAAAATCTTGGCAGACAGGGAGATATCGCGGGAAACAAGGTCGCCGATATCAGCGAGGGTGGCATCCTCCTTGGCGGTCAAGGAAATGAGCTTTGAGGCAACTGTAGGCAAAGTGGGAAGTTCTGCGGAGTTGAGTATTCTATCGAGAAGCTCGTCTTGTGTCATTTTCTTGCTATCCTGATTGGTTGAAGTGGAGGGGCGGAAAGGATTGCTGTTATGAAATTATACCGATTATGGCCTAAGAAGCAAAGGGCAACAATAAAAAGAGATGAGGAGCCGTTACAAATAACCTGTCCATTTTTAATCCATTTTGTTACGGCTCCTTATGCCGTTCCGGGTATTCCTTTGGCCATGTTATTTTTTTACAACGGCTTAACAGGGTATATTTGTTTGGAAAACCCAAAGGTCTCGGGTCAATACGCGCATTGGAATGTATCAGAATCCTTCGCCGGCTTCAGGATAGGTACAGACCTCTCCCAGGTAATTTTCAAAAAGAAGATCCTTGTCTTTTCTGCAAAATATACTGCGGCGTCAAGGGAATTTTTCCTTTGCCTCCAGGGGCATCAAGGGCGAAGGTCGGGATGGCCATCCCGGAAATATGACCGTACAGCTTACGCATTATTGCCATGCCGGTTTCGGTTGGGGTACGAAAATGATTCGTTCCGCGGGTCAGGTCGGCCTGAAACAAATAATAGGGCTTGACCCGGATACGGAGGAGGGCAAGCATTAATTTTTTGATGGTCTGTGCATCGTCATTTACCCCTTTCAATAAAACCGTCTGACAACCGAGGGGAATGCCGGCATCAGCAAGCATAGTGCAGGCAAGAGAAGATTCTTTAGTTATTTCAAGTGGATGATTGAAGTGGGTGTTGATATAAAGAGGATGGTGCACTTTGAGAATTTCGACAAGTCGGCTGGTAATGCGCATGGGCAAAACCGACGGCACCCGGGTGCCGATGCGAATGACCTCTATTGAAGGGATCGCCCGAGATTCTGTAGAGGATTTCAGCAATTTCTTCATCCGGCAAAAGGAGTGGGTCACCCCCGGACAGCAAGACCTCTCGTACCTCCGGATGGTTGCGTAGATACGCATATCCGGCGGCAAGGGTGCGTATCGTCAATGCGCATACCGGCAGTGCCGACTTTTCGTTTTCTTGTACAGAACCGGCAGTACATGGCACATTGGTTGGACACCAAGAACAACACCCGATCCGGATACTTATGTACGAGATTTGCAACCGGACTGAGATTCTCTTCTCCCAAGGGGTCGGCCATACAGACTGTATCACTGATTTCCGCCACATCCGGAACCGCCTGTTTCCAGATCGGGTCGCCGGGATATTGTATCAATTTTGCAAAATAGGGATTTATTCGCATGGGAAAGTTTGCTATTACTTGCCCTAATGCATTATCATCACAATCCAATTGTCTTTTTAGATCATCAAGTGTCGTTATGCTGTTTTGCAAAATGAGTTGCCAGGTTTCCATGGCCGGGCATTATGCGGCAAAGAATGACACTTGTCAATTGCACAATTCATTGAGTTAACATGGAGGGGGTTGAGAATGGCAGCAAATCTCTACAGGTTTAAATATGATGAATACGGCAACACCAGGGAAATTATTGTTTATGCCAGTGGTGCGTCGGCCAGATCCTGCAGTTATATAAATAAAGGTACGGCCTTCAGCCTGGAGGAGAGAAAACTCCTCAATCTTGAGGCAACGCTTCCTCCCGGGGTACGAAATCTCGAAGGTCAAGTGCAAAGCTCGCTAACGAAGGTCAATGAAAAAGCTGATGATATAGAGAAATTTATCTTTATCCGAGCGATGTTTGACAGAAATGTCACCCTGGCCCATGCCCTCATTCAAAGTGATATTGAAAAATACATAAAAATCATCTACACCCCCACCATCGGGCAGGCAGTGCAGAAATACTCATCGATGTTTCGCCAGGCCAACGGCCTGCATTTTTACCCGGGTAATATAGATAGGGCGGAAGATATTCTGCGAAGGTTTGTCCAACGTGATATTCGGGTGGCAGTGGTGACCGACAACCAGGGTGTGCTTGGTATCGGCGATCAGGGTGCAGGCGGTATTGCTGTGTGTCTTGGGAAATTGATGCTCTACACCCAGGGTGCGGGGATTGCCCCCTGGCATTGCCTGCCGATCTCGCTCGATGTCGGCACCAACAATGAGCAGCTGCTGGCCGACGATCAGTATCTCGGTTGGCGGCACCGAAGATTAGAAGGTGAGGAGTATTTGTCATTTATCGGCAGATTTGTCCGCGCCTTTCGCAATGTATTCCCCAATGCCCTCTGTCAATGGGAGGATTTCTCCCGGCACAACGCCTTCAGCATCCGCGATGCCTTTGTCGATGAAGTGATATCCTTCAATGATGATATCCAGGGGACGGGCGCAGTGGCACTGGCGGCGATTCTTTCGGCAATGAAGGTAAAAAAAGAGAAACTGACCGATCAGCGCTTTCTCATCAACGGTGCCGGGGTAGGAGGAGTGGGGATAGGTGAACAAATACGTAACGCCCTGATCGTTGAAGGATTATCTGAGAAACAAGCCTTGGAATGCATCTTTATGATCGATTCCAAGGGACTTGTCACCAGCCCTCGCGATATCTCATTATATAAACGGAAATTTGCTAAAGAGAAGAAGAATTATCCCTGGATCACGCCAATAAATAAAGTTGATATTCCGGAGATTATTCGTCATGCCGGTATTACCGTTCTGATAGGAACCACCGGCCAGGAGTACTTTTTCCGCAGAGAAGCCATAGAGGCAGTGAAATTCAATACTCCCCGTCCCCTAATTCTTCCTTTATTCCACCATATTTCCACACCGGAAGTATTTTGCCAGAACATCCGCAAATGGAACGAGGAAGGGATTATGGTCGCTACCAGCAATCCTTGTGCTGCTATGGACGCACTTGAGGATTCGTTTTTTACCAGCCAGTGCAATAATGCCTTGGTCTTCCCCGGAGTAGGATTGGGAGTTCTCGCCTCAGGCGCTCGAGAGGTGCTCCCCGAGTTCTTCACTGCCGCCGCATATGCGATCTCGGCAATGTTGACCCAGGAAGATATGGCCCACGGCCGATTGATGCCGCCGATTCATATGATACGCCAGGTCGGCAAAAAGGTGGCCTTGGCGGTGGCTATGACGGCGGTCAAACATGGAGTCAGCAGGCCTTGTGTCTATTCGGACTTTCAGCATGACAACGACGAGGCGAGAATGAAGAAACTGATTGATCGGATCCGATGGAAACCTGAGTATCTCCCACTTGTGGCGATGTGATAACCGGTGTATAAAGACTATCCTTTCGAAAGCAACTATCTCAGTATTCGAGGTGGTCGACTGCATTATATAGATGAGGGTACAGGCCCGGTTATTGTCATGGTCCATGGCAATCCGACGTGGTCGTATTATTATCGACATCTCATCGCCCATTTTAGACTGAGCCATCGAGTGATCGCTCTTGATCATATGGGATGCGGTCTTTCTGATAAACCCTCCGACTACCCCTATTATCTTGCTCAACATATTGAAAATTTGGGAAGTTTACTTGCTCATTTAGGGGTGGGGCGATTTTCTCTCATAGTCCACGACTGGGGTGGGGCAATAGGCTTCGGCTGTGCTGTACAACGTCTTGACCAGGTGGATCGGATTGCCCTCATGAATACGGCAGCTTTTCGTTCAACCAGACTTCCCCTACGTATTCGCCTCTGCCGCCTGCCGGTATTAGGCGAAATTATTGTCAGATTATTTAACGGTTTTGCCGGCCCGGCGTGCTCTATGGCTGTCGAAAAACGGCTTACAGCGGAAACCGCCAGGAGTTACCTGGCACCTTACAACAGTTGGAGCAACCGCATTGCCATTGCCAAATTTGTTCAAGATATTCCGATGGATATCAGCCATTCAAGTTATGCCCCATTGGTCGAAATAGAAAACCGCCTGCCACTCTTGCGGGACCAGAAAACGCCTCTTCTCCTGCTTTGGGGCGGGAAGGATTTTTGCTTTAACGATCAATTTTATAATGAGTGGCAAAGACGTTTTCCGGAGGCCGAAAGTCATTATTTTAGCGACGGAGGACATTATGTCCTGGAAGATAAAATCGTCGAGATTCTCCCCATCCTCACACAATTTCTCAAGCGGTGAAATGAGAAGAGAGGGCAGGTGGCAATGAATATTGCCGAATCCTTTGTGCTGATTGCTGAGCAATTTGGTGATCGTCCCGGAATTATTGAAGCAAAGACCGGAAAGACAATATCCTTTGCCGAGCTCAACAGGAGATCTGACGGATATTGTGCCTATTTTTCCGGGTATGGGGTTGCTCCAGGCGATGTAGTGATCCTCATGGTCACCCCTTCTGTTGAATTCATCTGTCTGACTCTGGCCCTTTTTAAGCTCGGCGCCCCGATTGTCCTCATCGACCCCGGCATGGGCTATAAAAACCTGCTGCGCTGTATTCAACGGGTCGAACCGAAGATACTCATAGGAATCCCCAAGGCCATAGCCTTTTCAAAAATTTTCACCAAAGCGTTTCATACGGTAGAAAGATATTTTTGCTGTGGCAACTCATTAGGACTCTTTGGGCCGGATATCACAGCCAATGTGACAGCCGCCAATGAACCGGCAAGGGTTTACCAACCAGATAAAGATGATCTGGCTGCCATTATCTTCACCACCGGTTCCACCGGCCCACCGAAAGGGGTTCGCTATGAACACCGGGTTTTTAGCGCCCAGTTGCAACTCATCAGGGAGTATTATGGCATCGGTCCAACGGATGTCGACCAACCAGCCTTTCCTCTTTTTGCCTTGTTTTCTGCGGCTCTTGGTGCCTGTGCAGTGATTCCCGATATGGATGCCACAAGACCTGCCAAGGTTGATGCGGAAAAATTCATTGCCTCGATCAACCGCTACCAGGTCACCTATTCTTTTGGTTCCCCGGCGATATGGAATGTGGTGAGCAGATATTGTCAGAAAAATCGGATTATTTTGCAATCGGTTCGCAAGGTGTTAATGGCCGGAGCGCCGGTGCCCTACGATTTACTGCAAAGGGTCACAGCCATACTGCCGCCGGAAGCCAATATCTTTACGCCCTATGGTGCCACCGAAAGCCTGCCGGTTGCCTCCATCTCCGGGCGGGAAATTCTTACCGACACTTGGGAACTCAGTCGGAAGGGGCGAGGTACCTGTGTCGGGCGCGCTTTACCGGGTATCGATCTACGAATCATCGGCATCTCGGATAACCCAGTAGCAGAATTAAAGAGTCATATGCTCCTTGCGGCAGAGGAGATTGGTGAGATTATTGTTCGTGGCGATGTGGTGACCAAGGCCTACCAGAATAATCCTGAAGAGACACAGCTGGCAAAGATCCAAGACGGCAATTCCTTCTGGCACAGAATGGGTGATGTCGGCTATCTTGATGCGAGCGGGCGTCTGTGGTTTTGCGGCAGGCGAGCTCATCGCCTGGAAACTGTCACCGGGCCGCTCTACACCATTCCCTGTGAAGCTATTATCAATGAACACCCTGATGTGTATCGTTCAGCTCTAGTTGGAATTAAGGGCAGGGACCACGATTTTACTCTGCCG
This sequence comes from uncultured delta proteobacterium, assembly GCA_963754865.1. Classification (GTDB taxonomy): domain Bacteria; phylum Desulfobacterota; class Desulfobulbia; order Desulfobulbales; family Desulfocapsaceae; genus Desulforhopalus_A. Next base: position 65,749 of record CAVWHG010000009.1, on the reverse strand, counting down.
GTGATGGTTATTGAATTGCATAAAGCTAGAAATATCAATAAACAGCAGGTACTTGAAGAAGTGCGAAATTTGAGCGCTACGAGCGAACTCACCAAAGGGATTAAGCATTTCCTCATCCATAAAAGCTTCCCCGTCGATATTCGACATAACGCCAAAATCTTTCGTGAAAAATTGGCCATATGGGCACAAAAGAAGATCTTTCCTCGACAATAAAAAAGGCTTTGGTAACCGGCGGTGGCGGATTTGTCGGCAAGGCCATTGTCAAGAGGCTGCTCGAATTGGGCATTGAGACCCGCGTCGTCGGGCGGCACCGATACCCGGAAGTTGAAGCAGCAGGGGCAGAATGTTTTGTCGGCGATATCAGCCGGTCACAGGTAATGGCCGAAGCCGCCAAGGGAGTGGACATCGTCTTTCATGCTGCTGCCTTGGCCGGCATATGGGGACCATGGAAGAACTACTATGCTGTCAATGTGGTCGGCACCGAAAAAGTCATCGAGAGCTGTCGGGCGGCCAAGGTGGCTATGCTGGTCTATACCTCGACGCCATCAGTGGTTTTCAATGGCAGGGATATTCAAGGTGGCGATGAGCGGCTGGCCTATGCTGAAAAATCTCTCTGCCATTATGCCACAACTAAGGTCATCGCCGAGAAGATGGTTCTTGCGGCGAATTCCAATGATCTGAAAACCTGTGCCCTTCGTCCACATCTTATCTGGGGCCCGGGAGACCCCCATCTTCTGCCGCGCCTTCTTGCCAGCGGCAAAAAAAAACAGCTGAAAAGGGTAGGGAACGGTACCAATCTCGTGGATATTTCCTATATTGATAATGTAGTGCACGCCCATATTCTGGCGGCAAAAAACCTTGCTGGAAATGCAACGGCTAGTGGAAAAGCCTACTTCATCAGTCAGGGTACACCGGTTAATCTGTGGAATTGGATAAATACATTGTTCATTGAAATGGCTATCCCGGAGATACAATCATCGCTCTCTGAAACTGTGGCGTATATGCTGGGCGGAGTCCTCGAGCTTGTTTATACGGTCGGTGGCATTAACAGTGAGCCGAGAATGACCCGATTTCTTTCCGAACAGTTGGCCAAATCCCATTATTTTTCCATAGCCAACGCTCGGAAAGACCTTGGTTATGAACCGATAGTTCTCATTGAGGAAGGATTGCAAAGAACCGTACAATGGTTAAAGACACAATGAAAACCTTATATTTAAAAAAATTGGTGTGGATCGTCGCTGTTGTCTTCTTTCAGTTAAGTATCGTTTCCCCGGTTTTCCCATTTTCGATAGGCGATGAACGGGAAGTAGGTGAAAAACTCCTTTACTCCGTCCGCTCTGCATTTATCCTGAAGGATGACCTGGACATCACTCAGTACATCACCAAACTCGGCCAGAGTGTTCTTGAGGTTGCCGGAATCCAATATTTTGACTACCACTTTTTTGTCATCGATGATAAAGAATTTAACGCATTTGCCGCACCATCCGGCCTGATTTTCTTTTACTCAGGCCTTATTGGGGCAATGAATTCGGAAGATGAATTGGTTTCCGTTTTGGCGCATGAAATCGGCCATATATACAACCGACATCTGGCATCAAGGGTTGAAAAAGGTACCTATTCAGGAATAGCCTCGCTTGGCTTAGCGTTGGCGGCTGTTGCCTTCGGCGGATCAACCGCGCCGGTACTTCTTACCGGCGCGCTGGCTGCAGGTCAGAGTGTTAACCTGCATTTTAGTCGGCAAAACGAGGAAGAAGCTGATCTCCTGGCCTACGGTTGGATGAAGAAACTGGGTCGAAACCCGGATGGTCAGGTGAGGATGCTTGAATCCATGCGGCGAATTTCGCGCTACCGCAGTGAAAAATTACCGCAGTACCTCCTCACCCATCCCGACCCGGAGGCGCGACTGAATTATATTCAATCCTTAATGGATATCGATCATGAGAGCATTGCAGGAAGATCGGGCGTATTGGAGGATTTTGAGTTTTTTCGTTGCAAATACCGAATTCTTGCCGATGCGCAGGACACTGAGCTTTTCAAAAATTATCTTGCCACGGTTTCGGCTGATGCCAAGGCTACATCGTTTTCCAAGACCATGGCCACCTATGGGTTTTCCCAGCTGGCAAAAAACGAACATGACTACGTCAGAAGTATGGAACTGTTAGCCCAGGTTATTGCTTTTTTCCCTGATAAAAATATATTAAGAGTTGATAAGGGTGTCATCGAATTTGCGTCGGGCAAATTGGCGGCATCCGAGATGACTCTGCGTGCAGCTTTGCGGACCGACAGTTCGGACTTATATGCGGCCTTCACTTTAGCGAAGCTGCTGAGCAGGACAGACAGGTGGGCCGAGGCGGAACAGTATCTGCAAACAATCAGCTTTCAAATACCTGAGTATTCCCAAATCTATTTTGAGCTAGGACAAATAGCAACACAAAATAAACAAGCTGGCCTTGCATCCCTCTATCTTGGGAAGTTCGACCTGTATGGGGGGAAGATGAAACTGGCGGAGGAAAATTTAAGAAATGCCCTGCGTGACAAAACATTAGCTGAAAAGAATAAGACTGAGGCGAGAAGCCTTTTAAAGAAAATAGAGTTGTTCAAAAAATAGCGAATTATATAGGGCATGCAGATGCGTTGATAATTTCCCGTAAACCCTGCAAGTTTTCAGCGGCGAAAATCTTTAACCGTAAGATCGAGCTGCCCGGCAATCCTTTGAAATAACGCGATATCTGGTTTTTCACATGGCCAAGAAGCCGCTCCGCCGGAAGGAATTCCTCTAAAAGCTGGAGATGTTCTCGTGCTCCGGCGGCTATTTCCGTCAGATTCTCGGGCCTTCCGATCTCTTGAAAGATCCAGGGATTGCCAAGTGCCCCGCGGCCTATCATTACGCCGTCACAACCGGTTTCCGCCATCATTTTCCGCCCACCCTGATACGACAGCACATCGCCATTGCCGAGTACCGGGATGTTCACCATTTTTTTAACATCGGCGATGACCGTCGGGTCAATGTATCCGGAAAAGCCCTGAGACCATGTTCTGGCATGCACTGTGATCGCTGCTGCACCATTGTCCTCAGCCATTTTTGCAAAAGCGGGGGCGTTTATGCAATGTGGGTCTTTTCCGGATCTAATCTTCACGGTGACAGGTACGGACACTCTGCCAACGACTTTCTTTACGATTTTCTCCGCGAGTTTACCGTCTGTCATAAGAGCTGCTCCAGCTCCCCGCTTGGTCACCTTTTTTACAGGGCATCCCATGTTGATATCAATCATTGCCGGACAATGGGTGGCAAGAATTTCTGCCGCGTCGGCCATTATCTCAGGATCAGCTCCAAAAAGCTGGAAAGAGACCGGATGATCTTTCGGCACTGAGGCAAGTAACTTTACGGTATTTTCCTGGCCATAGATAAGTCCGTGGCAGCTGATCATCTCGGAAACGCAGTATCCAGCACCATAACGTCGGCAGAGAAGGCGGAAGGGTAGATCTGAATAGCCGGCGAGCGGAGCTAAAACAAATGGTGAGGCAAAAGAAAGTTGGGCGATTTGCAGCATGAAAAAAAGAGTTTATCGCAAAAAGGGCAGAACAGCTAACTGTTCTGCCTAAAAAATCCTGGGAGAGGTCGATATGCTTAGAGTTTGGTAATTCCAGATATGGTCTTTTGGTAGATTTTTTGTGACATATCCTCGATGATTTTATTCAGCGCCTTGCTTTCATTATCCATGTTCGCTGAACTGTTGGTTGAGACGAGATAACTCTCTTCCCAAGTCTGGTCAGATACCTCAAGCAAAATTTTATTACTCGCTATTTCTTTGACAATATAGCGGACTCTCAGACGTACCTTTACCTCGGAGGTTAAATTGCTTAACCCATAAGAAAGACTCGGTAAATCGAGTGAGACTATCTCTCCTGCCAGTATCAGATCGGCACCTTCTTTCTGTCGCACGGTGGAAATCGACCCGGATTTTTGGAACCATTTGGTAATCGACCGATAGAGCTTAGAATCCAATCCCAGTTCGCTGGTTCGGTTTTTCCATTCGGTGATATAGATGCTTTTGTGTGGTCCACTATAAATATTGGGGTTTCGATAGCCGCAAGCGGCAACTATACAGGCAACAATCAACAGTGGGAAAAGTCGACAAACGATTTTCATTTGTCATCTCCTTTAATTATTTACAGTTTTTCAGTTCCTTCTATCTTCATTAACCGCTCATAGTAGTATTAAACGACAATATTCACAAGTTTCTTCTTTACAACAATTGTCTTTTTAGGCGTTTTGCCTTCAATAAATTTCACCATATTGTCGTCGACAAGGGCTAATTGCAGAAGATCTTCATCGTTTATATCTTCAGGCACCTGGAGTCGTGAGCGCACTTTGCCGTTTACCTGTAGGACAATGGTCAGGAGGTCTTCTTTAGCGGCATCGGCATCGAATTTTGGCCATAGCTGATTTTCGATAGGCTCACTGTTGCCGATCTGCTCCCACATTTCTGCGGCAAAATGTGGAACCATTGGGGATAATAGCAGAAGGAGTACGGATACGGCCTCACAGGCGACAGGGGTATCGGCCTTTTCACTGTTGTTTTCACCGGTTGTGGTAGAAAGCACGTTGAACAACTCCATCATTGCGCTAATGGCGGTATTAAAATGAAAGTTTTGTTCTATGCTTTCCGTAACGCGTCTAATCGTTTGGTGAATCTTTCGGTGCAGTTTTTTTCCGGATTCATTAAGCGCCGTTGGCAAAGGTGGAGGACTCAAGAATTGCGCCCTATTGGACATAATCAGTCTGTACACCCTGTTAAGGAACCGGGAAGAACCCTCGACACCTTGGGCACTCCATTCAAGGTCTCTCTCCGGTGGGGCGGCGAAAAGGCTGAAGAGCCGCACCGTATCGGCGCCGAATTCCTGAATGAGATCATTGGGATCGACAACATTACCCTTTGATTTGGACATCTTCGATCCATCTTTAATAACCATCCCCTGGGTGAGGAGGTTGGTAAAAGGTTCATCGACTGCAAGATGACCAAGATCCCTCAGCACTTTGGTGAAAAATCGCGAATAAAGGAGATGCAAGATAGCATGTTCAACTCCTCCGATATACTGGTCGACCGGAAGCCAATATGCTGTTTTCGTTTTCGAAAGGGGTTGCTCGGTGTGTCTTGGGCAGGTAAACCTGGCAAAATACCAAGACGACTCCATGAAAGTATCCATGGTGTCGGTTTCCCGACGAGCTTCTTCCCCACACTTCGGGCAGGCGGTGGCAATAAAGGATGGTCGTTGGTGTAAGGGTAGACAAGCACTGTCTGCCCTCGGATCTTCAGGCAGGATGACCGGAAGATCCGATTCTGCAACCGGTTGTACTCCACAATTGTCACAATGAATCATTGGAATGGGTGCCCCCCAGTATCGTTGCCGAGAAATCCCCCAATCCCTTAACCTATAGGTAACATATGTAAATCCAAAGGCGTGTTGTTCGGCATGAGAAATAATTGCCGCCTGCGCTTGCAAGGAATCCATGCCGCTGAATATCCCGGATTCGACGAGGGTGCCGTGGCCAGTCGAGGCTTGTTCCATAGTCTTTGGGTCAAGACAAATACCTGAGGGAATGACCACCGGAAGTATCGGTAGATGATATTTTTTTGCAAACTGAAAGTCCCTTTCGTCATGGGCTGGTACCGCCATAACCGCGCCGGTGCCGTACTCCATAAGAACAAAATTAGCAACGTAAATAGGGATTTTCGCGCCGTTGAAGGGGTTGATGCAATAACGTCCGGTAAAAATCCCGCGTTTTTCCGGGTCTTCGTTAAGAGACCTGCGCTGTTTTTCTATTTGAATCTCTGTCGCAAAGGTCCGTACCTCTTCTTCTTTTGCGGTCCCGATAATGAGGGTGTCGAGTAGCGGATGTTCAGCGGCAATCGACATAAAGGTCACTCCGAAAATTGTATCAGGGCGGGTGGTGAAAATGGAAATTTTGCAGTCTGCACCCTCAACGGCAAAATCACAGGTAAGTCCCGTGGACTTTCCTATCCAGTTGCGTTGCATTGTGACGACCTTTTCCGGCCATCCCGATAACTTTTCAAGATCGTTTAACAATTCCTCAGCATATTGAGTAATCTTAAAGAACCAGCCGTTCATTTTCCTCGGATATACCGGCTGATCACACCGCCAGCAGGCGCCGTCAATCACCTGTTCGTTGGCCAGAACTGTCTGGCAAGATTGACACCAGTTGACGGTTGTTGTCTTTTGATACACCAGGCCTTTATGAAACATCTCGATAAACAGGAGCTGTTCCCAACGATAATATTTGGGATTGCAGGTGGCAATTTCACGACTCCAATCATAAGAAAGACCGAGCTGTCGCAACTGGTTGCGCATGTAGTCAATATTGGTATATGTCCAGGTGGCGGGATGGCTGTTATTCTTCTGAGCCGCATTTTCCGCTGGCAAACCGAAGGCATCCCATCCCATTGGATGGAGCACATTGAAGCCGCGCATTCTCTTGTAACGAGCCACGACATCGCCGATTGAGTAGTTGCGGACATGTCCCATGTGAATCCGACCGGAAGGGTAGGGAAACATCTCGAGGACATAGTATTTCTCTTTTGAATTATCTTCAGTAACTTGATAAATCTGACCGTCATCCCACAGCTTCTGCCATTTACGTTCAATGGATTTGAAATCGTACTTATTTGCACTGCTGCTGTCGTTGGTCATACTTTTACCTCAAAAAAATCAACCCGCTTCTCAGGGTTAGTTGAAACCTTCTTGTTCATCGAAGTTGCTCATGTTTTCAAACATCGTGAATTCTTTAATGAAAGTCAAACGTGAAAGTCCGGTTGGCCCATTTCGCTGTTTTCCGACTATTACTTCGGCTATGCCCTTTTCAGGATTATCTTCGGCCTTATTATAAACCTCGTCTCGATAAATAAAACAGATTACATCGGCATCCTGTTCGATCGCCCCGGATTCACGAAGGTCAGCCATCATAGGGCGTTTATCGGTACGACTTTCAAGACTTCGGTTTAATTGGGAAAGGGCAATAACCGGAAGGTGATGTTCCTTGGCGAGAGCTTTGAGAGATCTGGATATTTCACTGATTTCCTGCGTTCGGTTTTCACTATCGTTTCTACCGCGCATAAGTTGCAGGTAATCAACAATAACGAGTCCTATTTGGTGCTGAGAAGCCAAGCGCCTGATCTTGGCGCGCATTTCGAGGACGGTGATGGCGGGGGTGTCATCGATAAACATAGGGGCTTCGGAGAGCATCCCGACCGCTCGGGTAAGCTTAGGCCAATCTTCGCTGCGCAGTTTGCCGGTACGGATTCGTTGTGAATCGATTCTGCCCACGGAACTCAATAATCGCATGACCAATTGTTCTTTCGACATTTCCAGGCTGAAAATGGCAACTCCAATTTTCTCAACAAGAGCAGCATGCTGAGCGATGTTCATGGCAAAGGAGGTCTTGCCCATGGATGGCCTGGCGGCGATAATAATGAGGTCAGACGGCTGTAAGCCAGCGGTCATCCTGTCAATTTCCATGTAGCCGGTCGGAACGCCGGTGATCAACTCTTTTCTTTTATAGAGCTGTTCAACCATGGCAAAGGCCTTAGGTACAATAGCTTTTACCGGGGTAAAATTCTGATCGCCCTTGGTGCCTGCGATATCAAAGATTGCCTGTTCCGCTCTGTCGACGAGAAGATCGATATCGTTCTGCTCCTCAAAACAGCGGGCGGCAATATCAGTATTCACCGATATCAGTCGCCTAAGGATTGATTTTTCGCGAATAATTTTCGCGTAGCTTACAATATTTGTGGTGACCGGAACTATTGAGGTGAGTTCAGCAAGATAGGTAGGACCACCAACTTGATCTATCTTATTGATATCCCTGAGTTGGTTGGAAACAGTTAAAAGATCGAGAGGCTCATTTTTTTCAAAAAGATCGATCATTGCCTCGAATATATGCTTATGGCCGTCTTTGTAAAAATCTCCGGTTTTAAGAATTTCCAGAACCATGGCGAATACATCAGCTTTCAGCAGGATCGAACCAAGAACCGCCTGCTCAGCCTCGATATTTTGCGGCGGTATCCTGGCAGGAAACGCGGATTTACTTGATTCATTCATAGGCGTGTGATCATAAGTTCGTAATGGTTCCTAAACAAAAACACACCATTAAGGTCAAGCCTCAAGGTGTGTTTTGGGGAGATCCAGAGCATGCCAGGATCGCCCGATGCAAGGAACACAATAGCCCCCGGTCATCATGTGACCGAGGATAGGCCTTCTTACAGAGCTTTCACCGGCACTACACTGACACTGATTTCTGCAATCACATTATAGCCAACCTTGACTTGAACCTTCGTTACCCCGAGGGTTTTTATCGGTTCTGCTAGAATGATCTGTTTTTTGTCGACCTGGACATCAAAGGTCGCCAGTTTGGCACAGATGTCTGCACTGGTTACAGAGCCGAAAAGACGATCGTCATCGCCTGCCAGTTGCTCAATCACTATTGCAAGTCCGGCAATCTTTTTAGCAATACCTTCAGCAATTTTCAGTTCTTTTGCGAGGCGGGCAGCAATAATTGCTCTATTTTTCTCAAGAGCAGCCAAGTTGCTGGTGGTTGCAAGGACCGCCTTGCCCTGAGGCAAAAGGTAATTTCGACCATACCCGGGTTTTACTTTTACAACCTCGCCTTCTTGGCCAAGAGAACTGATTGTTTCTTTTAATATGAGTTCCATTTTATACATTCCTTTTCTATCTATTTCTTAGATACCGTGAAACACAATTGAAGCATTTTTCAACAGGTTATGAAACATCGATTCATTCATTTTCGGAGGCGTTGAGAGATTTTAATTTGCGAAAATCCAGCCAGATATCAGCTATTCCAAAAAACAACAGAATCACCGTGCCCAAAGATTGAAAAATGATCATAACATAAAAAAATGACCGAAGCAGGATGGGGATTCTCCATTTGTTCATGAAAAAGACAGTTATCGACAAGCCTTGAAAACAGTAGATAATAATTAATAACAAAATACAGTTAATGCCGATCTTCGGTAGTGGCTCAACGGGGACCAGAATACAGGCTCCCATGACAATTACAGCCCAGATAAGTTTTTCCGGCAATGACCATCGACGAAAGATTGGCCATGCTTTTAAACCGCTGGTTTTTTCAATTATAATGTTACCAAGAACCATAGTAGCCCAAGTGACAAAAAGGACAACGCCACCGAGAATTCCCGGCATTATTACCGGGATGACAACTTTCATCTGAGAAATTGTTGTCTCAATGACACCAAGCGCCTCAGTAGAAATACCGTCGTATTGCCGGTATTGAGCCATTGCTTCTGTTAAGGTCTGGTCTAAAGTATGCAACATTTGGCTGTATACCGATATCTCAGAACCGATTGCAGCAATAGCTACCGCAATCAACCAGCTTGCCGCAAGCGACAGAGAACCTTTCAGTCCGCTCAAGGAAGGTAGTTCGCCATGTCCCGCCGAATGATGGAGCACAAATCCCGGAAAAAGCATGGCGCTGGAGAAGAGAAATAGATCAAAACTTCCAAGCAACAGATTGACTGCAAGAGAGATTGTCGCAGCTGTTAGCAACACTCTCTTGCCAGTATAACGACCGAATCTGCCGAATAAAAGAAATGCAATCAAAGGCAGAAGCAGGTAGAGCCAACCGAACAGAGACCAGTGCAAGCCAGGGAGTACTAAGGCCAGCGAAATCACTAGGACCAAAACTAAAATATTTTTGATTTCGGGATGTTGGTAACCCTGGCTGGCCACGATCAATCCTCTTTCCCTCTTTTTACATTAACCCTGAGCAGATCCCGAATAGGGTAAAAAGGCAATTTGTCTGGCTTGTTTAATTGCTTCACACAACTGACGTTGATGCGTAGCACAGGTGCCAATGATCCTTCGGGGAATTATCTTGCCCCTCTCAGAGACAAAATTTCGTAATGTCTTAACATCTTTATAGTTAATCGCAAGCTCTTTGTCGCCGCAAAATCGACAGGTTTTTTTTCGAGTAAAAAGCTTCTTTTGTGGTCTTTGTGCCATGATGTGTCTCCCTGGTAAATAAAAAATTTGAGAAACGACGGACGTTATTCCTCGTCAGCCATTTCTTCATGTTCTTCTTCGACTAAATGCTCAGATTCGGTGTCATCGGCATTTCCATCAACCACGGCCGTTGCTTTTTCCGATACTGCCGTGATCGCCAGTTGAATCCCTTCTTCGTTTATCGATCCGGCGGTTTTAATGGTCATGTATTTCAATACCAAATCATCAATCCTGAACTTTCGTTCAATTTCCGCTACAGCATCGGGAGTTCCGGCAAAGTCGCAAAAAACATAATACCCCAGGCTTTCTTTTTTAATGAGATAAGCTAGTTTTTTCATACCCCATCTATTCAGTTCGATGATGCTACCCTGATCATCAAGAATGATTTGTGTGGTACTTCCAATGACCTTATTGATCTCTTCTTCACCGGCACTGGGACGAAGAATAAAGATCGTTTCATACCTACGCATGTGGTTCCTCCTCATGGACTCACGTTTTTACAAAGAACAATGTCTTCGAATGGTTCGGCCCTCACACTTTGCTGTTTGCAGAGAGCGAGAAGGTTAAACAACAACAACAACAACAATTAGCAGCCGAATACATGTTTCGGTTTGCTAGTAAATAAAAACTGAATATAATACAAACGAGACCTAAGTGTGTCAAACACTATTTTATTTCTTCTCCTTGGACTTGATTGCCTGCCATTGGGCAGCGAGTTGATCTTCGTTTTCGTATGTTTGGCCGGCAAATACGTGGGGATGGCGACGAATGAGTTTCGCGTTGATAGATTCAAGCACATCTTTTAGAGAGAACATTCCTTGATCATTATTGATGGCAGTGATCATGATGAGGATGTAGAGAACATCACCGAGTTCTTCGCAAATATTGTCGTGGTCATCGTTATTGATTGCAGCAAGTAGCTCTTCGCATTCAGCTTGAAGATATTCTTTCAGGCTGGTGCATGTTTGTTTTCTATCCCAGGGACATCCATACTCACCGCGAAGTGTGTCTATTGTATCCAAGAGGCTTTGCATGCTTATGTTGTTGTCGATCATAAAATATTTATGTTAGGAAGAGTTGATTGTTAGAATTTTACAATAATTGACGGGGGCACTGAAAACTCATCACATTTATTTTCATATGTGACTCAAAAAAACAGTTGACATTGAGCCCCTGACCAACTAAGTAGCTGTGCTGGAGGCTGTTGTCAGGATTTGTACATTTGCCTGAACACGATACCACGATTCATTGAAATGTACATTTGTTAAGAGACATCTTTGGCATTAGGGTGTTTACGGCTTGATGGGTAATAGCATAAAAAATCATTTTGAGGTACGCTAATGGAAGACGACAAAAAGCAAAAATTGCTCCTTGAAAAACATAAAGATATAGCAAGGATCGATCAGGAGTCCAAAAGAACTCATGGATGGTATGTCAGGGTCAGATTTCTTGGCAGAACCCATTCCAAATTTTTTTCCGACAGAAAATGTGGCGGACGATATTCCAGTTTACTCTCGGCAATCTCGTGGCGCGATAAAACTGAGAAAAAGCTTGGTAAAATCCGTACCAATAAGCATATGGTTACTGTGAGCAACTCCAGCACTGGCGTTGTTGGTGTTCGTCTTAATGACAAACTCAATAGATACGAAGTGAGTTGGGTTACCCACCAGGGGAAACAGGGCAAAACTTCAGTTTCCATCGCCAAACATGGGAAAAAGGCCGCTTTTACGAGGGCGTGTGTTATTCGTTCCGAAAAAGAAAAGGCCAGACTGGAATTTGCCGGATAATTCTTCAAAAAAGATATTTTTTCAAATAGTATAGCAATGGAGTCGCGCAATCAACTTTTGCGACTATTTTTGCTTTATGCCGATCACCATTATTGCAACCCACTCCTCCCGATCAATATTTTTATAATTGATCGGGAGGAAATGTGTTGACAAAATCTGCACAAATGGGTTTAATGTCACGTTCTTGCGATATTTTGCAGTTACTACTTATAGATAGAGAAGGTTCACTCAAAGAGGTTTATTATATGTATGCGATAGTTCGTACTGGCGGAAAACAGTATCAAGTTGCGTGTGGAGATCAGGTTCGGGTTGAGAAACTTGAAGGCAATATTGGCGAGAGCATCGATCTCAGTGATGTATTAATGATCGTTGATGGCGATAGCATCAAGGTTGGCCAGCCGGTTCTCGAAAACGCAAAAGTTACCGCCAAAATTGCAGAACAGGGCAGGGCAAAAAAGATAATTGTTTTTAAGAAAAAACGTCGCCAGGGATATCGTCTTAAAAGAGGTCATAGACAATCTTACACCGCCTTGAAAATTGAAGCTATATCCGCATGATGGGCGCATTTTATAATGATAGAATTATCAAAAACAACGGGATTTGCTGCCCGTTGAAATGAAGGAGTAGGAAATGGCTCATAAGAAAGCAGGTGGTAGTTCTCGTAACGGTCGAGACAGTGGTGGACAGAGGCGAGGTGTCAAACGATTCGGTGGTCAAGTTGTGAAGGCCGGTAATATACTGGTTCGACAACTTGGCACAAAAATCCACCCGGGAACCAACGTTGGTTGTGGTCGGGATTATACCCTTTTCGCCAAGGTTGACGGTGTTGTAACCTATGAAGATTTTGGGAAAGATAAAAAACGAGTCAGTGTCTATTCGCAAGTCTGATTAATTTTCTTTGTAGCTTTCCTGGAATCACTCCAAGAGTGGTTCACGTGGGACTAACTCGACCTCAATTCTCTATTGAAGGTCGAGTTTTTTTTTGACAGCGGCTTATTGAGTTAACGCATTGCAAACCGATAGGGTTGAGTCATGGCATTCATTGACGAAGCAAAGTTTTTTGTGAAAGCTGGAGATGGCGGCAACGGCTGTGTCAGTTTCCGAAGAGAAAAATACGTCCCAAAGGGTGGTCCTAATGGGGGTGACGGCGGAAAAGGTGGCAACGTCATTCTCCATGCCAAGAAAGGGTTACACTCCTTGATTGATTTTCAATATCGTTCCCATTTTAAGGCTGAACGTGGCGAACATGGTCAGGGCAAAGATATGCATGGTCGAGGTGGAAGGGACTGTATTGTTGATGTGCCGGTTGGATCTGTTGTGCGGAGTGTGGAAACCGATCAAATTCTCACCGACCTTACCACTGAAGGAGCAACCTTCATTGTTGCTACCGGTGGTGAGGGTGGGCTGGGTAATCCCCGATTCGCCAGCGGTACTAATCGAACCCCGAGAATTGCCACCAGTGGTAAAGAGGGAGAGGAGTTTTGGTTGAAAATAGAACTGAAGTTGCTTGCCGACGTTGGACTCGTCGGCTTACCCAACGCCGGAAAATCAACGCTTCTGTCAAAACTTTCTGCCGCCCATCCTAAAATTGCCGCTTATCCATTCACCACCCTCGAGCCGCAACTGGGAATCCTGCAACATAAATACTATGAACCCTGTATAATTGCCGATATTCCTGGACTAATTGCCGGTGCTCACGAGGGTATCGGCCTTGGGCACAAATTTTTGCGACACATCGAACGAACCAGTGTCCTGCTGCACGTTTTGGATGCCGCCGATGAAAATGTTAAGGAAAATTATGGTATAATTTCGCAAGAACTGGCTTTATATAAAGAGGATCTTGCCCATCGCACCCAAATTCTGGTATTGAATAAGAGAGATCTTTTAACTGATTCCGAAATGGAGGCCCTGGTAAGTTATTTTCAAAAGTATTGCCAAAATGTTATGAGCATCTCAGGTGAAACCGGTAAGGGGGTTGATGACCTCAAAGAAATAATTGCTAAGACCTTGGAAGAGAAAAAATCTGAAAAACAACCAACTTTGCTCTAATAGACATGCATAATCAGGTTGCCCTTGAAGAAGGGTTGTACAGCCGACAGACTCTTTTCAGTAGGGCTAAACGAGTCGTTGTTAAGGTTGGAAGTGCTATTTTGACAGCTAAAGACGGCCTCAATCATGAAGTCATCGACAATCTCGTCCGCGAAATCGCTTTCCTTCACAATAGTGGCCGGGAAGTGATATTAGTTACCTCCGGCGCCGTTGCCGCTGGAAAGCGCAAAGTGAGTTTCCCTGATGATCAGGAAATTACAATGCGCGAAAAACAGGCCCTTGCTGCAATAGGCCAGTCTCGCCTCATGCATGATTATGATGAAGCCTTCGGTAAACATGGGAAAAATATCGCCCAAATATTACTAACCCATTCCGATCTGGCGGATCGCAAGCGTTACCTCAATGTCCGCAATACCATTCTCACCTTGTTCAATTTCGGAGTCATTCCGGTCATTAATGAGAATGATACGGTCTCCACCGAAGAATTAAAGTTCAGCGACAATGACACCCTCGGGGCCTTGGTCGCCAATCTCATTGAGGCTGACATGTTTATCTGCCTCACTGATGTCGATGCCCTATATGATAAAAACCCCTTAATAGATCCGCACGCAAAAGCCATATCTACCGTCACAGAAGTGACTGAAGAAATTGAAGCCATGGCCGGCAACAGCAAAAGTTCCTTAGGCACAGGTGGCATGCGGAGCAAGATACATGCCGCAAAAATGGTGTCGGCCGGAGGAGGTAGTTCATTTATTGGTCCAGGGCGCCGGAAAGATATCCTGCAGCACCTTTTTTCCGGGGAAATGATTGGTACCTTTTTCCAGCCGCGCACGGAAAAGATGCAAAGCCGGAAAAGGTGGATTGCCTATGTTCTCAAACCACAAGGCACTCTCGTGCTAGATCAGGGTGCATGCCTGGCAATATCCGCAAAAGGGAAAAGTCTTCTCCCTTCCGGCATACTCGGCATAGAAGGACAGTTCGAACAGGGGGACAGTGTTCGCTGTGTTGACGAGCAAAATCATCCTATTGCCGTTGGCCTCGTCAATTTTTGTTCCGATGACCTGAGAAAAATCAAAGGATTACGCTCCGATAAGATTGAACTTGTACTCGGTTTTAAAGAAAGTGACGAGGTGTTGCATCGGGATAATCTGGTGATCCTGTAACCGCGCCTGCGCAAGATATCTCAAGATAAAGGTTGCTCCATGACGCTTGAACAAACCATTTTCAATATAGCCCGGCGCGCCAAGAGTGCGTCATCATCTCTCCTGTCCCTGTCAACGGTAAAAAAAAACCTTGTACTTATGACAGTTGCCGAGGTTCTTCTCGAAGAAAAAGAAGCTTTGCAACGTGCTAACAGCAAGGATTTGCAGCTTGGGGCAGAAATGGGACTTTCGGCGGCAATGCTGGACAGGCTGCGTTTGACCGATGCGGCCATCACCTCCATGGTCACTGCGCTTCATGAACTCTGTGCTTTGCCTGATCCGATCGGAAAAATAGAAGATTTTGTCAAACGACCGAACGGTATGTTGGTTGGCAGGATGCGGGTTCCGCTTGGGGTCATTGTTATGATCTATGAATCCCGCCCCAATGTTACGGTTGATGCGGCGGCCCTCTGTCTGAAAACAGGCAATGCAGTAATCCTGCGCGGCGGCTCGGAGGCCATTCATTCCAACCTTGCCCTTGCCGCGATTCTGAAGAAAGCACTGAGTTCTCAAGGTGTCTGTGAAGACGCCGTGCAGGTCATCCCGGTGACCGATCGACAGGCAATCGATATACTCCTCACCCAGGATGAACTCATCGACTTAGTCATTCCTCGAGGGGGAGAGGGGTTGATCCGGTTTGTTGCTCAGAATTCGCGCATTCCTGTCCTCAAACACTATAAGGGCGTTTGTCATCTCTTTATTGACAAGGATGCCGACCTCGATAAGGCGGTGCCTCTCGTCATTAACTCAAAAACGCACCGGCCAGGGGTATGTAATGCTTTGGAGGGATTACTTATTCATAAAGATGTTGCTGCCGAATATCTTCCGGTCCTCGTTGCCGCACTGATCGAAAAAGGGGTGGAATTACGAGGGTGTCCGATGAGTACGGCGATATCCGCTGCAAATCCGCACCGCCACCGAGAGCGACTGGGGTACGGAATTTCTCGATCTCATCCTTTGTGTCAAGGTGGTCAAGGATTTTGACGAGGCCAAAACCTATATCCAGCAATACGGCTCAAAGCATACCGAGACAATTGTAACGGAAAATTATACTATAGCGCAAAGGTTTCTCGCTGAAATAGACGCTTCGGCGGTAATGGTAAACGCCTCCACCCGATTTAATGACGGCGGTCAGCTCGGTCTGGGGGCCGAGATAGGGATCAGTACTACAAAATTGCACGCCTATGGTCCCATGGGACTGGAAGAACTGACGACCCGCAAATTCATTATTTATGGTCAGGGTCAGGTGCGAGAGTGACCATGAAAAGAATAGGGCTCCTGGGCGGCACTTTTAACCCAGTACATTTCGGCCATCTGCAATTGGCCGATGCAGCTATGGCAGAGTGTGCCCTCGATCAGGTCGTTTTCATTCCTGCCTGTCAACCGCCGCATAAGAATGAGGCATCAATAACCTCTTTTTCCCATAGGATTGCCATGTTGCAAATTGTCGGGGCAAACAATAAACATTTGTCCTGCACGGCAATAGAGCGAGAACTTCCAACCCCGTCATATACCATTGATACCCTTCGAGCGATTGGCGAAGGTTTCCCGGTGGGAGTAAATTTTTTCTTTCATCATCGGAGCAGATGCTTTCTTGGATCTTTTGTCCTGGAAAGCATATGAAGAAATTTTACAACGCGTGACTCTTCTTGTCGCTGGGCGTAAGGACTATCATGCTGAACGATTGAGTAATTTTCTAAAAAGCCTGCAATATGAAGATCATGGGAGGATCTGGCGGGGCAAAGATGGATTTAAAGAAATTATTCTGCTTCAATCGGTACCGGAGGGATTTAGCTCGACTGCTATCAGAGAACAGATAAGCAAAGGGATCTTCCCTGAAAAAGAGATCCCAAGGGGAGTGATTAACTACATCAAAGAACATGCTCTTTATCAGCCAAGCAAAGCCGAGACTGAGAGATGCGTTTCAATGGACTGGTGAGAATTGTTACAGGGTAGGCAATTTATGAATCAAGCTCAACAAAACTCTGCTCCCTCAAAAATATTCATTCTGATCGTTGATGATTCCCTGGTTTTTCGAAGATTTCTTCGCGATATTTTCGAAGATTATCAGGATTTCGTGATTGTCGGGGAGGCTCAGAATGGCATTGAAGCCCTCGATCTGGTACTAAAAACCAATCCATCGGTCATCCTTCTTGATCTTGAAATGCCCCTCATGGATGGGATGACTGCCTTACAGCATTTGATGATTCATCGTCCAACTCCGACAATCATGTTCTCGAGTCTTACGGAAGAGGGTACTGCCCGATCCTTCGATACCATGAAAAACGGTGCTGTGGATTTCATCTATAAGGATTTCATCTTTCAAAAGAATGGTCTGTTAACCCAGAAAAAAATCCTTGTTGACAAAGTACGAAAAGCGGCCGGCTTTCAGGCCAAAGCCCGTGAGCCCTTCTTCACTTCCTCGTCATTGCCGGCAGATGTGAATGCAGAAGTGCGTCGCGTAGTGTTTTGCGAAGATTGCGGTGGACGCGAGGTGGTCTCTTACCTGCAATCACAACCTTTATCCGACATAACCTGTTCTCAGTGCGGTGACCGTATTGAACTGAGTGATGCAGTGACTCCTCCGTGTCGCAGGAATAATTTTATCTCGGTCATTGGCGGTGGGGAAGGGAGTTTCTTTAACCTTTTGGAAATAATTCCTCGTCTTGACCCGGAAATGGGAGGTGCACTGATTGCAGTCATTCATCAACCAACAGAGCATCTAAATCATTTTACAGAATATCTTGATGCTATCTCGGCCATGAAGGTCATTCGGGCAAAAGAAGGAATAACCATCGAGGGTGGAAACTGCTATATCGCTTCAGGCCATGATTATCTGCACTTAAAACCCTACAGCGCCCAATTGACTCTCCAAAGGTTGCAGCAAACAGCCTTAACCTGTGGGCCCCTCGATATTCTTCTTGCCTCCGTCAGTACCCTTTACAAGAAAAGAGCTTGCGGGATCATACTGTCCGGAGATGAAAATGATGGTGACAAGGGGATGTCCATACTTGTGAAAAACGGTGGAATGCCAATCATTCTTGATGGACTTGAATGTTATTGTAAAAATATGGGTTGGCATATTCAGAACAAATCAGCTATTTCGAAAACCTATCAAACAAAGAATATTGTCAATGAGATCAAAATCCTGCACTACCAAACAAAAGACGAGTACATTTGTAGAATAAGAACATTCACATGCTGAAAATATGCACAGGGAAAAGCATGGAGCCGCAAATACAGCCTGAATCAATGCTTTGGGAAGAAGTTGTGCCGTCAATGCGGCAAGGTCTGCACAAGAAGCTTGTCAAAATGGCATACGAACACCCATCCAATCGTAAAAAAGTCTTTCCCGAAAGGGAGAATGTCTTTTCGGCAATGCGTCAGACAAGCCTCAAGGCAACTCGGGTGGTAATAATCGGCCAGGATCCCTATTTCAATGAACATCCCGGGAAAGGTCCGGAGGCTCATGGATTATGCTTCTCGGTCAAGAGTGGCATTCCCATCCCACCATCTTTACGCAATATCCTGCAGGAGGTCAATGCCAGTGTATATGAAAGCAAGCCGGTGAGTATCGAAAGTGATTTGTCGCGGTGGGCAGTCCAAGGGGTCTTGTTACTTAATGCCAGCCTAACGGTCCTCGCCGGAGAACCTAACTCCCACGCCGGTTTAGGCTGGCATCAATTAACCGATGATATTATTGCAACCATTTCAAAGGCAAAAAAAAACGTTGTTTTTATGCTCTGGGGGGCCTTTGCACAAAAGAAAACGGCCCTCATCGATCGGGGAAAACATCTCGTCCTGGCGACCAGCCACCCGTCGCCGTTATCTGCTCACAAAGGGTTTCTTGGTTCCGGGGTGTTTCGGCGATGTAACCAATACCTAACTGAAAATGGTCTTCCACCGATCAAATGGTAGTGTTCCCCATCTGGATGTGTTTTCCCCGAAGATGTTTAGTAACCGCTGAAGGAATCATATCAGCAACCTCGGAGGCTAAAAAACCAACTCCGCGAGTATCATACAGCATATCAGCCGCCGATCCGTGCAAATACGCACCAGCGACCGATGCATGCATAGGTGACAAGCCTTGGCAGACAAGTGCGGCGATAATCCCCCCCAAGACATCTCCCATACCACCTGTCGCCATTCCCGGATTACCGGTTGTGTTGATGAAGGTTGTGCCATCACCATTGGCGATAATAGTCCCGGCACCTTTGAGTACAACGACCGTTTCATGAGCATCATTGCGGAAGAGACTACTGCCAAGCTTTGCAGCATCAATCCGGTTATCCTGGATATCGGCAGCGTCTTTTTGTAGTAATCTGGCGAGTTCTCCGGGGTGTGGGGTGAAAATTCTTGGCCCAGCCGGAGTGTGCAGGTTGTCCCGGTGTTCAGCAAGAATGTTCAAGGCATCAGCGTCAAGGATAACCGGGCATTTGACATCCAAGTACACCTGCTTTACCAGTTCAGCCGTTTTCCGGTCCTGTCCTATGCCTGGTCCGATAACCACGCCTTGCTTGCCTTCAATCGCTTTGGCAATAATTTCCCAGTCGGTGATGGACAGGAGACCGGAACTGTCGGTAAGAAGAATGGTCATGGCCTCGACAAGACTGGTTTCATAAATCGGGTTGAGGCTGCTTGGCACACAGAGACTGACCAAGCCAACCCCTGTGCGTAAGGCCCCTTTGGCTGCCAAAATTGCAGCACCTGTCTTCCCCGGGGATCCACCAAGGACCAGGAGGTGTCCTTGTGTTCCTTTATGTGATGCTTTTTGGCGTTGCAGAGGTTTTGATATTTGCCGAAAAGTATCATTTGTCACAAGTTCGGTAACAATACCTGCACGCTCAATCGCCTCCGGTGGTATGCCGATATCGATAATAGCCAATTTACCAGTCCATTCAGAGCTGCCGTGAATGAAATGTCCAGGTTTGGCACAGCAATATGTGGCGGTGTAGTTGGCTCGTATGCAGGTACCCAAAACCTTACCGGTATCGGAATCGATCCCGGAGGGAGTGTCAACCGATACTCTTGGAATTTTATGAGCGAAATCCGGCTTGTTTATCAGGTTGATAGTATCAGCGAAATGTTCCCGAACCTGCCGGTCAAGGCCGATGCCGAAGATCGCATCTACCACCACATAGCAAGGGAGTCCACGGGTTTCAAATTGTTGTAGTAGGATGGGAATGGTTTCAACCCGTTTTCTGTTGTCAATAATATGAAAAGGCAACCGAAGCTTTTTGATAATTGCCAAATTGACGGCCGGGTCTTTCTTTAGAGAGTCGGGGTTAACGAGGAAGAAGAACACCGGCTGGCAACCCCGTTGATGGAGATGCCGACCAATAACCAGGCCGTCACCGCCATTGTTCCCAGGGCCGACAAAAATGAGAGCAAAAGTGTTCTTACAAGGACCTAGCTCCCTTTCGATCATGTTAACCGTTCCTAAACCGGCATTTTCCATCAAAACGATGCTTGGTATTGCGAAATCCTCACAAGCTGCGCTGTCAAGTTTTTGCATCTCAATGGCGGTGGGCAGTTTCAATTCTTTTCTCCTTTGGTTCGGCTCTTAACAGGCTGTAACTTTTAATATTTCGTAACCGTTCCCCATGCCGCCTTCGCCGGCTTTTTTGGCCAAGAAATAATTTCTTACAGCAAATAGTCAAACATTCTTAGGCAGACGTAAATCAGCTGCAATTTGCTGTTGGTATTCTTCGATCAGATCCTTGCAAAAGCGGCATGGCTCGAATCCCGCGTTAATGGCAACTTCAATATTTTTGAAATACAGAGTACAATTCTTACAATTATAATATTCGCAAGACGGCACGTGAAATACCCGGCTTTTGGCATTGCCCTTAATGGCATTTTCGTGCATTTCCAGATTATGTTCAAAGGCGGTTTCTTCGATCTCTAATGGCACTTTCCGACGTCTCTTTGCCATGGTTCTTACAATCAATGTCACCTTCGAGGCTCTTTTTTCCCATATGTTTTTCAAGAACAGTGTAATAATGTCGGGGATAAGTGGCTTCTCGTTGGCGATTCTGACTATCCAAAAAAGCGCAAGTACAAAGAAAAGGACATTGGGTGACCACATGGCGATGGTTACCGGCAAAACACCTTCTTCTGCGAGGGTTTTACCGAGAGTAAAAAACATGTAATAAAGAACAAATATTGCCAATCCCGCTTGGATGCCGATGGCCTTTTTGCCCGGGCGGGCTTGCAATCCCAGAGGGAGACCGATCAAGCTAATGATCAGACAGCCAAAGGGCAATACAAGCCTTTTATGCGCTTCGATAAGGTATTTTCGCTTGGTCACAACTTTTTCAGCGAGCAGCGATTCCTCCCGGAGTTCCTTCATGGATAAGGCAGACCTTTTTAAAGTGGTCGAGCTGCTGCTGGGAGGTTTTAGCGGGATGTTAATCTGATATTGTTCAAACTCGACAATTTGGGCACTTTCATTGCCCGGGCGATGGAGACTGCCGTTTCGCAGGACAATCGACACCATCATGTCGGAAATATTGCTCGTCATCGATCCGGTAGAAGCCATAGTAATAATAGGATTGGCAACTCCTCGGGTATCGGAAACCCATACATTTTGCCATTCTCCCGAGGACTTATCTATTTTGTCTATATATACGACAATTTCCCCCAAAGCCTCGGTAAAGACATGCTCCTTGACGCCTTCAGTAATTTTTTCCTTCAGCAATTGATACGTCAGCTGTTTCATTGCCACTTCGCTTAGGGGGATGAGTTTGATGGAAAAGTAACTTGTCAAGAGAGCGATCAGCGACGCCACTATGACCACAGGCGGAAGGATTTGGTAAATACTGATACCGCTCGCCTTGAGGGCAAGTATCTCGGAATCACTTGACAATCTGGCAAATCCGATGGTTACCCCCATCATCGCCGCCATGGGAAGAGAATAGAGAAAAATATTGGGGAAAAGGTAGGAAAATAGACGAATAAAATCAGACAGACCTATATGAAGATTAAGGACAAAGTCGAGAAATGGGATGAGCTTGACCAAGAAAAACACACAGTTCATAATCAAGAAACTTGCAAAAAAAGGTGCGAGCATTTCTGTTGCAAGATAACTGTAGAGAAGTTGCGGTGCTTTGGAGTATATCTTCATTGCCGCCATCTATATGAGAATCACAAAAAATATTGGAGCAGTAGTGGTTACTGAAGCCATATTGACCATAAGGAGAAATAACATGCATTTGTTTGCAACAGAAGATGGAGATAAATGGATCTGCATAAACTGTGGCGCCGAAGAAGAAACGATGATTCGTGAAAAAGGCTGGGAATGGATCTTTGACCGACATGATCAGACCCTACGCTGTTCGCTTTGTGGCCATTCCGACTATGAATTTGAGGATTAACAGTGCCGATCAGCGCCAAGTTGCCAGTGTTCTTAATTTTTTTTCTCTAAAACAAGACCGTTTCCAACGCTTCTTAGAATTTTGACTGGCTAAGCGGCATCTCAATCGTTACATCAATCCAGTGCTCGTCCCACCATTCTTTGGGCATGACAAATACCCCGTTGACGAGGACGGAGAAATGCAGGTGATCGCCTCCAGCCATCCCGGTGGTGCCGGTTAAGCCGATGACAGACTTCTTATCAACCTCGTTGCCGGGAGCAACATTCATCTGACTCAGATGCGAATAAAGACTGAAAATCCCCTGGCCGTGATCGATAAGAATCATATTGCCATAAATACCTAAGTAGTCTGCAAAGACAACCTTGCCTTTATTGGCGGCACGAACTTCGGCTCTATTGGTCGAAGCAATATCCACACCAAGGTGAACTTGATGGTCGATTATTTTGCCACCATACATATAACTTCTGTGATCGGCAAAACCTGCTTTTGGACTGCCGGCAAATCTCAAAAAATGGCCCTGCCAGAGTCTGTTTGGTGAAGGATTTTGGCAGAGTTCGCTGATCTTCTTATTATTTTGGTCTCTTAGTGTGGTATTGGTGTAGAGATACTGGTCAATGAGTTCACCCTTCATTTCTGGATAATATTGTTGGAATTCAGGAACCTTGGTGCCAATAAAACTATCACTTATGGTAATGGTGTCAGTCTTTTGCGCAATTCCTTTGAAAACAGTGGTAAATGGAGTGCTTGGTCTCGTTTCCTGCTAAATCGACGGCAGAGATCATCAAGTTGTCGATTTTCTGAGCATCGTACGGCAGTGCAAAATAGGCAGATATAGATGTCCTTCCTGCCGTCACCCACAAGAAAACCAGGGTGAAAGTGACCATTAATAGTGACACCACTGGTGCATGTGTTGTCGGAAAGACGGTAAATAGCTACTCCTGTGCCACCAGGGGAAATATATTTTTCGCTCTGCAAAATCTGCAATTGTGGTGGAACGGTATCGACAGTCACTTCTTTATTGATAATAGTTTTGTTACCCTGCAGCCAGCCCCTGAGGGAATAATCGGAGGCTTCAAATTTGATGCTCATAGGGCCGTCGACGAAGCCTTCTTTTTTGGTGTCGAAGGTCACGGTTTCCGATGTTTCGGCCGGACCTATCTTGCCGATATAGGAAGATCGGGGAAAGGTCACTGAATGCAACACTTTCGTAACACTACCTTGTGTCCCCGAGATGGTAATATTGCGTAGGCCGCTTTTTCCATCAGTCACCGAATAGCGAATTACTCCTTTTTTTCCAATGTGATCTCGGGTGTTGATCAAGATTTGACCACCGGGCTTTCTCCTTCGAAAAAGAGAAGGAATACGGTAATTCCAATACCTCCAAGAAAAACTCCGAGAATGATTAATATCAATCTGAAGTTGTTGTAATATTTGCTGCTCTGTAGGGCCATTGTCAAAACTCGTGTCCTTATACTGAGCTGATTCAGTCGTTAAAGTAAAATCTTTATTTCTGCCAGATTATTTCGTATTTTTCGATATGCAGATCTTTTGAAGAGGCAACAATAATTCGTTTCCCGATCTCATTTTCGACCCGCGCTTTGGTCTGTTCTTCTTCATTATGCAGGAGATCCGCCAATTTAGGATGAACCCGCAGGGTAATGGTGTTGCCCTTATGTTTTCGTGAATGCCTGGTAATCTTTCTGAAAATATCGTAACAGATGGTTCGTCGTGATTTTATCATCCCTTCGCCGGCACAATAGTGACAGGGTTCACACATCAATTGATGTAGATTTTCGCTGTTTCTTTTGCGGGTCATTTGGACAAGACCAAATTCGGAAAGCTTAAGAATATTGATTCGGCTCTTATCCTTTTTTACCGCCTCCTTAAAGCTGGCATAGAGTTCTTCCCGATGATGATCATCTTCCATGTCAATGAAATCAATGATAATAATTCCACCGATATTTCTCAGACGCAGCTGGTAGGCAATTTCGATGGCCGCTTCCATATTGGTTTTAAAAATTGTATCGTTGAGATCATTTTTCCCAACATATCTCCCCGTATTTACGTCAATTACCGATAGAGCCTCGGTGCTTTCAATAATGATGTAGCCGCCGGATCGCAACCAGACCTTTTTTTCAATGGCCCTTGAAATCTCGACCTCAATGTTGTTTGCCTCAAAAAGCGGTGTGCTGTCTTTGTAGAGGGTGATTTTTTCGGCCAGCAAGGGTGCAAATGTTTGCACATGGGCAAGGAGTTTTTCATATGCTTGCGGATCATCAATAATCAATGCATCGACATCCCTGGTGAAAAAATCACGAATCGAACGAAGGGTGATATCAAGATCTTCATGCACCAAACACGGTGCCTCCATATGTAATGACCTGTCGACAATACCCTCCCAGAGAAGCATGAGGTATTCCATGTCGGCTTCAAGTTCATCGCTGCTGGCGTGTTCGGCAACAGTCCGGACAATAAAACCGGAACCTTGAGGCCGAATTTCCTCGATGAGATTCTTCAGTTGAGTCCGTATTTCCTCGTCTTCAATTTTTCGTGAAACCCCGATATGATCGGTAAGTGGGATAAAAACAAGATTACGACAAGGCAAAGTGATGTGACACGTCAGCCTTGCTCCCTTGGTACCGATCGGATCCTTGCTGACCTGAACGAGAATGTCCTGGCCATCGCGAAGAATATCTTCAATATGCATGCCCTGGGCACGAATGTGAGTCTGTGTGCAATCGGTGACACAAGGACTGTATTCAGGTGAGTCGGATGATACACAGACATCATCGACATAGAGAAATCCGGTGCGTTCCAAACCAATATCGACAAACGCCGCCTGCATTCCCGGTAACACGCGCACTACCTTGCCTTTATAAACATTGCCCATCAGACCTTTCTCAGTCGGTCTCTGCATGTGGAATTCGCTGAGATTGCCGTCTTCCACCAAGGCAAGGCGCACCTCATAGCTTGTAGCGTTGATGAGTATTTCAGTAGCCATTCTCTAACCGTAGTTACAAAACTTATAACTTCCACCCCGAAACGTATGTTGAACTTCTTATAATAAGGAAGGGATATATTTTTTTAAATTCTGTAGTATACAGCATAGACAATGGATAATGCCACAGCTATATAAATTTAATTTATTTCAAAAAAAACAATAAGTAAAGTCATATCGGCAAGATCTGCACGTAGTTCATAAAAGGATTGCAATGATTGGCAAATCCCACCTGGAAGGATCCTTCCCGTTACATTAACAGACTGTTTGTCGAGGAGTCCTGCCTCGAACTTGATTACACCCAGGAAATTCTTGCTCGTGCAAAACTTCCCTGGACTGTTGTCCCGGAACGGCAAAAACCGAACGATCTTGGCGATGATTTTGTTGAAAACCTGACAATCGGCAAGCAGCAACTCTATCTCTGTAACAACCGTGGCCATCTTTTTCAAACCTTGTCCGGGTACCAGAGAATACCAGTGCTGTGAATATCAGGTTTTAAACACCGGCACAAACTGTCCCATCGACTGTGTGTATTGTATTCTCCAGGCGTATCTCAACGTTCCCTGGCTGACTTTTCATGTCAATACCGACCAACTTTTCCTTGAACTTTCGCAAACCCTGTCGGCAAACCCACAGCAATTTTTCCGAATAGGCACCGGCGAGTTTACCGACTCCCTGGCCATCGACCGGTTGACCTGCCTCAGTCGACCTCTGGTAGAGTATATTGGTCGGAAAAATAACGCAATCCTTGAACTGAAAACAAAGAGTGCGGCCATCGACAATCTGCAAGGGCTTGCCCACAACGGCAGAACCGTCATTGCCTGGTCGCTGAACAGTACGCAGGTCATGTCCAGGTATGAACTACGTTCGGCAACCTTAGAGGAAAGACTCGAAGCGGCGCAAAAGTGTGCGGAATGGGGTTATCGTCTGGCTTTTCATTTTGACCCGATAATTGATCATCCTGGATGGCAGGCAGGGTATGCGGAAACCATCGATCGACTTTTCGAAAAAGTGCCGGCCTCGGCCATTGCCTGGATTTCCCTGGGGGCCCTACGATATATCCCGAGTTTAAAAGAAATCGCTATTAAGCGTTTTCCTGGGGCGAAAATCTATTATCAGGAATTTATCACCGGTCTTGACGGCAAAGCGAGGTATTTTCGACCAAACAGGGTGCGCCTTTATCAACATATTTTTGCCCTCCTGCAGGAAAAAGTGAACGAAAGAACGTGCATTTATTTCTGTATGGAGAGCGAGGAAATCTGGCGGGAAGTCATGGGCTATACACCTGGCGACCGGGGCGGCCTGGCTAAGATGTTGGATCACTCTGTTCGTTGATACCAGATTTTTTTTACCGCTTGGCAACGGTCTGCACGAGGAAATTTTGGCCTTGTTCTTTCTCTATTCTTGCGTATATTGGCAGTATTCAGATTCTGAGAAATGAACGGCTCCTAAACACTTTTACTCTCTGAGGATTCTATTATGGTCAACAAAGTTATACTTATTGGCAATCTTGGTGCTGATCCTGAGCTTCGCTATACTCCAAGCGGCATGGCCGTAGCTACTCTCAGAGTCGCCACAAGCAGGACATGGAAAGACAAAGACGGCCAAAAGACAGGATGAAACGGAATGGCACCGGGTTATTGTCTGGGATAAAAGTGCTGAATTTTGCGGGAATTACCTCTCCAAGGGTTCCAAGGTTTACATCGAGGGCAGGTTGCAAACCCGAAAGTGGAAGGATCAGGCCGGTGTTGACCGTTACACAACGGAGATTGTTGCGGCAACCGTACAAAATCTAACACCGCGTGCCAGTGATGGTGGCGGTGGTGGCGGATTTGAACAGCCGCCCATGCCGCAAGAACCTTTTGGGGGAATGATGGGTGGGTCCGGCACCGGAGAGGAAGTGCCGTTTTAATCAACAGTTCCGAAGGCAGGATTGGCGATGTCGTCCTGCGGAAAAAAAGGAGCCTGTTTCCCCTTTGGAATCAGCTCCTTTTTTCGTTTTATTCAATGGCATTGTCAACTGAATAGCTGGTTGACTGTATGGCACACCGTTCGTATTGTTGGTACACGAACGTCTACATGTACATTTTCGCTTAACGCTTAAAAGCTGGTTTGTTGCAATGGATTATTATGAACTCCTAGGAGTGAAAAAGGACTCTTCCCCGTCTGATATTAAAAAAGCCTACCGCAAACTTGCGCTTAAATATCATCCCGATAAAAATCAGGGGGAAAAGAAGGCTGAAGCGAAATTCAAAGAAATCAGTGAAGCCTACGCGGTACTCTCCGACCCTGAGAAAAAGAAGCAGTACGATCTTTACGGTTCCACCGATTTTCATAAGCGCTATTCCCAGGAGGATATCTTCCGAGGCTTCGACCTCAACGATATACTGCGTCAGTTCGGAGTTGGCGGAGCCGGTCAGTCAGCTCATTTTCGTAACAGTATGGGTGGCATGGGCGGAGGCAATGGTTTTTCCTCGTTTTTCAGCCAGGCCCAGCCGGGCGGCGGATGTGGTGGTGGCTGCCATAGCGCAGCGGAGAAGGGGCAGGACATGACCTATCAGATTACCGTCAGCCTTGAAGAGGTGCTGCATGGTGCTGAGCGGACAATAACTTTAAGGAAGAATGGCACGCCTCAGAATGTGTCGGTGAAAATTCCCAAAGGGATAGAAGCCGGGAAAAAATTGCGATTACAGGGGAAAGGTGGCAATTCGCGCAATGGTGGACTCCCCGGCGATCTCTATCTTAAAGTGGATATCGCCTCAAATGCCACATTTTCCAGGGATGGCGACGATCTGGTAACACAAAAACTGATCACCTTCAGCGAGGCCTGCTTTGGCACTTTAATCGAGGTGGAAACCCTTGAAGGCAAGAAATTTAATGTGAAAGTGGCTCCGGGTACAACCCATGACTCACGGCTACGGTTGAAAGGATACGGCCTGCCGATAGGACCCTTGGGCGAACGGGGCGACCTGTATGTCAAAATAGGTGTTAAGGTTCCCAAAGAATTGAATGCAGAGCAGGAAAAAATCCTTCAAGGACTGCGTGACTGCGGATTATAAAAATCCGGGAATCAGGAGGTACCACCTATGACGCCCACCAGAATGTCCCTGCTGATTCTTTTCGTCTGCTTTTGTCTTGCCTCACCCTTGCTCGCGGCGCATGGCGTATCCCTGGATGGGGAGGTCAAATACCCGAAAAACTTTTCCCGATTTGATTATACCTCGGCCGATGCAGTCAAAGGTGGCACCCTGGTGTTGCACGATATCGGCAGCTATGACAAAATGAATCCATTCACCCTCAAGGGTGAAGCTCCTCTTGCCTTAGAAACTCTGGTTTATGAACCCCTTGCCGTCGCCAGTCTGGATGAGCCATTTTCGCAATACGGACTTCTTGCCGCCGATATCGAGGTCGC
Source organism: uncultured delta proteobacterium (assembly GCA_963754865.1). Classification (GTDB taxonomy): domain Bacteria; phylum Desulfobacterota; class Desulfobulbia; order Desulfobulbales; family Desulfocapsaceae; genus Desulforhopalus_A. Next base: position 36,869 of record CAVWHG010000009.1, on the reverse strand, counting down.
CGGCGATAAAAAATCGGTGACCTTTACTCTTAGATCCTCGGGCAAAGTTTTCAAGTGGCGAACCGGTGACCGCCGAGGACGTTGCCTTTACCCTTGAGACTTTAAAAAGTGATAAGGTACATCCCTCTTACAATTATTATTACCACGATATTGAAGGCGCTGAAATTCTCGCCCCCGACAAAGTGTGCCTGCATTTTAAGAAGGCCAATCGGGAACTGCATATGATTGCTGGACAACTTAGGATAATGTCCAAGAAATTTTTTCAGGAACATGGCTTTGAGGACCAGTCCGGTAGCCGGGAGTTGCTTCCTCCGGTAGCCTCAGGGCCATATATTGTTGAAAAATTTAATATCGGTAAAACTATAACCTATAAACGTAATCCGCAGTATTGGGCCGAAGGGCATCCGACGCGCAAGGGGATGAATAATTTTGATGAGATCGTCATCAAATACTATAAAGATCAAACGGTTGCCTTAGAAGCCTATAAAGCCGGAGAGTTTGATTTTATCTCGATAAATATTGCCAAACAATGGGCCCGCGATATGGAGGGGAAAAAGTTTACCGACGGTTCTATTGTTAAGAAGACAGTTCCGCACCAAAATAACCTTGGTATCCAAGGCTTCCTCATGAACCTCAGGCGGGAGTTGTTTCAGGATACAAGAGTGAGAAAAGCACTGGGCTTGGCACTTGATTTTGAATGGACCAACAAATCACTTTTCCATGACCAGTATACCAGAAACAACTCGTTTTTCAGCAACTCCTATTTGGCTGCCAAAGGCTTGCCCGAAGGATTGGAACTCCAGTACCTGGAAGCCTATAAGAACATTCTTCCCGGAGAGGTTTTTACCACGCCTTTGATGCCTCCCACGGTAGTTGAGCCGGACGGAATTCGTAAAAATCTCTTGGAGGCAAAAAAATTATTAGAGGAAGCCGGGTGGCATATCCAGAGCGGCAGTCTCGTTAATGCCAAAGGGCAAAAATTTAATTTTGACATCCTTCTCGTTTCTCCTGCCTTTGAGAGGGTCATGGCAGCATACGCGAAAAATCTTGAAAAACTGGGAATCCGCGCCGAATATCGAGTAATCGATCCAGCCTTATACACCGAACGCTTAAAGAGCTTTGACTTCGACATGATAGTCAGCAGTTACGGTCAATCCCAGTCCCCCGGCAATGAGCAGCGCAATTATTGGCATTCGACTTCGGCTGACCGGGTGGGTACGCAAAATTATGCTGGAATTAAATCGGTTGCGGTCGATGGCTTGGTTGACAAAATTATTTATGCAGCAACGAAAGAAGAACTGACGGCCGGCTGCAGGGCACTGGATCGCGTCCTTTGGTACGGATATTATCTGATCCCCAACTGGTATCTTCCTGTGCACCGGATAAGCTACCACAACAAGTTTGCAGCACCTTCGCAATTACCACTTTATTATGATCCATTTCAGCTAGTTATGACGTGGTGGGTGAAGAAGTGAGAGAGGACTTGCCCTGGTGTATGGGAGGCCCTTGAAATTCATGGTGTGAGGTTGAGGTATATTGACAGTCAACGCTGGGATCGGCAGCAGGGTACGGATGGACACCATCACAATTCAATTAAAAAGTCTCTCGGATACCGAAAAGCTCGGCCGGTTTTTAGGTGAAACGGCTGGTCCCGGCGAAGTTATCTGTCTGGACGGCGATCTGGGTGCCGGTAAAACCGCCCTTTCTCAGGCCATTGCCAAAGGATTGGAAGTCCTGGAAAACTGCTATGTGACAAGCCCTTCATTTGCTATCCTGCATGAATATGAGGGTCGTATCCCCATGTATCATATGGACTTTTATCGGCTGCGCGATGTCGGAGAGGTGATCGATCTCGGCTTCGAGGAATATTTCTACCTATCGGGGTTGACCGTCATTGAATGGTCCAATCGAGCCTTGGGCATTCTGCCGGAGGAACGATTGTCACTGGAAATGTTGCAGGGGAAGAATGACATGAGAATAGTCATTATTCAGGCAACCAACATTTTTCAGAAGAGATTGTTGAAAATTCTGAGAGACTTCCAACTCGACGATTTTCCAGGCCCTGCCCTAGAAGAATAACTGACCATTATTATAAAAAACTCAAAATTGAACAGTCACCATGAATAGAAAATCTGTACGCTTTAGCGATTGCTACAAAAAATTCACCATCGATCAGGACAAGGCCATCACACCGGAAGAAACGCTCAGGAATTTTTATGCCAAGGTGTCCTCCCTTAATTTTCGGATATTGAATAATGTCAGAAGGATAGATAATGGTCGATTGGACATCCCGGTCTATTTCAGTATTTGTGGCGAAGATGCGGCGGCGTTAACCGGCACCAAAAAACAGATGGGTAAAGGTGCCTCTCCCATACAGGCCGAGGCCTCGGCCTGTATGGAACTGGCCGAAAGGTTCTCGTTTTTTTACTATAAAAATCATCCCGGCAACTTTCTTACCGGCGACTACCCGGCAATGACCAGGGCGGGATATCCGGTGCTGGCGATGGAATATCTCCTTGCCTCCGTGCATGACCGCCATTCGAACGTTGAACTCCTCGGGCAGTTGCTGGAAGACATCCCCATGCAGTGGGCCTGGGGCACAAACATAAGCCGGGGCGAGGATGTCCTTATTCCTTTTTCCTGGTTTTTTGCCATCAACGAGTTTAATGGGCCCTCCGCCGGCAACACTCTTGAAGAAGCTGCCATCCAGGGAATTTGCGAAATCGTCGAAAGACACGTGTGTTCTCTCGTTAATAATCGAAAATTGACAACCCCTCGCATTGACATATCCTCCATTCAGGATGAAGTGGCCAGGGAATTGCTTCAAAAATTTAATACCCATGACATTGAATTATATCTCAACGATTTCAGCCTTGATACCGGCATCTGTACGGTAGGGGCCCTGGCGATTGACAGGTCTACTTTTCCCAGCAAAAGCGAAATTGTCTACACGGCGGGAACAACCCCCAACCCGGAAAAAGCATTGATCCGGGCAATCACCGAGGTGGCGCAACTGGCCGGTGATTTCAACAGCAGCTCGAACTATGTCGCCTCCGGTTTACCGAAACCCCGATCCATGGAAGAGGTGCGGTATATTACGGATTCTCCAGCAAAGGTGACTATTGCTCAGATGGCCAATCTGACCGATAACAATATTCGCGTCGAAATCGACAACTGCGTGGCTGCCCTCAAGAAAATCGACATGGAAATTCTCATGATCGATGTGACCCATGACGATTTGCTGATTCCGGCCTTATATACCATCGTTCCCGGAGCCCATTTCCGCGAACGATCGACGATTAATGATGTCGGACTTTTTGCCGCAAAACTCCTGGTTGATCTGGTTTTTGATTCCGATATGCTTGAGAAAAAACTCCGGCAAATGAATCAGTTGTTGCCGGATGCCTATTATCTAGAGTTTTACCGAGGGCGGAATTTTTCCGCTATGGGTTTTCCCGAGTCGGCCCTGGATCATTTTCATCGCGCCCTGGAATTGCAGCCTGAGTCGGAGGATTTGTCGTATATCCTTTCCTATATGGGGAGTTGCCTGAAAGAGCTTGGGAGATTTGAGCAGGCCATGGAGGTTCTGCACAAGGGCTTGGCTGCGGATGAAGAACGACCGGATATACACAACACCCTTGGCGTCTGTTTCTTTAAAACCGGACAATACGAAAAGGCCATAAGCCACTTTCACCGGGCGGTCGAATTGAATCCGGCTTCCGCTATTGATTATGCCAATCTTGGGGTAAATTACCATAAAATCGGCAACAGGGAGTCGACCATTGAGTTCCTCACCCTCGCCTTAACCCTTGACCCAAGCCTCGATTTTGCCGCTCATCTGCTGGCGGAGATTACCAACAATTGACCTTTTTTGACAATGGATAAAGCCTTCTTTTCAAAATACCTTTGGCAGACCTTGGTGCTCACCATTTTTTGTCTTAGCGTCACAGGCATCGGTTTTTCAGCAGATTCGCAGCAGAATCTGAAGGATCGAGCGAAAAAACTGTATTGGGGAATAGGCGGCAACCAGAATTACACCGAGGCCCTGCAGCTTTATCTGCGGGCGGCGGAAGCAGGGGATGCCGAGGCGCAATATATCAGCGGCGGCATGTATCTCAAAGGTCTCGGTGTTGATAAGGACTTCAAAAAGGCCTTCAAACTCCTCTATGAAGCTGCCGAAAACGGCAAGAGCAGCCCCGAATCAGAGCAAATTCTTGGCCAGGCCTTCTTGCTCGGTTCAACGGTACCTAAAAATTATGAAAAAGCCCTGCAATGGTATCACCTCGCTGCTGAAAACGGCAATAAAGAGGCACAGAATGAACTTGGCTATATGTATTTTGTCGGCAATGGTGTTGAACAGGATGTGGACAAAGGCGGCACCTTTTTCATAAAAGCGGCGTATAACGGCATGGCCATTGCTCAGTATAATGTCGGAATAATGTACTTTACCGGCAAAGGGGTCAAGGTAACCGATCTGGAAAAATCCTATGCCTGGCTCAATGTAGCGGCTGCCAATGGCCATCTGCCGGCTATGGCAGCCAGGAATTATCTTGAAACTGTCCTGTCGAAGAACGAACTGATAGCGGCGCAAAACTATTCGGCAGAGTTAATGAATACCATTGTCCCATAGTGATTTTCAATCTGTGGTGTTACAAAGGCATCTTTTACCTCGGAGAGTTTGAGAAAGGTCGGTTGCATGTCGGGAAAAAACATCTATCTGCTGCGTCATGGCGATACCGGCAGGCAAGGCCGCTATATCGGCAGTACGGATGTGCCTCTATCGGCAACTGGGCAACAACAGGTGCGCGATACCGCCAGGTTGCTGCGGCAGAAAAAAATAGATCAAGTATTTTGCAGCCCTATGTTGCGCTGCCGACAATCCTGCGAGCAGCTTGATCTTCCGGTTCCTTTTCAGGTGCATGAACTGCTTAAAGAAGTGGATTTCGGGCGTTGGGAGGAAAAAAACTTTGCCGAAATTGTCGCAGACGATGCCGAGGCCGTGGCTGCCTGGACAAACGATCCGGCACACTTTTGTTTTCCGGGGGGTGAGGCTTTGGCCGATTTTTACAAGAGAGTTGCCGTGATTATGAAGATGCTCTTTAAACAAAACAGTAATCATATCCTGCTGGTAACGCACGGAGGGATTATCCGCCACCTTCTCTGCCTCTGTTTGGGAATTCCTATCGATAAATATCTCGTATTTGATGTGCAACCGGGCAGTTATTCCTCTCTTCTTCTCTACCCCGACGGCGGCGTTCTCACCGGTATGAACCTGCGAGGGTGAGACGATGGCAAGGTTGATACTCATAACCGGGGGGGCAAGGAGCGGCAAGAGCTCGTATGCCCTAGAACTTGCCGAAAACCTTGGCGGTAAACGGCTTTTTGTCGCCACCTGTCCAAGTATCGATCAAGAAATGACTGAGCGGGTCAGACGACACAAGGAAGAGCGGCAGGGCAGAGGTTGGACAACCGTCGAATGCGAGACCGAGCTGGCAACCTTGTTTCCAACGCAGGTAAATGAATACGATGTGGTTTTGCTGGACTGTGTCACCCTGTGGGTAAACAACATTCTCTATACACATGACCGTTCCGGGTCAGCCATCGATGACTCTCTGATCGGCCAATTGTGCAGGGAATGGCTCGATAAAACAGCACATTACCCAGGGACAATCGTCTGCGTGACCAATGAGGTGGGGCTGGGCATTGTCCCGGACAACGCCTTGGCGAGGAAATACCGCGATCTCGTTGGAACCTGTAATCAGATCATCGGCAAAAAGGCGAATGAGGTCATTCTCATCAGTTGTGGAATTCCTCTTTATTTAAAAAAGTAACAAATACCCCATTAACAAGGAACAGGAACATACCCCATGAGTCTCTTAGAACGTACAGTTGAAAAAATCTTTCCGCAGGACAGTGCCAGTCGCGAAGCCGCAAAAAATCGTCTTGACAACCTGGCACTGCCGCACTGGTCCCTCGGCGATTTGATGGATCTGGCAATTGACATTGCCGGAATGACCGGGACCATCACCCCACAGGTGAAGCGCAAGGCCATCGTCACCATGGCCGGTGACCACGGGGTGGTCGCCGAAAATGTCAGCAAGTATCCGCAGGAAGTGACGCCGCAGATGGTCTATAACTTTGTCCGTGGGGGTGCCGGCATCAATGCCCTCGCCGGACAGGCCGGGGCGGAGATCTTCGTTGTCGATATGGGGGTTGCCGCCGATCTCAGGCAACTGGCGGATGCCAAAAAGATTATCAACAAAAAGGTTGGTCTCGGCACGAGCAATATCGCCGTTGGTCCGGCGATGAGCAAGGCCATGGCCAAACGGGCGATAGAATCGGGTATCGATATCGCCAACGACCTGGCGCAACGCTTTGATCTTTTTGGCACCGGCGATATGGGCATCGGCAATACCACGCCGTCGACTGCCATCGCCGCCGTTTGCACCGGCAAAAGCGTTGAAGAACTGACCGGACGGGGCACCGGCCTGGATGATGCGCAACTGAGCCATAAAATTGATGTTATCAAACGGGCTCTGGAGATCAATAAACCTGACCCAAAGGATGGCATCGATATCCTCGCCAAGGTCGGTGGCTTTGAAATCGGCGGCATTGCCGGGTTGATCCTCGGTGCCGCCGCCAACCGAAAACCGGTGCTGGTCGATGGTTTTATCTCTACCGCCGGGGCGCTGATCGCCTATAAGATCGAACCTTTTGTTAGAGATTACCTGATTTTTTCGCATCGCTCCGTCGAACCAGGGCACAAGGCGATGCAGGAGGCACTCGGCTGCAAGAAACCTTTGCTTGATCTTAATTTCCGTTTGGGAGAGGGCACCGGTGCGGCGGTCGCCATGAATCTTGTGGACGGGGCAGTGGCCATCCTCACCCAAGTGGCCACCTTTGCCGAGGCCTCGGTGGCTGTGGCCGACAAGTGAGCAGTCGGGGATTGTGTTCATGAACTCCGGCGGCAGCACCTTTATGGTCCTGGCAGTCAGGTTCTGTACGGCGATGCGCTTTCTCACCCTCATCCCGATACCCTGGCGGGCCGAGGAAGATTCGCACCACTTCGCCAAGTCCTTGGCGTTTTTTGCCGTCGTCGGCATGGTTATCGGCACCATCGGCACCTGCGGTATTTTCCTTTTAAGCAAGGGTTTTCCGCAACCGGTGGTCATCGCCATGGGTCTTGCCTACCTTGCCTTTATTTCCGGCTGTCTCCATCTTGACGGCCTCTCCGACAGCGCCGACGGCCTTCTCAGTTCCCGGCCGAGAGAGGCCTGCCTGCAAATCATGAAGGACAGCAGGGCCGGGGCGATGGGCATTGTCGTGGTGCTCCTGGTGCTTTTGACGAAATATGCGGCGCTCAGCGCGATGGGCAAGGAGACCCTTCTGCCGGCATTTTTTCTCATGCCGCTGGCCGGTCGTTGCGCCATCCTTCTGACCATGGCGTCCTTGCCCTATGCCAGAGCTGAAGGGGGACTCGGCCGGCTGTTCTATTCCGGCAACAGTAAACAAGCGGCGGTCATCGGCTTTGCGCTTCTCCTCGCGAGTCTTCTTTTCCTGGCACCTAACTGGGTTTTGCCGGTTCTTATCGGCTTTCTCTTTGTTACCTACTTATTCAATAGGTGGTGCAGAGCAAAACTCGGTGGGGCTACCGGTGACACCCTGGGTGCCGTCTGCGAACTCACCGAAATGATTGTGGCCGTTTCCTTGACCGCGTCCTTTCCTCCCTTTTTTTAGTAATGACTTGAATATTATGCAAAGTTTCGAACATGGCGGAAATATCCATAAGGTGCTCCGCGAAGCGGCAAATGGCCATGGAGAGATCCTTGACTTCAGCGCCAATATCAATCCGATTAGGCCCCCCCGAATGGTTTCGCCCGCTGATCAGCAGTCACTTACAGAACCTTATCCACTACCCCGACCCGGAGAATACCGAGTTCATCAAGGCGATTTCCCAACATACCGGCGTCGCCGGGGAACGGATCGTCGTCGGCAACGGGACAACCGAGCTGTTGTACCTAATTGCCAGGGTACTCCCGGCGCAGCGGGCACTTATCCCGGTGCCTTCCTATGTCGATTATGTCCGGGCGGCAACGCTCGGCGGCCTGGCGGTTACCACCTTTTCCATGTCGGAATCGCTTGATTTTGCCCTCGATTGTCTAGCTCTCTCGTCGGAAATCCGCCCCGGCGATCTGGTGATCATCGCCACGCCCAATAATCCAACGGGAAGTGCCGTCGACCGGGATACTTTGCTGGCCCTTATTAAGGATTGCCCGGAAAGTTATTTTCTTATCGACGAGGCCTTTCTTGATTTCCAGGAAGGCGGACAATCGTTTGCCGATACGGCGGCCAATGTCCTGACCCTCAACTCCATGACCAAGTTTTATGGGGTTCCCGGACTGCGTATCGGCTATGCCATTCTCCCTTTACCGCTCGCCCGAATGGTTCGGGACAACCTGCCACCCTGGACGGTGAACACTCTTGCCCAGGAGTTCGGGGCCATGGCCCTCAGGGACCTTGACTATCAAAAAAAGACGCGAGAGGTGTGCCGCGAGCTGCGGCAGGAATTGCAACAAGGACTGGCGGCAATTCCGCAGTTGAAGGTATATCCGGCTGCCGCCAATTATCTGTTCGTGAAGATTTTAGGCAACGGCAGGGCCGAAGGTCTCGCTACGTTCTGCCTGGAACACGGGATCATGATCCGCATCTGCGCCAACTATACCGGCCTGGATCATTCCTTTTTCCGTATTGCCGTGCGCAGCAGGAAGGAAAATGACCAGCTTCTTGCGGTATTGCATGCCTATTTTCCCGGCAAAAAAGGCAAGAATGCCGCGAAAAAGAAAGCAAAATCGATCATGTTCCAGGGGACCTGCTCCGATGCGGGGAAATCCATTCTTACCGCCGCATTATGCCGCATTCTTTATCAGGACGGACTGTGCGTCGCCCCCTTCAAGGCGCAGAACATGTCGCTCAACTCCTTTGTCACCCGCCAGGGTCACGAAATGGGCCGGGCCCAGGTGGTACAGGCGCAGGCGGCCAGACTTGATCCCGACAGCCGGATGAACCCCGTGCTCCTTAAGCCGAATTCCGATACCGGCAGCCAGGTCATTGTCTGCGGAAAGCCGGTCGGCAATATGTCGGTTCTGGAGTATAACGCCTATAAACCGCAGGTCTGGGACTCGGTCTGCAAAAGCTATGATTCGCTGGCCGAGGAATTTGATGTGGTGGTCCTGGAAGGTGCCGGATCGCCGGGGGAAGTCAATCTCAAGGCCGACGATATAGTCAATATGAAAATGGCCAGGTACGCCGAGGCCCCGGTCATTCTCGTCGGCGATATCGACCGCGGCGGGGTGTATGCCTCGTTTGTCGGCATAATGGAGGTCCTGGCCGAGTGGGAACGGCAGCTCGTGGCCGGCTTTGTGGTCAATAAATTTCGCGGTCAGGCCTCGCTTCTTGCTGCCGCCCATTCCTATGTACAACTGCATACCGGAAAAGCGGTGATCGGCGTGGTGCCCTATCTGCATAACCTCGGCTTGCCGGAAGAAGATTCGGTTTCCTTTAAAAAGGGCAGTTTTAACCGGCAGCGGGCAGGGGAGGGCGTGGAGATCGTTGTTATCAGTCTGCCGCATATCTCCAATTTCACTGATATTGAGCCTTTTCTTGATGAACCTGATGTATCTGTTCGGATTGTCGATAAAGTTTCGGAAATAGGGAAACCCCAGGCCATCATTCTTCCCGGTTCAAAAAATGTTATTCATGATATGCATTTTTTGAAATCGGGGGGTTTTGTTGAAAAACTTGCCGAGTGTCGCAGCCAAGGTTGCGAAATTGTCGGCATATGCGGCGGCTATCAGATACTCGGCCAAGTCATTAAGGACCCCTACGGCATTGAGTCGACGGATGGCCAGTTGCTTGGTCTCGGCTATTTACCGATGGACACGATCATCGAGCGAGATAAAAACCTGACAAGAAAATCGGGAGTACACTCCCTGTCCGGCAAGACGGTTTTCGGCTATGAGATTCATCACGGGATTTCTTCTATCCCGTATGCTCCCTTACTCTCTTTTGCCGACGGAACGACCTGCGGCCTTGCCGGACCAGGGGGACAAATCTGGGGCAGTTATCTGCACGGCATCTTCGATAGCGATGAATTCAGAAGATGGTTTATCGACCGGTTGCGGACATCGGCTGGTTTACAACCGATTGGGAAAATTCTCGCCCCCTACGATCTCGAAGGTGCCTTTGAACGATTGGCCGACCAGGTACGGCAAAGTGTCGATATGGAGCATTTGTATCGCCTTCTAAAAATTTGATTTTGTTACATATCGCCACAACCTGAAATCATGACCTATCTTTTGCAAGTGTTATCGGCAGTCGTTCTCGACCTTCTGCTCGGCGATCCTCCCTGGCTGCCGCATCCGGTGCGCGGCATCGGTAAATTGTGCATATGGAGTGAAAAGCTCACGCGATTTCTCTTTTCTAACCATTATCTTGCTGGATTGGTAACCGTTTTTATTGTTCTGACAGGCACAGCTGCCGGCGTTTTGCTGCTGTTGCAGGCTGCAACTGCGATTGCGCCGTTTCTTGGGGCAATATTGGCGGTAATTCTCCTTTACACCACCATTGCCACCAGAGATCTGTTGCGTCATAGCAATGCGGTATATGCACAGCTTGGGCCAAACGGCACCCTTGAAAAGGCGCGACAGGCGATCGCTATGATAGTAGGGCGCGACACCAGGGATTTATCCCGGGCAGGGATCACACGAGCCTGCATTGAGACGGTTGCCGAAAATATGGTCGATGGGGTCACCGCCCCGCTTTTTTGGGCCGTCATAGCAAGCTTTGCCGCGCCATTTGTCGGCTTGAGCCCGATCAGTTGTTCGGCCCTCGGGGCCTTTTTATATAAGGCGGTGAATACCATGGATTCGATGATCGGTTATAAAAATGAAAAATATCTGCACCTTGGCAGGGCGGCCGCAAAACTTGATGATGCGGTGAATTTTCTTCCTGCGCGAATCAGTGGCCTGTGTGTAATTGTGGCTGCATTTTTTCTAAAATTGGATTACAGGGAGGCGGCGAGTATTTTTTGCCGTGACCGGCTGAACCATTCAAGCCCTAATGCCGGTCATACCGAGGCGGCAACGGCCGGGGCGCTGGGGCTTCGTTTAGGCGGACCATCGTCCTATTTCGGCAAGATCGTCGAAAAACCGTATCTTGGCGACGGTGTTCGCGAACCGGTCGCCGATGATATACAAAAAACAAATCGTCTCATGTTGGTCGGGACAACAATATTTGTTGTATTACTGGTCGGATTACGGCTCATTATTGCGTAACGATCCGAGAATAAACAACATTTTAAAAATTAAGGGAGAACTCCATATGGAACGGACATTTGCAATAATTAAACCCAACGCCTTTGCCGATGGCAACAGCGGAAAAATCATCAGCCGCATCTATCAGGAAGGTTTCACTATTGTCGGCTTGAAAAAGCTTTATCTCAGCAAGGTCGAGGCGGAAGGCTTTTATTATGTACATAAAAGCAGACCGTTTTTCGGCGAGTTAACTGAATTCATGTCCAGCGGCCCCTGCATCGCCATGGTTCTCGAAGCGGACAATGCCATCCAGAAATGGCGGGATCTCATGGGGGCAACCAATCCTGCCCAGGCCGCCGAAGGAACCCTGCGCAAGGAATTCGGCAAATCCCTCGGCGAAAATGCCACGCACGGTTCTGACGCAGCGGAAACGGCGGCATTTGAGATCGGCTATTTCTTTGCCGGGTTGGAGCTTCTGTAATCGCCCACCTCAGGAAGATTGCCGAGGAAAAGCTAACAGCACAAACGGTGACCCGGCGCGGGATTATCGCGACCGGGACCACTGATCTTTTCGGGAATCTATTTCAATTTTCCACTTTCAAGGGCTGATCCCTTATCCTCTGCGCTCAGCCTTAATAGTCGATGTCCTTCAAAAACGGTAAGTATTTCTAAAACATCCCCCTTGAATCTGTACACAATGCGGTATCCTCGGTAAATAAGCTCTCGTATGTCAGGATTGCTTATTTCCGGCACGACCCTTCCGCTTCTCGGGTTATCTGCCAAAATTGTCTCAGCATGATCAATCAGGGCATCAACAAACCGAACAGCGCGCTCCAGGCTGTCACGTGCAATGAAATCCTCGATCTCAGCCAGATTTTCACTGGCTTCTCGTGACCATGTTACTCTCATGAATTAGCCACGCTTCTTCGTGCTTGCAGAGATTTTCGCAGTTCATCAGTTGTTTGGGTTCGCCCGTTTTCTGCGTCCGCTATACCCCTCTCGACAGAATCAAGAAACGATTTCCGGTACACCAATTCATCATAATCCGAAGCTGACAACAATACGCCGGCTGGTTTGCTGTTTTGGGTAATAATAAGTGGATGCCCAGATGTCTGAAGAGTTTTGAACCACTTGGAAATATTGGTTTTAAACTCCGCAATCGGGACAATGTCATTACTGATTGAAATGGTTTTCATGGGTGGACTCCTTAAGTTGATCTATGTATTAGCCTAAATATAGATCAATATAGCGACCAACGCAAGCTGTTTGTTGATTAGGAAACAGGTTAGTCAACAAATCAACAACGTCCCCTATGTGGCATTTGTAGTATTACTGGTCGGATTTTAGGCTCATGGTTGCATAACGAGCCGAGAAGAGCTGAATTGCTCCTTTTCTGGGGTGATATTGGGTTCTTCTCAAAGCCAAAATGATCAGGAATATGTTGTCGTCCGTACAACCCTGTCAGTTCACCGACTGTTTGCTATACCATAAAGACCTGTATGCAAAAGGCCGGTTTACCTGAAAAGGCCACCACCTATTGGCTGCGTCATACCCATGCACAACATCTGCTGGAAGCTGGGATTTCTGTCTTTGAGATCAAAGAAATGTTTGGTCATGACGACATTGAAGCAACAGAAAGATACCTCCATATTCATCTCAAACTCATGAGGAGAGTTATTCTTGGCGAACTCGTTTAAAAGTTTCCTGGCACCACAGATGGAGCAATACATCGAATATCGGGAAAGTCTTGGTTATTCCACGAAAGCAGTAGCCAGGCTGAGACTATTAGATCGTTACATGGTGACAGAAAATGTGACTACGCTCGAGACCTTGACACCTCTGTTTTTTCTGAAGATGCGGACAGATCTGGCAATAGACCCGAATACGATAAACAGTGTGATCGATGGCTTACGCGGCTTTTTTCAATATCTCGTACGAATTGAGTTCTGTCAGTATAATCCGCTTACCGGAATCCCCCGCTTCAAGAGAAACAACATTATCCCCTTTATTTTCGCTGATCAGGAGATTGAACATCTACTCGAAGTATCCTGGAAACAAGTCCGTAAAGAAAAACAAACATTTTTTCTCAAGGATATGAGTTGTTGTATGGCTCTGCAACTATTGGCTCGCTGTGGTTTACGGATATCGGAGCCCCTGCGCTTAAAAGTGACGGATTTCAGGGCTGACGAGAGAACAATCTACATCAGAAAGACAAAATTCAGAAAAGATCGGTTAATTCCCATCCCAATGGAGGTGGCAAACCATCTATCGAATTATCTCTTACTTCGCAACACCTTGCTGCCGGCGGATAATCACAACCCGCATCTCCTGGTCAGAGATCAAGCCAAGGGCTTGTACAAACAGCAGGTTCGTGACTATTTCAACCAAGCAGTAAAAGAAATCGGACTCACTCAAGCCAAAAAGGTTATAGGCAACACCAACATCAGCGGGCCAACTCCGCACAGTCTCAGGCATTGTCTTAACTTGTTGAGAGTGCTTTCCAATTGAAGCTTGCCATGGGAGACCTCACCGCACTGAAACCTTGGATTATTTTAGGTTTTTGCAGGGGAAAGAACAACAGCAGGGGCGACCAGCACCTTCAAAGAAATTGTTGGAGACAGTTGTTGACCATTTTGATGATTGCTGACCTGAATCTGAGGAGATTGTCATCGATGTATAGGCCAGGCGATCTTGCAGCCTTTGGCTGCTGTCGTCAAGTTTCGGTGATTAAATGTTATTGCAGTAAATGATTTTGGCGACCTTGATTCAATACCAGTTATTGGATTGAGCGTAAACCGATTGCGAAAGCTGTGCTGAGAGGGTATTTTAAATGCATAGAATCGGTAGGTATTATGTATAAAAACCTTTTTTAGAGAAGCCCGAAGAAAGCGATTTTACTTATCACATCACTTCACACACTGCCGGATTGAACCCAGCATATTGGTCGATAAAGGAGCTTACAATGAAAATAATCCTAGCGACTCTTATGATTTTAACCGTGGTTACTTCGACCACGGCCTTTGCCGGGCCCCGCGATGAGAAATGGAAAAAAGTGCAGGATGCCATCAACAGGGGATTGCCAAAAACTGCTATTGAGGAACTCGGGCTAATCCTTGGGGATGCCATGAAGGACAAAACATATGGTGAGGCCATCAAAGCCATCGGCATCAAAATTGCCCTCGAAGGCAACATCCAAGGAAACAAGCCTGAAGAAAAAATTACCCGCATGCAGGCGGAAATCGCCAAGGTGCCAGAGGAAATGCAGCCGATGATGGAAGCCATCCTCGCCAACTGGTATTGGCATTATTTCCAGAACAACCGCTGGCGGTTCGTACAACGGACGCAAGGCACCGAACAGTCGGGCAAGGATTTTACCACCTGGGATTTACCGCGCATCCTCTTGGAAATCGACAAGCAATTTACCAAGGCACTCTCTTCCGAAAAGATGCTCAAAACAATCCCAGTCTCTGCCTATAGCGATCTGCTGGAAAAAGGCACCGCGCCTGACAGCTTCCGCCCGACACTGTTTGATTTCCTCACGCACAACGCGCTGGCATTCTACAGCGCGGCGGAGCAGGGCGGAGCCAAAGCCGAAGACGAGTTTGTCCTTGGAGCCGATAACCCGATTTTCGGGACGGTTGGCGAATTTCTGAATTGGGCACCGCAAGCCACCGACTCCGAATCGCCAACGCTGAAGGCGATCCACCTCTACCAGAACCTCATCTTGTTTCACCAAGACGATACGGACAAAACTGCATTCCTTGACGCCGATCTGTGGCGGTTGAACTTCGGTTACAACCGGGCGGTTGGCGGCGACAAGAACGGGCGCTACAAAACGGCGCTGAAAAGGTTCTCGGACGAGTGGGGCGGCCATGAGGTTTCTACCCGCGCTCTTGCCTACCGCGCCCAGGTGCTGCAGGGCGAGCAAGAATTCGTTGAGGCACGGAAGCTGGCGCAAGCCGGACTGCACGCATTCCCTAAGAGCGACGGTGGTGTATTGTGTTTCAATCTCATCAAGGCGATTGAGGCCAAGTCCGCAACCATTCAGACCGAGCGCGTATGGAATGACCCGCTGCCGGCGATCACCGTTGCCTACCGCAACGTAACGAAAGTATTCTTTCGCGCCGTGCCCTATGACTTTGAGGCGGTCATCAAAGCTCGTCGCTGGAATCTATACTCCGGCTTCGACGACGCAGAGCGGAAAGAATTGCTCAGCAAAAAAGCCGACCTTGAATGGAGCGCCGAGCTGCCCGCCACCACTGATTTTAAGGAGCATGGGGAAAAGTTGACAGCGCCGAAAGGCCTGAAACCCGGCTTTTATTTTATCGTCGCGAGCCACGAGGCATCGTTTGACGGCAACAACCACCCGGTATCCGTTGTGCCGCTCTGGGTGAGCGATCTTGCCTTGGTAATGCGCCAACACCCATACGAAGGCCCGGTGGAAGGAATGGTGCTCAAGGCGCTCACCGGAGAACCGGTCACAGGTGCCAACGTTCGCGCCTGGGCGCGTAACCGCGAAGGCTGGTTGCAGCCGGGGGAACAGGTAAAGACGGACGAGAACGGTCTTTTCAAGTTTGACGGCGCCACCGACAATCGCGCAACCCTGTTTCTCGTGGAATCCGGTGGACAGCAAATCTCCACTGCCAACGAATTTTATGGGGGCGGACGCACTTCGCCCGAAGTCAAGGGAGAGCAGACGGTCTTTTTTACCGATCGCTCCCTCTACCGGCCCGGCCAGACCATTCATTACAAAGGTATCTGCATCCGCTTCGATCAGACCAAGGCAAACTACGAGACCATCTCCGGCCAGACGGTGACTGTCATCTTCTCCGATCCGAACAACAAGGAGATCGAGAAGCGCGCCCATAAATGTAACGAATACGGAGCGTTCGATGGTGTTTTCACCGCACCGTACGATCGAGTTGCCGGACGCATGACCCTTAGCACAAAAGGGCCGAATGGCAGCATGCAGGTCAGCGTCGAAGAATACAAACGACCGAAATTCCAGGTGGAACTCACCGCGCCAAAAGAGGCGGCAAAGCTCTATGGCCAAGTAGCCCTCATCGGCAAGGCCACCGCATACACGGGTGCTGCCATCGGCGGTGCGAAAGTCAAATGGCGGGTTATGCGGCAGGTGCAGTTTCCGCCGTGGTGCTGGTGGGGCTCCTGGTATTTTGGTGGAGAACGTGCACAGAGCCAAGCCATCGCCCACGGCACCGCGTTCACGGAGACGGACGGCTTTTTCACCGTCACATTCACTGCCTTGCCCGATCTTTCCATCTCCGAGAAGGACGAACCGATTTTCCACTACACACTTTTTGCCGACGTGACGGATACGACCGGCGAGACACGCACCGGTCAGAAAGGCGTGCAGGTGGCTTACACCGCGTTGGCGGCGACTCTCGGCATAAGCGATTGGCAGACGACCGAGAAACCGGTTGAGGTGGGCGTGCGAACCACGACGCACGACGGTGAGGGACAATCGGCAGAAGGCACAGTGAAAGTTTACCTGTTGCAACAGCCCGATAAGGTCCAGCGGCCGGACCTGACGGAAAGCCGTCCCTACGGGTACTCCGGCCGAGGGCTGCACCCGCAAGCGAAATCCGACCCGTCGAACCCGAACTCGTGGGAACTTGGCGAAGTAGTGGCCGAGAAAGCGTTTACGACCGACGAGAAAGGCAATGGCAAACTCGAGATGCCGCTGAAGGTTGGCATCTATCGTGCCATGCTTGCGACAAAAGACCGTTTCGGCAAAACCGTCACCGCCCGACAGAATATCCAGGTTGTTGACACCAAGGCAAAGCAGTACACGAGTAAGCTCCCCAGCCATTTTTCCGCGCCGAAATGGTCGCTGGCGCCAGGGGAATCGTTTTTAGCCCTCTGGGGCACGGGCTATGACAAGGGGCGCGCGTTTGTGGAAGTGGAGTGTCGGGGCAAACTGCTGCGCGCCTTGTGGACGGCCGCTGGCAGCACCCAAGAGGCCATCGAGCAGGCGGTGACCGAAGAGATGCGTGGCGGGTTCACCGTGCGCATCACCTACGTTCGCGAGAACCGGGCCTATCTGGAGAACCGCGTCGTCGATGTGCCGTGGTCGAACAAACAGCTGGCAGTCACATGGGAGCATTTCACCTCCAAACTCGGCCCCGGCCAGAAGGAAACGTGGACGGCCGTTGTGACTGGCCCCGACGCTAAGAAGACCGTCGCTGAAATGGTAGCGGGGCTTTACGACGCCTCGCTCGACCAATATTTACCACACAATTGGACGCAGCAACTCGACATCTTCCGGCGGGAAGTCCAGCGCGTGTATCCGCAGTTCCAGAATTCCGGGCTCCCGTTCCAGCAGATCTTCGGTGCATGGCCGAGTGAGTCGCGGGTATACGACTGGCGTTATCGCAACTTCCCGCAGGAAATCATTGCCAATCTCACGGGATATGGGTTCTACGGCGGAAAACGATTGGGCGGCGCACTTCCTGCTCCGGCCTCTGCTGCCCTAGAGTCTTTCGACAGCGCGGCAATACAGGCGATGCCAAAGTCTGCAAAACAAGCCGAGAGAAAAGCTGAGGCCGACAGCAGTGCCGCGGGTGAACCGGTCGTAGTACCACCCCCCGCTCCCGAGTTGAGCAAGGTCACGGCCCGCAAGAACCTAGGCGAGACGGCCTTTTTCTTCCCGCACCTGCTTTCGGGCGAGGACGGCCGGGTGAAGCTGGAATTCACAATGCCCGAGGCCTTGACCGAATGGAAATTCCTCGGTTTTGCGCACGACAAGAATTTGCGCAGCGGTTTCATCACCGATAAAACCGTCACCGCCAAGGACCTCATGGTCGAACCAAACCCGCCGCGTTTCGTGCGCGAGGGGGACAGGATCGAGTTTACGGTGAAGGTCTCAAACCAAAGCAGCGAACGACAAACGGGCAAGGTCAAGCTGACATTTGCCAACGCCCGGACGCTTGAACCGATGGATGCGGCGCTTAGTAACAAGGCCCTCTTGGGTGACAGCGCCGATGGAAAAGGGAGGTTGACCGCGGGCGAGAAAAGCGGAAGGATCGAACGGGACTTCGATATCCCACCCAAGGAATCCCGGACCTACGCATGGGACATCGCCATTCCCGATGGCATGGGCTTTCTCACCTATAAAGCGGTCGGCGCCACGGAGAAGTTGGCCGACGGAGAAGAAGGCAACCTCCCGGTGTTGAGCCGGCGCCTACTTGTCACCGAATCCCTGCCGATGCCGATTCGCGGCAAGCAGACCAAGAAATTCGAGTTCACCAAACTTCTCGAATCGGGCAAATCGAAGACCCTGCGCCATGAAAATGCCGCGGTCCAGGTGGTGTCACAGCCCGCCTGGTATGCGGTGATGGCCTTGCCATACCTGATGGAATATCCGTATGAGTGCAGCGAACAGACATTCAATCGCCTATACGCCAACGCTCTTGCCCGCCACATTGGCAACAGTGACCCGAAAATCCGCCGCATTTTTGACCTGTGGAAGGGGACATCGGCCCTCGATTCACCGCTGGAGAAAAATCAAGAACTCAAGATGGTTATGCTGGAGGAAACGCCGTGGTATCGGCAGGCCATAGAGGAGAGCCAGGCACGGCGCAACGTCGGTATTTTGTTCGATGCTAACAGACTGGATGACGAAATGGGGCGCGGGTTCAAAAAGCTCACCGAGCTGCAGTTAAGCGATGGTCGATGGCCGTGGTTTCCCGGCGGGCCGCCAAGCGATTACATCACACTCTATATCGTCTCGGGGTTCGGGCGGTTGCGGCATCTGGACGTGGATATCAATGTATCGGCCGCGAAGAAATCGCTGACCGCACTTGACGCCTGGATGGATCAGCAATACCGGCGCATTATCGATAAAGAGCACTATGTGCCGGGCGCAACGGATGCACTCTACCTGTATGGGCGGAGTTGTTTCCTCAGGGATCAGGCGATCGAAGACAAACACCAGGAGGCGGTAAGCTACTTCTTGCGGCAGTCGCGGAAATTCTGGCTGAAAATGATGTCCCGGCAGTCACAGGCCCATTTGGCAATTGCCTTGAAGCGGTTCAACGCCAGCGACACATTCGCCCTGAAGGACGACACCACCCCGATCGATATCATGAAATCCATGAAGGAACGCAGCGTCTCGGATGAAGAACTCGGCATGTTCTGGCGTGAGCAGGAGTTGAGCTGGTGGTGGTTCCATGCGCCGATTGAGACGCAGGCGATGATGATCGAGGCCTTCGACGAGGTGATGGGCGATCGGCAGGCGGTCGAGGACTGTCAGGCCTGGCTGCTCAGACAGAAACAGACTCAGGATTGGAAAACGACGAAAGCGACCGCCGACGCCATTTACGCTTTCCTGCTGCGCGGCACAAAGACGCTGGCAAGCGACGCCCTGGTGGAGGTTACACTCGGAGGGGAGACCGTCAGACCCGAGAAAGTCGAGGCGGGTACCGGTTTTTACGAGAAGAAATTCGTCCACAGTGAGATTAAGCCCGATTTGGGGCACATCACTTTGAAGAAGGAGGATGAGGGTGTCGGTTGGGGCAGTTTTCACTGGCAATATCTGGAGGATATGACGAAGGTGACGCCGTATGAAGGCACGCCGCTCAAGTTGAAAAAGACGCTCTTCATCAAAGACACGACGAAGAAAGGGCAGGTACTGAAACCGGTGACTGGGCCGCTCGCGGTCGGCGATGAGTTGGTGGTGCGCGTCGAACTGCGCGTCGATCGAGACATGGAATATATCCACCTCAAAGACCAGCGGGGAAGCGGGACGGAACCCGTGAACGTGCTGAGCGGGTACAGGTATCAAGACGGCCTCGCGTATTACGAGAGCACACGCGACACGGCAAGTCACTTCTTTATTGATTATCTGCCGAAAGGCACCTATGTGTTTGAATATTCAACTCGTATCCAACTAAAAGGCAGGTATCAAACCGGCATCGCCGCCATCCAGTGCATGTATGCCCCTGAATTCAACAGTCACTCGGAGAGTTACACATTGGAAGTCAAGTGAAACAGCGGGATAGGGAAAATGGCTTACTAATATTTTTTGAGCGTGTAAAAAATAGTTCGTGCAAATGGCAAGTTAGGGATGGTTGAATGTAAGTGTGCGTGTAAACCAAAAACTTTTCCACGTATATTGTATATAAAAAAGTACTTCTTTAACTTTATTTATCCAGCCGAAGATGACGTAACCGTTTATTTCCTCGGGAAATTTCGAGTGAGGTGCAATTTTGGATTTTGCTCCTATTCAAAAACACCCCCAATCATGGAAGAAAACTCCAAACCTCTTGGATTATGCCGACACAATTGCCGGTTTTTCCTGGGATGCCATCCGCAGTGAGTTACATGGGCTACCCGATGGGAAAGGGCTCAATATTGCTCATGAAGCCGTCGATCGTCATGCCGATGGGGATTTGCACAACCACATAGCTTTGCGATGGCTTGGCAGCCAAGGTTCTACCCGTGAATTCACCTATGGCGAACTCAAAGGGCAGAGCAATTGCTTTGCCAATATTCTCAAAGGACTTGGAATAGGAAAGAGGGATACGGTGTCGGTTCTTCTGGCAGGACGCATCCCCGAATTGTATATAGCCGCTCTAGGAATTTTGAAAAACACGAGCGTCTTCTGCCCACTTTTCTCTACCTTCGGTCCGGAACCTATCCATCAACGCCTGAGCAAAGGGGATGCGAAGGTCTTGGTGACCACCGAACGTTACTACCGGCAGAAAGTAAGCCAGTTGAGGGATACACTCCCGAAACTGCAGCATGTGCTCATAGTCGATGTGGAAGATCATCCAGGAAATGGTCTTCTGTCTTTGCCGCGTCTTATGGCGGAATCAAGCGATACGTTTACAATCCCTCCAACCGACCCAGAGGATATTGCCGTCCTGCACTTTACGAGTGGCACCACAGGAATGCCCAAGGGTGCGATTCACGTACACAATGCCGTATGCTTTCACTATATGACTGGAAAATATGTAATGGACTTTCATCCGGAAGATGTTTTCTGGTGTACGGCAGACCCCGGATGGATCACAGGCACATCTTACGGAATCATCGCACCCTTGCTCCATGGAATCACTAATATTGTTGATGAAGAGGATTTCGATGCAATGCGCTGGTGTCGGATTCTGGAGTCTCAGAAGGTAAGTATCTGGTATACGGCACCCACCGCTATCCGAAGATTGATGCGATTAGGCCTGGAGCCTGTCCGGGATTATGATCTCATAAATCTGCGCGTCATTCACAGCGTCGGTGAACCGCTCAACCCCGAGGCGGTGATATGGGGGGTAAAGGCCTTTGGACTCCCCATTCATGACAACTGGTGGCAGACGGAAACGGGCGGCATCATGATCGCCAACTTCCCCGCTATGGAAATCCGACCCGGATCCATGGGGCGTCCTCTTCCGGGGATTGAGGCTGCCATTGTTCACCGCCTGGACAAAAACATCATTGAGGTTGTTGAGAAACCTGGAATTCAAGGAGACCTTGCGCTACGGCCGGGATGGCCTTCCATGTTTCGTGGCTATCTGCACGAAGATGAGCGCTATCGGAAGTGTTTTATCGGAGGCTGGTATTTAACAGGAGACCTGGCAAAACGCGACACGGACGGATACTTCTGGTTCGTTGGTCGTGCCGATGACATTATTAAGACATCCGGTCACATGGTAGGTCCTTTCGAAGTCGAAAGCACACTCATGGAGCACCCCGCCGTTGCTGAAGCTGGAGTTATTGGAAAGCCGGACCCGCTCATTGGAGAAATTGTCAAAGCGTTTGTTGCTCTCAAGCCAGGAATAAAGCCAAGCGATGAATTACGCTTGGAGCTGATCGGTTTTGCCCGCAAGAAGCTGGGTTCGGCAATGGCGCCAAAAGATATCGAATTTACGGCCAACGTTCCTAAAAACAAGGCCGGCAAGATCATGCGGAGACTGCTCAAGGCTCGTGAGTTGGGTTTACCTGAAGGAGACCTCTCTACGCTGGAGGATTTTAAATGACTATCCGTAATCTTAATTTCATGTTCAACCCGTCTTCCGTCGCGCTGGTAGGTGCAAGTCAAGAACCGGGCTCGATCGGTGCCATCCTGGCACGAAATCTGGTAACCGCTGGATTTAAGGGTGCTATCTTTCCCGTTAGCCCGAAAGATAGCACCATCGAAGAACTTCCCGCCTATCCTGATCTGGACAGTCTGCCCAAAGCACCGGATCTTGCTGTGATCGCCGCGCCGCCTGAAACGGTTCCACAACTGATCGAAAAACTTGGCAGCCTGGGCACGCGGGCGGCAGTGGTGATAACGGCAGGATTCCTCGAAGGTGGCAGCAAAGAAGGGCAACGGCTGTACGACCGGATGCTCGACTCCGCACGTCCTCATCTGCTGCGGATCATGGGACCGAACAGCCTAGGGGTCATGGTGCCCGGGGTGGGGCTTAATGCCGGCCTTGGACATGTGCAACCCCTGCAGGGAAATATCGCGTTTGTCACCCAGTCAGGAGGCATTCGGGCTACCGTACTTGACTGGGCCACATCGAAGGGAATCGGTTTTTCACATATTGTATCCATGGGGGACATGTCTGATGTCGATTTTGGCGATATGCTCGATTATCTTGCCACTGATTTCAAGACCAAGGCGATACTGCTCTACATTGAGAACGTCACTCATATCCGTAAGTTCATGTCTGCTGCCCGAGCGGCTGCCCGGATGAAACCTGTGGTCGTCGTAAAACCTGGACGCCATCCCGAGAGTGCCCGGGCCGTGTCTTTCCATACCGGTATTTTGACTGGCGCCGATGAAGTATACAACGCCGCCTTTGAGCGGGCCGGGATGCTGCGGGTAATGGATATGCAGGCACTCTTCGATGCTGTAGAGACCCTGGCCATGTCCCGTTCGTTTTCGGGTGATCGGCTGGCTATTTTGACCAATGGCGGGGGTATGGGCATGATGGCTACCGATGTTCTAATCGACAAAAAGGGTCGCCTGACCGAATTGTCTCCTGAAACCATCTCTCGTCTGAACAACGTGCTTCCGGCTGCCTGGTCGCATAGCAACCCGGTGGACATCGTCGGCGATGCACCGCCGGGCCGCTATGCCGATGCGTTGAATATCCTCCTTGAAGATAAAGGTGTCGATGCCTTGCTCATCATAAACTGCCCTTCGTCAGTGTCCTCAGGCGAAGACACAGCCCGGGCGGTGGTAAATACCCTCAAGGAAAGCGGTTCAAAGGCAAGCTCACGGGGCATTTTTACCTGTTGGCTTGGGGTAGATTCCGCCCGAGAGGCCAGGAAGATATTGGCCGAAAACGGAATTCCGACCTATGCGACACCAGCCGAAGCAGTTCGCGGATTCATGCAGATGGTGCGCTACCGTATCAGCAAGAAAATGCTCATGGAAACACCTGCGAATATACCTGAAATTTTCGAACCGGAAACGGAGAAGGCCAAGGAGATTGTGAACAACGCCCTGTCTCAAGGCCGAGAATGGCTAACGAAAACAGAGGCACAAGCCATTATATCCGCTTACAAAATCCCCGTGGCCCAGACGGACGAATCACCTGCAATGGAATACTCCACAGAAGGTACAGATCGATTGGGTGCATCGTTACCTGAGATGGTGCATCGTCCTAACGCCAGGAAACTGATCATTGGGGTTGGCAATGACGTGCAGTTCGGCCCGGTGATTCTATTTGGCGAGGGCGGTGCAGCAGTTGACATCATTCAGGATAAAGCAGTTGCCTTGCCTCCGCTCAACATGCAGCTCGCTAAAGAAGAAATGCGTAAAACACGCGTATTCCGCCTGCTTGAGGAGTATGGTGGCATGCCCGCTGCTGATTTAGACAGCATTGCGCTAACATTGGTCAAAGTGTCTCAGTTGGTTTGTGATATCGAGGACATCGTCGAACTGGAAATCAATCCGCTACTTGCCGATGAGCAGGGCGTGTTGGCCCTGGATGCGCGCATCCGGGTGATCAAATCGCCTCTGCCATCAGCACAACGACTGGCGATTTGCCCTTTTCCCAAGGAACTCGAAGAAGTGATTTCACTTCCCGATGGCCAGACACTCCTGCTTCGTCCTATACGTCCGGAGGACGAACCGATGTTTCAAGAGCTTTTTTCCAGGCTCACAAAGGATGAGATTCGCCTGCGATTTCTGCATGCCGTGCAATTTTTATCCCATGAAATGGCAGCGTTTTTAACTCAAATTGACTATGACCGGGAGATGGCACTGATCCTTTGCGAGCCATCCGCTCAAAAAGACCCTGTCATGTATGGCATGGTTCGACTTAGTGCGGATCCGGACAACGCACATGCGGAATTCGACATACTCATTCGCAATGATATGACCGGCATGGGCTTGGGCCCGTTGCTCATGCGACGCATTATCGATTACGCCAGGAATCGGGGTATAGGGGAGATCTTCGGGGAAGTGCTTGCCGAGAATAGATCCATGCTAAGACTCTGCGAAGCTTTCGGATTTAAAAAAAGACGCGATCCGGAAGACCCCGGAGTGATGATAGTTTCGTTGACGTTGTAAGCGCCGAGGATGACTCTGAAGAAGGACTATGGGTTACATTTCTCTTTCAAATATAGAATACAACCATTCAATGTTGCAAGCTGCGGGTAGTCTGCCTCGGGGATTACTACTTTTAGATGTGTTTGAAGTGCAACTGCGAAGTTCATAAAATCGACGGAATCAAAATCGAACTGATTGCGCAATCGATCAGCTGGATCGAGGTTTTCAATATCAGCTTCCGGAGCAATTTGGCCGATAAGTTCCAGGGCCACTTTTTTTATTTGATCTTCG
Source organism: uncultured delta proteobacterium (assembly GCA_963754865.1). Taxonomy (GTDB): domain Bacteria; phylum Desulfobacterota; class Desulfobulbia; order Desulfobulbales; family Desulfocapsaceae; genus Desulforhopalus_A. The sequence continues at coordinate 11,765 of CAVWHG010000009.1, read as the reverse complement.
GTCATCATTTATCGCACTTGCGGTTTGGGCTTTATTGCTCATAAACTTACATGTTCGCAACATGTAAGCATTTATCAAAAATTTGAGAATTCAGGATAACACTTTCCTCTTTGAAAAAGAAAGGAGGAAGTTTTATGAGTTTTGAAATATTTTACACAAAGCCAAACCCTTCACTTGAAATCATTCTCATAATCAGGAAACACCTCAACCGGTGAGTGGTGTTTACCGTTGAAGGTTGCCAGTGGATATTTTGGACAACTGCGTATCACTGTTGGCTACGGATCAGCTTTACCCTTTCAACGACATCAGGCTATTTTGAAAAATTGTCCCTTAGAAATTTGCTCGAATAACTCTTCAATTTTATCTTGACCAGATTCAACATCCTGTGCGAGCATCAATGATAAGGTGTTGAAGGATATGACATACAATAAATCAGGTGATATTGTGTAAACTCCAGAGGAGATGGTGTAGATTCTCACGACCAAATCCAGTAATTATCTCAAGAACCAATACCAGTCAATAGACAAACAAGACAGCCGGTTGGATCACTCCAACCGGCTGTTGTTGTGTGTAGACAGCAGTCTACCGCACCGAGTTATCCCTTGGCGGCGGAGTCCCCTCGCGGCCGCCTCCGTTTCACTCGGATTCGTTGAACCATTCCGAGTTGTAGAACGTACTGGCGGAGATGGTTTTTTCTTCGAGATAGTATGCTTCTTCAAGAGCCATTGTTGCGGTATTCATGAGGGTGCGGCGGTTGCCCCTGGTGAAAGTGGCAATGATTTCGATGGCATCTTTGTCAAAAAGCACTGGAGAAGCATCGGCGTTTTTCAGGCGATGCTCGATAAACAACCGGGTTTCGTCTTCATTCATAAACTGGGTTTTGATGATCCCGGTGAGCCGTGAACGAATGGGGGTAAGGATATGGAGATCCAGTCTTTTGGCCAGAGTTTCATCGCCGACGAGCAAAAGGGAAGCGGCGGCAGTCGGCTTGGCTGTTTGAAAAAGCAGGGAGCAGAGATCCCAGAGCGAGTCGTTTTCGAGCCTCTGGGCATCATCGACGACGATCACCGGATGGCGTGGATTGGCACCGTCGATCATCGCTTCGATATGTTGCTGGGTCCTGGCAATCAAGGGAACTCCCCGGCCTTTGGTCTCGACACCGAGGGCTTCGGCGAGGATACGGGTTATGCCGTTTCTTGAATGCCCGGCATAGGGAATGAGGACGGAGCGGTAGGCGTTTTTGTCGAGTTCATGGATCAGGGCATGGACGAGGGTGGTCTTCCCCGATCCCGAAGGACCGCAGAGGGCCAGGCTTTTGCCGGTATGCAGCAATCGTTTGATGGTCTCTTTGTGTTTATTGTCCCGATCAGGCAGAAAGAGATGCCGTTGTCCATAGGTGTCGGCAAAGGGGTGGTGTTTCCAGCCGAAGAAATCGCCCATGGGCAATTTCCCGGGAATTTCAGTAAAACGTGACATATCAGCTCCTTGTTTTTTGGGCGTTTTGGTGGCGATCGACCGGTTTAGCGGGTTTCATCTCGGGGCCGTACCAGACTTGGCTTGTATCCCAGGGCATGAACCAGACATCGACCCTTTCACCGGGGAGGGCATCGATCACCTCATAGCTGCGTTTCTTTAAACGGATGGTGCTGTTGAGGTAGACCCGGCAGCGGCGTTTCATACGGAATAACGGTTCGATATCGATGGTCTCCGGCAGCATTTTGCAAACGCTCGGACGGCTGAGCCGATGCTGCAAAGGGGAGACGCCAAGTGAACTGTGCACGGATTTGTGATAGAGGGCGAGCCACTTCTGAAAAGCGGTGTTGATACCGTCGAGGGTATGGGCGACGGGTGTTTCGCCATCGAGAAACTGGTCGCGGACCCGGCGGAAAAACCTTTCAACCTTGCCACGGCCGCGGGGTTTCCCCGGTGGAGTATGGATAAGATGGATACCGAGGGTGGCGCAGACTACTTTCAGATGGTGGCTGGCATAACAGGCGCCGTTGTCGGTGTAGAAACGGATCGGCTTGCCGTGGATCTTGACGGCGGCCATGAGCTCCTGCATCATCACCTCGGTATCCTCGGCGAGGAAGAAACCGGCATGGACTACATAGCGGGTGGCATCGTCGATGATGGCATGCAGGTAGGTCTTACGTTTCTGGCCTTTCACCCTGATCTTCGGGCCATGGAGGAAGTCGGCGGTCCAGAGCTGGCCGAAATCCTGATGGGCAAAGGCCCTTGCCGGTGGATCGGTTTCGAGATGCGGGTCACGGTGCAGATTTGCGGTCGCCGCGAAGCGGTAAAGGGTGGCACGGGACGGATTGACCATATCCCAAAGCTTCTCGTCGATCAGTTGACTGAGAAGACGGGCCAGAGTCCATCGTGGATGCTCTCGCGCGTAACTCGAAAAGGCGGTCTTCGAGTTTTTTGGGAACGGAGTTGTGGCTGCCGAGGTTTTTCCTCGGCGAATCCTCCAGGGCCGGAAGACCGCCGTGTCGGTAGCGGTAGAGCCATTTCCGAAGGGTCTCCGGTGAAAAGGTTACAGCTCCCCCGTCCGGTTTGCGAAAGGATCGTGAGGCAAGTCGGGTGAGCTCGTTTTCCAGGGTTGCATCCTCTTCATTTCGATGAAGAAGACGGCTGATGATACCGTATCGCCATACGGCCTGGTCTGTTTTTGCAGGAGTTGTCATAGTCTGTCTCCGGGTTGAGGTTGAAAAACCCGGCCATAACAACATATCCCATTGAAAACAGATAGGTATTTATTGTGTTGATGGGTGCAATCTGCCACCTTTTCGGGTAGAAAACACGAGAAAAATACCACGTGAAATCAGACCAACAAAGGGTGCTTTCTGTGTGAGGATCCGGTCCCCAGTCGGCGATCTTCTTTTCGTGATTGAACCAGGGAAAAAACTTTCTTCCAAAAGCGCTGAGACGTTTTATTACCCCACGGCTAAGACTCATTTGACGGGCTCCCTCCGCTTGGCTTGCCTTCTTTATGTTGCAAAGGCAATGGCAATAATCGAGGGTCCGAAAAAAATGTCGGACGATCGGCAGGAATGGTGGCGGCAACAAGGAGAAGGTGACCCATGGACAAAGGGGTGATTTGCAGAGAAAGCGCTGGACCTTGACCGGAACCGATTCATGCGGATGAGCTCTTTGGTAGGTGCCATTACGGCTGATCAGGGTATTTGCACAGTGGGGGCAGCGGACGAGCGGTTCTTCCTTGCAGGATTCGTCGATTTTTAATAGTGTATTCATGATAAGAGGTGGGTTTGTGGTGGATACTATTCGGGAAAATAATATCTTTTACCACAATCCCCCCCTCTTATCCCCCCCGAAGGGGGGAGGAGGATCCTAGGCATTCGGCGGTTCCTGCTTTCTACCCACTCATTCCGGCAATAACAGATTTTTTCTCAATTTTGTTGGCCGTCACTTTCTCGTGAAATGTAACGCAACTTGAGAATTTTGACTCATTTTCAGGGCGTTGGGAGAGAGAATCTAGAGTGATTACCGAAAGTTGACCACCCTGAATTTTAGAAAAGAAGGGTGATGGGGTAGCACCCTGGGTGGTTGTTTCCGGGGGTAGGAGAAAAGGAGGGAGCCGTAGGCGACCGGAGTTTCTCCTACCCCCGGAGGCCCCCTCCGCTGTGATTCAACCTTACAGCAAGGCCTGCTTATACAATTTCCCTGCTTTTTTGCGGCTGTAATTTATACCCTGTCGTGAGACATCATAAATAATGACGGGATAATCCCATCCATCGCGAGTGATCAGCAAATCACCGTCGAGATCGGTGATCATCCGGACACTTTCAGGATTTCCCGTGCCATCAAACCATGTTGTGGTATCATCGGTAAAATGGGCCGTTATCGTTTCCAGTCGGCCTTTCTGTGGATTATAGGCAATGACTTCCATCTTTATTTTCCTTTTTTCTGGTGTTGCGCTTTGAGGCTTTCCTTCAAACGAAAACTGTCCCATTGGCAATTGATGATATGGGCTCTGTGCGTCAATCGATCGAGAAGGGCCGCTGTCATCACCGGATCGCCGAACACCTGTGTCCAGTCGGCAAAACCGAGATTCGTGGTAATGATCACCGAGCCTTTCTCCTGACGTTCGGCAAGAACCTGAAAGAGCAATTCCGCGCCTTCCTTGGAAAACGGGATATAACCAAGTTCATCGAGAATCAGCAGATCGTAACGGGCGTATCGTCCAATAAGACGCCGCAGGTCTCTCTCCTGACGAGCTTCGATAAGTTCGTTCACCAGGCCATAGCAGCTGACGAACCTGGTCCGGTAATTGTTCCTGCAGGCCTCAACACCGAGCGAAGTTGCCAGATGGGTCTTGCCTGTACCACTGCGACCAAGGAAAATAACATTGCGATGTTCTTTAATATAATCACATTCCGTCAACTCCCGTATTACCCTGATGTCAAGATCCGGCACGGCGGCAAAATCAAAGCCCTCCAAGGTCTTCAGCAGAGGGAATTTCGCTTCCCTCACCCGGCGGTTAAGTCTGTTCTCCGCTCTTGCTTGCAGTTCGGTGGTCGTCAGATCCAGCAAAAAATCATCGTAACCCGGGCCGCTCTCTTTTGCCTGGCGTATTTTGGATTCCAGATCGCGAGCCGTGATTGATAAGCTCAGCGCCTTCAGATTTTCCCGCAATTCAATAAGAGTTGCACTCATCATTGCACACCTCCCAACACTCCATAGACGGTCACGTCGGGAGAGGGCAGACTCGGCCAGTTTGCAAGCGGTGCAATGGTGGCACCTGATTCATTGGCATATATCAGCAGATGCCGAACACCCTCACTGCCGTAAAGATTCTTTTCCAAGAGCGAGTTCAACCGCAGCCTCCACCTCGTCGGCCTTGTATCGCCCGTACAGCATCAGCACTGCAATAAAATCCTTAATCCCTTTGGTTTCTCCCTGCATACGGCAGAAACTGGCAAGCAGTTGATGCAAGGACTGGGGCCAGTGTTCCCGCCATTGCCGAATCACTCGAGCACTGGAAAACGACATCGGACGTTGCTGGATCAGTTCCAGATAATGATCCGGGGCAAGGCTCCATTTGTTGTTGGCGAACAATCGTTCATGGACAGTCAGGCTTTTGCCATCTGCAAAAATTTCCACCCGGTCCACATGCATGAGAATCTTCAATGTCCGGCCTGCATACCGCCATGGCACGGAGTAACGGTTCTTGTCGACCGTTACTGTGGCGTATTTATCGACCCGAGCATCGCCCGGCCGGATATTGCTGTAGGCTATTTCCGGCTGATCAAGAAGATGAATCTTCTCTCCCTCAAAGAGTTCGGCTACACTCTCCAAGCGGCCGGCCATCTTGTGTGAACCATAGGCCAGACAGTCGATCAGAAGCTTTTCATTGAGTGCCTCAAGGCTTTCCGCCTCAGGCACCGGAACCATGTAGTTCCGGCGAGCAAAGCCTACCAATCCTTCCACTCCACCTTTTTCATTGCCGCTGTCAGGGTTGCAAAACCGGGCGGAAAAACTGTAATAGGACCTGAATTTGCTGAAGCTTTCCTGCTCAAGACGCTTCTTTCCCTGGAAAACCTTACGGACCGCTGTCGTTAAATTGTCGTAGATCAGAACAGGGAAGACCCCACCAAAAAACTCGAATGCCTTGATATGGGCGTCAAATAACGCCTGCTGGCGCTCACAGGGGTAAAACCGGACAAAGTGCTTTCCGGAATACTTGCTTCGCATGCAGAAAAACTTCAGCCTGACTGGCTCTCCTCCCAGAATTGCCGTCGCAGTCCCCCAATCCACCTCCGCTTCCTGCCCGGCCTCGGGCTCACATGCAATGAACACCTGGTTGGATAGATCAAGCCCCAATTCCATTTGCATCATCCGAACATAGCGACGGACATTCGATTCGCTGCCCTGATATCCCTGCTCTGTTCGTAGCCGGTTGTATACTCGCCGAGCTGTGTGGCGTTGCTTCTTCGGCTGATCCTTGTCCTTCTTCAGCCATTCCTCGACAAGTGAACGATACGGCCCCAGCACCGGAAACAATTGCTGCTCTCGCTCACTGTATCCCCACGCTTCTCCCTCGAAGTGCCTTTTTGATCGTGTTGCGCGAATGGCCCGTCTGTCTCGCCAGCTCGCTGATGTTCTTGCCATAGACCCTTTGGGCCGTCCTGATGTATTCGTATTGATCCATCTTGAGCAACTCCTCACCTCCCTGGCTGAATGTCAAAAAAATCGACATTCTAACCGAAGATGTCTCGCTCAGGGTGATCAATTTTCGGTAATCACTACCCCTCTTTGCTGGTCAATTTTAGGTTAGCACAACCAGATGCTGGCCCTTTCCCGTGGACCCGCTGCCATATGGAGGTGGGATATTCTTACCCTCATGGGTGTCTCAACGGTGCTGCTGTTTTTTTGCCGATTTATGCCCAGTTGGTTGATCCTGCTGGTTGGTCTGCTTATCGCCGTGGCCACTCCCTTATTACGCACAGGCATTGATTTCGCGGCGCTCTGGGGCGGACGGGCGGTTCAGGTCCCGGTCATATCGGAATATTTGCCGGGCATTCTGATGGATCCCGCAGCGGAGTTCGAGGTGATCTGGAAACCAAAGGACATCCTGATCGGGTTCCTTCTGACCGGAGAGTTTCCTCTCCTGCCCTGGTCTTTATTTCCCCTGATCGGCTTTGTCCTCGGCCGGCGCATTGTCAACAGGCGGATCGAGAGTGATCTGCCCTTTCTGGCGATCATCGGCGGGTTGTTGGTCTGCCTGGGCCTCGGGGGGGCCTATGCAAGTCTTTTTCGTCCGGGATCTTCCTTCATCAGCGACTATCTCTCTCCCTTGAGCTTCTATCCCGATTCGTTCACGATGATCCTCTATCAGCTGGGCATGGCCCTGATGGTGTTCAGCTGTTTATATTACTGCTATGACGTCCGTAAAAAGGACTTTGCCGAGATCTCCTTCCTTCAAGGTCTGTATATCCGGACCAGCAGGTTTTCCCTGACCTTCTATTTTTTACACTACCTTCTGATCGGCTGGCCTCTGGCGATCGTGGCGTGGATCACCGGTCGTTCCGCCGTAGCCGCACTGCTTGGCGCTTGGCCCGCGTTCCTGGCCGGGCTGCTCGGGTTGGTGTTGCTTCAGGTGCTCCTGTTTTTTTGGGAAAAAGGCGGCGCCAAATGCAGTCTGGAATGGTTGCTTTTGGCCATTATGTCACGCCTGACCGCAACCCGCGGAGAACGGAATTAATGGAGATCCATAAATATCTTAGGGATAAAGCAATTACAAATTTACCATTTTAGGAAAGATTGTTATATCCCACCAGTGTAGAATGGGTGACCGTTGCAACCGTTGTTCAAGGTATGATTTCTCTTCGCCGAAAACCTTGATACCTTATTCATATGGTGCATCCAGTAACCGCGTCACAGCTCGCAACCCCTTCCAAAAGAAATTGACAGCTCGTTTTAACACAGTCTCCACGGTATCGTAATTGAGAAGATCTTGGCTCATCTTGGTTTGTTGCGGGGGGAAGAACAAAAACGCGGTCCACCAGCACCTCCAAAAAAATGTTTGGAAACAGTTGTTGAACCTTTCGATGATGGCTGGGCTGAATATGAGGATACTTCCATCGATGTGCAGGCATGATAATCGTCTGCTGCGGGATACTGTTGCCAAATTTTGGTGACTAATGGCATGTTTTGGCAGGAAAAGGTCTTGGCGAGCTTGGTCCAGTGTCAGTTTTTGGATTCAACCTAAAAATAATTGCCAAAGCTGTCGGGAAAAGGTAGTTTTGATACATTGGATCGGATGGCTCTTCGTTGGGAAGGTTTTTTATAGGGAACACGAAGAAAGCGACTACTTATCACTTCACTCACTTATCACTCTATCACTCACTGGTAAAGCAGCATCACCTCGCCTCACTATCATGAAATTCGATCTTGAAAGGAAGGATTTTCATGGTATAATCAATTTATGATTTATCGGCTATCCATACTCCACGAGCTCAAAGCTGCTCTTACCCGGAGTCGAATAGTTGTTTTGGTCGGGCCACGACAGTGTGGCAAGACGACTTTGGCAAGGGAACTCCTGTCTGAAGACTCGGTCAATTATTTTGATCTTGAAGATCCTGCCAGTCTGGTCCGGCTGGAAGAACCGATGACTGCACTCAGCCCACTTAACGGTCTAGTGGTTATTGATGAAGTGCAACGGCGACCGGATCTCTTTAAAATACTACGCGTATTGGCGGATCGCAAGAAATTGTCTGCACGATTTTTAATTCTTGGCAGTGCTTCCGGAGAGCTATTGCGACAAACATCGGAAAGTTTAGCCGGCCGCATGGAGCGCGTGACTATAAGCGGTTTTTCATTACAAGAACTTGGGGAGACAGCGGAGCAATCACTCTGGCTACGTGGTGGATTTCCTCTTTCCTATCTTGCTCAGAATGAGAACGACAGTGTTTCATGGCGAAAGAATTTTATTTCAACATTGCTTGAACGCGATTTTCCCCAATGGGGCGTGCGCGTTCCCTCTATCACCCTGCAGCGATTCTGGACGATGTTAGCTCATTATCACGGGCAGACCTGGAATGCGGCTGAACCTGCACGGGCTTTGGGGGTGAGCGAATCAACAACCCGCCGTCATCTGGATCTATTGTCCGACGCTTTCATGATCCGTCAATTACAGCCATTCCATGCCAATTTGCGCAAGCGTCAGGTGAAGGCGCCAAAAATCTATGTGCGGGACAGCGGTTTATTACACCGGTTACTTGGAATAGGTACTCTCAAGGATTTGTTCTCCCATCCAAAAGTGGGGGCGTCATGGGAGGGGTTTGTTATCGAGCAGATATTAATGACACAAGCCCACGATGAGTCTTTTTTTTGGGCCTCTCATCAAGGAGCAGAGATCGACCTCATTTTACGGCAAAACGATAAAATGTTCGGTGTGGAATGCAAACGAACCGACACACCTCGCTTGACACCTTCGATCCGTATTGCACTTGAAGATTTGGGACTGGAGAGAATTGCTGTTCTTTATCCAGGTACAAAGCGGTTTCCTCTATCAAGCCAGGTAGAGGCCATTCCTCTCCGGGTTATTGCCGAGGGAACATCTTTATTTTCATGAAGAATTTCATAAAAATAATACATTTTACGAGTCTCTTTGCTTTTTAATCATTTGCACATAATTAAATTTTCCTGCGCACATTCTTGTCTCGCCGCTCATAGTACTGTTATCACAACGAGCAGGGTTATAACGGCTGCCTGATAAAGCGATTACTTATCACCTTCAAGGGGTGCGAAGTTTCTTCTGCGCCCCTGATTTTTTTGATTTCTGATGTCGATAGGTTATATATTTCGCAGCAGTTCGATTGTCTCTTCGATCTCCTCTCTGGTAACTGTGCGGCGAATTTTCTCCATCTCTTCCATTTTATTGGCAAAACGGATGCCCTCTGCGGCACTGATCCATTCCAGCTGCAACCGCTCGGGGCGGATTCCCATCTTGCTCATTTTCTTGCGGATACGGGTAACGCGCTTTTCGGTCCAGTGGTTGGCATCGATATAGTGACAGTCGCCGATATGGCAGCCGCTGACCAGCACCACAGGCGCACCGCGGCGGAAGCCATCCCAGATGAATTTTTCATCCACCCGGCCTGAACACATGACCCGCACCAGGTGCGCATTGGCTGGATATTGCAGGCGTGAAACACCAGCGTAGTCGGCTCCTGCGTAGGAACACCAGTTACAGGCAAAGACCACGATCTTGGACTCCGGTGCTGTCTTCAGCATGGCATCCACCTGTCCCATGATCTGTTGATCCGTGTAATGGTTCATGCTGATTGCATCAAAGCGGCATTCAGCGGCACAGGTACCGCAGCCGGCACAGGCAGCCGAGTTGACCGACGCCGGCTGCTTGTTCTTCTTGTCCACAGTGATGGCGTTATACGGACAGACCTGAGCACAGATACCGCAGGAAGTACAATTTTCGGCGATGACCTCGGCGGTGATCGGCTCCGTGGTGATCTCTCCCTTGTGCATCAGCCGTATGGCCCGCACAGCCGCCGCAGAAGCCTGGGTGACGCTCTCTTTGATATCCTTGGGGCCTTCCGCGCATCCGGCATAGAAGACACCACGGGTGGCGGCGTCTACAGGCTGGAGTTTGGGATGGGCTTCAAGGTAAAAACCGTCAGGCGTCAGCTGCAGCCCCATCATCTCCTGGAGACGCCCGGTGGAAGGAGCCGGCTGCATGCCCTGGGCCAGAACCAGCATATCCAGCTCATGGAATTCCAGGGTGGAATGAGCGCTGTTTTCCACCGCTACGCGCAGTCCCTTATCGGCCGTTTCTTCTACCGATCCGGGCAGGCCACGGATAAACTGCACACCAAGTTTGCGGCTGCGGGCATACAGCTCCTCAAAGCCTTTACCGAATGCCCTGATATCGATGTAGAACACCTTCACGTCCATGTCCGGGTAATGCTCTTTGAGCACCAGGGTGGATTTGATAGTGTTCATGCAGCAGGTGTTTGAGCAATGCCTGCCTCCTTTGCGCGACGATCGGGAACCAACGCACTGGATGAAACCGACCGACCTGGGGATGTCCCATATCGGTTGGACGCACCAGTTCACCCTGGGATGGGCCGCCGGCGTTCACCAGTCGCTCAAACTCAAGGCTGGTCAGCACATTTTCAAACCGGGTGTAACCGTACTCATCGAGTTCCGTCGGGTCATAGGCCTTGAGGCCGGTAGCCACGATAATGGTACCCACGCGCAGGGCGATCTCTTCATCCGACATATGGAAGTTGATGCACTTCTTGTCGCAGACGTCGACACACTTGGAGCAGACGGCAGGGTTATGCCCCAGACATTCCTTGATGTTGATCAGATAGGATGAGGGGACGGCCTGCGGGAACGGGCTGTAAATTGCCCTGCGTGAGGCCAGTCCCATATTGAATTCATCAGGGCGCACCACCGGACACACCTTGGCACATTCGCCGCAGGAGGTGCAGGCGGACTCATCGACATATTTTGCTCTTTTGATAATCTTGATGTCAAAATTACCAACATACCCTTTTACGTCTACGACCTCACTCAAGGTCAGCAGTTTAATCCGTGGATGTCGACCGACATCCGTCATTTTCGGACCGAGTATTCAGATCGAGCAATCCATAGTCGGAAAGGTCTTGTCCAGCTGAGCCATTAATCCGCCTATGGAAGGTTGTTTCTCTACTAAGGTTACATCATATCCACTGTCTGCCAGATCAAGAGCAGCCTGGATACCGGCAACACCGCCGCCGATGATCAGGGTTTTCTTGGTCAGGGGCAGGATATCCTCGATGAGTGGCTCAAGGTGGCGCGCTCGGGAGATGGCCATATCAACCAGGGTTTCAGCTTTGCGGGTAGCACCGTCAAAATCGTTCATGTGCACCCAGCTGCACTGCTCACGCAGGTTGGCCATTTCCATCATGTAGGGATTGAGCCCAACGGATTGCACCATCTGCTTGAAGGTCGGTTCGTGCAGACGTGGTGAACAGGAGGCAATAACCACCCGATCGAGCCGGTTATCAAGGATGTCCTGTTTTATCTGGTGTTGCCCCGGCTCCGAACAGGCATAGGGAATATCCTTGGACAGGACCACGCCGGCCGCAAAGCTCGCGTTTTCCGCAACCTGCCGACAGTTCACGGACTTGGCGATGTTCAATCCACAGTGGCAGACATAGACGCCGATTCGTGGATCACTGCCGTTGCCGTTGGATTTCAGGGTGACATTGGGTGTTGTCATGTACTTATCTCCGATC
>CAVWHG010000008.1:0-102202 GCA_963754865.1 uncultured delta proteobacterium | reverse complement strand
GACTGCACCCAGCCCTACGGAACCGAGAGCAAGGCCGATGAGTGCGGCGAGCTTCACGTCGCCGAACCCGATGCCGCCCTTGGTGGCGAAGTGGACGGCGGCGAACACGCACCAGTCACTACTGCGGCGGCCACCGGCAGGGCGAGCGCCCACCAGTCCTGTTCGGCCAGCTGCGACCCCGACGACCGCGACCAGAGTGACGGCCGTGGTGGGCAAGAGCACCCGATTCGGGATGCGAAGCACATCAAAGTCGACGGCGGCCAGCCAAGGACCCGTAACAGCGAGGGGAAGAAGCGGAAGATAGGTCGATTGGCTCGCGGCTTATGATCGCCGCGGCGGCGAGGCTCCCGAGCGCGAGGACGCTGGTCCAGACCACCCACCAGCGTGGTCCCGGTTGCGGAAGGTCCTGCTTCATCCTCGTGGCGATAGCCGAGCGTGGCCAGGTTGCGGCGCAGCCAGAGTCCCAGCGGCACGCCGGCCGCTGTGGCGAGCAACGATCATCAGGATGGGCTGCACGGCGTCTCTCCTCGGGGGTGTCGTCCATTCTCGCTCCGGGCGCCGACGCTTCACCATGAGACTCCGTGCTGACGCGGCGGTTCGAGGGTGGGGAGCGGTTCGGGCCGGTTGCGGTGCGCGGGCGGATCGACCGTTCGACCACCTCGGCTGCGCCGTGCTCGTTCTTGACGGCGGTGAGGCGGTCCTTGGTCGTCGCGACCTGGTCGGTGGCGGCCTGGGTGGCCTTGCGCGGGTCGGCGTTGCGGGCCTTGGACCATCGAGGCGAGCGCGGAGCGCACGAGGGCCGACGGGAGTCCGGTTCGTTCGGCGATGTGCTCGGTACCGGCGGTCCAGCGGTCGGCTGGTTGGGCGGCGAGAACGCGGACGGCGTCAAGTGCAGCCTCGGTGCCGTGGAGGTGGTCGAGGCGTTCGTCGATCAGCGAGTCGGCCAGGGGCCGGGCGTGGGTGATCGCGTCGCGCGAGCCCGGCTGCGTTGCCTGCTGCGACGAGGTCGGCTGGGTCGGTGCCGTCGGGCAGGGCGGCGTGGGTGGGGTCGAGGTTGTAGAGGGTGAGCAGCCAGTAGTCGCGTTCGGCGGCGACTTGTCCGGCGAGGTCGGCGTCGGTGGCCACGACCGGGGTGCGTCCGTGCTCGTGGAGTTGGGCGACCTGGGCTTCGGTGAGGCTGGTGCCGAGTGGCGCGACGCCGACGTGGCGGCCGTCGCCGGCCAGGGTGACGGCGATCGCGTCGAGCGGTCCTTCGACCAGGACGGGGGTGGCGTCGTCGGCGAGTTCGCCGGCGACGTAGAGCTGGTCGCCCTTGGCGAACAGGGGTGTGGCGGCGGTGTTGAGGTACTTCGGGTCCGTGTCCGGTCGTCGTCGCTGTACTCGGGGTTGCGGCGGGCGACGAAGCCGAGCACCTGGTGGTCGTGGACGATGGGGACGACGAGGCGGTCGCGGAAGCGGTCGATGAGCCGTCCGGTGGACGCGGTGGTCGCGACGCCGGCGGTGAGCATCTCCTCATCGGTGACGCCGTGTCGGCGCAGGTGGGTGACCAGGCCGGTCCAGCCGTCGGGGGCGTAGCCGAGCCGCAGCGGTTCGAGGTCGTGCCGGGTCGCTGTGCAGGCGCTCGGCGAGGTAGGGCTCTGGCCCAGCTCTGCGGGAGGCAGGCCTGGTAGTAGGCGGTGGTGAGTTCGTTGACGTGGGCGAGCCGGTCGATGGGGACGGGGCTGGCGGCGATCTGGTCGCGCCGTTCCAGCTGGTGACGGATCTGGGCGTCGGTGGGTTCGGGGGCGCCCATGCCGGAGCGGAGCAGTCCTTCGATGTGCAGGATCTGGTCGTCGTCCAGGTCGATCGAACGTCGGCGTCGGCGGGGCTCTCGGGACCGACTGGGTCCGGACGTGCGGTCGGGGCCGGTGTCCATCCCTGCGTGTAGGTCGGCGGGTGGCTCGTCGGCGGGGTCGTCGCGGTCCTCGTCGGGGACGTCGTGGGTGTCGGTGAGCAGCGAGAGTCGCCACACCCAGGCTTGGCACAGGTCGGTGTGGCCGTCGTCGGTGAGCGCCGCGGGTCTCGTCGAGCAGCTGGTCGAGGGGCCAGCCGCGCTGCAGTCCGCGTTCGATGGTGGTCACCAGGGCGGGCCACCACGGGCTGTCCTGCAGTGTCGCCGGCTGCCTCGCCGAGGCGGTCGGTGAAGCGTCGGCAGCCATTGGGTGGCGAGGTGGTGGTCGGTGTCGACGGCTTCGGCGACGGCGGGGGTGAGGTGGCGGGACAGGCGCCACCACAGCGCGGCAGCGGCGTGGTCGTCGGGCAGCGGACCTTGGTGGCTCGGCGGCGCGCAGCAGGCGCGGGCACGTTGATCCCGGCCGAGGACAGTTGCGACAGTCGCGCGGCCAGGGTCGGGGCGAAGTCGTCGGCGAGGACCAGCGGCGAGATCTGGTGCGAGCAGGTGGCCGCCATTCGGTCATGGCGGCGGTGGCGGTGGACGCGAGCCGGCTGGTCGAGGTGTGCCTGCCAGCGAGTGCTCGGCCAGGCCGTGGCGGCGCTCGCCGGTGGGCCGGGTGTCGCCAGGTTCGACCCGGTGCGCGGCCCGCCACACCTCGATGTCGGCGACCAGCTCGGGCGCGGTCCGTCCGGTCCCGGCGAGCCACGCCGGGCCGGCGTCGTCGGCTGCATGTGCGTCGGTCGCGGACCTGGTCGGCGAGGTCGGCTGACCAGCTGTTGGCGGGCGGCGAGGTAGCTGGCCCCACAGCGGGTCGCGGGCGAGCGAGGCGGGGATGCGGGGCAGCCAGGGCAGCGGCCCGCCGCGGTGGTGGCGGCCGGCGTCGGCGAGGCGTCCGGCGAGCACGGTGCAGGGATCCTGGGCGTCAGTGATGGGGATGATCCGGGCGCGGGCGAGTGCCTGGATCGGGTCGCGGTCGTCGGCTTGGACGGTCAGCAGTTGGGCGCGCAGCGCCGGCCAGGTCGGGGCGTCGGTGAGGCCGGGAGCGGCCTCGTCGACGGCCCGTTCGAGGCCGCGGATGCCGAGTTCGCCGGCCAGCTGGGCGGTGGCGAAGCTGAGGGCGTCGGCGTAGCGGGCGGCCGCGTCGCCGAGCTGGCGGGCGGGGTTGGCGGCCTCGCGCAGCGCGGTGGTGGCCGAGACGGGGGACTCGTCGCGGGCGAGGATGCGTTCGAGGAGGTCGGTCGGGGTGAGCGGGTTGATCGTCTCGGGGCGGATCAGGGTGTGCGGGTCGCCGTCGCCGACGACGACCACGTAGGCGTGGTTGGCTTCGCGTCCGCGGGTGAGCATCGTGTAGGCCTGCTGGCGGGATTCGTTGCCGGCGAGCAGGCCGTGCATGGTGTCGGCGGTGACGCCTTGGGCGGTGTGGGTGGTGGTCGCGTAGCCCAGTTCGACCGACTCGGCGACGTAGTCGGCGGGCAGCTGGACGTGGCGTCCGGACTGGGTGTGGCGGGCACGGATGCCGCCGCTGCGGGTCGACGTCGAGGATGGTCCAGCGGTCGCCGTTCTTGACCCAGTCGGTCGCGCGAGACGCGCAGCTTGCGGTTGTTGGTGCGGGTGATGATCGTGTCGCCGACCGAGGCCAGGTTGCCGTCGGCGAGTTCGATCTCGCGGCGCCGGCGCGGTGCCGTCGAGCCGCTGGGTGCGGGCGCGCTGGTTGAGGTCGGCGACCAGTTCGCGGGTGGGGGCGAGCATGATCGAGTCCAGCCCGCCGGCCCGGTCGGCCGACCAGGCGGCGAACAGGTCGTCGGCCATCGTGGTGGCGTCGCCGACGTGGATGCGGCGCTGGTCGAGGTAGAACCCGAGCGCCGAGGTGTGGCCTTCGCGCAGCGCCAGGCTGGCCGATCCTTCGGCCCGGTCGGTGAACCGGACCAGCTCGGTGAGCCGCAGCGCGCCGTGGGTGGCCTGGATGTCGCGCAGCACTCCGCCGGCGCCGATCGCGGCCAGCTGCTGGTCGTCGCCGATCAGCCGGACGCTGCCGCCGCGGTCCAGAACGTGCCGCACGACGGTGTCCAGGGACAGGGTGTCGGCCATCCCGGCCTCGTCGATGATCACCAGGGTTGACGGTCCGATCTCGGTCGACCCAGCCGGGGGTTTCGCCGTTCCGCAGCGACCAGACGAGCTTGGCCAGGGTGTCGCTGTAGCCGACCAGTTGCTCACCGAGGGCGGCCGCCGCGGCGGCTGACGGGGCGAGTCCGATCACGGTTCCGCCGGCCGCGGTCCAGGCCCGGGAAAGGGCGTTCATGGCGGTGGTCTTGCCTGATCCGGCCGGCGCGATCGCGAGCTGGACCCGGGCTCCGGAGGTGGCCATCTCGCGGACCAGCAGGACCTGTCCGGGGTTCAGCCGGACGCCGTTGGCGTCGCCCTCCAGCAGGGCGATGTCGAGCGCTGGCGTCGGCACGACCATGCCGTCGCGCCGTCCGGCCGCGTCGACCAGGCGGGCTTCGGCGGCCAGGATCGCGTTCGAGGTGTACAGCTGCGACCCGGCGACCGTGTAGACGCTGGCCCCGTCCGCCCGCCGCAACGGAGCGGGTTCGGCGGGCTCTCCGGGATCGGGCCGGGTGAGCGCGACGCAGTAGGTCAGGGCTTGGTCGACGAGCAGGTTGACGACGGTTTCGACGTGCTGCGGAGGGCACCTCGACGGCCCGCACGCGGCGCAGAGCTTCGGCCCGCAGGTGCCAGGTCTGCCAGGTCGAACGGTCCCGCTGGACGACCGCGACAACGCGCTTGGCGGCGTCCTCCAGCCACGCCCTTGTGGGAACCAGACGGTCGCCCGGGACGGGATGCAGAGCGGCATGGATCATCGTCTGGATGCCGACCTCGCCGCCCAGAACCTCGCCGGCCTGCGTCCGCCACGCCGTCCGCTGCTCGGCCAGGCTGCGGGGTTCGTGCTTGGCGTCGCGGGTCTCCAGGGTGGCCTGCTGGGCGAGCGCGATCGCCTCCACCGGGGTCGGCGGACGGCCGTGGTCGGCCTGGAACGTGGCGGCCAGGTCGCGCCGGCGGACCTCGATGGACTGCCGCCGGGTCGACCAGCGCTGGTTGAGTGCGGGGTCGACACCGACGATCTCCCGGATCGGACGCTTGCGCGGATCGGTGTCCGGACGCGGCGCGAACCGCACCCCGATGGCCTCGGCCAGGTGCCGTTCGAGGGCGGTGTTGTAGGTCTCGGACGCGGTCACGACGGCCTTGTGCAGCACCCGGCTGTCGATCGACAGCCAGCGTCCGTCGGTGAGGGTCTGGACCTTGTTCGCCACCGCGACGTGGGTGTGCAGGTCGGGGTCTCCGGCCCGGCTGTCGCGGTGGGTGAACGCGGCGCCGACCAGGCCGCGGACGTCGACCTGGCGCACGCCGTCGGTGCCGGTGCGGGTGAACAGGGCATGGGCTTCGATGAACGCCAGTGCGTCCGCGACAGCCTGCTGGTGGCACCGCTCGATGGCCGCGGCCAAGGCGGGATCGGCCAGCGCCCACAGCGTCGAAACCGACTTGACCGGGGAGAAGGTGAGGTCGAACCCGGCGACCGCGGTGGTCTGCTGACGCGACAGCTTGGCGATGTGGCCGGCCAGTTCGCGCTCGTTGAGCGGCTCGCGTCCGTACTCGTTGCGGAACATCTCCAGGGCGACCTGGCTGCGGATGCGGGCCCGGTCCTCGATCGCGGTGGCCGCCTTCTGGGGCAGGCCGCGCTCCTTGTTCAGGGCTTCGAGGCGGCGGGCGACCTCGACCCGGAACGGACTGATGTCGCCGGCGTAGACCCGGAACGGCTCGCCCGAGCCGGGTGATCTCCAGGTAGTCCTTCTCCGTCAGACCGGGCCCGGCGAGGTCGCGCTTGCGTTGCTCGGCGAGCGGGTGGTGGCCGGATCCGAACAGCGCCAGCATCTGCTCGGCGGTCACCAGGTCGCCGGCGTTCAGCCCGTCGATGCCGGCCATGCCCGAGCCGACCCAGCGGCCGGGAACCTCGCCCTTCTCGGTGTAGTAGGACGCGAGCCCGGTGTGCCCCTTCTCGGTGGAGTCCATGGCTGCCACCTGCCGGGTCAGGTAGTCGTACCCGGACCCGGCCGTGATGCGGTGCAGGCTCATCGTCACGTCCCTTAAGCCCTCGGAACCCTCCGATCCGGACACCCGGATCGCGAAGTCTCTCCGCTACGCTCTCCACGCAACCGGGCAATATGGCTCTGACTAGGGGTACTGGCGGGTTCTCGTATTCGGATGCATCGAGTTCGGCTGTGGCTGCGAGGCTTGGATCCCCTTGGTGGGCGTGGGGTTGCTCACCACGGTGATCGGGTTCAGCCGGGTTGTTGAACGATGGCGAGGGTGGCGGGGTTGGGCCTGTCGTGGTCGTGGTGTGCGGCGAGTGTCGGGTCGGTGGCGAGCCGTCGGCGTGCTCGGTGGAGGCGGACTCGGGCGGCTGGGGCGGTGAGTCCGATGGCGGCGGCGGCTTCGCTGGGTGTGAGGCCTTCCCAGATGGTCAGGGTGAGGAGTTCCCGGTCGGTCTCGTTCAGCTTTGCGAGCGCGGCGTGGACGGCGTCGTTGGCGGCGGTGTCGGTTGGGGTGTCTCGGCTCGGGGCTGCGGCGGTGTCGGTGAGGCCTGGAGTCGGCTGGTGTTGGCGATGGTGGGCGAGCCGGAGCCGGCGCGCGGTGCTGAATAGCCAGGCGCGCTGCAGGTCGGGTGCGGGGAGAGCTTCGCGGCGCCGCCAGGCGACCAGGAAGGTTTCAGACAGTAGGTCTTGGGCGTCGTCGCCTGCACCGCGGCGGCGTAGGTAGCTCAGGATGTCGGCGGCGTTGGCGCGGTAGAGGGTTTCGAACTCGGTCGGGCTGATGGCCATGTCAGGGCTTGGAGGTGGGGGTCGGCTTGGTGGTGGTGTCGCTGGACGGGGCGGGCTGTGGCGCTTCGGGCTGGGTGGACGTCGCGCACCAGCCGGAGGCGTCGACGGCGTTGGTGAACTGGGTGGGGCTTCCCTTGGCGGCAGCCTTCACGATCCCGGGTAGGTAGCCGAACACGGTGGGCTGGTTGCCGTTGTCGCCGGCATAGCCGTCGATGGATGGGGAGGGGTCGAGGTCGGTGACGGCTGTCCAGGTCAGCGAGCCTTGGAGTGCGTTGGTGGCGGTGGTCCGTGTGTGGGTGTCGTTCCAGGTGGTTGCCCAGGCGCAGATCGCTTCCTTGGCGAGGTTGCCGCGGACGGCGCCGGTGGTGGTTTGGGCGTCGTGGCCGGCGCCGGCGGCTTCGTCGGCGAGGCGGGTGATTGCGGTGGTCTTGCTGGCCTGGTTGGGGAAGGGGATGTCGGCGCTGAGGGTGGTGAGTTGGGAGGCGAAGTCGGTGCCGTCGAGTCGCAGCTGTTCGCCGGGTCCGGATAGGGGTACTTCCGCGGCCGGGTTGTTCGTGCCGGTTCTGGTGGAGATGACGACCGCGGCGGCGCTGGCCGCGAGCGCGATCGATACTGCGCCGATCACGGCTGCGGGCCGCTGCCAGCGGCGGCGAAGGGGGATGACGGTCGTGCTGGCGGTCATCTCGGCGTGGATGGTCGTCCAGGCACGGTCGAGGGTTGGCTGGTCGTCCAGGGGGCGGAGCGGGTCGGCGGTGGCGATGATTCGGGTGAGGGCTTCGTCGTTCTCGTTCATGATGGGGTGCCTTTCAGAGCCGGTAGGTGTTCTCACCTAGACATGTCGGGCCGTTACATGTCGGGCCTGGCTGGTGCGACGCGGGGTTCGGGTCGGCGTTCACGGGCGGGTTCCAGCGGCGTAGTTCTTCCAGGTGTTCCCGGCTTCGGCGGCGATCTGTTCGGCGGTGTCGGCTTGGTAGCCGAGCAGGGGCGCGATGACGGCGGGCGGGGCGTGGAGGAGGAGTTCGCGTAGTGCCCTGGCGCGGCCCTTGCTGTTGGGGATGCCGAGGGCGCGGAGCCGGTCGCGGACGGCGTTGGGTTGTAGTGGGTGGCCGGGGTGGCGGCCGGGGAATAGCCATGGGCTGTCGGGGTCGGTCGCGGGCAGGTAGTGGGCGCGGTGGGTCAGGTAGCCGCTGATTAGATGCTGGACCGCTGGCGGTATCGGAATTGGGGTGCGGTGGAGGGTGAGTTCGCAACTGTTGTTGCTGGTGCGGATGCTGTCGGTGCGCAGGTGGAGGATGCGCTGGAGGGGTTGGGCGTACAGCAGGATCAGGGTGCCGATGAGCCGGTCGGCGATGGGCACATCGGGGTCGTTGAGGAGGCGCTGGAGGAGTTCGAGACGCTGCTGGTAGGTGATGAACTCCCCGCGTTCCCGTGGCCGGGGCGGGAGCCGTAGCGGCCGGGTGATGCGGGCCCGGGCGGCCCAGGTGATGAAGGGCCGTAGCGCGGTCTTGTCGGCGGGTGTGGAGTTGGCGTGCCACTGGTCGAGCAGCGCCTGGGTGCAGCTCTGAAGGGTGCGTTGGTGTCCGGCGAGGAAGGCCAGGAAGGTCGCGGCGGTGCGGAGGTGGTGGCGTGCGCTCATCTCGCGGTAGTAGGTCAGGCCGTGTTC
Organism: uncultured delta proteobacterium; assembly: GCA_963754865.1. GTDB lineage: Bacteria > Desulfobacterota > Desulfobulbia > Desulfobulbales > Desulfocapsaceae > Desulforhopalus_A. The sequence goes on along the minus strand of CAVWHG010000008.1, from coordinate 93,732 downwards.
TCCGGTGCGGCGCAGCTGTCGCAGGACCCGCCAGCGGGCGTACCGGGTCAGGGTGGCCTGCTGGTCGGGGTCGGTGATGCTGTCCAGCCAGCCGGGCAGCCAGCGTTCGAACCGGTCGAGGTGGTGGTCGTAGCCGGGCAGGGTGCCGACAGCGGTCAGGAGTTGGCGGATGTAGTTGACGCTCCGGGTGGGGCTGAGGGTGGCGATGCCGTCGTGGGTGAGCGGCACGACTCCGGTGGCGATGGCTTCCAGGATGGGTGGCACGTGGGGTTTGTCGAGCCACAGGATCCCGGTCCGTGGCCTGGGCATGGCCAGGAGCCGGTCGGCCAGGGGTTGCAGGTGGGGTGCGATCCGGCCGGTGCCGTCGTCACAGATCGTGGCGAGCCGGTCGGCGAGAACGCAGCGGCCGCACACGCCGCGTAGCTGCATCCAGCCTTCGTGGCCGCAGCGGGTGCAGGTGAAGTTCCCGATCCCGCCGGCGCAGTCGGTGCACCACCGCTGGCCGTCGGGGCCGCGTCCGGGTAGGAGCCGCTGGGTGGTGCAGCTGTCGCAGGCGCCGTAGGTTTCGCAGGCGATCGCGAAGCATCCTGAGCAGATCATCCCGTCGGGCCAGTGCCGGATCACGGTGAGCACTTGGCCGCGGGCCGGTGACGGTTCGGGGGTGGGTAGCCGTGCCGGTCGCTGGCAGCGGGCGCAGGTCAGGTTGCCGGGGTCGGGGACCCGCCGGGCCGGGCTCACCGGTCAGGATCGAGGTCGGGCACGATCACGGCCCGGACCGGGCGGGGCACCTGCCCGGCCGGTGGCGGGGTGTGGTTGACGACCTCGCGGGCGGCCAGGCTGGCCGATTCGACCATGATCAGTGCGCTGGGTTCGGTGCCCAGGATGTCGCACAGCGCGGCCAGCACGGTCAGGTTGAGCCGTTCCGGCGGGGTGGTCACCAGCCGGTGCACCTGGGAGGCCGACAGGTTCACGCCACGCTCGGCGAGCGGCTCGATCAGGTCGGTGGTGGCGAACAGGCCGGCCTCGGCCATCACCTTCCGTAGCGTCCAGGTGTAGGAGACGACACGTCGCTGTCGGGTCATTGGGGTCCTTCCGCAGGGGTTCGGGAACGGGTGTGAGTCAGGGCTTGGCCGACCATGTCGTCCAGCGCTCGGCGCAGGGTCCGGGTGCGGTAGTCGGAGGAGACGCAGGTGTACAGCGAGGTTGTCGAGGCGTGTTGGTGGCCGACCTGTTCCTGCACGAACCGGGCGTCCCAGCCGTCCTCGATCAGGTGGGTGACGTAGGAGCGGCGCAGCGAGTGGAAGTCCAGGACCGGGTCCAGCCCGAGACCCTTCCGGGCCTGCCGCAGGGCCAGGTCGACCGCGTTACCGCCGATCCGGACAGCGCGCTCCGAGGGCCACACCGCCGGGCTGTCAGCGGCCAGCAACGGCCGGACCTCACCGAACCACTGTTGCAGCACCGGCACGATCCAGGGCCGAACGGTCAGCACGCTGCGTCGTTTCGGTGGCGATCCGCGCTGGGCCTTGCCGTAGCGGACGTACACCACGCCGTAGTCGCCGAACTCGGCAGCTGACGGGTTCGGCCCGAAGTCGGCCAGATCCAGCATCCGGGTCTCGGTGCGGCGTAGCCCGAACGCGTAGGCCGTCTTCAACAGCGTGGCGTCGCGGAACGCGGTCAGCCAGCCCTTGCGGCCCAGCGTCCGGCGCCGTTGCACTTGGTCGTCGGCATGATCGAACAGTGCCTGCAACTCCTCCCGGGTGAACGCCCGCTTGCGGGGTTCAGCTTCGCTGTCGGCCACGTGGGCGGCGGAGTTGACCTCGTTGATCACCTGGATCGGGAACGACCCGAACCGCCGCTCGCATTCGGCGGCCCACCCGTAGCCGGGATCGGTCACGAACCCGCAGAATCCGCGCAGCCCGCCCTGATAGTTGCGCACCGTCGAGACCGCTACGTGGCGGACCGACCGCAGGTCAGCGAACCACTCATCGGCCAGTGCCGGTGTCCACGCCCATGGGAACTCGCCGGTATGAGCGAAGAACGCGCGGACCTGGTTCAACCTCGCCTCGACCGTTCCCGCTGACAGGTTCCGGGCCAGCATTTGGTTACGCCAGCCTTCCAGCATCGCCTCGAACACCTGCGTCTCCGGATGCAGCAACGGCAGCCCGGACGGCAACAGCGACAAGCTCGACCCCGGCAGCTCGGTCGTCCGCTTCGATCCCACGACGTTCCCATCGACTCGCATCAGATGCGAGATTATCCCGTCAAACGCGACCGTGGCGCAAGGCTCCTAGCCGCGAGCGCAACCGACCACGCCCCGACCAAGCGAGATCGCCACGAACGCCCTTGCCAACCGCTGACACCCGCATCTCGATATCGCCCCTGACCAGCCCAGACACTTCTCAACGCCACCCAGATGCGCCCAACACCAAGATCCCGTCAGGCGGGATTCGATGCCCTTTTGGGCGCAATGCCGAAGGTGTATCCCACTTGGTCGAGGCCCTCGCTCGTGAGTCTGGCGTGGAGGGGGGAGGCGCACCCGGGTCGGCTTGTGGACGGGAAGATCGAGAGTTCGCCTTCGGGCATCACGACGTGGCGAGAGGTACTTGGCAGGGGAGTGAGCGCGACCCGGACAGACCTCTGGTTCCCCGGCGGTCAGGTGGGGGGTTGGACTCCAGCGTAGCCGTCACCGCGGATCGCGCCGCCGCTCGGATCATCGTTCGCGCCAGCTTGGGGCTCGTCCCGCGTCGCCTGGGACCTTGCTCGAACCTGCTCCCGGTCGGGCTGTCCCGATCGCCGACTTTCTGGGCCTAGGGAAGTAGGAACCCCGGACGGCAGGAGGTGGCGTCGATGGCTCAGACGTTGCGGCAGCAGGCGCGTAAGCAGGTGAACGAGGCGACCGCGACCCGGAAGCGGGTGTGGGCTGAACGCGAGGCCCGGCTTGCTGAGGCGGCGGTCGAGGTGGTGGCCGCGATCGTGGCCCGGGACCGGGCCGAGCAGGCGGCTGCCGAAGCGATCGCGTCCATGGCCAAGGAGCACGTGAGCCTGAGCGAGATCGGTGACCGGTGCGGCCTGGCCTTGAAGGAGGTCACCCGGCTGAAGCACACCTACCTCGACGCACCTCCGGCGGCCCAGGCCGAACCCGGGCCGGCTCCTGCCGGTCGGCCGGCGTCCGAGCCGGGGCTGTCATGACCTGGCGGTGGGTGTGGGTCCGGTCGCGGCTGACCGCGATCGTCGCGAGCGGCATGATCTGGCTCGTCCTGCTGAGCGCTGGCCCCGGCGTTCGTCGCCACGTACGTGCTGCTCGGCGGGGTCGCGGTGGCTGGGTGGCGGACGCGGCCGGACTGCTGTGGTGGCGCTTCGGCGCTCGCCGGATCGAACCGGCCGAGGCCGAGTCGGTGTGGCGGGCCCTGGTGCCGGTCGAGTGGCTTCGGGGACGCAACCAGCCCCGGCTGTCGACCAGCGCACGTCTCGGCCGGTGCGTTGTCGCCGCCGACCAGCATCAACTGGTGTTCGGCGACATGGTGCTTCGAGAGATCTCGGAGCACCGGCTGGACGATCCGGAGGTGTCGCCGGCTCGTTGTTCGCGCTTTCGCTGCGGCTGAGGTGAACCGGTCCCGGCTGGTGGCCGCGGTCGAGGTGTTCTGCGCACCGTGGTCGCTGCTGGCGATCGTGGCCAGGGCCTTGGCTGGCCCGGTCGCGGGACGCCGCTGGTGAGGTTCGCGTGGCGGGTCCGCTGGCTGTTCGTGGTCGCTCGCCGCCGATCGACCTGTACGGCAGGGGCCGACTGGCCGGGTCTGGTGATGCTCGTGCTCGTCGCGGTCGCGACCGTGACCACGCCCCGCTGGAACCGGGCCTGGGCGAGCCGCCAGGCCGCGATGGCGGACGGCTTCGAACACGACCACATCTCCACCGCGCCGGGCCCGAGCGTGGCTCGCTCCGCCACGCACCCCGTCCGGTCGTCGGCGCGCGGTCCGTCCGGTGCCGCCTCGGGGAGGTGCCCGATGAGCGTCACCCACGCCGGCCTGCGGTCCTGGGCGAAGGGGCTGTACCCGCTCGAGGCAGCGGTCGAACTGCTGGTTCGTGCCGCCAATGGCCGGTTCGCCAACCCTGGCTACCCCTGGATCCAGCCGTGCGACCAGCCCGGCTGGTGGTGGCTCGACCACCAGGCGATCACCGACGACAACCTGAGCGCCCTGTCCGGCGGCGAGCAGCGCATCCTGCGGATCGTCGCCTCGCTGGCCGGCGGCACACCGGTCAACCTGTGCGCCGACCTGCCCGGCCTCGACCGCGACCTGATGGCGCCTGGTGCTCGCCGCGATGGCCCACGCCAACGGCAGCCACGAACACGCCGACATCCGCATCGACCACGACCGCGGCGTCGCCGTCCTCGGCGGACGCCTGCCGTCCCTGCACCCCTGGCCCGAACCAACCGAAGGAGAACCACCATGACCACCGAACCCGCCGCGTCCCGCCCAGACCCTGCTGCCCGACCTGCCGCTGATCCGCGAGGAACTGCTCGTCGAGATCGAACAGCGCCACCGCGACGGGGCCTCGCGTACTGAGCTGGCCGACCTGCGCTGGCACTACCAGCAGCTCGTCGGAGGCGACGATGCCCGGCCGTAGCTACACCCCCGAGCAGCGGGAGGCCGCCGACCAGGCCCGCCGCCAGCAGGTCGAGGAGCTCCACGAACTCCTCGCCGAACGCATCGGCTCGCTGGACAACAAGGCCGAGTGGGAGGCCTACCTGCGCTTCGCCCGCGGCTTCACCAACTACTCCTTCCTGAACCGGCTCGCCATCATGGCCCAACGAGCCGGACGCGACCGCCGTCGCCGGCTACCGGGCCTGGCAGGCCAAGGGCTACCAGGTCCGCCGGGGCGAGAAGGCGATCCGCATCCTCGGCCCCGTCACCCGGCCGGTCGCCGCTGCTCGACCCCTCCGGCCACCCGGTGCTCGACGCGGACGGGCGGCCGCGGGAGACCCGCCAGATCATCGGCGTCAAACCCGTACCGGTCTGGGACATCAGCCAATGCGACGGACCACCCGTCCCCGAGGCGCCCACGCCGGTGCTGCTCACCGGCCAGGCGCCCGCCGGGCTGTGGGACAGCCTGGCCGAACTCGTCACGGCGCAGGGCTTCACCGCTCGAGCGCGGCGACTGCGGCGAAGCCAACGGCATCACCAACTTCGCCACCCGCACCGTCCGGGTCCGCGACGACGTCGACGACGCCATGTGCGTCCGGGTCCTCGCCCACGAACTGGGCCACGTCCTCCTGGCCCACCCCACCACCGCGGCCGGGCTCGTCGACTGCCGCGGCGTCCGCGAGGTCGAGGCCGAGTCGGTCTCGTTCATGGTCGTCGGCGCACACGGCCTGGACGCCTCGCAGTACACGCTTCCGCTACGTCACCGGCTGGGCCACCCAAGCCTCCGGCAACCTCACCCCCGAACAGGTCGTCCGCGCCACCGGCCAGCGAGTCATCGAGACCGTCGACAAGATCCTCGCCCACACCCTGCCCCAACCCTCACCGTCCGAACAGGCGCTCGACGCGCTCGAAGCTCGACGTCGACCGGACGCTCGCCACGCCCCGCGGCTGGCCGACAGGCGACCAGCCCGCAGCGGTCGACGGCAGGCCGCGAACAGGTCGCCGCACGACCCGCGACCGCACGCGCGAGCCGAGCCGTCGGGGTCCGGCGATGACCCACGCCGAGACCCTGGCGGTCGCGCTCGGCCACGTCCGCAACGCCACCTGGCAACTGCTGGGCAACGACCAGCCCGACGGACTCACCCTCGGCCTGGAATGCCTCGACCTCGAAGCACTCCTCAACCCCGACGACCTCGAACCCGCCGTCGTCGACGCTCGAGACCAGCCCGGCCGCATCCCTGTCGAGGCCGGCCGGCTGCTGGAGGCCATCCCCGAGCACGTCGCCCCGGCCGCGTGGCCAGTGCTGGCGTCACTGACCGCGAAGCTGGGCTGACCGGTGGCCACCATCGCCGACCTCCTCGCCCGCCTCGAACGTCGACGCCACCACCCTCGGCGCCGCCGCGACGACGCGAACGGCCTCGAAGCGCACGTCGCCGGCTGGATGCCGCTGGCCCAGCAGCACCCTGCGCGCCGTCAGCAACCTGCCGACTCGGCGGACGACCGGAGCGAGTGAGTGCCGGTCTGCTGACCGTTCTGGGACCCCTGGCCAAAGGACCCCGACGCCCGCATCGGAGACCCGGCCGCTCCCGAGCACCTCAGCGACCTCGCACTCACCATGGGGGCCATCGGCGACGTCCTCGCCGACAACCTCGCGTCGGCAACCACGTCCGGAGTTCGTCGGACGCGAAGCGGCCAAGCTCGAAGCGGGTCTGCTCTCGCCTGTCCACCTCACCGCCCGCTGGTCCCTAGGCAGGCTCGAGAGCAGAACCTCCCGCGCACCCGCGTCTCCATCCGCGAGCCTCCTTCGCGACCTCGTCGCACTCACCGAGCCCTGGGCGCTCATCCCGCCGGCGAACCGCGGCAGCATCCTCGAAGACCTCCGCATCCGCACCAACACCGCGCCCGGCCTCGAAGGCGCCATGGTCGCCTGGGCTGACGAAGCACTCCTCGTCCTCGGCGAGCGCCACCGCACCACCAGCTGGGCCATGCAAGCCATCGCCGGCAACCTCGCCCTGATCAGCCACACCGCCCACAACGCCGTCGAACAGGCCATCAAGAACGGCCGACTGCCCGGCCGGCGACTCGGCCGAGCGTCCGAAGCACTGGCAAGCTCGGTCACCGCCTGGCGAGCCGCCGCGACCTGGCCGCCCTACCTCCGGCTCGGCGGGAGAGACCACCGACCTCCGCGCCCTCACCCGAGACCTCCAGCAACACCTCGCGGGTGACCCGCCGCGGACGATCGCCGACACCCGCAACCTGCTCCGCCTCGCGCTCCCCGTCGCAGAAGCCCACGCCTCCACGATGGACCACCTCGTCCGCACGCACGACCTGTGGATCCACGGCCCCTCACTCGGCTTAAATTAGGCTGCTTGGCCCGCTTCAGTTGTTCACGGAGCAAGGCCTTTTTCGCCTCTTCGCTCAAAGCTTCATCATCCATATCGAGGAGTTGCGCGGCGATGGCCGATCCGATACCGTCCTTGTTGAGAATCTTCCGCAACTCCATGGCGGTTTCGCCGCTTTGTGAGCTGTGTGCTTCATCGACGATGACTGCAAAGCGTTTGCCGGTCGTGGCAATGGCGATGTTCTTGCCGTCTGCTTCCATCGTCCGGATGGCCTGGGTGATAAACGGGAACTTCTGGATGGTGGAAATAATGATCGGCACACCGCCTGCCAGTGCTTTCGCCAATTGCCGGCTGTCTTCGTCGATTTTTTGCACCACCCCGAGTTTGTGCTCAAACTGATAGATGGTGTTTTGCAATTGCTGGTCGAGAACGCGCCGGTCGGTGATCACCACCACCGAATGAAAAATCTTGTTGTTATCTGCGTCATGCAGGCAAGACAGGCGATGGGCCAACCAGGCTATCGAATTCGACTTGCCGGACCCGGCTGAATGCTGGATCAAATAGTTATAGCCGGCGCCATGCTGTTGCGCATGATCGGTCAGCCCTCGCACCACATCCAGTTGCTGATAGCGGGGGAAGATCATTGATTCCTTGGTGTGACGCTTGATGCCCTTTTCGGTCACCACGGTTTTATCCACCACCTCCAGGTGGATGAAGCGTGCCAGGATATCCATCAGGCTCCGGCGACTGAGCACCTTGTGCCAAAGGTAGGCGGTCCGCACATCGCCTTCGGCCGGCGGGTTGCCGGCGCCACAATGGTGCCCGAGGTTAAAGGACAGGAACAGGGTGTCCTTGCCTTCCAGCTTGGTGGTCATAAACACCAATTCGCTATCCACGGCAAAATGCACCAGACAGCGTTTTTTAAAGGTAAACAGCAGTTCCTTCGGGTCGCGTTCAAAGCGGTATTGGTATTTGGCGTTCTCGACATTCCAGCGAGTCGCCGACATCGGGTTCTTCAGTTCCAGCGTCGCCACCGGCAGGCCATTGACCGCCAGGACGATATCGGGAATGGCTCCGCTCTTGGTCTTCACCTGCCTGACAATGGTCAGGCGATTATCCTGGAAGCGATCGCTCGCCGCAGGATCAAGACCGGTATTGGGAAGAAAGTAGGCCAGGCGCACCGTTTTGCCGACGCATTTGAAGCCGGACCGCAGCACGGCCAGCGAGCCCTTGGCCGCCAGCTCTTTCACCAGGCTGTCCACCAGCATGGCCGCCGCCTTGCCCGCATCGAGCTGAAGCAGGCGATCCCAGATTTTAGGCTGGGTCCTCTGCACAAAAGCCACCACTTCCGCCGGAAACAGGGCAATTTCAGGATCGTAGTCGTGCGGGTCGCCATGCTGGTAGCCGCCGCAGGCAAGCAGCGCCTGTTCGATCTCCTGTTCAAAGTCAATCTCCCGGTGCATGGCCTATTCCTCCTCGGTCTTCAATTTGTCCAGCAGCACCAGATTGTGACCCCAGGGCAATTGTCCAACAGCCTGTTGGACAATTGCCGCATCCGGCCAGGCCTCGGCAAAGGCGCGCATATACATCAAATTAGCCCGCGAAAACCCCTTCATCTCCGGGAAGGCGTTGCGCAGATCCTGCGGCCAGCCGCTCGATCACCTTGGCGCCCCAGCCCTCGTTGCGCTGCCGGGCGAGAATGTCGCGGCCGATCTGCCAATAGAGCAGCACCAGTTCACGGTTGACCGCCAGGGCGCGTAATCGGGCGGCAGGGGGACAATCTCAGGCATGGGTGGCCTCCTGCTCGGCTGTTGGGAGGGCGAACTGGCGGACGTCGATCTTGCCGGTGACGGCGTTGGTGATGAGGGAGGAACGGTATTCTATTAATTTTTCAATTGTTTTTCGAATTAAATTAGCATGCAGATCTATTGCTAGAGTAGTCTTCTCAAGATATTCGGCTATGACATCTTGTTCAGACCTTAAAGGCATTACAGTCAAGACGGGGTGCAGATCATTGCGATCAATTCCGGGAACGGCTCCTTTTTTTGAATTCAAAATGAACAACCCAGAAAGCATATGCAACATAAACCATAAATACTTTTCGTTGTTATTATGCGTTTTAATGCTGTACAGCGTCGTATTCAGAGGCCAATAATCCGACTGAACATAAGTAAAATTACCAATAGTGCCATATCGACCGGTCACAATTCCTGGCCCTTTTGCCATCGCGCGATCATGACATGATGAAATTCCCGCTGAAGATACCAGTGGTATGTCACCCTCAATTCTGTCTCCAGCTGGCAGATCATGGCCTCGCTGAAACATAATCGCGTGCTTTAACGGCAGCACCTTCCAGTGTGCAGGAACATCCCCCAACCACTCCACCTCCGAATCCTTCATCGGCACCGACGGGTCAAGCCCCTTGGTCGCGACATGGATGATGAGCGCGGTGCGCTTTTCGGCCAGTTTGGCGAGCAGGGCTTCTTTTTTGGCGATCAACGCATCGATTTGAGCGGTTTTGTAGTCGAGAAAACGAACTATAATTTGTTGTTCTAGGAGCGGTGGAATTGAAATTCTTAAGTTTTGAAATTTCTGCTGATCTAAGGTGGTCATCGTCACCTGGTTAGATTGTGCAATTAGAGAATTCCGACTGTAATCAGAGTTTAAAAAGAAGCAGAGAAACTTTGGATCGACTTTGGAAATGTCCGGTCGTCCTCGAACAAGGTGGCATTCAAACACAAGTGGTTCAGTCGGATCATATACAATCGCTGCTTTGCCAATACCGTCAAGCTTTAGTGAAGATCTTACAAAGACAAAGTCCCCATGTTGTACTGAATATTTGAGAAATTCAGACTCACTACAGATGACTCGATCCAATGAGTTTTCGTCAACGACATCACCGTTAACATAGGCATCAAACACATTTACAATTTTATAACCTTGACCCCACCGATCTTTCTTTTTAAACAACCCATTTTTCAAGGGTCCAGTTAAAACATGACGCAACTGCACAATATTCCAATGCCTTGGTATAGCTCCAAGCCATTCAATTTCTGATTTTTTGTATACTGAGTATGGCACACAATTTGCCATCACACCACCTCGCCAGCATCGCCATAATCTCCTGTTCAAGGGTCTTGATCTCAGCCCCAATCACCTCCAACGCACGCGGCGGCTGATAAACATAAAAATGGCGGTTCAAAGGAATCTCATAGCCCACCTTGGTCTTGCTATGATCAATCCAGGCATCCGGGACATGCGGCAACACCTCGGCCTTGAGGTAGTCTTCGCAATGGTCCTTGACCAGCATCCAGCAGTTGCTCATGCCCGGTTTCGTTATCATAGCCAAGAGGCAGCGGCAGGATAATGTCCTCCGGCAAGGCGACCATCTCGGTATCACGCAGCTCGGCGTCCGGCTCCGGCTTGCCTTTGCCATCGAGACAGATATCCGCCTCCGGGTCGCGCTCGGACAGGGCGGCGAGAATGGCTTTCTTGACCGGTGCGCTGAGCTTCAATCCGGCTTGCTGCAGCGCCTGCTTCAGCACCTTTTCAAACTTCGGCCGATTCCGAAAAATTGTCCCGTCCGCCAAACCTTGCAGGGCCGCTTTTATCGCCTGCTGCAGGGCCTGGCCGGCAGCGATTTCCGCCAGATAGGCGGCTTCATCCTTGCGCTTTTTGCTGCCGGCGAGATTGACAAAAGCGCTTTGCTCATCCAGGCGGGCAATACGTTCACTGTTTATCTGGAAATTCAGCCGCAGTGGCCGTTCAACGGTGATTTTCAGATAGCCGAATTGGCGGTTGTCGAACACCTTGCTGCATACCCGCGGCTCCATCTGGCCGTCAACCAGCACCTCGCTTTTCGCCTGGTCATCGTACTCGGCGTAGAGGCGGACCAGTTCCCTGATATGGTCGTCGGATAACTCGTTGCGCTTGTTGCCCAGGCTCTTGCTCATTTTCCTGAAGTGGCGGGTGCCGTTGATCAGTTGCACCTTGCCCCGGCGATGGGCCGGTTTCTTGTTGGTGACGATCCAGATATAGGTGTAGATGCCGGTGTTGTAGAACATCTGGTCCGGCAGGGCGACGACGGCATCGAGCATGTCGTGCTCAATGATCCAGCGGCGGATATTGCTTTCGCCGCTGCCGGCATCGCCGGTAAACAGCGGCGAGCCGTTGAAGACGATGGCGATCTTCGAGCCGTCGCCGCCGACACTCTCGCCCGAATCATCCACCTTGGGCGGCTGGTGCATCTTCGAGATCATATGCTGCAAAAAGAGCAGCGAGCCGTCATTGATCCGCGGCAAACCGGCGCCGAAGCGGCCGGAAAAGCCGAGATTTTGGTATTCTTCCCGGACGAAATCTTCTTCCGGCTTCCACTCCACCCCAAACGGCGGATTGGCCAGCATGTAATGGAATTGCCGGTTCGGATGACCATCGTAGGGCAAAAAACCGTTGCTTTTGTTTTTGGCGTCCTTGATGCCCAGGGTGTCGCCATAGATGAGGTTGTCGATCGGCTCATCCTTGATCAGCAGGTCGGAGCAGCAGATGGCGTAGGCCTCGGGATTGTACTCCTGGCCGAACAGCTCGATATGGGCATCGGGATTCAGGCCGGACACCACACCATCGCCGCAAATAAACTTCTCCGATTCGGAGAGCATGCCGCCGGTACCGGCGGTCGGGTCATAGACACTGCGGTAGATGCCCTTGGCGTAGATGCCTTCCTCTCCGGTGAAGAGGAGCTGCACCATCAGTCGGATAACCTCGCGCGGCGTAAAGTGATCCCCGGCCTCTTCATTTGCCTGCTCGTTGAACTTGCGGACCAGCTCTTCGAACAGATAGCCCATCTGCAGGTTGCTGATGGCGTCGGTGGACAGGTTGATTTCTCCCGAGCAAAACTCCTTGATGATGAGAAAGAGTCGATTGGCCTCGTCCAGTTTGGCAATCTCGGTTTCAAATTCAAACTTGTCGAAAATGTCGCGGGCGCGGGGAGAAAAACCGTGAATATAGGCGATCAGGTTGCCGGCGATATTGGGCGCATCGCCCAAGAGCTTTTCAAAGGTAAAGCCGCTGGTATTATACAGGGGTTGCTTCCGATCCTTGGCGGCAATCCTTGCCAAGGCCTTTTCCAGAGCTGGTCCGACGATTCCCTTGGCTTCGAGGTTGTCCTTTTCTCTCAGGACTTGCTGCTTATTTTCCGCCAACACCAAATCAAGACGGCGCAGGACGATAAGAGGGAGCATCACCCGGCGATACTGCGGCGGGCGATACGGTCCGCGAAGCTTATTGGCGATATTCCAGATAAAGCCGACGAGATTTTGATGCTGGGTATTCTGCATTGACGGCCTTTTTACGGTTTTTTAGGGCAAGCCTCGCTGTGGAAAAAGGTGGTCAGGTATCTTGCCTTCTGCAACGACGACGGCGCAATAAACGGTTAAGAATAATCGAAAAAACATATCCTTTCCGCACCCTAACTTCAAGAGGTTTCTGGCGATCGTTGACGTAAGCTGGATTTGCTGAAAATCAGGTCTTGGATGACCCTTCCCGGGGTGAGCAGCAGAGGGAGAGATTAACCAGGCTCCTCGCCGACAAATTACCTGCCGGAGGCGGAGCACTGGGCTGGAGGCGGCACGGCGCCCGTCAACCTGCGACAGCCGTGCCCGATGATGTCAACCACATCGTCAACCCTGATTGACAAAGTGCTGTTGGTGCGACTGGCAGCTATCGGCGGCAAGGGTCATCCGGTTGATCCACTGCATCCCTTCCTGGGTGATCAGGGAATATTGGCCCTCCATATTGCTGACAATAACGCCTGAGGCGTGTAAGGCAATAAGCATTTGTCTGATTTCCGGCAAACCGATTCCGAGCATGCCGGCAATGGTATCACTATCCATAACCTGGGGGGAGATGTTGTTTGACGCATTTTCCGCCAACAGCATCAAGACCTTGTGTTGTAACGCCTGTAAGCGCATGATAACCTCATTTCTATTTTTTTCTCATCGCCGGCCCACATCAAGGTGCCGACCGGCAAACCGGCCATAGCGCCCACCACATAGTTGCCGGGGGCCCATTCTGTTGCGCGGTTTCCATACACATCTTGTGGATATCTTTCCTGAGCAAAAGCTGAGCCAATTCTCTGAAATATTGTTAATATACTGCAATTTCAGATCATTAGATGCAATCGACGAGAAGCATCTTCATCAATTTTTGATTCAATTGGTTATCAAAAAATTAATATAAAACTGAAATACGGTGAGTTACATTGATCAATAATTGGTTCACTGCCTCAAGAGAGACAATGCCTCAGAAAATGATATGGAAAAGAGGAGGGAAACAACAGAGAAATACCCATACAGGATGATGTAAATACAGAAAAAAGACCGGACAATATGTGTGGCAAAACACCAAATGTACAGAGCAAGCCGCCCACCTGCTTGAACCATTTTTGAATCGTTAGCACCCACAACTCCCAGCCAAGTTCCTTTCTTAAATCAGGGTGGTGAAAATTCTGTTATCATTTATAATGGCCATCTGTAATACTTCTTCCTGCGCCCATTTTGGGAAAGCGACAAGCCCATCTCTCAGCTAGGTACTCGAAAAATACTGCGTCGCACCATACCGTTACAAAGAATACGTCATTAAATTTAATTGAATCCGGCAGGAAATTAGCCAATGGGAAAAAAGAGTATCTACCTTATTAATCCAAAATGTCCGGAAAATTTCTGGGCCATGCAGGGAGCAATTGATATAGCCGGCAAACATAAGACTCTTATGCCCAATGCCGCCCTCCTCACCTTGATCGCCCTGACCCCGTCTGCGCTTGACATTGAATATATGTATTGTGATGAGAACGTTGATCACATTCGACTGGGATATCGAATGTGATCTGGTTGGCGTTACCGGCTACACCCTGCAGTTCGAGCGAATGCAGGAGATCTGCCGACGCTTCCGGGAGCGGGGCATTGCTGTTGCGGCCGGTGGAATATACGCAACGATTGACCCGGAAGCTGTTGCAATACTAGTCGATTATCTGTTTATCGGCGAAGCTGAATATACCTGGCCGAGGTTTCTTCGGGAATGGACCGCAGGCAAAGCGGAGCCGGTTTATCAACAGCAGAACTTTATCGACATGGAAGACAGCCCTGCCCCGATCTTTCCTACATCAAGGCCCGGAACTATCTTCATTTTTCCGTCCAGACCAGCCGGGGATGCCCAAACAACTGCGATTTCTGCGACGTCGTTCGAGTCATCGGCAGAAAATACCGGAGCAAACCGATTGCGCATATCATGCGCGAGGTGAAGAATGCCCAGGCAGCAGGCGCCGAGACGGTATTCTTTTCCGATGACAATTTCTATGTGAACCATGACATTCACGACCGATCTGCTCACCGAGATCATCGCCTGGAACCGGACCCTTTCGAGTCCCCTGTCCTTCAGCACCCAGGCAACGGTCAAGATCGGCGCAGATAAAGAGATCCTGAAACTCCTTGCCGATGCCCGTTTCAGCGTCATATTCATTGGCCTTGAGACAACCAAGAAGGAATGCCTGGATGAGGTAAACAAGGGGCAGATGTTCAAATATGATCCCTACGAGGTGATACCGCGGCTATCGAGCTACGGCATTGTGCCTTTTATCGGTATGATCGTCGGTTTTGACCATGACACCCCTGAGATCTTCGCTGATGTTGAAAAATATCTTGACGATACGGCAAGCCCAATCGCCTCAATCAGCGTACTTAACGCACCGAAAAACACCCCGCTCTACGAGCGCATGAAAAATGAAAATCGCCTGGTTGAAGATTTTCGGGGATTCTGGCACCTCACCACCAACATTATCCCGAAAAATATGACCATGGAGGAGCTGTACAGCGGTCATAAAAACCTTTTTAAGCGCATTTACGAACCGGAGCATTTTCAGCGTCGCCTTATTACCTGGCTGGCGGGCATCAGCTATTTCACCGAGATTTACTCGACCCGCAGGAAGACCTTGCACCGGCTCCCCCTTATTGTGCGTATATTATTTCATTTTAACTTCAGAGTCCCTGCTGCTGTACGGCGGATGTTTTGGCATGTGCTGAGGGAGGCGTGGCGCATCAATCCCCGCCTCATTTCCAGAGCCATATCAATACTGGTGCAGTACTGGCACTACTATGAGTTTGCCAATAAGGACCCAGGGCCGAAAGAGTGCCTGGAGAAAGGCTAAAATAGAATCGCTTTTCCCCGAAACTTTGGCATTCCTAGCCGACAACTCGAATCTCCCGGTTCATCGTGCTGAGCGATTCGGCGCCGTCTTCCGTTACCACCACATCGTCCTCGATGCGCACGCCGTTGATGCCTGCGAGATAGATACCCGGCTCGACGGTATAGGCCATGCCAACCTCCAGCAACTGCTGATTGTCGTTCCTGATATACGGATCTTCATGGCACTCCATGCCGATGCCGTGGCCGGTGCGGTGCGTAAAGTTTGCCCCGAAGCCCGCCGCTTCAATGACCCGGCGCGTCGCCTGATCAACCTCGGCACACGGCACTCCCGGCCGCCCCGCCGCCCGCCCGGCGCTATTGGCCTGTTGCACGATTCTATGAATTTTTCCCGCCAGGGGATCTATCTCCGCGACGGCAAAAGTGCGGGTCAGGTCGGAGACATAGCCGCCATAACTTGCCCCCCAATCGACAATGAGCAGGTCACCGGCTGTTAAAGGCCGGTCGGACGGTTGCGAATGGGGATTGGCGGCGTTCGGACCGGCGGCGACGATGGGCGAGAAGGGCAAAGAGACATCGGATCCATGGGTGATCAGCTGGAGGAAAAGTTCTCCGACGATATCCTTTTCGGTAGTCCCGATCGCCACCTTTGCAAGGGTTGCCGCCAAGGCATCTTCAGCAATCTTTACCGCTTGTCGCATGCAGCTGATTTCTTCGGTGTCTTTCTTGACTCTAAGCGCCGTAGAGATTGCTGAACCGTCGACAAAATGCGCGGCATGGCAGGCACCGCGAAGATAGTCATACTCGAGAAGCCGCAGCTGCCGCGGTTCGATTCCGACCTTTCGGCCCGACAGCCGCAAACCCTTAAGGGCATCAGCAAAGATTACAGCCCAACCGGCCGGGTTTTCGGCATAGGCATACACTCGTGCCGGAAAATGCAAATGGTCGAGCTTCGCGAGTTCCAGCTCCGGCAGGATGATCGTTGGTTGATGATCAGGACTGAACACCATGACCACCGGCCTCTCCGTCAAATGGAAATGCAGCCCGGTCAAATAGGTCAGAGTCGGCCCGGCATTGACCGCCACTGCCGAAAATTGCTGCTCACTCATATAATGTGTGAGTCTTGGCAGACGTGTCGTCGACAGGTTCCCTCTGGAAATTGCGTTATTGACCATAATCTTCCAACTCAATCTTCGCCCCTAACTTGGCAACAAATTTGGCAAGCCAGGCAGGATGAGCCGGCCAGGCGGGAGCCGTCACCAGATTTCCCTGGACATGGGCACTGTCCATGGCCACGGCCACATACTTACCACCGGCCAACCCCACTTCCACTGAGCAGGCCGGATAGGCCGAACACTCACGACCCTGCAGAACACCGGCGGCAGAAAGCAATTGTGCACCATGGCAGATGGCGGCAATCGGTTTATCGGTTGCCGCAAAATGTTTGACGATCGCCAACACTCCTTCATTAAGTCGCAGATATTCGGGGGCTCGGCCGCCGGGAATCACCAGTGCATCATAATCGATGGCTTTGATTTCGGCAAAATCGGCATTGAGGGTGAAATTATGGCCGCGCTTCTCGCTGTAGGTTTGGTCGCCTTCAAAATCATGGATGGCAGTGCGGACGAAGTCACCGGCTTTCTTGTCCGGACACACCGCATGTACTTGATAACCGAGCATGAGAAGAGCCTGAAACGGCACCATTACTTCATAATCTTCTACATAGTCACCAACGAGCATAAGGATTTTTTTTGCTGCCATGGTATTTCTCCTTTATGAGATGATTGTAACTGCATTGCTGAAACCTGTGTCTTCCGGTGGCATCGCCAAAACAACACCACAACTCATTATGCAATGATGTAAAGCCTTGAGAATAAATCTTTGTCGGAAATATGCAAATATTCTTTCAAGCCAATCATAATCACAATTTTCCATAGCGCTAAAGCCGCTTGCCTGTCCTTTGCGAATTCTTTTATTGTTACCTGTCCTCCCTTAGTTTAAAGTCCAACCTATGAGCAAAGAAAAAAACAAAATCCCCCTTGATGGTGTCACTCTGGAACAGATCGTCAACAGTCTTTTTGAGCACTATGGCTGGGATGCGCTCGGAAAACGCATTGACATCCGTTGCTTTACCAGCGATCCATCGATCAAATCCTGCCTGACATTTTTACGTAAAACGCCCTGGGCGCGAAAAAAAGTCGAAAACCTCTATCTCGCCACACAAAAGCGGGGGTGGAAAGACCTCTAAAAAAATAAGTGCGGCTATAGCCTGGCGAAATAGTAGCACTATTGAAAACGGAAAACATATGAAATCAATAGCCTACCTCATATCGATGTTTTTTCTGCTTGGATTCACCGGTGGTTGTAGCACGAAAAAGACTGCCCTCAACCCTTCAGGCGGAAAAGAGATTGCCGTGCTGACCATGAACGTCAATCTCCCCGATCAAACTGCAGATCAGAGTCGAGAACTGAAAATTACCCTCGAATGGATGAATCGCGACCTTATCAAGAATTTAAATGATTCAGGCTTTGACGCTCTTCTCATCAAGGAAATGCAAGACTACAAACCTGAGATGGGCAAGCTCCTGGTTATCGATGTCCAGCGCTTTAAGGCATACAATCGCGCTGCCATAGCCTTTGTCGGTTTTGGTGCCGGTTCTGCCTCCCTGGCGCTGAACTATAAACTGCTCGACGAGAAGGGCGTTCTCTTGGCAGAGTGGCGGGATGGTGTCGGCTCGAACAAAGGGGTTATGGACTGCGCCGAGATCCTTAACAGAAAAGTATTGGAAAATGTCGTCAATCTCTCGCACAACTCAGCCCTCATCGCGAAATAGCGGGTCAAAGAAATCCCAAAACGGACATCCTTCAGTCCTTATACTGCTAGAACAATCATGTAAAACCGGCATGAATATACTTCAACTCAACCCAGGTTTTCCGAGTGTCACAGACAATGTACAACACCCCGGTGTTGCAGCCGATCGTCTCAGCCTTATGCCAATTTTGTCTCGCCGTCCGTGGTTGGAAACTCCAGGGCCATCCCCCGACCGCCCCGAAATACGTAATGATCACCGTTCCCCATACCAGCAACTGGGACTTCCCGCTGGCCTTGGCAATGGCCTTTGTATACCGTTTTGAAATGCACTGGATGGGCAAGGATTCCCTTTTTTCCGGCTGGCGTGGTCCGATCATGCGCTGGCTGGGCGGGATCCCGATTAACCGAGCATCGCGCAATAATGTGGTTGCCGACACCATTGCCGCATTTCAGGCAAGCGAGCGACTGATTGTTGCCATCCCACCGGAAGGCACACGGTCTAAAGTCGACAAATGGAAAACCGGTTTCTACTACATAGCCCTCGGCGCCGATGTTCCCATCGGTCTGGCCTTTCTTGATTACCAAAGGAAAGTCGGTGGCTTTTTATCAACCTTCTTGCCAACGGGGAATGTAGAAAAGGACATTACCGACATCCGCGCCTGTTATGCCGGTATATCGGGGAAGTATGCAGAACAATGTGTTATAGATTGATTTCTTCTTTATTTCGGAGAGCTTGCCATGGAGCCGATTGCAATTCTCGTGGTTGATGACGAACAGGCCTTCGCGGAAATCCTTGCCCAACGTCTGAACAAGAGGGGATTTGCCGTCAAAACCGCCGTCGATGGCCATGCCGGGCTTAAATTGTTGGCAGCAAACGAATTGATCGAGGTGGTTGTTCTCGATATTGCCATGCCGGGGATGAATGGCATAGAAACCCTGAAGGCTATGAAAAAACAGCGGCCACTGGTCGAAGCAATCATGCTCACCGGCCAGGCTACCGTGAACACAGCGGTTGAGGCGATCAAACTGGGTGCCTTTAATTATCTTTTAAAACCATGTGATATTGAAGACCTCACGGCGTTTATCGAGGAAGCGTTAGTACATCGGAGATCTCGCCAAGCAAAAATCCTTGATGTTCGCATGACACCCTATCTCTCTCCGGAAAAGCGTGAAGAATTGATTGCCGCCATTCTCAAGGAATAGTTGGCCAGCCTTTTGCCAACGGTTGGTTTGCACTTATGGCCACCGAGATGTTTTTCACCCCTTTTGGGGCAGTTCTCTTACACCGATGTACGCAAAATCCATGGAAGAAGCCGAGGTCATCCTCGCCGGTCCCATCGGCAAAAAGCGACCGGCTGATCATGGACCGGTCTTTTTCCAAGGTTTTTCCCGGCCGTGCAGCAGCCTGTTGATGTTTTCGTGGTGCTTGGCCCAGATAAGAAGGGCAATAAGGATCGCAGCAGCAATGGCGATCTTCGAGGCTCCCAGCAGGTAGAGCCACAAGGGAACTAAAGCCGAGGCAAGCAGTGAACCAACGGAAACAAATCCGGAAAGCTTCACCGAGGCGAGAAAAACTGCCAAACTTATGACTATCACCGACGGCGAAAGAAACAAAAAAACCCCCAGACCGGTTGCCACCCCTTTGCCGCCGCGGAACCGCAAATATAACGGAAACATATGTCCGACAACAGCGAGAACGCCGGTCAGGGCAATTATCAACTCCCGGTTGGCGGTTTCGGGGAGGAAATTCCAGCCCAGCCACATCGGCAGGAAGCCTTTCGAGCAGTCACAGACCAGCGTCAGAAACCCGAGCTTTTTACCGAGAACCCGGTTGACGTTGGTGGCACCGATATTACAACTGCCTTCCTTGCGCACATCGATGCCGACCACCTTGCCGATAACCAGGCCAAAGGGAATGGCCCCCACCAAATAGCCGACCAGGGGAAAAAAAATGTCCATAGATGCTCCAACCCTCTTGTGTGTGAGAACGCCTTTGATGCCGGGATGCTGCCGCAAACCTTGCGGCAAATGACGCTGGTAGTAGAGCCGCTCAGTGCGAAAGCGGCGCGCAACGCCCTCCATGACAACAATAATTCGCCTTATCTGTCAAGATTTTTCAAGCCCTACGTTCAGTCCCTCTTTCGTCCTGCCTGAGCCTTCCTCCACCATCTTCCGCCCCGAAGTCAGTCCTCTCATGAGCGCTGTCGATAGGGCGCCTTCGATCTGCTCAGGATAGCGAAAATCACTGTCATCCTCCGCCCATAATGCTTACCTTGCTATTCATGGCGAAAATATAGACGCTATGGTACATTGTTGAAGTCCAGCTGCCCCCAAGGAGCCGTTATATTACCGATACGAGATGACATTATCATGAGCATTCATAAAATTTTTAAGTACCCCGAGCCGGTGTTGCGACAAAAAACAGAGAGTATTGCCATCTTTGACGCTCAGCTGGCAAAACTAGTGCAAGATATGACGGAAACCATGTACGACGCGCCGGGAATAGGCCTTGCCGCACCGCAGATCGGGCAATCCGTTAAATTGATCGTCGTCGACATCACCAAGGACAAGGAAGGCGAACGACAATGCATGCCCCTCGTCAACCCTGAAATAATATCCCATGAGGGTACCCAGATCGATGAAGAGGGTTGCCTGAGTGTCCTCGACCTCACGGCGAGCGTCAAACGGCACAAGAAAGTCACCGTGTCCTACCAGGATCTCCATGGACAGACGCAGGAATTGTCGGCGGAAGACCGTTTCGCCGTGGTCCTGCAACACGAAATCGACCACCTGAACGGCATTCTCTTCATCGACCACCTCAGTCCTTTGAAGAGAGCCCTGTATAAAAAGAAGGTTAAAAAGTGGCAGCTCGAGGAGGATCCTTTATGACCATCGCACCACTGCGTATCATTTTCATGGGTACTCCGGACTTTGCCGCCGCAAACCTCTCGGCCCTGCTGGCCGGCCCGGATCAGGTGGTGGCGGTTGTCAGTCAACCGGACCGGGCAAAGGGCCGCGGCAAGAAGGTAAGCCCATCACCGACCAAGGTGCTCGCCGAAGAGGCTGGTATTCCCGTTCTTCAGCCGGAAAAGATTAAAACCGAAGAATTTCGCAACGGTCTCCTCAGCTACCAGCCAGACCTGATCGTCGTTGCCGCCTACGGCCGCATCCTGCCGCCAAGCCTCCTCGAACTTGCGCCCATGGGATGCATCAATGTCCATGGCTCTCTCCTCCCGAAATACCGTGGAGCCGCGCCGATTCAATGGGCGATCATCAAGGGCGAAACCGAGGTCGGCGTGACTATTATCCAGATGGACCAGGGTATGGATACCGGCAACATCCTGCTGAAGGCAAAAATCACTGCCGATCCGGAAGAAACCGCCGGCAGCCTCACGGTAAAACTCGCCACCCTCGGCGGGCATACCCTGCTGCAGGCCATTAAGGGCCTGAAAGAGGATAGCATTACCCCCATACCCCAGGATCATAGTCTGGCGACCATGGCCCCGATGCTGAAAAAAGACGACGGTCTCATCGACTGGAGCAGGAGCGCCAAAGAGATAGAATGCCTCGTTCGCGGCCTTGACCCCTGGCCATCGGCATTCTGTTTTCTTCTCGAACAGCGTCTGCGCCTTTTTTCCCCGGAGGTGGTTTATCTGGAAAGCATCGCCCAGCCAGGGACCGTAATGCATGCCGACCGACGAGGGATGCTCATCGCCTGTGGCCGGAATGCCCTGCAGATCCATGAACTTCAGCCGGAGGGCAAGAAACGAATGCGCGTTGAATCCTTCTGCTGCGGCCACCCCATACCCCCCGGCACCGATTTCGGCCGATATACGGTACAGCCTCTGTGACACCTTCAACCACCATGCGCATCGGCTATGCCGATTGTTTTTCCGGGATCAGCGGCGATATGTTGCTCGGCGCCCTCATCCATGCCGGTCTTGACCGCGGGCACCTGGCCAAAGAATTCGACAAGTTACGCCTTCCCGGCCTGGATATGCAGATTACCGATAAGACCGTCCAGTCCATCGGCTGCGTACAGGTAAAGGTAAACAGCGAACGACGCCAAGAACTTCGCACCCTGCCGGCTATTTTGGCGCTGCTTCAAGGCGGTGATCTGGATGCGACGGTGGTCGAAAGGGCAAGCGAGGTGTTCCGGGCTCTTGCCAAGGCCGAGGCCAAGGTCCACAACATCGCCATTGAGGAAGTCCACTTCCATGAGGTGGGCGCCCTTGACACCATCGTCGACGTAGTTGGAACCGTCTTCGGTCTGCAGCAAATGGGCATCCGTCGGCTCGTCTCTTCACCTCTGCCGACCGGCCATGGTTTTGTCGAATGTGCCCATGGCCTTCTGCCGCTGCCGGCTCCAGCCGTCTGTGAGATGCTGCAAGGCATTCCCACCTACGGTGTCGATCTCCGGCAGGAATTGGTCACGCCGACCGGGGCTGCCCTCATCGCCACTCTGGCCGACAGCTTTGGCCCTCTGCCGCCGCTGACCATTGCCGCCACCGGCTATGGTTCAGGCTGCCACGTCCTCACAAACGGCCAACCGAACCTGTTGCGGCTCATCATCGGCGATACTGTCGATGTCGTGGAAAGTCAGGTCGTTGAGGTGATTGAGACAAATCTTGATGACTGGAGCCCAGAGGGTTTTCCTCACCTCACCGAACTCCTTTTTGCCCTAGGGGCGGTCGACGTGACCCTGACCCCGGTGCATATGAAAAAAGGGCGGCCGGGCTTCACTCTGCAGGTCATTAGCCCGCCTGCTAATGCCCACCCCCTGAAGCAGACGATTCTTGCCCATACCACCGCCATCGGCCTGCGTTTTAGGCGCGAGGAACGGCAAACCCTGCCGCGCCAGATCATTACCGTGACAACCCGATGGGGAAAGATCAAGGCCAAAAAGGTGCTGACTCCGACAGGCTGGGTCGTCCATCCGGAATATGAAGAGTGCCACAAGGTGGCGCTTCGCTATGATGTGCCGCTTTCGGAGGTGTATAACGAAGTGCGTTGCGTAGGGAAAGAAGCTTGATGAACCAATTGATTATCGCCCTGGCCACCGGCTTGTACGTCGGCAAGATCGACAAAGCCCCGGGAACCTGGGGATCAGTTGCCGCCTTTCTGCCGTGGCTGTTGATCAAAAATCTTCCGCTACCGATGTATGGATTTGTGCTCGGCACGGTTTTTATGCTCGGCTTTTTTGTTTCCGGGTCCGCTGAGAAAATCCTCGACCAACCCGATGCCGGCTGCATTGTCATCGACGAATTCTTGGGAATGTTCGTCACCCTCCTGGCCGCACCGCCGCATCCCCTCGCTTGGGGCCTTGGCTTTCTCCTGTTTCGCGTCTTCGATATTCGTAAACCCTATCCGGTTTCCTGGTTTGACCAAAAAATCCACGGCGGCATTGGCATCATGATGGATGATGTCGTTGCCGGACTATATGCCTTCCTGACCCTCCAGCTTCTCTGGTGGGCCGGCGGCCTGGTCCTCTAAAACAAAAAAGCCCCGGTCGAAAATGCGAAAGGCATTCTTCGACCGGGGCTCAACTCCTGGAAGGGCTGCTATAAGCTGTTTGTTTTGGCCAGTACTGCAACCGCTGCCTTATAGGAAACGGCAATTAAAACGACCCAGCCAATCAGTAATAATCCGGTCATATTTTGCTCCTTTTTCAATACTTCAATCGGTCTCAGTTTAATATGCCTTTTTATCGGCGAGATCCTGACTGTCAATCTTCCGTGAATCCATCTGCCTCCATACATAGGCCACATACGCCAAGACGCCGGGGATGGCCAGCGCCACATAGGTCATTGCCGTCAGGGTGTAATGGCTCGATGAGGCGTTATAAATAGTCAGGCTCGACTGCAGATCAACCTTTGACGGGTAAAAAGGCGTACCGTTGAAGCCGGCAGTGAAAAAGACCGCGAGGCCAACCAGTACAGTTCCCAGACCGCCGAACCAGATACCGGTGGTAGCCTTCGCCAGGCCGGTACGCGTCACCCCAAGGATGACCAGAAAGAGCCCGACCAGCAGAAGACCCAAGACAATGGGCATGGCCAGCAGGTTATGGAGATATTTATAGGCAGCCATACTGACCACACCGCCCTTGTCGACTGTAAAACCATCAATCAGCAACAAGCTGACGACGACATACAGGAGAAATGGCAAGGCAAGAAGAAAACTGGTGAGACAGGATTTCCTGACCCTGACCTCAAATTCCGGTACCCCGTTGAAATCAATATTATTCACCAGATACATGGCTCCTAAAACCCGGGCGTTGAATACCAGGAACAGGCCGAGAGAAAGGTTGAACAAAGAAAATGCCGCTTCCAAGCCACGAAGAGGATTGGTCCAGGTTACCTGATTGAAGGTGTTCAGGGTGAAGTTTGAACCGGTAAAGAAGGTCCCCACCGCTGCTCCGATCAGCAGGATGCCGACGGACCCGTTGATGAAAGAGAAACAATTCGTAGATCTTTGCTCCCAGCAGGTTGTTCGGCTTTGTGCGATACTCATAGCTTACGGCCTGGACGATAAAGGTAAAGAGAATGAGCATCCACACCCAATAGGCCCCACCAAAACTGGTGGCATAAAATTTTGGAAACGCAGCAAACAAAGCGCCGCCAAAAAGCACCAGGGTGGTAAAGGTCAGTTCCCACTTCCTGCCAAGGGAATTAATTATCAGGGATTTTTCCCGGTCATTTTTTGCCACCTGCCAGAGGAGGGTCTGTCCACCTTGGACAAAGGTAAGAAAAAGAAAGAGCGATCCTACTACCGAGCAGAGGATCCACCAAATCTGCTGCAGTGTCACAATATCCAGCGTCCCGATCATATTACGCACCCTCCGGTCCTATTTTGATCTGCTTGAGCATTATTTTTATTTCTGCCAGCAAAAGTATGGTAAACAGCACAAAAAACAGTAAAAATGTTGCCTGCACATGCCCTGTCCGCAATATTGGTCGCCGCCATCTTCACCGGCAGCATATTCTGAATTGCCCACGGCTGACGGCCGACTTCAGCCACCACCCAGCCTAATTCCGAGGCAAGATAGGCAAGGAAGAAGGAAGCTACGCCAAAACGCAACAACCACGGACTTCCGGCAAGTTTGTTGGTGTATGCCGCACGGAGAAAAAGGGCCAAAAGAAGAATGAGAAAGCTCCCCACATAGACCATAAAATGGAAAGAATAGTAGGTTGAAGCAACCGGCGGCACAACTTCTTCCGGCTTGCCCAGATAGCCGAAGCCAAGGTACTCCTGGTTGACCTTGAACCGTTGCAGGGCCGCGGCCTTAGCTTGTTCGTCGCCGATCTTGCCGGCAGCCTTATAGGCGGCCAGATCGACGATTGCTGCCTTGCCTTTGGTCATTTTTTCGGCAACCGGCATGATCCCCTCGGCCTTGTTACCGTAGACAAGATCCTCTATTCCCGGGACAAAACCATTCAGCTCACGCTTAGCAAAAAGCGACAAGCCTTTGGGAATGGAAATTTCAAAAGCGAAAGGCTCCCGACCATCACCGATCTTTTTGCCGCTGTTCAAAACACCTAGAGCGACAATATCCGCACCCTTCGAGCCTTTATACAAACCTTCATAAGCCGCCAGTTTCATCGGTTGGGTGGAGGCGTTGGTATAAGCCGATTCGTCGCCGGTGAAGGCAGTGAAAAGACTGGACAGAAGACCGAAAACCGTGGCGACAATGATCGACTTTTTTGCCATTTCGACATGGCGCCCCTTCAGCAGATAATAGGAAGAAACGGCAATAACAAACAGCGCGCCGACGACGAAACTGGAACTGGTAGTATGGGTAAATTTGGCCACCGCCACCGGAGATAACACCACTTCCCAGATATTCTGCATTTCAAACCGGGCATTATCGGGATTAAAAGCCATTCCGACGGGATATTGCATCCAGCCATTGGCAATGAGAATCCACAGGGCGGAAAGATTTGAGCCGATGGCCACCATCCAGGTGGAAAAAAGGTGAAAGCCTTTTGAAGTGCGTTCCCAACCAAAAAACATGACCGCGAAAAAGGTCGCTTCGATGAAAAATGCAAAAATTCCTTCAATTGCCAAAGGTGCCCCGAAGATATCGCCAACCATCCATGAATAGTTGGACCAGTTGGTGCCGAATTCAAATTCCAGAATAATACCGGTTGCTACCCCGATCGCAAAATTGATACCGAACAAAGTCATCCAGAACTTGGTCAGCTTTTTCCATTCCTCGTTGCCGGTACGTACATAAATCGTCTCATAAAAAGCACAAAGAAACGACAGCCCCAAAGTTATTGGGACAAACAGCCAGTGATACATCGCCGTCAGGGTAAACTGCGCCCGCGCCCAGTTCACCGTGGCCAGATCTATTTCACCCATTACCACCTCCTCCGCAATTATTTATTTCCTGTCGAACCAGTCAGTTGTAAGAGAACATGCTCGGCCCTTTGTTGATCTGTTGTGAACTGTGTTTGCAAAATATTTGGAAAAAAAAACAGCTTCAAAACGACAAACATGACTACGAGCTTGATGACAATAATTTTCCACAAAGTTCGGCCGATCGTCATTTGCCGAAATCCATCACGATATAGACGGCAAAAACCCATGAAGAATGATGGTGTCATAAATTTTACCACCCTGTTTCCAATATAATACAAGAGTGAACGATTAGCATATTCGACGACGCAACCTTGCTTTCTTGTCCTCACTCCCGGCAGTTGTATGTTTACAAACTGCTTCACAGTATGATACCCAATGAAACACAGAGGAGTCAAGAACAATAATAATCATTAGCAAACAGTGATTTTA
Organism: uncultured delta proteobacterium; assembly: GCA_963754865.1. Classification (GTDB taxonomy): domain Bacteria; phylum Desulfobacterota; class Desulfobulbia; order Desulfobulbales; family Desulfocapsaceae; genus Desulforhopalus_A. Next base: position 66,955 of record CAVWHG010000008.1, on the reverse strand, counting down.
TTTTGAGTAATCTCCGTTTGGTTTTAAAGAGTTCGAGTTGACGTACTAAACATTTTTTACGTTATGCTATATTTCCATGATTTTCATTGCCTGTTAGCTGCGGCCTTCGGCAGAATAGAGTTGTTTTAGCATTGAGATCCGCCGTTCCCGTGCCCGGCCGTTCACCATGGCCCGGCAAAGCAAACAAGTCTCACTTTTACTGCCGAAAACAAGATGTTATGATACGCGATCTCTCTTGCCGCTAAGGCACTCATCGACCATTCTCGACTACAATAACTTCCACCCGGCGATTCTTCGTCCGTCCGTCACTGGTGTTATTAGGGGCAATGGGTTCCTGATTGCTCATACCTTTGATCTGCATCCTTGCGCTTTCTATGCCGCTGGTGGCTAGCATTTTCTGCACCGCGATGGCCCGTTCCTCAGACAGCTTGATGTTTTCAGAGGAATCTGTTGTGGCAGAAACGAAACCCTTAACGAGCAACTTTGCCTTGGGATAAGCTTTAAGTTTTTCGACGAATGCTTTATATTCCTCAATCGCCTCGGTCGTCAATTGCAGAGAATTCGGGGCCAAGGCGAGAACAATCTTTTGCGGCAGAGCCGGACCTTTTCCCTGATTCTTTGCCGCTGCTAGCGGTCCTGCAGTGACGATCATCTGCTCCTCAGCCTGGGTCACGGCCTCGATTGTTTTTCCTGCGCCACCAGCGGCTGTGGTTGGTGTATTGTCTTTCACAACCCAAGCCTTCGCACCCCCCTCCAAACCCAGATCAGCTGTGTTGCTCGGCGCTTGTGCCACATCCTTGGACTCGGAGCGTTCCACTGTTCCTTGCCTTTCATTCCCACCGTTACTATATGCCTTTTCCAGGATGGCATGTTTCATCTCTGCCGCCTTCTTCTCGTTTATCTCATCCTGATTCTGCCCGAGGACAGTGACTGCGGGTGAGGCTCTGACCTGCGGCACCTCTTTCACAACAACCTGCTGCTCCGCTTTCCGAGAACCAACCCCGATATTTTCCGGGGCCTGTCCCGCCTGGTACCAGAAGTATACAGCTGACAAAACCAGAGCCACACCGCCAAAACCATATTTCAACCAGCCCCAGATTCCACCATTTTCAAGATTGATACCCGAGACAGTGGCCGGTGACTCGGCGGAACCGGCCGTAAATCTTCCCCGAAAATATTCGAGATGGCTTTTTTCATCATCCAAACCCTCAAAATCTTCCTGAGTCGGCTTGAGTGGGAGGTTCAATTTCTTGATGCACTGCTCAACAATTTTATGGTCAAGATTACGTTTGCCCTGAAGACTGCCGGCCACCATGGCATGATCACAAATGATGTTGATCCACCTTTGAATCCCCGTGGAATAGCGGTGAATACTTTGCATGGATTTGGCAGAAAAGATCTTTTCTTCAGTGCCGGCAACCTTCAATCGATGGCGGATATATTCGTCGGTTTCACCGGCTGTCAAGGCTGCCAAATCGACCTTGATAGTCAGACGTTGCCTAATTGCTCTATTGCTGGGCTGGATGAGCGTATCATTGAATTTGCGCTGTCCAACGAAACAGATGTTAATGAGCTTAGCATCGTCCTTTTCAATATTCGACAGGAGTCGCAATTCCTCCAGCATATCCTGACGCAACCGGTGGCAATTATCAATCAGCAATAGTACGTTCTTTTTCTCGTCGTCGGTTTTATGTAAAAAATGGCTGAATTGAATGAGAAACTGGACTTTTGAAGTAAATTCTTTGGCAATGCCGAAACCTTTAGCGATGGCATTGTAGAAATCGAGTCTCTCTCTCGTCGGATCGTTAATCACCGCCCATGTTACAGCAGCATCAAAACTCTCAGTCAAGGCATTTATCAGGGTTGTTTTCCCGGTTCCCGCATCACCCGTCATCAACAGAAAACCCCTATTTTCAAGAATACCGTGACGCAATGTGGCAAGTGCTTCCTTATGTTTTTCGCCAAGCCAGAGAAAACCTGGATCTGTGGACATCTCAAATGGTTTGGACTTTAGATGGAAAAATGCTTTATACATACCCACTCGTTATCGAAGAAAAACCTTTTAACCGGTTGGCAAGAAGTGGCGATCTCGGATTTTTATGACAATCTTTTTCCTAACACCAACATGCCAATATTGCAATTTTATCAAGCACAAGTTATGGTGATGATAGTACTTAATTTTCAACCGAAAATCAAACAAATGAATATTGCTCAATGATACCAGCAGAAGTTCATATGGATTGGCATGCCCCAGAGCAATGGCTGCTATTCTGTCGGGTCACAAGAGAAGCTCACTCGGAGACTCAACTCTCTGTAGAGTTGGCAGCTTCCTGAACCGCACCAATTCCTTCTAAGAGATTTTTTATGAATAAAGGAAATTTCACCTTTACCCTGCTTCTCGCCCTCTCCCTGGCTCTGGCAACGCCACTTTCAGCAGCGGATCAAAGTTTGAGGTTTAAAGAACAACTGGAAAAAGCCAACGACTGTATCAAGGTCCATCGACACTTTGAAGCTGGAGACGCATTGGAAGAAGCTACCAAGCTCGGTGGCGCAAAGAATCCTTCCCTACACATGCGTCTTGGCATTCTTTATTACGACCTTGGTCTGATTCCGGAAGCGATTGCCGAGGGAGAGAAAGCCGTTGCTCTAGCGCCTTTATCAAAATGGTACAAATACGACCTGGCCAAATTCTATTATGTCGACAAACAATACTCAAAAGCTGAAAAGCAGTTCATTTCCCTTTTGCAACTCGATCCGGGCTTCACCCTTGGCTATTACTATTTGGCCGAGTTGTATTTCCGTAACAAAGATTATGATATGGCCTGGTTGAGTTTTCAGAGAGCTCACCTGCTAGGCTTCCAGGGAAAACATCTGGAGGAGAAACTGGCTCCCCATACGAAGAAGCCGACAGAGGATTTCACTAAAATTCCCAAAAACACCATGCTTGTCAGATTTATCAAACCCTCCTCAAATGAAGAGGCAAAGACCATCCTCGACGAAATCGGCAAGGGCAAGCTTTTTGAAAACCTCGAACTTGAACGGACGCAGGAGAAAGTCGGTGCGGCCGATTTTGGAGTAATGAGCATAAATGAATTAAAGGATTCCGTCGCCGAATCCCTGCGTGGCCGACCGCCGTATTCCCCTCCGGTGATCATGAATAGCGAATCGCATTTTCGTATAATGCAGCTAATTGCACCCTTCGACCCGGTCGCATGGCGAACTGCCACTGGAGTAACCTCGGCTTCATTCAAGGATTCGCAAGTGCCCCCCCCAGTCGCCGCCGTGGTCACTGCGAAAAATGACACCGAGGAGAGTACTAGTCCTGTAACACCATCTACCACTGCCGCTCCTATAGCCGTAAAAAAAACTTCAGCAGAAATCCCACAGAACTCAACTGGAAAAGACAAGGAACAGCTGGCAACACAGCTTGCCGCCTATTATGCCTTGGAAAGTTGGAAAAACTCCTGGCAGGCAGCAGATATACCGAAATATTTTGCCGCTTACAGTAGCGCGTTTAGTCCTCCAGACAATATGGATCTCGCAACCTGGAAAAAGAAGAGGACGGCCAGCCTTACCCGTCCGAAATTCATCCACGTGACAATAAAAGACCCGGTGGTAGAATTAGTAACGGACAACCACCTGCTCATCACCTTCACGCAAAGCTTTCAATCGGATACCTATCAGGACATGGTTATCAAGATTTTGACTATGGTAAAGGAGGAGGGTAGTTGGAAAATCAGCGATGAACGATCTGCCCAGGTGCCCTATCGCTAAATTCCGCAAAAGACGATCAAATGAGTTTACAACGGCAGCTAAAGTTTGATGTGCCAAGGTTCATAACGCACACCGAGCAGGTTGTCCCGCCAATACCGATAGTCGACAAACCCTTGTTCCGCCAACCGCTTATAAACCGGAGTAGTCGTAAATAATTCAGAGAAGTTCCCCTCTCCCAGGCCTTTCTGACCGATATCAAAATCTCCGGTGGCATGATAAGAATATCCAGGTGGAGCTAAAGAACGGGAGGCCAGAGAGAGATTCCCCCCGTGTCGATGGGCTTTGCCGAGAAAGAGGTGAAACTGCTTGACTATGCCGCGGATACCCGAAGTGAGTATAACATCGCTGCCAAGATCTTTTCTTATTCTTGAATATTTTTCCAACGACTCACCCTTAAACAGGTAGTTGCCTGTTTCCGGTACCTTAATGATCTGATCGGCAGTAATCACATGGAGAAGGGCCACGGCCTGCTTGGTCCCAAAAAATCCGTAATCAACAGCGTCCCGATTATAAATCATTTCGAAAAACGCCAACTCGGCATTGGTAAAGCTGCCAATGGAAGATTGCCGCCCGGCTATTACCAATGCCTCATCAAAGCCAAGTGTGGAAAAATTGCCATTGCCAACAATCAGGCTCAGACGAGTAAGCTTTTCCACTACCGTCCCTAAAAGTTCCTGCCCTGCAACATCAAGAATTATGTCGTCGGGGTGAGGTGTATCGTGATTGCGAATTTTATAGAGATAATCCTTCAGTCGATCATCAGGCACCGGGCACACCCGGCGATCTCGCCCTAGAGAAGCATTTACATTGCAAGGATTGGCTGGCGGCTGTTCTTCCGCACCGAGGGGGTATGTTGGAGCCAGCAGTATGGCCATGGCCGTCATTTTAAGAAAGGCTCTTCTGGTCATGAACGTCTATCCTCCCCCTTCCGAAATAATTCCTGCCCGCAAATGCAGGACCTAACATTAAGAGGGGAAATTACCTGTGGAATATTGACTTGTCAATCCATTATACCACGCTAGTCCACACTAAAATCGCTTGAGTTTCATGTTGATGTCTGTTACTCGTACCCGCTGAGATTCTTACAATGTTGATCTCAGCAGATATTTCCTAGACAAATCACTTTTTGCAATCGCCAGGTTCAAGCAATCTCCAAGAAGCTTATCCTTTTAAGCCGTTTAATACAACTGTCGTGCCCATGATCCAAGCCAGTGCATCTCTCAGGAATCCTCTGCGCAATCCACTCGACACCTCGACACAACAAATGAGAGACGAATTGACTATCATAGTGCCGGTATTTAACGAGCAGGAATGCTTACCGGCTTTTTTCCAGGAACTTGACAGCTTTGTCGCAACCGCGCCGGTGGTCACCCGAGCCCTTTTTATTAACGATGGATCAAACGACAACAGTCTGAGGATATTGACTGAAAAGTGCCGGGAACGGCAGACTTTCTGCTCCGTTCTCACATTGGATGGCAATTATGGTCTCAGCACTGCGATAAAAGCCGGCATTGATCATTGCACCACATCTCTCATCGGCTATATTGATGCCGATCTCCAGACCCGACCAGCCGATTTCCTCGCCTACCTCGGCTTCTTTCCCGACTACGACATGGTAAACGGTATAAGGCAAAAGCGACAGGATGATCTAATAAAAAAACTCTCGTCAAAGTTCGCCAACGCCTACCGAAGACTGATGATCAACGATAGCATCCTGGACACCTGCTGTCCATTGAAAATAATCAAGATCTCCTTTGCTCGGCAAATGCCTTTCTTTATCGGCATGCATCGCTTTATTCCAGCCCTGGTGCAGTTGCAGGGCGGCAAGGTCAAACAGCTTGCCGTCAACCATTACCCACGGCATGCCGGCACCAGTAAATACCACCTCTGGAACCGTCTCATAGGGCCATTTTTCGACACCCTGGCTTTTCGCTGGATTCGCAGTCGATATATCCGCTACGGCCTAACAAACCAAAATTCATGAATCAGTATCTCGTCTTTGCCATTGGTTTTTTAGCCCAGATTCTTTTCTCGGTAAGGCTCCTTGTCCAATGGATATCTTCAGAAAAGGCAGGGCGTGTCCTATCCCCGATACTTTTCTGGCAACTCAGCATCCTCGCATCCTTTCTTCTTGTGCTCTATGGTGTTCTCCGCCATGATCTGGCGATCCTTCTCGGTCAAGCGGTTACTTATGGGATCTACATTCGTAATCTTTCTTATCATGGTTTTTGGAAAAAAATTCCACACTTCCTGCAGATTCTCATAATCGCCTTTCCTATCCTTTCCATCTGCTGGCTGATCAATGGCGAAACCTATAATATACAAAAGATCATCGGTAACAAGGATATCTCTTTTGCTCTTATGCTTTGGGGACTAGCTGGCCAAATTGTCTTCACCGGTCGTTTTGTCCTCCAATGGTTTTATTCCGAGAAGGAAAAACAATCGATTCTGCCTATCGATTTCTGGATCTTCAGCATTATCGGCTCGATCATGGTCCTCAGCTATGCAATCATCCGCAGGGATCCGGTTCTTTTTGTCGGCCAGCTCTTTGGCTTTGTTGTCTATTTCAGAAACACCCTGATCTGGTGGCGGCAACGCACCCATCTTAACCCATGATGAAGGTAGTGACAGGCCAAACGGATCAGAATAACCTGACGGCACAGTTTCTCCTCGCCACTCTGCGGCTATTTCGCTCTGCATATAGCCCTCAGGGTAGCTCTTTCCGGCTCTCTTGATTATGACGAGGCCGAACAGGCACTCCTTAGTCAGTGGCTGCTCGCCGGCTACACCGAACAGCCTCCACTGTACACCTGGATTCAACATTTTCTCTTTGCTCTTTTCGGGAAAAACGTCTTCGCCGTCAGTCTCCTGAAAAACGGTCTTCTGCTTCTCACCTACATCTGCGTTTTTTTTGCCGCCAAAGAAATCCTCCACGACTCCCGCCCGGCGATTCTCGCAGCCTTATCCCTGCTTTTAATTCCACAAATCGGCTGGGAATCACAGCGCGACATGACCCACACCACCCTGGTGGTTTTCGTTGCAGCGGCAACACTCTGGCAGGTCATGCGCCTGATAAAAACCCAGAGCCTCACCAACTATTGCGTACTTGGTCTGCTGCTTGGCACGGGAATCCTCGCCAAGGCAAATTATTTCCTGTTTGTGACGATTCTTTTTCTCACACTTTCCTCCTTTGCCGAGGGCAGGAAGGTGATTTTTTCAAAGAAATTCCTTGTCAGCCTCCTCATCACGGCAGCCCTCGGTGGAACCTATGTTCTCTGGATGGCCGACAATCAGGATATCGTTTTTTCCGCCACCCACAAATTCAAACGTGAGATTGAGAACTATTGGACCAAAGGGATCGTCAGCTTGATCGCCACGAGTTTTCAGTTCCTAACGCCACTGTGGCTTATCTGCCTCTGCCTTTTCCCAGTCGGTTTCAGCCTGAAGCAAAACCGTGAGGATGGTTTTCACCGGCAATTCATCAACCGATATATGCTCTTTCTCTTCCTCGTCCTTTTTGTTGTAGTGCTCGCAGGCAAGGTGACTATCGTAAAGGACCGATGGCTTCAGCCGCTATTGTTCGTCGCTCCAATCTTTTTCTTTGCAAGACTTTCTCCCATCGCCATCACACCGACCCGTTACAAACTCTTTCTCCGAATCGTTGCCGTTGCGGCCCTGGCAATATACCTGGCCTTTACAATCCGGGTCGTGGGCGCCTCCTATGCCGAGAGCTTTTACCGGCTGAAGTTGGATATAGAGTTTGCCCTGAACACCCGTGACGTCGCAGCCCCCTATACCGGGAGCTTTTGCCGGCTGAATTATCCCTTTAACACCATAGCCGAGGAAATGCGCCGCCTGGGTTTTACCAACGGCCTTATTATCAGTGATGATCGCTTTGTCGCCGGCAACCTCCATATCCAGTTCCCGGGCAGCACTGCCTTGATTCCGGAATATCGCTTTGAAAGGCTGGTCGACCGAACCCGTTACTCGCAAGCCGCAGTGGTATGGCAAGCTGCTCAATCGCTGGGCATTCCTACCGATCTCCAGGCTTTTCTGGAGAAAACCTATAATCTCAAGGTCACCGATTATCCGGTTTACTATCTGGAACATCCCTATCTTTTTTCCCGTACCGAAACCGTCGCCTTCGTCGTCCTCTTCGTCCCCCTTGCTGCGCCCCCAAAAACAGCCGCGGAAACCCTGTGAACCGTCATCCAATAATAGCTTTGTTAATGCGGCCCCGGACTTGGCATAGAAATCCGTAGCGAAATAAAGAAAATGAACCACATTTCGTGACGGCTCTTCAAATCGATGGACCGTTCGGTCCCGTCACTGCAGTGCCTGTTGCAGTGTTTGACAAATCTGAATTTTTATTCTAGATAATAAGCTGTTATTCGGACTCGTTGATTTTACCGCTATAGCAGTTTTTGATTTCGCCACTCAGGAGGCCTTGTGAAAAACTACCTTGTCAAAGATCTTATGGTTCCGATCTCCGAATATGCGACAGTGGTAATTGGAACCCCCCTCATTGATGCCATTCGCGTTCTTGAACGAGCCCAGGATGCTTATACCATCAGCAAATATCAGCACCGAGCCATTATCGTCCTAGACCACTACGGCCATGTGGTGGGGAAAATCAGCCAAATGCGAGCCCTTAAGGCGATTGAAGCGGAATTCGATTTTACTGATGAGCTTGAGGATATACATAAATTCAAATTCAGCGAAAGCTATGTAACCCAACTCCGTGACAAGTATCGCTCCCGGGTAAAAATCATCAAAGATGAGACATTGCGTGAAGCAGCGGCCAAAAAAGTCGAAGAATTCATGCAGATGCCTGCTCCTGGAGAATTTGTTGCCGAAGACTGCAGTCTGGATACCGCTATACATCGACTTATTGCCGGAACACACCTGTCCCTGCTGGTTACCAGAGAAGAACAGATTATCGGCATTCTGCGGATATCCGATGTCTTTGCCGCCGTTTTTCATGAAATGATGACGCTTGATGAAAACAGGAGCTCTTGAGAACAATTATGAAAGAACTGGAAATACTCTTTAACAGGATCATTCAGAGGGTCAATGTTAATCTCCGGGAGTTGGACTTTGATGTCACCCCTTTTGCCCTGCAGCTCATTATTCCCGATCAAATGAATAAGTTTTATGCCTTTTACGGTATAACCCCCGACCATCCGCTCGACCTCCACTTCGAACATTCGGCACTCGCCGGCAGCTATTTTCTCGGCAAATGCCGGGTAAGAAATTCCCTGTTGTATAAAAGCGACATTCGCGGCGATGAACTGAAACGAAAGGATCGGAAGATAAATTTTGGCAAATTCACTTTAAGCCTGACAAAAGACGAGCGCATCGATATTGAAGACAGTGCCTTGGTCAAGACCCTGGTGCACAATTACTCCCACGACCCCGAAACCCCTGAGAAATTTTTTATCAAAGATACCTTGGCCATGGATTATGCAAATATCCACGGCTCCCCATCGGACGGCTGTTTTCTCGGACCTTATGCCACCGTTGATCTGACAACCATGCGGGATTGCATCATCGGTGCCTACTCCTACATCCAAGCCGGCGAGATTTCCCACCTTAATGTTGATCCAGGAACAATTTGGGTCAATAGCCCCGGTAACTTCAATTTCTATTACAAGTACCCACCGGAGCTGCTTGAACACTACGTATCTCTTTCCCCGGATAAGGTGCCCTGGGGTGTCCTTATCGACTTTATCGAAAAACGGAAGTTCGAATTTCAACGGGTCTTCGATTTCGTCAATCTCGAAGAAATTGGTTCAATTCCTAAAACGGCATCCCTTGATCGCTATGCCGTGGTCCTGCCGAATATAAAAATCGCCGATAACGTGCTCGTTGCCCAACGGGCTTACATTGAAAATTCAACCTTGGGTAAAGGAGCAAACGCCCAGGAAAATTGTTTTATAATCAATTCCCATCTTGAGGGTTACAATGTAACCGCCCATGGAGCAAAAATCATTGAAGGGAATCTGGGGCTTGGGGTCTTTGTCGGTTTTAACAGTTTTCTGTGGGGCAAAAAGCAGCATCGTTTAAAGGTCGGCAATGGCTGTATCATCATGCCGCATACCATTATCGATATCGAGACAGCGCTGGACATTCCTGCTGATCATCTGGTCTGGGGCCTGGTGCGAAACCGCAAAGAGCTGGCCAAGAATTCTTTGTCACTGGAAAAATTTTCCAAAATTGACACATCTTTTTCTTCCGGAAGAATGCATTTTGAGGGCAGTGGTGCATCATTTGTCAAGGCTTTCAAGGATCGCATCCACCATATCCTCGATGTCAACGGCGCCTTTTTTGAGGTTGGTAAAAATGCCGGTCATGCCCAAAAAAATCAGCGCCTCTCCTTGAATACTATCCAACCTTTCCAATTTGGTCACATGGCAGGGATGTATCCAAATATTTCCATAGTGCCCTGAGCGACCACAAGTGACCATACCCAAAAGCGAAGTTAGCACTGGTCAGGCTGACGTGAAAACTTCGCTGCCGCTCTATTGACCGGAATCTTTAAACTTGTCGTTTCCGAACAGTCATTTCACAACTATCGCAGTCGAACCCCAGCTGATACTCGCCGGTATTGTCGACAAGGATCAGGGGCTCGACGATTCCTGAAACATTACCGGCCATCTTCGGACACATTGTCAATTGCGCCCGAATGCAGTGTTTGCAGGCCATCAAAACGCAGTCGGCGACGTCTTTTGCTTTCAGACCGGACTCGTAACCCCTTTTCACTCCGTGCCTCCGGTAAAATTCCAGGGCCTTGCGATTACCGATGTTGTCAAGATAGCTGACCTCGTCCGCAGGCCAGGGATAATCGTTGATAGTTAGCTCGGCGCGTTTGCCCACATATTCTTGCAGCCTTTTTGCCAGATGCGCCTCCAATCCTTTTCGCCGTAGTTCGTTGAAGACTGCGACCGGATAGAAGGCCCCAGGTTGAAGATCGACTTCCACCGCCGCCACCAAGAACAGGGTTCCTCCACTCTTTTTCAGCTGTTTTTCCGCCATTGCCGAAATTGCCCCGGCCTGTCTGGCCACCTCTTTCTCAGCCTTGAGCGTGGTTTTTGAAACAACGCTATCTTCATCACGAACTGCCATCAGCAATCCGTCGGCAGTTTCGTTCAGTCCGATCCATACCGTCAAGGTTCGACAATGGCCACTCCGGGCGAGTTGTTTGGCAAAGGCAGTATCGGCATTGCGATGTACAAGAGTACCCACCGGCACTACCACGGGATCCTTAGAATAAATTCTGCCGTTCTCAACCCGGTTCACTTTTATGCCGACGAGCGTACCCTCAAGACCAAAGAAACACAGACCGTCGCCATTGTTGACCACCTCCTTCGTTTCCAAGATAAAAAATCCCTTTCCTGCATGCACTACCGGGCCCAATTCCTGGCCCGTCGACTTGGGACTCTCCAGGGCCCCCGGTCTATTTCTTTTTTTCAGGAGAAAATATTCGGTCTTTCCCCGGTTGAAGGATTTGCTGGTGTCGGGAAGAAATGAAAATCTGCAGCGACCTGAAGATGATTGTGAAAGCCCGGCATCGGCATCGATGAGCTTATCCAGAGCCTGTCGATAGAAAGCTGTAACATTTTTTACATACGCTTCATCTTTCAAACGCCCCTCAATCTTGAAGGAATCGATCCCGGCCGCAATAAGCTCGGCAAGATGGGCGGAAAGATCCAAGTCTTTTAGGCTGAGCAGATGGCGGTCATGGAGAAGGATTTCCCCCCGGCCGTCGCGCAGTGTATATTGATGGCGGCAGAACTGGGCGCACTCGCCCCGGTTGGCGCTCCGCCCAGCCATGACCTCGCTCATATAGCACTGACCGCTGTAGGAAACACAGAGGGCGCCATGAACGAAAAACTCGAGAGTCGTGGTGGTAGCCGCCCGGATCGCCTGGATTTGCGCAAGGCTCAATTCTCTGGCAAGGACCACCTGCCTGAAACCAATTTTTTCGAGAAATTGCACCTTCTCTACGGTACGGTTATCGGTCTGAGTTGAGGCATGCAGGGGGATCGGCGGCAATTGGCATTCCAACAGTCCCATATCCTGGATGATAAGGGCATCGACGCCGATTTCCCAGAGCTGCCAGGCAAGGCGGGCGGCCAGGGCCAGCTCTCGATCATCGAAAATAGTATTCAGAGCAACATACACCCTCGCCCGAAACTGATGGGCAGCGGTTACCAGTTTTTCGATATCTGCCAGACTGTTCGCTGCAGCAGCCCTGGCGCTGAACTGTGGGCCACCGATGTAGACGGCATCGGCACCGTGGTCGATGGCGGCGAGACCACAGGAAATATTTTTGGCCGGGGCCAACAATTCGAGGGACCGCTTCACATTTTTGCCATTCCCGGCAGTGCCATCAAAAAACTTTGCCTTCTATGAAAATCCGGGACGATCTCGCAATGATCGATTGCCCAATACGCCACAGTCCCTGATGTATCAAGGACCACCCCGGCTACCCCCACCTCAAGTCTTTCGCGATCGGGGACAAGCTTGCGCATATCAATCTGACATACTAGAGAAACACTATCTCCTTCCCTGATCACACGGGGAGTGAGAACTTCAACTGCTGCCTCCTCCTGCATTCCCAGCCGATATCCGACAAAGTGATACAAATTCCAGCAACCATCCGGACCAAGATTCACTTCCCAGTATTGCGGATTCCCTGGAATGCCGAAAAAAAGCTCAAAACACGTGTGCCGCCACAGTTCATGGCGTCGAGAATAAAGCGAGTTAGAAGCGGGCAAAACAACCGCTTGTAAATCCCCCTCGAGCCGGTATGAAATGCAAAGTGCTCCAGGCAATCGCTGAAGCGTTCCTCCAAGAGTCAAACCACGAGAATTTCCTGCGAAATCAAATGGTCGCAGTTTAAATGGGTATACGCACCGTTCTCGTGTCTTTGTCACAACCGTCCCTGACGATTCTATTCTTCCTCAATATCAATGCAATCAACCGGACAGGCAGCGGCAGCGTCTTCAATACACTCCTCATCCTCTGAGTACTGTTCATACACATAGGCCTTCTCCGTCTCATCGTCAAAGCCGAATACATCGGGGCAAAGCTCAATGCAGCTCTGGCAACCGATACATTCCTCGTCATCCAATGTAACCTTTAACGCCATCCGCAACCTCCTTAAATTAACACTTTGACATATCTTGATTTATCAAGGCATATCCCACAGTTCAAATATTTCTAACCACTTCCAAAGGAAAGAACCGAAGCCAAGGGGCCGGGGCGCCTTTTCTCAGTCAAGACATAACAGCAACCGTTGCTTAATGCTAAATTTTGTTTATATCCGTATTTTCCCCATAATCAACATAAAAAAACTTTTGTCCCTTCTAAACGACTATACTTTGGCCAAGGAGAGGTACCACCACATTGTACCCTGCTCCGCGCAGATACTCGGCAAAGGCCAAAGACTGCTCCTCCTCTCCATGCACCAGAGCGATCTTTTTAACCGCCAAATTGGAGTCCTTCAATACCCGCATGAGTTCCAACCGATCCCCGTGGGCACTGAAACCGCCAAGGGTAACTACTCTTGCCTTGAGAGGATATTCCTTATTGTAAAAGCGAACTAAAGGCGGCGGACCCTGCCGGCCTTCGGCATTATATTTTTCACCGACTTCCTGCAAATGTCGGCCAAAGGTGTTCTGACCCATATAACCGACGATCAAAACCGTATTGCGCTCATCGTGAATCTTGTGCCGCAGGTGGTGTAACACCCGCCCTCCCTCACACATGCCTGAGCCGGCAAGAACAATGTGCGACCTCTTGTCGCGGTTCAATGCCATGGATTCTTCGACGCTTTGAATAAATTTCAGTTGAGAGAAATCAAACGGGTTTAAGCCTCTGTTAAGGAAGGCCTCATGGGTTTCCCGGTCATATGTCTCCGGATGTTCGCCAAAGACATGAGTAATCTGGGTAGCCAGCGGGCTATCTACCCAGACCGGCATGGGCGGCACCTCCCCAGCCAAATAGAGCTCATGGAGAAAATAGAGCAGTTCCTGGGTCCGACCGTAAGCGAATGCCGGAATGATGACTGAACCGCCCCGGTCGAAGGTTTCAATCAAGGTCTTCTTGAGGAGGGGTTTCATATCTTGCATCCGGTCATGTAGCCGGTTGCCGTACGTGCTCTCCATAATCAATAGATCGATATTGCGATGCTCTTCGGCAAAAACAAGGGTCGGGTCTTTGATGATCGGCTTGTTGAAACGTCCTAAGTCTCCGGAGTACAGCACTGTTTTTGTCTGACCTTCAAGGTCATAACAAATTACCGACATGGCTGACCCGAGAATATGCCCTGCCTCATACAAAGTGCAGGTCAAGTTTTTGCCTATGGCGACGGTTTCACCATAAGGAATGCCTTGGAAATAACCCAGCGCCTCCTCAACCTCGGACATCGTATACAGGGGAGTTACGATCTCTAGATGATGTTCTGCCAGGAGTTTCTCAATCGTTCCCGTGCGTAGGCCATGTTCTCCGGATTTGAGCAGGGACTTGATTTCCTGCAGGTCTTCTCCGGAGATGGCGATCTTTCCATCGCCGGTTTTCACCTTCGCCAGAAAACCTTTGGCGGTTTTATAATTGAGATAAGAGGCATCACCTTCCTGGATCTTGGCAGAATCGCGAAGCAGATACTCGCTGGCAGCGGCGGTCGCCCTTGAGCAGAATATCTGCCCCCTGAAGCCATTCCTGGTAAGCATGGGTATACGCCCTGAATGGTCAATATGGGCATGGGAGAGGATCATGTTGGTGAAAATTTTCGGATCAACGGGTAGTACCTGGTTTTTTGCCTCCGTTTCCTTGCGTCTGCCCTGAAAGAGGCCACAATCCAGAAGAATGGTGTCATCTTCGGTTGTCACGGTATGAAATGAACCCGTAACCTCGCGTGTTGCTCCAAAAAATGAAACATGCATACTCATCTCCTCACCCTAGTCTTACTGTATAATGCCGCAACACCTGCCTTTCGGTACACCGATTTGTCCTAGTACTTAACAAACGACCGGACAAAACTCAACTGCAATTCCTTTTCTTTTGTAAAGGTTTGAAATCATAGAATGAGTGCATCAACGCAAATTCTGTAGGTCCGAGGCCCGCAATGGCCGCACCTGACGATGGAGAAGCAGGCAACTTGACGATTTACGGCACTACAAGTCACAGTAATTTTTGTGAGCGAGTCCGCAAAGCTATCCGATCGTTGCAGATCGTAAAAATGCAGATATCCACCAGGCTTCAATACCCGGAGTGCATCCGGAAGAAAAGTCCCCGCCATTGTCGGCAAAGGCATAACCACACGATCAAAGCGTTCGCGGAAGGTAGGAATAACCCTCCTGGCATCACCTAAATACAGGATAATATTGCGTAGTTTTTTGTTGATTTGCAGATTCTGCAGAGCATATATATGGGCCTCCGGATTCTTTTCAATGCCGACAATAATCCTAGCGCAGCTGAACCGCGAGATAACCAGTGGGTAAGGTGCCACCCCGGAAAAAAGCACCAGAACCGACTCACCCGGGGTAACAAGGGCGGCGATCCGCCGCCTTTCATTGCCGCTTCTAACAGAATAGTAGACACGTTCCGGATTCAGGCGCAGGCGAATTCCAAACTCCCGCGCCTCAGTCTCTTTTCTATTTTCTCCGGCAAGAATGCAGAGAGGGATGGTCCTGAACTCACCACCATAAAGGCCTGCTCGTTTGGCTACTACCCTGATACTTCGGTTGTTGGCCAATATTACATTGGCGATCAATTCTTCGTACGTCTTAAGTGTTTCCGGGACAATGATGATGGCAATATCCCCGACCACATCATATGAGCCTACAAGTTCTTGCAGTTCTTCTGCGGTCAACACCCCAGACAGGGAGTCTTTCAAGCGCAACGCCATTGATGAATCCAGATACAAACAAAAACAGCGTCATGGAAAAATCATGTTCCATGACGCTGCTGAGGTCGTAACAGAAACGGATGTGATGTGAAAAGTCAGGGTATCAGAGTTTCACAACATTTTCTGCGGCCGGACCCTTTTGCCCCTCGACGATATCAAATTTCACCCGTTGTCCTTCCTCAAGGGATCTGAAGCCTTCTCCCTTGATCGCCGAGTGATGGACGAAAACATCCTTGCCTCCATCCTGTTGAATAAAACCGAACCCCTTAGAATTATTAAACCATTTCACTGTCCCTTCCGCCATGGCACGACTCCTTTCTGGCATAATCAATTTTCGACTTTTTGTAGACCAAACAAAAAGTCACCCCAATCGCCTTATATACTCGTACTTATAAAAAAATTTCAAATAAAAAGTGCATGATGGAAAAACTCATTACAAATTTTTCCAATCGGCTGACATTTTTATATCCATGGCAATACTGAGGATCAACGACATCCTGTCGCAGTTAGCCTGTATAACGCCCTCCTGTTCCGCTCCCCTCTCTGGTATGCCTAGAGAACCATTATGGCACCGGTCAGGTAGTGTTGAAGTGTGAAATTATCGCACGAGCGATATGCAGACCTCGAAAAATACGTCTCCGATGACCGCGAGTGATTTTTCTACTGGGCTTAAGATATTGTGCCATTTGTTTAATAGTCTCCATTCTTGATGGCAAAAGCGTGGGCCGCAGGTTTCTCTACAACAGCAGAAGACGAACTCTATTTTCCTCAAAATATTTAATACAATGAACAGTTTTATTGGATGTCATCTCTCAGCAATTGGCCGGCGCACCAAGTGGGTGTCTGTGCAATGCTTGCCTATATCGCATAACCAATCTAGAGATTTAGATAAATAAGCGGACATTTGTCGCACGCTCCATTTGCGTTCTGGCAACAATTGAGGTTGATTTAATGGTTGCTTTATGATTATTTAAACGGGAAAAATCTCCTACCAAAAAAATATTTTTTGCCTTTTAAATTCAATAGCTTTTTACACTTGGAGGGAAAAATGTTTCGAGATCGTAAAACGTGAAGAAATGTCTCAAGGCACCGTTATTCTCAATGAAATTGAGGCGCCTTTAATTGCCAAAAAAGCCAAGCCAGGGCAATTTGTCATTCTTAAGGCCAATGAAAATGGTGAGCGAATCCCGCTCACCATGGCCGAGACCAATCCCGCCAAGGGAACAATTACCATTATTTATATGGTTGTTGGAAAATCAACGGCCCTTTTTCGCGACCTGAAGGTCGGTGATGGCTACCAGGACGTCATCGGCCCCTTGGGTAAGGCCACCCATCTTGAAAAGGTCGGCAAGGTAGTCTGTGTCGGTGGTGGCACTGGAGTCGCCGTCCTTCATCCCATTACCCGTGGCTTAAAGGAGGTCGGCAACGATGTGACCTGTATCATCGGTTCACGTAATAAAGGACTGCTGATCATGGAAGAGCACATGAGAGCCGCCTCCCATGATCTGCGGATTTGTACCGATGACGGTTCTTACGGCCATCATGGCTTTGTTACTGATGTCTTGAAAGAAGTGCTCAAAGGGGGCGACATCAAACTGGTTGTGGCAATCGGCCCGGTTCCCATGATGAAGGCGGTCAGCAACATTACCAAAGAATTTAACGTAGAAACCATGGTGAGCCTCAATCCAATCATGGTCGACGGCACCGGAATGTGCGGCGGTTGCCGGGTCACAGTAGGCGGACAAACCAAATTTGCCTGTGTTGACGGCCCCGAATTTGATGGTCACCAAGTCGATTACGACGAACTCATACTCCGACTGAGAGCTTATCAGGAAGAGGAACGAAAATGCCACCAAGACTACTGCACAATCCGCGACGCAAAATGATCGCGGTACTTCTCGCATCTCGTTGATCTTTCTTAATTGAGTGATGTTTATTATCATGGAATTGATTTTATTCGGAGGAAAACATGTCAGAAGCAGCAGATAAAAAAGTGCAAGTTGCCAGGGTTGCCATGCCCGAACAGGAAGCAAAAATCAGGGCTCGTAACTTTCTTGAAGTACCGACCGGCTACACCGTCAAAATGGCCCAGGAAGAGGCCTCAAGATGCCTGCAATGCAAAAAACCCGGGTGTGTTGCAGGATGCCCGGTAGACGTCGATATTCCCGGCTTTATCGATCTCATCGCCCAAGGCGATATGACCGGGGCCATCCGCAATCTCTGGGGCAAAAATGCCTTGCCCGCGGTGTGCGGCCGGGTCTGCCCGCAGGAAGTTCAATGTGAAGGAAAATGCATTGTCGGTAAAAAAGGCGCCCCGGTAGCCATCGGCAACCTCGAGCGTTTCTGCGCCGATTACGAGCGGGAACACGGCACCGGCGAATTGCCGCCAAAGGCAGCCGCCACCGGAAAAAGAGTGGCCGTTGTCGGTTCCGGGCCATCGGGCCTGACCGTTGCCGGCGATCTCATCGTCAAAGGCCACGATGTAACAATCTTTGAAGCCTTCCATAAGGCTGGTGGCGTTCTGGTATATGGAATTCCCGAGTTTCGTCTGCCGAAGGCCATTGTCGCCCAGGAAGTCAATTTTCTTGAACGACTGGGAGTCAAGGTGCAATGCAATGCCGTTGTCGGCAGAACAGTTTCTCTCGACGAACTCTTTGCAGAAGGCTATGACGCCATCTATGTCGGAGTAGGCGCAGGATTACCGAAATTCATGAATATTCCTGGTGAAAACTTTGTCGGTATCCTTTCCGCCAACGAATACCTTACTCGCGCCAATCTGATGAAGGCTTACAAGTATCCGGAGGTCGATACCCCCATTCCTCTTGGGAAAAATGTTGTCGTTCTCGGTGCCGGCAACGTGGCCATGGACTCAGCCCGCACGGCAATGCGACTTGGTGCCGACAGCGTCAAGGTCGTTTATCGCCGCTCCCGCGACGAAATGCCGGCGCGTAGCGCAGAAATCCATCATGCTGAAGAAGAGGGCATCGAACTCTTCCTGCTTACCAACCCCACCCGTTATCTCGGCAATGAAAATGGCCGACTCACCGGCATGGAATGCCTTCGCATGGAGCTCGGCGAGCCCGACTCCTCCGGCAGACGCCGCCCGGTTGCCATTAAAGGTTCGGAGTTCGAGATTGCCTGCGATCTGTGCATCGTCGCCGTAGGTTCCGGCGCCAATCCACTGCTTACCAGCGAAACCCCCGACATGAAGCTGAACAAATGGGGCAACGTCCAGGCCGATGAGAAAAATGGTAAAACCACCAAACCCGCGGTTTGGGCCGGCGGCGATATCGTCACCGGCGCAGCGACCGTTATTCTCGCTATGGGTGCCGGACGAGCGGCGGCAGACTCCATCCATGACTACTTGACCCTCGGCTGGTAAAAAGTTCCTTTTCCATCCTGCCGTTGCCTGAAACCCCTGTCGGTCCATAAGATTGCTGGCAGGGGTTTTCTTCACCTCCTCCCCCTGCCTTTGACGTTTTTGAGTCTCGATATCTGCGACGGTCCCTTAACTTCGCGTAACCGAATCAATTTGCAGTGACCCTAGTCCACCGAATTTTCACGATAAAAGGAACATTTGTAAAATCAGTTCGCCAGCAAAACCATTTCGCAGAGTGCAACTTCCGGCAATTCTCCTTGTTTATATTATGCTTTTTGTGCGTACTGTGTGATACTGACAATCATCCATTGCCGGAGGCACCGCCCAGGAATTACCCACAGCGTCGTATCTATCTATTTTTGTGAATATATATTTGCAAGCGTGTGCCTCACCCGATTAGGCACCGGACAATGCACAAGGTCAGGCTGATGCGTTGCCAAGCAGCTAAGGCACAATGTGCACATTCCCGCCATATATTTTGCAAAAATTTCTTACATAAAATTCATTTAACTAGCTGTTAGACAAGGAAAAATAATTTTCTTGACAGAGAATGGAGACGACTGTTAATGAATGGTTATTCATAATTTTCTTCGGCTTGGTGTGTGCTGAATTACGGCCACACTGATGTGAATTAAAGAAGCGAAAAAGGGGAAACGATGTCAACGGAACTGATTCTCTCGGCGGTGACCTTAATTGGAATAGCCGCGCTTGTTCCCTGTTTTATGGTCATGACCGCAGTTTTAGGCCCCCGGTCCAAGGGCAAGATGAAAAATGAAGCGTATGAGAGTGGTGTGGGGCCGATTATCGGAACGGTTGACCAAAAGTTCAGCGTCAAGTTCTATCTCCTGGCGATTCTCTTTCTGATTTTTGACATTGAGGCGGTTTTTATGTACCCATGGGCGGTCAGCGTCCGTGAACTGGGCTGGTTCGGCTTTACAGAGATGGTAGTTTTTATGCTGCTCCTTCTCACTGGACTCATATACATTCTCAAGAAGGGGGTGCTCAATTGGCGTTAGGATTAGAAGCTAGTCTCGGCAACACGGTTATCACCACCAAGCTTGATGCGGTCATCAACTGGGGTCGACAATATTCACTGTGGCCTTTCATTTTTGGGACTGCCTGCTGCGCCATCGAGTTTATGAGCGCGGCGGCAAGCCAGCATGACATCTCCCGTTTTGGCGCGGAAGTCGTCCGGTTTTCTCCGCGCCAGGCCGATCTTCTCTTGGTCTGCGGCACCATAAGCTACAAACAGGCACCGATCCTCAAACGCATCTACGAACAGATGCCTTTGCCCAAGTGGGTTGTCGCCATGGGGGCCTGTGCAAGTTCCGGCGGGATATACGATAACTATTGTACGGTGCAGGGTATAGACACCATTATTCCTGTGGACCTTTATATCTCGGGCTGTCCGCCAAGACCGGAAGCGGTTCTCGACGCACTGATAAAAATCCAGGAACAAATTCGCGGCGAAAGCATTCTGATAGACCGCCACAATGACTTTAAGGGGATTCTCGACTGATATGAATGCGACGGCTCTAGAAAAAATTAAGGCCGCGTTTCCAGACGCCACCTGCACGACGGTTCTGGATTCGGTGGTTGTTGAAGTTCAGCCCGAAAACCTGGAGAGCACGCTTTCTCGGTTAAAAAATGATCCGACCTTCAACTGCGGCCTGCTGCTTGATGTCACCGGCATCGATTATCTGAATTACCCAACTCCTCAGAAATTCAGGTTCCATGTGGTGTATACCCTGCGTAACTGGCAGAGACAACCTCCTCGTCCAGGTACGCACCGCGGTGCCCGATCCACAGGCAGGCATCTCCACCGCCACCCATCTATGGGGTTCGGCGAACTGGGGGGAGAGGGAGGTCTACGATCAATACGGCATAAGGTTCAATGGACACCCCGATCTGAGAAGAATACTCAACCACTGGCAGTTTGAAGGCCATCCGCTGCGCAAGGACTACCCGATCGAAAAGGGCCAGATCTGCTACGAGACTGATCGCCTGGAAAACGAGATCAGGGCGCGACTCTTTGAAAACGGTATTGATGAAACCACCATGAAGGACATCAATACCGAGATCATGTTCCTGAACATCGGTCCGTCCCATCCCGCCACGCACGGGGCTATCCGCATTCTCACCGCCCTTGACGGTGAAACCATCCTGGCCAATGTCAACGAAATCGGCTACCTGCACCGCGGCTTTGAGAAAACGGCGGAAAACAGGACCTACAATCAGATCGTGCCGCTCACCGACCGGCTCAATTACTGTTCTTCGATGATCAACAATATCGCCTATGCCAAGGCCGTTGAAGCCTGGCTTGGGGTGACGATCACCGAGCGGGCTCAATTCATGCGGGTGTTGCTCACCGAATTCTACCGCGTTCTTGATCATCTGGTCTGTCTGGCCGCCGCCTTGGTCGACATGGGCGGCTTGACCAACTACTGGTACCTCTACAACGAGAAAGAGGCCGCCTACGATCTTATCAGCCGCCTCACCGGTGCACGTCTCACCAGTTCTTTCACCAGGATTGGCGGCATGTATCGTGATTTTTATGAGGGCTGGGAAAAAGATCTGGAACTGCAGCTTCAGGGAATAGAAAAGGGTATCGACGATGCCCTGAAACTGGTCGAAACCAACCGCATCGTCCATGACCGGACCCAGGGTGTCTGTGTCGTTTCTGCTGAAACCGCCCTCAGCTATGGCTTTACCGGTCCAGTGCTCAGGGCAAGCGGCGTCCCCTTTGACATGCGCAAAGACGCCCCATACTACAATTACCAATCCTTCGACTTCGAGGTTCCGGTCGGCACCAATGGCGATATCTACGACCGCTTTATGATTCGTTTTTATGAGATGGCCCAGTCTATCCGCATCATTCGTCAAGTCATGAAGCATATCCCGGGAGGGCCGGTCAACGTCAAGGATTCCCATATCTGTCTGCCGCCAAAAAATCAAGTCTATAACAATATTGAAGGCTTGGCCAACCACTTCAAGCTGATTTTTGAAGGAGTGAAGGTGCCGGCCGGTGAATGGTATGACTCCTTTGAGGCCGCAAACGGTGAACTGGGCTTCCATTTTGTCTCCGACGGGTCAGGACAACCCTACAAGCTCAAGGTGCGACCGCCGTGTTTCTATACCATGGGAGGTTTTCATAAAATGGTTGAAGGTAATATGATAGCAGACGCCGTCATCAACCTCAGTTGTATCAATATAATAGGCGGGGAGTTGGACAGATGAGTGACCGTTCACAACTGATTTCTACAGGAAAACCCTTCCAGTACGACAAGGAAAGGGATGCTGAATTCGAAAGGCTCATCCAACGCTACCCCACCCGAGAATCGATGATTCTTCCCTCCCTCTGGCTGATTCAGGAACAGGAAGGGTGGATAAGCCAGGAGGCGATAGCCTACGTGGCCGACCGCATCGGTACCTTTGCCAGCAAGGTGTACGAAGCGGTAACCTTCTACACCATGTACCAGCTTCATCCGATGGGCCGAAACCACCTCTGTGTCTGCCGCACCCTGTCCTGCTGGCTGCGTGGCAAACAAGAAATTGTTGATTACCTGAAAAACGACATCGGCATCAGTCCCGGGCAAATAAGCGAGGATGGCCGTTTCAGTCTGGAAGAGGTTGAGTGCTTGGGTCACTGCGGTACCGCCCCGGTTGTCCAGGTCAATGGCGAATTCCACGAGGACATGAACGTGGACAAGCTGAAAGCGCTATTGGCCACATTGCAATAAGGAGGCGGACAGATGGAAGTGAAAATTCTCAGCGCCAAGTTTGATGTCAAGGACGCCAATAAAATTAGTGTTGCCAAATCCCTCGGCGCCTATGCAACCCTTGATAAACTCTTTGCCACAAAACCCGAAGACGTCATCGACGAAGTGAAGAAGAGCGGACTGCGCGGCAGAGGCGGTGCCGGTTTTCCGGCCGGGGTGAAGTGGGGCTTTCTCCCAAAGAATACCGGCAAACCTGTATATCTCACAGTCAACTCCGACGAATCGGAACCGGCAACCTTCAAGGACCGCTATATCCTCGTCAAGGATCCGCACGCTCTCATTGAGGGCATCATCATCTGCAGTTATGCCATCGGTTGTCATGAAACCTATATCTACATTCGCGGCGAGTACACCACCCAGGTGAAGATCCTCCAGGCGGCAATCGATGAAGCCTATGCCGAAGGCTACCTCGGCGACAGCGTTGCCGGCCATGATTTTAAATTAAACGTCACCGTCCATCGTGGCGCCGGCGCCTATGTCTGCGGCGAAGAGACGGCGCTTCTCGAATCGATTGAGGGCAAGAAAGGTCAGCCGCGCAGCAAACCGCCATTTCCGGCGGTTGCCGGGCTGTATGGTTGCCCAACAATCATCAACAATGTCCAGACCATTGCTTCGCTTCCTTTCATCCTTACCCACGGCGCCGATGCCTACAAGGTCTACGGCACCGAAAAAAGCCCCGGCACCCACCTGTTTGGCATCTCCGGCCATGTCGAGAAACCAGGCATGTATGAACTGCCACTTGGCCTGCCGATCCTTGAAGTCATTGACAAGGTGGCGGGCGGAGTGTGGAAGGGCAGAAAACTGAAGGGCATTATCCCCGGCGGGAGTTCGACCCCGGTGCTTCTGCCTGAGGAGGCCAAGGATGTCACCCTTGATTACGAGTCGATGGCCGCCCATAAAACCATGTTCGGTTCGGGCGGTATTGTCGTCCTCGACGAAACAGTCGATATCGTGGCATTGGTGAAGAATCTCATCGACTTTTATCATCACGAATCCTGCGGCCAATGCACCCCCTGCCGAGAGGGACTAGGCTGGATGCTGAAGATTATCAAAAAAATACTCCGCCGCGAAGGCAGTATGGACGATGTGCTCCTGCTGCGCGAGCTCTGCGACAACATCGAGATGAAAACAGTCTGCGTCTTATCTGCTGCTTGCACCATGCCGGTGCGCAGCTATCTGGATAAGTTCAGGCACGAGTTTGAGGCGTATGTTCAAGGCGCTTCTTCAGCACAAGTGAAACAGGAATAGGGCACCCCATGGCTGATACGATTAAGCTTTTTGTAAACGGAGTTGAGGTCGAGGTCGAAGCGGGGAAAAACCTGATCGACGCCATCGGTGCTGTCGGCATCGAGATTCCGCACCTCTGCTACCACCCGGCACTTGGCGCCGACGGCAACTGCCGTATGTGTCTGGTCGGCATAGAAGACGGCAGGCCGCCGCTGGTTCCAGCCTGCAAGACCCCGGCCCAAACCGGAATGAAGGTGTTGCTTAACGCCGAGCATATCAAAAAAATTCAGCGCGATGTTATGGAACTTGAGCTGATCAATCATCCCACCGACTGCCCGATCTGCGACCAGGCCGGAGAATGCAAACTGCAGGATTATTATATGACCTACGGCCGACCGGAAAGTCGGATGACCGTGCCCCAGGTGCAGAAAAGCAAGAAACTTGATTTTGGCTGCGGCGTCGTCCACGATCAGGAACGCTGCGTGACCTGTGGCAGATGTGTCCGCTTCTGCCGGGAGATCACCAAGACGGGCGAACTCGGTATAATCAATCGAACCGATGATGCCCGGGTAAACATCTTTCCCGGTCGGCCGATCAATAACCGCTATGCCCTGAATATCGTCGACCTTTGTCCGGTCGGCGCCATGACCAGCAAGGATTTCCGCTTCAAGCAACGGGTCTGGTTCCTGAAGAAGGCCCCGGGTATCTGCCACGGCTGCGCCAAGGGATGCAACATCACCGTTGAGCATAACCGGGAAAAATACCAGGATGACATCATCTACCGCTTCCGGCCACGTCTCAACCCGAAGGTCAACGGCTACTTCATGTGCGATGCCGGACGGCTCAGTTACCGGCAGGAGAATGAAGGGCGCTTGCTCGAAGCGCGGTTGAACAGCCAGATTCGCCCGCTGGAGGATGTCCTTGCCGCCTGCACCCGAGAGATTGAACAAGCTGGAAAAATTGCCGTTCTCCTCTCCCCCAACTGCTCCTTGGAACAGATGGTTGCGGTCAAGACCCTGGCCGAAAAACTTCAGGCCTCACTCTCCGGCTTCAGTGCCGGTTATATTAAAGATGGCGACGGAGACGGTTTTCTTATCGAGGATGATAAGTCGGCAAATCGAGCAGGGTTTACGCTGCTTGGCATCGATTGCCGCAAGGATTACTTTGAAAATGCCGTGGGGGAAGCACGGCTTCTGATCAATTTCAATAACGACCTCACCCGCAGCTATAGCGATCCTGAATTAAAGAAACTCTTCAAAGACACCAAGGTCATCATCGCCGCCAGCCACGATGACCGTCTTTCGGCAATGGCCGACATTGCCATACCGGCGGCTACTTCCAGCGAATATGCCGGAAGCCTGATAAATTGTAAGAACATTTTGCAGGTATTTGCCGCCGCGGTAACCAGAAACCACAAGCCTGCCGAAATAGGAGAAATTGCCGCAAAACTCGGCAGTCCCCTGCAAAACCGTACGGCACAATTGGCCGAACTGCGAAAATATATCAGTGTCCTGAAAGACTTTGAAACGGATACGATCCCGGCCGAGGGGTTGAATTTAAACGAGAGTGAGGCTGCCAATGTCACTGCTTGATGTTTTTATGATTGTCGCGAGAGTCGCCTTCGCCGCCTTTATCCCGCTCTGTTTCATTGCCGTCTGCGTGTGGATGGAGCGGAGGGGAGCCGGCTATTTCCAGGATCGGTCCGGCCCGAACCGCGCCAATATCTTCGGCTTTCGCGCCGCCGGATTAGTGCAGAACCTCGCCGACGCGGCCAAACTCATCTTTAAGGAAGATGTCATTTCCGGCCATATCAAACATAAGTTCTACTTTGTACTGGCCCCGGTGATTGTTTTCTTCACCGCCCTGGTATCCTTTGCCGTCGTGCCCTTTGCCGATACCCTGGTGCTCGGCGGAAAAAGCTATATAATGCAGGGTATCCCCCTTGACCTCGGCATTCTTTGGTTTTTATCCTTTGTCGGCTTCAGCGTCTACGGCATCATCCTCGCCGGTTGGTCTTCAACCAATAAATACGGTGTCCTCGGCGCCCTCCGTTCGGCGGCGCAGGTTATCAGCTACGAGATTCCCATGGGCCTGGCAATCGTCAGCCTGCTCGTCGTCTACGGCACGGTCAATCTCAATGAAATTGCCCAGTTCCAAGGCAAGCTCCTCTTCGGATTCATTCCCATGTGGGGTGCCGTACTGCAACCTTTAGGAATGGTCATCTTCATTATCGCCGCCTTTGCCGAAACCAACCGTACCCCTTTTGATCTTGCCGAGGGTGAAAGCGAGCTGGTCGCCGGCTTCCATGTCGAATACAGTGCCATGAAGTTCGCGATCTTTTTCATGGGTGAATACGTCGCCATGTTCGCATCGAGCGCCATGATCGTCACCCTCTTTTTCGGCGGGTATCAGGTGCCGCTTCTCTCCACCGCAACGCTTATCGGCCATGCCAAACCGGTCGCCTTCCTGCTGATGATCATACTGCCTGTGGCCATGCACTTTTTCGCCGGGTGGATCAGAAGGAGCAACGTCAGCCACTATCCGCGGGAAAACGATCCGCGGGTGTTCGAGGCAACTATCTACATCAAATGCTTTTGGGGACTGGTTATCATCCTGGAGGTACTCCTGCTGGCCATCCTCTTTTCTGTCTCAGGCGGCCCGACAGCGCATATCTTTGTGGTGTTACTGCAAGTGTGCACCTTCCTTTTAAAAATCACCATGATGATTTTCGTCTATATTTGGGTACGCTGGACCTTGCCCCGTTTTCGCTATGACCAGCTACAGAAATTGGGATGGCAGATGCTCCTACCCTTGGCACTTCTGAACATCTTCATTACAAGCGCATTTGTCGTGGCGCTGAGCTAACCCCGGTAAACGGGATAGTACCTTCACGAAATGAATTTCTAAGGTACTAAAGGAAAATGACATGAGTGCCAAAGTAAAAACAATGACCAGGAAGGGCGCAAGTCTTCAGGAACGCCTCTACCTAATTGAGATCTTTAAGGGAATGGCCACCACCTTCGGCCATTTCTTTAGAAATCTTCTCGACAACAGAAAGCTTTACGTCCGCCATTACCCTGAGGTTCAGCCGGAAATTCCGGTGCGTTGGCGTGGCCGGCATCGCCTTACAACCCATGCCGATGGAACAGTCAAATGTGTAGCCTGTTTCATGTGCCAAACCAATTGCCCGGCAAACTGCATTATGATTGAAGCCGGCGAGCGACTCGACGGCAAGACCGAGAAAATGCCGGTGAAATTCACTATCGATCTGCTGGAATGCATATACTGTGGCTACTGTGTCGAAGCCTGTCCCTTAGATGCAATCCGCATGGATACCGGGATTTTCTCGGTTACCGGCAATAACAGGGAATCCTTCGTTTTGGAACTTCCGGAGTTGCTGACAACCCCAGGAGCCTATTCCGAAGAAGAATACAAAAAAGGGGGCGTTTGATATCATGTTTGCCGAGGCTTTATTTTTCGGATTTGCTGTGCTGTCGGTTCTAGGCGCTATTGGGCTGTTGCTCTTTCGCCATCCGATGAACGGGGCGATGAGTCTTGTGGTGACCATGATCTCCCTGGCCGGGCTCTATGCCCTCCTTTCCGCCAAGCTGATCTTTGCTCTGCAGCTTATTGTCTACGCCGGGGCTATCATGTCCCTGGTCCTCTTCATTATCATGTTTCTCAATATTCAAGAAAGCGATCTCCCGGCGGAGAAAAACCGATGGTTGTACCAGCTCGGTGGGATAGTCGTCATCCTCCCCATCGCCTCTTTTCTCATTAAAATTGTCAAAAGTATTCCCGGCAGCGAAGCGACAATAGTCGGCAGCGGCTTTGGCGGGGTGAAAGAGGTGGGACTGGTGCTCTTTCAGGACTGGTTGCTCCCCTTTGAAATCGTATCAATTCTCCTGCTGGTAGCGCTCCTTGGAGCAGTGGTGTTAGCAGGTAAGAGGAGGACGGGCAAGTGATCCAGGATTATCTCATACTCAGTGTCATTCTCTTTTGTCTGGGAATTCTAGGAGTTATCACCAGGCGAAACGTATTTTCGGTTTTCATGTCCATAGAGCTCATGCTTAATGCGGCAAACCTTGCTTTCATGGCCTTTTCACGACTGCACGAGAGCATGGATGGCCATGTTCTGGCAATGATGGTCATGGCCGTTGCCGCAGCCGAAGCGGCACTTGCTCTTGCTGTCGTCATTCTCCTGCACAAGCACAAGAGTAAGCTGGACACTAACATATTCAGCCTGTTAAAAGGGTGATTTCATGGAACATACAGTCACATATCTAGGCTTTATACCCCTCTTCCCGCTGATCGGAGCGGTGGTCATTGGTCTTCTGCATATGTTCACGTGCAAGAAAACCCCACTGCCGGAAATATTCTATGGCGCCTTGGCCTGCGTCGGTCCCGTCTTGTCCTTTCTCCTGGCCCTGGTGGTTTTTTTCCAATTGAAAGGACTGCCGGCCGAAGAACGGTTCCTCACCCATAACGTCTTTACCTGGTTTGCCGTGGGCGATCTCCATGTCGACATGGGATTTCTCGCCGATCCGCTCAGCTCGCTGATGCTCCTCTTCGTTACCTTTATCGGTTCGCTCATCCATATCTATTCGGTGGGCTATATGGCGGGTGATGAGAATTTCGGCAAATTCTTCTCCTACCTCAACCTCTTCCTCGGCTCGATGCTCATTCTCGTTCTCGGCAGTGGCCCGGTGGTTATGTTTGTCGGCTGGGAGGGTGTTGGTCTCTGCTCCTATCTGCTCATCAGCTTTTATAGCAAGGAAACAGACAACGTTCTGGCCGGCAACAAAGCCTTTATCGTCAACCGCATCGGCGATCTCGGCTTTGTCCTCGGTATGTCCTTTCTCTTCTGGGCCATCGGTGCCTCAGGCTTTGATTACCTTTCCCTGAAGGCCAATGTCGCAAGCATTCCACCAGGCGTCGGTGTTGCCGTCTGTCTCTTGCTCTTTATCGGCGCCTGCGGCAAATCGGCACAGATTCCGCTGTATGTCTGGCTGCCGGATGCCATGGCCGGTCCGACGCCGGTCTCCGCCCTGATCCACGCGGCGACCATGGTGACCGCCGGTGTGTATATGGTGGCCAGGTTCAGTTTTCTCTACGCCCATTATCCGGCGGCCGGCTCAGTTGTGGCCTGGGTCGGCATCCTCACCGCCCTCTTGGCCGCGATCTTCGGCATGTTCCAAAAGGATATCAAAAAAATCCTCGCCTACTCAACCGTTAGCCAACTCGGCTACATGTTTGCCGGAGTTGGCGTAGCCGCCTATTCGGCAGGAATTTTCCATGTCTTCACCCACGCCTTCTTCAAGGCCCTGCTCTTTCTTGGCGCCGGTTCGGTCATCTACGCCCTGCACCACGAACAGGATATCTGGAAGATGGGCGGATTAAAGGATAAACTGCCCAGAACCTACTGGACAATGCTGGTCGGTGCCTTTGCCCTTTCCGGTTGTCCACCGTTTTCCGGTTTTTTCAGCAAAGACGAGATACTTTTTTCAGCGCTCGCAACAGGCCATACCGGAATCTGGCTCATCGGCGTACTTGTTGCTGGAATGACAGCCTACTATACCTTCCGTATGATCTTTCTGGTGTTTCACGGCACTCCGCGAGTGCAGGAGTCATTTGATCATGCCCACGAACCGCCGGCTATTATGACCGTTCCGCTGATCATTCTCGCTGTCGGCGCCTTGTTCGCAGGATTCCTCAATCTACCCGGTATCTTCGGCGGCAACCTCAATGTTTCCCATTGGCTGGCTCCAAGTCTTAGTGAACATCATCCCCATGTCAGTGTATGGCTTGAACTGCTCGCCATTACTACCAGTGTCGCAGCATTTGCCATCGGTATCACCCTTGCTTTCAAAAAATTCGGCCAAGGGACGACAGAGCCGGAATTTATCGGCTTTGCCAAAATCGCTTATCACAAATTCTATGTTGACGAGATCTATAATGCAGTTTTTGTCCAGCCCTACAAGGCTTTCGGATCAGTAATTTCGAGGTTTTTGGAGCCAAATGTCACCGATAGCCATATCAAGCTTAGTGTTTGGCTGTATCAAAAGGCGGGAACTGCATTTAAGGTCTTTCAGATCGGTTATGTTCGGGTCTACGCGATCTATATGGTCATCGGGCTGAGTCTTATGAGCCTTTTCTTATCTCAAACGATCAACTAGGTACGGTGTAAGAATGTTTGAATATGCCCTTTCAGTCATGATCTTTCTGCCAATCCTTGCCGGATTGATGCTTTTTCTCTTTCCCTTCAGCGGCGGTGCATCGCGAATTACCGGCTTTATCGTTTCCATCATTGTCCTGTTCCTTGGAATCGAGCTCTTTCTCGGGTTTAGCGGCAGCGGCGCCATGGAGTATGTCGAAAGCAAATCGTGGATCGAATCTCTAGGCATTCGCTACAGTCTGGGCGTGGACGGCATCAGCCTTCTCGTTCTTATGGCCGGAGCAATCCTCTTTCCCATGGTCTTTACCGTTTTTTCAACTCGGACGAAGGGCTATTATGCCAATCTTCTCATCATCCAGGGAGCGATGATTGGCGCCATCTGCGCTACCGACATGGTACTTTTCTACATCTTCTGGGAGATCATGCTGCTGCCCGTCTTCTTCATGATCGGCATCTATGGGGGAGCAAATCGATTACCGGCAACCCTGAAAATCACCCTCTACACCATCTCCGGTTCGCTGCTTATGCTCGCCGGCATTGTCTACGTCGGCGTCTGTTTCCATGACCAATTCGGCAGGTGGACCTTTGACATCGTCGAACTCAGCAATCTCAATCTGAGTGGCGGTTTTGCCGTTCTGACCTTTTTTATGTTCATGATCGCCTTTGCCATCAAGATCCCCCTGTTTCCCTTTCACACCTGGCTACCCGACGCCTATACCGAGGCACCAAGTTCAACCACCTTTGTGCTCTCGGCGATCATGGCCAAAATCGGAGTCTACGGGGTTATTCGCTTTGTTGTACCGGTTTTTGAAATCGAATTGGCGCGCTTTGCGATACTCCTGTCACTTGCCGGAGTCGTCGGTATGATGTACTGCGGACTTGCGGCAATTGCCCAAAAAGACATGAAGCGCATGCTGGCCTTTTCCTCCGCATCGCATATGGGCATCATTGCCCTTGGAGTCTTTTGCATGAATGTGCAGGCCCTGACCGGCTGCCTTTTTCAGATCGCCGCCCACGCCACCAGCACCGGCGTACTATTTCTCTTTATCGGCCTCATGGAAGAACGGATGAAGACCAGAAACATCGCCGACTTTGGTGGTATTGCTTATCGGGCGCCAATCTTTGCCACCTTTTTTGCCATCGCCATGCTCGCCTCGGTCGGTTTGCCGGGAACCAGCGGTTTCATTGGTGAGTTTCTCATCATCCTCGGCGCCATCAAATTCAGCGGCTTTATCGGTTTTCTTGCAGGCACCTCACTGATCATCGGGGTGTGTTATATGTTGTGGATGTTTCAGCGGGTTTTCTTCGAAAAACCAAATGAGCGTACTGATAATTTTAAAGATCTTACGATCCCTGAAGCACTGACCTTTCTCCCGATTATCCTGCTTATTCTCGCCATGGGGATTTTTCCCCAGCCATTCATCAAAAAGATTGAACCCACCGCCCAGTTGCATATTGGCGAAGTCTCGGTCATGGCCAAAACTGTGCTTGCTGACACAAAATTTCCGATTGCATCAGACACTCATCAAAAGAATTAAGGCAGGGTACCCATTATGAACGATTTCTTGTCATTGCTCCCTCTTCTCATCATCTGTTCGGGGGCCATCCTCTTGATGCTTCTCGCCGCTTTTGAAAAAAGTCGTTTGGAGACGGCGGCCTACCTGAGTATGGGTTTTTTCGCCGTGGCTTTTTTTGTCCAGCTGCTGGTCGGCTGCGGTCCGGCAACAGCTCTCTTTGAAAATGTATTCAACGGCATGTTAGTGGCTAGCAACTTTACGCATGCAGCTGGTCTGATTATCCTCGCCTGCGGTTTTTTCACCGCCATGACCACCCATAGCTACTTCAAGGTCAATCCTTTTTGCACCTTGGAATTTTATGCAATCATGATGTTTGGCGCCTGCGGTATGCTCCTCCTGACCCTGTCGCAAGAGCTCATCACCGCTTTTATTTCATTGGAGATTATGTCCCTGGCCATTTACGTCCTCGTCGGCTACGACCGATCAAATATTAAAGCAGCAGAAGCAGTATTAAAATACCTCATGCTCGGGGCCTTCGCCGGAGCCTTTTTCACCATGGGCACGGCGCTCATCTATGGTGGGGTAAAGAGTACCAAATTTGTCGAGATTGGCGCATTCTGCGCTGCCAATTCGGCGACATCACCTCTGCTCATTGGAGGGGCTTTTTTCATTTTCGTGGCACTTCTCTTCAAAGCTGCAGCTTTTCCCTTCCATGCCTGGGTTGTTGATGTCTATGATGGGGCCTCGACCCCGGTAACCGGCTTTATGGCAACCGCCCTGAAAACAGCGATTTTTACCGTCTTTGCGAACTTTCTCGCGCAAAATGGCGGATTACATGGCAGTTGGGTGACATTTCTCTTTTATATCTCAGTTCTTACCATGTTCGGCGGTAACCTGATCGCCATTGGCCAAAACAATTTAAAAAGGATGCTGGCCGCCTCCGGTATTGTCCATTCCGGTTATCTTCTCATTGCTCTGGTTGCCATCAGCACCGAGCACTTTACCGGCAGT
Source organism: uncultured delta proteobacterium (assembly GCA_963754865.1). Lineage (GTDB taxonomy): Bacteria > Desulfobacterota > Desulfobulbia > Desulfobulbales > Desulfocapsaceae > Desulforhopalus_A. The sequence goes on along the minus strand of CAVWHG010000008.1, from coordinate 34,179 downwards.
GTCATTGCCTATTACCTGGCGGCTTATGCCGCCGGAACTCTTGGCATGTTCGCCGCCCTTACCTATCTTGGTGGTAAAGGTGAGAAACGCTCCACCTTTGATGATTTCAAAGGCCTTGCCAAAGTTCGCCCTTACTCGGCAGCAGCAATCACCGTGTTTCTCCTGTCCATGGCCGGTATTCCTCCGACTGCCGGTTTTATGGGGAAATTCTACATTATTACCAGTGCCATATCGGCAGATCAGATGACCCTTGCCGTACTTGGAATCGTCAGCAGTATCCTGTCAATGTGGTACTACCTGCGACTGATCATTAATATGTATTTTCACGAAGCCGAAGAAAGCTTTGAGACACAGGGATCGGTTTTCGCAACCGCCTGCACCTTCATCTTGGTGTTCTGTGTGTTCGCCATTGGCATTTATCCTATCATCATCTAACCGATAACAATCAGTACCGAGCGACTGTTTTTCTGCTCATAGATTCCAAATCGGGAGCCCACGAAATGAAAGTAAAAGACGTTCTTGCAGCAAAAGGCAATCGGGTTGTCACCATTGAGAAAGATACCAGCGTTATTGATGCCATGTCGATCTTTTCAGCGAATCGCATCGGTTCCCTCTTGATAGTTGATAAAAGTAACACTATCCTTGGTATCATCGGTGCTCGTGATGTCTTGATGGCAGTGGTCAACCATCTTGAAAAAATCAAGACTATGACAGTTGCGGAGATTATGACTACCAATCTCATAGTTGGCACCGAAGACGACCATGTCGACTATATCCTTGCGGTCATGACGGAGAACAGAATACGGCACATCCCCATTATGGACGGCAAGGAACTCAAGGGGATGGTCTCGATCGGTGATGTTGTCAAGGCCCTGCTCAAGGAAAAGGACGTGGAAAATAGGTATCTCAAGGATTATATCGCCGATAAGTACCCACGTTAAAAGACACTGACCGTGACGTATACCCCGCCCTCATAAAATGAAGATACCTGTTCTGTAGCTGAATTGTAGAAGGTATCTTCACTCGCCCGAGAAACCGAGCAAATTGGTTTCTATCAATTTTTTCAACAAACGAGAAAGAGGGGTTTGAGCAACAACCCTCGACCCATGCCGCCGCACATCAAATTAAAGACCCCCCTGGTTGGGATGGTCTCATGGGCTTAACATCCTGTTTTTGACTTGACACAAGCAACCATCTTTATATACTCGCAATCACTGGGGTGACGACCTGCAGGCAAAGTAACCGAATCTTGATCTTTACATTCTTTGGACAGATAATGTTCGCTTTCTCCATTATCATCAATAACAATCAACCAGAATACTTCCCCCTTGCCCGTATGAATGATCTTACCATTGTCATCCCCGCCTATAATGAAGAACAGGCTTTATCGTCTTTTCTGCCGGAGCTTGTCGATTACTGCCGGAAAACCGGCTGCAAACTGATAATTGTCAACGATGGTTCCAGAGACGGTAGCAAAGAACTGCTGAACCGCTATGCTGAGCCAGCTTTCTTCACCCCTATCCATCACAAGGTGAATCGAGGTTACGGCGGCGCAATAAAATCAGGTATCAGTGCCACAAAAACACATTTGGTAATCACCATAGACGCCGATGGCCAACACCAGCTCGCCGATGTTACAGCTCTCTATGACGCTTTTCATAAACATGATGCCGACATGGTCATTGGCATGCGTAAAAAACATAAGGAAAGTCTTTATAGAAAAACCGGCAAGACGCTGATCCGCTTTATAGCCGGCCTTCTTATGCCCATCCCCATCCATGATCTCAACTCTGGCATGAAAATTTATGTTACCGCTTTGGTCAGACGATATATGCATCTCTGCCCGGACAACATGGCGCTCAGCGATATCATCACCCTGATCTTTATAAACCAGCGCCACTTGGTGCTCGAACACCCTATCACCGTCATTCCCCGCATCAACCGGCACATCGACCATCAGCATCAAAACAGCTTTTGATACCGTCCTTGAGATAATTCATGTCGCAACGATGTTTGACCCGATGCGCTTGTTTTTCCCGCCGGCAATCTTTTTCCTGCTGTTCAGCGCGATGTGGGGCATTCCCATTCTGCTGCGCGGCGAAGGGGTTTCGGTCGGTACGCTGTTTCTCTTTGTCACCGGTTTGATTTTCTTCTTCCTCGGCCTTCTTGCCGAACAGCTGGCCCTGATTAGAAAAAACCTCACCCTGTCGGCCCCGAAGGACCCGCCTCAAGACCATTGACATACTCCCCGTATGCCTGAAAAGGAAATGATCGGTGGAGAATATCAAGCCGCTTGAGGACCTTCGCCCGGCCGATATACATGAGCATATTCAGGTGGTTCTTGTCCCCCAGATCCGGATGCATGAATCTTTCCTGTTTGGTATCGATATCATAGGGATGGAAATAGGTGACCACCGGTTGGCCGTTAGACAATCCTTTTACCTATCGCCCATTGCGTTAGCAAAAAAGGCAATACCCGAAAATACACCCCGCCGGCGATCGGTACCGGGAGACCGGGCACCCCGTGCAGGGTGACCGGTAATTCCCAGAGCCCACCAATGACCTTTCGTCCTTCTTTGCCGAATTCAGGCCATCCATAGAGCGGATTGTCAGCCGGCAGCACTGAACTCGAATAGGTAAAACCAAGATCGGCCAACACCTCATGGGCCCAGGAAGTTCGCGCCGTCAGGGAAAATGTCGGGGCCCTGAATCCGGCAATCCCTTGTCCTCCAGCATTCTTGAGAGCGGCAAGATTGCGCTGCATATCGACGCGAAATTCCTGCGGCGTAAGTTTGTCGAGCTGCAGATGGACATCTCCATGGCATGCCAACTCGTGGCCAGCCTCAACAATTTCACCTATCAGCCACGGATAGCGCCGCGCCACCTCGCCGACCACAAAAAAAGTCGCCTTGACCCCCCATCGTTTAAAGTGATTCAGGTAGTTCCTGGTATTTTCGGGGACCCCTTCCCGGTAGCCGGTGCCATCTTTAACCCAGTCGCGAACATCTTCCAGGTCAACGCTCAGCAGTAGCGAACTCACAATTCATATCTCCTTTGGGTAAAAGCTATCACCACGTGCAGGGGAGGCCGTCGTTCAATATAAGATCATACAATTCGATTTCTTCATGGCCCCTAACCTTGTCAAGAAGGCAGGCACAATCCCCCTGCTATCTCAGATCTCAACCACTGCTCCGGCACTCTCTTGTTCTCGACGTTCGACAAAGCGATGGAAGCAGGCACGGGCTTCGCCCGATCCGATGATTGCCACCAGATCGCCACTCTGAAAGCGAAAGCCGACATCGGGATTGGCAATCAACAGCTGCTCGCGGATAATTCCAACCACCGAAGCCCCGGTCGTTTTACGGATTTCGGCCTCACCGATACTCCTGTCGATCAAATTATTGCCTGGCTCTATGCGAACCCACTGCAGATCAAAGGAGTGCTCGGCCGCCCTCATCTGACCTAAGGTCAGATAATTTTCACTTTCCGCTATTTGCGGTTCCAGCAGTTCCTGACGCATTTCCTCGGTTTGCCGCTGGATTTCCGGAGCAGGAACGCGTAAATGAAGAAGTACCTGCCTGGTTATCTCCAACCCCGCCTCGAACTCCGGATACACCAGAGACCTCACTCCAAGCTCCTTGAATACATCAAAAAAAGAGGGGTCAGCCATACGTGCCACAACCCGCATCCGGTTGTTAACCTTCATGGCATTTTTGATAATTGCCCGAGCCACAACAATTCCCGGAGTGGTGACAACCAACATCGAGGCAGTAGCCATAGCCAGGGCTTCCTGAACCACTTCATGGCTGCCATCGCCATACACCACCGGATAGCCGGCGGCCTTGATTATTTCAACCCGATTTTGGTCGAGTTCGACAATGACAAACGAGGTGCCGAGTCGGTCAAGGACCGATGCAACCTGGAAACCCACCCGCCCGCCACCGGCGATGACAACATGATCACGCAGGGCTTCTTGCGGAAAGTTGATCGATTCCAATGGTTCATGGCGAAACCATCTCTTCTTCAAGGCATAAAGACGAGCGGTCTGCGCCGAAACAATAGGGGTCAAAACCATGGTCAATACCGCTGCTGTCAAGATGCGGTAGTAAAACTCAGCACTGATCGACTCACTGCCTAACCCAACTCTCGCGAGAACAAAGGAAAATTCGCCGACCTGAAACAAGCCGAGACCAACGGCCAGGGGGACGACATTGCCATAACGAAAGATTTTCGCAAGAACAGCGAAAATTAGCCCCTTGCCGACCCCGACCAGCACTACCAGGAGGAGCACCTGCCCCAAATTGTTGAGAAGAAAGAGGGGATCGAGAAGCATACCCACCGAGGCAAAAAACAGCAGTCCGAACAGATCGCGCAGGGGAATAATATCGCTCAAAGCCTGATGACCGTAGTCGGATTCGTTGAGGACCATACCGGCGACAAAGGCTCCTAAGGCAAAACTCAGCCCCGCCAGGTAGGTGACATAGCCAACCCCGAGAGCAATAGCGGTTACGGCCAGCAGAAACAATTCCCGAGATCCGAGCCTGGCGATGCTCCGCAACAGTATCGGCAGCAGTTTGTTGCCAAAAAGAAGCATGGTTATCAGAAACAGGGCTGCCTTGCCCGCCGCAACCCCCAGCGTCCCCAGCCCGGCAGCCGGATCGTTAAGCTGCGGCAGGACAATCATCATCGGCACCACCGCCAGGTCCTGAACAATCAGCATGCCGATCATCACCTTACTCGACAGGGTACCGAGCCAGCCCTGATTCATAAGGGTTTTAAGGATGACCATGGTTGAAGAGAGGCTGATCAAAGCCCCAAACCACACCGAGGTCCGCCAGTCCCAACCCAACAGCCGACCGATTACCAAACCCAGTCCCATGGTAAGAAGAATCTGGATCGGAGTGCCGATCAGAGCGATATACTTAACCGGCTTCAAATCCTTGAGTGAAAACTCTAGCCCCAGGGCAAAAAGGAGAAGGGCCACGCCGATCTCGGCGAGGAGTTCTATGTCATGGATTTCAGTTACCGTCAATCCACCGGTATACGGCCCGAGAATCACACCGGCGAGAATATAACCGAGAATCAGCGGCTGGCGAAGTCGCTGCATCAATAGGCCGCAAAAGAAGGCGGTAACGATGAGAATAATAATGTCGGCGGCAATACCCATACGTAATCCTTAGACTACCCAGCAAAAGGAGGTGGTGGGCTCCTCGGCAACCTTAACTATCGGCCCTATTTCGGGATTTTTTTGCCGAGTTCCTCAACCACCAGCAGCAGCATTCATAGCACAATACGCTCCTCATCCTACTTTGTTCATTTCTCTTCGACAATCATTTTGGCGTTTTTGCCATGGCGAGGTTTTTGCTCAAAAGCTGTCAAGGAAAGAAAATTCAGTTGCGAGGCTCTCTCTACGTCCAGCCAATTCTGGCAGAGCACTCCGAGTTATGGTACATAATGAATGATGTATAGATATGAATCGATACGACCAAAACACAGCGAGCCGGTTCTCATAAGCCGCTCCGGTACCGTGCGGTGGCATTTAAAGTATGTTTGACGCTCTCCCGCAATACCCGCTAGCCTTCTGGATCAGCGCACTGGCATCGGTTGCCTTCATCGGCATTTCCAAGGCCGGTTTTGGCGCTGGTATCGGCGTCATCGCCACGCCACTCATGGCCCTTACTATTCCCACCGCCGAGGCCGCCGCATTGCTACTGCCGATATTGATCATTTCCGACTTCATGGCGATACAGCAGTACCGCGCCCGTTTTGACCGACGAAATCTGTTTATCATGGTGCCCGGTTCCGTTCTGGGTATCGCCGCCGGGTGGTTTTTCTTTGGATATTTCAGCGGCAACGAGCGAATTTTGAAAATCGGCATCGGCATACTGGCCCTGTCTTTTGTAGCTTTTCAGTTATGCCATTCGCTCTTGGTGGATGTGATCGCCCGGCGCAAACCCGGCATCGGCGAGGGGGTTTTCTGGGGCACCATTTCCGGCTTTACCTCGACCCTGGCCCATGTCGGCAGCCCGCCGGCCCTCGTCTATCTTTTGCCGCAAAATCTCCCCCGCGACATCTACGTAGGCACAACGATCTATTTTTTCACGATCACCAACATAGTGAAGCTTATCCCATACGCCCAACTCAACCTGCTGCGGGTCGGGAATATCTCTACCATTCTTCTTTTATTGCCTGTGGCCTTTTTGGGAGTGAAACTGGGAGCCCAACTCAATTGCCATTGCAGCGACAAATGGTTCAACCGGATAGTGTATGGGATGCTGCTATTAACAGGCCTCCAGCTGATTGCTGGCGGCAATTTTTTGAGTTTTTTGAAATCATAGCTGGAGACTGAAAGAAACACGAAGGGGGCTGCCAATGGCAAATCTCTTTGTGTTTATGCTGTTACTTCTTTCTTGATTAGGAATCATTACACCTTAATCAACTGCACCCAAGCAGCACTGACTTTCGGGCCTTGGATCCTTGATACCGACACGACCGTCAGATGCCTCTATGGTGAGCAAAGAAGGTGCCGTCGTTGGCTACAACCCTACAAAAAGAGGACGTCCTTCCCACAACTACCACAGTTGTTTCATGGGTAACACCCGCCTTGCGTTAACGGTTGAAGTAAATCACGGCAACCAGCATACCGCCAACGTCAAAAAGTTCATCACCAAACTTTTCAATGAGGCAGACTGGGTGAATGCCGGCCATCGGTTTGAGGGAGCCGAATCAACAATCAAATTTCCCGGCCATAGATATTGCATGGAGTTGCCAAGCAAACCACCCATGCCGGGCAGACCAGAATAACCATTTCCAGCAGTCACACAAAAAGCCTCGGTGCACAATCTGCATTGCAAGCTATCAGTAGGTTTCTGGCCTATTTGAAAAACATTGCAGAGCAGTTACATGTTGGTGTTCGTATGAGGCTTGTTACTCGGCAGGCGTTTCACTATATCCTCGACCATGAAGTCCTCCGTTAAACAGCAAAGCCGAGTGGCAAAAAGAAGTTGCGAAATAATCAGGCAGCGATTACCCATGATCATCTCTTCTGGATACGACGGAGCAGAAAAACTGCGTTTGTGCACCAACCTTAGAGGATAAGGTCCAACCACCCATGACGAATAACACCTTTGACCGAATCGCCCGCGATTACGAACAAATTCATAACCGCAGACTGCCGCCGGGAGTCCGAAGCGATACCTTTGTCACTCAAAAAGGTGTCAAGGTGGTGCAGTGGCTCGCGGAGGCCCATGCCGATCAGGAATTTTGTTACCTCGACTTCGGCTGCGGTAACGGTCGGCTGTTCAAATGCCTGACTACCGCCGACAGGTTACAACCGCTCATTGCCAAAGGCAGCTTGCGCTTGTTTGGCTTCGACACTTCGGTGGACTCCCTTAAAGAGGCCGAAACCATCGCCGGCGATGAGCGGATCTGTCTAACCAACGATTTCGCGAAACTCCCGGTGGAAATCCGCTTTGATCTGGTAATCAGCTGCAACGTCTTTCATCACATCCCCCCCGCCGAAAGGGCGGCGACGGTGCAAACCTTGCGGGCACGGATGAAACCGAATGCCTCAATGGTAATCTGGGAGCACAATCCGTTAAACCCTCTGACCCGTATGATTGTCAAAGCTTGTCCTTTTGACAAAGATGTCAGCCTAATGCGATTGAATACGACGAGAGCCCTGTTTGAAAGCCAAGCCTTCCGCTATGTGACCCACGAGTATGTGAATGTCCTGCCTCCTGCATTACACCAATGGCCTGGGGTAAAGGCTCTTGAGCGCACACTGGCAAATTTCCCTGTCGGAGCACAATACTGGGTGATGTTCAAAAAGAATGGCGATTAGTACTTTATCAATTCAATTTGGCCAGATCGGCGAAACTGCACAAGGAAATATTCCTGGCGGCGATTTCGGCACGGATCCCCGGCCTGGTGAGGGCGTTCAATTCCACCTCATGATGATATTCCCAATTCTGCACGCCCGTTGCTTCTGGACGAAGCCCGGGATGACACATCAGCTCATACGCCCAGCCCGGCCGGAGGTGGCCGAGCAGGAACTGCAGACGGCGGTCATCAAGGCGGCCACCATCCTGGAACCCCAAAAATCGTAGCGGTTGAGAGCTTCCTGCCCCATTTTTTGTCAAGCCTGCGAGTACGCCACAAACGCGCAGCGCCAAAGCGCCCAGCACGCGCTTGGTGCCGTGCCTGCTCGCCAACCATGCAAGCCGCGGTCGCTCGATCGGTACACGTAAAAATGGGATGTGATACCGGGCGGCCAGTTGCCGACTCACATCGGCCAGCCACGGCAAGGCATGGACATGCTGGTGGCTATCGAGATGAGTCACCCGAATTCCGTGGTCAAGGACGCGCTCGATCTGCGCCGACCATTCCGCCTGCACCTCGGCCATCCGGATGCCCCCCAGCAACCAGCGTTGCATCAGGGCCCCTGCGCCCGCCGGAAAACGGCCATCTGATTCGGTAAGGGATGATTGGCCCGGTAGTAGCGGCTTTTCCGCCACCAGGGTCAGATGGACCCCAACATCCAGTGTGGGGACCGCGAGGCAGCACTCCACGGCATGGGTAAAGGCCTCGCCCACCGCCATAAGCGAGGTCGAGGTGACAATCCCCTCCAGGTGGGCCCGGACGATACCGTCGTTGATACCCGTCAATATGCCGAAATCGTCGGCGTTGACCACCAGTCGGATGGCTGGGTGTTGCCTGTGATGGCCGGTGGTTTCAGTCATTGATTGAAGGCCGGCGATGAGCAAAAACAGTGGTTTCGCGGACTATGTAGCGTGGTCGCCCTTGAACCTCGATGACGATACGGCCTACATATTCGCCAAGGATGCCCAGATACATGAACAGCAGCAAAAAGAGACTGGACAGCACCATCATGGTCGAGGCCCAGCCGGGCACCGTACCTTCTCCGACAATCTTGCCGAAAAAGGCGTAAATAACCGAGAGCAGCGACAGCAAACTGCCGATCATCCCGATGCCAATTCCTATCCGCAAGGGCAGGATAGAGAAAGAACTCAGCCCTTTCCAGGCGAGGCTGATCATTTTTCGTAAATTGTATTGGGACTGCCCGTGGATACGCGCTGCCGGGGTGTATGGGATTGCGCAGGACGAAAACCCAATCCATTCGGTCAGGCCCCGCAAAAACAGCCCCTGCTCGCTAAAACGCAGTAGCTCATTGAGGGCCTGGCGGTCCATCAGCCGGAAATCAGCCACCCCAGCCTGCAGTTGCACCCCGCTGAGATAGGAAAACAGCCGGTAAAAGTTGCGTGACGTCAAGCCCTTGAACCAGCTGATATCTTCCACTTCCTCGCGCAGGGTTTTGACCACCTTGAAGCCCGCCTGCCATTTTTCAAACAGCGCGAGAAGCATTTCCGGAGGATGCTGCAGATCGCAGTCCATGGTGATGACCGCCTTCCCCTTGGGCCGTCTCCAAACCGGCAAACAGGGCGAATTGATGACCAAAATTTCGCGACAGACGTACACCCAGGACCTTCGGGTCATTGGCGGCCAAGCTGCAAATCATCGCCCAGGTGGCATCACGGCTGCCGTCATCAACGAAGATCAATTCCCAGCGCTCTGCAACCATCTTCTCCAGGACCTCGCCAACACGCTGGTAGAGCAGGGGAATGTTCTCGGCTTCGTTAAAGGCAGGCACGACGACGCTGACAATGGGCGGGACGTCGCCAAGGGTGGAAATGGTTGCCGAAGATACGGCAGCACCTGCGGAAGTGGGAGTCATCATCAGCTGGTCCAGTAATGGTTGATGAAACGGATGGTATCATGGGCCAGCAGCAGGGTTGAAGTGAAAAACCAAGCCCCCCGGCCAACAGGTGATCGAATACCGGCGCCGATGATAAATATAGGAAACAGCACCATGCTGTAACGGGAAATCGCCAGAAACGATCCGGTGCTGAGGGCGACACTCAGCGAGATCAGCATGTACAGGCCGTAGGAAAGCCGGACCCACTTCAGGGCGATGAAGCCAAATAGAATGGTCAGGCCCCCACAGGAGAAATCGAACAGATTGTTGGCCAACCCAGGGTTGTTGGTAATGAGAAATTCCTGCGCCTCAACCGTGAAGTCTCGGCCGAAAAAAGACTGCACTTTAAGATACAGAAAAAAATCGCCGAAGGTGATCCAGTGGTACAGGAAAAAAGCCACGGCCCCGAGCGGAGCCAGAGCCAGAGGCAGGACGCGGCGCGAAAACACGGCCCGCCAGCCATTTGCTTGGAGAAATTCGACCGCCAGGACGACAAAAAGAAAAACCCCGGCAATCCGCGTGGCGGAGGCCAGAGCCGCCCAGCAGCTGGCTATCAAAAAATTGCCTCGCCTCGCCCATAACACCGCGGCAAGAGACAAAAACAAAAACAGTGACTCGGAATAGACTGCGTTGAGAAAAAACGCTGTGGGATGGACCAGCAGTAAAGCGACAGGCAGGTGTGGGTCGATGTTCGGATGGAACTCCTGGCACAGCTTGGTGAACATAACGACCGTCAACAGCAAAAACAGGATGCTCAACATCCAGCCGGCGAGCACTAAATTTCCTCCGGCCACCGGCGCAAACAGGCGCATCAACATTGGATAGAGGGGAAAAAAGACGACGTTGGCAATATCTTTTGGACCGCGTAGATAATACCCGTTTTTGGCAATGTCGAGATACCAGTATGAATCCCAGCGGTTATGCAGGTTAATGAGGTCCCAGCTCTTTGGGAGTGGATCCATGGGAATCAAAGCTAACCACGGGAAGGCGGTGTCAGGGGCAAGGTTCAGTCGGTTAAAAGCCAGCAGCGCAAAGATGTTTATAATGACGAGCCACACCAGGGCTATTCCCAGACTGCGGCGAACAGGAGGGGTGAACACCGACGAAACGGCTGACCATCTCGCGGGCATTATGTCAAAAAGAGTAGCCATTTACGTTTGAAGCATCCACTGCCAAGCTGAATTCCGAGCGGCCATGATTACTATCCGCAAGGTTTGCTATGTTGTTATGCCGCTCTGCAAAAATACCGGTAACGGCACTCTTTTCAATACTCCCTTATCGGAGATTTTATAGCGGTTCTTAGGCTATACTTTCATACCGGACTTTGCAAATCATTTTTCGGTTCCCTTCCCTCCACAAATCGAACTTACGTTCTCAGGAATCAAGCTTCAACCGGCCGATAATCCATCCTGCGGTTATGGCTATAGTCCAAGATATGCTATGTGAGAATGATCAACAATGTGGCCTTTTCGCCCGCAACTGCCACCAGCACAGGGTCGCCATGCCAACTACCAACGACGCGAGCCATGCCAGACGGCCTTGATAACGGTCGTGGGGATTGGAAAGCGCCCCACAGATAAAGGCATTGCCAAGGAGAGCGAGAAGCATAAACAGCGCCGCCGCCGCCAGATCATGCCGCCCGGACCGCAGGCCCCAAACGACCACCAGCAGCAGGCAGAGAACAGACAGATGGGCTACCGGCACATGCACCTGGTTGATGGCATCAACTACGGACTGGGTGATTCCGCCTTGCTGCTGGCGCGCTGCTTTGAAAGCCTTGGCAACTTTGGGCGGCATAAGGTTGGTAAAAACATTTCTGGTATCGTTATGAATTTCTCCCAACTGATCGGCGGATTTAACCATAAGCATCTGATAGACGGTAGCTTGCAAAGCCGTCCAGGCAACGGCACCCGGATAGGTCGTGAGACAGGCCTTCACCAGATACTCCAGTTCGGTATCGGCAGCCCCGCTCCATTCACCCATATCACGAAACGGTGACGCCCCCCCCCAGAGAAATACATCACCGGTATTGGGAATACGATCCTGCAGGCCGCACAATTTGATGCCGGGAACGGGGCAATGCTCAGCCAGCCAGCGCTGTGCAATACCAGTCTGCACCAGTCGCCCGAAAATATATACAGGACCTCCGGGAGTATAGGTCACCTTACCCACCAAAAACAGATGAAGCAGTGGCATAAGCACCAGACTTGCAGCCACAACCGCTAACGGAGGCAGCCAGTTTACCGGCAGAGACCAGCTCGATCTGTGCACAACAATCCGTGCCACCAGAGTGATCAGCGCCAAGCCTATGGCGAGAGCCATCCCAGACATATGCGACAGAAGCGCTAAGAGGGTTACCGCCACGAGTCCGGCACGTTCGACCTGCCCCAGTCTTTGCCAGCGAAACCCAAGGAGCCAGAGAGCCAGCACCGCCAGGGACACCAAGACATCAGGCATCAATTGCCCAGCATACCAGGAAATACCCGTCAATAGACTCAGGCCCACACAAAAAAATGCCGTAGCTCGTGGACCGGCAGGCAAATCATGGCAGCGTAGCATCAGGTGAATAAGCCAAACGCTGATAGCAGCTTGCACTAACACCGGTCCATAAAAAGACCACCAGCCAAATGAGGATAACCACAGAAAGAGGCCATAAAACAGCGAGCGTCCAGGAGCAATCTCCATGGTAAGCACCCGACGTACGTAGCCGCCGGTGTCGAAAAAGGCCAAAGGAAACCCATTCCACAGGGCGACAGAAAGAAATGCCGCCACACTGACCGTCAGGGAGATCATCCATGCCATTATGGTTGCACTACCGACAGGACTGGATGATGAGTGTGAAGAGTGCAATAAAGGGGACATTCTGCTTGTCGTCGTATGTTTTTTGAAAAATCTCTATAGAGGGGGAAACGCTAGCGTGTCTCTTTGGTTTTGGCAAGGCTTTTCTTTTCCAGTAATGGAGCACGCTATTGCTTGCAGAGTAACTTCTTTCTAAGGTACCATACATTCAGACACTTGGTGCCTGTTTGAACATCCTGACCATGACACCCTGGAATCACCTTTGTGCCCCTTGAGGGCTTCTCGTCAACCCTTTCAACCACCTCCATGCAACTGCCATGAACGAGAGCACTTTACACGATGTCGATGCCCATGATGCCTATATAAACCGGGAACTCTCCTGGCTCTCCTTTGCCAGGAGAGTTCTGGAGATTGCCGAAGATCCCGCCCAGCCGCTTCTCGAACGGCTCAAATTTTCCGGGATTATGGGGATGATTCTCGACGAGTTTGTCATGAAAAGGATGGGCGGCTTGCATCAGAAACGAAAGACCAAGCCGCAAAAACTGAGTTATGACGGTCTTACCCCCTGTGAAGAACTGGCGCTCTGCTGGGAGGAATTGCAGCGCCAGATGCGAATACTCAGCGATCTGTTTGAAGGTGTCCTGAGACCTGCGCTCGGTGCAGCAGGGAATACATTTCAAATCCTACGATGCACTTGACAAGGAGGATAAAGAGTTCCTCACCAGACACTTCGAAGATTCCGTCCTGCCGATTCTTACCCCCCTGGCCGTCGACGCCGCCCATCCCTTTCCATTCATCAGTAATCTCAGTTTCAATATTGCTATCATTATCACCCAGGAAGATGCTCGCACCCGCTTCGTCCGCCTGAAGGTACCGGCCAACCGCAAACGCTGGGTGGCCCTACCCAACAATCGTGGTTTCGTTCGGCTTGAGGAAGTTATTGCCAACAACCTTCGCCTACTCTTTCCCGGAGTGGCATCCTTTGCCACCTATTTCTTTCGCGTCACTCGGGCCGCCAAGGACAACCCCTGGGATCGCGCCCGTCTTGATGAGCTGAGTACCGAGGACATGGAACCCGGCAGCATCATCGGCATGGTGACCGCCGAACTGAACTTCCGGAAATTTGCCGGTATAGTACGGCTCGAGGTAAGTGAAAACACTCCGGCCGAGCTCCGTGCCTGGCTGGTTGAACAATTGGATATCGATCCTTCTCAGACCATGGCGACCAGCAGCATGCTCGGTTACGGCGATCTGCTCGAACTGAAGATCGATGGCCGGAATGACTTACGCTATGTCCCGCACATTCCGAAAACCCATCGGAATTTGAAAAACATCCAGCCTGACGACTGCGAAGCATTTTTCGCCGAGATCAAGAGGAAAGATATCCTCATCCATCTCCCTTATAATGACTTTGACACCTCCATACTCCGTTTGCTGCAGCATGCCGCCACTGACCCGAAGGTTCTGGCTATCAAGCTGACCATCTACCGGACCGCGACCCAATCGCCCATCATCAAGGCGTTGATGGAGGCTGTCCAACGCGGCAAGCAGGTCGCCGTCCTGGTCGAGATCACCGCCCGCTTCGATGAAGCCCCGAACATCGCCTGGGGAAAAATCCTCGAGCAGGCCGGAGCCCATGTGGTCTATGGGGTTGAGCGTTTGAAAACCCACGTCAAACTGGCGATGGTCGTCCGCGAAGAAAGCGACGGCATCAAACGCTTTGTCCATATAGGTACCGGTAATTACCACACCGGTACAGCGCGTCTCTATGGCGATCTCGGGATCATCAGCTGCCATGACAAACTCGGCTGGGACGTCAGTCGGCTGTTTAATGAACTGACCGGCGCCATTGCCGCCCAGGAATACAACATGCTGCTCGTTGCCCCCCACAATATGCGCGAAAGATTTATCGCCCTCATCCGCCAGGAGGTCATCAATCAGAAAGCCGGCAAAGGGTCGGGAATCAAATGCAAGATGAACCAGCTGCAGGACCGGCAGATCATCCGCGAACTCTATCTGGCCAGTCAGGCCGGGGTGCCGATCTCCCTCAATATCCGCGGCCTGTGTAGCCTACGGGCCGGTGCACCCGGCTTGTCGGAGACGATTCGGGTATACAGCATCGTCGGCCGGTTTCTCGAGCACAGCCGGATCTATCGCTTTGAAAACGGTGGCGAGCCGATTTTCCTGATCGGCTCTGCCGACTGGATGAAACGCAATCTCGAATCGCGGATGGAAACCATCATGCCCGTTGAAAATCCGGAAATAAAGGCGGAACTGGAAGAAATCCTCGCTGTCTATGAAAAAGACAATACCTTTTCCTGGGACATGCAGCCGGACGGCAGCTACATACGACGAAAGCCTGCTGAAAGTGAAGAGCCTCTGGCGGCGCAGCAGTACTTTGCGCAGCTAGTCAGGTAAAAGATGGGCCATCAAAATGTAAAGAACATAGCCAATTGCTGCATGTTGAGGCTGGAATTTTGTTCGTATATGCCGGCATTGGATTGATGATAGTATGCATATTCGACGCCCCAGCTTTCCCTGAAGAGAACCCGTAGCCCCAACTTCGACGCCAGGAAGAAAGGCCCTCCGAGATTGTGCTTGGGTAATTCCGTCTCCCCACCCATGAAACCGGTTCCCAGCCCGATGAGAAATTGGACCCAGTCGAAGGGTCTGAGAACCACCTGAGGCATAAATGAAAACCTGCCGACTTCCGAATTATCGACATGGCTGTCACGGATTATTGCCATGCCGATCTCGACATCTGAAGAAACCAAGCAAATATCTCCGAGAATTGCTTTGTAAGGCAGCGGTTCACGGACAAATAATTCATATTGCTCAATATCGCTATTCCCAAGGAACTGCCTGCTATAACCACCGCCCGTCTCAGTTGCTTTTGCGGCCTGCGGTGCCAAAAAAATAAGGGACAAGACAACAGAGACCAACAGGACTTTTACCGTATTCATATTGAAATCCAAATTTCGTATACTGCAATGAGAAGCGAAGGAAAACCAAGGGCGATACCACCTCACAAGAATCGGAATCGCCTCAAGTGTTCAGCAACAGCTAACAATTACCGACAAATTCTGCAAGGAGATAATTGATCAACTTGTAGGGTAAGGACACATCCTGATTGATCAATGCCTCAAGTTTCTTGAGATCGCATTCTGCCCGATTAACCTCGCAAATAATTAACACTATACTTGACATCCAATTTCTTCATAATCTATAGGGTTCAAAGATTGCGTCTCGACACGTCAGAAAACCTCTTCGGTTTTTTGGACGCCACCTTTCCTTTCCGGGAAGGCGCAGAAAATAATAGCTACCCAGAGATTTTTTCGTTGGGTGGATAAATTACTTGACAAAAAACGTGTCATGATTTTACAATTGCTTCAGGAGATGAAGTATTGATGAAGAAAATTATGAAATGCCAGTTCGGAGAAAAGCTTAGGGCCGTGCGTGAACGAAGGGGTTACACCCTCAAGAATGTCGCACAGAGGGCAAGTGTCAGCGAGAGTCTCGTTTCGCAGATCGAGCGAAATAAGGTCTCCCCTTCCGTCGACACACTTCTACTCATTGCTGATATACTGGATATTGATTATGAGTACCTTTTCAGTGATTATCGGCAAAAACGTCGGGTAGCAATCGTCAGAGCCTCGGAGAGGGACAGCATCCGACGCAATAAAGTGACAATTCACCAACTGTCCTTCACCGACGAAGTTTCAAAGGATCCGGCTATTGAAGCATTTCTGCTTGAAATCGAAGAGACAGGAGAGACAGGGGACCGGGAATATGGTCATGCCGGAAGGGAATTCGGTATCATCCTCGAAGGACAGGCTGAGCTGATATATGGCGATGAAACCTATGAACTGAACAAGGGAGACAGTATATCCTTCCCGTCCAATATACCGCACCTGTTAAAAAACGCAGGTAATCATATGCTGACAGCAATTTGGGTGGTTACCCCACCAAGAAAACTCTTTCGTAGCTAACCGATACAGTTGTTAAAACAGAATCAGGAGAAAAATATGGGAAGAACTATTGCGGAGAAGATATTCGATGCCCACCGGGTAGATAACCCCTTTGGTGACATCCATGTTATCCGTCTCGACGCCGTGTTTTGCCACGAGATCACCACACCAGTCGCCATCAACGATCTTGTTGCCCGGGGCAAGGATCGGGTTTTCGATCCGACCAGGATCAAGGCGGTAATTGACCATGTCACGCCGGCAAAAGATTCGAAGACGGCGATGCAGGGGAAAATTTTACGAGATTGGGCCAGGAGAAACAAAATCAAAGATTTTTTTGACGTGGGAAGAAATGGGGTGTGCCATGCAATCTTTCCGGAAAAAGGATTTGTAAGACCCGGATACACCATCATTATGGGTGACTCCCACACCTGTACCCACGGCGCCTTCGGGGCCTTCGCAGCAGGTGTGGGAACGACGGATCTTGAAGTGGGAATACTGAAAGGGGTTTGTGCTTTTCACTACCCCGATTCCATCAAAATCGAGATCAACGGTGATCTTCCCGAGGGAGTTTTCGCCAAGGACGTCATCCTCACCATCATCGGCAAGCTCGGTGTCAACGGGGCAACAAACAAGGTAATCGAATTTACCGGAGATGTAATTGATAACATGACCATGGAGGCACGCATGACTCTGTGCAACATGGCCGTTGAGGCCGGCGGAACCTGTGGTATCTGTGCTCCGGATATGACCACCGTTAATTATCTGTGGGATTTTATCCATGATGAATTTTCATCGAGAGAGGAGGCCCTGGAAAACTATCGCCGGTTTACCGCCGATCCCGACGCAACCTACACACTGGCAATGGAGATAGATGCCGCAACGCTTGTCCCTGTTGCCACCTTCGGATTCAAACCCGACCAGGTAAGTCCGGTGAGCGAAATGACAGATAAGCCAGTTAACCAGGTCTATATCGGATCGTGCACGAACGGCAGAATCGAGGATTTGCGGATCGCTGCAGAGATCCTCAAGGGCAAAAAGATCAAGGATTCGGTCAGAGGCATTGTTTCTCCGGCCTCTCCTGCGATCTTCAACAAAGCACTTGACGAAGGCATTATCAAAATCTTCATGGACGCCGGATTTTGCGTGACCAACCCCACCTGCGGAGCGTGCCTCGGAATGAGCAACGGCGTACTCGCTGAAGGGGAAGTCTGCGCCTCCACCACCAACCGCAATTTCAACGGACGCATGGGCAAAGGCGGCATGGTACACCTGATGAGCCCGGCAACCGCGGCGGCCTCCGCCCTTGCCGGTCATATAACCAACTCGAATCTTTACAAGTCACGAGGGAAATAATGAAAAATTTCAACGGCAAAGTACTCTTTCTTGACCGGTCGGATATCAATACGGATGAGATTATTCCTGCCCGCTACCTGACCGAAATTACCAAAGAGGCACTGCGACCTTATCTTCTGGAAGATCTGACTCTGGAGGGGTTTGACCAGGCCGGCGACGTGAAAAGGAGTAATGTGATCGTCACAAGGGGCAATTTCGGCTGTGGATCCTCACGTGAGCACGCCCCCTGGGCGCTGGAGGTCAACGACATCAATATCGTCGTCGCCGAGAGCTTTGCCAGGATCTTCAAACAGAATATGTTCAACTGCGGTATGATGGCGGTTGAGCTTTCATCCATCGACCTCGACCGCATCTTTAAAAAATTCGCCGGAAAAGAGACCGCCCTGGAAACCGATATGGAGAAGAAGGTATTTCGATTCACTTCGGCAAACGAGGAAGAAACCCTCTCCTTCGAAATATCCGGCTTCGACCAGGCCCTGGTCGAAGCCGACGGCTGGGTGGGATACGCCGACTCCCGGTATTGAATTCAATACATTCGTTGCGCATCAATCCAAGGGGGAATATCGCCCCCTTTGGTTGCTATAGAATTCCTTGTTTTTCCATACTTTTCAAAAGTTCAACGGCGATATTAGGGCTTTCGAGCCGCATGATGCTCTCTTCGGCGCTGCCGAAACTGAGCAGATTGATACTCCCATACCATACTACCTTTTGATCAATGAGCGCGAATTTCTGGTGTATGTTTGAACGAAATACCAGGTTCACACCGGCATGTTGGAGCATATCCAGAGTCCTTTGCAAGGCGGCTGGTTCCTTTTCCCCGAACCCCGATAACCGGGACTCTGTTCGGTACCCCCTTGAGGAGTGTAAGTCACTTATCGGTCTGGTTACAACTATTAACGCATAGTCCTGGTTTCCATTCATTCAGACAGGAGGGAGAATAGCCGAACGTCCCTTTTTTCTTGTTTTCCCATCTCCTGGCGTAAACATCGTCCCGTCCTTTGAAAAGCGACATAAACAGCCTGATTTTTTCTCCTTCGCCAGTATTCTTGCTCATGCCTTGCGGCGAAACTCCAGCAGCTTGCGGAGCGATTATTTCAGATTCGGATTTTTTCTCGGGAATTTCATCACCCGAATACCGCGCCTCCATAATAACCAACCGTGCCTTCAGGGCTCGGTTTTCCTCTTTCAAATTACTGTTCTCATTCAATAACACCTGACACTTCTCAGACAGTTCTGAAATTGAAATAGAATCTTCAATTTTCACGTTGAGACCTCTCGAATTTTACAGACTTCCTCCATATCCTTTTGAGACTGCCATCGGGGCTGGTATATTCCGAGACAATAGGCGGGTACAATGTATTTTAAGAGATAGTATTGGACAACAAAAAACCCGTAATCCTTTGCAGGATTCGGGCTCTTGAACTTCTATGAACGTTTTTGAATGTTCAAGTGGTGCGGAGGTCGGAGACCTACCAACACCCGATAAGAATTTGAAAGTTTTGCGCACCATCAATTCGATTCCCATACAGGAACCGAACCGACGCAATTCAAATAACTCTTAGTGCTGACAGACATGATTTGGATCATGAGAGTGAGATTGACAAATATCTCCACTATCCACAAGTTTACCCTGCAAATATAGCTCTACCGCATTCCTAACACTTCCAGATGCGCCTTTAATTGTTTTTATACCATTGCTGGCCAATACATTTACGGCTCCGTTACCTATGCCACCAGCGATTAAAATTTTCACACCACTCTGAGCAAGCACACTAGCCATATTAGATTTACAACCGCAGCCAGCCGGAGATTCCATATATTCTATGGTTTTTATGGCGTTATCTTCGATGGTAAAGACTGAATATTTTTCACAATGTCCGAAATGCTGATCTACCTGATCTCCAACTGTTGGGACTGCAATCTTCATAATATCTTCTCCTTCATTTTTAAGGCGGACGTTGCCGCCAGTTACTCTCAATGCTTTTCCGTTTAAAATTGCATTGGCTGTTTTATGTCGAGCGGATTCAATGATTCGACCAAAAGTCTGACGTGAAATGCCCATTGCACGAGCCGCAGCTTCCTGATAAAGCCCCTCTAGGTCAGAGAGTCGCAGAGCTTCAAGTTCATCGAGACTAAGGATGATTTCCTCAAGTTCTGTCAGTGGTATTGCGTTGGGTTTAAAAACTTCATACTTGGAAAAATCATTGATAGTCTTCTTACAAAATGGACGTGGCATAATTTATGCTCCTATGGCTCTATACTTTAAGGGCATATGCTCATTATATCAAGGGGCAAAGTAAATTTATTACTTAAACGAAGAAAGGCGGTTCTCTTTTCTTTGCACATGCTGGCCTGTCTCAAGCCCGGCGGGATCAATGGCCACGGTCAAGCCGCACGGCGTGCTTTGGCGCGACAGCAGCGAGTACAGACCTAGTAAACAAATGTGCAAAATTGACCAACGATTCGCTTTGATCCAAAGGCGAGACCTTATTTTCTAATAAGGCGAGAAAAGGAGCGTTGAACTATTAGAAGGCCGCTGCCGATGTTGTTCGCCATTGCTAAACGCACCCGCTCAACGTCTTTATCTTTAAGGGCCGCGAGTATTTCTCTATGCTCTTGAATGAATTTATGGCAATCGCCCTCTTCTTGGTGATACAGGGTAAGAAAGGTCTCGACGGGTTCTATCAGCTTGTCGGCAATGGAACAGAGGTGGGTGAGCTTTGAAGCTTTGTAGATGGAACGATGAAACTTACGGTCAAGATTGTAGAAATCAGCCTCCATGCGCTCCATTGCATGGTTCAGGTCCTCAAGTTCCGCGAACTGTCGATCATTGAGGTGCTCCATTGCTTCAAGGGTCAATTCGGCTTCAAGCTCAATCCGGAGTTTGAAAAGCATAACAACTTCTTTCTGCGAAGGTGGGTTGGCAACAACCGCTCCCTTGTAGGGGATGTTCTTCACCAGACCCGAACGATCAAGTCGCATGAGGGCCTCCCGGATTGGACCCCTTCCGATGCCCAACTCACTTTCAAGTTCAGTCAGAACTAATCTGGTTCCGGGTAGTTTTTCGCCAACCAGAATCATGTCGCGAATTTTCGCGTAGGCGATTAAAGATTTCATCGAATTGGTGTTGTTTTCCACGTTTGCTCTCTTTAAACGCGCTCTCATTGTCAAACGCGCACTTTCGTGATTGCCATTATGTCGTTTTTCCAATCTGCGAAGAAAGGTTTTACACTTCGTCTAAAGAATGTGCAACGGAGATTCCAATCTTACATTGGATCTCTTGCGGTAAAAGGATTCTTGCCGTGTTTGACGATGGCCACGATCTCTTTTGCCAGCAGTTCAGCGGCGTCAATGCTCCGAATGGGCAAGTCGGCCTTTATCACACCCAGTTCAGTGCAACCAAGGATGCAAAGATCAATGCCTTTTAGTGCAAGACTATTACAGATATCGACCAGCTGTTTGCTTGCCTCATTTCCGGTTTGCCCGGATTTTACCATGCGGATAAGTGCAAACAGTTTATCCTGAAGTTGCCCTTCCGGATAGACCACCTTTACGCCACGAGCTTGAAACCTGGTCGCGTAGAGGCCTGTCTTGACGATTGTCGTGGACCCCAGAATGCCAATTTGCCGCAGATGAGGATTTTCTGAGAGGAGCGTATGAACTACTAGATCGATGAGATGAACAACCGGAATGGACACAGCCTCAGCGACATACTTGTAATAATAGTGAGCGGTGTTGCAGGGGATGACCAGGAAGTCAGCGCCATATTGTTCAAGCCTGCGTGCCATATCAGCCATACAGGGCCCAGGATTCTCGGCACCTTCACCGAGAATCGCTTTTATGCGTGACGGGATCTTTGGATTGTTGTCGACGATGCAGCGAATATGGTCGATATCATCAAGGGCAACAGTATTGGCAATGATCCGCTGCATCAAATCAACGGTCGCTTCTGGCCCCATTCCCCCGATAATGCCAACAATTTTCTCCGTTTTCTGTGATTTTAACGAATTTTCCATAGCCGTTGACTTTTTTTACTGGAGGAATTGAAAATTTGCGGGGTGACAATTTTGCCACCCCTCTTCTAGATGCAAACCAGTGGCGGCAACCCCCACCGCCGATATCTCACCTATTTTCGGAAAGCATCGAGATAGGCATAAAGAGCGGGAGACCCACCGGTGTGGAGGAACACAACATTTTGTCCTTTGGTAAAGACGCCCTTGCGAACCAGGTCTATCAGACCGGCAGCTGCCTTTCCGGAGTATACCGGATCAAGAAGAACCGCTTCCTCGAAGGCAAACAGTTTGACCGCCTCGATCATGGAATCCGTCGGCAAAGAATAGCCCGGGCCCACATAATCGCCATAGCACACGATATCCTTACGGGCTATCCCGCCGCGAATGCCAAGGAGCTCAGCAGTCTTTTCCGCAAGACCATGGACGATTCCTTCCTGAACATCCTTAGGACGGGAAACGTTCATGCCGGAAACCGGAATATTGGCGTTGGTGCCGATCAAACCGACAACCATACCGGCGTGCGTTCCAGCTGACCCTGAAGGGACGACGATATGGTCGATCTTCAGATGCATGGTATTGAGCTGGTTCATCAGTTCTTCCGCACAAGCAGCATAACCAAGGGCGCCGAGTGGATTGGACGCCCCGCCTGGGATTATGTAAGGCTTCTTGCCGGCCGCTTTCAGTTCGCCGGCAACTTTTTCCATCTCGGCCATCATATCAGAACCACCGGCAACAACCCGCTTGGTTTTTACGCCGAGGAGCTCAAAAAGAAAGTTATTGCCGCTCCCCTCGGGTTTATAGGAACCTTTGACGCGCTCCTCAAGAACCAGGTGACAATCGAGACCTTCCTTGGCAGACCAGGACGCAGTAAGCCGACAATGGTTGGACTGAATGGCGCCACAGGTAATAATCGCGTCAGCCCCTTTCTGCAGGGCGTCGGCGATACAAAAATCAAGCTTGCGGGTTTTATTGCCGCCTGCTGCACCGGGAAGCAGATCATCCCGTTTGATGAAAAGATTCACTCCTGCGCCAAGAACGGCGCTCAGTTTGGGCATCGGTTCGAGTGGTGTAGCCCCTTGAAGATAGCCGCGTCGTGGAAATTTTGTAAAGTTCATTTATGACTCCTTTGTTGTAATATGACAGATATTGAGTTTTATGAGGAGGATACATTCAACTATGCATCCTCAGCGGGATTATACTTATAAGTGGATAACCGCTTCGACTTCCAAATTGGCCCCTAAGGGCAGGGCGGCGACCTGAAAAGCACTTCTGGCCGGATAGGGTTGAGAAAAGTACTCCGAATAGACACTGTTTACTGCTTTAAAGTCCTTGATGTCGGCCAAAAATACCGTAGTTTTAATGGTTTTCTTGAGGGTAGTTCCCGCCGCCATGGCGATGGAAGCAAGGTTTTTAAAGACCATGTGGGCCTGCTCCTCAATCGAGCCGGCCAGGAGCTGTCCTGTGCGCGGATCAAGAGGCAGTTGGCCGGAGGTGAACAACAGATCACCGGTGACGATGGCTTGTGAGTAAGGCCCGATTGCTGCCGGGGCCTGATCCGTGGAAACAGCTTGTAATGTCATGTAACAACTCCATTATAATAGAATTATTATACTTTTTTTCCAGCAAAGATCATCTAGTTCTCTGGAACATTAATACCGCACTGATTACGGCAACAGCAAAACCACACTTGATGAACGGCAAATGAGCCTCAAGAGAGGGACTCTTTTTTGAGCAAAAAGCGACAACGATGCTGTACTCGGCTTGCCCATTTTGTGAATTCATAATCGACTCTCTGTATTTCGAAGATCAGTCTCTTAGAACATCTCCGCCATGACTTCCTTAATGACCGTCGCCAGTACCTGGCAGTCTTCCAATGAAAACGTCAAAGGCACCCTGAAGTCGCAGAGACAGTCGAGGATTTTTTCCGTTTCCGGAAGTGTCTGCCCCTGTTGAATATACTGCCAGTGTTTGAAGGTACTGGTAAATCCCTTGGGCTCTTTGCCGCCAAACCATTTGATCTCGACGCCCCTCTTCCCGCACTCTGCTATAAATCCCTGGACCTGCGACCGGTCGAGGCCGGAGAGGGCAAACTGGAAGGAGCTGCCGACATAGTGTTCCTTTGCAGGTCTTTGCGGAACGATCAGGTGGGGGATGTCGCTAAGGGCGCCCTCGAGGATTTGGTATCTCTCGTTCCAACGCCGGCAATTGTCTTCCAGCAAAGCGAGCTGCGGCCTGAGAAGGGCTGCCTGCAGGTTGGACATGCGCAGGCTAAAGTTGGGGATCAGGAATTTATGTCTGTCAAAGACCTCAAGAGCCGGGCGAGAAAGGTGGTTTTCATACAGCATATACGAACCGGAGTAGAGGATGGCCTTGGCTATGACATCCTCATCATCGGTCACCAGCAGACCGCCTTCTCCGGAGTTCATGTGTTTGTAGGTCTGGGTGCTGAAACAGCCGATCTTGCCGAAAGTTCCGGTGTAACGATTCCCCCAGCGGGCTCCCATGGTGTGAGCGCAGTCTTCAATGAGGCAAATTGAGTGTGCATTGCAGATCATTTCGACAGCATCCATATCGGCGATATGGCCGCGCATGTGCGAAATGAGGAAATACTTTGCACCGGTTTGGGTGATCTTTTCTTCGAGGTCTGCGAGATCAATAGTGTAGTCCTGCTTGATGCCAACGAGGACTACTTCAGCACCGGCATTGTCGATTGCCCCCGGAACCGGCGCCAGGGTGAAGGCATTGCAAAGAACCTTGTCTCCCGGCTGTACCCCGGCACTCTTCAAGGCCACATAAATCGTACTGCCGCAGGAGCTGAGGGCGGCACAGTACCTGGTGCCAACATACTCAGCATATTCCCTTTCCAGAAGGGCAACTTCGGAAAGCTCGCCTGGTGCGGTGTTATAGCGGTGCAGCCTGCCACTTCGCAGCAGCTCGACCGCTCTTGAAATGCCGGTTTCCGGGATAGGTTCCTGTTTGGTGAACTCTCTGGTGAAAACGGTGTGGTTACAATTTTTAGAATCCATAGTCCGCTTACCCTCTTAATGCTGTTGGTGTTCAACAGGATGACAGGAAAAGTTGATCAATATTTCTTCTGGTCATACACCGTGAAATCCCAATTTTCGTTTGGAAAATACTTGCGGAGTCGCCAGTCGCATGCCCTGGCATGGCCCTCCATGCCCTCAACACGAGACAGCCGCGATGCAGCCGCGCTTATTACCTTGTTCGCTGCTGGACTGATTTCCTGGTATGTGGTTATCTTCAAAAACTTAATGACATTCAATCCGCCGGAAATTATGCCGGCCTTTTTTGTCGGCAGGATATGGTTGGTGCCCGAGCATTTATCGCCTTGAGGGACCGTGCTGCCTTCTCCAAGAAAAAGTGAGCCGTAGTTGGTGAGGTTGTCGCGCCACCATTCGAGGTCTTCGGCAATGACCTGCACATGTTCCGGGGCGTAAAGGTCGCTGACTCGCACCAGCTCTTCACGGTTCTCGCAGAGAATGATCTCCCCATAGTCACGCCAGGAGGTGCCAGGGACTTCGGGATCGGGCATGTCGGCAATGATCTTCGGCACCAGGTCGCTGACCCTGAGAGCCAACTCGCGGCTGTCAGTATGCAGCCAGACCGGCGAGTCGAGGCCGTGCTCAGCCTGAGAAACCAGATCAATGGCAATCGTCATCGGGTCTGCGGTTCGATCGGCAATTACAGATGATTCGGTGGGTCCGGCAAAGACATCGATGGCACACTGGCCGCTGCCGAGAAGAATTGCCTTCGCTTCGGCCACATAGGCGTTTCCAGGCCCGACGATTATATTTGCTGGGGTTCCGGTGAATAATCCGTAGGCCATGGTGGCAATTGCCTGGACACCTCCCATCTGCAGGATAATATCACATCCCGCAATATCCATGGCATACACAACCGCCGGGGCAATACTCTCTCCTCGAGGTGGAGAGCAACCGATCACCGTTTTTACGCCAGCCGCCTTGGCGGTCGCTATGCTCATAATTGCTGAACAGGCGTGGGCGAACCTGCCGCCGGGAACATAGCAGCCGGCGACGGCCATGGGAATAATCTTCTGACCAAGTCTGACACCGGGAAGCGATTCCACTTCAAACTCCCGAATGCTCTCCCTTTGGGCATGGGCAAATCTGGAGACCTGTTCATAGGCGAAGCGAATGTCGGCTTTGACGGTCTCCGGAACCTTGGCGATGATGTCTCGCCTTCGCTCATTGGAGAGAATGAAGTCACCATCCCAGCCGTCAAATTTCTTTGCCATCTCATAGACTGCAGTTTCACCGCGATCTTTGATGTCCTTGAGTAAGCCTTCGACAATAATGCGCTTTTGTCCACTTACTGTTTCAAAGTTGAGTTGAGCTTTTTTGATATACTCCATTAGTAGTATCTCCATTAAGAGAGGTAGTCTTTTTCAAAATATCGTCCGACACTGATTTATGTTCATATATTAGTATAAGTTCAAATTTGTGTCAATATATTTTATAAAATATTTTATAAAATATATTGTGAAATAGTTACATGGTTGCTTTGCTACCATCAATCATTCAACTTACCGCTCAGCACTGGTGATTAGCGGTGTGGCCTTAATGAGAACTGAAGTTTCCCGTTTTTCAAAAGACATAGGGTCAGGATCAGGCGGGAGCGTCCGCAACTGGATCTAGAAAATATTCTATAAATTCAAAAAGATGCTGATGAAAAACAACGATTCATAAGTGCTTGAATTAAAAAGATATTTTCAAAACAAATCATTTATGGAAATTCTTACAATATTAGCAATAACAATGAGTTAATAGTGAATTCGAGGCCCAATTATGGTATATTGTAGTTCGCCAACAACAAACTACCAGAGGAACCTCGCATGCTCATCCTACACTCACTGCTCAGTGAACTCAAAGACGAATTACAGCCCAGTAATAATAGTAGCAAGATAACAGATAATAAAGAATTGCTGATAGTTGGCAGAATATATTCAAACTCAATTTGTCATTTCTATTATTAAATATTTATTTGAATGAATCAACAAAAATTTGTTTACTCAAACAAAAAATAATTGACATTATAAAAAATTTGACGCACTATGCGGCAAAAGGGAGAAATATTATGGTCTCGGCTCAGAGAAAAACAATCAAAACAAAACCATTCCGAGTATCTGGTTCTCAGCTAGAAAAAATGGATGCGGGAACAATTAAGGACAATGAAATAATATTCAGTGTTTTGAAACAAATCGCAGATGCTTTCGCCAGCACTTTCCCGCGCACTTCAGAAGTGGTCGTTCATGATCTTTCCCAGCCACAGCAATCCATCAAGCACATAGCAGGCGACATCACACATCGTAAAATAGGCGGTCCGATCACAGATTTGGTTATAAAAGCGCTTCATCGTGAAGGTCGTGACATCCGTGATCGGCATAATTACAAAACGACTAACAGCGACGGCCGTGTTCTCAAATCCACAACTGTTTTTGTTCGCAATAGTTGTGGGGGTGTTGTTGCAGCCTTATGTATAAATTTTGATATAACTGATTTTCTAAACGCCGCCTTTGCCTTGGAGATTTTTACAAGTACTGAAAGCGGTATTAACGGTTCGGAAAAAGCTGAAACATTTGCAAAGTCCATCTCTGAGACAATCGAAGCCCTGTTGCAACAGGCAATTGTCAAAATCGGCAAACAACCTTCCTCCATGGCCATTGAGGAAAAAATTGAACTGGTTAAAGAACTTGAAAACAGCGGGTCTTCCAGATCAAGGGTGGTATCGACCAAGCAGCACTATTCATGGGGGTTTCCAAATATACAGTTTACAACTATTTGAAGAAAATTCGCGCAGAGCATGACCTCAATCGGTTCTGACTCTGCTTCTTCAAGGACACAAGGGAGGAAAACAGATGAGAGATTCAAGTTCACCGGTCCCGGCTACAACAAATCAAGCGCCATCAGCTATCGGTCCCTATTCTCAAGGTGTTGTTGCCGAAGTTGCAGCAGAGATAAGATCATGAATAAGCAGAAAATGAATGGTGAATTTTTTTCTCAAATGAGTTCTTTATATTAACCAATGGACAGATATTTCTTATGAAAACAACTGCGCAACCTGAAGAACAAGGGATTGTCGTCGAAAACCTGACGAAACGTTTCGGAGATCTGGTGGTGCTGGACTGCATAAATTTTACTGTCCGGCCGGGGGAACTACTGAGTATTGTCGGCCCGACCGGCTGCGGCAAGACGACATTCATGAACACACTGGCCAAGCTGACCCCAGCCACTGGGGGAAGTATCCGCATTCGCAACCAGGAAGCCGACCCACGCAAACACAATATCGCCTATGTCTTTCAGGAACCCACAAGTCTGCCCTGGCGGACTGTGCGGGACAACATCGCCTTGGGCATGGAACTCAAAAAATTACCCCGTGATGAAATTGAAAGCCGGTTGACCCTGATGTTGGATTTAATCGGCCTTGCCGACTGTGCCGATCTTTATCCCAACCAGATTTCCGCCAGCATGGAGCAGCGTTTGTCCGTGGCAAGGGCCTTTGCCACACAACCTGACCTGCTTCTTATGGATGAACCCTATGGACAGCTCGATGTCAAGCTCAGGTATTATCTTGAAGACGAATTGGTGCGTATTTGGGAAAAATTCAAAAACACAGTTATTTTCGTGACGCACAACATCGAAGAGGCGGTTTATCTGGCTGATCGAATTTTGATTTTAAGTAACAAGCCAACAAGCATCAAAGGCGAGATCGAGGTCAACTTGCCGCGTCCAAGGGATTATCTGGACCCGGAATTCATGGCCATACGCAAAACAGTGACCGATATGATTCGCTGGTGGTAACAGGAAAACAGGTCCTGTGTCACCCTCTCCGGAAACTACTAACCAAAAAATCAAAACTTTAACAAAGGAGGGCGCCATGTGATCAGCAGCGAGGAAATTAAAGGCAGAGGTCGGGAAGGTGTTGAATTGCGGCATTGCCTGAAGAGGCCGCATAACCAAGTCTCGTGTCCGGTGAACCCGGCGCGCTATAGAAAAGGAGTCGTTATGCTTACAATAAAACGTTGTGTGTCCATAGTTTCTCTTGCGGTGCTGTTCCTGATCACCGCAAATGTGCCGACTGGCGTAGCAGCCGAATTGATCGAGCTCAAACTAAGCGGTCAGGGAGAACCTTCAACTTTTCTGGTGTGGGATTTAATTCAAAAGGGTTGGGACAAAGAAGCCGGTCTGAAAATGAGCCAGACATATTTTGATTCTGGAATGGCTCAGATAGAGGCCCTGCCGTCTAAACAGTGGGTTATTGGCACCTCCCAAGGGTCTGTGCCTAGCATCGTTGCTGCCATGCGATACGGGTCGTATGTTGTGGCCATAGGTGACGAGGATTCATTTACCAACGCTGTATTGGTTCGGCCTGACAGCCCGATTGCAAAAGCCACAGGAGCCAATGCCAAATTTCCCAAAACCTATGGTTCCGCCGAGACCGTGAAGGGCAAGACCGTACTGGTGACAACGGTTTCCTCTGGCCACTATGCTTTGGCTACCTGGCTTAAACATTTTGGACTTAAAGAAAAAGATGTGGTCGTCAAAAACATGGATCCGGGTCAGATCATGGCTGCCTTTGAATCCGGGGTTGGCGACATCGCAGTTGTCTGGGAACCTTTCATGTTCGTTGGCATGAGCAAGGGGTGGAAGATGGTTAATGAGGATTCGCAGATAGGATGCGAACCAAATCAATACCATCGTTGTGGAGAAGGAATTTGCCGACAAGCATCCTGAGATTGTGGCCAAGTTTTTAAAGCTCTATTTCCGTCGTGCGGCCCTCGAGAAGTCTGATAGCAGCCAGATGATAGATGGTTATGTAAAGTTTTCCAAGGACTGGGCAGGTACAGAATTGAGTAAATCCGACGCAGCCCTTTCATTGAAGTGGCGTATCATGTATCCCCTGGATCAGCAACTCAAGTTTTTTGATACCAGCAAGGGGCAATCCGAAGTTCAGAAATGGTTTGTCGGCATGGGCGACTTCTTTGTTGAACAGGGCAAGTTCACGCGTGCAGAAATGGATAAAGTTATGAATAGCAATTTTATAACTGATAAATTCCTCAAGATGGCGGCTGAAATGAAGTAATGTATTTGTTCTTTCCAAGTCTGTATCCATCAGTTCGATGGTTGCAGGCTTGGAAAATTACCCGCAGAACACAGGGGGAAACGCCCTTGTAAGGAAGCATAGAATGGGCCAGAAAATGTTAAGCCGTAAACATGTCCTGCAGTTTTTATCAGTTCTGAGCGTCATCGCTTTCTTTGTTTTTTGGCAGATGATCGTTGATTATGGGATAGTACCCAACCAACTGCTTGCAAGTCCCTCGCAGGTGTGGAAGCTGCTACTCATAAAATTGTACAACCCGGACCCTGATGGCGCTGTGTTGATGGTCCACATATGGGTAAGTCTGAAAGAAGCGCTCTCAGGATATCTGTTGAGTTTAATTATTGGCGTACCATTAGGCCTTCTAATGGGATGGTACTATGTCGTTGAAGAGATGGCTCAGGCCGCTTTTTGAGGCGATTCGTCCCATACCCGGTGTGGCCTGGATCCCACTGACCATCTTTTGGTTCGGCATCGGCATATCCGGTAAAATTTTTATTATTTGGCTTTCTGGCGTAGTCCCGTGCGTTATCAATTCTTTTGTCGGCGTGCGCATGACGAACCCAACGCTCATCCAAATGGCGAGAACTTATGGGGCTTCGAAATGGGACATATTCGTAAAAATATGCATTCCTTCCGCCCTGCCGATGGTCTTCGGCGCCTTGCAGATGGCACTGGCCTGCTGTTGGACAGCCCTCGTGGCTGCAGAACTCGTTGCGGCAGACCAGGGTCTGGGTTTCCTTATCACCATGGGTCGTCGCTTTCTGCGTCCTGACATGATTGTGTTGGGTATGGGCATGGTGGGACTTACAGGATTTATCGTGGGCGTGATTATTGACAAAATTGAAAAAAGGCTCCTAGCCGGTATTCGGAGGTAACACATACCATGGATTCAAATTCTTCTCTCATGCCAGATACTGCCTGTGTAGCCGAAAACACGCCGAGTTTTCTTGACGTATGCAAAAATTATCTTATCCGGTTTCATTTTTTAAGTTTCTTGTCCATTGCCCTGGTTTTGACCTTCTGGCACTTTATTTCAGTCTATAAGATTTTCGGCGGGTCTTTTTTGCCTACACCATGGGCCATTATCAAAGAAATTTGGAGGCTTACGGGCGAATCGCTGATCGGAAAAACTCTTTTTGGGCATCTCTGGGCAAGCTTGCATCGGGTGTTCATCGGTTGGTCACTTGCCTGTGCGGTTGCCATACCTCTGGGAGTGATCATGGCCTTTAACGATGTGGTCCGGGCCATTGTCAAACCGATATTTGACCTTTTTAAGCCCATGCCGCCAATATCATGGGTTTCCCTCTCCATCCTGTGGTTTGGGCTGGGCGAAGAATCAAAAGTATTTATCATTATTATCGGCAGCTTTGTGCCATGTCTGATTAATACTTTCAACAGCATACAGTTGGTTGACCCGGCTTTCTACGATGCTGCCCGGATGCTGGGTGCCAATCGCCGACAACAGATCATGGAGGTGGCTTTTTTTGGTTCGATATCTGCTATTTTTGCAGGTCTTCAAATCTCACTGAGTTTGGCATGGTCTTGTGTGCTGGCTGCAGAGCTTGTCGGGGGCAGGTCCGGCATTGGTTTCCTTATTATACTTGGCATGAACCAATACAAACCGGCGATGATTATTGCCGGAATGGTCGTTATTGCCCTGACGGCATGGCTCATTACCTTCTTAATGGACCATATTGAAAAACTGGTTTGTCCTTGGAAAAGAGATATAAAGGTATGAAAGCACACACTATCAAATGTTCTTGTCGCTCTGTGAGCAAGACCTTCATCCAGAAAGAAACCCAAGCAATCCATGTCCTCAAAGACATTGATCTGGACGTCAGAGAAAACGAATTCCTGGTATTGCTTGGGCCGGGCCAGTCCGGAAAATCGACATTGCTTCGGATTATTGCCGGGTTGGAGCAGCCGAGTACGGGTGAAGTCAAACTCAACGGAAAAGCTGTCAGCGGTCCAGGGCCGGATCGCAGCATGGTGTTCCAAACATATAGCCTTTTCCCATGGCGCACCGTTCGGGCCAATGTGGAGATGGGCCTCAAATTTCGTGGATATATCCAAGGAAGAGCGTCGCGTGATCGGTCAGAAATATATCGATCTTGTTGGTCTGAAGGGTTTTGAATCCTCCTTTCCCCATCAATTGAGCGGGGGCATGAAACAGCGGGTCGGCATTGCAAGAGCCTATGCCAATTCACCGGAAGTTCTTTTGCTTGACGAACCTTTTGGTCAACTGGATGCCCAGACACGTTATTTAATGGAGCAGGAAGTTCTCCGCATTTGGGAAATGGAGAAGCGGACCGTTCTTTTCGTTACCAATAACATTGATGAGGCCTTATTCCTTGGAGACAGGATTGTCATCATGGAAGGCAAGCTCCCGGGTCAAATCCAGACGATTCATGAAAACCCCCTTCCCAGACCGCGTGAACACGACGCCCTGCCTTTTTTGGAGCTTCGCAAGAAAATTAGCGATTTAACACAGCTTACCCTGTGATCATGAATAGAAATGTGATTCCTATTAGATGAATGGACGTTTTATCAGAGGAAATAAGTGCGTAACAGAAAACCTCAAGATAATAACCTCATACACAGGATAGGACGGCATGGTATCTATTTCGATTGAAAAACAGTGCTGTCTGGCTCCTGCCGGGGCAATTCCAAAGATTGGTCTTGTGGGCCATGCCGGTATCGGTCATGCCCATGGCCATTCCGGGTTGGTTCAGGATGATTCTGTCGGATTTACCTGTATGATTGCCTTGCTTCGTGCAGTATATCCCGTTGATCTGCGGATTGCCTCGGTACAGGCTGACCCGATAGCCGGGCGCATTATTTTAACCACTAATGCGGGCGGCATCGGAGAGGCGGTGCCTCGGCGAGGGATAACACCACAGGAGAGCGAGTTGTTAAATAGGGCTGTGGGGTATGATGCAAGCTTTTGCCAGTCGTTGGCCTGTCACACATTGGGCCGTATTTATGGGCAAGGAGCCATGGAATGCTCAGTCTGTATCGAGGCAGCCGCAGCCTTTGCAGTGGTAGATAGTTTTCGTCGATGCTGGCCAGATTCTTTCCTTATAGAGGAAGTCATTCATGATGAGAATCAGGACGTCGTACTGGGAGCTACCCTTGAAGTTGCGGGACAGGTTGTGAGCCTGCTCGCCGTTGTTAACTACACATCCGGCGGAATCGGCCCCAACGAAGATGCTGAAGGGAATGTATCGTTAGGTAAGAAACAGGAAATTCTGGCACGCCTGAGACTGGATAGCATTCCCACCATTATCGTGGAAAGCAAGGCTTTTATGCCAGTATACAGCCAAGACCTTGAGAAACGTTTTTTATTCACACGCATCAATCGCGACATAGACAACAGTGTAGTCGCGCAGGCACTCGTGGATGGGGCTCTTAAAGAGGGGTTGCCAATGAAGTACGATTTTGACGCCTACCCGAGAAATCGTGCCATGGCACAAAACACGTCACGTCTCGGAGCAGAAGTGGAAGCCCTGGGTCGGGCTTTATCCCACGCAGAAACGTCAGGAGAGAAAGTCCGTCTTCTGGCTAAATTGACAAAACTGGCCAGCGAAGATGCTGGCGCAGTAACATTCATGTCCAACTCCGTTCATGCGGTAGTAGGAAGTGGTGGGGTTAGTACCAGGGACAGGGGCAGTCCTGTCCATGCTTGTTCCCCGATCAGAGGTAGAATGCTGGAAAATCCCTGTTCTTTTTCAAGAGGACCTTGATGTGTACCTCTTAGCGATAGTAGCTGGAATTGAGGCATTAAAGACACGTCTTCCCGAAGCGGAGAAGGAATTGCAAAATAAGCAACACATTCATGATAGGATGTAACTTGTCAGAAAGAATCGAGAAAGATGATGTCGACGTGGTCAAATAATAAAGTAACAGACATAAACAGCATTCACCAAAGGCAATGATTATAATCAATTAAAATTTTCAAAATGAATATTTCGATTTAATAGAAGCAGTGGAAAACGGTTGTTTTAACTGTCGTTGATCAGTATTCATATCCACACCTTTTCTTCACCGATCCAACCTCCCTTTCAGATCCTTCCCTGCTTTTAAAAATGGCAGATTCTTAGGAGTTCATGACGATTGAATGGACTCATGATTA
>CAVWHG010000007.1:0-60337 GCA_963754865.1 uncultured delta proteobacterium | reverse complement strand
AAAACCGAACGTATGAGATCGAGTGTTTCACTGTCATTCATTTCCCTTATCTCTTTGGACAATGGGGAAAGACAAAGTGGTCCTGAAAAAAAATCAACAGGAATTATATTCTTTTGGCACCACTCTTGTGCAGCGTGTTCGACTTCATGCAAATCGACCAGTATATTCTGGTAAACCTCAGAGGCCGATTCAAAAAAAACGAAATTTTTCTGATATTTCTCGTTTTCGATTGATCCACCGGCTGAAAGCCAACCATCACAAAAGGCAATCGCCTGTCTCAGTTCAGCAACCTTGAGAAGAAGGTCAATTTTTGTTTTCGCCATCATGAAGTTATAATAGTCCATGGCCTGCCCTAATCCCAGAAGAGCCATTCGAAAATCCCGGTCTTTTGATACGTGCCCGGCCAGTCGATTTATTTCACTGTCATCATTTCTGTTGATGGCAGAATAACAGGCAATCGCCCTCTCTCTTGCTCCTAAATTTTGATAAAAACTCTTCGAAAAATCCATGGTGCCGTCTCCTATTTTCGACCAACTGCTGATTCCAATGCAGCTAGTCGTTCTTTCAATTCATCAATCTCTTTCACATGCGCTAGAGTACCAACCGCCGACACCAGCTGTGTCGCCACATCAGAAGGCAATCTTCCATCAGCCGCCGCCTTGATAAAGGCACTGGCAATGTCACTTATGCTGTCAGTATCTGGGATTTCCACCTGTATAGGTGCGGACTGGGCCTTCATGGGCGGGCAGAGACGGTCGATGCACACTTTCAATGCCTGTATATCTCCATTTTTGGCAAGTTCGATAATTTTGCGGGTCAGCACCTCGGCCTCGCCATCAAGCAGGGCTTGCGCCATGACTGTCGTCCTGTTTTTTGCTCCTGGTGGCTTGCCTGCAGGATTCCCTGATTGGCCGGGCTTAAACGGCTTGCCTCGCTGTTTTCCTGTTGTATTTTCAGCCATTTTTTTCCTCATGCATTTCTGGATCTATTATTTTTATACACATCGGGGATAACCAACGTATTCTCTTCATTGCGTTCTCCGATTTCGTTGTCCGTTTCGCCTATTTCCGAAAAGACAATTATCAATACCGACAGGAAGTCGCCGCCAGCCATCCGGATATTCGCTATCGAAGGCCTGATATAGGCATCCAGGTATAGATACGCCTTGTATATCGACAGTTTCGAGTCGGGGGCAATCCTTGCATGGCGCCGGAGTGGTCTGGCGGGGGGAGAGTTCGGCCAATAAGGCACTCTTATGTTCGCGGATTGCCGGGAGCCATTTGTCAATCGCTTGCGGATCACCTGTGATTTTGAGGTGTACCGGTCCGTCGGCCGCTACAGAAACACCGTCCGAAAGAGCAGTGCATAGAACTTCTTTAGGGGTCATATTCTCACCTCAACTATCCTGTTTTCGGTTGATGCGATTTTTCTATCCGCAACAACGCCACAACCCAATGTTTTAGGGGGTTCATAAACAATTTTATCCGCAACAGAGGGGTATGTGCTCAAGTTATCCGCAACACTTGGAACCGCTCTGCTGTTGGTTTGTGGCGGTGTTGCGGATACAGCGGGGGGAGAAGGGATATAGCGAGAAAAAGCCTCGGTAAACTGTTTTTTCTCGAATCCCTTCGGCGTAGAAATTGAGTTTATCCGAACCGACTTACTGAAAATGCCGTACCCTTTTAATTTGTTCGCGAGTTGCCGAGGTTTTATTGGCAATCCTCTGTTATAAGTAGCCCAGGGCTTTTCATCATCCGCACATAGGGCCTGGATAAGTTCCGCCGTACTAATCCGGTCAACACCTTTCTCGGAAAATATCTCTTCAATGTCGGACAACAGCTCAACACCAATCGACTGAGATACACTTTCACCACCGGATAGCTTCAGTGCTGTATTGGTTGCGATTTCCAGCCATTCAGGGCCGGCAACCATGGCGATTGCCAGCAGGGGCTCCCAATTATCTTGGGCACGGTCGTTCAAACTTGGCGGAAGAAACGGCCTGGCCTGCCGAACCGGCTCGCTGTAATCAATAGCGAAGCGTGCCAACTTTGCCGCGAGATTTTCAAATAATCCTGGTTCAGCGTATCGAAGCCGGTCAACGTTCTCGTGAGAGAGTTTTCTTCTCAGTTCGAGAATCTATCGCTCGATCCATGAGCGTGTCGGCAATGTGACCGATTCCTGATAGCGCCTTTGGTCCCCAGGTACTGAACTTCTTCGGCGTGAAGTCCTCACCAACTGTTCTTATGACATAAGCTGAATCGCGGGTATGTCCTGAATTGATAATTCCACGCAGTTCCTCATTGTCCTTCAAGCAAGCGTCTGTCTCGTCAATAAGCAGGGTGGGCCTCCACGCCTCAATTGCTCGGTATAAGGCCGCAGGTGATATAGAGCTTGCTGTTATCGCCCGGCAAACGAGTCGCCCAATTACGGTAAGTAGTTGTGTTTTTCCACATCGCTTTTCAGGTGCGGTAATAATCGCCAGTGGACAAACCTGTATAACGTCAAGGAACCATGTCATTGCACACCATAGTGCAACAGCAATTGATATTTCCATATCACAAACAATGAACCGCCTGATGACCGCTGCAACATCGGAAAGGATCTCTGCCGGGAAGACTTTTTCCGGCCATGGTTCAATTTCCTTAAATGGAAGACCAGTATCAGTGTCCCCAACTCTCCGAGCCATTTTGACTGCCTGGTCAAGCGACGACGTTCGTACTCCGAGATTGTTCGCTTCTTCTTTCCGAAGTTGGTCGTATACGAGGGGAGATAACGCAGCGAGTTTTGATACCGTTGCATCCATTGATTGAATTACTTTGTCGTCGTTCAGCAAGGGGGTGCTATCCGCAACAACGCCACAACCCACTGTTTCCGAGGATCTATGAACATTCATATCCGCAACAGTGCCGCAACGTGGCGGATTATCCGCAACAAGCGCCGCCTCGATACAAGCCTTGACTGCTGCTTCTCCCTGTTTCTTGTGAAGGTCGTTAAAATCATCACCAACATCAGGGGGCATTGCAACCACGCCTCCAACCGCAAGCGCCGCCGCCCTGGCTTTCTCCTGGCCTACACCTGATTCGTCGTTATCAGCACAGATAACCAACCTCATTTCAGGGAATTTCTTTTGCAGATTCTTTGCTACTGGCAGGAGATTTCCGGCATCAAAGGCAACCGCTACAGCATGGCCGGTTGATTCGTGCAGACTTGCAGCCGGTCGCGTATCCCTCGCAAATAAGCAGGGTGTTTTCTCGGGGCTTGCCGATGGGAAGATAATTCCCCTGTTTGGCTGTACCGGTCTTAAATTTCTTGCTGCCGTCCGGCATGATGAACTGCATCCCCTGCAGATCCCCCTTACTATCCCGCAACGCCAACACAAGATGTTTCCCCCAGCTGTTTCAAACCATAGGAATGAACACCTTTTGCTTTCAGATATGGGTGGTTATCAGTTGCCGGCTTTGCTTTTAACCAAATGTCATTGCACCACCTTCGACAATCGGTCCGGACCTGTTCTTCTTCTTTCACCCGTTGCTGTCGCGCTGCCTCAATCTTCTGAAGGTAACGGGCTTTCTCGTCATCGGTCATGGTCTGGACATCTTTGCTTGTCCACGTCCCGGAAATGTCCCGCTTGAAACAGCCGAAAGCACCCGCGGGGATATCATCACCATAGAGGACATACCAGCCATTTTGGGAGCCTGGCTTGTCGCCCTCAACATGAATTCGATGGATATTTCCATCCGGGATGATATCGCCACGATACTCAATTCCGGTGGCCTGGATCGCCTCACGAAATTTGCTTTCAATCATGGATCAGCCCTCCCGATAAAAGGACGGTTAAAGCCGCCGGCAACAGTTCCCAAATTGTCAACCAGACAATCAATTATTTGATCCTTTGCGGCTACTTCCTCCTGGGTACCAACCAATAAAATTGATGTCATTTTTGCTGGTACGTCGGATGTAGCTATATGTTGCAGTGCTTTCGGAGGAATCATGTCCATGTTTGCGTTAATCTCCTCGATTCTGGCCAAACTCAGGCGCTGGTTCATGATAGAGTCGCAGTAAGGGCAAATTGAACTCAGGTTACCAAACTTTTCAGTAATAGGTGTATAGGTCAGCCTCTCCATTGACACCTTGCCCCCAGATCATCAAGCATCACCGCCCGCAGGGTATGGAAATGCGATTTCAGGCGACGGTACTTGCCGGCTTCGTCAGGTCGGAATTTTGCCAGGCTGAAAATAATTTTTGTTGGTGGACAATAGGTCGATGGTACTATCCAAATCACCTTGCCACGACCTGCCAAACCAAGCCTTGCTTGACACCCGCAGAGGATTCCCCGTGAAACTGACCATAAACGGCCGTGCTTCGGCTTGCTCTCGGCCAAATACTACCAGCAAGAACTCTTCATTGCCGACAGTGTAGGTTTCGTCGGTTTTACCGGTTTTGATTGAGTTGGGTTTCAAAAGTGTCTCGGTCACGTTCATCGTTACCTCCTCACTTTGCAGTTTTCCGAGCAACTTCTAATTTTGCTACCAGATCGATGATTTCTTCATCTGTCTTTCCAGAAATGCGTGCCGCGATGATCGCGTCTATTTCATCGGAAGGCCATCCCACTGCCCGCGGTCCTATACTTACAGGCTTTGGTAAAGTCCCTTCCTGGATCCTAAGATACAGTGTTGATTTGGCATTCCCAGTCCGACCCATAACCTGCTTGATTCGGAGGATGGATATTCTCTGTTGATTCTCTTGCGCCACAGTTACACCTCATAAGGTATAATTAGAAGTCGTTGAACTATGGCTCTATAATAACAGTGAAAATTCCTCTGAATAGATGGTCTGGTTATGAAAACCAGGCCATGGAAAGAAGGGAACAGGGGGGGTAGTTAAAGCAGAACTAGAGGGAGGGGTAAAAACAAAACACTCGGACAATATCCATAATAACAGAATGTTGACCCATGGGAGGGTTTAGATAATTTCTATCATCCAGGGGTTTTAGGTGCGCCCCCCTTGGAATCCCAGTTGGCAATCTTTGCAATTTCTTCAATTCCTTGTTCGTTTGGACTTCCATCTTCTTTTGTAAGTCCGAATTGATCTGCATTTATCCGTAACCACTTTAACAAAGCCTTTTTGACAGTCGTTCCGACAATTAAAGTTGAGTCTGTAGTAACAGCCTGCCACGCTCTAATGGCCGCAGCCAACTTGGGAGCATAGTTCACATGGTTTCGATCAAGAAAATCGGGACCATCGTCTGCTTGTGGGAAAAAAAAGCCCGAGTTAAATCCTCGATCTCGGAGCCAAGTCTTTAAGTCTTCGACAAGAACTGTTGACAATTCCCAATCTGGAGCAACCCGATAAATAATACCACGCCTAACTACTCCAGCGAAATCTCCGGAAAAATCATTCTCTGCCGGAGACAATTCCACATTTTTGGTTAAAATCTCACCATCTCTTGGCGATTCATCCCACCCCCTCTCCCAGGCATTTCGTCGAATAGTTGCCCGAAGACGCCCACCGAGAATAGCGTTAGACAGAGCTGCGAGCGTGGGAGCTAGATTGTCTGGCCATTCATGTATCTGCCAGCTCATCACATATGGAAAAGATTCTGGGTCTTCTCCGATAACCAACAAAGCCGCATGAAGAACAGAAATCTCATCACACAAGCGCCAATAATCCATCTTTCCCATGCTCATACCACAACGCAGTCGTTATTTTTGTTTGGGTTATACTTTCTGGATGTCTACCGTTCACTCAACTTCACCGGCATTTTGGTGGAGAAATAGCGACCATATCTCCACGGGCAGTGCTATCTTCAATTAATTTGGATTATTCTGGACATTACAGTACAGTACGATACTTTCACAGCACAAGTTTTTCTCTGAGGAAAACAAAGGGTAGTTGTGAAACTTTTATAATTTCACTGCTTGCTGAGCTACGGACGCTGATCCTCGAAATGCGCCAGAGACGGTGGCGCAGGGCGTCAACTCCGCCCTGGTGCTGCTTTATGGGCAGATCGGCCAGCGGATTTGGACGGACATCCTTAAAGAGAAGCGGGCGGAATAGGGTGAAAAGATTTTCTGCCCGCTGAGTAGAAAATTGACGGCGGAGTTCGGCAACGGATGTTCAAAGTCCAATCTCTTTCATATGGCTCGCTTTGCCGAGGTTTTCCAGGAAGCCAAGATTGTCCACACACTGAGTGCAAAATTGAGTTGGACGCATCTGCGCCGGATCATATACCTCGACGATCCGCTCAAGCGCAATTTCTGCGCGGAGATGTGCCGCATCTTCGGCCCGCTGCCGCCAGAGATGCGTGACGACACCGCTTTCATGGACCGCATCCATGCCTACCTGCCCGGCTGGGATGTGCCGAAAGTTAGCCGCGATCTGCTGACCAATAACTTCGGCCTGGTCAGCGACTTCCTGTCCGAGTGCTGGAACCAATTGCGGCGCCAGAGCCGGCAGAACATTTTCCAGGGCCGTATTCACTTAGGTGGCGCCCTGAGCGGACGTGACACCACCGGCGTCCAGAAAACCGTCAGCGGCCTGATCAAGCTGGTGTCGCCGAATCCGGAGATCCCTGTTTCCGACGAAGTGCTGGAGTGGGCCTTGCGCCTGGCGCTGGAGTGCCGCCGGCGGGTCAAGGAACAGCAAAAGCGCATCGGTTCCGCCGAGTTTCGCAACACCCAGTTCAGCTATTCGATGGGCGAAGACGGAGTAGAGAAGTTTGTCGCCACGCCCGAACTCTACAGCGAAAACAGCATTAACGGCGACCCATTGCCGCCGGGACAGGTCTGGGTGATTTCGGCCGGTGGGAGCGACGAACATCCGGGACTGTATCAGCTGGACATTACTGAAGGCCCGGGCAGCGGGGTGAAAATTCTCAACCAGCCGGCACCTGCGCCGTTCAAAGAAAGTGTCCGCTGCGCCGAGCAGAATCTTTATACGCGGGCAAAAGAACTGGTCGGCGACCGCGAACCGCGCCAGCACGAGTTCACGGTCCAACTGCGGGCGTTTGACAGCGCCAAGAGCGGCTCTGCGGTGGGCGTCGGCGTGCTGCTCGCGCTGTGCTCATCACTCCTGCAGAAAAGCATCAAGGGCGGTCTTGCGGTCACCGGCGGCCTGAACCTGGGCGGTTCCCTCGAAACCATTTTCAACCCCATCGCCGTGGTTGAAACCGCCATCGAGAAAGGTGCGGTCAGTATCTTGATGCCAATCGGCAGCCGTCGGCAGTTGAACGACCTGCCCGACGATCAGGCAGCCAAGATTACCATCCACTACTACCTTGATGCGCGGGATGCATTGCTGAAGGCGTTGGCTGTGTGATTGGCGGTTGGGAGAAGGCAAAAGATATGACAATTTTGGTAGATTGTCACACCTTAGTTCAGTTGCAGTTGCACGTCTGAAAGTAGCGCAGCTGGCGGAAATTCTGTCAGTACCATTAGCTAACCAAAGCTGGTCGATGACTTTCGTATTGGTATAATTTCACCACCGAATTCAAGGGTCTGCAATTTATTACCCCACCAGTCCATCAGTTGCCGGCGTTGTTCAAGGTATTCCGCTCGGTTATACGCTCCTTTAATCTTATTCTTTTCTTCGTGAGCAAGTGCCTTCTCAATTACTTCGCTGGGAAATCCAGATCGCTCGTGGGCCATTGAAGAAAAAGAAGAGCGAAAGCCATGGGGTGTCGCCTTTCCCCGGTATCCCATATCACGAAGAGCTTTTGACATGGCGTTGTCGGACATAGGCTCTTTAGCGTCACGGACACTAGGGAAGATCAGGCCTTCAGTGCCAAAAAGAGTGGATGCCCTGGTTAAGATAGCTAGCGCTTGCTTTGATAAGGGAACGATATGCGGTCTTCGCATTTTCATTCGCTCGGCAGGAATGTGCCATTCCTTTTCTTCCAGGAGTATTTCAGACCAGCGGGCATTTCTGACTTCACCTGATCTGCACGCTGTTGCCGCCGTGAATTGCAGTGCGAGTTTGGTGGTGATATGAATTTTGGTGTTGGAATTTATTGCCTTCAACAACTCTGATAGTTCTTTGTCATAAACTGCCGGCATATGTTCAACTGCTTTTGCCTTTAATACACCTTGCATATCCGCCGCAGGATTGTACGTGGCTCGGCCGGTTTGAATTGCATATCGGAAAACAGCACTCATCCTTTGCAAAACCTTCCGGGCGATTTCCAGTGAACCACGTGTTTCAATCTTCCTTAAGATTTTCAGAACTTCAGGTGGTGTAATTGTATCAATTGGCTGATCGCCAATTCTGCCAAATACATCTCTCTTTAACGTTTCAAGGACTGCTCTTGCATGGTCCATGCTCCAGCCTTCACGTTGCTGTTCGATCCATTCAAGTGCGATATTTTCAAAAGATTTAGTTCGTAGATCTTTGCGTTTGTTGTCTTTCTCGATGTTCTCTCGTTTTATTCCTCTTCTCGCCTGAGCAGGATTGATACCTTGTCTGACAAGGGTCTTTGCCTTGAAATGACTTTCCCTCGCTTCTTTCAGGGAGAGTTCAGGATACCGGCCAACGATGTACATGCCGTTTACGCCGTCGATCTTAAATCTATAAAGCCATCGTTTCACCCCGGTTTGGGTGATTTCAAAGAACAGACCGCCACCATCCGCTAGACGACACGGGGGTTTAGCATTGCGAATGTCAAGTACAGTAAGAGTAGGCATTGCGGGCTCCATAGGGTGTATTTTTCATGGTCAGTTCGATCATGAAACAAAATATACCCCAGAATACACCCTTTGATCAATGGATTTTAATGGACAACTTCGGACGCCTTTAGATCAAAAAGACAAGAAAAAACCCGCAATCCATTGCTGGATGCGGGTTTTGAAGATGTTGTTGGACATCTTTGGACTACAAAATGGTGCCGGAGGTCGGAATCGAACCGACATGCCCTTGCGAGCGCTGGATTTTGAGTCCAGTGCGTCTACCAGTTTCACCACTCCGGCAATTGAATGGTTTTTATACCTTACTTGGCGGTTTTCCGTCAAGGGCAAAAGGTGGTGACAGTAATATGGCCGTGAAGTTTAGTGAAAAAATCGGAGGATGTTTGACAAAGCTCCTTTGACCCGCTGCTTGTGTTGAGAAGCCCACAAACCGTATTTCACTCCCTCACCAAAAGTAACGAGCTGCCATTCTGCCGTTTGTATTCCTTATACTGTCGTATAACCTTGGTGACGTATTGCTGGGTTTCGGGAATTTCCGGGACTGCTCCAGTCCGCGTCACTAACCCCGGCCCTGCGTTATAGGCCGCCAGGGAGAGAGTCAGATTGCCATTAAAACTATCTAGGATTTGGCGGAGATAACGCGTACCACCATCAATGTTTTCGCGTGGATTAAAGGGGTTGGTGACATGCAGTTCACGGGCGGTATCCGGCATCAATTGCATGAGCCCTAAAGCGCC
Organism: uncultured delta proteobacterium; assembly: GCA_963754865.1. GTDB lineage: Bacteria > Desulfobacterota > Desulfobulbia > Desulfobulbales > Desulfocapsaceae > Desulforhopalus_A. The sequence continues at coordinate 50,922 of CAVWHG010000007.1, read as the reverse complement.
CCGCCGCGATACCGCCCGGTGATCAAAGTCGGACTCCGCCCGAATGATCGCCTTGATCAGCGTTGGATCGACTTGGTACTGGCGACCTATACGACGAATATCCTGATCGTAGGTTGTGGAATCGGTCGATCCTCCACCCATTGTTGCTTGCAATCCACTGCTCTGACTCAGAGAATAGGGTCGGCAATTGTCGCCGGTCGGGGCATTGGTGAAATTCATCGCTCCCGATTTCTCGCGGCAGATATACATTGACTCGCCCCATGCCACCGAGGTGAACGCCAGCCAGGTCAGCGGTGATAAGGACAACGAACCTTACCATACCCTGAGGGGAAGAAAGAGATCGGGAATACAGCTGTGTGGTTCGATAGCCAGTCATCTATTTCTTTCGTTTTTCCCAGTCTGCGAGAAACTGCTCGATGCCGATGTCGGTCAGTGGATGTTTGGCAAGCTGGGCAATGACCTTGAAAGGAATGGTAGCGATATCCGCGCCGATAAGGGCCGCATCCACCACGTGCTGTGGACTCCTGATGCTCGCCACAATGATCTCACTTTGGTATCCATAGTTGTCATAGATGGTGACAATATCGCTGATCAGATCCATTCCCGGATTGCCGATATCATCGAGTCGACCGACAAAAGGGCTGACATAGGTGGCTCCGGCTTTTGCTGCCAACAGCGCCTGCGCTGCCGAAAAGACCAGGGTGACATTGGTCTTGATGCCTTCCGCTGTTAGTTTTTTCACTGCCTTCATCCCCTCAACGATCATCGGGATCTTGATAACAATATTCTCGGCAAGCTTTGCCAGTTTGCGCGCTTCGCCCAACATGCCCTCGGCCTCAAGGCTCACCACCTCGGCGCTTACCGGACCGTCAACCACCTTGCAGATCTCGGCGATAATCTCTTCAAAGGGCTTATTTTCTCTGGCTATCAGTGACGGATTGGTGGTAACCCCATCCACCATGCCCATTTCCACGCCTTTTTGGATTTCTTGCAAATTGGCGGTATCGATGAAAAATTTCATTATTATTCTCCTTGGTTGGTTCTGAAGGTATTGCAACACTCCCGGCTGCAAAAATAGAGTTTTTTGCCCCGCCATTCAAGTTGAACGGCCTGGCGGCTGGGTACGAGTTTCTTGCAGACCGGATCTTCTTCCAGGGTATCGCGTAACCCGCTATCCGAGGTCTGCGACCGGCCCTTTTGCTTTGTCGCCTCGGTGGATTTTCGACCGCTGAAAATTAACCGGTAGGCAATATAGACGAGAATGATAAGGATGATGATCCGCAATGGACTCAAGCTGTCCTCACTTTTTTAATTCTCCGAACCCATAAATCACGGGCGGGGGTCACTGCCGTTCACGGTCGGATGCCAAAAAAACTCAGCTTATTCATCCCAACTCCCGTAAATTATTTCCTGTTTTTTCGACTCACCAACCTTGATCTGCTGAACCAGCAGCTTAGCCATCTCGGAAATAGCCATCCCACTTTGACAATCCCTGAAATCCGGTTCAAGCTCAGCAAGAGGGTCAAGGACAAAAAGCCGGTCACCAATGCGTGGATGGGGTAAGGTCAATTCGGGCGAATCCATCACTTGCGTGCCATAATACAACAAATCAAGATCCAGGCTACGGTCCTGATAATCAATGCCTTTGCTGTCTCTGGTTCGGCCGAATTTTTTTTCTGCCGCCAACAGTGCATAAAGTAGCTCAAGCGGCGGCAGAGACACCCGCAACCGCCCTACGGCATTGGTGAACCAATGCCGGCTGGTCATACCGACAGGTGCAGTCATGTACGGACTCGACAGGCCATCAAGGCCTATCCCCGGAACATTGCCGAGAGTAGCCCACGCCTCACGCAGAATTGCTCGACCATTGCCAAGATTCGATCCCAGGCCGATAATTGCCTTCACTTCTTCAATCATTACGCCGTAGTCGTTCTCCGGGGCTAGAGATCCTGCAAGCCCAGGACATCGAACATTGAGTAAATTCCGCATTCTCTGCCGACAATCCAGGCGGCAGCCGTGGCTGCACCGCGGGCGAAATGATCGCGACTGTGGGCCCGATGCACCAGTTCAAGACGCTCGCCGGGGCCGGCAAACATGACAGTATGCTCACCGACAATATCGGCGGCCCGGATGGTTTGAATGCCGATCTCCTTTGCACCTCTCTCGCCGATAATACCGTTGCGCTCAAGCACTGCCACCTCACCAAGGTCTCTGCCCACCCCTTCAGCCGCCATCTCGGCAAGCTTCAAAGCCGTGCCACTGGGTGCGTCCTTTTTTTTGTTGTGATGGGCCTCGATGATTTCAATGTCATAGTCATCACCGAGAATTGCCGCGGTCTTCTTTACCAGCTTAAACAGGACATTGACACAGACAGACATATTCGGAGCCTGCACACAGGGAAAATTCTTTGCCAGTTCCTGCAGTTCCACCAGGTTGTCGGGGGTGAGACCGGTGGTGCCGATGACCATTGCCCGACCATGTCTGGCCGCAACCCTGGCAAATTCCATGGTGGCCTTATGAAAGGTGAAGTCGATGATAACATCGCCCTTATCGATAACCGACTCTAAACCATCGCCTATTATAACCCTGTTTGGCTCACCTGCTGCGAGGAGACCTGCATCTTTGCCGATAGAGGGGTGACCCTGCGCCTCAAAGCCGGCGACATATTGCAGTTGCGGATGGCGGTTGACCATGTCCGCAACCCGCTGCCCCATTCTGCCCGCCGCCCCGGCAATTATAACCTTTATCATCTCTGTGCTCCTTTCATCTGAATTGCTGCTCAAACTGTGTCTTGAAAGCTAGAGAGTTAAATAAGGCCGATGTTGCGCATCGCCGCCTGCAATTTTTCCTGATTTGCACCACCCATCGGGGCCAGGGGCAACCGCGGCAGACCGCTGCGAATCCGTCCCATGATTTCCAAGCCCTTCTTGGCCGGAACCGGATTGGGGTCAATGAACATCAGTTTCATCAGTTCGAACATCTTGTAATGAAGCTCGCCGGCCTTTTTGATATTCCCTGCCAGCGCCGCTTCCATCATCGCCGACATGCCTTGCGGATAGACGTTGGATATCACCGAAATGACCCCTTTGCCACCGATAAAAATGGTCGGCATAGAGGTAAAGTCGTCGCCGGACAGAACGATGAAATCCTTGGGACAGCGGCGAATAACATCGGAAATCTGCTCCAGACTGCCGGAGGCCTCTTTGATACCGATGATATTATCAATTTCCGCCAGGCGGGCGACAGTCTCCGGCAGCATGTTGACCACCGTACGACCCGGCACGTTATAGAGAAACATTGGGATATCGACATGTTCCGCTATCTCCCGGAAATGCAGATACATCCCTTCCTGGCTCGGCTTGTTGTAGTAGGGCACCACCGACAGCACCGCATCGGCACCACTTTGCTTGGCACTCTCGGTAAGTTCGATAGCCTCCAGGGTGTTGTTGGCGCCGGTGCCTGCGACCACCGGCACCCGACCGCCAACCGTTTTGACGGTCAGATCGATGACCCGTTTATGCTCGTCGAATCCAATCGTTGCCGACTCACCGGTGGTGCCGCAGGGCACGATTCCGTGGGTGCCGCCGGCAATTTGAAACTCTATAAGGTCAATCAGCCCCTGTTCATCCAATCGACCGTCGATAAACGGGGTTACAATTGCAACAAGCGCTCCGTGATATTTTTCCATGACTCCTCCTTCCGATCCTAATTTTGCGCCTATTTATCTGTACGATCCATCAGAGCAGCGCTTCAGCGGTTACATTCCCGGTACAAACCAGCCTGGTCGGTCCCTGCAGGAAAACGTTGTCCGCCTCCGGACCATCGAATAAATCAAACGATATCGACAGCATCTCCCCACCGGAGGTGATGACCTCGACGGGTGATTTCAGCCCCTTTTGTATTGCCGCAAAAAGCGCCGAGGCGACCGCGCCGGTGCCGCAGGCCATGGTCTCCGCCTCGACTCCGCGTTCATAGGTGCGAACCTTCAGTTGACCGTCGGGCAATACCCTAACGAAATTGGCGTTGGCCCCCTGCGGCTCGAAGAGTTCATGAAACCGTACTTTCCGTCCCCAGGTTTGAACAGAAACGTCATCATTATCAACAAAGATCACTGCATGGGGAACGCCGGTATCGACATAACCGACCGTTCTTTCCTCATCTCCGACGGACAGGGAAAGCCCGAGGCGAAAACTGTGCGGCCGCGTCATCCTTACTTTTACCATATCCTCTTTTTCGCCAATCTCAGCCTCAATGATTCCCGCCAAAGTCGCAAACCTCATCTGCTTGCCGGCAATCCCATGCCGATACGCAAACCGTGCCGCGCATCGTGAGCCGTTGCCGCACATCTCGGCGACCGAACCGTCGGCGTTATAAAAGTTCCAAACGAAATCAGCGACCGTCGATTCCTCGATGAGAATCAGACCGTCAGCGCCGATGGAGAACAGCCGCCGACAGAGCCTTCTTGCCAGATCCGACTGTTCCGCAAGCGGAATACACAACCTGCGATTATCAATGATGATGAAATCATTGCCGGTTCCACTCATTTTCTCAAAAGGAATGGGGAAAATTACCATTTCTTTCACTCCTTTTGTTCTTCATTGCACATGAACCAGGAATATTTTCAACGCTAGACTCGGCACCACGACAAATAACACTATTTTGACAATAGAGCGCTAGTTCCTGATTGTGGCCTCTTTCGACTTGCTGCTCTCATTGGCTGGCGTTGCCCGGTCGAGGGCTGTAATCGCATAATAGTACCGTACGCTCTCACCAGCCTTGGTGTCAACAAAGAGGGTATGAGTTGGGTCCACATCGCCAAGCATCTGATAGCCGTCCTGATCAGCCGCCCGACGATAAACCCGATAGCCGGAGAGATCCGTATCATCACTCCGATCCCAGAAGACCTTAATGCCAACCTCGGTTCGCACTGTGGTCACCCCAGTCGGCGGTATCGGCGGAGTCAGGTCAATCGGGGTAGTTGCTATTTCTTTGCTCACTCCGCCCTGTGCCAGTTCATTCTTGTATTCCGTTAGAGTCTGGACGGAATAGAAATACTTCTGACCGTTGTTGACCTGGCGATCAATATAACTGGTAGCGACCAGCGGATCGCCGGTCTTAGTGAATTCCTTGCCGTCTAAACTGCGAAGCACCTGGTATTTTACCAGCAAATCCTTGCCGGTAGTCTTCAAGGTTACCGGCTGCCAAGCCAGCGAAACCTGACGATCCCCAGGGACCACCGTCACTTTCCCGGTTGCCGCCGCAGGATCGAACCACACCAGGGTAATGACATTGGAGTCGGCACTGTCGGCAAACCAACTGGTACGGGAACGAACCTTAAAGAAATACTTATGACCTGAACGTAGCAGGTTGGAATCGTAGCTCACCTTTCTTCTCGTCTGACCGTCCAGGGGTGAACCGCCACCTACTGTAACCGGCTCTGTAAAAGGTATGGGACAGCTGCCGCAATAATTCTCCAAAGGTATTTCCGCCCGAAACAGTTGAAACGAGGAGATATCGTCGAGGGCTGAGCCCTTAATAGTCTTAACCGGATATGACCAGGTGAGTTGCACCCCTTTGTCGTTCACCGTATAGCGCAGATCCTCAATTGCCTGCGGGACAACGCTTTCAGGCGGCACCGGTTTATTTTTAAACCCGCATCCACCCGCCAGAAGAAACGATGAGCCAAGAAAGAAAACGCCCATCACCCGAACTAAGCATCTGTTTTTCATCGTCCAATCCCCAGTTGTTTTTCCGCTGCCAGCAATGCTTCTCCCACTCTCTGTATACCGGTTCCTCCTAAAGAAATCCGGCTGTTGACCGATCCTTCAACACTCAACACTTCATAAACATCCTTTCCTATCACCTCGGAAAACTGTCCCAACTCCCGGATACTCAGATCCGGGAGTTCGCAGCCCTTATCAAGACAGTAGGCAACTGCTCTGCCAACAATACCATGGGCCTCACGGAAAGGTACATTTTTCAATACCAGGTAGTCAGCTAGGTCGGTTGCCGTCATGCAACCCTTCCTGGTCGCAGCCGCCATCCGATCCGTCTTGAAGCTGAGATTTCCCAGGAGTTCTGCCATAATGGCAAGAGATGCGCTGACCGTATCGACGGCATCAAATACCGGCTCTTTATCCTCCTGGAGGTCGCGGTTATAGGTAAGTGGCAGTCCTTTCATCAGAGTAATAAGGGTCATCAGGCTGCCGACGACACGTCCGCTCTTGCCACGAATCAACTCAGGGATGTCGGGATTTTTTTTCTGCGGCATGATCGATGATCCGGTACAAAATTTGTCGGAGATAATGACAAAATCGAATTCCTGGCTGGACCAAAGGACGAGTTCCTCGGACAACCTGGAGAGGTGCAGCTGAATCATCGTGCAGTTGCTGGTGAACTCAATGGCAAAATCCCGGTCGCCCGAGGTATCCATGGAATTTGCAGTAACTCCGGCAAAACCGAGGGTTTCGGCGACCTGCTGCCGATCGATCGGCAAGCCGGTGCCGGCCAGAGCAGCACAGCCGAGAGGTGAGAGATTAAGGCGTTTGCGACAATCAACCATCCGATCCAGGTCCCGTCCAAACATCTCATAGTAGGCCAGCATATGATGGGCAATCTGCACCGGTTGCGCCCGCTGCAGATGCGTGTAGCCCGGCATAATCTGGCCGAGATAGTTCCTGGCAAGCACGACAAAAGCCCGACGAATCCCGTCCAGAAGGATCATAAGCTCGTCACATTGATCGCGCAGATAAAGCTTGAAATCAAGGGCAACCTGATCATTCCTGCTCCTGGCACTGTGCAACTTTGCTCCAGTTGGACCAATGCGCTCGACCAAGGCCTTTTCAATATTCATATGAATATCTTCGAGCTCTCGCCTGAATTGAAAGGTTCCTGCAGCTATCTCCAGTTCAATTGAATTCAGACCATCGGTTATTGCCGCCAGTTCTTCTTTAGAGAGGATGCCGTTATCGGCGAGCATGGCGGCATGCGCTTTGCTGCCGGCAATGTCATATTTATAAAGCCGGCAATCATAGTGAATGGAGGCGGTAAAAGCCTCAACCGAAGCAGCGGTACCCTCGCCGAACCGCCCACCCCAAATTTTTTCCGATCCGCTCTTTTTTTGCTCAATCATACGATTCCTATTTACTGCACCTGCCCTGCAGAGCATTGATTTTCAGGCGGAGACCATGGAGTCGGATGAATCCGGTAGCATCGCCCTGGTCATAAACATTATCTTCTTCAAAGGTAGCAAAATTCACCTGGTACAACGACTGATCGGACTTACGGCCAACCGGAGTACAATTGCCCTTATACAATTTCAGACGGACCACGCCGTTTACCGTTTTCTGAGTCTCATCCATGGTTTTCTGCAACAACTCGCGCTCCGGGGAGAACCAAAAGCCATTATAGATTAATTCGGCATAGCGCGGCGTCAGAGAATCACGGATACGCAGGATCTCCCGATCAAGGGTGATGGTCTCCAGATCGCGATGGGCGATACGCAGAAGGGTGCCGCCCGGGGTCTCATAAACACCGTGCGATTTCATGCCGACGAAGCGGTTTTCCACCAGATCGAGTCGGCCGATACCGTTAGCACCGCCAAGTCTGTTGAGCTCGGTGAAAAGGGCCAGGGGCTCCATGGCTACCCCGTTGAGGGCGACCGGGTTGCCGCCGGCAAACGTCATCTCCAGATAGGTCGATTTATCGGGGGCCTGTTCCGGGGCGACGGTCAGCTTGAACATCGCTTCATCCGGCTCGTTCCAAGGATCTTCAAGAATTCCACCTTCAAAGCTGATATGCAGAAGGTTCTCATCGGAACTGTAGGGCTTTTCTTTGGTGACCGGCACCGGGATATTACGTTCTTTGGCAAACTCCACCAGTTTCTGCCGCGAATTGAGATTCCAGATGCGCCAAGGGGCAATAATCGTAAGGCTCGGGGCAAGGGCGATGTAGCCGAGCTCGAAACGCACCTGATCGTTACCTTTGCCTGTTGCGCCATGGCTCACCGCGTCTGCACCCTCGGCCAGGGCAATACGCACCTGCTCCTTGGCAATCAAAGGTCTGGCAAGCGAGGTGCCGAGCAGATATGAGCCTTCATAGATGGCATTGGCCCGAAAGGCCGGGAAAATATACTCTTCAACAAAAACCTTCTTCAGATCGGAAACGATGACCTTTTCGGCGCCGGTGGCAAGACCTTTTCTCTCGACCGCATCCCAATCCTCTTCCTGTCCGATATCGGCAGAATAGGCAATGACCGAGCATTTATACTCCTCGGCCAGCCATTTCAAAATAACCGAGGTATCGAGACCGCCGGAATAGGCGAGAACAATCTTGTTAACACTCATGCATAAACCTCAAACAATATTATTTTTAAAATTCAAAAAAGATGAACAGTTTTAACCAATAGGCTTTCAAGTATCGCCTTGTGGATATGCATCTTATTTTCCGCCTGGTCAAAGGCTATGCATTGCGCCGATTCGAGAACCTCATCGGTTATCTCCTCACCGCGATGCGCGGGCAGACAATGCAATACCACACAGTCGGGCGGGGCCTTCGCCAACAGATCCCGGTTGAGCTGGAACAAACTGAAAACGCGCAGTCTTTCTTCCTGCTCATCTTCTTTACCCATGGAGGCCCAAACATCGACATTGATAACATCGGCACCGCGAACCGCGGCCGCAGGATCTTGTATGAGGGAGATCGGTTTGTCGGCAATCTTCCGGCTTGCCGCAAGAATTGCGCTGTCCGGTTCATAGCCTTGCGGACAGGCCAGGGTCAGTTCGAAGCCGATTATCCCGGCTGCCTGTATCCAGGAGTTGGCCATGTTATTGCCATCCCCGACCCAGGCGATGCGCAGGGGCTCGATCCGCCCCTTTTTCTCAATGACCGTCATGATATCGCTCAACACCTGACAGGGATGATGCAGATCGGTCAGGGCGTTGATCACCGGGACGGTGGCGTAGGCGGCCAGTTCCTCGACCACCTCCTGGCCGAAGGTCCGGACCACCATGCCGTCAACATAGCGAGACATGACCCGGGACATGTCCTTGAGCGGCTCCGACCTGGCCAGCTGGGTGTCGCGACCGGACAGAAAGATAACCTGTCCGCCAAGACCATACATAGCCGCCTCAAAGGAAACCCGGGTTCTGGTCGATGGTTTTTCAAAAATCAGACCGACGGTTTTTCCCATCAACTGCTGATGAATCTTACCGATCTTCCTTTCTTTTTTCAGTTCGATCGCTCGGTCGATGAGACCAAGCAATTCAATTTTTGTGAATTCCTGTAATGACCTGAAATGCTTCGGCACTCGCTGCACCTCTAAACAAAGTGGGGATAATCCCCATCAATTACCTCCCCTATTTCAGCCTGCAACATCAGTATTCAGGGGAGAAAGACGTCATCATTACATAAAAGGGTGGTGATTTGCAAAACATTTCCCCCGTATTTGCTTGGTTTCGTCGGATTTTTAGGAGCAACACATCATATTTCGGCCAGCACCGCGCCAAGGGCTGCCACAAGAACGTCGATCTCTTCTGTTGAAACGATCAGCGGCGGAACAAACCGCAACGCCACATTGCCCGCAAAATTCATAAGAAAGCCCCGTTCGAACATCTTAGTGACAATCGCCTGCCCATGCGGCGTACCTTGCTCGGTGAGCACGGCACCAAGTAGCAAGCCCATGCCCCGAACGGAGCCGATAAGCGCCGGAAAGCGCTCGGCGAGCCGCATCAGTTGTTCCTGAAAATAAACGCCCTTGCGTTGCACCTCGGGGAGAAAGCCATCGGCCAGCATGACGGAAAGAACCGCCACGGCGGCGGCCGAAGCCACGGGATTGCCACCAAAGGTGGAGGCGTGGGTGCCCGGGGTGAAGGCGGCAGCGATTTCGGCGCGAGTCATCATCGCCCCAATCGGCAGGCCATTGCCCAGGGCCTTGGCCATGGTCAGAATATCCGGGGTAACACCCAGTTGTTGGTAAGCAAAGAGCGTACCAGTTCGCCCAAGTCCGGTTTGAATCTCATCAAAAATAAGCAACAGCCGGTGTTGTTCGCAGAGTTTTTTAATACCCTGGAGATATTCGCGGTCCAGCGGTCGCACCCCCCCCTCGCCCTGCAGGGGTTCGCAGAGAATCGCGCAGGTCTTGCCTGTGATCATCGCCGCAAGAGCGTCAAGATCACCAAAGGGGGCGTGCTGAAAACCTTCCGGCAAGGGCTCAAAGCCTTTATGGAATTTCGGTTGACCGGTTGCCGCCACGGTGGCCAGCGTCCGCCCGTGAAAAGAGCCGGAAAGACTGATGATCTGATAGCGGCCCTCGCCTGCATAAATCCGCGCCAGCTTGATAGCCGCCTCATTGGCCTCGGCCCCGCTGTTGGCGAGAAAAATTTTCTCGCCAAAGGAATTGTCGGTGAGCAGTTCGCCAAGGCGTATCTGCGGCTCGGTGTAATACAGGTTGGAGACGTGGACCAACTCACCCGCCTGCCGCCGGATGGCCTCGGTCACCCGCGGATGACAGTGGCCGAGGGCGCAGACCGCAATCCCCGCTAAAAAATCCAGGTACTCTTTGCCGTCGGCATCGGTGAGGCGACAACCGGCCCCTTTGACCATCGCTGCCGGATACCTGGCATAGGTGCCAATGAAAACCTTATCACCCCGTTCCTTCCATTTGTCGTTTGTACACCTGTTCATCAGAATATCTCCGTCCCCACCCCTTCCCGGGTAAACATTTCCAACAATATTGAATGTTCCACTCTGCCATCGACGATATAGGTCTTGGCGACGCCGCGACGCAGTGCCTCCTCGCAGCAGCGGACCTTCGGGATCATGCCGCCGGCAATAGTGCCATCCTCTATCAACCCCTCCATTTCAGACCTGGACAGGGAGGAAATCAATTGACCGGCCTTGTTTTTTACCCCGGGGACATCGGTCAGAAGGATCATCTTTTCCGCCGCCAGAGCCCCGGCTATGGCTCCGGCAACCAGATCGGCATTGATGTTGAACGCCTGGCCGTCCTCCCCCACGCCTACCGGGGCAATGACCGGAATAAAGTCATTGCGACTGAGGCTTTCAAGCACCCCGGTATTGATTTTGGTCACCTGCCCGACCCTGCCGACATCAATGAGTTCCGGTGGGGCATCGAGCAGCATCTCGTCCCCTTTTTTCCGTTTCACCTTGAGTTTTTTGGCGCAGACCAGATCTCCGTCCCTTCCGGAAAGCCCAACCGCCTTGCCGCCGCAATGATTGATGAGGCCGACTATCTGTTTGTTCACCTGGCCGACCAACACCATCTCGACCACATCCATGGTCTCCCCGTCGGTGACACGCATGCCCTGGACATAACTGGGCTTTATCCCAAGACGATCGAGGAGGTTGTTGATCTGCGGGCCACCACCATGGACAATGACCGGATTGATACCGATCTGTTTGAGGAGAATGACATCAAGGGCAAATTGTCTTTTCAGATGTTCATCGACCATGGCATGGCCGCCATATTTGATGACAATGGTTTTATGCCTGAATTCCTGCATATAAGGCAAAGCTTCTATAAGCACTTTAGCCTTTTCAATACTCTCCGCGACGGTTTTTACCATGGCACCACTTCCTATCACCCGATACAGTTCTTATATTTTATTGTAATTTCAATCTACTAAGACCTCGTCTTAAGGCCCGGAATTTGATTGTATTGTACTGACTCGTATGCGGTAAGTAAAGTATTCTTTGTTTAGCCGCCGCATACCATGGCTTTACATTTGCGGACCTTTACGCTACGATGGGCTCGGTAAAAACACGGGTCATAAATATTTTTCCTTACAAGCGGAGGGTCACGATGAAATCGTATGACCGATCATTGCTGCTGAGCATACTTTGTCTCATTTTTTCCACAGCCATCGGCGGCGAGATCGATGTCTTGGCCGCCGATGCGCCCATTCACATTGAAGCCAACCGCATGACCTCGACCGAAAAATCCAATGCGGTTGTGTTTACCGGGGATGTCGATGCCAAACAGGGCGATGTGCGAATCCGTTCCGACGAGATGACTGTCTTTTATAACCAACTGAAAGCCCAACCAAGCAACCTAAGGATAAGAAGAAAGCACTCCCAGAGGCCGAAAAGAAAACCACACAGCAAGTTGAAAAATTGATCTGCACCGGCAATGTTGAAGTCACCCGGGGAGAATGGCTGGGAACCGCCAAAAAAATGCTCTATCTCTCCAAGGAGAGACAGGTTATACTGACTGAAAACGCCAAGGCGTGGCAGGGCCAGAATATGGTGAGCGGCGAAAAGATCATCTACTATCTTGACGAGGGCCGCTCAGAAGTCATCGGCGGCAGCAAGGCAACAACTGCAGGCGAAACAGATGGCGGCAAGAAAAAACCTTCGCGAGTCAACATGACCATTCTCCAGAATTAGCCTAACCCCATGCCGATACTTGAAACACGCAACATTGTTAAACGCTACGGTGCCAGGACGGTTGTCGACGGCGTCAGTCTGCAAGTCCAGCCCGGTGTTGTAGTCGGCCTCCTCGGACCGAACGGCGCGGGAAAGACAACCACCTTTTACAGTATTGCCGGCTTTATCCGCCCGGACCGGGGGAATATCGTCCTCTCAGGAGAAACGATAACCGACCTGCCCATCCATAAAAGAGCCCTCAAGGGCATTACCTATCTGGCCCAGGAACCTTCAGTCTTTAAAAAATTGACCGTCGAAGAAAACGTCCGGATCATTCTTGAGCCCCTCGGCCTTTCAAAAAACGAGATCAATAACCGGATTAACGAACTCATGGAAGACCTTGGAATTGAACATCTCCGCCACAATAAAGGTCATGAGCTGTCCGGCGGTGAACGTCGGCGGGTGGAGATTATGCGGGCTCTGTCGACCAAGCCGAAGTTCATCCTCCTTGATGAACCCTTTGCCGGAATCGACCCTCTGGCGGTCATCGACCTGCAAAAAATCATCTTTAAATTAAAAGCAAAAGGGCTGGGCATCCTGATTTCCGACCATAACGTCCGAGAAACATTGCAAGTCTGCGATTTTGCCTATATCATGAACGCCGGACAGGTGCTCACCAGCGGAGTCGCCGACGATATCATTGAGAGTGAAGTCGCCCGCAAAATGTATCTCGGCGAAAATTTCCGCATGTAATTCTTTATGGCCCTCGAACTCAGACAACAGCTCAAGCTTACTCAGAAACTGGTGATGACGCAGCAGCTGCGACAGGCCATAAAACTGCTGCAATTGAACAGGCTTGAACTCTCTGATGCCCTCCAGGCCGAGATCGAACAGAATCCAGCCCTTGAAGAAGATCTGTCCGTACCTGAAACCCTTGAAACGTCCTTCTCGCTTTCCTCAACACTCGAGGAAAAATCCATCCCCCTGGAGCCGGAAATTACCGAAAGCGTGAGGGTGTCAGACGGTCTGGCGGAAATTAACTGGGAAGACTACGCCAACAATTTTGACTCCAATTTCTCCTTTTCCCACGAAACCCCACCCGCCGACGCCCCCTCGCAATTTGATTTCATCTCCGAAAAACCTGGCCTTTCAGCCTACCTGCACTGGCAACTGGCACACAGCAATCTGGAAGCTTCAGAGTGGGAAATCGCCCAATTTATTGTCGGCAACCTCAACCGCTATGGCTTTCTTGAGGTAAATCTGGAGAGAGTCATGGCCGAGACAGGGTGCTCGCGTGACGATGCCGAATATATTCTTGAGGTCATCCAGGAGCTTGATCCACCGGGCATCTGTGCTCGCAATGTCAGTGAATCCCTATACCTGCAACTGGAACGTCTTGGTAAAGGAGACAGCCTTGCCGCAGAGATTGTCCTGCACCATCTGCCGCTGCTCGAGACCCGCAACTACAAAGCCCTCGCGAAGGAAACCGGACGAAAAAAACCGGAGCTGGAACGGGCCATCAACTATATCATCGCCGAACTGACCCCATTTCCCGGCCTGCCCTATGCCACCGACACCACCAACTACGTCGTCCCCGATGTCTATGTCCGCAAGGTCGATGGTGAATATGTCATCCAGTTGAACGATGACGATATTCCCCGCCTGAAACTGTCTTCGCTGTATCAGGAAATGCTGAAAAATGAAAAAAATCTCGCCAAGGAGTCACGCCTATACATTCAAGATAAGCTGAAAAACGCCGACTGGTTTATCAAGTCCCTGTACCAGCGGCAGCGCACCATCTATAAGGTCATGGAGAGCATTCTGCGCTTTCAGTACGACTTCTTCGAACGCGGCTCAGCCTATCTGAAACCGCTTATCCTCAAAGATGTCGCCGACGATATTGAAATGCACGAATCGACGGTCAGCCGAGTCACTTCCAATAAATACGTGCACACCCCTCAGGGTATCTATGAACTGAAGTACTTCTTCTCAACCGCCATTGCCCGCGAAGGTGAAGATGACATGGCCGCTGAATCGATCAAAACTCTGATCAGAAAAATGATCCAGGAAGAAGACAGAAACAATCCCCTTAGTGACAATGCTATTTCCGAAAAACTTGCCGAGGAAAACATCAAAATAGCCCGCAGAACAGTGGCTAAATACAGAGAACAGCTAAAAATACTTCCGGTAAAGCATCGCCGCCATTCAAGGTAGGAGCACATGAGTTTTCTTGATTTTAGAGGGGCTTCGAAGACAAAAGGAAAATCACTGAAACCGACAACAAATTTATGATAGTATCATATCTGATTTCATAGGAGCCGACCTTCGAATTCGGCAAGTTGCATTAATTATTATTTCAAATAGGAGATTGGTACGATGAAATACGCATTTTTAGCCTTAATTGCATGTTATCTTCTTGTTTATGGTTGTGGTCCAGACAATTCCAAAAAAACAGAAGCAAAAAAGGAACAGGCGGTGCATAACACCGTAGAGAAGTCGGCTCAGCCTGCACAGCCTATGCAAGCAGCCAGCCGCCGGAAACCAGCAAGCAACCGGTGGCAGCAGCGGTTGAAAAAACCCCGCAGCCGGCACAGCAAGAAGCCGCCATCGCAATGCCACCTTCCCAGGCGATCGCTGATAAAGCCAGTCAACCACCCCCGGTAGTGGCTACAGAGCCAAAGATCGGTGAGGCAACTCTAGTTCATCAAACCCCTTGCCCAATGATGATTCAGCAACACGGCGCCGTCGAACTGACGCAACCGGATGAAGAAAATATCGTGGTCATGCCCTGCGGCTGCATGTTTATAAAGCATCAGATTTCGACCAACGCCCCCTGCCTTAAGAATGCTCCCTGCGCAAGGCTGCATATTCCCCCATGCCCGATGACAGGTGAAAAACAACCGGCGACGGAAGAAGATCTCATAATGATGCCCTGCGGCCGTGTCTTTATAAGGCAACCGATGCCCGTTGATGGTGCCGACCTCGAGCAGCCGGTGCAGATGGAATCACCTTGCCTGGTTCAGGGACAAACCCAGGACATGGAAGAGCCTGAAGAGGATCTCGCCGGAGCGGTGCAACGAATGGCAGAGGCTACCAACGATATGCTGCAGGTAACCAAACAACTGGTCGTTGCCACGCAGGAGATGCTCAAGGCGACCAAGGGTGCAGGGAGTGAGAATGTCAACGCGAATAAGCAAAACCTGCAGACTGAACAGGCCGGCCAATCAACACGTCAAGCGGCAGTAACGGGTCTCAAAACGCAGCCCGCAGACAAGGAACAAGACGCCATGAACGCCATGAAAGATGCGGTTATTGCTACGCAAAAAGCCATCGACGCAATGAACCAAACCGTGCCTAAAACTCTCGATCAGAGACAATAAGAAAAACAACCGATATGTCTGCCCGACCATTTCCTTCATTCTTACCTATTGTCTGGCTTATTTGTCTTTGCTGTTGTTTGTCTTCCTGTGCAAGTTTGATTACCGGAACGGTGATCAAACCGGCGGTCGGTAATCTTCAGCAACAGCAGGACATAGAGCTGGTCTGTGAAGGTGCCCCGGCTTATCTACTGATGCTCGACAGCATGCTCGTCTCTTCTCCTGAAAATCAGGACCTTCTGCTGATCGCAACGCAATCCTACAGCGCCTACACCACTGCTCTTGAAGAATGCAGCGGCTCCGACCAGCGAATCGATGCCATGGCGGCCAAGGCCAAGATCTACGGTCAAAGACTCCTCCTGCCCTTGCTGCCCAATTACCGCAAAGGCGGCGATTCGGCTTTCGACAAAAATCTCGCAAAACTCTCTGCCGGCGATGTTCCCGAAGTCTTTTGGGGGGCTTCCGGCTGGCTGACCTGGGTGCTCAAACAAAAAGGTTCTCCGGAAGCAATCGCCGATATCGTCCACATCGAAAGGATCATGGCACGGCTCCTGGAACTTGACGAGTCTTACCAGGGTGGTAGCATTCATCTGTTTTTCGGTGCCTATCATGCCGCCAAACCGGAGATGCTTGGTGGCAGACCCGATCTCAGCGCCGGCCACTTTGACAAGGCATTATCCATCTCCAAACGGCGCTTTCTTTTGACCCATACCACCTACGCCGCGACCCTGGCCAGGATGACCATGGACCGGGATTTGCACGACCGTTTACTCCAGGAGGTGCTGGCCTTCCCGCTGGACAGTGCGCCGGAATTCGGCCTCAGCAACCGGATCGCCGTGAACCGAGCCAAAAGACTGTTGGCAGAAAATTATTTCCAAGATTAACTCACCACTTATCTCTGATTTCGATTTCCCCGGAGACCCCATGCAACGCATAGCCACTCTGATCATCTGCACGGTCCTGTTCCTCATCGGCAACTGCCAATGGCTCCAGGCTGCCCCAAAATATCTTTTTAAAATTGCCAGTCTTGCCCCAGCCGGTTCGGTGTGGGTCGAGCAATTCGACAATTTTGCCAAGGAAGTAAGTGATAAAACCGGCGGCGAAGTCGGCTTCCGCGTCTACCCGGGAGGGGTCATGGGTGACGACCAGGCAATGTTCCGCAAGATGCGGGTTGGACAACTCCATGGCGGCGGCTTTACCATGACCGGAATAGCCACAGTCGTCCCGGATTTCAGGGTGATGGCCATCCCCTCTCTCTTTGAGTCCTACGAAGAAGTCGATTATGTCACGGAAGGACTGATCCCTACCTTCAAGGAGCGCTTCCGGGAAAAGGAATTGGAATTCATAGCCTTGACCGAGGTGGGTTTTATCTACGCCATGTCAACGCAGCCCATCAATACCCTTGAGCAACTGCAGCAGTCTAAAAACTGGGGCCCTTCCGGCGACCCGATCTCCGAAAACTACCTGAAGGCTTTGGGCATCATACCCATCCAATTGTCAATCCCGGACGTTCTCTCTTCTCTGCAAAGCGGCCTGATCGAAACGGTCTATAATTCTTTTTACGGTGCCATTGTCCTGCAATGGTTCACCAAGGCCAAGTACGTCATCGATACGCCGTACGGCTATGCCTATGGGGTCTTTGCCCTCGACGGCAAAAAGTTCGCTGCCCTTTCCGAGGCGCATCAACAGGTTATACATACAGCGGCGGCTGCGCATTTTCCGATTCTTCTCAAGAAAACCCGTGAAAGCAACGGTGAATCGCGACGGGTAATGCTTGACCGGGGCACCGAATTCGGAAAATTTGACGAAAAAACCGCGCAGGTGCTGCATGAGAAAAGGGAGCAAACGGTCAACCAGCTGATTCCTGATTCCCTGTCGAAGGCCATTCACGACCAGACGATAGACCTGCTCAAAGATTATCGTAAGAAATCAGCGGGGGGAACGGCCAATTGAACGACCCCGCTGATATGTATCCAAGCAAGAGGATAGTTGCCATTCTCGACAATGTTGAAGAGAAACTGCTCTGCCTGCTGCTGGCAGCGATGATCATCCTCGCCTGCCTGCAAATCCTCCTCCGTACCGTCTTTTCCAGCGGCCTGTTGTGGATCGATCCCCTCCTCCGCTATCTGGTATTATGGTGCGGCCTCCTCGGCGCAGTTACTGCCACCTCTCAGGGTAAACACATCGCCCTGGACATATTCGGCAAGCAGATTCCCCCGGCACTTGATCCGTGGCTGTCGCTTCTCACCCAATTATTCAGCACCTTGGCGGCAGCCGGACTGAGCTGGGCCGGCTGGCTCTTTCTTGTCGGGGAAATAAAAGACGGCAGCGATGGCCCACTTGCCCTGCCGCTGTGGTTCTGGAATGGCATTTTCCCCCTGGCCTTCAGCCTCATCGCCTGCAAATCCTGCCTGCTTTTTATCATGCAGGTAGTAGCGTTAGGAAGCAAAAACCAAGGCCAAGGCGACAAGTCGGTATGACTACCCTGAAACTCTTTATCCTGGCCCTCGCTCTGCTGCGGTCACCGCTGTTTCTGGTCATCGGGGCCCTGGCTCTGCTGTCCTTTTACTCGGCGGATATCGACATTTCCGTGGTGGTCATCGAGATGTCGCGGCTGGCCGACACGCCGCTTTTGGTGTCGCTCCCGCTCTTCATCTTTGTCGGTATTCTTCTCTCGGAAAGTAAAGCTCCAGGCCGGATGCTTCAATTCTCGCGGATCTTTCTCGGCTGGCTACCGGGTGGACTGGCGGTCATCTCCCTCATTGTCTGCGCCGTCTTCACTGCTTTTACCGGTGCCTCCGGGGTGACCATCTTTGCCCTCGGCGGCTTGCTGCTGCCGGCGCTCCTTGAAGAGGGCTACCAAGAACGATTCTCCATGGGTCTGATCACCTCCTCCGGCAGCCTCGGACTGCTCTTTCCCCCCAGCCTGCCGCTTATCCTTTTCGGGGTTATCGCCGAGGCACGCATCGATCATCTTTTTCTCGCCGGCATCCTCCCGGGGATCCTTATGCTCCTCCTGCTCATCGGCTATGCCGTGGCAAAAAGTCCGGTTCGCGCTGCAAGACCATCATATACTGCCCGAGAGGTTCTCCATGGCCTACGGGTCATCGCCTGGGAACTGCCTTTGCCGATCATCCTCCTCGGCGGCATTTATGGCGGGCTTTTTGTTCCCGGCGAGGCGGCGGCGCTTACTGCTCTTTATGTCCTCGTTGTGGAAGTCATTATTCACCGTGATATCCCGCTCGGACGATTGCCGGCGGTAATGAGCAAATCCATGGTCCTGTTCGGCGGCATACTGGTGATTATCGCCACTTCCATGGCTTCCACCAACTATCTTATCGATCAACAGGTGCCAACCCGCCTCTTTGAATTTATCCGGAGCTTCATCGATAATAAATACACCTTCCTGCTCCTCCTCAACGTCTTCCTGCTCATTGTCGGGATGATGCTCGATATCTTCTCCGCCCTGGTCCTGATCGTCCCCATAATTCTGCCGATTGCCGAGGGTTATGGTGTTGATCCCATTCACCTGGGTATCATCTTTCTTACCAACCTGCAGATCGGCTATTGCACCCCGCCGGTCGGTTTAAATCTCTTCCTTGCCTCCTACCGCTTCGAAAAGCCGATAGCCGAACTCTGCTACGCAACCCTGCCTTTCCTCGGCCTGTTATTCATCACCCTGCTGATCATCACTTATTTCCCGTGGCTGAGCATGGTACTTATCCAACTATGGGGCTAACGTTTACCGATCAATCCGGTTGCAAAACCCCCACATACGGGAGGTTACGATAACCTTGGGCATAATCAAGACCGTAACCTACAGCAAATTCATTGGCAATGTTCACCCCACAAAAATCGATCTGGATATCAACCAGCCTGGCCCCCGGCTTGTTTAAAAAGGTACAGGTTTTCAGGGAGTGGGGATTACGATTACCCATCATCCGAACCACCTTGCTGAAGGTGCGACCGGTATCGACTATGTCTTCGACAAGCAGGACGTCGCGCCCCTCGATGGACGAGTCGAGATCCATAACAACTTTTACATCTCCACTACTTATAGTGCCATCGCCGTAACTTGAAACGGTCATGAAATCAACCACCAAGGGAACCTTGATTTGCCGCACCAGATCGGCCATAAAAATAAAAGACCCCCGCAACAGGCCGATGACCATCAACTCTTTAGAGATCCCCCGGTAATGGTCGGTAATATCCGCGCCAAGGCGTGCCACTGTGTCGCGCACCTCTTCCTCAGAAACAAGTATTTTAGTAATTTTCTGATCTTCCATTATATCTCCGCATAAAGGTTACGTATCAGTCTGCCCCCCGTCGATTCTTCGCGTGATCCTTGGCTATCAGCATATAGATGGAGGGGATCACAAAGAGGGTAAACAGTGTGCCGATTGCCATGCCGCCAACCAGCACCAGACCGATGGAATTCCTGGCCAGTGCGCCGGCACCGGTGACCAGCGTCAAGGGGAAATGGCCGGCGATGGTGGCACCGGAGGTCATCAGCACCGGGCGGAGACGGGTAATCGCCGCCTCCATGATTGCTTCCCGTTTCGACAGGCCTTTTTCCTGGAGTTTATTGGCGAATTCGACAATCAAGATACCATTTTTCGAGACCAGTCCGACGAGAGTGACAAGGCCTACCTGCGAGTAAATATTCAGGGTCGTGGTCCAGCCGTGGGTCCAGAAGGCTACGCTCGGGTCGGGCATCTTCAAAAAGGTAAAGAGCAGCGCCCCGAACATGCCCAGAGGCACAGAACCGGCCAGGATGATGAAGGGATCGCGGAAGCTGTTGAACTGGGCAGCAAGCACCATAAAGATGAGAATCACCGCAAACCCGAAGGCCGGAAGGAACTTGTTGCCTTCCGTTCTCAGTTGGCGGGACTCTCCTGTATAATCGAGCACATAACCTTTGGGGAGGATCTTGATTGCCTCATCCTCAAGAAACCGCAGGGCCTCATCCAGCGGTCGTATCGCCACGCCGCTGATCTTTACCGCATTCAGTTGCTGGAAGCGATTCAGAGACCGCGCTCCGGTGGAGTTTTTGATGGTAGCAACGGTTGACAGCTGGACCAGTTTGCCGCCCGGTCCGGTAACATAGATATTCTCCAGTTGATTCGGATTCAGCCGTTCAACCCGGTTGATCTGCGGAATAACCTTGTAGCTGCGACCGGCAATATTGAAGCGATTGACAAAATTTCCTCCCAGCATGGTGCCGATATCCGAACCGACCTGCTGGAGATTCAGTCCTAGATCGGCAACCTTGTCACGATCGATGACGATTTCCGACTGGGACTGATCCATCTTCACATCGATAAGCGGCGGAAAGGCAAACATCTTGCTTTGTATGGCCTTCATCTGGATCTGCTGGGCAAACTGCAGAATCTGGTCGGCCTCGGCCGTCGAGGCAATGACGAATTCCACCGGGAAACTGGCCACCGCCGGGCAGAGCCGGAGGGGTAACGGGAAACATCCGGATGCCAGGGATGGCATGCAGTTTCTGCTGTACCTCAGGCAGGATCTGAAAGACATTTCGTTGACGTTTTTCCCAAGGTTTCAGCACCATACCACCGAAACCTGAGGTCGGGAAGGTAATCTGAAAGGTGAAATCGGTCTCCGGGGTGCTCATGAAGGCATCATTGGCCGCCGCCGCATAGAGGCTGTTCTGATCGAGCGTCGAATTTGCCGCTCCATCGAGAATACCGAAAATAACCCCCTGGTCCTCGGCCGGTGCCAACTCCTTGGCCGACATCATGAACATCGGAAAGGTCAGCAGCACAAGGACCAGCCAGACCGTATAGACAGCTGGTCGGGCGTTCAGAGTACCACCGAGCAGCCATCCGTAAAACTGTTGAATTTTCTTAAAATCCCTGGATATTTTGCCGGAAAAGCCCTTTTGTTCGAGCCCCGGCTTGAGGATCTTCGCCGACATTACCGGTGACAGGGTCAAGGCGACAATGCCGGAGATGGTCACGGCCCCGGCCAGGGTGAGGGCAAATTCCCGAAACAGCGAACCGGTCAAGCCTCCCTGCAGGCCGATGGGGGCGTAGACCGCCGCAAGAGTAATGGTCATGGCGATGATCGGGCCGACCAGCTCCCGCGCGCCGTTGATCGCCGCATCGTAGGGCGATTGGCCCTCGCGGAGATGGCGCTCGACGTTTTCCACCACGACTATGGCATCGTCCACCACCAGTCCGACGGAAAGGACAATGGCCAGGAGGGTCAGGAGGTTAATGGTGAAGCCGAAGACCTGCATCAGGAAAATGCCGCCGATAAGCGAAACGGGGATGGCCACCACCGGCACCAGCACAGAGCGAAACGAACCGAGAAAGAGGAAGATGATCACCACGACGATGAGCAGGGTATCGATCAGGGTGATGATGACCTCATGAATCGCATTGGTGATATAATCGGTGGCATCGTAGGCAATTTTCCCCTGCATGCCGCTGGGCATCTGCTTCTGGACGGCGTCCAGCTCCGTCCGTACCCGCTTGATCACATCGATGGAATTGGCATTGGGCAGCGGCCAGATGCCCATGAAGACCGCCGACTGCCCGGAAAAATGGACCTCCGCTCCGTAATCCTCGGCTCCGAGAACCACTTCGGCGATATCCTCCAGATGAACGACGGCTCCACCTTCTTTTTTTATCACCAATTGTTTGAATTCACGCACCGAGCGCAGATCGGTATTGGCGGTCAGATTGATCTGGATCAGCGAGCCCTTGGTCTGGCCGACCGCCGACAGGAAGTTGTTGGTGGCAAGGGCCTGGCGGACCATCGCCGGACTGATATTGTAGGCCGCCATCCGTTCAGAATTCAGCCAGATGCGCATGGCAAAAGTGCGGCCACCGAGAATATCGGCGCGCTGAACGCCCTCAAGGGCCGAGAGTCGCGGCTGGACCACCCGAACCAGGTAATCGGTGATCTCATTCTGACGCAGGTCCGCCGCGGTAAAGCTCAAATAGGCCGAGGCGAACTGGCTGTCCGCCGACTGGACGTTGAGGGCCGGAACCTGGGCCTCGGGGGGCAGATCGCCACGGATCTGGTCGACCTTGGAACTGATCTCGGCGAGGGCCTTAATCGGATCGTAATTGAGTTTCAGACGGACATTGATGGTGGAGAGCCCCTGGGCACTCTGGGATTCAATATAATCGATGCCGTCGGCGGCAGCGATCGCCCGTTCCAGCGGCGTGGTGATGAAGCCCCGAACCAGCTC
This sequence comes from uncultured delta proteobacterium, assembly GCA_963754865.1. Classification (GTDB taxonomy): domain Bacteria; phylum Desulfobacterota; class Desulfobulbia; order Desulfobulbales; family Desulfocapsaceae; genus Desulforhopalus_A. Next base: position 27,939 of record CAVWHG010000007.1, on the reverse strand, counting down.
GGCACTTGCCCCGACATAGACGGTTGTGACCGAAACCACGGCGTTGTCGCTGCGTGGGTATTGCCGGACATTGAGGCTCCTCATTGCCTGCAGACCGACAATGACAATCACCAGGCTGATGACCAGTGCCAAGACCGGTCGGCGAATAAAAAGATCTGTAAATTTCATGAATGGGGTGCCTTCAAAGGGGTTGCCTGCTGAGGAGGAATCACGACGAACTATGAAATATTATTTTGCATTCTGATGAATGGCCGGATTACCCGGCAATTAACTGTCTTCCGGTTTCGGGGAAAGTTTGAACTGCGGGGCCAGTTTATTATCGATGACCACAGACTGACCATTGCGAAGTTTAAAGACCCCGGTGGTTACAACCGTGTCGCTCTCGGTCAGGCCGGAGATTACTGATATGAAATCTCCCCGTTTTTCGCCAAGTCGGACAAACTTCTGGTGAACCACCTTGCCCTCCTGACCACTCTTTTCGTCGGTTTTGTCGTCAATAACGAACACCGAATCGCTGTAAGGGGCATACAGAACAGAGGTGGCCGGAATGGCAAGCACCTCATTTTGGGCAGGCATGACCACCTGGACATTGACAAACATTCCGGGGCGCAAATGCTCTTCGGTGTTTTCAAGGGTTGCCTGAATCCCTATATTGCGGGTAAGGCTGTCCACCTGGGGATTAATGGCTGTGATCTTGCCGTCAATAGCCTCACCCGGCAGGGCGTCCGAGGTTATCCGTACCATATAGCCCATTTTGATCTGCCCGAGCTGATGCTGCGGCATTTGGAAATTGGCAAAAATCGGATTCAGGGTTTGCAGGGAAACAATGGGGGTTCCCTCTTTGAGGATCTCGCCCAGGTTTATGAGACGGATCCCCAGTTGGCCGGAAAAGGGTGCCTGGATGTTCTTTTTGGCGATGGCCGTGCGAATCGCATCGGCCTGGGCCTTGTTGGCCTTCAGTTGTGCGTCGGCATTGTCAAAATCGGCACGGGAGATGGCATTTCGGCTGAAGAGCTGTTCTATCCGGTTAAAGTTGTTCTGGGCGAGGGCGATCTGCGCCTCGGCGGAGCGGAGCTGGGCCTCTTCGGTGGTGCTGTCCTGCTTGACCAGAAGATCTCCAGCATGCACTTTGGTCCCGGGCTCAAAGGCAATGCGGACGACCTTGCCGGCAAGTTCCGCAGCCATGGTCACCCCTTGTACCGCCGTGAGACTGCCCACTGAATTCAGCGTTGCCTCCCAGGAACTTTTTTGCACCCCGGTGGCTGTCACCACCTCGGGAGGAAAGGTCATGGCCTTCCCCTGGTCGATCATTTTTTTAATCTGCAGGGCTTTGACACCACTAATCCCCCCCGCCAGGAGAATGAGGCCGAGAATGGTAAAGAATATCTTTTTCTTCATGGTAAGACTCCGTTAGGAGATGGTGAAAACATCGGTTCGTTGCTCACGAGCTTACAATAACAACCCTCATGTTGAAGTCAATTGCCATAGGCGAGGGCTGGCACTCATAAAATTTCTCGATGTATATTCCCGAATCCATTCTTTTTTAACATCCTTGACAATGATAACTTTTCCGATATACTCAATTTGTACAGCAGGCTATTCCCTTTTAAAATTCAAGAAGAGAGGCCCTTCCAACATGAAGATAAAGAGAATGATACTTGCAATGACACTTTTCTTTTCAGTGACACTGGCTTCGGTTGCCTTGGCCAACCATGCGGACTTGGTAGGCAATGGTCCCTTTAAAACCGGTCCTGAAGTTACAAAAAAGTGCATTGAGTGCCATGAGCAGGAAAGTCAAGATTTCATGAAGACTGTCCACTGGACCTGGTCCAAGGGCCAGTTTGCAAAAAATGGTGAACGGCTTGAGATGGGTAAGATTAATGCACTCAATAATTTCTGTATAGGATTACCCTCAAACTGGCCGCGCTGTACCAGCTGCCACGCCGGATATGGCTTCAAAGATGCCGGCTTTGACTTTTCCAAGACCGAAAATGTTGATTGCCTGATTTGCCATGATACAACCGGTACATACAAGAAATTCCCGACCGGCGCAGGTCATCCGGTCTACGAAGGCGAAAACAAGGAACTCCCCAAAGGAAAGCCTTGGCCGGCTATCGACCTGGTGAAGGTGGCTCAGTCCGTAGGCCCCACATCACGTGCAACCTGCGGAGCATGTCATTTTTACGGCGGGGGTGGCGACCATGTCAAGCATGGTGATTTAGACTCTTCCATGACCAATCCAAGCCCTGATATTGATATTCACATGGGTGGCGAAAAAAAAATGACCTGCCAGGATTGTCACCAGGCAACCAATCATTTTCTCAAGGGCGAGTCGAGTTCTGTGACCATTACCCATGCCGAACCGACGCATCTCGACTGTTCCGGCTGCCACACCGGGAAAGTGCATAAAAACGCCCTGATGAATAAGCACACCGACAAAGTCGCGTGCCAGAGTTGCCATATTCCAACCTTTGCCAAAGTCAGTCCAACGAAAGTGTGGTGGGACTGGTCAACTGCGGGCAAGGATGACCCGGTAACAAAAGACCAGTACGGACAGCCCCTTTACGATAAAATGAAAGGCGATTTCAAATGGGACAAGAACGTCGTTCCCACCTATTTGTGGTTCAATGGATCCATTAATCGCTATGTCGCCGGTGACAAGATCGATCCGACAAAGGTGGTTCACCTCACCTCAACCACAGGCAATCGCAATGACCCGAAAGCAAGGATATTTCCTTTCAAAATAATGAAGGGAAAACAAGCTTACGACAGCGAAAACAACACCATAGCCTTTGTCAATGTCTTTGGCCCTCCAGGGAGCGATGCCTACTGGCAGAAATATGACTGGAATGCGGCAATCACTGCCGGCATGAAGGCCGCCAACCAGCCGTATAGCGGGAAATACGGCTTTGTCGAAACCTCGATGGTATGGCCCGTACATCACATGGTGGCACCCAAGGACAACGCCTTGAAATGCAGCGACTGCCATGGCGACAAAGGTCGGCTCGACTGGAAGGCTCTGGGGTACAAGGAAGATCCAAAGACCGCTAAAAAGAAATAAACAGAGACAGGGCAGCTTGCATGGGTTTGCGGGTCAGGATGGTAACCTTGGCCCGCAAGCCACTCAAACTTTTGTATCGATGAAGGAATCAGCTCCTGCCCGACTTCTTTTGAGCACTGCAGCCAAGGGGGCTTCGCTTTTTTCCGTAAAACTCACCCCATGTACGAGTGTGTCGGTAATGGCATTACTGAGTTCGTCTTTAAAGGAAGCGAGAAAATCGGACACCTCTTTTGATTCACTGTTAAAGCGGATATAAAGGCCATCTCCACTGGAGAGAAAATCTATCTTGAGGTTACCGAGCGGTGCGAGTTTGAGAAAGAGGGAAAAGCGCTTTGGCATCTCCCTGTCCCCCCCGTCTTTGCCCGACTGATCCTTGTAGTCCTCGACCAGAAGATAGCCCTGCTCAAGAAAAGGTAAAGGGAGCGGCAAGACCAGTGCATCCTGATGGACCGCCTGCAGTTGCGTCAACTGGAAAAACTCCAGGGTGTTCAGGGCATGCTTGCCGCTCTCGACCAGTTTGCCCTGCGCCGCAAAGTTTTGCACGAGCTCGATCAAGGCAAATTTTACCGTTTTAACCGCGTCTTCCCTGTTGCCGGCAGCGAGCATACTTTCGAGATTGAGGCCAAGCTTGTTGACAAGCTTCTGCAGCAATTCGCCACTTTGCTTTTCAGAGCCACCGCCTCCGCCCTGCGCGGCGAGGATGGCGGCGGCCTGCGATTGGCTCAACAGACCGCTCTGCAGACTGTTGCTTGACAAAAGCTGGAGCAGGCTTTCCGGGCTTCTCATGAGAAAAGCGAGTTCAGTAAAACCGGACTTGAGAGTATTCAGGACATTTGCCCAGTTGACTGCACTGAACGTACTATCCGGTTGCAGGTGCAATTGCTGCAACAACTGATCGAAAATCGCCTCCTTCGCCCCCTGGCCGGCATTACTGCCTAGCTGAAGCGAAGAGAGCGTTTCAAACAGTTGCTTGTTCGCTGCTCTCTGCTGGTCAAATTGCGACAATGCAGCCTGGGAGAGCTGCCCCTTATCTTGAAAAAGAAGGGCAATATCCTCGAGGGCGGACTTTACCGAGGCAGAAACTGCCTGATTCTTGCCGTCGGCGAAAAGATTTTCCATCTGCCCCCCTAATTGTGCGAAAATCTCCTGCAAAAGCTTCGTCCCATAATCACTCGCCGACAATGTTTGGCCGACAGTACCCTGTTGCCCAGCGCTCACCTCCTGTCCGGGAACATTTTGCTGTTGCAGAAGGGCAAACTGCTGCAGAGTCTGGAGGCTTGAACTGCTGAGATTGGGCAACTGCGATGGCGCCACCTGCTGCATGAGTGTGAAAAATGCGGTGAGATTCTGGCTCGTTCCGGTTGACGCCAGGGAACGGATAAAATTTCGGCTGACCGTATCCTCCTCGGTGATCTGCAGTTCAATTTTCGGGTCTGTCGACACTACTTGAAGCTTCAGGGATTGGCCGGGGGAAAGGGGGACCCTCGATTGCGCCACAAAACGGCTGCCTCCGGTCTCAAGAGTGAATTGATCTTCCGGCGTTTTCTGCCACGACCACCGCCCGAAGCGTTTGTCCCAGTGCAAAAGTGGACAAATCGGCCTCTATTGCTGCCGGTTTTGCCCCGGCTCCGCTTTGTATCCCAGTAGCGAGGGGACGGTTAATCACCGAAAGCGAGGGAAGGGTTTTCATGACATTATCCGCCTCCAGGCGGTCGATAAAATCCATCTTAAAGAGATTTTACCCTGATGCTTTATTCGTCCCCTTTATATCCATAGGATTGAAAAATATCCAGAATGGTCGAGGTGCAGTAGGGCTCCTCTTTATAAATAAAGGCTTGATTAAATGCTTTGGTCACCTCGGAAATCCTTTCGTAGGCATTGTTGATACTCTGGTGGAAGGAGTGCATCGATTGCATGGTGTCCTTGATTTCCTGGATGGTCTCCTCCTGGGGCTTTTGCTCCTGGACGCATTCCTTGATGAGTTGCTCCAGGGTTATCATGTCTTCCTTCATGAATTTCTGCGCCCCATTGAGTTGCATCAAATGCGTGTTGAGGTAATGACACATGCCTCCGGCGGCGTTGCGAAGCACGCTGTTTCTCTGGTCTTCCAGGGCCTTACTGATGTTATGCACGATACCCTCATGGTAGAGGATCTGCCTGGAGTCATCCATTTTAGCGCGGGCGGTGATGGCTACCTCGAGGGGCTCTCCTTTCTTGTTTTTAAATTTTACATGCCTGCCGACAACATGGCCCTTTCCGTAGATCTCTTTAATAAGTTCAGTTCTCTCGGCGATATCGACATAGAAATCTCTGACATTGTTTGCTAATGCCTCTTCCTTACTCGCAAAACCCAAAAAATTGAGACCTGCATCGTTGATATCGATAAACATTCCTTCGGGAGATATGGCAAAGGCCATATCACTCGTCGAATTGAAGAAATCCTTGTATTTTGCTTCGCTCTGCCTGAGAGCATCGATTGCGTACTTCTCCTCTGTAATGTCTTTGATTACGTGATCAATTCTGAGTGTTGCTCCGCCTCTTGCATAGACTACGTGCCCTTCATCAAGAACCCATTTGACTTTCTTGTTGTTGCTGACAATTCTGTACTGCGCTTGATCGAATTCCACCTCCGGGAGATTGTCGTAAAATTTCCTGACCATCTCAACATCATCCGGATGAACAAAATCCATGACGTGCTTCTCCCCCATGGTGAAATCCCTGAGCGGAATCCCATAGAGCGCCTCGACTGCCGGATTGATTGAAAGTATCTTGTAACCATTCGGTGACATGGAGACTATGGCTTCATTCATGGCGTGGAGGATACTTTCGAGCCGTTCCTTGACCCGTTGCAATTCGCTCCTCGTTCGGCGCCGTTCAGTAATATCGGTTAAGGCACCGAGTAGTCCGGGGGCACCTCCGCACTCCACGACTCTGCTCTTCATTTCGATGATCGCATCCCCATCCTCTCGTGGCATGTGGAACTCTATTCTGTCGGAAAGATCTTCGTTGAAGGACCGGCTGATACAGTATTCACCTACTTTTTGTTGGTCCTTGACCGCGATAAAATTGGAGAAATCCGACTGGATTACCTGTTCAGGTCTTTTCCGGGATATCTCATAAAAGGCATCGTTGGCGAAGATGATAATTCCTTCCCTGACAATCACTATGCCTTCATTGATGTGTTTCACGATGCCTTGATAATCGATGCCTCCTTGACATATCTTGATTGTTTCGGCATCTTCAAATGTATCACGACGTTTCATTAATATCCTCCACCATTTTATAAAACATCGGAACCCCGGGGCTTTCACTCTGCCGCTGGCTGTATTCGCCGGGACTCTCCTCGACAAAACCCAATTGTTTAAAGAGTGCCTGCAGTCGCGGGTTGCCGGTAAGCGAAATAAACCGCCGGTAGCCCCTGGCCAGCATGGTGCCGATAAAGGCATTGACCGTGTACGCGCCCACCCGTTGTTTGAGAAAACGGGTGGAAATAGCCAGCGCCCCCAGTTCCACAGTCCGTGCATCGATCACCTTCCGTTCCACACAGCCGACGATGATACCGTCGATTGCCGTGACAAAAAAATTCTCCCGGTTGCGGCTTAGATACTCCTTGCTGCGTGGCTTGAGGAAACCGGCTCGCTTGTAACTGGTCAAAATGCGAGAAATCATGGCAACCTCTTCATCGGTTTGCACCTGACGGAATTCCTCAATGAAGTTGTTGGCAATCATCGTCCCCGAACCTTCAACGGTAAAGAGTTCGTGTTTGATGGTGTCTTTGCCCGCCGGTAGAATATGCACCCGATCGCAGGCCCCTGCCTCGATCTTGGTGCAGATCCTTTTCATTGCATCCTTGAAATTGACATTACCGATAAGATCGCCAAAATCGGCCAGGGATTCGAGCACCCGTCGGGTGGTGAGGGCGTTGATTTTTTTTCCCTGGCGGTCCATGAGATAACGACGTTCAAGAAAGATGAGCTTATCCACGCTGTCGGGATGACTGAGCACCGCTTCATAAAAATCGACTTCCGGGGCAACCCGTACAAAGTTGGTGGTCGAAAGTTTTTTCTCCAACTCAGTCAACAGCTTTTGATTGGCAAAGCGCCTCGGCAGATTATGAAACAGAGTAGTAGCAAGGTTCATGCGCACGAGAAATTTGAGATCGGCAACAATGTCGTCGAAATGATCACGGAGGATGCCTTCCCGACAGGCAATGCATACCCTGCGACCGGCGAGATTTCCGGCATATTCCTGTAAATAAAGTTGCGGCATGGCCAATTGGAAATACGGATGCTGGTTGTTAATTGACAAAAATCCTGCATTCATCTTCCGGCTTGATGATCGTCATCAGTATATCACCGTTCAGCGAAAGAAAGAGTTGTCACACGGTTTCCCTTTAAAGTATCAGAATTACCTATTCCTGCTTTTTCTGAATATTACAGCTTTGTAATGTCAGCGCAAGGCTGTGGTAATGTTTGTCGGTTATATTTTAAACAACATTAAGAAACGCGATTCCCTTCGGAAATTTGTATCCGCATCGAAAATTCCCTCAGGGAATGCTTACATAGGTCCGGTGGCTCGACAGCACATCCTGCCGGCCATGCCGGCTCATTCATTTGATAAAAGATTTGGAGAAAATTCATGCTTGAGAAACTCCCCCATATCATCAACCTTCCAGCCCCTTCCGGCTCTGAGGTAACTACGCCATCCGCCGATGTGTATACCTCCATTCAAAAGATCAACGAGGCGGTCAGCGGGAGTTCCGGCTGGATCGCGCCACTCAGGTACGAAATGGGAAAGGTTATCGTCGGTCAGGAGCACCTCGTTGAGCGGCTATTGATCAGTCTGTTGTCCGGTGGCCATATTCTCCTTGAAGGGTTGCCGGGGCTAGCCAAGACCCTGGCGGTAAAGACACTCGCTGCGGCGATCCAGACCGACTTCCGGAGGATTCAGTTCACCCCGGACATGCTGCCCGCCGATATCGTCGGTACGGAGATTTACAATCCGCGGGAGACCAGCTTTGAGGTGAAAAAGGGCCCGATCTTCTCCTCCCTCATTCTCGCCGATGAAATCAACCGGGCACCGGCCAAGGTACAGTCGGCCCTCCTTGAAGCCATGCAGGAAAAGCAGGTGACCATCGGCGACCAGAGTTTTCCCCTGCCCGAACTGTTTCTGGTGCTCGCCACCCAAAACCCCATCGAACAGGAAGGCACCTACCCCTTGCCTGAGGCGCAGGTCGACAGGTTCATGCTTAAGGTGGTGGTCGGTTATCCGAGCCGCCTAGAAGAAAGACGCATCCTCGACAATTTCGAACGGACCGATGCGGAGATAGTGGTCGCCCCGGTCGCCCACCCGGGCGATATCCTGGCGGCACGGAAGGTCGTCAACTCCATCTATATGGATGGCAAGATCAAGGACTACATCGTCTCTTTAGTGTATGCCACCCGTGAGCCGCAAAATTATCAACTGGAATTGCAGCAGTACATTGAAACCGGTGCTTCGCCACGGGCGACCATCAATCTCAAGGTGGTTGCGCGCTGCCTGGCTTTTCTTGCCGGCCGGGGCTATGTCACTCCGGACGACGTCAAAGCGGCAGCTCTCGACGTCATGCGCCATCGTCTGCGCATCAGCTATGAGGCCGAGGCCGAAGGGATCAGCAGCGAGGATATCATCAGAAAGATTCTCGATACGGTGCCAGTGCCCTGAGAGCCGACGGAACGACTATGGACGTACAGCTAACGAGAGAGATCCTGAAAAAGGTCCGGCAGATCGAGGTGCGGACCAAGCGTCTGGTCAACGACAGCCTGGCCGGCAGTTACCAGTCGGTCTTCAAAGGTCGCGGCATGAACTTTGACGAGGTCCGCGAATATGTGCCCGGCGACGACATCCGCTCCATCGACTGGAATGTTACGGCCCGAACAGGTATCCCGCATATCAAAAAATTCACCGAAGAGCGGGAGCTGACCATCATGCTGATGATCGACATCAGCGGCTCCGGAGATTTCGGCTCGACCCAGAGCTCAAAGCGGGAACTGATGGCGGAGATTGGTTCGGTACTGGCCTTTTCGGCGGTTCGCAATAATGACAAGGTCGGCTTGGTTTTGTTTACCGATGTCGTTGAACTGTATATCCCGCCGAAAAAAGGCCGTGGTCATATTCTCCGTCTCATCCGGGAGATCCTCTATTTCCAGGGCCGCGGCCGAAAGACCGATATTGGCGCGCCCCTTGATTTCACCAACCGGGTTATCAAAAGAAAGTGTGTAGCCTTTCTTATCTCCGACTTCTGCCTGCCCGGGGATTTTGACGCTGCCCTGCAGGAATTGCGACCAAAGCTGCAGATCAGCAACCGGCGGCATGACCTGATCAGTGTCATTGTCTCCGATCCTCGGGAGTTCGAACTTCCCGACGTCGGCTGGCTGACCCTGGAAGATGCCGAGAGCGGCCATCAGGTCGAGTTGAACACCTCGGACGCCTATATCAGACAACAATACCATGCCCTGGCCAAGGAGCGGCAGAAATCATTACAGAGAGTCATTCGCTCAATCGGCATCGACCTGCTCGATCTTCTGACCAACACCCCCTACCTCCCGCCACTCCTCAATTTTTTTAAGGCTCGGCAGGGGAGGGCGACATGAAAAGGCTAGCCATGCTCCGGCTCCTGCCCCTGTCGCTTGTCGCGCCCGGCACCGTCCTTGCGGCCAATACGGACGAGGACACCCTGACTCTGCAAAAGAGTCCCGGGCAACAGACAACAATGCAAACCGAAGCCTTACACGATATACACGGGCCTGTGCCGACGTCCGAATACCCGCCCTACTTGATGGAAGCGGCAATGGCCCTGCTCGTTCTCCTGCTTCTCGGGCTGGTTTTTTTCTTTTTTAAACGGCGAAAGAAACCGCAACCTCCGCCCATTCCCCATTGGGATCAGGCACTCATGGACTTAGACCAGGCACGACAGCTGATGAGTTCCGGGCAAAGTCTCCGGTATATGGATCAGGCCGGTCAAATCCTTCGCCGCTACATCGAATTGCGTTTCACCATCCGCTCGACCCGGCAGACGACCCGGGAATTTTTCGCAAGCCTCAATGACTCGGTTCATTCGCCCCTGATCGAATACCAGGCCGAACTGCGGGCCTGCCTGGAACAGGCCGATATGGCAAAATTTGCTCATCTGCCTGCTGATGAGGGTCATATGCAGCAGATGGAAGAAGCGGTGCGCGCCTTCATCACCCGTACTCGACCCGCAATGGAAACACCGGGAGGACGGTCATGAGATTTCTTCATCCGCACCTGCTATGGTTTCTCGCCCTCCTACCCCTGCTTGCCTTCCTCCACGGGCGGCGCGGGGCTGCCCCGGCACTCCTGTTTTCCTCAACGTCCCTTGCTGCGACTCTGGCTGGGGCAAGAAAAGCACGACCAGGTTCCCTCCTCCTCCTTCAGCGCCTGGCCGTTCTTGCCCTCCTGATTCTTGCCCTCGCCAGACCGCAGCAAGGGAATACTACTACCGAAATCAAGGCCAGCGGCATTGATATTCTCCTTGCCGTCGACGTCTCCGGTTCCATGGAGGCCATGGACTTCACCCTCGACGGCAAACCGGCCAGCCGCCTTACAGTCGTCAAGAAGGTGGTGGACGAATTCATCGACCAGCGGCCGAGCGACCGCATCGGCCTTTTGGCCTTTGCCGGCCGGCCCTATCTGGTCAGCCCCTTGACCCTCGACCATGACTGGTTGCGCAAGAGACTGGAATCCTTAAGTGTTGACATGGTCGAGGACGGTACCGCCATAGGTTCGGCGATAGGCAGCGGCGTCAACCATCTGCGCGATCTGAAATCCAAATCACGACTCCTCATCCTCCTCACCGACGGCATGAATAACGCCGGCAGTGTTCCCCCGCTTATTGCCGCCGAGGCCGCCGAGACCCTGGGCATCAAGGTTTACACCATTGGTGCCGGAACCCGCGGCGAGGCACCCATGCCGATGACCGACCCCTTCGGGCGACGAAAATTGGTGCGGGTCAAGGTCGACATCGATGAAGACACCCTCACCAAGGTGGCCGAAAAGACCGGCGCCGTCTATTTTCGGGCGACCGACACACCGTCACTTGCCAAGATCTACGATGAAATCAACAGTATGGAGACGACCACCAAGACCATTAAGAAATTTGAAAATTACCGGGAGCTTTTCCCTTTTCTCTTAGCTGTCGCCCTCATCCTGCTCGGCCTGGAGATTTTTTCAACCCGTAAAAGACTGCCTTAAGCCCGAGGAACCCTATGGATATATCGCAACCTGCATGGCTCATAGTCGGTTTCGGCCTCTGTCTCGGATTGTTTTTTTTCTTTCGCTCCCTGGCGCAAAGGCGCCAGGCCGGCCTGGAAAAATTCGTTGCCCCGCAGCTTATCGGTCGCCTCACCGGCAACATCTCCACCACTCGGCGCCATCTTAAAAAATTCCTCATTCTGGCCGCCGTTTTTCTCTGTTTTGTCGCACTCGCCAGGCCGCAGATCGGTTATCAGTGGGTGGAGGTGAAACGCAAGGGGATCGATCTCCTCTTTGCCCTGGACACCTCGAAGAGCATGCTGGCTGAGGATATCAAACCGAATCGCCTGCAGCGGGCCTCCTTGGCGATTCTTGATTTCGTCGAGAAACTTGAGGGTGACCGGGTGGGACTTCTGCCCTTTGCCGGCACCGCCTACCTCATGTGCCCGCTGACCATCGATTACGAAGCCTTTCTCCATTCGTTGTCGACCGTCAATACCGATCTCATTCCCCTGGGCGGCACCAACATTGCGGCGGTCATCGAAAAGGCCGCGCAGACCCTCGGCAATGCGGCAAATCATAAGATTCTCATCATCCTCACCGACGGCGAGAACCTGCAGGGCGAAGCCATACAGGCGGCCGAGGCCGCCGCCAAACAGGGCTTAACCATTTATACCGTAGGCGTAGGCACCAGCCAGGGCGAACTCATTCCCCTAAAAACCGGCAGCAATCAGGGCTTTATCAAAGACTCGTCCGGCAATTTCGTCACTTCCCGCCTTGATGCAGCAACACTTGGACAAATTGCCGAAAAAAGTGGCGGCCTCTATGCCCCCTTGGGTCCGGTCGGCGAGGGCCTTGAAACCATCTACCAGAAAAAGCTGGCTCTCATCCCCAAGGAAGAGTTGGCCGAGCGCCGGCATAAGGTTCCGGTCGAAAGATTTGAGTGGCCATTAGCCCTTGCGGTCATCCTCCTGATGGTCGAACTGCTTATCGGCGAAAGAAAAGTGGCCCGCAGACTTCCCCTCCTGCCGTTTATCAAATCGCTGCTACGCCGATTTACATGGGCACGGGCCGGGAAGGTCCTGGGCTTTGCCCTCCTTCTTATGGCAAATATGCATGGCAATGGTTACGCTTCCGAAGGGGAAGAGGCCTACAGGCGCGGCGACTACCTGCATGCCTCTGAGTATTACCAAAAAAAACTGGCGGGAAAACCGGACGACCCGCAATTGTTATTTAATTTCGGTGCAGCCGCCTATAAGAACAACATGTATGATGATGCCATCACAGCCTTTAGCGGCGCTCTGAAGAGTGACAAGATTGACCTCCAGAAAAAGGCCTACTATAACCGGGGAAACAGCTATTATCAGAAAGGTTCCGAGGTGCGTCAGACCGATGCCAAGGCTACGGCAGGCCTTTGGCGACAGTCCTTGACCTCCCTGAAATCGGCGCTGGAACTTGATCCGAGCGACCCCGACGCCAAAAACAATCAAAGCATCGTTGCCAAACAGCTGGAGGAACTGGAAAAGCAGCTGGAGAAGGAGAAGCAGGAAAAACAAGACCAGCAAGGCGAACAAAACAATCAGCAAAAAGACCAAGACAGCGACAAAAAAGACCAGGGGCAACAAAAGAAAGAGGAGAATGGCTCCGACCCGGCAAACGAAGATCAACAACAGACCGAACAACCTTCTGAACACAAATCGCCAGGGCAGGCCGATGACAATACCGACAAAGCGGATGCAAAAGAAGGGGCCGAACAAACCGGTGAAGAACAGCAAAAAGAAGCACAGGAGCCACCGGCGGAAACCGGAAAAGCACTAGAAGATCAGAACAAAACAGAAGAACAGGCAGCGAGTGATGCCGTGCGGCAACAACTTGGCAAAATGACCAAGGAAGAGGCGGAACGGCTGCTCAATGCCTTGAAAAACGAAGAGGGCAACCTGAATTTTGTGCCGTCGGGTCGCAGGGCTAAAGAAAAGGAAATCGACAGGGACTGGTGATGCAACACGATCGAAAATCACTCATTTTTCTGATCTGCCTGATGGTTCTCTGTTGTGGTTTGGAGGTTCGGGCGGATATCAGCCTTGAGGCCTCTCTCAGCCATCTCTCCTTCCCGGTCGATCAGGGTGCCATGCTGACCATTACGGTGAACGGTGCCAGCCGCGTCTCGACCATCGAGTTACCGGAAATCGCCGGAGTAACCTTTCAAAACCGTGGCCAGTCAAGCCGGATCAACGTCATCAACGGCAGCATGACCTCTTCACTTTCCAATAACTACCTGGTCCAGGCGCAAAAACCGGGGATCTACACCATTCCCCCGATAAAGGTCAACGCCGGGGGCGAAATCGCCTCTACCAAGGCCATGAGTTTCGAGGTAACCGGCACGGCAAAAGGGAGCTCGACATACAGCGGCGGAGGGGAACGTTCGTCGGAGGAGGTGGCCTATATCCACATTCCTGAGTTTGCCGATCATTATCCCGGAGAAATCGTCCCCATCAAGATAAAGGCCTATTTCAAACAAAAATATCGTGCCGATATCAACTCGCTGCCGACCCTGCGGGGCGATGGAGTGGTCATGACGCAACTGCGGGAAAAGCCGGTTCAAAGCCAAGAACTCGTTAATGGCGTACCTTATCATGTCCTGTCGTGGGATACCACCCTCTCAGGTATTAAGGCCGGCCGACACCCTCTTACCTTCAGCATGGAGGCCTCGCTTCTCATCCCCCAGAAAAGGCGGTCAATTTCCCCCTTCGGTGGCGGCCTTTTTGATGATTCGGCCTTCAACGATCCCTTCTTCGACAGCGTTTTCGGCGGCGCCCAACGTAAACCGATCGACGTTGTCAGCCAGGAGGCGGTGTTTAACGTCATTCCCCTGCCGGCAACCAATCAACCGAAGGACTTCAGTGGCGCCATCGGTGATTTTTCCTTAAAGGTTACTGCCAACCGGCAAGACCTCGAGGTCGGTGAGCCGCTGAAACTGAGCATCGAGATCTCCGGTAGCGGCAACTTTGACCGGGTCGAAGCACCTTCTTTTGCAGACAACCCGGACTGGAAAACCTATACCCCGACTGCATCCTTTACCAGCCAAGGCAGCAATTATACCGGGACCAAGGTGTTTGACCAGGCGATTGTCGCCAAAAGGGATGCGGTACATGAAATTCCGCCACTTTCCTTCAGCTATTTCGATCCGCTGAACAAGGAATACATTACCAGGACCAGCCCTCCAATAAGCATCAAAGTGGCAAAGAGCGCCACTGCGCCTGCCCCGCCACCGCCACCAATTGCAGCCCTGCCGCCACCTGGCCGAAGTGGTCCGGATAAAACGAATGGCCGCTTCGAACAAATGGCACCACTTAATGTGCAACTGGGGGATTTTCAGGAAAAGATCGTTCCAATCTTTCTGCAGAGCTGGTTCCTGGTTATTGTGGCACTTTGTATCGTCGTTATATTCGCCTCGTTTCTCCTGCAACTGCGTCGGCAAAACCTGCAAAAACATCCGGAACAAGCGCTACAACGTCGGAAAGGCCATCTCCTCGCTTCGGACCTCAACCTTGTCGAGCAGGCCTATACCGCCGGCAACAGTCTTCTGTTTCTTGCTTCTGCGAGAACGGCCATGCAAAACCAGATGGGCCTCTCCTGGAATATGGAACCGACCGCCATCAGTCTTACCGGCCTCAAAGATCGGCTTGGCGCGGATGCATCGCTTGTGGAAATATTTGCCGCAGCCGATGCAGCTGCCTACGGCGGCGCCACGCTGTCCCGGGAAAAGATGCAGGCCTATCTGCAAATTATGAAAAAGGAATTGGAGGCATTGCCATGAATGGTCGAAACTTTTGCCGCATTCTCCTGATGATCACCGGCCTGATGCTGTGGCAGAGCTTAGAAATCAGGGCAAGCACAAGCGAGGAACAGCTCTTTCAACAGGGCAACGAGGCATATAGTCGCGGCGAGCATGAGCAGGCGATTGCCCGATACGAGGAGCTGGTCGCCGCAGCCGGATTGTCTCCGGCGGTGCTGTTTAATCTTGCCAACAGTTATGCCCAGAGCGGAAAGATAGGCCGGGCGGTTCTCAACTATGAACGTGCACAGCGACTTGCCCCCGGCGATTCCGATATCATCGGCAATCTGGAACTGGTGCGCAAGGAAAGCGGTCTTTTTACCGGCGAACCGAGCGGTGCCGACAAGGTATTTTTTCTCCTCAGCCTCAACCAGTGGGCGATGCTTGGTCTGCTGGCGCTGCTTGGTTTCACCCTTTTCCAGGCCGCTGCCAGCAAATTCCAACTGGGAGGCAAAACCCGTGTCGGGATACGAATTTCCTGCCTCCTCGTACTGCTCGTTGCCGGAACAGGAACGGCCGTCCGCTACCAGGGTTTCAAGCCGTCGGTGGTAACCGCCGCCGATGCCCGCTTGCTCATCTCACCCTTCGCCTCGGCGACCTCGATCGGCGCCATCCAGGAGGGTCGCCTGGTATTTCCACAAAAAAATCATGGATCCTTCACATATGTCAAAGATGAAACCAACCGCCAAGGCTGGATCGTGTCCTCCACGCTGGAAGCTGTTGTCAGATAGGGGGTATTCACATAAAAATTTTTCCACAGATCGATCCATTAACATGGCCTGCGATCTATCGTCGGGCTCTTTACACCTTACCAGTTGAAATCTTCCTCACACAATCTTATAGTATGCGAGTATCGATGGACATTCCGCTCTGCTGTACTCAATCACCACAGCTCTCCAAGGAGATGATATGAAATATCCTTTGCGATTTATGCATGTAATGCTGCTTGCCGCTCTTGGGATGGTGTTTACCTGCACGCTGGGTGTGGCCTCGGAGAGTGATGAGGAAATTCTTATCGGACGCATCGCGCACATCGAAGGAAAACTCCTGCGATATATAGAGGAAAATAAAGATTGGGTGAATACAGTGAAGGACTCGCCCTTCGGCCTGGATGACACCCTCTATTCGGGAGATGATGCAAAAGCCGAGATGATCATGCCGAACAAGACCTGGCTGCGGATAGATGAAAACACTCAGGTTCAACTCATCAACCTGAACTCTGACGCGACGACCGTGGATGTGGCCGCAGGCCTTGCCCGCTTCTACAACAAGGGTGAGGATGCGGTCATCAAGGTGACTACACCCTTCGGCTATGTCGTCGCACCGGCCGGTACGGTTTTCGACCTCTATGTCGGCGACGAGTCCCTTGAGGTCATCGCCATTCGCGGCAACGTCGATTTTGTCCATGATAATTCAAGGACGAAGTATGAAGTTTGGCAAGGATCTTCCTCTCTTATTGCCGACGGCAAGGAAACGGCCCAAGGAAACGGCATGGTCGATTCAGCCTGGGACGACTGGAATGGCAAGCGCGAGGCCCTCTGGACCAAGCGTCTCAGAAACCAAAGCACTTCAATGAATTTATTGCCCGAACCTATTCGTGATCAATCCTATGTTCTGGAAGAAAACGGCCAGTGGGAACGCGTTCATTATGAAGGCGCGTATCGTGATATGTGGCGGCCGACCCGCATCGACCCAGGCTGGCGGCCCTTTACCGCCGGGCGCTGGACCGTCTATTACGGCGACAACTGCTGGATTCCCGACGAACCCTTCGGATACGTCACCCATCATTATGGCTCGTGGGTCTATGTTGAATCCTTTGCCGGCTGGTACTGGATGCCTCCGATTGCTCGCTTTAATGCCGGCCCGCCAGGGATTTCCATCAACTTCGCTTGGTTTCCGGGCCGGGTCGGCTGGCTGCACAGCGGACCCTCCATCGGCTGGGTACCGCTTGCCCCGGCTGAGGTGTATTATGGTCACCGGCGCTGGGGGCGACGAACGGTCGTTATCAGCAACACAACCGTTGTCAATATCAACATCGGCCGCTACCGTTATATCGACGAGGCAGTCATTATTGATCGCGATTACTTTTACCGAGGAAGCCGCTACACTCCGCATATTCAGCAAAATATCGGCAGAGACGTCATCATCAATAATTACCGACCAACGACGGTCATCAACAATACAATCATCAACAACGTCACTATCGATAAACGCCGTTATACCTACAATGACGTAGAAGTCAGTCACAAACCGCACATCACGGTGATAAACCGGATCAACGACAACCATAAAGCGAAACAAGATTTTGGCCCAAGCAACCGCGAACGGATTGAAAAAGAGCTGACACACTTTCAGGCAAAAGCTGAACCTTCGCCAAAGGTCGAGATTCATCAACCTCAGCTTTCGTCCAGGTTGGTTGGTAATGACGACATTGCCAAACCCTTCAATGCCCTCGGGCAGGAAAGAAAATTGATCAAACCGAAAGAACGCGAACGGCCGATTTCTAAGGAGAAAGACCAGCGACTTGACCCGAAAGGCAAAGGAGAACAAGGTCAGACAGGGCGCAGGAACGACCAGGAAGATAAAGGGCGTTCACTGAACATAGAAGATGGGAATAAAGATTTGCAACAACGTCTGAAATCACCGCGGGAAAAGCAGGCCCAGGGGCCGGAATCTCTCAGCCCACCACCCAGCAAGATACAAAGGCAGGAAGAGGAAAGACAGCGGCAAGAAAATGGCTTGAAAAAACCGCAGGAACAATCACCGCTGCCTCCTAAGCTCGAACAGGGGAAGCAACAGGAGCGACTGCAACAGCAGCAACAAATACCTGCCCCAAGAGGTGACAAAGAGCGGCGGCAGCGAATTCTTGGGGAAACAGGCGAAGCTCGTGACATAAACACTCCGGAGGATAAACCGCGTCTCAGATCGCCAAGAGAGCTCAGCAACAAAGAGGATAATCGGGCCGGTCGAAAAGATGACCAGCTTCGTCAACAGGAAAACACTGAGGTTGCCAATCAACAAAAATTGCAGCAACTGGAAACAAACAAACAGCTCCAAGGGCAAGAGCTAAAACAGCAGCAAAAAGAAGTGCAAGGTCGACAGAAACAGGAGATGCAGCAGCGGCAGCAGAAGGAAGAGCAAGGTCGGCAGCAACAAGAGATGCAGCAGCGGCAGCAAAAAGAAGAGCAAGGTCGACAGCAGAAGGAGATGCAGCAGCGGCAACAGAAGGAAGAGCAAGGTCGGCAGCAACAGGAGATGCAGCAGCGGCAGCAAAAAGAAGAGCAAGGTCGACAGCAGAAGGAGATGCAGCAGCGGCAGCAGAAGGAAGAGCAAGGTCGACAGCAGAAGGAGATGCAGCAGCGGCAGCAGAAGGAAGAGCAAGGTCGGCAGCAACAGGAGATGCAGCAGCGGCAGCAAAAAGAAGAGCAAGGTCGACAGCAGAAGGAGATGCAGCAGCGGCAGCAGAAGGAAGAGCAAGGTCGGCAGCAACAGGAGATGCAGCAGCGGCAGCAAAAAGAAGAGCAAGGTCGACAGCAGAAGGAGATGCAGCAGCGGCAGCAAAAAGAAGAGCAAGGTCGACAGCAGCAGGAGATGCAGCAGCGGCAGAAACAAGATCACCAGCGACGGCAGGATGAGTCAGCAAAACAACAAGAACAAGCAGTGAAACAAAAAAACAAGAAACAACTGGAAGAAGAACAACAACAACAACAAGAAAGATAAACAGCAAACTCCCGGCGCAGGGGGCTGACCGGTCACGACTCGACAAGCGGCAGCGAACGGCGGAAATCCTCAAGCCTCGCTGCCGCGGCGTCAATATTTTCAGCGGAAATATCCAGGGAAAAATGGTACTCGCTCATGCTCTTGCCATAGCGTTTATCATAATATTCGACAAGAAGGATACGAACGAGTTGCGGCAGATTGCCCTCCCGCAGCAAGTCGCACATTCTCTCCACCAGTTCCGCACCCATCTTCTGCCTCAATGATCGCAAAATGGCTTCCATCTGCTGCAAAATCTCGTCATCGGCAACCGGATAATCCTCGATGATGCGGGCGATCCGTGTGTCGAGCGAACAATGGATATTCACGAGAACCGCCTTTTTCATGGCCTGGGCCAGGGGTTTGGGGATAAATACCCTGCCGATTTTCCGGCTCTCTCCCTCAATGAAATAGGGTTCCTCGCCAAGAGCAGGGATTATCTCGGCCAACCGGCTTTCAAAGGTTCGCTGGTTGCTGGGTTGCCGGTCGAGGCCTCCAAACAGCGAACTGCGATGTCCGGCCAGATCCTCAAGATCGATTGCCCGCTGCAGGCGCTGGAGAATCCGGGTCTTGCCGGTGCCGGTCAAGCCGTGAATGACAATCAACCTCGGCTGAAAACTCTCCAGGCGTTCAAGGACACCCCTGCGATATTCTTTATATCCACCCTTCAGCTGACAGGCATTAAACCCGGCCTGGGCCAACAGATTAACCACCGACAGCGAACGCATCCCGCCCCTGGCACAACAGATGGCCAAGGGTTGATCTCGAAAAAGCTCGAAGAAAGCAACCAGCGCCGCCAATTTTTTTTCTACATATTCAAAGCCTTGATCGACAGCCTGGGCATGCCCGCCATGGCCGCCTCGGCGATAGATGGTGCCGATAACCCCGCGCTCATCTTCATCAAAAAGAGGAACATTAATGGCCCCGGGAATAGTTCCAGCCACAAACTCCCCGGCCGAACGGACATCGATGATCCGGTGACCGGTTGCAAGCGCCTCATCCAGGCCAATAACCCGGTCGGTTTTTTTGAGGATTACCGAACGTTCTTGAGTTATGGTCATTTTGTCATCCTTATAGATTGCCGATTAAAAATTGGACGATGGCGACAGCGGTCAGCGTCGCCGTCTCCGCCCGCAGGATGCGCTCGCCGAGACTGACCGTCAGCCAGCCGAATTGCCTTGCCAGGTCAACCTCCTCCCGGGAAAATCCCCCTTCCGGGCCAAGCAGCAGGGCCACCGACTGCGCCGCCGGCAGGGCAGGAATATCTTGCAGATGCAGCACTGCTTCCTCTTCCCAGAAAAGCAGGCGAAGAGGTGCCTGCGTATCCCGCAGCAGGTCGGCAAGATCCACAGGGGCGTCCAGCTGCATCAGTTGCGGCCGCAGGCACTGCTTGCAGGCGGCAAGGCCGATGCGCTGCCAACGCTCGTGCCTTTTGCGGTTCTGTGCCGGGATCGGCCTTGCCCTGACATCTCGAACTTTGAAAGGGGCTGAAGCGGCTTACCCCCAGTTCCGTGCATTTCTGCACGACCGTATCCATTTTCTCGCCCTTGAGGATGCCCTGGCCGACCCAGAGAGTTTTTCCCGCGCCATCGCCTGTCGCAACAACACCGACAATTCTCGCCTGCACCTGCCGGCCAACGGCAACGATAGTCGCCCGGTATACCGTGCCCTGTCCGTCAAGGAGCTCTACTTCACTGCCGACCGAGAGCCTGAGAACCTTGGCAACATGTCGCGACTCCTCTTCCGGCAGGAAGATGCGTGTCTCCTTTGCGGCTAAGCGGATCAAAAAAGAATCGTCGCATGGAATTTCTTGCTCCTTGGATTTCTCGGTGAAAGAGTTGGTAAAACCGCCATCGCTCGGCTTATGATCTCTTTCAAATTGACATTATTCCTTGCATTCCGTAAGTATTGATACAGGAGTTTCGTGTTTCGTCATTTCCCTTCGTGCCAAGGAAGTATTCATGCCCAGTG
Organism: uncultured delta proteobacterium; assembly: GCA_963754865.1. GTDB lineage: Bacteria > Desulfobacterota > Desulfobulbia > Desulfobulbales > Desulfocapsaceae > Desulforhopalus_A. The sequence continues at coordinate 7,063 of CAVWHG010000007.1, read as the reverse complement.
ACAAACGTACCCAGGAACGATTTTCCCTCAACCTCCAGGCGAGAATCTCCTACCGCCACAGCGAAGACCAGCTGCCGGTAATTGACACGGTTGCCGCCAATATCAGTGCCGGCGGCGCCTTTCTCAAAACCTCCCACCCCTTCCCGATGGCTGCCAAGGTTAACGTCGAGTTCTTCCTCGGTTTCGACGACGTGAAACGGTTGAAATTCATTCTCTCCGTGGAAAGCCTGAAAAATCTGACCGGTAAAAATCTTTGGGTCAGTGCCACGGCCATCGTCATTCGCCGAGAAGCTGACGGTGTCGGAATCATCTTCGATACCGATTACCAGTTCACGCCGATGCGCCCACCCCATCCCCAGGAAGAGTGAATAAGTTGATCCGACTAGCTCTTTTGAAATCGCAACGCAGCCCACTCCTTACGCTCTTCTGTACCAAGGAGCGTGAACCCTTTGCCTGAAAAAGCTTTTACAATACTCGCCACCTGCTCGCCGACAAGAATCCCGGAGAGGATCAAAAACCCCTTTTCGGCGGTCAACCGGGTCAAATCTTCGGCAAGATCAAGGAGAACATCGTGGACGATATTGGCGACAACAACCTGATACTGACCGGACAGTTCGCCAAGCGGTGTCAGGCTGACCTGCATCCGATCGCTCTGAACATTTCGCCGCACATTGTCAGTTGCCGCCGCAACCGCCTCGGGATCGTTGTCGATAGCCAGAACACTTGATGCCCCGAAAAGCATGGCCGCCATGCCGAGGATGCCGGTGCCGGTGCCGACGTCAAGTACCCGCATGGTGCTGCCGGCAGTCAGGGTGCGACGCAGCAATTCCAGGGAAAGGCTGGTTGTCGCGTGATGTCCGGTCCCGAAGGCCATGCCGGGATCCATGGTGATAACCGCCTCCCCTGGCGTTCGGTCGATATTCTTCCCAGGTCGGGGCAATCACCAGGCCGGGCACGATGACAAAAGGCTTGAAGTGCTCTTTCCAGGTTGAACTCCAATCCTCCTCGTCAAAGAGAGAGGAGGTAAGCTGGGGCGTCGGCACTGCAAAGACCTTCAGCAAGTTCGATGAGATACGAAGAAATCCTGGCGACGATTTCCGCGACCTCCTCCGGCTCGGGATTGGCTTTCTGTACATAACAGGTCAAGATGCCGAAATTCGGCTCATCCGCCGCACCGGTCTCGACTCCCGCTTCAATAACCCCGACGAGAAAATCGCTGATCGGCTCGACCAGCACGGGATCGGTTTCAATGGTAATTTTCAGCCATTTGTTGGCGCTCATCATCAACCTCTTTATCTTATGGACGTCCATGCCTGCGGCAGGTGCCTGGCAGATGGTTCGATACTTGTTTTTCATATGACAAACAACCGCGATGACGTTACTATAATTACCGAAAAAATAAGCCTTGCCCGTCAACCTGCCTTCAAGGGAAAGTATTTTGCATTCGCTGCCGATCTCTTTCGCCCACTCCACCGCCTGCCCGGATTGCGATCTTCTGCTGCACAAAGCAGCAGCCCCGGCTGGATACTCGGTGGTCTGCCCCCGTTGCGGCAAAACACTCAGCAGGAGCTCAGCGGCCTCAATCAGCAAAGTGCTGGCCCTGAGCATCGCCGGTCTCCTTCTCTACCTGCCGGCAATGTTGCTGCCCCTCATGACCTTCAAGTCGTTCGGTTTCAGCGGCTCCGCCAATATACTCGAATCGATTCTAAACTTTTACCGAAATGATTACTATTTCGTTTCGCTCATGGTGCTGCTCTCGGCGGTCGTCTTTCCTTTCATCCTGCTCACCACCATCTTTTATATAACCTTTCAGCTCCAGAGAAAAAAATACCCCTCCGCTCTCAAATCCCTCTTCCGGCTGCATCTGCATCTTGAGGAATGGGCGATGATCGAGGTATATCTGCTTGGTATTCTGGTCACCATTATTAAAATGTCCGGCACCTCGAATATTGACTATCACTCCGGAATCTTATGTTTTTCCTGCCTGGTGCTGATCACTCTGGCCATTTCCACCATCGTCGATCGTGATCTTTTCTGGCAGGCAATCGAGGATCAAGGCGGCGAAGACAAAAAAGAAATTTCGGTTGAGCAACAACCCTTCGAGACACTGCAGACCGCCGCCGCAAAAGGTCTGATCCTCTGCCACATCTGCCATAAACTCTCCCCAGCCTCCCTTGCCGGCACCGGCTGTCCCCGCTGCCAGACGATTCTCCATCAACGAAAGCCACACAGCGTCGCCCGCACCTGGGCCTTAGTGATTACCTCGACGATTTTTCTTGCACCGGCCAACCTGCTGCCGATCATGGAAGTCGATTTCCTTGGTATTCCCGACCGCTCAACCATCGTCGACGGCATCATCCATTTTCTCCAGGATGGCTCCTATTTCATCGGCCTGATCATCCTCACCGCCTCCATCCTCGTACCGGTCTTTAAAATCGTCGGCCTCTTTATCCTGCTGCGCTCGACCCGACCCGGCCATGACCATTTTCTTGTGCAAAAGGCCAAACTCTATCGCTTTATCGCCTTTATCGGCAGATGGTCAATGCTCGACATCTTTGTCATTGCCCTGCTCAGTGTCCTCGTTGATTATGGTTTTTTTACCTCCATTCATACCGCTCCGGCAGCTACCTATTTTTCCTTTGTCGTTGCCGCCACCATGTTCGCCGCCACGACCTTTGATCCACGCATCATCTGGGATGTTTGCTCTCCCATGGATAATTCGGAGTACAAAGAACAACCTGCAACACTTCTCGGGAAGGCACCATGACCACCGCTCACGTCAGAAAAAACCGCGGAATTTCAGTGATCTGGACTCTGCCACTTATCGCCTTGTGCATCTGTGGCTGGCTGGTCTATTCCAGCTATAAAAACGCCGGGGTCGAGATCACCATCCTTTTTGCCGATGCCACCGGCATAGTACCCGGCAAAACCCAGGTCATGGCCAGAGGTATTCCCATCGGCCTGGTCACCAAAATTCTCCCCGATCTCAACAATCGACAAATCCAAGCCAAAGTAAAAATGGAAAAGTCAGTGGTGGAACATCTGGTTGAAGACACCCTCTTCTGGATAGTCCGACCGGAACTGTCGGCAAGTTCCATTCATGGCCTTGAGACCATACTTTCCGGCAGTTATATCGGCATTCAGGTCGGCACCTCGACCACCCCCCTGCGCGAATTCGCAGGCCTTGCCTCGGCACCGCCGGTGTCTCGCGATACCCCGGGACTGCACTTGAAAATCCGCGCCGAGGTTCTCGGCTCGATCCAGGTGGGCACCGGCATCTATTACCGAAATATACAAATTGGTGATGTGCAGAGATACCTCCTTGAAGGTGATAAAAACATTCTCATTGATGTCTTCATCAAACCCGAATTTAGTAATCTGGTACGAGAGGGAAGCCGCTTCTGCAACGCCAGCGGCATACAGATAAGCGGCAAACTGCCGTCTTTGAAGATCCAGGTTGAGTCCCTCGCTTCGCTGCTCCGAGGCGGAATCCTCCTTCATACCCCGGAATCATTGACAACTACCCCTCTAGTGCAAAACGGCCATATGTTTTCCCTGTATCCTGACTGCCCAAGCGGCCAACTACGGTATTCCCATGACCCTGACTCTGACCTCAAGTGAAGACATCGTTGAAGGTGCAACCAAGGTCATGTACCGTGGTCTCGAGGCAGGTTTTGTTAAGGAAATCCAAATAAATAATGATGAACAACGGACGGTTACCGCCCATATTCTCCTCGATCCGAGGACCGAGCTGATCCTCCGGGAAAACACTAAATTCTGGCTGGTAAAGCCGGAAATCTCACCGTCCGGTTTTAGTAATCTGCAATTGCTGCTGTCCGGAGCACATATCACCTTTCAGCCGGGCAGTGGGGAATTCAAAGATCACTTTGATATCCTCTCCGAGGCGCCGTCCGCAAATCCCGCTGCGTCCCGGAAAAACCATGGTGCTCAGCGCCGACGGCCCCGTCGACCTCTCCGCCAAGTCACCGATTTATTATAAAAACATCCAGGTCGGGGAGGTTGTCGATGTCGGCATCGACAAGGCGGGCATGAAAATCCGCTCCACTTTGTTCATTTATCAGGACTATCTCAAGTTTCTCAGCAAAAAAAGTGTATTCTGGATCCAGTCCGGGGTTGAAATGCGTGGCAGTCTGGCCGAGGGAGTGTCACTTTCCACAGGACCTTTAGCCAAAATGCTGCAGGGCGGAGTGAATTTCACCACCCCCGATATACAGAAAAAACCGAAAGCTGTCCAACCGGAAGAAGGTTATGAATTCCATCTTCACAACAGTTACCGGGAGGCCGTTGCGGCGGTCACCGACCTGCAGCCTGCCGGCAAACGGGTCGTGCTGGTTGCCCCGGACGCCGAGTCGCTGACCCTCGGATCGCCCATCCTCCACAAAAAAATCAAGATCGGCGAGGTCGAGGATTTCAGGCTTTCCGCCGATCAGCAATCAGTGTTGATCGAGTGTCTGATCTTTGACGGGTTCAAGAACATCGTCAAACCTAACACCCGTTTTTACAACACCAGCGGCATCCAGGTCTCGGGTGACCTGAATGGCATCAAATTGCAAAGCGGCTCACTCCAGTCGATACTTGCCGGTGGTATCGGCTGCATCAATTCGTCTATGGGGTCACCGTCGGCGACGCCTCAGCCTTATCCACTGTTCGCCAACCTTGAGGACGCCCTGCATGCCGATGAAGTCGAGCTGACGGTCATGCTTGACAGTTCCAGGGGCCTCAAGGAGGGCTCGAAGGTCCGTTATAAAGGCATTGACATAGGCAAGGTCAGCAATTTGCGCTTAGCTGAAAATCACCAAACCATTATTGCCACCATCCGCGTCAATGAGCAGGTCGCTGCACTGTTCCGCAGCAATACCAAAATCTGGGTGGAACAGGCCGAGTTCAACCTTTCCGGCGTTAAAAACGCCGAGACCCTGGTGTTCGGCTCTTTCCTCAATATTTTGCCCGGAAACGGCAAGCCGACACGGCTACTCAAGGCACTTGCCGATCCGCCGTTGACGGAGATCGCCAACCAGGGAGGCCTGGGCATCATTCTCGAAGCCGACCATCTCAGTTCCCTCGGTATCGGCTCCCCCATCTATTATCGGCAGCTGCAGATCGGCGAGGTAACCGGCTACGAGTTGTCTCCCTCTTTCCAGAAGGTGCGGATCTTTACCAATATCAGATCGCAGTATGTGGCCATCATCCGCGAAAACACGAGGTTCTGGCAGGTCAGCGGCGCCCGCATCGAAGGTGGCATCTTCTCCGGGGTAACGATCTCGACGGAATCCCTTACCGCTATCATCCGCGGTGGTATTGCCCTTGCCACTCCGGATGGTGGCCGCAGCGGGTCGGCGATCTCTGCCGGGCACCTTTTCCCTCTCCACGACCAACCGGAAAAACAGTGGCTGGACTGGAGTCCCGATGTTGTGCTTCTAGAGCAGGGTGCGAAATAAGAACTGCCGACAAAAGGCCAATAACAGCGTATTTAACGTTCCCGCGAGCCTCGATTGTATAAAGAGGCAGACTCTTACTTCTGCAAAGCGTGTCTCCCGTGAGATTATTTCCAGGCTGAAAATGCTCTACCCAGACGAGCTGGATTTACTTATTCATGGTACTGTTCAAGAGCAAGGATATCTCCTGTGGATCTCGGTTTGCCGTTGCTATCAGTTTGTCGCCGATTTTGCCGTCGAGATTATTCGAGAACGCTACCTTGGCCTGAAGATCGATCTTCACTACGAAGACTTTGATTCCTTCTTCACAAGAAATCAGAGTCGAACCGGAACTTGATAAAATACGGCCGGCGACTCGAAATAAGCTCCGGCAGGTGTTGTTCAAGATTCTGCGAGAAGCCGAGCTCCTGACAGGCGATAACACAATCAACTCAGCCATGCTGACTCCCCGACTTTTGGAGGCGATTCCTCAAGCCAGCCGCCGGGATATTTTGTTTTTTCCCATGTCTGAATCAGTGCGGGAAGGATAAAAAGAATGACATCCTCAATTACCAAATTAAATATAAACAACTCAAGGAGTTACTCCAAGGGGTTTTAGATCCAGAGGCACATCTGGTGCCGGCCATCGCTGCCAAGCTCGCTGACAATGACTTTGATGTGCTTTTTCTGGCAGGCGTCGGCGAGGTCTTTCCCTATATCCGGTCGCACAACGTGCTGAATAATTTACAAAGCACAGCCAAAGAGAAACCAACGGTTTTATTCTTTCCGGGGGCCTATACACGACAGTTGGTGAAGACGCTTGAAGAAAAGCAGTTTCCCCAGCATTATTATCCTCACGGTACTCCGACGACTGAAGAAGCTGGTGCTGATACAGAGAAAACAGAGACATCTACCACCCCTGTGCTGAGGATGCGCCAAAGAATAAGGTTCTCAAGGAACAGCACCTGGTCATTGAAGAAAACCAGAAAGGGATCAGTTTTGATGAACTTTTCGGACCCTACCTGAAAGGGGCTTCCAAACTAACCATAACTGATGCCTATCTTCGAAAATTCCACCAACTGCGAAACCTGATGGAGTTGCTTGAAACTGTTACCCGTTTAAAATCCGACGAGGAGGAGGTTGAAGTCCATCTCATTACTGTTGAAGACGAGTTTAACGGCGATCAACAGAAAGGCTATCTCATGAATATCCAAGAGAACATCTGGAGTGGTGGCATTCGGTTTTCTTGGGAATTCGTTCCTGATAAATCCATTCATGCTCGCCATATTGTGACGGATAAAGGTTGGAAGATCTTGCTTGATAGAGGGTTGGATGTGTTCCTGGCATTTGATAGTAAAGATGCTTTCTCACTTTCGAGCCGATTACAGAAGTATCGATCTTGCCGAGGGTTTGAGGTGACTTTTGTCATGGAAAAATAATACTACTGCGAAATATTATCAGGATACGTTTAGCCTCTTATAGTATCGAACCTGATCCTGAAGAGAAAGACAGCAAAAAACACAACGATTGTTGCTCAGCTATAGGGCCTATGGTAAAGAACACACTTGATTGCCTAGCCGCGGAAAATTGTTTCGAGATACGAACCCAGCAGTATTTGAAAAGGAGAG
>CAVWHG010000006.1:0-972649 GCA_963754865.1 uncultured delta proteobacterium | reverse complement strand
AGAATCAACTGAACGACCCTGCCTTTGGTGTAAAGCAATTTGCGGTAGGTAGTTTTTTGTAAATCAGCAGGCTGTCTTTCTCCTGCGTGCTCCCCCAACTAGGCCGACTAGGCCAGATCAACAGCGTTCATCTCAACCCTGCTACCTTTTGAAGTGCATAGATTACTTCGGCAATACCGATCTTGCCATCACCATTGATATCATTGTCATTGGAAATCGTATCACCTGGAGCAATCCCCGTAATTACTTGAAGTGCGAGCACTGCATCGGAAAGGCCAACAAAACCATCCTTATTGACGTCACCTAAAGTAATAAAGCCTCCACACTGTTCGCCGCGAACCGCACGCACATAATGAAGGCCGCCATGCCGACTTATAGTCACCGACTCAGGCCGCTGCCGCTAGTGCCGAAAGAGATAAGAAAAGCGATACTCCGGGAGTAGCCACATAGGTAGTAGACGACCAGTAATGGGACGATTGAGTTGTAGCCGCAAAAACAGGATCGATGGCCGGATTAGTAGCGGCTATAATCAACGAGAGAACGCAATTCGTTTCTATCCGGCAAGCGCCAGTCGGAATGTCCAGCCAGACTGAGATTCTCGCTGACGGCCAGGGCATCCTGCCAATTGTAGGTGTCAGGGCCGACCCCGTTCTTGGTATCCATTGTCGCCTTCTGCCATTGCAGACAGGTGACAGTATCAGTCACCGTACCGTCATTGTTGTCGACAAATCTGTTCTCGGTTGGGTCTGTCCGCCGCGAACCGCACGCACATAATAGCCACTCGACTTATTGCTCGAGGTGCTGACTAGCCATCGCCGAAATCGACGAGCCAACGCACGGTCCGGATTGCCCGCGTCGGTAGTAGACGACCAGTAATTGGACGATTGGGTTGTAGCGGCAAATATCGGATCAATAGCCGGATAAGATTCGGCCAAGATCAACCAGGGTGGCCAGTTCTTTGATCGTCGGCATGCGCCAGTCGGTGTAACCGCCAAAGCCACCGCCGCTGTTGAGTTGGCCGATGAAATCCGCCGTGTCGTTGGCGCCACAGGTACCCGCATTGCCGCCGTTGGTGGCAGGTATTGGGGTCGCACCAGGTATAGGTATTGTCGGCATCATTTGGATTGCTATAATCTTGCGTGTTCCATCCATACTGTTTTTCATCTCCCAGATCAGGCCGGTGACATTGTCCTGGACCATGGTGCCGCCACCGAGTAGGGTATAGGAACGAACCGGGCCGGTGTACTGGGCATCCTGGCCATAAAAAGGTTCTCCATGTGCCGGACAGGGGATTTCCTGAGTATTGTTGTAGCATTTCGTCTGTCCGGTATCCGGCCAGGTGGAAAAGGCCGCACCGCTGTTGTTGCCAGCGAACGATGAAGTCCAGGCACTCATGAAAACAAAAAATGCTACAATCAAAATATGGCTATATTTCGGCATATCAAGCATATAAATTTCCTGTGCAATCATGAGGAATTAACAATTGTGCACTAGCTAAAGACAACACTTGGCAATAAAAAAGCCGAGCCACATCCCTGTAAAGATGCAACCCGGCTGACTTGTAAGTCCCGTGGTTTTCCGTCCCTGTCTCGCGGCAGGTTTGGCTTTATAAAGTTTTAATGACAACCAACATCGTTACAACAGATTATTGGAGCATGTCAAGCGCAATTATTCACCATTAGAATTGGTGTGTCGTAACGATATGTCCAACCCATTGGAATGCAGAGGAAAAAGTAAATGGAGATTGTAGAGGATGCTACTGGCAACCTCAACCATTTAAGCAAACCTGCAAATTGACTATTCCTGACAGGGTAGGATCGGCTAATAGCAGAGAATTGTTCAGAAATGGAGCAACTGCAAAGAAGAGCTTACCAAAGACAAGGTAGTTTCTGAAACTTGTCTTTGAAGTTAACATTGCCAAACTAAAGGCAATTAATTTTGTCACCTACTCAGACTATGACCGCAAATGACGATTGGAACGACCCAACACCACGTCCTTATTGCCTTAAAAATTGATCTATTGCGATTTCGTAAGTATATGAAACATTGAATTAGTAAGTATACACCCATTTTCCCGGTATTTGTTTGGGAATATGTATTTTTTTTACCCGAAAATATCAAGTATATGTTACAAAGAAACACGTATAACACATACTTGATAGGTGGCAAATTATGGCTCGGTTGGATCAGGATACGATCAAGGCAGCATGGAAACATTTTGAGAAGGCGAAAGTATTCACCATTGGCGAGATCACCTCCGTCCTCAAATGTTCCATTCCAAACGCTCGATTAAAACTCAAACAGTGGCAAGCTTATACAAGCTATAACCAGAATGGACGATTTTATGCCTTGCCACAGGTGCCGAGATTTGACCGCCATGGCCTATGGCATCATGAACATGTTGCCTTTTCCAGGCAAGGCAACTTAAAAAACACCTTTGTCCATTTAGTCGCCTCTGCACCTGCCGGTCTTAGCGGTAGGCAACTTGGTGAACTCCTGGGCCTATCGCCACAATCCTTTCTGCATCATTTCCGCAATTGTCCCGGCATCTGTCGAGAAAAGCATGACGGTGTTTATGTCTACTTCTCCGATGACACTGCGGTATACGAGAAGCAAGTGCAGCAAAGGAACTCCCTTGCCTGTCGACCGGCCGTTATTTCCATTTCCGACCCAGAGGCGGTCATGATCCTGGTTGCTGTCATCAGGCATCATGATATCTCCGCAGAAGAGCTCTTGGTGCTGCCTGAAATCAGAAAGAGCAAAATGGAATTGCTTGCTATCCAGGGTTTTTTTGAATGCCATGGCCTGGGAAAAAAAACTCCGGATTCACCGCCCTGAAACTGCTCAAGGAGTTTGTGGGCAGGTTGATTTCCAAATTCCAGATAATTTTCGCCATCCGAGCTGATACATATCAGCGTCCATTCATGGAGAACAACCAACAAAGGTAAATATGGGTGACGAAGCAACCGGCGCGGATCTGTCCGGATGTTCCTAAGAAAGCGGTGAAGGTCGTTTCTCGGCTTTCATTTTCCTTAACAAGTCTTAATATCTAAAAGCTATGGGTAAGAAGCATGGTTTTTCCGGCCTAGAGGAAAGGTATGATGGACGCACAAGTAATTACGGAACTCGTTGAAATTGTCGGGGCTGACAACGTTTCGACAGCGCGCACCGATAAGATAACCCATGCATATGACGCAACTCAGAAGTGTTATCTGCCGGATGTGGTTGTCTATGCGGCAACTACCGACGAGGTTGCTCGGATTGTCAGGCTTGCCAATCGCCGCAAGATTCCCGTGTTGCCGCGTGGGGCCGGCAGCGGCTTTAGCGGTGGGACCCTGCCGGTGCAGGGCGGGATTGTCCTGGTACTTACGCGGATGACCAGGATTCTCGATATCGACTGCGAGAATCTGACGGCCGAGGTGGAGCCGGGGGTGATTACCGCCGAATTGCAGCGGCAGGTCGAAAAGCTCGGTCTGTTTTATCCACCCGATCCGGCCTCCAAGGAGTTCAGCACCCTGGGCGGTAATGTCGCCGAATGCGCCGGTGGTCCGCGTTGCGTCAAATACGGGGTGACCAAGGACTATGTCCTCGGTCTTGAGGTGGTTACCCCGACCGGCGATATCATTCACACCGGCGGCAAGACCCTGAAGAACGTGGTCGGCTATGATCTCACCAAACTCTTTGTCGGCTCGGAGGGTACGCTCGGCATAGTCACCAAGATTATTCTCAAACTCATTCCCAAACCGGCGGCGAAAAAGACCATGCTCGTTCAGTTTGAGACCATAGAAGGGGCGGCACAATCGGTGGCGGCGATCATCGGGGCCAAGATTATTCCCACAACCCTCGAATTCCTGGATGCGGCGACCATCGATTGCATTCGTCCCACCAGCCCCATACCCTTACCCGAGAACTGTCGGGCCGTGCTGATTATTGAAGTCGACGGCGACGCCGCTATGCTCGATCCGCAGATCGCCCGAATAGAGGATATTATCCAGCCCTTCGGCATCCTCGCCGTAAAGATCGCTGCCAGCCATGAAGAGTCGGAGGAGATCTGGCAGGTGCGGCGTAATGTCAGCCCCAGCCTGCGGCGGATCAATCCGGATAAGTTCAATGAGGATATTGTCGTGCCCCGTTCCAAGGTCCCCGACATGATCCGCGCCCTGGAAAAAATTTCCACCGACTACGGAGTGCCCATCGTCAACTTCGGCCATGCCGGTGACGGCAATATCCATGTCAATATCATGGTTGATCTGCGGCAATACGGCATGGCGGAAAAGGTGGAAACGGTTCTCGACGAGGTCTTCCAGGCGGTTATCGCCCTGCGGGGATCAATCTCCGGAGAACACGGCATCGGTACCGCCAAGGCAAAATATCTCGGTATGGAACTCGATGCCCTTACCATTTCCTACATGCAGCGGATTAAAGAGGCCTTTGATCCAAATCATATTCTTAACCCCGGCAAGATTTTTCTCGATACTTCGACCCGTCTTCTGACTCAATAAGGCAGTAACCAAGCAGCAATGAGCAAGAATAAGGATTTACAGGATTTTGCCACAGTAATCGGTGAGTGTGTCAAGTGCGGGGTGTGCCAGGCCCATTGTCCGACCTACCTGTTGAGCAGAAAAGAAGGGACGGTGGCGAGGGGCAAGATTGCTCTGGCTGCGGCCCTCCTGCATGGCGAGGCGGATCTTGAAAAGCGGCTGCAGGAAGACATCAGCATGTGCCTTATGTGCGGCTCCTGTGTCAGTAAATGTCCGAATAAGGTACCGACCCATGAGATCGTCGGGGCGATACGCCGTCGCATTACCGACAATCAGGGGCTGTCCCTCATCGGCAAGGGGGTTTCGACCCTTCTCGGCTCGAAGGTCCTGATGAACGGACTCAGTAAAGGCGGGGCGCTGCTGTCGCCGCTGCTGTTGAAAAAGGTGCCGGAATCGAGCGGCCTGCGCCTGCGTTTCTTCTCAGCCCCCGGCATGCAGGATCGAACCGTACCGAAGATTGCCTTTCGCAACCTCTTTGACCGACTGCCGGAGTTTATCGAAGGGCAGCCGGATAAGCCGCTTGTCGGTTTTTTTGCCGGTTGTTCGATCACCTACGCCTATCCGGAAATTGGCGAACATATGGTGGCCATCCTCAACCGCCTGGGCTTTTCCGTCTATCTGCCGCGCACGCAGCGTTGTTGCGGTATCCCGGCCCTTTCCTCGGGCAACGGTAACCTGGTTGAGGAACTGGCCGAAAAAAACGTCGCCGCCTTTAAGGGAAGAAATGTGCAGCACATCGTCACCGCCTGTGGTTCTTGCAATGGCGGCATCGGCGAACATTACCGGACTATGCAGGGAGATTTTGCCAGTTTTACCGCCAAGGTCATCGATTTCAGTGTTTTTCTAAAAAATACCGGACTGTTCGAGGAGCTTGCCGGAATGGAAAAATGGCCGGAGAGGACGTTGGTCACCTACCACGATCCCTGCCATCTGAAGATTCAAGGGATAACCAGGGAGCCACGCGCCTTACTAAAAGCCTTGCCCAATGTCGATTTCGTTGAAATGGCCGATGCTGCCACCTGTTGCGGATTGGGGGGAACTTTCTCGGTCAATCACTACCAGGAAAGCAAGGCTATCGGGGCAAGAAAGATTCCCGGTCTTCAGGAAAGCGGCGCAAGCATGATCGCCACTGCATGCCCCGGCTGTATCATGCAACTGCAGGACAGCATCAATCACGCCGGACTGCAGGTCAGGGCGCTTCATCTTCTTGAATTGCTGGCGGCGGCACTTGGCCCGCAGCGGTCATAAAATGGCACTAAGATGCAACCTTTTTTCCAGTAACCGGCTTTCTATCATCAAGTTCATCGGCCTGCTCTTTGTAACGAACAGGCGCGAATTTTTTCTTTCAGAGGGTTTATGCTTGTTGCGTTTTTTTCAATGATATGGATATGTTTACCAGTCTTCAGGCCCCTGGTAAATTCATGGTAGGTATGAAGGATTATCTGTAGTGAAGGATTATTGTCCAGAACATCAGCAAAAGGACAATTGCCGTAAGGGTAAAGCAACTCAGGGTCAAGAATGATCAGATCGATCATGGCCGAATCGCAGATCGAACGGCAGGCATCAATGCCGTTTTTGACACAGAATACCGAATAACCCTCTTTTTCCAACTCACGCTTCAAGAGATCTCTGACGCGGGGATTAATGTCGGTCACCATGATATGGAACGATTGTGGTGTTCGCATAGTTGCCGTCCAGTGTTGACAATTCGATTCAGGCTCGCCCTTAGGAAGGATTTTTTTACAGGGTGTAAATATTTTTGACACTGAGAGCCAATGATTTGCGTCTTATGCGTCTTATTATTGTCGCCGCAAGCTGTCCAGGCGTTTTCCTCGGCAACGGTTCAGGCATCTGAATCAGTGTCTGTCTGTGAGCCATTCACCCCGTAATTTCCAAACGATCCCTCTGTTTTTTCGAGCCGGTTTTCTGTATTCAGAATTTATTTGCCTTTTGATATTGCGGATCGGAGCGATCTTTGCCCGCTTGATGCATTCGGATAGGGTTTTGCACAAAGTGTACCAGTAATAAGGTCTTCCTGAGAAATTGGCGGTTTTAGAAGACCGGGGAGTCACACAAACGCCAAGTGCCGGCTTTATTTAGCAATGGAGAGGAAATTGGCACAATCTGTGCAGAATAAGGAGTGTTCAGGGAAAGAGAAGTGCAAGATTGGCGGGGAGATTGAGGCGAAGTTGAGGTAAGCCGCCGTTCAAAATCAAATCATGCAAGTCAATGTCGCTAACGGCATAAGGGTTCGTAAAGAAATGAATAAAGAAATATGAGTTATTTCTTAACGGTTTCTAAAAGGAGAGAAAGATCAGCCACGCCGACGGGCAGAGCGGCTGAAAGGTGGTATGAGCAGCGATACGGGAAAAATATGCAAAGGGGTTTATCCACTACAAGGAGGATGCCAGATGAAATCAGCTAAAAAAATTATTGTTCCTGTTGATTTTGCAGAAAATACCAGCAAATTGGTGGCCTACGCCTGCTATATGGCCGAAAGATTGTCTGCAACTATTCATTTTGTCCACGTGGTCGCCATCTATCCTGGCGATGTTATGACCGGTGCTCCCTTTGCCGAGGAATATCAGGACAAGGTGCATTTTGCAGCTGAGGAGAGGATGGCCATCCTGGTCCGCGACACCGAAGAAAAATGTCCCGGTTGTTCTGGGGAGACGGTCAACGGTGATCCTGCCGAAAAGATCGTTGAACTTGCCATGGCGGTGGATGCCGACCTGATTATTACCAGCACCCATGGTGCCAAAGGCTTGGAAAAGATTCTCCTTGGCAGTGTGGCGGAGCGTGTTCTGAAACGGGCCCACTGTCCGGTTCTTATCATGAATCCCTTCAGAAAGCAGAAGAATTGATGAGGAATTGTCTGGCATTATGGGCTGTTTCACCCTGTTCGTAACAGCTTCATAGCCCGATTATCGGGGTATGAAGCTTAGGAAATAAAGGAAAAAACGCCCGTCGGCGGAGACGGCCGGCCCACCATTGGTGGGTCGGCCTTTTTGTTATATTCGCCGGGTCGGGAGGCAGGTTCGTTTCATTCTAGCTGTTCCTGGGGATGATTCGGAGGAGACGAGCAACGGCGTATAACTTCCTGCTGCGGGCAATCAAAGGCAAACGTACCGCCGGCAAAAAGGAGGAGGCAGGCATCAACCGCATCGCAGTCGTATAAGGTGCCCCGTTGTTGTCGCAGTTCGGTCAAAGCCGCTTCGATACCCTGGGCCGGACGGTAGGGACGAAAGGAGCTTTTTGCCTCGGTCACGTCGGCCACCGAAAGAATTTTCGACTCGAGGAGAATTTCCTCCCCATGCAGACCGTGTGGATATCCTTTCCCGTCCAACCGTTCATGGTGCTCGAGAACGATTCGGGCGCAAGGCCAAGGGAAGGGGATGCTTTGCAGAATTTCGAAACTGATCTGCGGGTGGACTTTAATAACCTCCATCTCCGCGTCGAGGAGTTGTCCCGTTCTGTTGAGGATTGAAACGGGGACCCTGATTTTGCCGACATCATGGAGAAGGGCGGCAATGCGCAGTCCCTCGATTCTCTCCTGTGGAAGCGCCATCTTTTCGGCAATGGCGCAGGCAAGCTGCGCCACTCGCTGCTGGTGGCCGGCGGTATACGGATCGCGGATTTCCACCATGAGCGCCATGCTGCTGATAATGCCCTGCAGCATGCTCTGTATCTCTGCGGTCTTTTTATGCACCATCTGTTCGAGGATGGCATTCTCGGAGCGCAGCGCCGATTTCATCAGGGCCATGGCCAGGTGTGCCTGGACCCTGGCCTTGACCTCCGCTGCATGGAAGGGCTTGGTGATATAGTCGACGGCCCCGAAGGAGAAGCCCTTGGTTTTGTTGACCGTTTCACTCATGGCGGTAATAAAAATAACGGGGATAGGTTCAGTCAGGGGATTGTTTTTCAGCCTGGTGCAGACCTCATAGCCATCCATCTCCGGCATCATGATATCAAGAAGGATAAGGTCGGGGCGGTATTTTTCGGCATATTCGAGGGCATTGCTGCCTTTCTTGGCAATACCCAGCCGGTACTCGGTTTTTAAGGTATTCACCAGCAAGTCGATGTTGGTGGCATTGTCGTCGACAATGAGAATCAATGGCCGAGATCCATTCATGTATTGTCCTCCAAGGCCTTCTGCATATATCCAATGGTCTTCAGGGCCTGCTCATAGTCATAGCGGCTTATCTCTGTTTCAAGATCGGCAAGGGTTCCCGGTTCGATCCTTTTGGCATCGGTCAAGAGTTCCATGACCTGTGTCTTTATCTTTCCGATTTCCTCGGGATCAGCTCGGTCGATGGCCTCGGCGAGGCTTGTCAAAAAAAGGAGGATATCACCGGTTGAGATCTTTGGCGGATTTTCTCCGGCAGTAGCCGCAGGCCCCTCCTGCATCGGTTCAATGACGGCCAGAAGGCGGGTAAGTTCCTGCTGCAGCCCCCGGCACAACTCGGCGAAGTCGGCAGTCGGGAGATCTATGCCGCAGGCTTGTTCCAGTTCGTCTGCGGCTTTGCGGAGTTCTCCGGCACCGATATTGCCGGCACTCCCTTTGAGGCTGTGTGCCAGGTGTTGCAGGGTCTTACGGTCGTTGGTAGCAAGGGCCTGCTCAAGGGTGGCAACCGTACTGCGGTTATCCTTGAAGAATCCGAGCAGAATGTCTTGAAATGTTCGCCAGTTGAGCCCGGTGGATTGGAGGACGGAAGCGACATCAATGCCCGGGATCTGCATGGGAACGATGGCGGTTTCCGGGGCGGAAGCATCCGTTGCATTTCCCGCCTCATTCTCAGTAAGAGAGCTCTGGCAGTCGGCGTCGGTCACCCGCTTTTTATGCAGGAGATGCCGCCAGATGGTAGAAAAGAGGCGATCCTGGTTGATCGGTTTGGAAACATAGCCATCCATTCCGGCCTCAAGACATTTTTCCTCATCGCCCTTTAAGGCATGGGCGGTCATGGCAATAATCGGTAGAGTTTCACAGCCGGGGATCTGCCTGATTTGTTGGGTCGCTTGAAAGCCGTTGATTCTTGGCATTTGTATATCCATGAGCACCGCATCAAAAGACTCCCTGACAACTTTGGCCACAGCCTCCTCGCCGTTGCCGACCACGGTGACGACAATTCCCGCCCCTTGGAGAATGGCCTTGGCCAACTCCTGATTGGTCAAATTGTCATCAGCCACCAGGATTTTACAACCTTTCAATTGTTTTTTGTACATGGAGGCCTTGGTGGTAAACGACACTTTTGCACCGCTCTTCTGTAATCCGGCCTTGCCGAAGGCATCCATGATGGCATCAAACAAGGTTGATTGGAATATCGGCTTGGTTAAAAATCCGTTAATCCCGACCTTTTCCGCAGCCGATCTTTGCACCTCCCGGGCAAAGGCGGTCATCATGATGATCGGCAGGGTGAGGTGCAGTTCCTCGCGAATCTTACGGGAAGCTTCAATGCCATCCATCACCGCCATTTTCCAATCCATCAACACCAATTCGACTGGAACCTGGTCACCACGATCACCCTGCAGTCGCTGCAGCGCCTCGGTCCCGGAAGGCAATGTTTCCACCCGGAAACCGAGCGAGGTAAGCATCTTCGCCATTATCTCCCGGCTGTCACTGCTGTCATCCACCACCAACACATTCAAGCCGCTGATATCAGGTGGGAAGACAAATCGTGAAACAGCCGGTTCCGCTTCTTTTTCGAGCCGCACCGTAAAGAAAAAGGTGGAGCCCTTGCCGAGCAGGGTATCGACACTGATGGTTCCACCCATCATCGTCACAAATTTCTTGCAGATGCTCAGGCCGAGGCCGGTACCTTCGTATTTTCTGGTGGAGGAGGCGTCGCCTTGGGTGAAAGGTTCAAAAAGCATCGGCAGGTATTCCGGCGCAATTCCCGAACCGGTGTCCTTGACTGAAAAGTTTAAAACCACCTGGTTGTCGGTTAACCCTTCGGCTGGACCGCTATCCTGAACGCTGACCAGAATGATGCCGCCTGGGGGGGTGAATTTGATGGCGTTGCCGATCAGATTGGTGAGGATCTGCTGCAGCCGGAGAGAATCGCCCCTGAGGATGCGCGGGGTGCCGGCGTCTATGTCTACCAGGAGCTCAATATCTTTTGCCGCCGTCTGATTGCCAAAGACATCGATAACCCGGTCAAACATTTCGTCGAGCCGGAACACCCGTTCTTTCAAATCCAGCTGACCGGCTTCAATTTTTGAAAAATCGAGGATATCATTGATGATGCCGAGCAGGGCGTAGGAAGAGTTTTGCACAATATGCAGGTAATGTTCGACCTCCGGCGTCAAACGCTCTGCCAGGGCCAGATCGGTCGCGGCGATTATGCCATTCATCGGCGTGCGGATTTCATGGCTCATATTGGCCAAGAAACGGCTTTTTGCCAAGGTAGCGGCCTCCGCCAGCTGCTTGGCCTGTTCCAACTCCCTGTCCAGTTTTTTGTGCATTTCAATCTCTGCCGTGAGGGACAGATGCGACGCCTTGATCCTCCGGTTGAGTTTCACCACCAGGCCGGTAAAGGCGAGATGGCTGCAAAAAAAGATGAAGGCGACAATGAGCCAAGGACCATAATTAAGAAGGATGTCGGTTATGGTTACCTTGCCAAGATCCTTGTATATTCCCAGTCGCAGGGCCATCATCAGTTCGGTGACCGGCTGGTAATTGTGGGGAATGGTCCAACCGGCACAGCCGGCGGCAAGGGCGGCCGGTGAATCGGCGCGCATTTGCAGCAGGGCAATGGCAACTTTTTCCGCCAGTTCGTCGGGGGTATTTTTCATCTTGGCCATTGGCCAGTCTGGATATTCCCGGGTGGTACAAAGATACGGGGTTGGCTGGTCCAAGTCATGAAGTCTAGGAAATATATAGAAATCCGCCAAATTAATCTTTCCTTCGGCACTCAGTTCTTCAAGGGTATTGGTGCGTACCGTGCCGGCATCGACAACTCCATCTCGCACGGCAAACACCACATTGTCATGGGTTTCGCCAAATAACAATGAGGTGAAATCGCGATAGGGGTCTATGCCGTTTTCCTTCATCTCTCGCCAGGCCATTCGCCAGCCGCCGAGGGAGTCCTCGGATACCCCCATAAAGGATTTGCGTTTGAGGTCAGCCAGGGTTCTGACATCGTCCCGTGCCGAACGGCTGAAAATGACGCTGCCGTATTTCGAATATGAGCGGCCCAACCGCATTTCTTTCAAGGTGGCAATCCTGTTGATACCGTATTGCTGTTCCAGTTCCACATAAAATGAAGAGTTGGTTAGCAGGAAAGCCACCTCCCCCCTGCGTACGCTGGGGGCTATCTGGTCATGGGCCAATGGCACAATGACGAAGGTTTTTTTCGGAATATGTTCAGTCAAGTAATCGGCTGTAGCGCTCCAGTTCTTCAGGCATTGATCGACGCCCCGGGTGGCGAGAACGCCTATTTTGATCTTACCTTCCTCGGCCGATAGGCACTCAGAGGCGGAAAGCTGCAGGAGCACAGCGAGGCAAAAAAGGACAGTCGGCAATGATTTAATAGGCCTGCGGA
Source organism: uncultured delta proteobacterium (assembly GCA_963754865.1). Taxonomy (GTDB): domain Bacteria; phylum Desulfobacterota; class Desulfobulbia; order Desulfobulbales; family Desulfocapsaceae; genus Desulforhopalus_A. The sequence goes on along the minus strand of CAVWHG010000006.1, from coordinate 960,567 downwards.
TGATCTTTTCTTTCATTTAAGTGGGGCTGTCGTTTTGAGGAGACAGGATCCTGCGAAAAGGGTGCAAGTGGTGGGGATGTAGAGAAGTTCCTCCGTAAATATTCCTTCTGAGGAACAAAGCATACCACAAATCATGGAATTTTTCCTTTGTCACAACACAGTCGGTGATAAACGTTGCTCTCGACAATCTCGTCGACCCTATTGGGGCGTCCATTCCTTTACCAAAGTGTAAAACAAGCTGACACGTGATACCTGCAGGGCAATTCATGGCAACGGTGCCCGGGAAGATGAGTGTTTACTCCTTGTCCTTCACGTCCGCGCGGAACGGGTAGTTTGCATATTTCTTAATGGATTGTCACATTCATCGCTGAGGCTTTCCTGGGCTGAAAACGTTGGCATATTCTTTGCAATCATAGTGCCAGGCTCAGGCTGGTTATTGAAGCTTCTTTAGCAAGGAGAGTTACAATGAGATCGATTGCCCTTTTCCCCTGTTCCTATACCGATAGCGCGTTGATAATCGGTGAGCTGGCGGCTGCTTTGCGGTTGAAGATATATACCGATGAGATGCTGTTTATGGATATTTCCGAGCGATTTGGTGTGCCGAAGAAAACCTTGCGGCGCATGATTTTTGGGACGGCCCAATCAAGGAATGGAAATCCCTTTGAAAAGGAGATATTTGTCGATTTGGCAAAGCGTACCCTGGCTACACAAAGGAAGTTGTTCCAAGGTCGACGGATGTTTTTCGGCCTGCACACAACACTGCTCGACCCGCAACTTGCTCGGGTTTTGAAGGTGCTGGTTTATGATGATGAAGGGCGTCGGGTGAAGAGGGCGATGCGCCAGGAAGGGTTTTCCAGGATAGTTGCCAGGGAGGTTGTCAGGCAGCATGACCGGAAAGCTTCAGTTCTGCCAAAATTTCTCTTCCATAAAGAAGCTTATGATCGCTCGCTCTATGATGTGGTGATTCAGCACCGGGCTAAAGATACCCTGGAAGTGACCAGGCAGATTATCCAACATTATAACGATATCGAAAGCTGGTTCACGCATTACCAGGGGGCTCCGCCTTATGCCGTAGCCGACACCTACAACCTTTATGGTGGAGCAGGTATGGCAAGTCAAGGTGCTTCCGCGAACATGCCGTAGAGAGGTGTGTTCTGGTCTCTTTACCGGCACAGAAATAATGACGAACCGGCAACCTCTTGCCGATCCAGCTGCACAGTAACATTTTCTTTTCATTCTCTTGAAGTGAAACTTCTTGTAACACAATTGTAAAAAACAGGATATCCTTGTCCTCCTGATTTCTACGGAATAACAATCAACCCCCTTTATCGCTGATACCAATATGGATGCATATACTGAAGCCCATGTATTTGTCGCTGCAATACGGGTTCTGCAACATCAGGGAGGCTGTCCGCCAAAACTTGAGGATGTTTGCGCGATGTTGCGTGTATCCGATGAGTTGGGCCATACCCTCTGCCGTAAACTTGCCAAAAAGGGCATTGTCGAAACCTTTGAAGATCCCTTTTCTGTCAAGTTGGCGGTGGCTAATCACCTCGATATTGAAACGCTGCCGAAAAAGGTTCTGGACGACAGCAGTCTTGCCAAAGAGCTGGAAAAATTTCAGTCCGAGAAAAAACACGCCGAGCAAAAGGTTGCCGCCATTCAGGCCGAGATGGCGAGAAAGCGGCAGGATTTATTTGCCGATATCGAGTCTAAATTCAAGCAGGAAATAGCGAAGCAGAAAAATCAGTGAACAACTCTGTGAAAATATATCTTGACCAGTAATTGGGAACCACTTACATTTAGTAGAAATTACTACTAAGTAAGGATTCCTATGCAGCTTCGCATGACTAATCAAAGGGAAATAATTCTTCGTGAGCTGATACGCAGCCGGAGACATCTGGCGGCCGATGAACTTTATGATATTGTCAAGAGAATCATGCCGCGTATCAGCCTGGCAACTGTGTATCGTAATCTGGAGATTTTATCCGAAGCCGGGATGATCGGAAAACTGGAGATAAGTGGCAGGCAGAAGAGGTTTGATTATAACCCCTCCGAGCATGATCATATCTATTGTGTGGTTTGTCATCGGGTCGATAATCCTTGAGATGGCACACAAAGGGCTCACAGAAGAGGAGTTCGGGGCTGTGGTCGGATATTCAGTGACCGGGTGTCGTTTGGAAATCGTCGGAGTGTGCCCGGAATGTCAAAGAAAAAAAGATAACAGGGAGGAAGAGCAATGAGTGGATGTGGTTGTGGTTGCAGTTGTTCGACCAGCGGCAAGGGAGAATCGAAGGCGATATTGGAGGCGCTCGCCAAGTGTGCAGATCCCTGTGGTTCGAAAGATATTGCCCAGGCGACGGGGCTGGACAAGAAGGCTGTCAGCGATGCGATTACCGAGTTGAAAAAGCAAGGGTTGGTCGACAGCCCGGTCCGTTGTAAGTACAGTATCACCGCGGCTGGAAAAGCTTCTATCTGAGACGCCGTTAAGCTGGAAAAGAAGGTAGGATGTATCTCGACCGCAGGAGCCCGTGGATGAAATCATCATTCACCGGCTCTTTTTAGATTACAGTGGCTATTGATTGCTTTACAATGGTAAGATATCCTGTCTTTGAAATGTAGTGTCAACCAAGCTTTTCTTCTAAACGGTGTTTTATGCAGGAAATTATTGCGAAAACCAGAACTTTTCGGCGTTTTAATCAGAAAGAACCGATCAGCATGACGATCCTCTACGAGCTTGTTGATCTGGCGCGGTTGGGAGGGTCTGCCCGGAATGGTCAACCGTGGCAGTATATGGTTATCAATACCCCTGAACTTTGCGCAAAAATATTCCCTTATCTTGGCTGGGCCGGATACCTGACAGACTGGAAAGGACCGGTCGAGGGAGAACGCCCCAGCGCCTATGTCCTCTGCCTCCTCAATAAAAACCGTCTGAAGGGTCCGGAAAGTGAAGCCCAGTTCGATCTCGGTGTGGCGACCCAGAACCTGCTGCTCGGGGCGATGGAGAAGAGGATTGGCGGCTGCCGGATTGGTGCCTTCAATCCGCAACTGGCATCCCTCTTCGACATGCCGGAGCACTTGACCATTTCTTTGGTTGTAGCTCTCGGCAAACCGCGGGAAACGGTTATTATTGAAGAGTGCAAAAGTGATGAAGATGTTCGCTATTGGCGTGACGAAAACGGTGTTCATCATGTACCCAAACGGTCCCTGAAAAACTGCCTGCTGAACCTTCAACTTAGAGAATAGTTGGTGTCCCGCTGCAAGACAAGCCGATGTCAATCAAAGCTCCACCTGTTAAACGAACCTTCAGCTATCATTATCGGCAAAAGTTTGCTCATGGGGTCGGCAAAATTCCCCTCGACCTGGGGCAACCGTGCCCCAATCGCCTTTACGGCGGGTGTATTTTCTGTATCCTGCCGGTTTCACCCCGGCATATCTTCAGTTTCTCCTTTGCGCCCTGCCGATTATTCCCACCGGGGTGACCATTCACCGGCTATGGGCTACCACCCATCCCAAAATCTTACTGGCGCCAAAGCGGAACTGCCTGGCTGGAAATATCAGCGCCGAGTTGCAAAAAAAATGCAGGAACAGGGGATATGGCAGGGACAGTCGGCGGGACCGCAGCTGTAAAAAACCGAGTTGCTATTTTCGGGCGGCGACAATGAATTTACCCAACATCGCTATTCGCTGATTGTCAATGTTGTTATGGAAATGGTACGATACTCCCATCCAACATAAAAAAGAAGTACGGCAAGAGCGTCAAACACAAAGGAAATGTCATGGAAGAACAATTCAAGATCCGCTTCGCTGAGCGTATGAATCAGCTGCCGCCGTACCTGTTCGGCATGATCAATAAGATGAAAATGGAAAAACGCTGGCGGGGCGATGACGTCATCGATTTGGGCATGGGCAATCCCATGGACCCGACCCCCGGCATGGTCACCGACAAGCTCTGCGAGGTGGCCATCGACCCGAAGGCCCATCGCTATCCGGTGGCCGGCGGCATGAAAAATCTCAAGAGGGAGATCGCCCTCTATTATAAACGCAACTACGGGGTGGAACTGACCGGCGAAGACGATGTTATCTGCACCATCGGCTCGAAGGAAGGTATTTCCCATCTCTGTCTCGCCCTCCTTGGGCCGGGTGATACGGTTCTGACCCCGGCGCCTGCCTTTCCTATCCACGTGTATGCGGCGGTCATTGCCGGGGCTAATGTTCTCCGTATTCAGCTCGGGCCTGAGGATGCCATGCTGGCGCAGATTGTCGTGATGTGCAAATCACTGTATCCCGGGCCGAAATTGCTGATGCTCAACTACCCGCATAACCCGACCGGTGTCCTGGTAACTAAGGAGTTTTTTACTGAGGTGGTAAAACTCGCCAAGCAATACAACTTCATGGTTATCAATGATTTTGCCTATGCCAAGATCACCTATGACGGCGTTGTCGCCCCGAGCCTGCTTGAGGCGCCCGGGGCGATGGACGTCGGCGTGGAATTCAGTTCCTTTTCCAAGTCCTATAATATGGCAGGCTGGCGGCTCGGTTATTGTGTCGGCAACAAAGAGATGATCGGCGGTCTATCGAAGATCAAAGGCTATTATGACTACGGCATCTTCTCCGCCATTCAGGTTGCCGGCATTGTTGCCATGCGCGATTGCGACGACAACATTGTCGAACAGGTGGCGGTATACCAGAAACGCCGGGATGTGCTGTGTGACGGACTCATGAAGATGGGCTGGGAGGTCGAGGTGCCGAAGGCCGGGATGTTCCTGTGGGTGAAGATACCCGAGCCGTATATCCGCATGGGGTCGATCAAGTTTTCCGTCGAAATGATGGAGCGGGCCAATGTGGCACTGGCGCCAGGCGCCGGATTTGGTGTTGAAGGGGAAGGCTATCTGCGCCTCGCCCTGGTGGAAAATGAAAACCGCATGACTCAGGCCCTCAAGCAGATGCGCCGTGCTTTGAAAGAGATTGACGGCGAGGTTGCCGCCGGCACCTTCCGGCTGACTCCGTAAAGCGACCTTTGTCTTTATCTCTCCGAGATTCGTGCCAGGAAGGCCTTCAGGTAACGAGTCTCGGGGATGGCCGGATGCACCGGATGGTCCGGGCCCTGCATGCCTTCCATGAGAATCTGTACATGCCGGTCTTGACGTTGTCCGGCACCGCGCAGGACGTCTTGGAGCTCTTCCCGGCGGAGATGCATGGAGCACGATGCCGCCAGGAGAATGCCATCCGGCTGGAGCAACTGCATGGCCAATTCGTTGATCCGCTGGTAGGCCTGCAGTCCTTCTTTGTGATCTTTCTTTCGCTTAATGAATGCCGGTGGATCGACAATGACCACGTCAAAGCGCTGGCCTTCCGCTTTAAGGCCTCTGAGAACGGCGAAGGCATCGCCTTCAATGCCGTTAAAACGATCACTAAACCCATTGAGTTCGGCATTTTTTTCGGCCATTTCCAGTGCCGGGCGTGAGGCATCGACCGCCACCACTTCCCTTGCCCCGAAGGCCGCAGCCTGGACTGCAAAGCCACCGATATAACTAAAGACATCAAGCACCCTTTGGCCGAGAACAAAGCGCTTGAGCCAGGCTCGGTTCGGTCGCTGATCGTAAAACCAGCCGGTTTTCTGTCCACCTTGGAGAGGGGCAAACATTCGTACACCGTTTTCGCGGAGTTCGACCACTTCCGGTGTCGTCCCCCACACCACTTCAACTTCGCGGGGCAACCCTTCAAGTGTCCTGATGCTGCTGTCGTTACGCAGGACAACCGATTTCGGGGCTATGACCTGTTTCAGGGCGTCGAGCACCTGACCTCTTAGCGCATCCATTCCGGCACTGTTCAACTGTACTGAGAGATGGGCGCCAAAGCGATCGACGATGAGTCCCGGCAGCAGATCGCCTTCGCTGTAAATCAGCCGGTAGTAAGGTTCGTCGAAGAGTCGGTTGCGCAGCTTCAGAGCCTGTTCGAGGCGGTGCACCAGGAGGGTACGGTCGAGAGTACGATCGTCGCGGCTGACCAACCGGGCGCAGATTAACGATTGGGGATTAACATAGGCGATGCCGAGGAGTTTGCCGTTGTGTGTCTCAACTCGGACCTGTTCACCGGCCCGGTAACTGTTGCAGAGGTGTCTCCTGGGTGTCGACTTCGTTGCTGTAAATCCATAAATGGCCGCCCAGCAGACGTCGCTGCTCATGACGTTTGAGACGTAAAACTTTCAATTCCATATTTCTCCACAAATCGCTAAAAAAAGTAAGAAAACACCAGGAAAAGGCTTTATCTGTTGCGCCGCCCACATGTTTATTGCCTGTTCCCACAGTTCTGTTGGACCGTATCCAGCTGGAATCACAGGTATGGGGAATCCTAATGCACCTTGGTGTTTTCTGCAAGATTACCCATTGAAACCTGCCAGGCAGTCAAGAAAATAAGAAGAATAATCATTCCTGTAACGTTGTAGGCTTGAAGTCCGGCACCACGCGAGTTACTATAGCAAGGGTTGGAGTCCAACAGAAAGATGAGGGTGTGAAAGTGCCATGCCACTCGTCAAAATATTAAATACATCAAATTAAGGAGGAAAAATGGCCACGACTACTGAAAATCTCAAAGAAGCATTTGCCGGTGAAAGCCAAGCCAACCAAAAATACAAGGCCTTTGCCAAGAAGGCTGAAAAGGATGGTTTTGCCAATATCGCCAAACTGTTTCGGACCACCGCCGAAGCGGAACGCATCCATGCGGAGGGCCATCTCAAAGCCCTGGAAATGATCCACTCAACCGCAGAAAACCTGCAGGCCGCCATTGATGGTGAGACCTTCGAGTTCACCAAGATGTACCCGCCGATGGTAGAATTGGCCCAGGCCGACGGACACAAGGCCAAAACCATGTTTAAATTTGCTGTCGATGCCGAGGAAGTCCATGCACAAATCTACCAAAAGGCCCTTGATGCGGTAAAGAAAGGGGTGGATTTGGACGTCAGTGATTTTTATCTCTGTACGGTTTGCGGCTATATCGAGGTCGGCAGCGCTCCGGATAAATGTCCGGTCTGTGGGGCGCTGAAGAAGATTTTTGTTCAGGTTGCTTAATTTTTTATCGTATTTCCGGCAGGTTTGCCAACCGAACCTGTCGGAAAATGCTTGCTACCGCCAGTCCTGCCATTGGGGTGAATATTTGTTTGACAGGGTGAGGCAGAGCCCTCTCAGTGAGGATTTCTTTCTCGCAAAAGTTTCTTGTTGATCTTGCCGACAATGGTCTTGTCGATTGTCGCAACGTAGCTGACCTGGAGGAGCAGACCGAGTTTACTCATGAGGCCCTTGTCGATTAAGGCTTTGACGTGATTGATGAAGCAGATGAGCCCCGGCCATCTGCGATAACTCGCCCGTCATTGCCAGGACCTTTTCAGCAAGCTTGACAGAGAGTGATCCCGTACCGCAAGATGGGGCGACGAAGGTCTGGCTCATCAGTTGCAGTTCGCTGAAACCGAAGGCGGCTAAACGCTCTAACTGCACCAGCCATTTGCTGAAAAGTGAACTCGCCGATTCCAGAGCTACGGCGACAGGATCACCGGTCGGGACAATGCCCCAGGCGAGGATCCCGCCACGGCTAAGAAAACCGCAAAGTTGGTCTTTGTAAAGGACGAAATTATCAAAATAAGAATAGGCGTCAAAGCTGATGATATCGGTCTCCAAGGTGAGCGCCGGTCCCCAGTCGCCATTGGCGCAGATATGCACTCCGGCAAGGCCCCCGCTAGCCTTGATGGCGGCAATGACCTCGGAAACGGCGCAACTGACCATCTCAACGGATACACCGGCAAAGCCGCTTGAACCAAAACTCACCAGGCCCGGTTCGTCGATAAAGATGATCGGTTGTGCAGCCCCGGTGAATCGCCGCAATTCGGTAACCTGCCAGCAGGCCTTGAGGGCGAGCAGTTTGATCAGCATGTCCCGCAGGTTGTCATCGTAAAAGATTGCGTTGCCGTGACCGTCCTTGACCCCGATGCCGGTGGTTACCGGGCCGGTAATCTGACCTTTGACGGTCAGCGGTGGCGTCTTTTTGGTCGCAAGATATGCAAGCAGGGTAAAAAAACCGGCGGCTGAATCTCTTCCCAGGGCAAACCGCGAGGTCTTGAGAAATACCGGATCGTCCACCGCCTGCAGGTATTCCCCATAAAAGGCGGCCATTTTCTCGGCAAAGTCAGGGCTGTCGGTGTTGATCCAGTAATCCTTACCGGCGTCTACCAGGCCGGGGAAACCGGTGAGAAACTGGCGAATCATCCCTTCGCGTGGATTTTTCGGCAGTTGCGGCCATAGCGGTATTTCCGGGGTGTGGCTAAGGATGAGCTGCAGGGCCTCGGCATGGTTGCAAAGCGGCAGGCTGCCGATCAGGATGGGAAGACAGTTAGGGGTAAACATGCGTTTTTCATGCCCCCTTTTGTGGATTTTTCAAGGATTGCAAAAGAAGTTTGCCGGCCAGCCCGATTTTTTGCGGCAATCTCCTCGCAGCAAGCACTTCCAATTTCGCCTTTTGATGTTGGACGATATATTCCAAGGCCGATTCGGCCAAGGCTACGAATCGTAATTCAATGGTAAACTCGACAAGATCCGACAAGTGCAAACTGTTGAGTGCTGGAAAATAACACTGGGGGTCACAGGTGTCGAAAAACAATTGACCCTGCTGGTTATAAAGGGCATTCGTTTCGATTGTCGAGATCACTTTCTCCTTCCCCGACCCATAGACGGCGGTTGCTTTCAAAATCTCCACCACCGCCCAGGTGTTCACCGGATCAAAACGCAGTGCTTTTATACCGGTAAATCCCCTGAGATCAAAGACAATCAATCGCGTTCCAAGTTCTATTTTCCGGCCTACGCTTGACTGATCATTGAGCCCGTTTCCACAATCGACATACAGCCGACTGGTGTAATATTTATCTCGGGCATCAACAAGAGTGTCAAGCCAAACGCCGATATTTTCAGAGAAAAGTCGCTGATGGCGCTGGTAAATACGTTGAAACATGGCAACTTTTTGCCATTTTTCCTTGCTCCGTACCATGGAGTCCGAGGCGACCCGGTAGGAAAACAGAACATCCTCCAGCCGCACCACTTTCCGTCCTCGTTCGATAAGACCCAACCAGAATTCGTAGTCTTCCCAGCCATAGATCATGCCGGGGTCATAGCCTCCTGACGCCAACCAATCATCTCTGCGAAAGAAGGCGGAGCAAAAGATGACATTATCGAGCAGCATCCTCTCCAGCGAATATTCCGGTAGTAACCACTCCGTTTCAATAGCCCCGAAGAGTCGAGCATTACAATAGACAATGCCCGTCTCCGCATCGTTATCAAGGATCGCCACCGCCTTTTCCATATAGCTTGAGTCAATTTGGTCATCGGCATCAAGCGGCAGGATGTATTTGCCTTTGGCCATGGCAATACCATTGTTTCTTGCCTTGGCAAGGCCCATATTGGTGGTGATGATGACCTGTGTTTTCTCCTTGGCATAATTATGCAGAACACTGTTGGTGAATGCATCGGTAGAACCGTCATTAACAACAATGATTTCAAAATCGGCAAAGGATTGCGCCAAAACCGAGTCAACCGCCGCATCGATAAATTGTCCCTGGTTGAAACAGGGAATAACAACGCTTACTGTCGGCATGGCTGTATCAATGACCCAGGATAATTATTAAAGACCAGAATTTACGAATTGAAGCGTTTTTCCCATTCGTATTCCCGTCCGGTAACTTTGTCTTCCATGCGACGGATTCTCCGGTCGAGGTCGTGAAATTTCTTTTTCAGACGTTGGGCAGCACTTCTGGGCGAGTGTACATAGCTATCGTAAAATTCTTGTTCCTCATCGCTGGATATGGGTTTAACCGGTTCCGGCCGCATGAAAAAGGCGGCTACCAGGTAGACCCCGATAACCGGCCAGAAGCCGCTGAAGATAAAGATAACAACCATTGCCATGCGGACCCAGAATACCGAGAAATCGAAGTATTCAGCCACCCCTTTACATACCCCGAGGAAAACCCCGTCTCTGGCGCGATAAATTCCGCCCTGCTTACTGTAATATCGTGTCATTTTTTGTATCCATCCTTTTCCTGACCTTCCGCCAGGATTGTCTCAAGAGATTCGATCCGCTCTTCCATACGTTCCATGCTTTGGTAGATTTCCTGGATAATCCGTGTTTCTTCACTGTCGCTCGCACCGCGACTACCTTGGCGTGTTTTTAGGATAATCAGCACAGTTCCGCAGATGAGGCTAGCCAGGGCGATGATCGAGCCGAAGACAATGGAGACCGTAATAATACTCAGCATGATGATGTTCTCCGATCAGTAGAGCTGTATTGTCGTTAAGATTCAAAGGGCATGGTTCTTATGCTGTTTTCGGCATTGCCACGGCCCATATTTTTTTACTACGGAGTACTGTATTGAGCGGCCTTGATCTTGGCAAGCTCATTCTCAATTTCAACATCGGTGGTGAGGGTGTCAAATTCCTCATTGATGGTCGGTTTTCTATCGGCATTAACCAGTTCGGCCTCGGCCTCCATCTGGTCGATCCGGCTTTCCAGCTTGTCGAAACGGGCCATGGTATCGCTGCTGGTGCTGCGCCGGATCTCTTCCTGTGCCCGTTTACTGCCGGTGGCACTCTTGTGACGTTGGACGAGGACCCTTTTTTTCTCCTTGGCGTGGTTCAGCTTATTCTCGAGTTCGCTGATGTCTTCCTGGTATTTGTCTATAAGATTGCCGTATTCACTGAGATCGCCAGCGAGGGTCTCGCCGATGCGGGCAAAGCGGCGCTTTTCAAGCAGGGCTTCTCGAGCCAAATTGTCACGCCCCTTGGCGACCGCCAAGGTTGCACGCTCGTCCCAGAGATCGGTTTTGCTGTTGATTTCTTCCAGTTTTCTCTCGATTTTTTTCCGCCCGGCAATAACCCCGGCGCAGGAAGTTTTTAGCTCGATGAGGGTATCCTCCATTTCGTGGATCATCAACTTGATCATTTTTTCAGGATCCTCTGCGTGGTCGAGCATCGAATTGATGTTGGCACTGACTATGTCTCTAAAGCGGGTAAATACTCCCATGACGTTCCTCCAGGTAGGTTGTTGATATTTTGATAATTTAAAAGCAGGATCTGTGCCGGAGTGGCTGAAAAATTAAAATGATGATAATTCAGGGTGTTGGTTTGTTGACAGGAGAAACGCATATGGTTAATATGGCCATATATCGGTTAATAATACTAATCACAGGTTTAAAATACTTGAAGTTGCTATGTCGATGGACAGCGATAAAGTCTTTACCGCTTCGCGGAGTGAGGCCCTGGGTCAATCCGAGGTGTTTCTCGATTTTCAGGAGCGACTCTCCCGGGTAGCCCCGGTGCATCGCCCGGTGCTCTTGGTTGGAGAGCGAGGGACAGGCAAGGAATTGGCTGCCAACAGGTTGCATTTTTTATCAAAACGCTGGCAGGGGCCGTTTGTCACCTTGAACTGTGCGACGCTTTCCCCATCACTCATCGAAGCGGAACTCTTCGGTCATGAAAGGGGCGCCTTTACCGGTGCCGAGAGGCGAAGGACCGGGCGATTTGAAGCGGCTGACGGCGGCACGCTGTTTTTAGACGAAATAGGCTCGATTCCCCTGGAAGCCCAGGAAAAAATCCTCAGGGTCGTGGAATACGGGTCTTTCGAGCGGGTTGGCAGTTCCCAGCCGGTCGAGGTCGATGTGCGAATAGTCGGGGCAACCAACGTTGATCTCTCAGCATTGGCCGAACGGCATGATTTTAAGAGGGATCTGCTTGATCGCTTGTCATTTGAGGTGCTTTTTCTTCCGCCTTTGCGTTGTCGGGGGGAAGATATCATGCTCCTCGCCAACCATTTTGCCACAAGAATGTCTTACGAACTGGGGCGGAGCGGAATTCCGGTTTTCACACCTGCGGCTGCCCGGTTGCTTGAAGGCTACGCCTGGAACGGAAATATCCGCGAGCTGAAAAACGTTGTAGAGCGTGCGGTGTATCGTGCCGATACGGGGATCATAGCAGAAATGACCTTTGATCCCTTTATCTCGCCGTATACATCAGGAAAACAGCTGAATTTTGCAATACCAGACTCTTCCGCCACGTCAGTGAGCCAAGGCTCCCTCGACAAAAAGATCACCGATCTGGAGATATCCTTATTGCGCCAAGCCCTTGCCGATTGTCGTTATAATCAGCGCCGGGCTGCGGTGTCCCTGGGGCTGACGTATGACCAGTTACGGGGAAAGATCAAAAAATACGGGATGGCGGTTGTCGCCGTCAAGGAGGAATGACAAAGCTCTTTCCTTGTCTATTTTTCACCGGGTACCAAGGCATAGGCCGTTTCGGTCATTTCCGGGATAAGGGGATCGATATCAGTCCACAGTTTGAATGCCGCAGCGCCCTGATGGATGAGCATGCCGAGGCCATGGACAATTCTGCACCCTTTGGCTTGGGCGTTTGCCAGCAGCTGAGTTGTATGCGGGTTGTAAACGATATCGGCGACAACCAGGTGCTCAAAGAGTGACTCCTTGGCTATTGGCGATTCTTGATCCCAGGGCTGCATGCCGAGACTGGTGCTGTTGACGAGAATGTCGCAGGATTTGATGGTTTCTCTTTGAAGCTCGGGTATTATTGCGATGGCCTTGGCGCAATCACGGATTTCTTCGTTTATTTCCGCGGCCAGTGCCTCAGCTTTAGCGAGGGTACGATTGCTGATGAAAATCTTTGCCGCGCCTCGGAAGGCAAGGGTCATGGCAATGGCGCGGGAGGCACCGCCGCAACCGAGCAGGAAGATTCGTTTATCATGCACCAAGACTTTACCTTCTTCTTCCAGGGACCGGATAAAACCTTCTCCGTCGGTATTGTAGCCCCTTGTCTTGCCTTCATCGATACGGATAGTGTTGACGGCGCCTATGGTTGCGGCCAGGGGATCAAGGGCGTCAAGGTGCTCGATGATGCGGATTTTGTGGGGGATGGTGACATTAAATCCGGCTACATTCATTTTCGTCAGACCGGAAAAGACGGTTTTGAGATTTTCCGGCGTGACCTGCACCGGAATATAGCAATAATCAAGATCCAATTTTTCGAATACCCGGTTATGCATGGGGGGGGAAATGGAATGGCCCAGGGGATTGCCGAGAAGAAAGATGAATTTTGTTTTAACAGATGGATATTTCATTGTAAGATTTAATGAAACGGATGGTTCCGCTTCGGCATATTTATAATGACGTTTTCGCCCAACGCTGTCAGTAAGAGTCTGTATTACCATGGCTGTCAACAGCATGGCGAGATCTTTTCATAACTGCTTGGCAAACAAAATAGGCAAAGATATGTCAATTTTTTCCATTGATGGCATAGATATTCCCCTTTATATCAGAGTATTGCCCGCAGAAACGGTATCGGTGGCGGAGGCTGTGTCGCGGATCGCCGCTGCGGATATTTTGGCATTAGCTGATTATCCTCCCCATTCCGAGTCGTTGCGTGATGGGTATGTTCTGGCCCCGTTTAGCGAGACAAGACCGTGCGCAGAAACAGCGGCGAATGACGTAACGGAAGATAGAGATTCTTATCCCATAGTCGGCGAGATAGCCGCCGGGACGCGGAATGTTGGATTTCTTTCCCCCGGGTCGGCCTGTCGAATTTTCACCGGCGGCTTGATTCCAAAAGGTGGTGAGCGTGTAGTGGCACAGGAGGAGTGCGCTGAGGCTGCCGGCAGAGTCCGAGTTACCGCTGCAGCCATGGCCTCGGAGCGGCTTTTTATAAATATGGCCGGCAGCGAACTGGTCTGTGGTGAGACAGTTGTCATTAAGGGAACCAGGTTGGAGATTGATCATCTGACCCTCCTTGCGGCAGCCGGCGTGTATCAAGTGCAAGTTGTCGCGCAGCCGCGGGTAGCCTGTTTTTGCACCGGCAGTGAACTTGTGGCCGTGGGAGGGCCGATACAAGCCGGGCAGAAACTTTCCCTCAATAGCATGCTCTTGAAGCATCTCATTCCTCGTTATGGCGGCGTGATGGTGGAACAGGGCATTATTTTTGATGATCACCAGGCCATCACGCGGATTTTTGACACCTTGACGGACGGGCATTGTGATCTTGTGGTCAGTACCGGCGGCATGGGTCCGGGGAAGTATGATTTGGTAAAAAAAGCATTCCGCGGCGTGGGCGGCAAGATTATCCGGGAATCCCTGCCGATGCATCCCGGCCGGTCGATTTTGCTCGGTATTCTTGGCAGAACCGTCTTTATTGCCCTTCCTGGTCCCCCCAACGCTGTTCGTACCCTGGTCAATGAACTTGTGGGACCTCTCATGCTTATGCTGCAGGGGGCAAAGTGTTTTCGGCCAAAGGCCCTGCAGGCCATTCTGGTACATAGCATTAGAATAAAGAAGAGCGATCTTTTACAGGTCAAAGGCGGAGTGCTCACCATAGAGCGGGGAAACTGCATGGTGCGGCTTGCTGAGCGCCTTGAGCCGGTATCGTGCTTTGTCCTGTTTGCCGCCGGGCGTAGGGAGTTTGTCAAAGGCGATATGGTGCCAGTTCACCTAGCTGCAACAAGTGCTGATAGGGTTATCTTCAATTAACTCTGACATTTTGCACAGAAATAGCTAGACCGTCCTCCCAGTCTGACTTTCTCGATCTTTTCCTGACAGATTGGGCACGGCTCGCCTTGCCGTCCGTACACCTTGAAGTTTACCTGAAAATAGCCTTTTTCCTGACGGGCGTTGATGAAATTACTGATGGTTGAGCCGCCGCAGTTGATGGCGTCCTGGAGAATCTCGCGGATGGCGATAATCAGCCTGTCCCACTTTTTTTTGCCGATGGTCTGCACTTTTCTACTGGGCACTATCCCGGCCCGGAACAGACTTTCGCTGGCGTAGATATTGCCGATCCCCGCCACCACCTGGGCGTTCATGATAAAAAGCTTTACCGCCAGGTCCCTGCCCTTGGCCAGTTGGTGCAGGTAGTCGGCGGAAAAAGCGTCGCTGAAGGGTTCCGGGCCCGTGGTTTTAAAGATGGTTTCTTCGCGGTCGGCGGTTTCCCGGCTGGTGAGGATTTGCATGGAGCCGAACCTGCGACTGTCGTTGTAGCGCAGTTCGATGCCGTTATCGAGGGAAAAGCGGAGATGATCGTGTTTTGCCGGATCGCTAGCAGGTGCGAAAAAACCGAGATTGCCGGTCATGCCGAGATGGATGATAAGCATTGCTCCACTGTCAATGCTTATCTGCAGATATTTTGCCCGGCGCGTCACGGCAGTTATCCGGTGACCGATCATCTCACGGCAGAGAAGTTCGATCGGCACAGGTCGTCTCAATTGTTTGCCGCTGTGATGGATTGCCGTGACCGTGCGCTCAAGCAAATGGGGAAGAATGCCGCGGCAGATAACTTCAACTTCCGGCAGTTCGGGCATAGTGTTGTTCCTTTGGTAAGATACAAATTGCCAGACCATAATCTGCGAAGATTGTCGCTAGAGCGGTAACGAAGTCCGGCAATCGATCATTGTCGCGAACCCTGACAGCCAGAGTAAAAAAGGAAGAGTGGGGAAGGCTTTTTACCGACGACGTCAGTTCGAGTTCAAGAAATCCCGGCATCTGTTGGTAGCTGAGGGCCTTCTTTGCCGCTTCCTTGGCCGTCCATAAAAGCAACAGACGAGAGAGTGGCGCCATGTCCGGGAGAAGCTCCGCCAATAATTGCCGTTCCGAGATGGTGCAATATTTTTCTCTGACTCGCAGGAGGTTTTGTTTTTGCTGCTGGACATCTATGCCGCAGGGTGATTCAGCTACCAGGGAAGCTGCATATTCGCCGCCATGGCTGATAGAGATCTCGGGGGCCGGTAAATCCTTCAGGCAATCGGGGCAGACAATCGGTCGCCCGTTTCCGTCACTAGTAATCTCCAAATGACACAGCGCTGCTGGGATGTCCAACCCCGCGGAGGTCCAGAAATTCTTAAGGGCCATTTTTGCAGAGATCCGACTGGTAAGGAATTCGGCCCTTCGTTTGTTCAGCCGATAATTGCCGAACCTGGCGATTTCATTTGGGTGCAGGAGGACAATGTCAGGACCGTAAGAAGTCGGAAGGCTATTCGGGATTGCATCTGCCGGCGGTTGCTTCAGGAGAATTGCCGACGGAGTCGGCCTGCCGAAAAGTGCCATTGCCGCCTGCTTAAAATCAGAGGGAAAAAGGTCTTTTTGTAGTGTTTCCATTGGCGGGCTATTTTGAGTGGTTTCAGAAAAATCTTGCAATTTCAACAGTTCCTGTTACCTTTGTTGGGTGGGGAGCGATAGAAAACAATGATTGAAGCATAATCGGCTTGGGGGTTTATGAAAGGTGTTTCCGGCGCGACATTGTATGATTTGCTGGTAATCGGCCTCTTCGTGCTATTGGTCGGACGCGGGTTGTGGCTGGGACTCCTCCAGCAGGTGACCGGGCTCCTTGCCCTGTACCTCGCTTTTTTTGCCGCCGGTCATTATCATGACAGAATCCTGCCCCTTTTGCGAGACATATCAACCAATCCAAAGGTCATCTTTCTTACCAGCTATGTGCTCCTCTTTTTTGCCACTTATGTGGTGGTGATGCTTTGCGGCAAGGGGCTGAGTTTTGTCCTGAAATTGACTATTACCTCCTGGTTTGATCGTTTCCTTGGGGCGATCGTCGGGTTTGCCAAAGCAGTAATCCTGGTCGTTCTTCTGCATGTGATTCTCGGTACCGTTCTTGCCCCGGAAAACCAGATGCTGCGAGCCTGTGTCACCTGTGAGACCCTTAATGGGGCGGCAGACCTGACCAGGGAGCTTATTCGTAATGAGGAATTGCGAAAAACATTCATGGAGCAAAAACCGGCCATAGCCATTGACACGGTCAAGGAATATCTTGCCCCCGGCGGGTTCCAGAAAAAGCTTCCAGCGGACAAACAGTAATATTCTCTTCCGGCTAAGCGACTATGAAACGGATAAAGGCAAGAAAACCTGAATCCTATGTCAAGCGGACCTATCGGACGCTTGTGGAGCAAGATCTCGTCTCATCCTTTGTCAAGATCAAGGACACGGATCTCCATATCCAGGCCGATCAAGAAGTGTCGGCCTGGGCCTTCGAACTGGCCTTACAATACCGTTTGCAGATTGAAAAATATATCGAACAGCGGCCTGAGTTTCTACCGGCCCTGTCACCGCTTGCCTCGGATATCCTGGCGCCGCCGATCGTTAAAGAGATGCTTACCGCCGGGTATATGGCCGATGTCGGGCCGATGGCTGCGGTGGCCGGGGCCATCGCCGAATATGTCGGCAAGGCACTTGATGCAAAGGGGGTGCCGCGAGGTAATGGTGGAAAATGGTGGAGATATCTATCTCAACCGGACTCAAGATTGTACGGTGGCAATCTTTGCCGGTCAATCGCCGCTCAGTTTGCAGGTAGGAATCAAATTGCCGGCGTCGATGATGCCGGTCGGTGTTTGCACCTCTTCCGGCACGGTTGGGCATTCTTTAAGCTTTGGCCGGGCCGATGCCGTGGCTGTGATTGCCCGTTCTACTGCTCTTGCCGATGCGGCAGCAACCCGCCTGGGCAATGAGGTCGGTATGTCAACATCCGGCGATGAAGGAATTAAAAGGGCCTTGCAGGTGGGACAGACCATTGAAGGTGTGCAGGGCGTTGTGGTTATTTGTGGAGAAAAAATTGGCGCGGTGGGCAATGTCGAACTGGTCAAGTTAAACTGAGGGGCAGGCATGGACATCATGGAAGAGAAGGAGACGAGACAGGAATTGCGCGAGGTAAACCGCCGGTATCTGGTCTTCTACCTGCGGATCTATGACGGCATGAGCAGTAAAATCCTTGGCCATCTTGTCGATATTTCCGAAAAGGGTATGATGCTGATCTCCGACAATGCGATTCCGGTTAATGAAAACTATCGTCTGCGCATGCGCCTGCCCACGCAGATGAAGGAGCGCAACGAGATCATCTTTGACGCGACAAGTCGGTGGTGTAAAAGTGATGCCAATCCCGATTTTTTCCTGGTCGGCTTTCAGATGCACGATCTTGAGCAATCTAACCGGGATCTGGTTTTTACCCTTATCAGGGATTTCAGCTATAACGAGGATGCGTTGAAGCAAACATTTTTCCTCGTTAGTTTGATCAGCTGGTGTGCCTCGGCAAGAAGTTGTTCCCGGTGCTCGGCAACAAATCTGTCGATATCTTCCTGCCAACTGCCAAAGGTTGCAATGCCTGCCTCCTTCAACACTTTGTTTTCGAGGATTGAATTGGCCGGTCTGTGCGCCGGGGTCGGATACTCGGCGGTGGTGCACGGCCGCATGGAATAGGTCACACCCATGGCGTCGAGGAAATACCGGGCGGCTCCGTACCAGGTGGAGTGGCCCTCAGAGGTGGCGTGTATGTATCCCGGTAAGATCGGAGTGCAGGAGCCTGCGGATCTGTTGGGTCAGGGTGAATGACCAGGTGAGGGAGCCATGCTGGTCATCCACCACCTTCAATTGCCGTTCGGATTGCCGAGCGCCAGTTTCAACATGGTCTTCAAAAAGTTTTTCCCATAGGCCGAATACAGCCAGGCCGTGCGCAGAATGACATGGTTGGCACAATATGTCGGCAACCGCCTGTTCGCCTGCCAGTTTGCTCCGGCCGTATTGGGACAGCGGATTCGGGGCATCGGTTTCGAAATAGGCCTGCGGCGCCGGTTTGGTGCCGTCGAAGACGTAGTCGGTTGAGATATGGATGAGACGACTGCCGAATCGGTCGGCGGCCTGGGCGAGGAATTTCGGCCCTTCGGCGTTGATTTTCCAGGAAAGATCAAGCTCGGTTTCACAGGCGTCGACCGCTGTATAGGCGGCGCAGTTGACGATGACGTCGGGCCGGGTTTCATTGAGATAGGTGTCGACACTTTCCTTGTTGCCGATATCGATACGGGGGAGGTCGCAGCCGATGGTTTGATGGTCGGTGGAAAGGAGGTTGCAGCAGTCTGAGCCGAGCTGGCCCCCCGCACCGATAATGACGATTTTCATGGCCTGTATCCTCTGGTTCTGTTTTTCTTCGGCGACAAAGCTTGCGATATATTGGCCATACTGGTTTTTGAGCATGTCTGCGGCAAGGCGTTCCAGCTGATTTACATCAATGTATCCCAGCTCGTAGGCAATCTCTTCGACACAGGCGATTTTCAAACCCTGTCGCTCTTGCACCGCCTGAACGTAACTTGAGGCCTGCTGCAGGGATTCATGGGTGCCGGTATCGAGCCAGCAAAAGCCCCGGCCAAGGGGCTCCACCCGCAGTTTACCGCTGCGCAGATAGGCGTTGTTGATGTCGGTTATTTCCAGCTCGCCGCGGGCTGAAGGTTTGACCTTTTCAGCGATGGCGATGACATCGTTGTCATAAAAATAGAGACCGGGAACCGCGAATTTTGATTTCGGCTTGGCCGGTTTCTCGGTAATCCCTGTGACCTGGTGGTTTTGGTCGAATTCGACAACGCCGTATCGTTCGGGATCCTTCACCAGATAGCCAAAAATGAGACCCCCATGGGTGAGTTCGGAACTTTCTCTGAGGATTTTTGAAAATCCAGGACCAAAAAAAATATTATCCCCAAGAATAAGGGAGACAGTGTCGCCACCGATAAACTCTTTACCGATAAGAAAGGCCTGGGCCAGTCCCTCGGGACGGGGTTGCACTGCATAGCTGATCGAAAGACCAAGCTGGCCGCCATCGCCAAAGAGTTCACGAAAGCCGGGAAGGTCGTGGGGCGTGGAAATAATCAGAATCTCCCTTATTCCGGCGAGCATGAGCACCGACAGGGGGTAATAAATCATCGGTTTGTCATACACCGGCAGCATCTGCTTGCTGACAACTTTGGTGAGTGGGTAAAGCCTGGTACCGGAACCGCCGGCAAGGATAATGCCTTTCATGGGATATCGTTAGGTGTTGCAGAGCAATGAAATTGCTGCAATGTTTATGATTGGTTATTGATGTCGAATGGAATTTCCGATACAATCTGTCGCCGAAGAGCTGTAGAATATAACTGCGCCCAATAAAAAAGGAAAACAAAAAATGCATGCAACCTGCCTCCCGGCATTTAAGGCATATGATATCAGAGGGAAAGTACCGGAGGAGTTGAGTCCGGACTTGGCGGCAAGGATCGGCCGCGCCTTTGCTGCGGTTTATGCCTTGAAAAAAGTGGTTGTCGGCAGGGATATCCGCCTCAGCAGTCCAGCGCTTGCCCAAGCCCTGACTGCAGGTCTCAGGGAGACGGGAGTTGATGTTCTCGATCTGGGGCTTTGCGGCACCGAGGAAATCTATCATGCCGCTTTCAGCATGGAGCCGGCAGGTGTCGACGGCGGTGTGGTAGTGACCGCAAGCCATAATCCGGCGAACTATAACGGTATGAAGTTCGTGGTCAAAGGGGCGCGTCCGGTGACCGGTGAGTACGGCCTGCAGGAAATGGCCAAACTGATACAGGCAGATCAGCTACCCGCTCCTGCCGCAACGCCGGGCAAGCTCGTCACTTTAGATAATAAGAATGAATATATTCAACATCTTCTAAGCTATATTTCCGGAGAAACACTGCAGCCGTTGAAGATCGTCGTCAACAGTGGCAATGGTTGTGCCGGAGCGATCATCGATCGCTTGGAAGGGCACCTGCCATTTCATTTCATCAAGGTGCATCATGAACCGGACGGCAGTTTTCCGCACGGAGTGCCGAATCCTCTGCTCCCTGAAAATCGTGCCGAGACGGCACGCGCCGTCCTGGAAAACGGTGCGGATATGGGGATTGCCTGGGATGGAGATTTTGACCGCTGTTTTTTTTGGGACGAAAGAGGGAACTTTATCGAGGGTTACTATATCGTCGGCCTGCTCGCTCGGGAGATGTTGAAAAAAACGCCAGGCGCAAAAATTCTCTTTGATCCGCGGTTGACTTGGAATACCCTTGAACAGGTACTGGCGTCCGGCGGCGTCCCGATCATGACCAGGACCGGTCATGCCTTTATTAAGGAACGGATGCGCAGGGAAGATGCGGTTTATGGCGGCGAGATGTCCGCCCATCACTACTTCCGCGATTTTGGCTATTGTGATTCGGGGATGATTCCCTGGCTGTTGGTGGCCTCCTTACTCAGTCGCGAGGCGACGAAATTGTCCGGGCTGGTTGCCGACCGGATGGCGGCTTATCCTGTTTCCGGGGAAATTAATAGTCGGGTGGTGGATCCGGATGGAGTCATTGCCCGGATTGAAGATACATACCGGGACGGGGCAAAGGACTATACCGACGGTCTGTCTGTTGCTTATGATCGTTACCGTTTCAATATCCGTAAATCAAACACCGAGCCGCTTCTCCGTTTGAACGTTGAAAGTCGGGGGGATGCGAAGCTGATGCGGCAGAAGACCGAAGAGCTGCTCACCCTTATTCGTTAATTGGTTTGCTTGGCTCATAGAAGAAAAGGAGACAAGGTGGCAAAGATACAACCGATTATTCTCGCCGGCGGCACCGGCTCAAGGCTCTGGCCTCTTTCCCGGGAACTGTATCCTAAACAATTGCTGCGACTGACCAACCATGCCTCGCTGCTGCAGACGACCCTTCTGCGGGTTGCCAAGTTGCCGGGAGTGTTGCCGCCCTTGGTTGTAGTCGGAGAAGTGCACCGGTTTATCACCTTGACCCAGATTGAGGAACTGGGCAGTTTTGCCAATTACACCATCCTCCTCGAACCGACGGGGCGCAATACGGCACCGGCTATCTGCGCCGCTGCCGAATTCTGCCGCAATCTTGGTGATGATATCATTCTTCTGGTGTTGCCCGCCGACCATGTCGTCCTGCAGCCGGAAAAATTTGCTGAGGCGGTGCGCCAGGCGGCTATTCTTGCCGAGGCAGGAGCGGTGGTGACCTTTGGTGTCGAGCCGACCGGACCGGAAACCGGATACGGCTATATTGAGCAGGGCGAGGGAACGAGAATTGCTTCTTTTAAAGAAAAACCGGATCATACGGTTGCTAAGGAATATGTGGCGGCCGGCAACTATCTCTGGAACAGCGGTATGTTTGCCTTTTCGATTCGGACGTTTTTGCGGGAGATGGAGGTATTTGCCCCGGAGATGCTGGGGTGCATGCACGAGGCGGTCCGCAAGGGTGTTGCTGACGGGCGGTTTTTTCGCCTTGATGCCGAGGCCATGGCCGCCTGCCCGAGTGACTCCATCGACTATGTGTTGATGGAGAAGACCGCCAATGGCGCTGTTGTGGCGGCAGACCTTGGTTGGAGTGACATCGGTTCATGGAAGGCCTTGTGGGATGTTCTTGTTAAGGATGAAAATGGCAATGTAGCCCAGGGCGACGTAATGCTTGAGGATACCAGAAACTGCCTGGTCAAATCTGAAAATGTTCTGGTGGCGGCGGTGGGTATGGAGGATACCCTCATTGTTGAGACCGCTGATGCGATCCTTGTCGCCCCTTTGTCGAGATCCCAGGACGTGAAAAAGGTTGTCGCCAGGTTGAAGGCTTCCGCACGCAAGGAGTTCAGTCTGCACACCACCGTCTTTCGGCCATGGGGGAGCTACACGGTGCTGGAGGAGTTGCCTCGCTTTCAAATCAAACGGATCACCGTCAATCCCGGGGCGAAGCTTTCTTTACAGATGCACCACCATCGACACGAGCATTGGGTTATTGTTGCCGGTACGGCGAAGGTGACAAATGGTGATGAAGAAATACTCTTCTATGAAAACCAGTCAACCTACATCCCGGCGGGGACCAGGCACCGATTGGAAAATCCGGGAGTTATCCCGCTGGAGTTGATCGAGGTACAGATCGGCAGTTATTTGGGAGAAGACGACATTGTGCGGTTCGCGGATGTCTATGGGCGGCAGGATGAAGGCTGAAAGGGAATTCCGCTCCCCAAACTTCTTTATTGAGTGGCTTCAGGTTGTTCTTTTGCAAGTTCCATTTTGCGCCTGCGAAATGCCTCAATGTATTTGGCCAAGATCCTTCTGCCGTTTTTGGTGATTTTCAGAAAGGTAACTCCTGAGACAAAACGACCGTCGCAGGGTGCAGCGTGGGTAGTTTGGCCTTCCAGGTTAATGAGGTCGTCTTCCAGGCCGATAGTGAGCAGCAGCCGGGTGTTGGTTTCTAGCGGATAAATTGTTTCCAGTTTAATGCCGTCAATGCTGACGTCGATGGTTCTGCCCATCGAGTACATGCCTTCCTTGCCATCCTCATCCAAGACCAGATAATCAAGAAGATGCAGGGCATCGTAACGGATAAAATTTCTGTGTTCTCGTCGTTTCATAATTTATCCTGAAGCCTTCCTCACCCAAGACGATCTTCTTCGGGAAAGAGCTGATGAATGGCGTTTTGTTCCGGTCTGACAATACCTCTTTCGGTAATGAGGCTGGTCACCAGCCTGGCCGGCGTAACATCAAAACTGTAGTTTGCCGCCTTCGTTTGTTCACCGGCCAGAAATATCGTCCGCATTGCACCGTGCATATCCTTGCCCGTAAGAGTAGTGATTTCTTCCCCTGGTCTTTGTTCTATCGGAATTTTCATGCCATTGTCAAGCTTCCAATCAAAAGTAGATGAAGGAAGTGCAACAAAAAACGGTACATCGTTGTCCTTTGCCGCGAGGGCCTTGAGGTAGGTGCCGATTTTATTGACTACATCGCCGGTGTAAGTGACCCGGTCGGCACCGACAATAACCATGTCGACCTGGCCGAGTTGCATGAGATGGCCACCGGTGTTGTCGCAGATCAGGGTGTTGGGGATGCCTTCTTGCTCTAGTTCCCAGGCGGTAAGTCGCGAGCCTTGGTTCCACGGTCTGGTTTCGTCCACCCAGACATGCACGGATAGACCGGCATCACGTGCCGCGTAGATCGGTGCAGTGGCGCTGCCATGGTCGACGAAAGCCAGCCAGCCGGCGTTGCAGTGGGTGAGGATGTTGACCGGTGCACCGTTTTTTCTTGTGGCTGATTTCTTCTATAATCTTCAGGCCGTGCTCGCCGATGCGTTGGCAGAAACGTGCGTCTTCGTCGGCGATGGTGCAGGCGACCGCAAAGGCTAGAGCCCTCTTTTCGTCGGGCGTCGGGCTTTGGGCAATCATTTGCAAGATACGTTCAACAGCCCACATAAGATTGCGTGCCGTCGGCCGGCTGGCATCAAAACGTCGGGCTGCATCTGCCATGAATGAATCGAATGCTGCATCCGGTGCCTGCAAGGCCGCAAGGTACATGCCGAAACCGGCGCTTGCACCGATGAGTCCCGCACCGCGGACATGCATGTCACGAATGGCGATGATCATCTGCTCAGCGGTGCCAATCTTCTCAACGATAAAGTTATGAGGCAGCTTTCTCTGGTCGATGATACATATCTGTTGTTTGTTTTGTGGATCAGGCCAGATAGTTCGATAGCGTATACCGTTGTAGTTCATAGGTTTAGTGGTGTGCGGAAGGTTATGGTCGTCGATGAAAGTTGTGAACGACCCTAAGGATTGAGCATACCCCTTTCCCCCAAAATTGTAAACCTCGGTGCGCCTTGAAAAAATTGTGTTTGCCGAGGAGCAAGGCATCAACCTGATGTGTTTAACAAAATTGTAATAAATCATGGTCAACATGACAAATATGTAGCAAATTTTAACATGAGATTCTCGGTGTGGTGAAAAAACAAACCATCAATCATGTTGTTAAGGAAAAAATATGATTTTGGCATGGTGGTTGTATGAAGTCGAGTGCCAGAGTGGTGATGGACGGTTGAGTTTTACAATTATGTTGTCATCGGCAATTTCCATTGAAGAGAATATTGGTCGTTCCGTCGACAACAGCATCTTGTATTGAGGAGAAAAAGATGAATAAGGCAGATACTGCATTTGTCCTGGCTTCGGCCGGGTTGGTGCTGTTGATGACTCCGGGTTTGGCACTCTTTTATGGTGGTATGGTGAGGAAAAAAAATGTGCTCGGTACGATCCTGCAGAGCCTGATTCTCATCTCCCTTATTTCAATTGAGTGGGTATATTTCGGTTATTCCATGTCCTTTGGTCCCGATATCGGTGGTGTTGTCGGCGACTTGTCGTGGTTTGCACTGAACGGTGTGACCAATGCGCCAAGCCCGGATTATGCCAAGACCATTCCGCAAACGGTCTTCATGATTTATCAGTGCATGTTTGCAATCATTACCCCGGCACTCATTACCGGGGCCTTTGCCGAACGTGTTCGATTTGTGCCTTTTCTGGTGTTTTCTCTATGTTGGGCGATTTTCGTTTATAATCCTGTGTGTCACTGGGTATGGGGGAAAGGAGGATGGTTGGGGAGTCTCGGGGTGCTCGATTTTGCCGGTGGTTTGGTGGTCCATGCGACCTGCGGGGCCGCTGCTTTGGCCGGGATACTCGTCCTTGGTCCGCGCAAGGGATACGGCCGGACCAGTTTCATGCCGCATAACCTGCCGATGACCGTTCTCGGTACCGGTCTGCTGTGGTTCGGTTGGTTTGGTTTTAATGGCGGTTCGGCCTTGGCTGCCGATGAGATTGCTGCCACCGCTTTTGTTGCCACCCACCTGGGTGGAATGGCGGGAATGTTGCTGTGGGTGGTCATGGAATGGTTTACTCGGAAAAAGGTGACGACTCTCGGTGCCGCTTCCGGTGCTATTGCCGGTCTCGCAACCATCACCCCGACCGCCGGTTTTGTTGGTCCCAATTCGGCGATAATCATTGGTAGTCTGGCTGGTGTGATCTGTTTTCTTGCAGTTAATGCCAAAGCGAAATTCGGCCTTGATGATTCTCTTGATGTCGTTGGAATTCACGGTGTCGGCGGCATCGTAGGGACCCTCTGTTTGGGGATCTTTGCCTCGACTGAGGTCAATCCCGCCGGAGTAAATGGCCTGTTGTTCGGTAATGCGGCGCAACTGGGAATTCAATTGATCGGGGTTGTAGTCGTGGCGGTTTATGCGTTTGTGGTCAGTTGGATTCTTTTTAAGATCATTCACAGCCTCATGGGAATGCGACTGGCCGAAGATGCGGAGGTGGAGGGCTTGGATTCTGCGGAGCATTCGGAGACGGCATACAATAATTAGAAATTTCTAAGGACTCTTAGATTCGAAGTGGCGCTTGCTGGCAGGTGGAACTTGATATAAAGTAATGCCTTGGGCCATATTGGCCGGATGTTGGAAATTGTATCGGCCGGTTCCGCCGCACAGCTATATCGGGTTCCAGGGTCTAGAGGCAGCCGGGTGCTTGACCGGAAGGCATAACAAGACAAGGATGAGGTGCGAGTAATGAGAAAAATAGAGGCGATAATTAAGCCATTTAAGCTCGATGAGGTGAAGGACGCCCTGAACAGCATTGGTATTACCGGGATGACCATTACCGAGGTCAAGGGTTACGGGCGGCAGAAAGGACATACGGAGATTTATCGCGGAGCCGAGTATGTTGTTGATTTTATTCCCAAGGTGAAAATTGAGATCGTTGTTGCCGCAGAACAGGCCGATCAGGTGGTCGATAAGATCCGGACGGCTGCGAATACCGGCAAGATCGGTGACGGCAAGATTTTTGTTCTGCCGATTGAGCGGGTGGTCAGGGTTCGCACCGGCGAAGAGAATCGTGACGCGGTGTAATCGATGATTGCCGCATTTCGGGCACAGCGAAAAGCTCTTGAGGAGATCTGGGCCAAGGCGAAAAGCGGTGACGAAGAACTGCGCAGTCATAGCCAGGCGGTCGATGAGTATCATCATCGACTGTTTTCAGCAGTCGGATGTCAGGGAGCACGGAGCAGGATGTGGCCCTCGTCGCACTGGGTGGTTATGGCCGGCGGGAGCTGTTTCCTTTTTCCGATATTGATCTGATGATCCTTTATCGACCGGAAATACGAAGACCGGATTGAGCGTATAACCGATGCGGTTCTCTATCCGCTCTGGGACACCGGTCTTGAGATCGGTCATGGAGTGCGCACCGTCGAGGAGTCGCTTGCTCAGGCGGAAAAGGATTATTTTTTCCTGGTGGCTCTTCTCGACGCCCGGCTGATTTATGGCTCGACCGAACTCTACGATGAACTTCTTGCTCGCTTACCGCGGCGATTTGTCGAGGGGCAGAGGGAGGATTTTGTCGAGAAGATGAAGGGACATCGTCTGAGCCGCCGGGAACGGTTCGGCAGTCACAGCTACCTTCTTGAGCCCCATATCAAAGAAGGGCGAGGCGGTATGCGCGATATTCAGGCGATGATGTGGACCGCAAGGATGGTGTTCGGCTTGCACGGATTGTCAGGGCATCGAAGATGCCGGATTGCTTGTCGAGGACGAGAAACGGGACTTTCTCGTTGCCCGGGACATGCTGGTCAGATTGCGGACTTTTATGCATTATTTCAGCAAACGTAAAAACGACCAGCTCTATTTTGAGCAACAGGGCGATGTAGCCGAGGCCTTTGGTTATAAGACGCAAAACAGCATCCTTGGTGTCGAACATTTCATGCGTGATGTGTATGTTGCCCTGCAAAAGATAAGTGTCATAACCGATCTGTTTTTTGACCATGTCGACGAAGTGCTCGGTCTTGCCGGCAGAAGCGGATTGGTTGCCGATAAGGTTGTCGAGGCGGGTATTGAGGTAAAAATGGGGCGGGTGCATTTAACCGCTTCGCGGCTGCAACTGGAAGCGAAGCCACAGACCCTCATCAGGGTGTTTCTCGCCATGGCGCGAACAGGTTTGCCTCTGCATCACCGGACCCGCAAAGTGATTGCCGGATCGATCGATCTTATCACCGAGAAGGTGCGCACTTCACCCCGATTGGCAAAGACCTTCTTTGCTCTTCTGCTTGAGGCCAAGGATATTTCCCTGGTTCTCGAGACAATGCTGGAAACCGGTGTACTGACTGCCTGTATTCCGGAATTTGCAAAAATTTCGACCCTTGCGCAGCATGATTTGTATCATATTTATACGGTCGATCGCCACTCCCTGCAGGCGGTGGTGGAAGTGCAGAAGTTGGTTGCAACCTGGACCGTGGTTGCCCAGAATATAAAGAGCCTGCGGGTACTGTATTGTGCAGCACTGCTGCACGATATCGGCAAGGGTTCCGGCCGGGATCATTCCCTGGAAGGTGCCGGAATGGTGGCGCGGATTGGTGAACGGCTTCTGCTTACCGCGCAGGAGCGTGAGGCGCTGGTGTTTCTCGTTCGTTATCATCTCTTTATGCCGGAGAATGCTCTGCGGCGCGATCTCAACGACGGTGTTTTCATCAAAAGATGTGCTGAAACCATTGGCGATCTTGACCGCCTCAGCATGCTTTATCTGCTCTCTGTCGCCGATTCGAAGGCGACCGGGCCATCGGCTTGGAGTGATTGGAAAGGGACTCTTCTTGAGGAGTTGTATCTGAAGGTTTATCCGTATCTTGATGTCGGACGGCACGGGGTGCATGATGTGACGGCCCATGAAGAGCAGGGCGTTGAATGGCTGCGCGAGCAGGTGCGGGTGCTGCTGAAAGATGCCCCTGATCTTCGGGTTGACATCGATACTCTGGGGTCCGATTATATTCTTTCCTTTTCACCGGAGAGTGTTGTCAAACATGTTTTGACCCAGCGCGATAATTATCACCTTCTGCGCCAGAGAGCGCTGATTGTGGCCGAAGAGGCAGAGGATACCTGGCAGTTGCTGATAATGACCATCGATCGGCCTGGCCTCCTCGCCAAGATCTGCGGGGTTATGACGTTGAACAGCCTCACCGTCGTAAGGGCGCAAATCTTTACCTGGGCCGATGGCACTGTCGTTGATGTCATTGAGGTCCGCTCGACCGATGGCCTCAGTTTTGCGGAAAAAGATTGGCAACTGCTCAATGAGCAGCTTGATCTTGCCATTGAACACCGGATGGGACTCAGTCACCGGTTGTATCGAAAACTGTCCTCAAACTATAGCAGGCGGGCACAGGCGGTTGGGGAGATTGCCTCGAAGGTAATTATTGACAACAAGAGTTCAGAAAACTATTCGGTTATTGAGGTGTATGCACCAGACCTACCCGGGCAGCTCTACCATATCACCCAGGGGATGGCCGATTTTGGTTTGAACATCCATAAGGCCTATATCGCTACCGAAGTCGAGCAGTTGATAGACGTTTTTTATGTGCTTGATTCCCAAGGCCAGAAACTGATCGATGAGGACTTTCGGCTGGAGGTCACCCAGGGGATCCTGCATTCGATCAGCCGGGCGGGCAAATAATTGGGAAATCAAGCCGCTTGCCGGCTTTGTATTCCGCTGAAAAAATGACAAACATGTAATGAAATTTGATTTGCCTGTTGCAGAAAATGTCAGAAATGTTATTCTTTTCAGACATGCGGGCTGTGCTTTTCGCAATTTCGGGGTTGAAAAGAAATGTCGTATGTTTTACAATTTTGTAGTCATTATTTGATTTAGCAATTATGTACCTGCAATAACCGTTATCCTTAACCAATTATGGAGAGTGCACTATGAGTGGAATCAAGGCCCGTTTGAATGCCATTTCGGCAATCATCAACTATAAACCGTCCCATTCCCCATTGAATTTCAGTGAAACCAAGCCTACCGACATATTTGGATCCAACGTCTTCAGTGACAAGGTCATGAAAGAACGTCTGCCCAAGCATGTCTATAAGTCGTTGAAGAACACCATCGCCTTCGCCGAGAAACTTGACGCCTCCCTTGCCGACGTGGTCGCCAACGCCATGAAGGACTGGGCCATCGAGAAGGGCGCTACCCACTTCACCCATGTCTTCTACCCCCTGACCGGCCTCACCGCTGAAAAACACGACGCCTTCCTGGTTCCCGACGGCGACGGCAGCGCCATGGCCGAGTTCTCCGGCAAGATGCTCATCCAGGGCGAGCCTGACGCCTCCAGCTTCCCCTCCGGCGGACTGCGCGCTACCTTCGAAGCCCGTGGCTATACCGCCTGGGACGTCACCAGCCCGGCCTACATCCTTGAGAATCCCAACGGTACCTTCCTCTGCATCCCCACCGCCTTCGTCTCCTGGACCGGTGAGGCTCTCGACAAGAAGACCCCGCTGCTGCGCTCCCAGCAGGCCCTGAACAAGCAGGCCAAGCGCGTGCTCCATCTCTTCGGCGTCAACACCAAGCTGCCAGTCGGCTCCTTCGCCGGCCCCGAGCAGGAATACTTCCTGGTCGATCGCAACTTCGTGTTCTCCCGTCCCGACCTGCTCATCGCCGGCCGCTCCCTGTTCGGCGCTCCTTCCGCCAAAGGCCAGGAGTTCGAGGACCAGTACTTTGGCGTCATCAACCGCCGCGTGCTCTCCTTCATGATGGAAGTCGAGCGTGAGCTCTTCAAGCTGGGTGTGCCGGTCAAAACCCGCCACAACGAAGTGGCCCCCGCCCAGTTCGAAATCGCCCCGATCTACGAGCAGGGCAACCTGGCCACCGACCACAACCAGATGGTCATGACCACCCTGCGCTCCGTGGCCAAGCGCTACGGTATGATCTGTCTGCTGCACGAAAAGCCCTTTGCCGGCATCAACGGCTCGGGTAAGCACCTGAACTATTCCATCGGCAACGCCGAGTTGGGCAGTCTGTTTGATCCGGGCGCGACCCCGCATTCCAACGCCCAGTTCCTGGTGTTCTGCGCCGCAGCGCTGCGCGCCCTGCACAAGTACGCCCCCCTGTTGCGCGCCACCGTGGCTTCCGCCTCCAACGACCACCGTCTGGGCGCCAACGAGGCCCCGCCGGCGATCATGAGCGCCTACCTGGGCGAGCAGCTCACCGACGTGTTCGAGCAGATCAAGAAAGGCGAGGTCAAGGGTTCGAAACAGAAGGGCGTTATGAACATCGGCGTCGATACCTTGCCGCCACTGCCCATGGACCCGGGCGACCGCAATCGCACCAGCCCATTTGCCTTCACCGGCAACCGCTTTGAGTTCCGCGCCGTGGGTTCCTCCCACTCCATCGCCGGCGCCCAGGTGGCCCTGAACACGATAATGGCCGAGTCCCTGGACTACATTGCCACCGAATTGGAAAAGCTTGGCCGTGTGAACAAGACCCAGTTCAACGAAGGCGTACAGAAGCTGCTCCAGAAGATCATGAAGGAGCACGACGCCATCGTCTTCAATGGTGACGGCTACTCCGAGGCTTGGCATAAAGAGGCCAAGAAGCGCGGGCTGCCCAACCTGAAGACCTCTCCCGAGGCCCTGCCCGTGCTTACCAGCAAGGATGTAGTGGCTCTCTTCACCAAGTACGGTGTGCTTTCCGAGGCCGAACTGAAGAGCCGCCAGGAGATCTACCTGGAGCAGTACGTCAAGACTGTGCTCACCGAAGCCAACCTAGTGATCCGCATGGCCCGCACTGTCATTTTCCCGGCCGCTATGCGTTATCAGGGTCAACTTGCCGAGACCTGCGCCAACCTCAAGGCCATCGGCCACGACTTCAAGATGGCCACCCTTGAAGATGTCACCGCCAATCTGCGCGCCATGCAGACCGAGGTGGACAAGCTGGAGAAGCTGATCGCCCACGAAGGCGGCGACACCCTGACCCACGCCAAGTACATGTGCGAGAAGGTGCTGCCCGCCATGCTGGCGGTGCGCGGCTACGCCGATGCCCTGGAAAAAGTCGTGGCTGACGACCTTTGGCCACTGCCTTCCTATCAGGAAATGCTGTTCATCCGTTAAGCCTGAAAGACGTCTCAGACGTAACCAAGGCCGCCCCTTGCAAGAGGGGCGGCCTTTTTGTTTTCTGGCTGATAGACAAAGTTTTCAGCCCCATCGCACGTCTCCGAAATTTGCAGTGGTTGGGTATGGCAATAATCCTCCGCAGACCGCGGGACCGCCAGAAACTTGGCGAAGAGGTCATGGCGATGCGCCGCAGATTGCTCGACAGCCGCTCGCACCGGGACGGCTGGTTCAATGTCAAGGACGATGTGGGCGGCTTGATCGACTTTGAGTTCATCATCCAATACCTTGTCCTCGGCAACGCCCATGCTGCCGCCGACGGCTATAGTACCCACTGCGGCGCATGCAGCACCGGCTGCGCTTGAACGGCGAACAGGCTGTGCTCCCGGAAGGTGATGTGGCGGATGCGCGAAAAGCCATCAGAGAGCTTTGGCAGGAGGTTTTCGGACGTGCCGCCTGATGATGTTCGGATCATTATCCGCTACCCTGAAGTTTTAGGAAGACAATGACCGGCCTGTAGTATAATATGTACACCTCTGAAAATTAATGTTTGCTGCCTTTCAGCGGTAACCAAAAAGAAAAATAACAGAACAGAAAAGGAGATTTTCACAATGACCAGAGAAGAAATTATGCAAATTATTGAGGACGAGAATATTCAATTTTTTCGCCTCCAGTTTGTCGATATCTTCGGATTTATGAAGAATGTTGCGATTCCGAAAAGCCAGATAGAAAAAGCTCTGGATGGCGATATGATGTTTGACGGTTCTTCTATCGATGGCTTTGTGCGCATCAATGAATCGGACATGTATCTCAAACCCGACTATAATACCTTTTCGATCCTGCCCTGGCGCAATAAGTCCGGCATTGCCGCGGCGCGTATTATCTGTGATGTCTACAAATCGGACGGCACCCCGTTTGCCGGTTGTCCGCGTGTCAATCTGAAACGGGTCCTGGCTGAGGCCAAGAAACTTGGCTACACCATGAACGTTGGTACCGAGGCGGAGTTCTTCCTGTTTGAAAAGGATGAAGACGGCCTGCCCACCACCGTAACCAGCGATGTTGCCGGATATTTCTCCCTGGATCCGGAGGATAAGGGTGGCGACTGTCGTCGGGAAATCATCGAGACCCTGGAGAAGATGGGTTTTGAGATCGAAGCGTCGCATCATGAAGTGGCTGAGGGACAGCATGAAATCAACTTCAAATATGCCGATGCCCTGACTGCGGCCGACAATACCGTAACCTTTAAATGGGTTGTTAAGTCAATTGCTTCCAAATACAATCTGTATGCTACCTTTATGCCGAAGCCGATTTTTGGTATCAACGGTTCCGGTATGCATACCAATCAGTCGCTTTTCAACGCCGATGGCACCAACGCCTTCTTCGATGAAAAGGGTCCATTGAAATTGTCGAAAACCGCCTATTCCTATATCGCCGGTGTTCTTAAAAATGCCCGGGCGTTTTCCGCGGTTACCAATCCGCTGGTAAATTCCTACAAGCGATTGGTGCCTGGCTATGAGGCACCGGTGTATTGTGCCTGGTCTGCCTCCAACCGCTCCGCCCTTATCCGTATTCCGGCGGCGAGGGGCTTGTCGACGAGGACCGAGGTGCGTTGCCCGGATCCGACCTGCAATCCGTATCTCGCCTTTGCCATGATGCTGAATTCCGGTCTTGACGGGGTGAAAAATAATCTCACCCCACCGGCCGAGGTGAAGCGCGACATCTTCAAAATGACCTCTGCGGAAATGGAGACGGAGGGTATTGCCGTTATGCCGGCAAGCCTGAAAGAGGCCATCGAAGAGCTGAAAACCAATGCCATCGCCATTCCGACTCTCGGTGAGCATATCTTCGGCAAGTATATTGAGGCCAAAGAAAAAGAGTGGGATCGATTCCGCACGGCAGTCACTGAATGGGAGCTTGATGAGTATCTGAGCATCTATTAAAAAGACGCACTGCAGGCTTTTTTGCCATCGGCCCACATTCCTCCTCCGAGGTATGTGGGCCTTTTCGTTTGCGGGATTTCCGGCAGAGCTTGCCAATTGTCGTTTTTCTCGGTAAAGAAGGAAAATCAAACCCCGCAAAATGCATGCATATCGAGAAAATGGCCAAAGCAAAAAAGAAAAGTGATCATCAAAACACAATTTCCGCTGTTCTTCCCTGGCTTTCAAGGAATATGGGTTGGGAAAAGCAACTCGACCGGCATTCCATTTTTGTCAAGTGGCGGGAAATTGTTGATGAAGATTTTCGCGAGCATGCTCAGCCGCAAAAGATCGAGCGGGAGGTATTGTGGCTTGAGGTAGAAAACTCATCCTGGCTCCAGCAGTTTCAGTTTACAAAAATGGAACTCATGGAGAGCCTGAATCGCTGCTTGAAACTGACCAGCATCAGAGACATAAAAATGGTTCTGCCGAAGGACGATATTTTCAAAAAACACGAAAAACCAGGGCCGGCTGTGAGCTTTGTCCGGCCCAATCCGGAAAAAATTGCTGCGTTTCAAAGGCAGGTGGCATGCATTGCCGATGAAAATTGTCGGGAAGCTCTCATGCAGTTCTGGTATCTTGCCGAGGCATGTAAACGAGAAACAAAGTAATAAGCGATGCATTGAAAATGCCTTAAATTTGCCGTTTATTGATTTCTTCATCCACGGTTATTAGGTCGAAAAATGTTACACGACAATGTTTTAAGTGCCATAGGCAACACCCCCCTTGTTCGGATTAACCGACTTTTTAAGAGTGATACGGTACAGATCTTCGGTAAATTGGAATCGTGCAATCCGGGTGGCTCAGTGAAGGAGCGTATTGCCCTTTCGATGATCGAGTCGGGAGAGGCCAGCGGCGCACTGACCAAGGATAAAATTGTTCTTGAGGCAACGAGCGGCAATACCGGCATCGGTCTTGCTATGGTTTGTGCCGCCAAGGGCTATCGGTGTCTGCTGGTCATGCCCGAATCGGCGAGTATTGAACGCCGTAAGATCATGCAGGCCTATGGGGCGGAAATCCTCCTTACTCCCGCCTCTCGGGCGACGGACGGGGCTATCGAAAAATCCTACTTGATGATACGGGAGTTTCCTGACCGTTATTTCCTCACAGATCAATATAATAACGAGGCCAACTGGCGTGCCCATTACCGCAATACCGCTCCGGAGATCTGGCGACAGACGGATGGCAGAGTCACCCATGTGGTGGCAACTCTCGGTACCTCGGGGACGATCATGGGGCTCTGTGCTTGGTTTCATGAATTTCAACCGCATGTCAAGGTTGTCGCCGTTGAGCCGCATCTGGATCATAAGATCCAGGGCCTGAAAAATATGAAGGAGTCGTATAAGCCTGGAATATTTGATAAATCTGTTCCCGATAAGATCATTCTCGTCGATGATGACAACGCCTTCGGCATGGCGAGGCAACTGGCGAGCAAAGAGGGGCTGCTTGTCGGTATGAGCAGTGGTGGTGCCATGGCTGCTGCCATCGAATATGCACGGGAGCTTACCAGCGGGCTGGTGGTGGTTATTCTTCCGGATGGCGGCGAGCGGTATCTCAGTACCCCCTTGTTTACCGCTCCTAAAAAAAACGATGAGAAGAAAAAACAGCTGTCGTTTTTCAATACCATGAGCAAGAAAAAAGAGGTGTTCGTGCCCCAGAAGGAGGGCCATGCGACCTTTTATTCCTGCGGTCCGACGGCCTATCAAATCGCCAGTCTTGCCCTTTGTCGGCGGTTTATCGTCTCCGATTTGATCACCCGCGCCCTTGAAGCCAAGGGCTTGCAGGTTGATGCCTATATGAATTTTACCGATATTGATGATAACACCATTGCCGGAGCGGAGAAGGCAGGCAAGCCGTTAAAGCTGTATACCGAGGAGTTCATCTCCGGTTTCATGGAGGATGTGGATGTGCTTGGCGTAAAGCGCGCCAAGGGGTATCCGAAGGCCTCGGAGAATGTAGGCTCAATGATCGAGATTGCGCAGGAACTTGTCCGCAAGGGCTATGCCTATGAAAAACACGGATCAATTTATTTTGATATCTCCAAATTCAAAAAATACGGGCGACTTTCGGGTATTGATCTGAGCAAGATCCAGCTAGGCAAGACTGTCGATCTCGATGACTATGAAAAGGACAATCCCCGCGATTTTACCCTCCTCAAACGTTCGACCTTGGGCGAGTTGAAAAAAGGAATTTTTTTTGAAAGCGAATGGGGTAATGTTCGACCCAGCTGGCATGTTGAGTGCTCGGCCATGGCGACGAGGAACCTGGGCGCCACCATGGACATTCATACCTCCAGCCGCCATCTCATTTTCCCCCATCACGAGAATGAGATAGCCATTGCCGAGGCTCTTACCGGCAAGCCCTTGGCCAATTATTGGTTACATTCGGAACTGGTGCTCGTCGATGGCAAGAATATGTCGGTCGATGCCGGCAACAACGTCACTCTCAAGGAACTCCTGGCCCGCGGCTATACTGGAAGGGAGATCCGTTTTATGCTGCTGTCGGTGCATTATCGCAAACCGCTTAGTTTTTCCTACAAGCGGTTGGATAACGTCCGCACTGCCCTCAGGCGTCTTGATGAATTCACTTGCAAGCTCAACTGTCTGCCTTCCGGCCGCCCGCACCCCGAAGTCACCGCCTTTGTTACGGCCATGGAAGAACAGTTTTTTGCGGCCATGGATGACGATCTCAATATTTCCAAAGGAATGGGGGCGATCTATAACTTTATGCGGAAGGTCTATCCCATCCTTCAGGTCAATAATCTTGATAATGACCAAAAGAATTATATTCTCGAAACCCTCGGCAAGATGAACGAGGTTTTGAATGTATTTCACCTTCAGGGCTGCCCATTGGCCCCTGATGTTAATGCCTTGATCCAGCGCCGGGAACAGGCGAGGGTCAAAAAAGATTGGCAGGCCGCCGATGAAGCCAGGGCAGAACTGGCGAGAAAAGGAATAGTCATCATCGATACGGTGAACGGTCCGGTCTGGAAAAGGGCACGTGACATTGAGTAAGTGTAAGAATGAAGTTGCTTTTTAAGAACCTTTGAGTATTATGTCGACCGTAAATTACCGCTCCCCAATCCTTGCCATTATGCGCTCGTAGCTCAGCTGGATAGAGCAACGGCCTTCTAAGCCGTAGGTCACAGGTTCGAATCCTGTCGGGCGTACCAACAACATCAAGCACTTACTTCTTTTTGAGGTAGGTGCTTTTTGTTTTTATTCCATTTTTTGCCAAAATTTTGCCAAAAGATCATTCTACTTCTCCCTAGTTATGGTTACTCGTTCTTACTGGTATGCTTGGTCCAACCTTCCTCCATCAGGTGTACCGTTCTCTCGCATACAAAGTGGAGATCAGTAATATCGAATAGTTGAATAATGGTGTGTACAACGAAAAAGTGATTATTCGAACCAACCACAAGATGATTCAAGCATAGACTTGTCCTAATGTGTGTTTTTTCAAATGCAAGACTCAAGGTGTTTTAACGATATTGGTAAAAAGATAATCGTTGTTTGCAACTGGCATATGGCATTGGAAACACTCGCTGACGAAGCCGGCGTCTTTCCCATAGGGTTTGAGTTCATTCCCCACAAATCGAGCAAAGCCCCAACCACCTGTATCTTTATACTTCTTTGCGTCCTTAACCATAAACTCAACCTGTACGAATGCTCCCGGTACGGTGGCGTCAGGGAAAGAAGGATGTTTGTCTGCTTTCCAGGCTGTTTTGGCCAGCACGCTGCCATCAGGGAGTGGGTTCTTGCCAGCATGCAATGCGTCGATAGCGGTCTCATTACCGGTGATGATTCGGATATGATTTTTATCCTCCCGGTAGGAAGGCGCTACGACTTTCCAGGTCAAATATTCTGGATAATAGGCAATTCCGTTAGGAGCAACCGGCGTATCAGCAGCTGAAATTAATACCGGAGCGATTAAACTGATGACAATAAGCAGCATAATTCTTTTCATGTTGTTCTCCTTTTGAAATAATGGTCTTGGAATAACTTCTTGCGACAGGACTTCTTTACAAACAAATACATTCCAATAGGATATACAATATTCTGGAGTATTAGCACCTCTCTATAAAGAGGTTTCTTGAGAATCAATGAAGATATGGCTACTATTCAGGGCAAGAGATGACTCAGGACAATGCAAAGCATGTTTCCCAGACTTTTATTTGCCAAATCGAGTCTAAGTTTGCATAAAGTTTTTTCATTCAGTCTGTCGGTACTTTCCAGAATAATGGAGTCCCCAGGCATGCATGGCATCCAGGATCGGACGCAAGCTTCTACCAATATCCGTAAGGGAGTATTCCACTTTCGGTGGAACCTCAGCATAAACCAGGCGCTGAACCAGTTTATCCTTTTCCATCATCCGTAGTTGTTGAGTCAGCATTTTCTGGCTGATGCCTGGCACTCCCCGAGCAAGTTCCCCATATCGTTTTGTACCGGCGAACAGCTCTCTAAGAATCAGAACCTTCCATTTATTTCCCAACAACGACAATGTGATTTCCACAGGACAACTAGCTTCATTTTTTAACATAATGCAACTCAATGTTGTTTCAGGTTAGCAATACATACTTTTTGGTACGTATTATACAAAATGGTTCCTACTTGCGAACAGAATGTTTCGATATTAATTTAAGGCTACATCCAGATTGAATCAATGATGATGGAGATTTTTTGAAACAGTATCCAATGTTGTCGTTTGTGAAATATCAGGCTGTCTGATGAGGAATGAAAAACGGCAAAACATAACCAGAGGAGGTTGTTATGAGTAAGATATTGATAGTTTATTATAGCATGTACACCCATATCCATAAAATGGCAGAGGCAATAGCGGAGGGCGTGCAGGGGGTTCCGGGCTGCGAGGTCATTATTCGCAGGGTACCTGAGACTCTCCCCCCAGAAGTCATTGCTGCCATGGGAGCCCAGGATGCCCAGAAGGCCATGGCTCATATTCCAATAGCCCAGGTTGATGATCTTGCCGCAGCAGACGCAATTATTTTTGGCACTCCGACGCGTTTCGGCAATATGTGCGGTCAAATGCGTCAATTTCTTGATGCAACTGGCCAGCTTTGGATGAAAGGGGCTTTAGTCGGAAAGGTTGGGAGCGTTTTCACAAGCTCGGCAACCCAGCACGGTGGGCAAGAATCGACCATCTTAAGTTTTCACACCACTCTTCTTCACCACGGCATGGTGATCGTCGGGCTTCCTTATGCTTTTGCGGGTCAAATGGACAATAGCGAAATAACAGGCGGCTCACCCTATGGAGCCTCAACTATTGCCGGGGCGAAAGGTGAACGACTCCCAAGCGCCAATGAACTTGCAGGAGCTCGCTTTCAAGGTGCTCATGTGGCAAACATCGCCAAAAAGCTTGCGTGATTCATGCCAGGTGATTCATGGTGGGGAGAAACATGAGGTTTTCTTGTGGGGTAGTTGTTGCTTTTTTGTTTCTGTTTTCCGGATGCGCAGACAACCGAGAACTAATCCATGACAAGGTATTAAAACTGGAACAGACTACCCCGCATTGTTATACCGACCAGGAATGTAATGACAAATGGGAAGCTGCCAAGAAATGGGTGGCAAAGAATTGCCCAATGGCAATAGAAAATGTCACCGATTCAACCATTGAAACCGGCAAATCTTCCCACAACTCATCAAGCCTTTCTGTAATAGTAAACAAAGAATCGTTTGCCGGCGGAAAGTACAGATTCATTATCAGGGCATGGTGTAATAATACTTTGGGGTGCACCCCAGATGCTTACAATTCAGCACTGAATTTCAACGATTATTTGAGCTCCGTCGGTGCACAATGATTTCAAAAACGCCACGGCAAGTTAGATGGCGAAAATGCAATCAACGATGGATCTACGTGTAGTCAGAATGATCAAAGTACAACCAGAGAGGTACAATATTCCTCTTCACTCTCAGGTCCCAGGATGCTGATCATTAGAGCAAGAAGCACTGCTGCCACCAGACAACTTGTTGGCGCACAAAAGGAAAGTAAGAGCTGATCGAGGGTTCTGTACGACAATACGCCACCTCGAAACCTACCAATCAATCCCTTCTGGCAAACATTGCTGTGGAGGATAGTCTGGTCTTAACCGTCGCCAAATACAGGCTGGACCGCTTATAAGGATGTCGGCCTGAACATTACAAAGGTTGGTTAACATTACGGTATTGTAATGCTTCTGCAATATCTCTGTAATGATGGCTGTGTATATTGCAGACTGTGATATGCATTTCAGTTATTGGACAAGTTCTCAACTCGGTTTCTACGCAACAACTACAAAGTGGACTGACCTATGGTGACTCTCCTCCCTTAAAACCATAGATCAGAAACAGGGCCAGGTTTACTCATGGACAACTTCTTTTCTCTCTGATGTTAGTGAAGTCAGCCTGGCCCTTCCATTTTTACGGCTCCTAGAGGTGGTCAATTTTTTAGGATTGAGGTTTGATCAAGTTGCAACGGAGTATTCGAGATTCTCTGAAGCATTTTTTTGAGTTAGGTGTCTAAATCAACTGCACAAATAGAAACCATCCTTCACCTTTTCACATCAATATAGCACTAAGATACTCTGCGTGAGGGAAGCGGCATTAAAGCTGAACAACATGAGGTGAAAATGAAAAAGCGACGCCACCAAAGAGTTGAAGTGCAAAATCTAATTGCTAATCTTTCAGATGGAGTTGATTTCTTCTCGGCAACCGTATGCAACATTTCTCGTCTCGGCATTCTATTGAATGATATTCCTCAAAAACTTAAAAGCCAGGGTAAAAAGTTGTCAATAATCGTTTCCGCAAAGGGTAGAAATTTCAAAATGCAGGTCGAACAAAAATGGGTTAGTGGGAATAAATCCGAAGGGAAAATGGGTGTGGAAATTCTCGATCCTCCTATGGGTTGGACTGTGTTTGCAATGATTTGTGAACCCAAAGATGAGGATATCTGGGCTGCGACAACACATTTACCGAGTATTTAAAAGTACTCAGTAATGATTTAGCTCATTACCGTGACGACTATCTCAAAGCTAAGGTGGAGTCGTCTCGAATTTCAGATATAAGGCCATTCTTTTCCCTATCGGTGTCATCCCATGCTCTCTTCTCCACGAAATATATTGATCGTAGCAGCAGAAGGACTGATGTTCTGTGCGATGTTATTGGTTATTTGGCTCGATGAATTTGTTGATGTACCATATCGATTTTTCGGATCTCCTCCTACCCCGTATCGGATGGCCGAATATATTTTTGAGACGGCAACTTGTACTATCGTGGGCCTTATTATAATTGGAGGTACCATATTATTTTTGAGGAAAAACGAGAAGATCGAGCGGTTTATTCGAGTGTGTGCATGGTGCAGAAAAATAAGGTTGGATGACCAATGGATACCCATGGAAAGTTTCCTGGAAAAGAAATATACCCTTAAATCCAGCCATGGTATTTGTCTTGAGTGTCTGGAAAAGGCAAAAGCCGAAACTTTGGACTGAAAAAATCAAGCGACAAACGCAAAGAATCACAAGCTGCACGATTCTCTGATATATGTGTGCTTACTCACAATAATCGTTCATGAGTAAGCAAATTGGGCAGGGTGCTGCTCGACGTCCTCAAGACTCCCCAGCCTATCCTGATAATTGTTTGCTAAGCAATTGAGATCAAGCCGGAGATCGCCCAATAATCGTGGTCCCCGATTATTCCTTGGTGCTCGGCGTAAAAGTCCAGGTCCAGCCAGCTTTCTTGTGAATCAGGGATTTCTTGTCTGGCGAGATGCTCAGATTATTAAAATCGTTTGAATTCGAAGAATGGGGAAAAATGCCTGATGTGGCGGAAATGGATGGCAAAGAATTCAGCCTGTCAATTCTAGGGAAAGGGTTAAATCCATAGAGTGTAGAGAATGACCAGTTCAACTTAATGCGGAAGAGTATGCCACAAAACACAGCA
Organism: uncultured delta proteobacterium; assembly: GCA_963754865.1. Lineage (GTDB taxonomy): Bacteria > Desulfobacterota > Desulfobulbia > Desulfobulbales > Desulfocapsaceae > Desulforhopalus_A. The sequence continues at coordinate 919,112 of CAVWHG010000006.1, read as the reverse complement.
AAGGCAGTTTACATTCACGAATTCCTTATCCCCGAAAGCGCTCTGGATCAGAATGGACACGTTAATAATGTCGTATACGTCCAATGGATGCAGGATGTGGCCATTCTTCACTCAGAGTCAACCGGTGGAACTCAGGCGACGAACTCCATTGGTGCCACTTGGTTTGTTCGCTCTCATAATATCGAATACTTGACTCCAGCATTTGCAGGTGATCAGGTGATTTTGCAAACTTGGGTAGTCGATTTTCGGAGAGCCACATCTCTGCGACGTTATCGATTCATTCGCAAAAAAGACCAGAAGCTGCTTGCCAAGGGAGAAACTGACTGGGTTTTCGTGGATATAAAGAGCGGTCGACCCCGAACAATTCCACCCGATGTCCAAGTAACTTTTCCACTCCTTGGCAAAGACGATGAACCATGATAATTTCAATGCTTGATGAGGTTGGAGGTTCGTCATCATTGGAATGTAGCCGGATTCTCACTGTAGCGCCACCTGTTGCATAGGAGATCAAATGGATTTTGAAGGTTCAATTAAATTTTCAATTTTGGAACAGAGCGCAGATAGAGTTGTAGGTGAGATGCCAATTCATCCAGGTATAAAAAACCCTTATGGCGTAGTTCATGCCGGGGCTCTGCTGTGGTTAGCAGATGTTTGTGCAACTGTCCTGGTGCTAGGATCTCCCAATGCTGCCGAGGGACAGAAAGGATTTCCCTTAGCTATCAACCTGAATAGTAATTTTGCCAGTAATCAGTCTGAGGGTACCATCAGGGCTGTATCCTCCTTTGTCAAAAAGGGTAAGACAGTGAGTATTGTGAGGACAGCCGTACTCGGAGAAAATGATAGATTAATTGCCGATGTGACGACGAATCATGTGCTGGCCAAATAAAATGTCAATGCGATGGTAGCCGCTTGCGCCTTATTGCCTAAAAGCTGCTCCGTGTGAAAATTCAACTGACTCCGGCTCATTTTTTCACAAAACCTATAACGATGAATTTACGTGGTCATCAAAGAATATTATGAACGGAAAAGAAACATGCGAAACACACGGAGAGGTTTCCGTCTGGATTGTCTGCAGACATGTGGGAGAAGGAAACGCCGATACAATCATATTCAGTGAGAACCAAGATGCCCTCTGCTTTGAATGTGCCCGCAACTTTAAAAATCTCACTGAACTGGATGTGGTGGCCATGTGCGTTGAATGCCTAAAGGATTTCACAGCAAAACTGATGATAGACGCAAAAACCTTTGCCAACCTCAAAAACCGGGTCAAGGGTATAGAATATCTTAAGGGAAAAAGGTTTTTTACTTCAGAAAGCGAAGAAAATTTGTGAGAATGATTGTGACCAGTACTATTTAATTAACGCCATTCACCTGGAAATATCTATGATTACGGTAATTGCTGAATTTAAACTCTCCCAACCGATCTCGAACCATACAGCTCGGGAAATTTTTTTGAGTACAGCCCCCAAATACCAAGGAATGCCTGGGTTAATAAGAAAATATTACTTTCTTACTCAGGACGGTACCAAAGCCGGAGGCGTCTATCTTTGGAAGTCTCAGGAAGATGCAGATCGTTTATACACGGATGAGTGGAAGAACATTCGTGCGTAGCAAATATGGCTCCGACCCAACATTGACTTACCTCTATACCCCTGTTGTTGTCGACAACGGTTTGAATGAAATTGTCTCAGAGCCATAAACTGAAGATAAAGACATCGGATTTCACAAAAACATGCCAACGCGCCTCCATTTCATCAACATACAAAACAATTTACCCAGCTAAGGGGAGTGATATGAGAAGCGTTAGAAGAAAAGACCGGGAAATCAAGACGCAGGAAGCCATGGAGTTACTCAACCGTGCGGCATACGGAATTTTGTCAACAGTCGGTGAAAACAATCAGCCGTAGCCAGTTGATTCGCCACATCTATCAACCAGGAGACCAGATCAATGATAACGCTGCGGGACAAGATTGTCTTCATTACTGGCGGGAGCTCAGGAATTGGCAAAGCTGCTGCACTGGAATTCGCCAAACATGGAGTGCGTGTTGCTCTTGCCGATATCGATATTGCCGGTGGCGAAGACACCGCTTGGCATCTTAGGAAAATTGGCTCCGAGGCCATTTTCATTCAAACGGATGTCTCAAAAGAAAGTGATGTAGGCCAGGCGCTGGAGACTGTCATCGCCAAATTTGGCAGACTGACCATCGCCTTCAATAACGCCGGGATCACCCACAAAGGAGGGTTGGAACAATGCTCCGAGGAGGACTGGGACAAAGTGTTGAACACCAACCTGAAAGGCGTATGGCTCTGCATGAAGCATGAAGTCCCCCACATGCTGAGACAGGGCGGAGGTGTCATTGTCAACACGGCATCGACATACGGACTTGTCGGCGCACCAGGGGTTTCGTCATATGTCGCCAGCAAACATGGCGTTATCGGACTCACCAAGGCGGCGGGGCTGGAGTACGGACGGAAAAATATCCGCGTCAACGCCGTCTGCCCAAGCGCTACCAGGACACCGATGCTGCACCTGGATGGCGACATGGAATGCATATGGGCGGAAAGCCATCCCTTGGCCCGGGTGGCAATGCCAGAAGAAATCGCCCAAAAGCGGTTGTCTGGCTATGTTCCGATGCAGCGTCCTTCGTCACCAGCCTTGCATTGCCTGTTGATGGGGGTTACCTTGCCCAATAGCGTCCATAAGGGGCCTATGAAAACATAGACCCCCTTATGGGATGTCCGTCTACCGAACCGTTTGTCAGCCGTTTTAGCCAGAACAATTCCCGATCACAATAGAATTAAGCAAAGTCGTTAAAAGTCGAATAGGTCTTTCAGAAGAGACTTTTTCTTGTATTCGTTTCCAGATCCATGCTTTGAATTATGGTGGTCATCGTGCTCGTGACTCCATTTTGGTTGAGATGTGTGATGCTCGGGCGCACGATTCTGTTGTTCGGGTGCACGGTATTGCTGTTCAGGAATTTTAGGTGGAGCAGGAGTGGCACGTTCGATAATTTTATCCAGCTCTCCTCGGTCAAGCCAAACACCACGGCATTGTGGGCAGTAGTCAATTTCCACTCCTTGTCTGTCGGTCATCAATAAGTCAATTGTCGGGCATGTTGGGCATTTCATTGTAGGCTGTTCCTCCATTTATGTTGATCTATCTTTACGAATTTCCACTATGAATCCTCTGTAATCAAGTTTTACAACTGTAATTGTTGTGATTAGAGCAAGTGTCAATAGCATTTGACTTTGTCGGCCAAATTGCAGGCATTCCACGCAATGTTGTCCGGCCACCGCGCACTTATCTTTCATGTATCTCATGGAATGAATTATCATCATCAATTGGTTCCACGTGTGTAGTGATAAGAGCATTACCTAACATTGCAAGAATTTCACTTTCAAAATCTTCAGCCAGATGATGGGCATCGTGGACAGCCCAGGAACCAGGAACCAGCATATGAACGGAGATATATCTGTGCGATGCTGATTGACGTGTACGCAGCTCGTGGAATTCGCTACCTTTTTTCCGGTATTTGGCCATCACTTTTTCTATGAGCGCTTGTTCGCCCTCCGGTAGTACAACATCCATTAATCCATCTACAGAACGGCGCACCAATCCCACTCCAGTCCAAACGATATTTGCAGCTACCAGTAGCGCCACAATAGGATCTATCATGCTCCATTTGGTAAGTTCAGCCAACCCCACCCCAGCAATGACTCCAGCCGAAGTCCAGACATCAGTCATGAGGTGATGAGAATCCGCTTCAAGAGTGATGGAGTTGTTTGCCTTCGCGGCTTTCATAAGAACTCGAGCTACCACATAATTAATTACCGAAGCAGCAGCGCATACAATAGCACCAATACCGACTTGTTCGAGAAGGCGCGGATGGATTATTCTGTCGATGGCGGTGTAGGCAATCCCGGCGGCGGCAACCAGGATAAGAATTCCCTCAACAACACTGGAAAAATATTCTGCCTTACTATGGCCGAACGGATGTTTTTCATCAGCTGGTTGGGCGGCAAAAATCAACATGCGCAGTGCCATCACTGCACCAGCTAAATTGACAAACGATTCTATTGCATCTGAGAGCAAGCCAACAGAATCCGTTATGAGGTAGGCGCTCACCTTCATGAAAATTGTCGCACAAGCTGCCGCAATCGAAAGCCATGCAAAACGAGTCAGTGCTAAACGATCATAGGTTGATTTCTTCTTTACCTGCATTGGTTTTCCTTATGTTTTAACGTACCGATGAGCAACTTGTTCATTATTCCGGCGTCACTTCATGTCAGTGTAACGAAGAATGTCGTCCAACCGTCGCGATTTTGCACTTCAATGGTACCACCATGCAATTCTACTATTCGTTTTGCGATCGTCAGGCCGAGCCCGGAGCCGCCAAAGGATTGGGAACGGGATTTTTCCACTCGAAAAAATTGTTCATACAGTCTTGGCAAATCAGCAGGAGAAATCTCTTGACTGGTGTTGGCGATGGTCAAGTGCACTTTTCCTTTATTTGTACGAGCTGTGATCCTGATTTTGCTCTTTGTCTCAGTGTTATATTTTGTCGCGTTGTCGATCAGGTTAATAAGGAGCCGAAGGATCTTTTCTGAATCGCCAAAGAAATGGCATTCCTCTATCGCAGTTTCCACTGCAATATTTTGTGCCTGCAGAATCTCACGATAATCATCGAGAACCTGCTCAATGAGTACATCCACCCTGACAGGTTCGCGAGCGCAGTGTTCATCTTGTTCAAGTCGCGAAATATCGAGAAGATTGCGTATCAACCTGCTTAGACGACGCATGGTGCTGAGTTGTTTTTCCAGTTCTGAGTGAATGGGCCCCGACGAGCTCTTCGTCAATAACTCTTCTTGTCCCAGCATCAAGATGGTCAAGGGGCTTTTTAGCTCATGGGCGGCGTTACTGACAAACTCTTTTTGCCTGGAGAAGGAATGTTGCAAGCGATCAACCATCGAGTTGAGAGAGAGGGACAGGGCATACAACTCATCTTTGCTGGTGCCAAGTGGGATCCGCAGATCCAATGAATTTTCACGGATCTTCTTGATTTTATAATTGATGGTTGCCAGTGGTTGAAGAATCCTGCCAGCCAGAAAATAACTCAATATAAAAATACAGATAATTATTATGAAAATTCCAATAATTAGGCGAGTGAGTAACTCCTGGAGCTCCAGATCAAGAAACAGTAGGGGTTTAGCAATCAAAAGAGTGTATTCTTGTTCCAAGTAATTTCTCGTCAGCATTAGCACCCTGAATCTTACAGAGTCATCTCTTATTTTCTCAAATTTCTTTGTATCCTGTGGGTCTATCCAAAGAGCGGTTAAGGGAATCTCTTTTTTGATGAAATAGGCTTGCTTAGCTTCTAGGAAAGGAATATCAAATTTTTGAGTCAGGGGAGAGGAAAAGATGGTCTTCCCTCTACTGTCAATGATTTTCAGCCAGTATCGCTGCACGTGCCTGTCTTCATGCCGAAGATGGGCGTCATCACCAGATTCGGAGAATGCAAGATTATTGAATACGGTTTCGGCAATTTCCGTGAGTTCTCTGTCTATCAGTCTATAGGGTTCCTCAACGAGTTCAACATACACAAAAAGAGAAAATATTGTGGCTGTTGCCAGGGCTGCAAGGGAGATCCAGAGAGTAAATTTTGTCCTGACCTTCATTCTTCTTCTTTTTCTATAAGAAAGCCAAATCCTCTAACGCTCTTTATTGCCGATTCCTGCTCAGGGGAATTGAGTTTTTTTCGAAGATTTTTCATATGAACATCAATGAAGTTTGACATTCTAAAAGGGTCGAAGTTATCTCCCCAGACATGCTCAGCTAAGGTAAACCTTGAAACTGCGCGACCTCGGTTGTGGAGGAGAAATTCAAGGAGAGCGAATTCCTTAGTGGTAAGTGTCAACGGTTCACCATCTTTTGTTACCTCGCGGCTGATGGTATTGAGGCGAACGCCACCGACCTCCAAAACCGGGCTGCCGCTATTGCCGCGCCTCAGCAGGGCCCTAATCCTCGCCAGCAGTTCGCCAAGGGAGAAAGGCTTGGCCAGATAGTCATCAGCTCCAAGGTTGAGGCCAGTAATCTTGTCCTTTATATCGCCTTTGGCGGTGAGCATCAGGACTGGTGTCAGAATCCCGGCCGCCCGAATTTCGGAGAGGACCTCAAGGCCGTTCATCCCCGGCAGCATAATATCCAGGAGTATCAAATCATAGGTGTCGTTCCAGACCTTTTCAAGGCCTTCTCTGCCGTCACTGGCAGTTTCGACGGTGTAGTGCTCACTCGTCAATACAGATTTGAGTTTCTCAAGGAGCTCACTTTCATCATCGATAACAAGGATATTCATTGTTGAACCATCCTGTTGTCGGTTTTTGAGATCTTAATTTTGTTGGTCCAGGATGGAATAATGAAGGATTTCGGAAAACTATATGGTCCTGTCGGCGTGTGATGTCTAGGGAGTCGACAACAATTCGATTCAATTGTTGTTCGATGAATATTACAAAGTAACTGCGGAGCCTTTTCGATAAAGAGCATCTCGGTGTCTCGCATTATCTCAGCTATGACTTGTATCCCTTCTTTGCAGAAGATGATTGAAACGGAGCGCATGGATGGGCACCTCTCTTTATTGAATTGTGGCATACTTATTTGTAACGATTCACAGAATAACCTGCAAAAATGAAGAAATGATGAACATTGCGCTATGGAAGAGAAATTCTGTCTGGTTGCTTCAGAAGAAGTCAAATGAGGGTTGCAAAAAGACAATCAGAGATTTTCTACAGATTAACAGCCGCTTACTACAGATTCACATGTTTTCACCAATTCTTCATCAATTCTTCATTGTCTATTAAGTATATTCCAGAAATACTCAAACAAAGACTGATAAAAACGTTCACCAAAAGATTGAACGGAGATCTAGGTAATCTATCTGAGGGGGAAAACACGAATGAACAATAAAATTCAAATACCCGTATGGGATCTCTTCGTACGAGTTTTTCATTGGTCATTGCTACCGCTTTTCTTTGTGGCATATTTGACAGGAGATGATAAGGGCTCCCTTCATCGCTATGTCGGTTATGCAGTTCTTGGCCTTGTGGCAGTTCGTATAGTTTGGGGATTTGTGGGTACGAAACATGCCCTTTTTAGTGATTTCATATGTTCTCCCGCAAAGGCTCTGACCTACCTGAAAGAGCTTGTGACCGGCAAATCAGCCCACTATACAGGCCACAATCCCGCAGCCGCCTGGATGATCATTTTCTTGTTGGCAAACAGTATAATTATCTGCCTGAGTGGATATGCAGTGTATGCAGCCAAGGGAAATAACCCTTCGTTTGGGTTTGGCGATACATTATCGATTGTCGAAAACGCCCATGCTGGCGACGATGGCAAAAGGGAACATAAGGGAAAGCATGAGCGTCGACGCGGAAATCAAAAATCAGAGAAGGAGGTCGATGATGACCGTGATAGCGTATGGAGTCATATCCATGAAATGTCGGCACAATTCATGTTGTTTTTAATTGGTTTACATATAATTGGCGTTGCTGTTTCAAGTAGAAAGCATAATGAAAACCTTGTGATGTCCATGATAACAGGGAAAAAGACAAGAAGGGAGATATGAGTGAGTCAAGGTGATTTATCTGAAATAATGCGGAGATTTATGGCGAATGACCAGAATAAGAAAAAGTTCAAAATATTCCTCAGCATCGTTTGCCTCGGCATCCTGCTGGTGGGTGGTCTTATTATTTGGGCAGGTGTTGCGACCGTTAAACATGTTGCAAGCGTCGGAGCAAACGTTAACGTGCGGGAACAGGTTCAAAACCTAAAGACTGGGGCTCTCACTTTGCCGGCCATGGCAAAGGTCGGCTGCTGGGAAAAAGCGCAAAGTCTGCTAGCTGTTCAGGTTTGGCTTGAAAAGCCTGTTGGTGAAAATATCCAGAGTTTAAAGGACGCCTGCTTAGGCTCAGACGGAAAGTCATCAGCTAAGTGAGAGAATTCTGGGTTCGATGCCCAAAGTGGTCTCAAGACGAGATTGCCCGGGTGGGTTCCGCGTTCGAATGTGAGTGTTCTGTCACCTGGAGAGTATGCAAACCGACTATAATACGATCGAAGGGAGGTTCTCTCTTTTGAAGAGGCTAGTTCTTGCGATATTGGTTGTCCTTAGCCTTTGGTTTCTTGTCGACCCGCTGCGGCATTATTATTTCCCCCAGAATGCTGAGCCTCGCGCAGTTACAGCCAGGGGAGATTTGGCTGCCGATGAGCAAAATACCATTGATATTTTCAAGAATAATTCGTCGTCGGTGGTGTATGTCACCAGTGTTGCCCTCAGACGAGGTTTTTTTTCGATGAATGCCGTCGAAATCCCTCAAGGTACGGGCTCTGGTTTTATCTGGGATAATCAGGGACGAATAGTAACGAACTACCATGTGATAAGTGATGCAAATCGTGTTCAAGTTACCATGGCGGACAATTCAACCTGGAAGGCAACCCTCGTTGGCGCAGCACCTGATAAGGATATTGCTGTTTTGCAGATTGATGCTCCAAAGCACCAGCTGCGACCAATCGCTATTGGAAGATCAAAAGATCTCCAGGTTGGCCAGAAAGTGTTTGCCATCGGTAATCCTTTCGGCTTCGACCAGACCATTACGTCGGGAATTATTTCCGCCCTCAACCGGGAAATTACCGCGGTTACAGGCCGGGTAATTCGCGGGGCGATTCAGACTGATGCGGCCATCAATCCGGGCAATTCCGGCGGTCCGCTGCTCGATAGTGCCGGTCGATTGATTGGCGTAAACACCTCCATATACAGTCCTTCAGGGGCTTATGCAGGAATTGGCTTTGCCGTGGCGGTCGATATTGTCAACGAGATAGTCCCGCAACTCATCAAGCATGGCAGAATCATCCAGCCAGGCTTAGGGGTGACATTAGTGGATGAACGGGTGGCAAAAAACATGGGCATAGAAGGGGCATTGATTCTCAGAGTGGAAAATGACAGTCCTGCCGCTGCAGCGGGATTGCGACCCACTACTCAGTATCGGGGAGAAGTGGTGCTGGGTGACATTATAATCGCCGTTGCCGGCGTCAAAGTGCATTCGTATGAAGATTTACGGACGGAAATCGAAAAGTTCAGCGTAGGATCGGAGATTATCTTGAGCATCCTGAGAGATAGTAAGGTATTTGAAGTGCCCCTCAGGCTCACCGCTATCAACTGAATCCATAATTTTTACTCGTCTTATCAGGTTTCTACGGGATTCGATATTTCTTGGGTTGTGGATTTTGTCTCAATGAACTTTTTGGCAAGAATAGGTAATCTCTTGGCAAGGCTCAATCGGAGAAATCAAAGCTAGCTGCGGCCATTATCAGCTGCAAATCGTTCGACATTACAACGAAAGCAAGTTTACCATGCCCTTTGGGCTTAAACTAACGCCGGTCCCTCCGGATTTGGATTTTTACGAATTACTTAAAAGGAGTCCTACTATGAAGAAATTTGCCTTATTTGTTTTCAACGGCGATCCAATGTGTTTTATCCATGTGCTTTTGAATGCACTGGACATGAAGGCCAAAGGACACGATGCAAAAATTATTATTGAAGGGGCTTCAGTCAAACTGATCCCAGAACTGGTGAAACCAGGAAATTCCTTGAGCGGATTGTGGAAAAAGAATCTTGATGCAGGCCTGATTGCTGGGGTATGTAAAGCATGTTCCAGCAAGCTGGGAGTCCTTGAGGCTGCAAAAGAACAGGGTCTTGCCCTTCTTGACGATGTAGCCGGCCATCCCGGAATGGCATCATATCGGGACAATGGATACGAAATTATAACATTCTGATTGGATGGAAAAGCAAATAAACATATTTGCTATCGATTTTACTGGTTGCTCTAAAAGAGATATTACCTCATTGCACTTTGGAGATATCCAATCTATACACGTAGCAACCAGGTCGCCGATAAATGGAGAGCTATCGATATGACCACGCGAAGCCATGCTTGCTCGCAAGGGCAAGAACAAGAAAGATTGATCATGCGTCATGCCGACGCCTTGGCTAAGGAAATGAATATAGACACCCTCATCATCCAGGCTTGTGGTCGAGATGAGATCGGTTTCCTATCTGAGGCGAGATTCTTTCAGCGTTACATTTGGCTATCTCGAACCCCGGAAAGTCTGCCAGTAGAGGAAACCGCCACCCATTCTGTCATCTCGGTTCCAAAGATCGCCAAGGGTGAAAATTTTCTTACTCTTGGCTATTTTCTGGCTGTCGTGACCGGCAAGCTGGAGTTCCACAAACCGGCGATCAATCTCACCGCCTGTGAGAGTGGGGTGATTAATGGACTACACATCGTTATACCTTCCAGTCGGCTGCCCTGGTTGCTGGACAGCCAAATCGCCTCGTTCGACAGTATCAAAACTCCGCAAACCCTGTTGATGCTTATAAGCATCGCTATGCGCTTTGCCCACGAAGGCCGGGAGGGCAAGTCTATCGGCACCTGTTTCATTATCAGCTCTCCTGAAGATGTGGCGCCTTATACCTGGCAGCTCATTCTCAACCCCTGCGCTGGCTATCCCGAAAACATACGTAACATCTTCCGCGACGACTTCATGGAGATCCTGCGCGAACTGAGCGCCTTGGATGGGGCATTCCTCGTCAGTCCCAACGGTGAAGTTCGATCCTCCGCTGCCTTCATCGCCACTCAGGGTCGTTTCGATGGTATGGAATCAGGCAAGGGGGCGCGGCACCATTCAGCCTGCGCGCTCACCAGTCATACTCATGCGATAGCCGTGGTCCTCTCCGAATCCTCTGGAGAAATCACCGTCTACCAAGCGGGTAGAGAACTGCTTCACTTCACATGATTCACATGAGACAATTGGTAGAGAAATGTGCCGGATTGTAGGTGGTAACTCATCAAGGCTGAAATATGTACATCATGATGCCTGGCCGTACCGAATGGGATCCGCTTCTAATCGCAGTCGCAGTTCCGATAGACAGCGTCAATCCAAAGGCAATCCAAACGTCTCTCATGCAGTGAATCTCCTATGGGGCAAACCGCTGTGTTTTCGTCAGCACGGCGGTATCCGTTCCGGGCACTAATAACCCAAAGCCATTGGTTAAGCTACTCGGTGCTGGTTTATTTGCCGTCCATCTCTTTGTCAACACGACATAATCCCGAATGAAATGGATACCCCGTTTTGTGTGTTAGATTGTAGAGTCTTGGTTTGATCGAGGAATTTCCGAAAAACATTATGTGATGTGTGGCTGGGATGAGTTGGCTCCTCCCAGCCTGTACGTCAAGAAATTTTCGTATTCCGAATTTTTACCCGAGAGGTTTTGGTCGATCGGATCTTGAGAGAAGATAGACAAAAAAAACCGATTGCCTTATCCAGTTAACGAAATATAATAGGACGCGTTAAGGTTGCGTGCGAAAGCACGCAGAATTCAGAAAGTAAAAAATTAGAGCAAAACGATAATGAACGACTCGGATGGCAGTCATAGTTGCTGGAGTTCAACCCAGGAACTGACCCAAGAACAACCTGAAGACCCTGGACCGCGGTGGTTGAGCCGCGTGGCAGGTGATGTGAACGGTCGAAGCTCTTTCCGAGCATAAATTTTCGGTTCACCTCCCGCTGCGCCCCTACCCATCGCAGCCCTGAAAAAGGTGAACCATGAACAACTCGTACACCCTCTTGGCCCCCGGCTTTCGTCCCTTGACGACCGGGATCAGCCCAACTTCCCTTGCCCAGCCCCCTGCTCGGCGTTCCGCCTTGCGTTCTCTCCCTTGGCACTTAAGAGTTACTAGGGTTGGTTGTGATTTCCCTGCACACCCTGACCCTTCCCGCAACTCATGGCTTCGCAATTCTCCACAACTTAGCGGATGGCCAATAAAATTGTCAGACACGAGGGCAATTATTGTTACATTACGATTGAATCATAAGGTGAGGAAATAGTTATGATTAGCTATTATAAGAATGGCATCAAAGGGTTGGAAGATTGTGAATTTTTTGAGCCTGATTGCTGGATAAATGTCGAAACTCCTACCGCAGCAGATAAGAGTTACTTGATAAATGAACTCCAGATTCCAGAAAGCTTTTATGATGACATAGAAGATATTGATGAAAGGCCGCGTATCGAATTTGAGGATAGCTGGTATCTGGTGATCTTAAGGATACCAGTAAAGACCGACCAGGCAAATCTGCCATTTTACACTGTACCGCTTGGAATTATATTTAAGGGGAATATTTTTGTTTCTATCTGCTTCCATGCAACAGACCTCATTCCCGATTTTATTCGACACATGCGGCGGAAAGCAATCGATAAGAAGAGCAATTTTGATATTGTACTGAGGCTGCTACTCTCATCGAGCGTCTGGTATCATAAATACCTAAAAATGATCAACAAAGAAATAAAACTGGCTGAAACCAAGTTGGAAAAATCCATTCGAAACGAGGACCTTCAGACCCTGATGCAGATAGAAAAATGCTTAGTGTATTTTACCACCTCACTTAAGGGCAATGATATATTGGTACAACGGGTAAGAAATATCAGAGAATTCAAGAATACACACGACCAGGAATTAGTGGAGGACGTGGAAATAGAGTTGCGGCAGGCTCAAGATACAACGAAAATCTACAGCGACATCCTGAGCGGCATGATGGACGCGTATGCTTCAGTTATCTCCAATAATCTGAATATCATCATGAAGCTGCTCACTTCCATTTCAATCATTTTGATGATTCCCACACTCATTGCCAGTTTCTATGGTATGAATGTGCCGAATTTATTCCAGGAAAACCACTATGGCTTCTGGATCGTCATGCTCATCTCTTTTTCCATTTCCGCGCTGTGCGTGTTTGTATTCAGGAGGATGAAACTCTTCTGATGCCTACATCTTCTGTTACGCAGACACTGTTGCAAGCACAGTAGTCTGCGAAACAGATCCGGTTACCGATCACAGCGTCATCGACAAAGGGCTTCTTGTACTCCCGGTCAGCCATCATCGTAAGGATCACTATGACGATTTCAACATTCAATTTTGACCTATATGGCATAAGGTGATTCTTGGCAATGTCAAGCGACCTCCCGACACGTCTAGTTGATATTCCTGATCATTTCCATCCATGCCACCAGCCATCATTTTTTACCGGATCATTTATTGAGGCTGTTCCTGATTACAGAACATTATTTATTGGGCTCATTCATTGTGAAAAGCCTGATCGGCCAGTTTTGTTGCTATCCCAACCAGTTCTTCTGCGTCCTGTAGGCCATCGATAAAACGTTTCTGGATACCAAAAAGTCCTACCTGGGCGCCACTTAAGCGCCACAGTCAGAATCGCTCGGGCCTGGTTCTACCCTCCGCCGTTCACGGCATGTAGAATAACTGATGAAAAATTATTAGTGAATCGAGCAGCCAGATAATATGCCGAAGGTAATATGTGATATATTGCACACGGCATAACATAAACTAAGGATACCTTCCAGGCAGGTTCGATGCTAATATCGAGATCTTGGGCAGCCTTGGCGATGAATGACGGGGTCAGCAACAAAAGAAATCGTGGCTATTTTTTGTTAAAACGGAGGGCAAACCCAAGGGGAAAAAGCACAAAGGAAGAAAGCTGAATGAACCAGACGACACTACTTGAATATCTTCGCTTCCATCCCGTACCTGAATCAGCGACAATAAACATACCTTTTTGATGAGCCGTGCAAATGACCTCAACTCCCGCTCCGACTGTCCCACAAAAAGAAGGGGAGCCCGTTAATCCCTTTGGTCGTGCCGCTCGCCCGCGCGGCCTGCATAGCTGGCTACCCGTCCTCGCGCTGGTTCGCACATATCAGCGTAGCTGGCTGGCCAAAGACTTGGTAGCAGGTCTCGTTCTCACAACGCTCCTTGTACCAGCCGGCATGGGTTATGCTGAAGCCGCCGGTTTGCCCGCCATTTACGGTCTATACGCCACCATCGTTCCACTTGTTGCCTACACCCTCTTCGGGCCGAGTCGCATTCTGGTGCTAGGGCCGGATTCAGCCCTCGCCGGTATCATCGCCGCGACAATTCTGCCGTTAGGTTCCGGCAATCCCGATCGGTTGGTGACGCTTGCGGGACTGCTCGCCATACTGACGGGTGCGTTATGCATCTTGGCTGGTCTTGCCAGATTCGGCTTTGTCACCGATCTGCTATCGAAGCCCATTCGTTATGGTTATTTGAATGGCATTGCTATCACAGTGTTGGTTGGCCAGCTTCCCAAAATATTCGGTTTCTCCGTCAGCGGCGGTAATCTTATTCAAGAAGCCAACAACCTCCTATCCGGTGTTATGGACGGCCAAACAAACAAGACCACATTAGTGGTCGGCTTGGCCTGCTTGCTGGTAATCGTCGGTTTTAAGCGATGGACTCCTAAGATCCCCGGTATCCTGATCGCAGTCGGCGGAGCGACGATCGCGGTATGGTGGTTCAATCTTGCAGTGCAAAACAGTGTTGCGGTGATGGGGCCATTGCCCCAAGGTCTCCCAGCTTTTCAAATTCCGAGCGTATCTCTCGATGAATTCAGCACTTTGCTTGCCAGTGCCCTGGCGATTGCATTAGTGGCATTTGCCGATATGAGCGTGCTGTCGCGGACCTTTGCTTTGCGCGGCGCCTACGAAGTTGACCGCAATCAGGAACTCATCGCGCTGGGCGTGGCAAATGTGGCCACCGGGCTTTTTCAAGGTTTCTCCATCAGTAGTAGCGCATCTCGCACCTCGGTAGCCGAATCGGCCGGCGCGAAGTCGCAGCTTACGGGGTTGGTTGGTGCGGTCTGCATCGCACTGTTGTTGATCTTCGCACCGAGGCTGCTGCAGAATTTGCCCACCGCTGCCTTGGGTGCGGTCGTGATTTACGCCTGTTTCTCACTGGTCGAATTTACCGGCGTGTTACGGTTGTATCGCTTGCGGCGCAGCGAGTTCGTGTTATCGATCGTGAGCTTTCTAGGTGTGGCGCTGATTGGTGTGATTCAGGGCATCTTCATGGCCGTGGGGCTAGCGTTACTTGCCTTTATCTGGCGCGCGTGGCGGCCATACGATGCGGTGCTGGGCCGCGTCGATGGCTTAAAGGGGTATCACGACATCTCGCGTCATCCTGAGGCGAAGCGGATTCCGGGGCTGGTCCTATTCCGATGGGATGCACCGCTATTCTTTGCTAATGCCGAAATATTCCGTGAGCATATCTTACAAGCGATCGCTCAAGCACCGACCCGGACGAAGTGGATCGTCGTCGCAGCCGAGCCGGTAACCGACATCGATATCACCGCCGCCGATGCTTTGGCAGCACTCGATAAGGCTCTGCACGCCGAAGGTATGGAACTATGCTTTGCGGAAATGAAAGGCCCAGTGAAAGATCGATTGAAGCGCTACGGGTTGTTCACGACATTGGGCACTGAGAACTTTTTCCCCACTCTTGGCCAGGCGGTCGATCGCTATCTGGCAGTTCATCAGGTAGAGTGGCGGGATTGGGATGAACTCAACCGCTAACGCACCAACAGTACTCGCTCTTCCGATGACCGACCCGCGATCCGTCTGATTTTCACTATTTTCTGTTTCTTGATCAAGCCCTTTAATGGACCTTCTTGGTAGCAGAGTTTCCACTTAACGGCTTGTTCATTTTTCCGGCGCTACTTCTATAGTTCAAAAAATTGTTTCAGATTATGTTTGCTGGTAACTTTGGAAAGGAGTGTTAGGTGCCACGACTGATAACACGACAGTATCAAGCAATCATAGATCGAATATTTGCCCTGCCAATCAGAAGCTTTTTAAAGATTCGCCTGGTTTAGATACTTCCTGATCATTTGGGCTTTCAGAATAGCAAAATATTGCTCCAGAAAGTGGAGCATTTTGAATTCTTGATTTTTCCTGTACATCTTTTTTGGGGAGGGATAACGGCGTAGAATGGGAGGAGGGGAACCAGCCGATTTTGCCTCAAATGTTTCTACGTTTACGTGTAAGAATTTCTACGTTTACGTGCAAGCTTACATTCTGGTGGCTACCCAGCTCAGGCAATGCCTTAATTGTTATCGCGACCTCTATCGTGATCATGGTCTCCTCGCCCTCTTTCGTAGTCACGACCTCCGTCTCGATCATGGTCTCCTCGATCTCTATCATTACCATGATCTTTGTCACGACCATGGTCTCTTTCGTGATGACTGTCCCCCCGGTTCCTATCGTGTTCACGGCCTTCTCGTTCTCTGTCGTTATCGTATCGCTCGTCTCTATCCGGCCAAGGTGGCGGGAGCACACACCCTCCAATAGATATAAGAAGTGTCGACAACACAACACTCAATATTATTCTTTTCTTCATTTCAATATCCTCGAAACTCAAAGTTGTGAATTTGCCTCAGAGGCACATTTTTTACTCTCGCAGTGGACAATCAGTGCTTATGATGAAAAACAGGTAGCTGGCCGCTTTTTCACTGAGGGTATGCAGAACGAGTTCGGCCAAAAATGGCAGTACGACGTAACTTTTTCAGCCCCTATAATGTTAGATCCTGAACGTTATGGATGGTTTCGATTTTCCTGACTATTCAGGAAGCCTATTCGGTATTGAGTGATCCTGTGCAGCGAAGACTGTATGATAAAATTATACAGGGTGGTCGACAAAGACGGGAAAAACCGAGGAGTATCGAACCGATGGCAGGTTATAGTCAGGATACGTGGTATGATATCGTCTGACAAAACAACGGTTTTGTAGATGGTTACAGTGATCTATGATAAAGAACGACTTTTACGATTTACCTTCCGCGACATGTCGGCACCGCCAGTCAAAAACAATCAGAATCTACGGCGGAGCCAGTTCTACTTGGCAACGAAACCATCCTGCTGGTGGAGGAGGACGAACCGACTATTCTGAACATGACCACGACGATGCTTCAACGCCTTGGATATAAAATGCTGGTAGCAGGCACTCCCGGTGAAGCTATACGTCTCGCTGATGATCTCTCTGGAGCTCTGGAAAGATTCATTGAACAACAAGCAAAATAGAACAAAAACTCCACGAAAAGAGGCCCCAATGAAAAAATGCATATTTTTTTCAACTCTGCTTGCAGTAGCTTTAGCGCTGAGTTCCTGCGCATCCGATCCAACTATTCGGGTAGCCGGGAATGCAGACATCGGGCAGGTTAAAAACATTATTCTTATGCTGAGCGACGGTACCGCCAACGAGGCCTGGCCCCTGGCCCGCTGGATCAAAGGCGAACGTCTTGCCTCCGACGATATCCTGAGCGGTGCCATCAGGACCTACGGTGCCGACTCGATCATTACCGACTCGGCACCCGGTGCCACCAGTTATGCGACCGGCCAGAAAGGTACCGACAAGGGCATTGCCGTCTATCCCTGGAACGTGACCATTAGCGGTGTTGATTTTGACCCGACAATGAAATACGTGCCCCTGGCCACGGTGCTGGAAGGTGCCCGGCTGACGGGCCGTGCAACCGGTATTGTGGCAACGTCCAACGTGCAGCACGCCACTCCGGCCGACTTTACGGCCCATACCCATGACCGCAACAATTACACCGAGATCGGTGAGCAGCAGGTGTACCAGAACATCGACGTGGTACTCTCCGGCGGGGAACAGTATCTCCTGCCCAAAGGTGTCGGGGCTGGTGTCCGCACGGATAAGGAAAATCTGGTCGAGGTGATCAAATCCAAGGGCTATGCCTACGTGACCAACCGTGAGCAGATGCTGGCGGCTTCCGGACAGAAGATCTTCGGTCTTGTTCGCCCAGGATGCCATGGCCTACGATATCGACCGTGCCACCTTTGCTCCCGGCGAGCCGTCACTGGCCGAAATGACCGGCAAGGCCCTGGAAACCTTGTCCGGCAGCACAAAGGGCAAAGACAAGGGGTTCTTCCTTTTTGTCGAAGGTTCCAAGGTTGACTGGGCCGCCCATGCCAATGATCCGGCCGGTGTGGTGAGCGATCTGCTCGCCTACGATAAAGCCGTCAAGGCGGCTCTCGATTTTGCCAAGGCCGACGGCAACACCCTGGTGATCAGCGTCGCCGACCATACCACCGGCGGTCTGTCCATCGGTGTCCGTGAAGATCCCAATTATTCCACCACGGATGACGATTTTGTCGTGGTGCCGATGCGCAAGGCCAGGTTGACCGGTGAGGGCCTCGGCAAACTCATAGAAAAGGACAATTCCGAAGCCAATATCAGAGGCAGTCTTTGCCGCCCGGTGGGGGATCACCGATCTGAGTGCCGACGAAATCGCCTCGATCCAGAAACCGCCCCAGGGTACGGCTCTGCAGAAAATTCTCGGCACCCATGCTGTCCAAACGTGCCCGGCTCGGCTGGACCACCAACGGGCACACCGGCGGCGACCCCTACCTGTTCTCGTATGGCCCCGAACGGATCAGCGGTCTGTGGGAAAATATCGATATTGGCAAATATGTCGCGGCGAGAATTGGGCTTTACCTTCCCGGAAATCAACAAGCGCCTCTTTGTCGAGGCCTCGGCTGCCTTCCAGGCGGCCGGCTTCACCACCACCATCGACAGGACCGACGCCACTAATCCGGTGTTGGTAGTCGCCAAGGGCGAGGCGGCAGCAAGGCTGCCATTGGCCAAGAACCTAGTGCTGGTGAACGGCAAAACCATTGAGCTGGAAGGCATTGTAGTCCTTGCTGAAAAACTCGATAAGGTGTTCCTGCCGAGCCAGGCAATCGATGTCATCAGGGCCGAGCTGCAATAGCAGTACGATGAAAAGCAGCTCAGCATGAAGCTCTACGTTAAGAAGTTTTTAAGCCCGGTAAAGAAAATCTGTGCGGCGATGGCCGAAACAAAAAGCCCGGTCAATTTGGTGAGTATCGTCAGGCCCTGTTGACCAAGAAAGC
The DNA here is from genome assembly GCA_963754865.1 of uncultured delta proteobacterium. Taxonomy (GTDB): domain Bacteria; phylum Desulfobacterota; class Desulfobulbia; order Desulfobulbales; family Desulfocapsaceae; genus Desulforhopalus_A. Next base: position 900,264 of record CAVWHG010000006.1, on the reverse strand, counting down.
GCTCCATTCGTCCGGCAACCAGGAGCAGCCCACCCACCGAGAGAACGGCGCAGAGCAGCGCCAGGCTGGCAACAACCTTTTCGGCAAAGGTCTGGAGGTCGGCACCCATGACCAGCAGGGCGCCGATGGTGCCGGGCCCGACTGTGATCGGAATGGCCAGGGGGACGACGGCCACGTCTTCTTTAGCATCCTGAGGTGAGACCGCCGCTTTTCCCTGGATCATCGAAACCGCCGAGAGAAACAGCACCGCCCCGGCGCCGATGCGGAAGGCGTCGAGGGTTATTCCGAACAGTGCAAAGATATAGGTGCCGAAGAGAAACAGCGCAAAACAGGTGAGAACGACCGCCACCGTGACCTTTACGGCAATCCTTTGCCGCTCGCCTATCGAGTCATTCTTGGTGAGCGACAGAAAGGCCGACATGACAAAGAACGGGGTGAAGATCATAAAGATCTTGAGGAAAACATTGATAAATATGGTCAGCATTTCTGTCATGGCAATATTTCTTCAGTTGAGAGAAACAAAACCACAATATTGCAGGAGCCCAAAAATACCAACGTATTTTTCTTTCCTCAGGGCAGAAATACTTTTTTGTATTGGTCAACGCGAAAATCGAAGGTGGAGTAGGCAGGATTTTCATTTTTGCGAAGTTTATACAGACTATTTCCACCGATCGCCATGTTGGCGGCATTGGAGGGAGAGGTGAGGGAGATGGTAGTGATTCCTCGATCTCCAAAAGAAAAGCGATGCACCCGTGGCGGTTTATGACTGATGTTGTTCAGGCGCAAGCCATGGTTCCGCAGTTGTCGACGGAAGAGATATTCCGGGCCGTTCTTGCTGTTTCCGCCGGTGAAAATTAAAGTTTGAAGGGTTGCATGCAAGGCAATTTGCCCGATGATGTCACGCAGTTGGATATCCTTCATACCCAGGTCGGAGGCATCCATTTTGTCGCGGAAACATGACTCGACGATATCGCAGATACCGAGTTTTTCTCGCCGCAAAAAGGTCAGGCGCTGGTTGACCGCTTCCTCAGAATTGTCGTAGCGCAAAGCGAGATTGAAAATCGTACCGAGCACCGGCCACAACAGGCCGTCGCAGCTGCCATAACAGAAATCGACATCCCTTGCCCTGAGCTCTCCGAGGGAGAACCGCGGCGGCGGCAGGGTCCCGACAATGATCTTACGGACTCCTGCCGGGATGAAGATCGGATAGGGGTGGCGATGAAAAAAAATGGCTCTATTCTTCTTTGGTCTGTACCGGAAACCGGCTATTTTTTGATTGCAGTGCCGGAAAACATCTCAGCAAGGTTATTGTCGATGACATAGATGCAGATTTCCTTTGCACCCTGTCGCGAATAGCGGTGCTTTTTTTGAAGATTTTCGATCATGAAGCTGATATCACTCTGAATTTTCTTGTCGTAGGTTCTGAACTGGTCTTGGTCAAAATCCTTCACCGCCCGCCGGAAATTTTCGTTCTTGAGAAAGGGTTCAAGCACTTTTTCTTTGAGATTAAAGGTATATCTCTCATAAAGATGGAGATAGAGGGAGGTTTCGGTGATGGGCAATCCATCGCGCAGCATCTCCTGGGGCAAGGCCGAGGTGGTGTAAGACTTCTGCACACTGTTGCGGAAAGTTGCGGCGTTTCGCTGCTCTATCTGCAGGCGGGACTCCAGTCTTCTGAAAAAATCTTCCGTGATTTCCAGTTTTTCTCCGGTGAATTCGCAATTTTCCACTGACCCTGGTTCAAAATTGACGGCAAAGATATAATTGATAATTTCCCGAGAAATCTGTTCCTCGTTATAATAATACAACGATTCTTTGACCTGCTGGAGAACGGTAAAGTTATACATTCTCAGGAGGGAATCGAGAAAGCCCATGGGCAGAATGTTGCGATCTTCCTTGCAGTATTTGCCGAAAAATTTGCCGAGCATCGACATATCGATAAGCTTATCTTCCCGAACATAGGTTGAATAAAATTCGTTGAACAGCTTGATCGAATCGCGGCCGGAAAGGCCCTTCCACCCGTCTTTCTCCGATTCGGCAATGATACTCTGCCGCCTCTTGGCATTGAAGATGGCCACATCCTCCTCTTTCAGCCACTCGGGAATATAGCCGGTAAAAATCTCCATCTTCAGCAGTTGCAGGTTGGTGTCACAATACATCTCATATTTTTCCGGCTTGGTGATCCATTCCTCCATCGCCTCAGACTTGGTTCTCAGCCTGGTGGCAATGATGACTCTGGCGAAGTTATGGAGAACCCGGGGGAGGAAATTTTCATCGATGTGTTTGCCGAAGTTCTCCCGGTAAATATCGACTTCAGTTTGTAAATCAAGAACATAGGGGATATTGATATACTCCACCCGGTCACTGAACGCCTGCAGATCGTCAAGAAGTTTTTTATCCTCAGGATTCATCAGGGCAAAGAGCAGGGAATTGACTCTTTCTTCAATATCTTCGACCTTGTGCACCCCGTCGCTGATGATATTGTGCAGTTCCATCAGCCTTTCGGTGTTGTGCGATTTAATATCCATCAAGGCATAAATGCCGTTGTTCGTCTTGGCGTAACGGGAATAGATATAGCTGACGTGTTTGCTGCCGGAAAGCATGGCGTCGAGCTTTTTCTGCAGAACCTCATTGGTGAGGACATTCTGCCGTAGCGGTTTGTCACCGGGATTAAAGACCGACACGCCTTCGCCGAGACGCCGATTGTAAACAAATGGTCTGGCGTGGACGCATTCCAAAACCTTACCAGGATCGTGGTGCTTTTTCAGCAGTTCCTGGTACAGCGACACACAGATGGTGCAGGGTTCTTCAACAAAGATCCACTCGTATTTCTTTTCGGTAAACAGCTGCCATTTGAACTCATCATTTTCAAAGAGGTCGTCAAAAAATTGCCGACGTATCTCCTTCGGGATAAGCAGGAGAGGATTGTCGTGGCTCGGACAAGGTACATCGAAGTAGCCACCCAGATCGTTATCGGCGTTGCAGGCGCATTTCATTTCCGATGCCAGTTCCGTCTTGCCCTCGTTTTCCAGGACCCAGGCCAGCTTTTCGGTAAGCGAATTGAGGCTGTGCACCCCTCCTAGCAAATGGTCCTGTTTCAGTCGCCACACCACCTCATACCGGCATCCTTCCGGCGAGTTGGCGTATTCTTCGAATTTACGCAGCAGATTATTGAGAAAGGTTGACTTGCCGCTGCCGTGAGGCCCGTCGAAGATATATATTTTGTTTTGCTTGGCGCCCACCTTGAAACTATCAACGTGGCGCATCAAGCGATTGGCAAAAAGGCGATCGGCAAAAAATGCCCTGTCGGCACCGTCGACAAAAAGCCTTGAACAATCGTATTTTAAAAAACCAATGGACTCGGGGTCATCGCCATATTCATCAATACCATCACACACCAAAGAATCGGCCATATCCGAATACACCTGATAGACATTGCGGATTACCCGCTGGGGCGAGGCAATGACCTCCTGCAGAAATTCGTTGAAAGAGAGGATCGGCGATTGGCTCAATTGCCCCCTACAATTCTCAAGACTGCCCATGGCTTTACTTAAATCGCGCATGCACTCACCTTTCTCAGCTATTGATCACACCTGCACTCGGGTCATTTTTTTGTCCTTCATGGTGTAGCGAATTCGTCGCCATTTAATTTCCCGGGGTGGCTTTTCTTCTTTGCCCGTTTGACTTTGGTCCTTTTTAATCGGCTCGGGTTCCATGGTATACAGGCAGATCTTGCCTCCCCACAAAAATTCAATTCCCATGAGGGCCCCTTCGATATAATCGCGGTAAAGGGGTTTGCCTTCAAAAACATGATTGACTATCAGGGAATTATCATCGTCGACATTGATGGTGATCGACGGTGGATGATACAAGGAGTCGGCAACCATTGCTTTATATTGTTCTGCTTTACGGGATCTTACATAATATTCCCAGGTCATCCGCTCTTTGTTGAGGCGTTTATCGACGACAAAAAGCCTATGCGAATCGACAAAATCCTGGTCGATGAAGGCGTTGATAAACATGGAGTCGCAGAAATTTTCCCTGACCGAGAAAATAAACTCTCTGCCCAGACCGGTTCTTTGGTTATATAATTTTCTGTCGTGATGGTCAGATAATTTCCTGTAATCAAATGTAATTTTACCTTTATTGGCCTGGTCTTCAAGAAAACTGAAAAGACGCATGCCCAGTGCATAAGGGTTGAGGCCTACCCGCGGCATGGAAGTCACCTTGGCATTGATCACCGCATAGTCAACTTCATGTCCCTGAATTCGCTCGTCTTTCAAGAAAAGAGCGTCATGCCAATAACTTGCCCAACCTTCATTGAGGATTTTGGTGCGGATCTGCGGTTGAAAATAGAGAGAGGTGGCGCGAATCACTTCGATGACCGTGAGCATCCATTTATTGTCTTCCCGGCCCAAGAACTTTGAATTATCCATGATGAATTGCAGGAGATCCCGCCTGCCACCCTTGTTCGGCTCTTTGCCGGCCCTTTCAAAAAGGGATTCGAACTCGGCGTATTTTTTCTTTACATATTCAACAAAGCGTTCCTCTCCATCCTCCGGAAATTCTTTCAGAAGTTTGTTATAGTGTTCAATTTCTGTTACATAGGCGGCAATCGACTTTTTCTCTTTTTTCTGCAGAAAGACATCGAAATAATAATCGACCATTGTCGGTTTTTTGCCGTTCTCGGAAAACGCAGCAAGAAGGTCGAAATAGCCCACCAGGTTGTCAATAGATCTGGCAAATTCAATAATATAGTCAACCCACCGCCCCTTTTCCGAGCGAAGTTTGGCAATGATTCGTTTATCGGCAAGGGCCTTGCCGGCGAAGTCGTAATCCCAGGTATTACGGAAGAAGAGATTATTCTGGAAAAAATCGATGTGGCCGATAACGTGATAGAAGATCATCACATTCAACCAGTCCGGATTATTGTCGTTATAGAAAGAAATCGCCGGCCGAGTGTTGATGACCGTTTCGTAAGGGTTATTGGGATAGAGTTCGTATTGACCCTGCTCTTTTAACACCTCGACATCCTGTACCCAGTAATCATACAGGGTCGGGATCATGTTTTTCGGGGACAGCTGGAGAAAATCGCGATTGGTGACGATATATTCGAGACTCTGATCCTGAAAGCGCAGCCCGGCATCACGGGCACGTTCCTTACATCCTTCCATGATCTTTTTGGCATGTTGGCTGATCAGTTCCATAGCACCTCACAGTGAGCGTAAGCCGTAGTGCAAAAAAATTCGTTGGCGGTGTAGTGACCTTTATATTTCACCGTCATCAAGTTCTCCCGAGTGTCAGGATATTAACTCCCGAATTCCATTGATGAGCCGTGACTCGGTGGTATCCTTGGAGATGACATCAAGGCGCAACAAGGCCTGCTTTTCCTCGAGCAGGCCGGATTTGCGTATATACTTCTCCACCTCGGTCTGCCCGGAGATGCCATAGCCATTTTCAGCAATGGTGATGCCGACCCGACTGGCATATTCAAGCATTTTCTTGAGTTCGGGGACGGCCTTCTCTCCCTTGGTATCCCAGTCGTCACCGTCGGTACCGTGAAACACATAAATGTTATTGTCCCGCTCAAGAGTTTCATCTTCGACAATTTTATTGACCAGGGCGTAGGCACTGGACACTTGAGTTCCGCCGGCAACGCTGGAATTGTAATAGATTTGGAAATTATCGACTTCCTTTGCCTCGGTATCATGCAGGATAAAACGGGTAACCACCTGATTTTTATACTGGTATATGAGCCAGGAATAGATGAGCACATGCTGGTTCACCACCAGTTCCGTGGGTTTGCCACCCATGGAGCCGGAATAGTCACGGACGAAAAACACCACGGCCTGGGATTCGTAGTCTTTTTCCTTCGACAGAATTCTGTATACACGATCCTTAGGGGAAATCAGCAGCTTGCGGCTGTCTAACGCCCCTTGTCCTTTGACGCGCTGTAGGGCGATATTGGTCTGGATAATGCGCCGGAGGGTGGCTTTTTTATCAAGGATCTGCCCAAACCCTCGATTTTTATCGGTCAGATCGTAGGTGTACTTGGTGAGGGAGCGTTTTTTTCCCTTATCTTTCAAATTGGGCAATTCGAACTGTTCGGTGAGAATACGCCCAAGGTCGTAGGCGTTCGATTCGACATCATGACCACCGCCATCGCCCTGACCGGCGCCACCCTGGCCTTGCCCCGGTTCCGGTCGTACCGGTTGTTCACCGATGACCTCGCCCTCTTCGCCCTCGCCGGCGCCGCCTTGACCACCGTCGCCGCCTTCGCCTTCTTCATTGACCCGCACCTGATCATGGAGAAGTTTCTCCTCCACCGTGGTTGGCACGATGACCACCTTGTCATCGCCGTCCTGGCTCGGTTTGACCATCTTGCCGATGCGTATCTTCCGTGGAAAGCCATCCTTTTCTCGCTGTTTATCCCGTTCCAGAAGATAGTCGAGGGACTGGACGGAGGTCAGCGCCAGCAGGTGCGGAGGCGAGGCATTGTGGAGCATCTCCAGGTCGTTGTAGGCATACAGGCTGCGGCTGGTCGGCTGAGAAATACATCGATGCTCGCCGTCCAGATCAAGGCGATCTAATTCACGACGGATCATTTGTTCTTGGTCGGGAGTCAGTCCTTGTTCTTTAAGACTATGATAGAGGGCTCGAAGTTTATTCTTCATTAGTTTACTTCACCCTTCGTATTGGGTTAAAGCTGAGTTGAGCAGCTTGTCTGCTCGTACGAAACTCATGCCCTTGCGGTATAGAGAACTTTTGCGAGTGGTCCTGTACTGTTGTCGGGGGTGGCTCAGTTCTCGTCTACCTGGGTACAAAAGTATTCAATGGTCTTCTGGGCACAGGTGGTACAGTAGCCGAGTTTATTCAGCATTGTCTCAATCATCCGATCATAGAGTTTCTGGTTTTCCTCGTTGGTGCGGTTGGCCAAGGCGCCGATGAGGCTGCCGGCACCGGCAATATCCGATTTGAGACGGACATCGGTCACCGCCTTGACCAGCTCCAGGTTGTCCATAAAATCATAATCGGGACGCACCGATATCTTCTGTCCGTAGATCTTGCGAATCGAGGTCCTGAATGAATCCTTCTGCTCGCGGGTCTTCAGGCCGAGACAATCTTCAACCGAATCGATATAGCGCTCGTCGATCTTCAGGGCCTGCAGTTCGCCGGTCTGCGGATTTTTGTATTTCCACATCTTGTCGGCCCCGAGATTCTCGGCATCGATACCGATAATCATATTGACGTAATTCAGCACATCCTTTCGGATCGCCAGCGGTTCATCCATATAGGCATTGAACATCTCGGTCATGATCCGCTCCCGGTACAGACCTTTGGCGATCTTCAGATCATCAAGGAATTTGGCCCGGTCATTGGCCTCGGAGACATAATCGAGAATGACCCGCTCAAAGGCATGAAACACATCGTAGGCAAACATGCACTTGCCCTCGTTGGTCTCGGAACTCTCCAGCATCAGCTGAATGGTGCGCCCGAGATTTCTCTGGCCGAGCCCCTTCTGGCCAAAACGCTTGGTGATATCGTGATCCTGGTTGAGGGTATCGATGACCTCCGACAGGGTCTTCAGACTCTTTTCTCCGGCCACCTCTCCGGCGGCAAGTTTCATGGTCTCGATGGGGGTCAGTTTTTCCGACCTGGGCAGACGGGTGAGAACCGCCGCCACCGAGGCGGCATAATTGAGGTTGGGGTCCTGATGCATGACATCGCCGGTCAGGGTGGTCTTCGATTCGTTGCCGATGGCATAGGCGGTCAGCTCCTTCTGCAGCTCATAGTTGGTGTTGTGCGAGACATAGCAGATACGGCAGCGGTCGACGATCGGCGCCTCTTCTTTTTCGGCAAGGAAACGGTTGAATTCCGAGTTGTTGCTGGTGGCGACGATCAGGCTGTCGATCGGCCATTTATAGCCGTCAATCTCGATGCTGCGGTTTTGAATGATGCCGAGATAGACCTGCACCAGATCCTTCTTGTTTTTGTAAATCTCATCACTGAAATGGATGCCGCCGCCGGCCACCCGTGGCCAGAGCCCCGCGTCGCAGATCGAAGCGATAGGGGTTGTTGGTGTCGGTGATGTGCAGCAGCCGCTGGATCGATTCCTCGCCCAGCAGATCGACCGCCGAGGAGGTGATCTTGTCCTTGGCCGGATATTTGCCGGTCACCGTCCCGAGACTCTCGACCAGGGGCACGGAGACGATCTCGATAAATTCGAGCATATCGTCGATTTTATCACCGGTAAATTCCCGAATATTATTCCAGATATAGGCGGTACAGGCACCCAAGGGACGATAATTATCATACCACTTCTCCAGCATGCCTTTTTCCACGCGGTAGCGTCTTGCCAAGAATTGTGCCGATTCGTCCCGTGTTTCCTGGAGGTTCATGGCCAGAACCATCGGATCTTCATAGGTCTGCGATTCGATGGTGGTGATATTGCCGTAGGAGCCGAGCTTATCGAGATCGATAAAGCGGAAGGTATATTTGCGATTGGTCGGAATCGTTAAAAACTGGCGATACAGTTTGCAGAGATATTCGACCAGAAAGGTCTTGCCGTTTCCCGGTTCGCCGACCAGGACAAAGGCCATTTCGGCGGACGATCCGCCCTCGGAGGCATCCTTGACAAAGGAGACAAAGGAGTTGATTTCGTCATACATGCCGACAATATGTTTTGGGCCCTCGCGGAATATCCTGAAGTCAAAGGTGCTTTTGCCATTGACCATGACCTTGTCGATCTTCCCCCCCAACACCATGCGGCTGACACTCTGAAAGGCGTTTTCAAAAACCCGCTCCCCCTTTTTGACCGAGGTAATATGGTAATGGAGTGAATTGTTCCTTTGCTCTGCCATCGTTCCCCTCCTTGACAGGTTAGTAAGGTTGATGCGTTGTATTGTTACTTTATTATCAGCATTTGAAAAAATAAATCAAGGAATTCTCGACAATAATTGACTTCTCAGTGGAGAATTGGCGTTACGAGGCGATGCAGCACTTAGGTCACTTGCGCGCACGGTATTAATTTTCAACATTTTTTAAATTATTCAACTTTTTTATTGACTCTTGTGCCGATCATGACCAGAATAGATAGGTGCATATTCACAAAATCAACCGCTAGCGATTTCGACAAACGATGAATATGACGACAAAGAATGTCTTTTGCAAAACCTGCAGAGCCTGGCCGACGCGGTAGTTGCCATGTTCGGCCGCAACTGCGAGGCCTGTGTGCATGACCTGACCTCCCTGCACAGCTCCCTGGTGTATATCCGCGGCGAAGTGACCCATCGCCTGCCGGGTGCCCCGGCCACCGACCTGCTCGTCAAAATGATCAACAGCCCAGAAGGCAAGGGAGACGTGCACAGTTACCGGACAACCAGCAGTGACGGCCGGTCGCTGAAATCGACGACGACCCTTATACGGGATGAAGGAGGGACGCGCCATCGCCGCCTTCTGCATCAATTTTGACACCACCGAATTCTACAATGCCGGTCAGGCCCTGCTGCCTTTTCTCCAGTCCAGAACATCGGCACTTCACCCAGTTCCGAAACCTTCGCCCACTCGGCCGGTGAGACGGTGGAGGCACTTTTCCATAACGCAGTGCGGGAGATAGGCAAACATCAGACAACGATGAATATCGATGAAAAAAAACGCCTGATCGCCGATGCTCGAAGCCGATGGCCTTTTCCAGTTCAAAGGGGCGGTGGAACAAGTGGCCAAGATGATGGGCATTACCAGATTCACCGTCTATAATTATTTAAAAAGAGTTCGATCAACGCAACAAAACCGACATAAGAGAGGAACACCAATGACTCGCAACGTCATCTTCACCACCCAGGCCCCGGCCGCCATCGGCCCCTATTCCCAAGCCATCGCCACCGAGGACCTGCTGTTTGTCTCCGGCCAGCTGCCAATCGATCCATCAACCGGGAAGATGGTTGATGGCGATATCGGCACAAAGACCCAGCAAATACTTAAGAATGTCGCAGCTATTGCCAAAGAGGCGGGAACCGATCTGGCGAAAACCCTGAAAACCACTATTTTCCTCACCGATCTCGGCGATTTCCAGGCGGTCAACAGTGCCTACGGCAGCTTTTTCCCCGAGGCCCCGCCGGCGCGCAGCACGGTCCAGGTTGTCGCCCTGCCGCTTGGCTCAAACATTGAGATTGAATGTATCCTGGCAAGATAAAAAATATTTTCCAGGATCGAGGTACACTTTATGAAATTTACGGTCAAAGACATCCTTGAGATGGAGGTCACCCTGGCTCTCGGCTGCACCGAACCGGTGGCCATTGCCCTGGGCGCGGCGGCGGCGGCCACTCTCCTGCCGACCAGGGAGTTCGATTCCATTGAGATCTGGATCGATCCGAATATCTACAAAAACGGCATGGCAGTCACCATCCCCGGCTGCGGCGGCATGCAGGGCCTCGACACCGCCGCGGCTCTCGGTGCCTATGGCGGCAATCCCGCAAAAAGCCTCGAAGTGTTGGAAAGCCTCACCGACGCAACCATCGCCCAGGCTAAAAAACTCCTTGGAGAAAATAGGGTAACCGTTCATCTCAGGGACGAGGTCGGTCTGTATGTACGGACAAAACTTACGGCCGGGGAAAACATCGCCGAATCATTGATCGTCGATCTGCACAGCAATATCGTCAGCCTGAAACTGAACGGGGATGAGATTACCGACCTCGCCTCTTCTTGAGCGGGCCCTGAAAAAAGGTGGCAAGCACACCATGGCAGAGCTTGAAACCTGGCTGCGCAGCCTGAACCTTGAACAGATTCTTGAGTTGACGGCCGAACTTGATGACGACGATCTGAATTTTCTAGAGATAGGCGTCAACCATAACCTGGCCCTGGCCGAATACGGCCTGAAACACGGCAGCGGTCTGGGTATCGGCAAGGCCATCGATCGGCTGATCAAACAGAAACTGATGGTCAACGATATGTCCAACTCGGCGCGCAGACTGACCTCGGCCGCCGCCGATGCCCGGATGGGCGGGGCGAACCTGCCGGCCATGAGTTCCGCCGGCAGCGGCAATCATGGCCTGACAGCAATCCTGCCGATCTGGGCGATCAAGGATTTCATCGACCATGATCGCGACACCCTCCTGCGGGCCATCGGCCTTAGCCACATCATCACCGCCTATGTCAAGGCCCATACCGGCAGGCTGTCCGCCGTCTGTGGCTGCTCGGTCGCAGCCGGAGCCGGGGCGACGGCGGGAATCACCTATCTGGTCGGCGGCGATATCCACCATATGGAAGGGGCAATCGGTAATATCCTTGAAGATCTGGCCGGAGTCATCTGCGACGGTGCCAAGGCCGGATGTGCCATCAAACTGAACACTGCCGCAGGTGCTGCGGTGCAGGCCGCCCTTTTTTCCCTGCAGGGCGTCAATGTCAAGGATACCGACGGAATCATCGGCAATTCTACCCGACAGACCGTGCAAAACATGGGGGCTCTCAGCCATGATGGGATGATTCAGGCCGATAAGACCATCCTGAAAATTATGCTGGAAAAACAGCTGAGCAAGGGCAGGAAGAAATGATCAAGAGCCTTTTCCGGCACCACTTTGGAAGTTAGAGTGGTACAAAGCCAGAGATAACGCCGGCGTGGGAAGATTTTTTATCACCGATTTTGCGATCCTGGTTGGCGATTACCTTTTTTTACCCGAAAAGTAGTCATAAAAATTCCTCCGAAGATGAGGAGGATGGCCATCATATGGTTTTTGGTGAGGGTTTCGCCGAGGAAAAAAACCGCGAGAATCGTACTGAAGGCCGGCATGAGATGGATGAAGGGGCCGGCAATATTGGCGCCCAGCGTACTCACCGCCCGGTTCCAGAAAATAAAGGCGAGGACCGAGGCAAAAACCGCAACATAGACAATTGTTACCACAGTGCTGCTGCTGATCACCATGGTTTTCCCGGCAGCGATCTCTAAAAGATAGAGGGGCAGCAAGGTGGCCAGCCCGACCATGGCAATAGCCGTTTGATAGGCAAGAGGGTGCAGGCGTCGCGGATATTTTTTCAGGTTGACGGAGTAAAAGGACCAGAGGCATGCGGCAATAAATACCAGGATATCGCCGTCGTTGAATTGCAGGTGGAGAAGAGTTGTCAGGTCGCCGCGGGAGATGATCAGCATGACGCCGCCAAGAGAAATGGCCACCCCGAGACATTGCCTGAGGCTCAGGCGATCCTTGAACCTGGCCCAGGAAATCAGAACTATGATAATAGGCGTGCAGGAATTGACCAGCGCGGCATTGATGGCGGTGGTGGTCTGCATCGCAAAATAAATAAGGCTGTTGAATCCGGCGACCCCGAGCAGGCCCTGGATTATCAGGAAGTTTTTATGTTGCATGGCTAGCTGCCGTTCGGCATGAAGATGACGCAGGCCGAAGAAGGCGAGGATCAAAGAGGCCAAAGCCCAGCGCCAAAACGAAAGGGCGAGAGGCGGTATGGCCGCATGCATCCCCCTGCTGAGGACGAAGTTCCCTGACCAGAAGAGGGTGGTGAGAACAAGCAAAAGATAGGGCATGAAGGGTTATGGCCTCTTTGTTGAGAAAGGAGGAAGGGTGTTATTGTTGGCCGTCATCCTGGGGTTCTTTGAGGACAACCTCGACACTGGGAAGATACTTTTTAAATACGTCACCGTAAATCTCCCAGATGGTGATGAACAGTGCGGCGACAATTGGTCCGAGAATAATACCCAGGAGTCCGAACATCGAGATGCCGCCAAGGGTGGCGAAGAGGACGAAGAGATCGTGCATCTCCGTGTCCTTACCGACCAGGCGTGGGCGCAGGACATTGTCCAGATTGCCGGCCACCGCACCGCACAGTACGGCGAGAATCGCAACGCCTGCAAAGTGACCGGTCAGGGCCAGGATAATGAGGGCCGGTAGCCAGATGATCGCCGTGCCGAAGGCCGGGATGATCGACATGATCGCCATCACCGAGCCCCAGAAAACCGGGCCATGTATTCCGGCTATGGCAAAGGCGATACCGCAGATCGCTCCCTGCATGACACCGATGATCAGCGTTCCCTTGATCGTCGCCCTGGCCACCGAAGTAAAACGGTTCAATAACTTTTGTTCATTGTTGTCGTCCATGGGCAGAAAATAGAGAATCTTCTTTAAAAGAACGGCACCCATGGAGAGGAAATAGAACATCACATAGAGCATAATGATGGTTGAAAAGATGGCCTCGATGGTGACCTTGGTAAAGGACGAAAGCGAATCGATGAGGAAGGTGGAAACGGTGCCGACCATTTCGCCGGCCTTCTGAATGATGATATCCCGGTACGGGAGAATTTCTTCATAGTAGGGAATTTTTTCCAGCAGGGCCGACAGGGTTGACGGCTCTTTGATAAAACCCTGGACCCAGGGCGTTACCGACTGACCGACACTGATCGCCTGGGTGACCACCAGGGTAATGAGCATGGTCAAGGGGGTGAGGACAAGCAAAACGATGCCGAGAACCGTCAGGATTGACGCCAGGGTTTCTCGGCCGCCCAGTTTTGCTGTCAGCCGGTGGTACAGGGGACTGACCATCGCCGAAAACAATCCGGCCATGAAGATGGCCATTAAAAACTGATGGATCATGGTGAGAAAGAGGGCGGAAATAATCACCACCAGACAGAGCAGTGTTGTTTTACTGATATAATCTCTGTTCATCGGTCCCCCACCTGAGGTGTTTTGCCTGTCCATCGGAGTGATCTTAACTCTGGGTGTCAACCGTTGTTTCCTCGGCGGGTCGCGAGGATAAAATAATCAGATGCAACTCACGCGGCCCGTGCGCGCCATGGACCATTTGCGCCTCGATATCGGCGGTCTTCGATGGGCCGGTGATAAAGACAAAGCTGCCCAGCCGCGCCTTTTTCTGCAGCAAGGCATAGGTCTCGCGCAAATCGGCTACCAGATTTTCCTTCTTAAGCAAGGCAATATGGATGGACGGCACCAGGGAGGTGGAGCGCGGGCGGCCCGGTTCGGTGAATTGGACGAGGGTGGCCGATTCGGCAACCCCGATGTCCGGAGCAGTTATACCAATAAAGGAGGCTATGGTCTTTTCCCGCAGCTGCCGGTCGGGACTGAAGGTGGTGTGTACGGTGACGTCATCTTGGTCGAAGCGTTTCCAGAGTTGTAAGGCGGCGAGATCAGGATGGTCATGGAGAACGATGTGCTTGGTGGGGGTGAATTCCGGATTTTTCGTCCTGACCAGCTCGACGATGAGGGTAGCCGCTTCATCATGGGACGTGACGAGATGAGTCTTTATGCTTAAGGCCTGGGCGTTGGTCTGGAGTACCTCGACCAGGTGGTCCTGCTGCTCCGCCGTTCTGTTCCTCATGCCCTGCAAAAGCACAGAGTTGTCGGTTTTGGCAAACAGGTTCGGAGACAGCCCTTTCGGTCGCTCTTCGTCGGGGGAAAGGCCAAGGCTCTGACGGATGTTTCTCAGGAATGTGGTCTGGTCGTCCATCAACTCTCCTCCTTCTTTTGCCCTTCAGGTCTGATTGCTTGGGTGGCGGCGTATTCTTTGTGCCAGAGTTCGGTAAAGGTTCGTCCGGCAAGGGGCGGCAGATCGCGCTCGGCGGTCCAGCCGGGGGCAAGTCCGGCCATCTTGCTGATCATTTTGTTTTTCTTCACAAAGGGGCGTTGGAATAAGCGCCCCAAGCGAAGCAGCGACCGGTACAGAAAAGGAGTGCTGACCAGCAGCTTCCAGAAACTGAAAACGTAGGCCTCGACGGGGTTATGCTGCTTGGTATTCCAGCGGTCGTTGCCGTAGGCCAGTTTATGACGCAGGGCGGAAAGCATTCGCGGTAAATCATTTTCAACGGGACAGATATCCTTGCAGGCCCCGCATAAGGTCTCGCCTTTGCAGAGATCGGCGTGTTTATTGATGCCGTCAAGGAGCGGCGTGATCACCGCCCCGATCGGCCCGCAATACGTTGAATTGTAGGCATGCCCGCCGATCTTGCCGTACACCGGGCAGATATTCAGGCAGGCGCCGCAGCGGATGCAGGCCAGCACCTCACGGAATTCAGGATCGGCGAGGATTTTGCTCCGGCCGTTATCGATGATCACCAGATGGAATTCCTTTGGTCCGTCCGGGTCGTCGGCCCCTGTCGGGCCACCGAGGAAACTGACGTAGGTGGAGAGTTTCTGCAGGGCGGCACCGCGGGTAAGGAGATGGAGGGCCTGGCGATGTTCCTCAAGGGTGGCAACGACGCGCTCCATGCCCATAAGGGCGACAAGGGTCGGCGGCATGGTCGTCGCCATGCGGATATTGCCCTCGTTGGAGACCAGGCTGATATGACCGGTTTCGGCGCAGGCCAGGTTGCAGCCGGTAAGTCCCATTTCGGCGCCGAGCATCTTTTCGCGCAGTGCCTTGCGTGCTGCCATGGTCAGGGTCGGCGGATCATTGCTATAGTCGATACCGAGTTTATCGGTGAACAGCTCACCGATCTGGTTGCGATCAAGATGGATACAGGGGGCGATGATATGTGATGGCGTATCGCCCGCCAGTTGAATGATATATTCCCCCAGGTCGGTCTCGACGACTTCGATGCCCGCGGCCTCAAGGGCCGGATCGATGTTGATTTCCATGGAGGTCATCGATTTACCTTTGACCACCCGCCTGACCTTGTTCCGTTTAGCGACGGCCAAAGTGTAGTCGATGGCATCCTGGGCGGTTGCCGCAAAATGTACCTGCCCACCTCGAGCCCGGACATTTTTGGCCAGTTCGGCAAGGATGATGTCCAGATGGGCGAAGGTGTTCAGCCGTGCCTCTTTTACCCGGTGCCGCATCTCCCGGTCGGTCCATGGTGGCCCAGATTTCCATGGCACCCTTGCCGAAACGTTCCTGCAGTCCGTGCAGACTCTTTTGCAGACGGGGCGAGGCAATACCGGCAGCGGCGGTGGTACGGTACATTGATGCGGGTGTTTTGCTCATTTGCTTTCTCCCTTCACCCCGGCAAGCACCTGGGCTATGTGCAGGACCTTCACCTTCTCCTCACGTCTTGAGAGGCGCCCGAGGATGTTCATCAGGCAGCTGATATCGCAGCCGACCACGGCATCTGCCCCGGTGGCAAGGATATTGGAGATTTTTCCGTCGACCATGGCAACACTGATTTCCGGATAATTGACGCTGAAGGTGCCGCCAAAGCCGCAACAACTATCGCTGTCCACCATTTCGATCAGTTCCAGGCCGCGGACATTATCCAGGAGCTTTCGTGGCTGTCGGGCGATGCCGAGACCCCGGCTGAGATGGCAGGAATCGTGATAGGTGACGGTGCCGGGATATTCGGCCATGACATCGGTAATCCCCAGGACATCGACAAGATATTCGGTAAATTCAAAGGTTCTGGCGCCAATCGCCCGTGCTCGTGCCGCCATCGCCGGGTCGTCCGGAAAGAGTCCCGGGTAGTGATGGCGAACCATATGGACACAGGAGCCGGAGGGGCAGACGATGGTCTCGGCATCCTGGAATACCCCCATAAAATGCAGGGCCGCGGCCGCAGCCTCGCGGCGGTAGCCGCTGTTGTAGGCGGGTTGTCCGCAACAGGTCTGCCCTTCAGGGTAGGTCAGAGGAATGGAAAGCCGGTCGAAGACCTTGACCATAGCTGACCCCACTTCGGGAAACATGCTGTCAACCAGGCATTGGATAAAGAGGGAAACAGGTGCTCCAGCCATAATATCACCACGGGATGAGGATAAGACGATCATCTTGCAAAAAGATTGTCGGAAAAATTACCAAGCCGACGGCACCTTCAAGTTCTGACAAAAAAGGCCATGAAGGTGTAAAAAGATGCTATTTGCTTGAAGCAATTCCCATAATCTTCTAGAAAGGTCAACAGGATTGTGCTGTATTGCAAGAAGCAAAGAACCTAAGCCGTTGTAAAAAATTAACATGGCCAATGGAATGCCCGGAACGGCATAAGGAGCCGTAACAAAATGGGTTGAAAATGGCCATGTTATTTTGTAACGGCTCCTAAGTTAACCGACGAGAGGAAGAAAATGAAGAAAATTGTCAAGGTGTTTCTGGCCGCCGCCTTCCTGGTGACGGCAACAGCGGCAAATGCCGCTCCGGCGCGCATCTCCATCAGTCAGTTTGTCGAACATCCGGCCCTGAATGCGATTATGAAAGGGTTTAAGGATGACCTGCAGGAAAATGGCGTTGCCGTCGAATATAAGGACTATAATGCCAATGGCAATATGGGTACGGCCGGACAGATCGCCACCCAGATCGCCTCGGATGCCCCGGATTTGATCGTCGCCATTGCCACTCCGACTGCCCAGGCCTGCGCCAAGACCTACGAGAAGGCGCCGCAACTGGCCAATACTCCCATGCTTTTTACCGGCATCACCGATCCCCTGGCCGCCGGTCTGGTCAAGGATTATATGCATCCCGGACCGAACATCACCGGGGTCTCGAATCAAATGCCGATGGAAAAACACCTGGAAATGCTTCGTCGTGTTCTTCCAAAACTTGCCACTCTCGGGGTTTTGTTCAACAGCGGCGAGGTCAATTCGGTGTCGAATGTCAAGCGGCTGAAGGAGGCCGCAGCAAAAATGAACATCACCGTTCTCGACGGCCCGGTTACCAATTCCGCCGATGTCTATCAAGCGGCACAGAGTCTCGTCGGTAAGGTTGATGCCCTCTTTGTGCCGACCGATAATACCGTCGTTGCAGCGTTGGAAGCGGTCATCAAGGTGTGCGAACGGACCCAATTGCCGCTCTTCAGCGCCGATACCGATTCAGTCAAGCGGGGAACTATTGCCGCCATGGGTTTCGATTATTATCGGCATGGCAAGCAGACCGGGGCCATGGCAAGAAAGATCCTGGCCGGGGCCAAGCCCGAGGCCCTGCCGGTGGAATTTCAGAAGGATCTGGTCTTTCATGTTAATCCCAAGGCGGCGGAGCGCATGGGTCTGAGTATCGACAAGGCGATCCTTGATTCCGCCGATACCCTGTACTGATTATTGCCTGTGACCTCGTTGTATCTTGACGATATGACGAGGTCACAGGAAGAGCCTCTACTGTTTATTATTGTGACCTATCGCTGAGCCATGGGGATAAAGCTCCGGGCCGTATGACCGGTATAAATCTGCCGGGGACGGGAAATCCGTAGCTTATGGTCGTGCAGTTCCTTCCAGTTGGCGATCCAACCGGGCATTCTGCCGATGGCGAACATGACAGTGTACATATTCAGCGGAATGCCGATGGCCCTAAGGAGGATGCCGCTGTAGAAGTCAACATTCGGGTAGAGATTGCGGCTGATGAAGTAGTCATCCTGCAGGGTTGCCTGTTCAAGCTGCAGGGCGATGTCGAGGAGATCGTCGTCAAGGTGCAGTGCTTCAAGGACGTCGTGCACCTGTTTTTTCAGGATGAGGGAGCGTGGGTCAAAATTCTTGTAAACCCGGTGGCCGAAACCCATGAGTTTGAAGGGGTCGTTTTTGTCCTTGGCCTTATCGATATAATAGGCCGGAGGTCGACCTGATTTCTTAATATCTTCAAGCATTTCGATGACCGCTGCATTGGCGCCGCCGTGCAGTGGTCCCCACAGGGCGCAGACCCCGGCGGCCACCGAGCTGAAAAGGTTGGCGCGTGAGCTGCCGACCACCCGGACGGTTGAGGTCGAGCAGTTCTGTTCATGATCGGCGTGCAGAACTAGAAAGAGATTGAGGGCTCTATCGATGACCGGGGAAACCTCGTACTCTTGGTATGGGTCGGAAAACATCATGTGCAGGAAATTGCCGCAATAGGTCAGGTTGGGATTGGGGTGGTTGATCGGTCTGCCGCCGGCCATGCGGTAGGCAAAGGCGGCGATAGTCCGCACTTTAGAAAGGAGCAGAGCAACGGTTCGGTCAAACTCGGCGCCGGTGGTTGGGACGTCGAGCACCTCCGGATGAAAACATGAGACCAGATTGAGCATGGCAGAAAGAATCGCCATGGGCGGTGCAGAGGTCGGGAAGCCGGAAAAATGGTGCTCAAGATTGGTATGCAGAGGGGCGTGTTCCTTGAGCCTTGCCGAAAAAGCCTTGAGTTGGCCGGCCTTTGGCAATTCGCCATAAAGGACGAGGTAGGCGGTTTCTACAAATGTTGCTTTTTCGGCAATTTCTTCAATGGGATAGCCGCGATAGTGGAGGATACCCTTGTCTCCGTCGACGTAGGTGATGGCGGAGAAGCAGGAACCGGTATTACCGAAGCCGGGGTCCATGGTGATGAAACCGGTGGCGTCGCGAAGCTGCTGGATATCAAAACATTTTTCATTTTCCGAACCGACAATTACATCTAAATCGTAGCTTTTCCCTTCAATGGTCAGCGTTGCTTTGTCGCTCATAGTTCACTCCCAATTGTTGATAATCTCCGAATGCATCCCTGTCGTCACAATGTAATCAAAGTTGCTTCTGCATTGCCTTAAAGCATCGACAGATTCTTGAGAGTATAAATTCTGACCAAGAATAGCAAATATTTATGATGGTGTAATGCAAATTCCTGGATGGGCTGTGAAAATACAGATTACCACTGAGTTATTCCCGCCCATGGGTGCCGGTGCGGATGTTATGAACGGCAAAAGGATCCGTAAAGAAATGGCAAAAATTGTAAGAGGTATTTCTTAACGGCACCTAATCTGGCAGGAGATCGTAGTAATAGGTGAGGATATCGGTCCGGGTGACGATGCCGATCATTTTGCTATCCTGCACGACGGGGAGATGGCCGACATCCTTTTCGATCATAATGCGGGCGGCAACCGATGGCGAATCACCCGGTCCGATGGTCAGGATTTTGCGGGCCATGAAGGCCTTGACCGGGCTGTCCCACTGATTGTCTTTTTTGACTTTTTTCAGGTCCCAGAGAACGATAATCCCGAGAATGTTTTCACCTTCCATGACCATCACTCCCCTGATCTTTTGCCTGGTCATGAGTGCCTGGACCTCACGCATAGGTGTCTCCGGGGCAATCGAGATGACCGGAAAAGACATAATATCGGCGATTCGCGCACTTCCAGAAGTGTTTGCGGCCAGGGCTGTGGTGATTCTTTCAATAATACTGTTCGCCGACATCTCAGAGTTTTTCACCATTGCCGAGCCCGCCCCACTATGACCACCTCCGCCAAAAATATTGAGGATCTGACCGATATCGATACTGTCCACACCGCTGCGGCCAATTATTGAGTGGCGGTCGTCGCCGGTAAAAATTACAAAGAGGGCATCAACATTGACGATCTTGCGGTACATGTTGACGACGGCCGCAAGGTTAGGCACCTTCTTGTCGAGGGTGATGTGATTGAAGCCGATGGAATGACCGGAGATTTTCAGTCGTTCCGTCTTTTTCATCATTTCAAAGAGGATTTCTTTTTGATTTGCCTCATAGGGCGGATTGAGAAAGAATCCGGCGACATTCAGGTCAGCTCTGTTCTCCAGCAGGTAAGCGGCAGCCCGGGCGTCTTCGGCGGTTGTTGAAGGAAAGGAGAGATGCCCGGTATCTTCGTAAAGACCGATGAGCAGAACCGTCGAGTCAAGGGGGGTGAGCTGGATACCGCGCTTTTGCAATTCCCGAGCAAAAAGAGTGACGGTGGAGCCGATGCGTTCCCTGCACGACCAGCTGGCCTCTATATCTCCTCCTGCCAGCATATGATGGTCCCAGAGATCGATTTCCAGACCGTCCTTTTGGGCGAGTTTATCCATGCGGTCAAGACGCTGCCATTGGTCGGTATCGACGACGATCAGTTTCGTCACCTCGTCGTACTGCACCTCATTCGGCAGGATAATATTGAAAGCGGTCTTATGGGTCGAGAGAAACCGTTCAACGTTTATATTAGTCATTTTTGGAATCACCCCGATGCAGCCGGGATAGAGAATGGTGGCGGCGATGACCGAGGCCAGCCCGTCAAAATCGGTATTTTTGTGGGTTGTCGCGATAAGCATGGAGAATGGTCGTTCTCTGTAGAGTTTGCGAAACCGAGATAGAGATGTGAATTCTACCACCCGCTAAACGGGGTTAGGACCCTGACGAAAATTCATTTCCAAAAAACAAGAAATGAATTTCTAAGGCAATAATATACCGGAGACAAAGGGAATATCAAGGGAATATCAAGGACCTTCCGGCATAGGCCTTGCCATTGCCCCTGAAGAGCATTATGCTTGCCGACTTACCGAGGAACTCGTATCAAACGCCGGCAAATAACTCCCTCCAAAACCTTTTGGCCCAACAGAGAATAATGACCGCAAACCTGAAGATTGACCAACTCCAGGCACTTTGGCTGCAACAGTTGTATCATGAACATGAGGACATTTGCCTCAGCCACAACGTGCTGCTGCCGACGCCAATCTTCGAAATTTCCGATTCGCAAAAAGTCTTTGGTTGCTGGCATACCGTGACCGGAATTCTCAGTCTCAGCCGTCATCTCATCCTCCAACATTCGTGGTCGGTCACTCTCGAAGTTTTAAAGCATGAAATGGCGCATCAGCTGTGCAGTGCATCATTGCGCAGCGGCGGCTCGGCGCATGGCGAACTTTTCCAGCAGGCCTGCGAACGGCTCGGGGTGCTGCCGGAATTTCGCCGACCGGGCGTGGTGGTACCGGAAATGGTGCATAAGGTGGCGGCTCGTTCTCGAGCTTTCGGGAAACGGGCGGCGCTGCTTGGCGAAAATCGAAAAGCTCCTCGCCCTCGGTCGGTCGACAAATGAGCACGAGGCAGCCTTGGCCATGGAAAAGGCCAATGAACTGTTGGAGAAATACCACCTGCATGGTCTCGGGGAAGGTGGCGAACATCGCTATACCTGTGTCGTTATTGATCACAAAAGGAAAAAAGTAGCCGGCTACCAACGGCATATCTGCTCGATCCTGCAGGAATTTTTTTTTGTGCGGATAGTTTTATCGCAACTTTATGACCCCTGCCGCAATACCAGCTTCAAAACCATCGAGTTGTTTGGAACCAGGGAGAATGTGGTTATTGCCGAGTATTGTTATCATTTTCTCGAAAACCATCTGGCGCTCCTTTGGGCGGCCAACCGAAACAGGTTTCGGGGCCGGGTGCAGACCGAAAAAAGCAGCTATTTTCTCGGTCTGTTACGCGGTTTTCACTTAAAGCTCCACGACCAGAAGAAGAGCCGAAAGGAAAAAACCGTTCAGCTGCAGACCGGCGCCTTGATTGTCGCCGAGGAGCAAAGACTTGCATGGTTTGTCGGTATGCGCTTTCCCCGCCTTCAGCGGACACCTGCCAGAGGCGCCAAGGTTTATGGCACCACCTACAACGAAGGGGTCGAGGCAGGCAGACAGATAACCTTAAACGATGCAGTCACCGACTGGAAGCCTCGATTTGGCGGCCTGTTACCTTAAAAAATTCATTTCTCGTTTTTAAGAATGAATTTCGTGAAGGTACTTATCCCCTCTTGCGGGGGGTAGCACAGATTGCCGACGACTGGTGGACCATACGGGTGGCCATGAAGCTACGCTGGTATAACCGCAACCATGTGAACAGCCATTTCGGCGGCAGCCTCTTCTCCATGACCGACCCGTTTTCTCTTTTGTCTATTCCTTTGCTCAACCGGCCTTGATTTCAATCTGCCGTGGTTTAGCCGATTCCGATTTCGGCAGGTGCAGCAGCAGAACACCGTCCTTCAGTTCTGCATTAACTCCGGCTACATCGATGGTTTGCGGCACCGAGAAGGTTCTTCGATATTCGACGTCAGCAAATTCTTCCCAAGTGATCGCCCCAACTGGTTTTACTTCCCTGATTCCTGAGAGTGCCAGTCGTCCGTTATCGATGTTAATGGAAATGTCCTTCTTGTTGACTCCCGGCATATCAGCAAACAGCAGGATTTCATTCTCATTTTCAAGGATGTCAACCAGTGGTGCCACCGTTGGAATCTGGCGGTTTCGCTCGCTCAGGGCCTCTTCTCTGACTGTCAAATCTTGTCTCTCGCTCATATCGTGTCCCTCCTTATTTTTTGTCTTCTTTGATCATCAGTTGATAGCAATCTGTTTTGGTTTTGCCGGTTCCGCTTTGCCGAGAACCAGGGTCAGAATACCATCTTTGAGACTTGCCTCGACCTTGGCGGCATCAACTTCGGAAGGCAGGGTAAAGCTTCGTGTGAAGGAGGTTGCGCCCCGCTCTACCCGATGTGTCGAATAACCTTCCGGACTCTCGACCTTACGGTTTCCCCTGACCTCAAGATAGTTTCCCTGGAGTTTAATACTCAAATCATCCCTTTGGATGCCGGGAACCTCCACGCGAATCTCCAGTGCCTCGCCGGTGTCGTACATATTGGTTCGGGGGCCAGACTCGGTGACTCCCCATGCCGTAGCCGGCAGCCTGGACCGGTCGTCATTCTGGAAATACCCCATTCAGTCTTGAATGCAACAGATCCATGGCTTGAAACATCCGATCGAAATCTCTTATTCTTGTCCACATATTTCCCCTCCTTCTTTATAGGTTTATGCTTTTGAGCGGGCTGGCTGTTACGCCAAGCCCTCGCCTTTCGTTACATACAAAATAATTATTAAAAACATCTAGTCAACATAAAATAAATTACTAAAAATGATATTTATAATAAAATTACTATAACGATATAATTTGACAAAGTAATATTTTGTGTATAATATTGCTTGAGGAGGAAGGAAAATGGCTTTGACAGTGCATCATAAAGACCTGGTGGCCCAGGCCGGAAGCGAAATTTCCGAAGCAAGATTGAGGGGAAGGCAGTCGGTTCGCACCACCTTCCGTCTGCCTGTTCATCTCATTGAGTTACTGGGAATTATTGCCGGGCAATTTGGAGTGAAGCAGAAATCTCTCTTTGATCAAATGATTGAGGATGATGCAGCACTAGACGAAATCGCTGACTGGGTTTCCAGTTATCCCCCTGAAAATATTGAACGTCGTCCGAAAACCTATGTGCTCAGCAAGCATTCCTTAGTTGCTCTTGAGAGGCTTGCTGCTGAACGGCGGATTTCACGCGATGTTCTCGTCGAAATTTCCATCCGGAGGTTTCTCCCGTTGCTTATTGCCGAGCGAGAAAAACACTTCAAGCGAGCGAAGATCCTGGGCGATATGAAAGAGTATCTGCAACAGGGACAGCAACTGCTGGTGCAGACGAGTGATTTTCTAGGCAAAGATGATCCGGTATACGAGATGGTCAACAGGATGGTGCGTCTGGTCGAAGCAAAGGTATTCGAATTGACCGGAATTATTGAAAAGGGCAAGGCTTTAGAGGTGGTCGGAGTTGAGAAATTCTCCAGAGACTTGATGAATGGAGGGTGAGCATGAAAGCACAAAATTATTATGACATTCTCGGGGTGTCTCAAGATGCCTCGGATGACCAGATTCAGCGCGCGTATCGAAAACTCGCCCGCAAATATCATCCCGACGTGAGCAAGGATAAGGATGCCGACCAGAAGTTCAAGGAACTCAACGAGGCTCGCGAAGTATTAAAAGATCCGGAGAAGAGAAAGCTCTACGATACCTACGGTGCTAACTGGCAACAGGACAAGGATCGGCCGCGTTCGCAATACCGCTACGGTGGCCAGGCAGAACCTGGGGGCCGTGGAGATTCCCAGTCGTTTCACTTTGCCGGCAACGACTTTGGCGAGTCGGCGGATTTCAATGAAATTCTCGAAAATCTTTTTCAACAAGGCGTCGGCGATCAAAGTGGGTATGGCAGGCACAAATACGATTCTCCCGGCAAGGCAACGGAGGCGGAAATCACTGTAACACTCCGTGAGGTCTTCCACGGCGCCGGCAGAACCCTGACCTTGCAGTCGTATGAACTTAGTCCAGATGGTAAGATGCAGCCGGTCGCCAGGACGTTGCAGGTAAAGATTCCGAAAGGTATAACCGACGGGGCAGTCATCCGGCTGGCTGGGCAGGGAGAGCGGGGCGTTGGGCGAGGCAGGGCCGGAGATCTCTTGCTGCGCATCCGTATTGCCGCCGATTCCCGTTTTAAAGCAGATGGCCACGATCTTTATACGGTTGTCGCTGTTTCGCCCTGGGAGGCGATCCTGGGTGCTGCAATTCCGGTGCAGACCATGGACGGAACCGTCACCTTGTCGGTTCCCCGGGGCTCCCAGAATGGTCGCAAGCTGCGTTTGCGCGGCAAGGGCTTGCCAAAACGTAACGGGTCAGCCGGGGACATTATCGTCGAACTGGAAGTGCGGATTCCAGACCATATAACCGGTGAAGAGGAACGCCTTTTCATGGAAATGGCGAAAACTTCCAAATTTAATCCCCGAGGCAAGCAGAACCAGCGGGCAGGTAATCAGACGAATGATTGAAGGTGCAGGGATTCTTTATGATTGTGGTAATGAATCACTAGAGCTTTTTCGGCATCGGTAATTTTTGTAAATAGCAAGGCTTGTCGAAAAAAGGTTTTTTAAGGAGAATGAAATCGGAGCTAAGCGTTGATCATCTCAGCGGTCACCATCCGGTCGATAAAATCGAGTACGAATTGGCGCTGAACTTCAGTGGTATGGGCGATACAACTGCAATGCAGATTGAAACGGCTGCGCACCAGCAGCTCAAATTTAACGGCGCTGCCGGTCACTTCCACCGCCAGATAAAAGGGTCCGTGCTCCTCGTGTCCCTGCTGGGCGGCAGATAGTAGATGTGGAGGCAGTTCTATCCAATACAAACCGATCATCGGACCCTGTTTAATGGTTCTTTTCAGATAGGAGTCGATATTGTCGCGCTCCATCGGGCTCAGTTCATCAATAACAAATTGGCGCATGGTTGTTCCTTTTAGATGCCTTAGAAATTCATTTCTTGTTGTTTAAGAATGAATTTCGTGAAGGTTCTTATCCCGTTTATCGGGGTTAAAGAAAATCGGTAGCGATTGCCGAAAGCGGGCTGCGTTCACTTTTACTGAGGGTGACGTGGCCGTACAGGGGTTGGCCCTTGAGTTTTTCGACGGCATAGGCCAGGCCGTTCGAAGAGGCATCGAGGTAAGGGTTGTCGATTTGGTTGGGGTCGCCGGTGAGAACCATCTTGGTGTTTTCGCCGGCTCTTGAGACAATGGTTTTTACTTCATGGGGTGTGAGATTCTGGGCCTCGTCGATGATTACGAATTGGTCGGGAATAGAACGGCCGCGGATATAGGTGAGGGCTTCCAATTCAAGTTGCTGCGTTTTAAGGAGCTTGTCGATCTTGCTTTGTACCGTACCGTCTTCCATCTTATGGCCAATCCGCATAAGATAGCTGAGATTGTCGAAGATCGGCTGCATCCAGATGCTCAGTTTTTCGTCCTTGGTACCGGGTAGATAGCCAAGATCGCGGCCCATGGGGATGATCGGCCGCGACACCAGAAGCTTGTCGAAAGTCTCCTTACGCAACACACAGTGCAGGCCGGCGGCGAGAGCCAGCAAGGTCTTGCCGGTGCCGGCTTTGCCGATCAGGGTAATCATATTGATCTTCGGGTCGAGGAGGAGTTCCAAGGCCATCCGCTGCTCCTTGGAACGGGCGTGAAGATCCCAGGCGCAGTCGAAGGCGGGGTCCAGATGGATGAGGCTGTCGCGGCCGGTGGCCTTGGCAAAACCGCTGTGTTTCGGGTTGTCCTGGTCTTTCAGGATGACGAATTCGTTGGTGTAAAAATCGGCCCCGGCAAGGGTTGCACCTTTGTCTTTGTGAAAGGCATCGACTACCTCCCCGGCCACTGAGAGTTCCCGCCAACCGCTGTAAAGGCTATCGAAATCGCATTTCTGCTGCTCAAAATCCATGACCTCGATGCCCAGGGCATCGGCCTTCAACCGGGCGTTGATATCTTTTGAGACGAAAATGACCTTCTTCTTTTCGGCAACCAGGTTGGCGGCGACGGCAAGAATCCGGTGATCCGGTACGGACATGTTAAGAAAGGTGCCGGGGATGGATTTTTCATCGAGAGAAATTTTTAGCATTCCGCCGTTGTCGAGGGCGACGCCGTTCCTTAAAGTTCCCTGGGAACGGAGGCGATCGAGATGGCGAATGACCTGGCGGGCGCTGCGGCCGAGTTCGTCGTTGACCCGCTTAAAATTGTCGAGTTCTTCAATGACGGTCATCGGCAGCACTATACAGTTGTCGCCAAAGGAATTGATCGCTTCCGGGTTATGGAGCAAGACATTGGTGTCAAGCACAAAATATTTCGGTGGTTTCATATGTCGAGCCAGGTCGTATCGCTGTTAAGGTTTTCACAGCCGTCGGGGCGAACAACGACCATATTTTCGAGGCGGATGCCGCCCCAGCCGGGGATATAGATGCCCGGTTCGACGGTGATGACCATGCCGCATCTCAGTTTTTTTCGGTTGCGCGTGGAAACGCGAGGCTCTTCATGGACGGCAAGACCAACGCCGTGGCCGAGGGAGTGGCCGAAATAGCCGCCGTAGCCGGCGTTGGCAATGATACTGCGGGCGGCGTGGTCGACATCGCATGCTTTGACACCTTCCTTGACGGCAGCCATGCCGGCCAGCTGGGCCCGGCGTACCAGGCGGTGCAGTTCGAGATACCGATCGCTTGGCGTGCCCGGGACGAAGTTGCGGGTCATGTCGGAACAGTAGCCGTCAAGGATCAGACCCATGTCGATGGTAAGCGATCCATTGCGCTGAATTTCAGTTGGGCCGGGCACAGCGTGGGGCAGGGCACTATTTTCGCCGCTTGCAACGATGGTGGAAAAGCTCGGACCTTCGGCGCCTTTCCGGCGCATTGCCGATTCGATAGCAAGTGCTACGTCTATCTCAGTCCGGCAGGAGATAAGCGAGCCGTGAATTTCGCTGAATACCGTTTCGTTTAAGCGCACGGCGTTGCGAATGAGGTTTATCTCCGCCTCATCCTTGATGAGGCGCTGGTCTTCGATCAGGTTGGTCAGAGGTACAGTGCGGATGCCCTTCTTTTGCAAAGCCACCGCCATTTTTTCAGCCCCGGCATGCAGGGTATAATGGCTTTCAAAGGCGAGGGATTTCAGGCCGAGCCTTGGCAGCAAATCGCCGAGAAGGTGGAGAATACCCTTATCGTAGAGATGCACCTCAGCCCAGGGCACATCGCGTTCCGCCTGGATTCTATAACGAAAATCGGTGAGCAGCCGTACCGGTCCTCTGGCCGGAACCAGGAGCAGGCCGGAGGTTTCGGTAATACCATGATCGCCTCCACGGTAGCCACTCAGATAGCGGCGGTTTTCCGGGCGGCTGACGAGCAGGCAGTCGAGTTTTTTGCGTCTCAGCCGGGATTGGAGACGGGCAATCCGTTTATGAT
The DNA here is from genome assembly GCA_963754865.1 of uncultured delta proteobacterium. GTDB lineage: Bacteria > Desulfobacterota > Desulfobulbia > Desulfobulbales > Desulfocapsaceae > Desulforhopalus_A. Next base: position 872,058 of record CAVWHG010000006.1, on the reverse strand, counting down.
AATCCATCTTATGCTGATCTCGGGCTGCTATTCAGAATGAACCTTCGACGAGATCATTGGGTGGCCGGGGAGAGAAGCTGGAGAATCATCGTCTTGCGCTGGTCCATGGCATCGTTGTACTGGTTGTTCAGGCCGGTCAGCATGCGCGATAGTTCTTCCCGGTACTGCGGGTGCATGGCTGGATTGATGTTGACCTTGCCGGCCTGGCCCCGGGCGGCACTCTGCTGCTCCAATTGAGCCTTGATTGCATCCTCCAGTTGTTTGGTCATCTGGTCCTTGTGTTGTCCGTACTGTTTGAGTATCTGTTCCAGTTCCCGGCAGATGGTGATTACTTCGTTTTTTTTGCCGGCCAGTGCGAGCACGGCCTGCAGGGCAAGTTCAGCCGAGGCCTGCAGTTCTTTGGTGCGGGGCAGGGTGATATTGCGGAGCAGGGTCTGGGTCATACCCTTACCAACCTCGCCCCGATCGGTCGGTGGTTGTGCCGCCAGTTCCCGGCTGAGGTCAATCTCTTTGCCGTTGATATAATCAGCGGCCAGGCGCATGCCTTTTTTGATAAGTGTTTCGTCATCATTAGCCGGGGCTGCAGTCGCGGCCATCCTGGCTGCTCGCTCCATTACCATGTCCATTGTACTTTTTATTTCAGCCATTGTTTGTATCCTTGGTTAAATAAAACCTGTGTAACCACAGGTGCAAGTCCTCTTGCCCGGAAGCAACATATTCCTTGGGTCCTGGTCGGACTGTTCGATGAGAATCTGGAGAATGTACAACAGACCTTGGTCGATGGCAAAGAAAAACCTGGGACACATCCTGACTCCGATAAACGGAATAACTCACTTCTCATAAAATTTTCGCAAAAAACATCGAAATTTTGTATTTAAGTGTCTAACTATGCGTCATTCGTGCGGCAAAGAAGCCATCGATGGTGGTGTCAGGACGGGGAGCGAAGCAGCCGTCCACGATAAAACGGTGGGCCGTCTTCGGCAAGTGTATGGTGCAGTCGGTCAGGTGCAAGGTCGAGTGCTCGGCGAGAAAGGCCTTAATTACATCTTGATTTTCTTCAGGTTCGAGAGAACAGGTGGCATAAACCAGGATGCCGCCGGGGGCAAGTAGCGTGGTGCTGTGTTGCAGGATATTCAACTGCTCCTGCTGATAGCGGATCAGATCCTCTGGGCGGCGGTTCCAGCGGATGTCGGGATGTCGGCCGGTTACCCCGGTGCCGGAACATGGCGCGTCGATGAGGATACCGTCGAAAGGTGGCAGATCTCCCAAGATTAAATGCTGCAGGGTGTTTTCATGGATAACCGGTGCGGCGGACATGGCCAGTCTGCTGATATTTTCCTGGAGTTTTTGCAATCGGTAGGGTTCCGGTTCGACGGCGTGGATAGAAAGAGCATGGCTTGCGGCAAACTGCAGCAGGTGCGAGGTCTTTCCGCCCAGTCCGGCACAGCCGTCTAGGTATCTACCGCCGTGGCGAAAAGGTCCGAGGAGGCCGGTGGCCAACTGGGCCGCCTCGTCCTGGACCTGAAACAGGCCCTCAGCGTAGCCGGGGATTGCAGCTATGGTGCCCTGATACCCGGGCAGCACTACGGCCTCCTCGGCATAGTTGCCGGGATGATTGGCAATGCCGGCGGCTGTAAGGACCTTGCGGAAATCGTCTCGGATGATTTTGCCAACATTAGTCCGGAGTACAAGGAGCGGTTCACGATTGTTGGCCAAGCAGATCCTTTGGGCTTCGTCATGGCCGAAATGGTCGCACCATCTGGTAAACAGCCATTCCGGGTGATTGATGATCGGCGCGCCGGTTATGTCAAGACCGGCCTGTTTTGCAAGCCTATCCTTTTGGCGGATCGATTGGCGGAGTATGCCGTTGACAAATCCCTCGAGTCTTTTCGGCACGCCCCCTGTCTTGCAGCATTCAACCATTTCATGGACCGCCGCCGATTGGGGAATACGTTCAAGAAAGAACAGTTGATAAAGCCCAACCGCCAGTACCTGGTGGATAAAGAGGTCGATTTTTGCCAGGGCGGTCTTTGACAGTAGTTGCAGAATTCGGTCGAGGTATTGGCGGTTACGGAGTACACCGTACACCAGTTGCATGGTGAGGTTACGCTCGTTGCCGGGCAGGGCGTGTTTTCGCATCACCCGATCGAGGAGAGATTTGAGGGGCAAACGGTCCTGGTAGAGTCGACAGAGTATCTCGACGGCGACAAATCGTGCTGTTCGTGATTGTTTTCTTTGCAAAGTTGGTAAACCGGAATTAAATACTTGGAGGATTTTTCGAAAATAAAACTATAACACTATGAAAACATTTCCGCCCACTGGTATTGTTTTTAACAAAGGTATTCTGCTCTTTATTCTTTACCCTTACTACCGACAAATGCATAAACAAAAAGTGAGTTGGTTCATCTGGTTTCTGGTCGCGATGTTTTTTACCGGTTCGGCACAGGCCTATACCAAAGAAGAGGTGGTGAAGCGTGGCCACCTGCTTTGTGGCGTTTCCACCGGCACACCCGGCTTTGCGATTGTCGATGCCGGGGGAAAATGGACGGGACTGGATATTGATATCTGTCGCGCCGTGGCAGTGGCGGTGCTCGGTAGTCCGACAAAGGTGGAATATCTGCCCCTTGCCGAAGGTGAGGCCTTCACCGCCCTGCTGGCAGGCGAGGTGGATATCCTTTCTCGCCACTCAACCTGGACCTTTACCAGGGATTCGGCGTTGGCCGTTCATTTTCCCGGGGTTAGCTATTATGACGGGCAGGGTTTCATGGTGCCCAAAAAACTGGAGGTGAAGCGGTTGCTTGATCTCAAAAAAGTGAAGGTCTGCGCGCCGGTTGGTGCCGCGTCGGAACAGAATCTCAATGACTACTTGGAGAGAAACCGCATTGAATTCAATATCGTTCCCTATGACACTTTAGAATTGGCGGTCAAGGGTTTCGAAAAAGAGGCCTGCGATCTTCTCTCCATGCCGCAGTCACAATTGCTTGGTCTACGGTTGGGGCTTGCCGATCCTGAAAGTGCAACCGTGCTTTCCGAGGTCATCGCCAAAGAGCCTTTGGGACCGGTGGTGCGGCAGGGTGACGATGTCTGGTTGAATATTGTCAAATGGTCGCTTTTTGCCATGATTAATGCAGAGGAACTGGGGGTCACTTCCCGCAGCGCTGAAGACCTGCAGGCCAGCAATATACTCGATGTGCGAAGATTGTTCGGGATTGAGGGTGCTGCCGGGAAAAGTCTCGGGTTGAAAGATGATTGGGCCTTCCAGATTATTCGTCAGGTCGGCAACTACGGCGAGGTGTTTGAGCGTAATTTTGGCTCCAGGGCGTTGTTGAAGATTGACAGAGGTTTAAATAATCTGTGGAATAAAGGTGGATTGCATTATGCGCCGCCGTTCCGCTAGCCGGCGTAAATCGAAGAAACGTAGAGTGCGTTTTACCCACTCTACGTTTCGTTTTTCCTCTACCCTTTTTCCGTCGCCTGCTCCAGGGCCACGGCCACGGATACCGAGGCGCCGACCATCGGGTTGTTGCCCATGCCGATGAGGCCCATCATCTCCACATGTGCCGGAACCGATGAAGAGCCGGCAAACTGGGCATCGGAGTGCATCCGCCCCATGGTGTCGGTCATGCCGTAGGAGGCGGGACCTGCGCCCATATTGTCCGGATGGAGGGTGCGACCGGTGCCGCCGCCCGAGGCCACCGAGAAATACTTCTTGCCCTGCTGAATACATTCCTTTTTATAGGTGCCGGCAACCGGATGCTGGAAGCGGGTCGGATTGGTGGAGTTGCCGGTGATCGACACATCAACCCCTTCCAGGTGATTGATGGCCACACCTTCCCGGACATCGTCGGCCCCGAAGCAGCGGACCTTGCCTCGGTCCCCTTGCGAATATTTGGTTTCGGCGACCACGTTCAGCTTGCCGGAGGCGTAGTCGAATTTGGTCTCGACATAGGTAAAGCCGTTGATCCGCGAGATGATCTTGGCGGCGTCCTTGCCGAGACCATTGAGAATGACCCGTAGCGGATTGGTACGCACCCGGTTGGCCGATCTGGCGATGCCGATTGCCCCTTCGGCGGCGGCAAACGATTCATGCCCAGCCAAAAAGGCAAAGCAGGAAGTGCCTTCATTCAGCAGCATGGCGGCGAGGTTGCCGTGGCCGATGCCGACCTTGCGGTCGTCGGCGACCGAGCCGGGAATGCAGAAGGCCTGCAGCCCTTCGCCGAGGGTTGCGGCGATCTCCGCCGCCTTTTTCTGTCCCTTTTTGATGGCGATGGCGGCGCCCGAGGGTGTAGGCCCAGACCGCATTGTCAAAGCAGATGGGCTGGATGCCGCGGACGATGGTCGCAACATCAACCCCGTACTTGCTGCAGACTTCTCCTGCCTCTTCGAGGGATTTCATCCCGTATTTTTCCAGGACCGGAATAATCTGGCCTATCCGCCTGTCGTAACTTTCAAACAGTGCCATGGTTTTCCCCCTATTCCTTTCTTGGATCGATAGTTTTAACGGCTTCGGCAAAACGGCCGTAGGTGCCGGATGCGTCTTTTAAGGCCTGATTTGCGTCGACGCCTTTTTTGATGGCAGCCATCATTTTGCCGAGATTCACGAATTTATAACCGATAATCTCGTCGTTTATATCAAGAGCAATCTCTGAGACATAGCCTTCGGCCATTTCCAGATAGCGCGGTCCCTTGGCAACGGTGCCGTACATGGTGCCGATAACCGACCGTAGACCCTTGCCGAGGTCCTCAAGCCCTGCACCGATGGGCAGTCCACCTTCCGAAAAGGCTGACTGGCTGCGACCGTAAACGATCTGCAGAAAAAGTTCGCGCATCGCCACGTTGATGGCGTCGCATACCAGGTCGGTGTTCAGCGCCTCAAGGATGGTTTTGCCGGGGAGAATCTCCGAGGCCATGGCCGCCGAATGGGTCATACCGGTGCAGCCGATGGTCTCGACCAGGGCCTCCTCTATGATGCCGTTTTTCACATTGAGGGTCAGCTTGCATGCCCCCTGCTGTGGGGCGCACCAGCCGACGCCGTGGGTGAGACCGCAAATATCACTGATCTCTTTGACCTTTGTCCATGCGCCTTCCTGAGGAATGGGCGCGGGGCCGTGATTGGCTCCCTGCGCCACCCGGCACATTTCCATGACTTCAGAAGAGTAGATCATCCTGTTCTCCTTGGAAAGTTGATGTTTAACTTATTGATATTGTCTCTATAATTCAATTATAGAGTCGAAAAGTGCTCCGGCACCCTCGATTTTACTCCTGTTACCGATAATCGCCCGGTGACTGTTCGCCGTCATGGCGGCGAAGGCCGGGGCAAAGCTGCGCAGATCGGCAAGGCTGGTAGCGGTGATTTCGGTCAGCCGCTGTTGCTTATAAAGGGCGTCAATGCCGTTCAAATAGTCGTTTCTGGCGGTGGCCCCCTTGGCTGCGGCGCTCTGCAGTGGGTCGAAGTTGCCGTAGGTGCCGATGATCAACTGTTCGAGAACCTTATCCGGAAGGGTAAGACCGGCGACGACATCCGGCACGCCGTTGTAGGCGTCATAGGTTTTTTTCACCTGCGGGTCGCGGTAGCTGACATAGGCCAGGTTGCCGCTCAACTGCCCGAACTGGATGAAGCAGCCGTAGGCCCCACCCATCTGCCGCACGGTATTCCAAAGATAATCGCGGGACAGATACGTTTTTAATACCTCGAAGTGGCCGTTATAACCGTCGGCGTTTTTCAGCAGATTGCCGCCTTGGACGGCGAAGACCACCTCGGCGGAGGTGATAAAGGCCTCATGGTTTGCCAGTTGCAGAGGTGGTAGAGTGTAAGTGACCAGCGGTGCGGAACTGAGTGCATCGGCGATGCAGCCGCCGACCTGCATAAGGTGGCCGAGTTCACGGCTGTCGGCGGTTGCGGCGAGGAGCAGGTTGTTGCTGTTAAAGAGCAAAGTGGCGATATGCTCCAGGGAGGCGAGAAAACTTTCCTCTTTTGCCGCATAGTTCTGGGCCAGGTCTTTCAGTGCTAGGTAGGAGGTTACCCCGTTTACCACCTCATTATAGTGTCCGGCGGTACTCAGGTGGGCAAAAACCCGGGTCGATGCAAGAGTGTACCCTTCACTCTGGGCGGCATGCTCGGCCCAAGCGAATTCCCGAGCAACGATCTCGCTAATCCGCGCCCTATCGGCAAACGAAACCGAAGAGAAAACCTCGGCGAGGAGTTGCATTGACTGCCCTAGATACTCCGGCAGACATTTCAAATGCACCCAGAACACCGGTTTGGTCGCATCCCCTTGCAAGCGGTTGGTGTAGGTGGTCAGGTTGTGGGAAAAAGAGCCGGTGCAGGTGGCAACTTCCTTGGCAAACTGCTGGTAACTCAACCTTTTCGTACCGATTTCGGTGAAGATGGTGCCGAAGAGATCGAGGATTGGCAGGAGTTCCGGCGGCAGACAGGAAAAATCAAAACCGACATCAAGATAGGTGATATGATTGGTGGCAAGCTCGCTGACCAGTACCTGTCTGTCAAACATCTCCGTCGGCACAACGCTCGCGAATTCAACCTTGGTTGTCAGGTCGGCAAGCGACAACTGCGGCAAAAGCGAGAGTGTCTCGACGCTGTTCGGCTTCAACTGCTCCTCCAACAGTTCCTTAGTATGTTTGATCCGGGCCTTTCTGTCGTCCTCGGAAATTGACGCATCGTAGGCGGCCAATCGCTGTTGTTCCTCGGCCTGGGTCCTTTTTTGTTTTTCCGGGTCGGGGACGAGGGTGACGACTACCGGTGCCCGATTGTCGAGCAGATAGTGTCGGATAAGCTCTTCAAAGTAGCCCTCGTTCAAAGCCTTGTGCCGCAGGGAGCCGATCAGTTCTTCACTCATCAGGTTGTCGATCGGGTCAGTGCCGTATTTGAGGCCGGTCATTGCCTTGCTGATGAGATCAAGCCCGCGCTGGGCCTTACTGGCCTCTTCCCGGACGTTGAATTCAAATTTATTAAGTTCGGCCAGCACCAGATCCCGGTCAAGACCCTCCTGCACCATTTTTGCCAGGGAGGTTTTGTAGAGATCAAGGAAGGTGTCGCGATACTGCTCTTCACTGCCGACTAAATATGTGATCATCAGAGTTTTGCTGGACGAGGTGGCCATGAAAAAACCGCCGAAATCCTTGCACAGTCCACTCCCGACAATGGCATTCTTCAGCGGTGAGCCGTCCGAGTTGAAAAGAATGTTGGCGATGATCTGAAAGGCGGTGTTCTCACGGCGCATGGCGATGGTTGCCACACTGGTACCCACGGCGAGAAAGGTCTTGCCGGCGATATCACTGTTATCAACGGCATATGTCTCGGTGCTGAATACCGGCTGCGAAGGCGATTGACCCTCTTCAATCCCTGCTTGTTTGCCCTGGGAGGTAAAAGTTGATAAAAACTTGCTTTGGAGATAATGGAGCTCGTCTTCCAGGGGGGCATCACCATACACCAGGAACATGCCGTTGCTGGGATGATAATGATCGGCATGGAAGCGGCGGAATTGTTCATAACTCAGGTCGGGAATATTCTTTGGATCGCCGCCGGACTCGTGGGCATAGGTGGAGCCGGGCATAAGACCTGAAAAAATGTTGTGAAAAATATGGCGGATCGGATCGGAGAAGGCGCCTTTCATCTCATTGTAGACGACCCCTTGAAACTCAAGCGGGCTGTCCGGTCCTTCCTGATGATAATGCCAGCCTTCCTGTTCGAAGGTGCTTTTCGCCAGCAGCGGGTTGAAGACCACATCACAATAGACATCCATGATGTTAAAATATTCTTTCAGGTTGCGGGTGGCGAAGGGATAATAGGTGATGTCGGCGCCGGTCATGGCATTGAGAAAGGTAGTGAGTCCGCCTTTGTTGATCTCGCCGAAGACATCCTTGATCGGATATTTTTTCGACCCCATGAGTACCGAATGTTCAAGGATATGCGCAACCCCGGTCGAATCGGTGGGCACAGTATTGAAGGCGGCAGTGAAGGTCTTGTTCGGATCGCTGTTTTTGATTGCCAGAAGGGGACATTTCAACAGCTTATGCTCGAAAATATAGACATCGGAGTCTATTTCCCGGACAAAGGTATGGGTCTTGAGGGTAAAGCCGGAATAGGTAGAACCTGGGCTGAAAGTCATTGAATATCCTTATTTGGCTGATGAGAGTAAGCTAAAAGGTTTTTTCCGAGTCAAGGAGGATGGTGACCGGACCGTCATTGACCAGATCTACGGCCATTTCCGTCTGAAAAGTGCCGGTGACCGCAGGGATTCCCAGCTTTCTCACTTCTTCGATAAATCGGTTATATAAAGGTTCGGCGATCTCCGGCGGGGCGGCCATTGAAAATCCCGGTCTTCTGCCCTTGCGACAATCGCCATAAAGTGTGAATTGGGAAACGATAAGCATCTCACCGCCCATGTCTGCAAGGGAGGTATTCATTTTTCCGTCACCGTCCGGAAAAATTCGCAGATGAATGATCTTGTCGGCCATCCATATGAGATCCACGCTGCTGTCGCCCCTGCGGATTCCCAAAAGGATGACCAGGCCGCGACCGATTTGTGCCGTCTTTATGCCGCCAATTTCAACCGCAGCCTTGCTCACTCGCTGTACAACCGCGCGCATTTTTTCCTCAATGTGCATGGAAATTCTTTCCGTTTCTTTAATGGTAAGAAATCATTTCATATTAGGTTAGTCAAATGGTATATTCATTTCAATGGGTATTTAGTAATTTGAAAATTCCAACTTCATGTGTAAAGCCAATGATTAGAAAACTTCAAAGTCTTGTTGACCGGATGTCGAAAGAACTTCCGGGAATTTTGGCGGCAGCTGTGGTAACCGTTGAAGACGGAATGTCCATTGCAGAGGTTCGGCGTAGAGAGGATATCGAAACAGCGGCCGCTGCAGCCTATCTGGCCTCTATAGTGAAATCAAATGCCAAGGCAATCACTTTATTGGCGGATGACGAAGATGTTGAGGATATTCTTATCACCACCCGCCATTATCACTTTATTATTAGACACGTCGACGACCAGCCATTTTTTATTTTTTTAATGACGACAAAGGAGGAATGGCTGGGCAAGGCACGCTTACTGATCAAGAAATATGAAGTGCAATTTTCCGGATTTGCCAGCTATTTCCAGAAGAATTATCTGTAAGCAAAGGTTTTCCATATGCTGGGGAGGGAAGGGTGGCCGGGTTGTCGTGGAAACCCCGGCCGTTATTTTATAGAGCAGCTACTTCTTTAATTTTCTGGGCGTTTTTCTTGATACTGATCCTGATCCAACCGAGGTTGGTGTTCTGGTCGGCAACGATAACTAGAAAGGCGTCTTCACCAACTGGGGCAAACATGACCGGCCCGTTGGCAAATTCAAACATGGTCATTCTTAGATCGCCCTGACCAAGCTGAGTACCCATCGATTCTGCCGAGCCGAAACCCGAAGAGGCTATCGCCCCGATCATTTCCGCATCGATTCCTGCCCGCGCCAGGCTGTCCAGGAGAAAACCATCACGCCCCACCAGACAAGCAGTGTGAACGCCTTCGATATTGGTGAACTCGGCTAATATTTTTTGAATCTCAGTCATTTCAAAGTCCTCTGTAAAAGTTGTAGGTTGAGTTTTCGTTATTTTTTCCGAAAGCTTAGGGTTGATTGGTGTTTCTTCGGCCGGAGTCACGGCCTGCACCGGGGGTGGGACGTCATACGGAGCCAGGAGAGGGTCATCATCGGATCGGCTGGCGATTGCATCTATGGGGGAGAGCGTGTCGGCAAGGTCTGCTTTGATGAGAACGGCCTTTTCATCGCTTATAGCCGCCGTCTCAAAGAGCAGGGCTTCAATACTTTTATGGATGCTGACCACGGGCGGTTGCACACCTCGGATGTTCTGCAGGGAGCCGCCATTGAAACCGAGAATGGTAAAAAATGCCTCTTCGCCGATTTCTTTGCCGCACATGGCATGGACCACTGTCCCTTCCTTGAAAAAAATCATGCCCTCCCGGTCACCGGTTGTCACCTTTAAAGCGGCCGTAGCTCTGGAGAGTCCGTTGAACTGGACGATGTCAATCAGATCAACGCCGTCGACAGTACCTTGGAATCCTTCACTATCCTTGAGGACTTCGGCTACGATGGCCCTGACGATCTTGATGTCGAATGGTTTTTCAATAAAGCGCAGGCTTCCGCTCATCATCGCTTTATTCTCATAGGCGTTTGATGGATAGGCCGTCATAATGATGACGCCGGTTCCGGGAAAGCGATTGTTGATCTCAATCAGCAGATCAAGTCCATTCATGCCTGGCATGTTAATGTCGGTGATCACCAGATTCACTGACCTGTCGCTCAACAGTGCCAGAGCCTCTTCCCCTGATTTAGCCGCGAGTATTTCTACATCCTCCATGCCTTTGTTGAGATTTCTCTGGAGCATCCACAGCATATCCTCTTCATCATCAACAACTAGAACTCTCTTCATAGTCTCACCATTTTTCTGTCCCGGTCTTTTTGTCACGGGGGCCGGAACAAGAAATTATTTCAATTGTCGAGTCTCCGGACCGATTTTCTTCATATATAAGGAAATGGTAACAAAAGGGGGGCAAAATGTACAAAAAATAAATTAAAGTTCTGAAAATATGGAGAAGATTGGCTACGGCTCGGAATGTTTACAGGGCCAGCGGTGGTTATGAGATGGTAAGAAATTGATCAATTGGTGCCGATGATGGCAGCAGTGCCGATCTCCCGATGCAAAAGAGTGGCTTTTTTACGCATCAATCGAGCTTGCAGGATTCTTTGAAGAATGGCCTTGAATTCGATTATGTCAAAAGGTTTGACAATGTAATCGACGGCGCCGGCAGGCAAAGCTTGGACAACGGTCTTGGCCTCGTTGATGCCGGTCAGCATGACGATATCGATATCATCATTTATCGCTTTTATCCTTCCGATGAGGCTAATGCCGCTCTTGTCGGGAAGGCCGATGTCGAGAAAAACCAGATCGACAATGGCCGAATGCAGCATCTCCAGCGCATGGGCCCCATTTGCAGCAGTGGTGGCATGATAACCCTGTTTTTCGACAATCTTTGCCAGCGAAAAGCGTAAATCTTCTTGGTCATCAACAATGAGAACTGTACCCATTTAATCGTCCGCCCGGAAGAAAATAGTAAAGGTTGTACCCTTGCCCTCTTTACTCTCAAGGACAATTTCCGCATCATTTTCCTTCAGGGTCCGGTAAACAATGGCAAGGCCAAGTCCAGCTCCAGAGGTTTTTGTGGTAAAAAAGGGTTCAAATACCTGTTCAGCCACATGTGGTGGCATACCTGTTCCGTTGTCGGTAAAACGAAGGATGACATATTCATGAGTCCCCAGGAGAGCTGGATAGCTTTTCTTATAATATTTGAGCATGCTGGGAGTCAAACAAGATGCGTAAATCTCGATATGGCCCTGCTCCTTAATGGCATCGATGGCGTTGAGGAACAGGTTGAGTAAAACCTGCTGGACCTGGTGCGGGTCGGCGACTATCCGTGGCAACGGGCCACTGACATCCTGCGAAAGGGTGATATGATTTTTGCTCAGCCGGTTGTTGATCAACGGCATGGTTTCGGCAATGATGGAGGTGAGTGAGGTCGGCCTCTTGTTCGGTTCAGCAGGACGGGCGTAGGAGAAGAAATCGCTTAACAGTTCATTGAGCCGGTCAACCTGCCGGATTATCCGCTGGGAGCACTCCAGTTGTTCACTGTTGTCCTTGGCCTCTTCTTCAATGGATTGGGCCATGATTTTGATGCCGGCGAGGGGATTTCGTACCTCATGCGCCACCGCCGAGGCAATTTCTGCAACGGTTGACAGACGGTTCATCTTTTCCATCTCTTTGCGCACATATTTGAGTTCGGAAATATCCGACAGGGAGATTATGACGCCCACTTTAGTACCCCTGGCATCCTCTCTGGGAACATTGGAATAGCAGATGATTTTTTTTTCCCGAGTCGGGGTAACAAAGGTAATCTCTTTTTCCATCTGCCCGGATTCTGTCGGAGTGGTGGTAAGAAGGTCTGTAGATGCGCTGTCTCCAAGAAAATCTGCAAGATACTTACCGTCAAGTAGTTTTGAGAACGGCTTAAAAATAGATTGGGCAACGGAATTGCTTTTTCTAATTTTACCATCCAGGTCGGCGACAATCAGACCGTGATTTAAACCTTGAATGATCGACTCAGAGAATTTCTTTTCTTCACGCAGATTGATGATGGAGCTTTGCAGATCGTTTACCAGTTGAATGAGCTGTTGATCCATCTGGTGGCCTTCGATAATCACCGCAAAGATGTTGGCGATCGCCTCAAAAAGGATCTCCACCGCAGGTGAATGTTTGTGGCCGGCGGTGACGTAAACGGTGAGTATTGCAAAGACTTGGCCATCTTTTATTATGGGAACACAGTAATTTCCGGCATAAGGTACCGCCTCTTGGACGCCGTAGTGGTGTGTCGGGATCGTATCGAAGAAGCCGATTTTCCCAGTTTTTCCTGCTTGGCCGCAGTGGCAAAAGCCAAATCGGGTGGTTCTGCAGCATAAAGCCTCTGAGGCTGGAAAACCTCTGGAAATAAGAAGCTCCAAGGTGTCCGAGGCCTGGTTGACGATAAAAAAGGCAGCCTTGGTCCCGAGATGAAGATGGTCAAGGGTCAGGAGATAGTCGAGAATTCGGGTAATTTTGGCTTTGAAAGGTACTGGTTCCAGGGATGTTCTCAAGATATCAATTAAAATATTCTGGTACCCCGGTTGGTGGCTAAAGGAAGAGATGTGTACTCCTTCGTGTGGTTGCTGTTCCTGCACCATGTCAAGTTCCCGTTCGCAAATGGTACGGGTCGTCTTTAGATTCGTTTGTCGACCAGTGAGTTTTCAGGATGTTAAAAATCTTATTAATTTGGTTAGTTAAGAGCTAAGCAAAAATCCCGTCACAGAAACACTATCAGACGGCCAAGGAGTTTCGGAATGGTTTAGTGTCTAAAGCCTCCGACGATCCGATTGAGGCTCTTGGCCAGGGCATTAAGAATATCAGAGCTGTCTTTGACCTGCGAGCAGTTCCCCATCATCAGCGTGGCATCGTTGCTTACCTGGGTAATTTCCTCGGCGATGTCACTGGCCGCCACTGAGCTTTGCCCCACATTATCATTGACATCCTGAACGCCCCTGGAGGCTTGGGCGATATTAGAGGCAATTTCCCTGGTGGTTGCCGCCTGTTCGTCGACAGCAGTGAAAATGAGGGCGACAGTGTCGTTCACCTGGTCGATGACCTGGGTTATCTCATTGATCTCTGCGATGGTATGCTTGGTTGAATCCTGAATGTCCGCAATCTTGATTTTAATATCTTGAGTAGCCTGGTTGGTCTGGCTGGCGAGGGCCTTAATTTCATTAGCAACAACGGCAAAGCCCTTACCTGCCTCTCCAGCCCTGGCCGCTTCAATGGTAGCGTTCAGGGCCAGTAGATTGGTTTGTGCCGATATCTCGGTGATGACCTCGGTAACCTTGCTTATCGCTGTTGCCGCATAACCAAGGTGATTTACCCGTTCGGAGGCACTGGCAGCCTTGACCACCGCCAGTTTGGTAATAGCTTTGGCGTTTTCAGAATTGCCTGAGATCTGGGAAACCGAGGTTGTCATCTCCTCGGCAGCAGCGGCCACCAGATTGATATTTTCCGATGCCTCGGCACTTGCCTCGGCAACCGCCGTCATATTGTTGCTCATGCGGTTGGCAGCGTCGGCAACGGTCGTCGATCTGGAAGAAACGGAGACGGCACTCTCCGCCATGGTCGTCGAAATTTTCAACAACTGATCGGCGGAATTGCCTAGTCTTCCAGAGTTTTCGGCAATTTCCTTGATCATAAGGTCCATCTTGTCGATGAAGACATTGAACCAGGAGGCGAGTTCCCCAACTTCATTTTTATAGCCGATATTCAGTCTTTTGGTGAGGTCGCCTTCACCTTCGGCGACATCGCGCAACCCGGCAGTGACATTGCGGATCGGTCCGGTGATCGATTTGGTGGTCAGCCAGGCGAAGAGAAGGCCCGTGGCAATGGCGATGCAGATTGTGGTCATGATGATAGTTCTTGAGATGCTGCCGACTTTTTCTACCTGTTGCCGGTTCCTTTCCATCAATTCTTGCGAAAGGCTAATCAATTCAACATCAATGGTCTGCATTTGTCTGATGAGCTCCTGCTGGTTGTCAACAAGCCGGAAATAGTCTTGCACCTGGCTGTGGATTTTTTGGAACCGTTCATGTATGTTGCCATGTACTTCCTTAAGGCTTGCGCTGTTTTCGATGACTCGGTACCACTCCTCGACATTCTCTTCAAATTTCTTGCCGGCGGCAATGGTGGTCTCTTTACCGCGCTCGTTGGCCCGTTCAAAATACGACCTGATGCTTGATGCATATAACTTATAGCTGAACATCATGTCTTCGGTTTTAAAAGAACCTGATTTGATAAGGTCTTCGTATCCCTCAAAAAGCTTCAGCGTCGGGGCAATAATGGCGGCTTTATTCACCTCATCTTCATTGAGGAGCCTGAAGACCTGTCGATAGGCTTCATATTGCATCTTCAATTGGGTTAGAGAATTTTTGGTATCTGCCCTACTCCGGTTCAGGCTGCCGTCAATATGCTGAACGAGCTCATCGAGAGTGGCGAAGGCCTTGCCGCGGGCCTGGGCCTGGGCTTCACGTCCGGCATTGTGACTGTTGAGAAGAAAGATATAGTATTGTTCCCGGACTTGAGCGAATTCGGCCAGGCCGGAGCTGATTTGCCGAAACATGGTCATGGTCTCTGTGACATTTTTTAAAGACAAGAGGCCGGATCCACCGACGATGCAGGTTAGCAGCAGTACCACGGCAAAGCCAAGAACGAGCTGTGTTCTCAGTTTCCAACTTTTCATCGATGATCTCCATGCAGGCGGTAGGTGGGGTGTCCTTTGTTTTAAGCATTCTCAAGTAGTCCAGAGAAAATGTCAAGGTCGAGGGTCAAAAAATCAACGATGAGTGTCGGGTGCAACTTACCAAGAGGGAGAAAGATGAAGCAGGTTATCGATTGTTGTTATTATATCGTGACAGGCTTGCCGACAGGACCTTTATAATGGTAAACATACTCACAAAATCATGTAGGGAAGGCATGCAATCACGATTTTGGGAGATAACAAAAAAATGACGACTCGTGAAGGTTGCAAAACAAAAATAGTCACTGCCGAAGAGGCCATTTCGACCATAAAAAACGGCAGCCGTGTCTTTATTGGTTCCGGCTGCGGTGAGCCGCAGCATCTAATCCATACCATGGCCAATCATCCCGACCTGAACGACATAATGATTTTTCAGATGCTGGCCCACACCCTTGCCGATTACCTCAACGATGATTTTTTTCTCCAACGTTTCTCGGTAAAGCTTTTTTTTGTGCCGATCAAAATGCAGCAGGCAGCTTTTGAGGGAAAGGTTGACTACATCCCAACCTATCTGTCCCAATTGCCACAGCTTTTTCGCAACAAACAGATCGTCATCGACACCGTACTCATCCAGATAAGCCCTCCCGATTCCTTCGGCATCGCCAGCCTTGGAGTCTCCGTCGATGTCACGTTGGAGGCTGTGAAGAGCGCCAAAACAGTTATTGCCCAAGTTAATCCGAAGATGCCGCGAACCCATGGCGACGGCTTCCTTCATATCGACGATATCGACTACCTTATTCCATTTGAGGAGGAGCTGATCTGTATTATTCAGGATGACGTTGATGAAAAAACCGCCAGCCGCATTGCCCAGTACGTCAAGGAACTGGTCGAGGACGGCAGCACCTTGCAGGTTGGCTACGGCCATATTCCATACGCCCTGTTAAAGTATTTCGATAATAAAAATGACCTGGGAATTCATACCCACATGATTTCCGATGACTTCATTCCCCTCATGAAAGAAGGTATCATCACCAACAAGAAGAAAAACTTCATGATCGATCGGGCTGTTGCTACCTTTTGCATGGGGTCGCGGCTTGCCTATGAGTATATAGACAATAATATTCAGTTCTATTTCGGCACCGCCGATTGGGTAAATACTCCCAATATCATTGGCAAAAACGATAATTTCATTTCTATCAGTTCGGCCTTGGAAGTCGATCTGAGCGGCCAGGTCTGTTCGGATTCCGTTGGGCGGCAATTCTTTAGCGGCACGGGAGATCAGGCCAATTTCATTCGCGGCGCTACCCTTTCCAAGGGCGGCTTGTCGATAATAGCTCTTCCTTCCACTGCCAAGGGCGGCCGGATTTCCCGTATCGTCGCCAACCTCAGTGCCGGTGCCGGGGTGGCGACTCTCAGGGCCGATGTCAACTTTGTCGTAACCGAATTCGGCATTGCTCAACTCAAAGGAAAAAGCATCAGCCAGCGAGTTATCGAGTTATGTCAGATAGCCCATCCGGATTTCCGGGAAGGTCTTATTGAGGCAGCAAAGAAAAACCATTACATCTTTGTCGATCAATTACCACCGCTTGCCGAAGATCTCATTTTTATTGAAGAATATAAAAGCCGTTGGCCCCTTAAGAATGGCAAGGTCATGTCGGTACGGCCTCTCCTGCCATCGGACGAAATTGCCTATCGCAATTTTTTTTATTCATTGCAAAAAGAGACCATTTATCTCCGGTTTTTCCATTCGGTAACCATTTTTTCACGAAAAATGGCACAAGACCATTGGGCAAAAATGGATTATCGGAAGAATATCTCATTGATTGGCGTTGTACAACACAGGGGAAATAAAGAAATTATCGCCATTGCTACCTATGCTGAGATGGATGAAAAATGGGCTGAGGTGGCTTTTGTGGTCAGGGAAGATTTCCAGTCCCAGGGCATTGCCGGCTATCTTTTCAAAGAGCTTGAGAAAGTTGCCGCTGCAAATAGGTTTGAGGGTTTTTTTGCAGCTACCTTACCCGAAAACAAACCGATGATTGATCTCTGCAAGAAATGCTATCCCGAGATAAAAATAACCGCCAAAGACGATGAGGTGGAAATCTGGATGAAATTTTCCCAGAAACAAAAAACAATCTTGCAACAGCAAGCGCTTTAGAAAGAGAGGAGTTTCGAAATCTTGTCCGCCGCTTGTCGGAGGGGGGTGGCGACCGATTTGAGAAATTGCTCGTTCAGACGGAAGGCTGGTCCGGCGATGACGACTGCGACCCGCGGCGGACCTTCCGAGCTGATAATCGGCACGGCGATAGCATGGGTGTCCTGGTAGCGCTCCCCCCGGTCATAGGCAATGCCTGTCTGCCTTATTTCTTTGAGTTGTCGTCTATATTCCTCTTTCGAAACAATGGTGTTGGCGTTGAAGCGCTCAAATTTCTGTTGCAGACAGATTTCTAAGGTTTCCGGTTCGCTGTGGGCCAAAATAACTTTGGCTCCGGCGGCGACATTGATCGGCAGCAATTCCCCTTGTTGAAAGTTAAAGCGGATATGGCTGGGGCCCTCAACATGCATAGCCAGGATGACATTCGTTCCCACCAGGAGTTCCAGAGCGACACTTTCGCCGGTTTGTCGGGACAGTTCCGAGAGGTAAGGTTGGGCGATAGCCAGAAGACGTGAATCAAGAGATTGGTTGGTGGCATTACCGATTTTCTGGGCAGATCTTCCCAGCATATATTTTTTGGTCATCGGGTTTTGCTGCAAGAAGCCGGTTGTCACCAACAGCTTAATCAACCGGCTGGTTGTTGATTTATGTATGCCCAGTTTGATGCTCAGTTCAGTTGTGCCCATTTCATTATTATACGGGGTAAAGGCCAGGAGTATATTGAGAGCCTTTTCGGCCGACGAGCAGTTTTCTGTCATGAGTTTATTCATTTTGTTCCGGCTATCCTTCCTCGATTGAGTTACCTGGTGTTGTGCAAATTTGGTTTGCACCCCTGGCATGTTGCGCATGTGTGGATGGTGTTCCACATGTTGAAGCTAATTAGAGCGTCTCGGCCAAGATGTCAAGAATTATCCTCTCCAGGTTCATTATTGTCTAAAAGTTTATCTATAAATATCTAATAATAAACAATATAAACGGAATTTCTCGGCATTGCAAATTGTATGTAAAATGTCTTGACATGGCTGCACTGCAGTGTAATATTAGTTCCATATAGTGGTATGGAATTTCATTATACGATACATTGCTGAGGTTGGCAGCAAGGAAAACAAGCCACTGCCTCGCATCACCGATTGATGCGCTGTCTGATATTTACAGGAAACCTCAGCAAACATTTGTGCCATGCTCAACTCCGGGAGGTTGAAAGATGAGTGAAAAGGTTTTTACCAGCTGTACCAATGCCGGACCTGTCAGCGTCTATGTGAAAGACGGCAAGATTACCCGTATCCGTCCCTTGATCGCCGAACTCCAGGACTTCAAGCCGTGGACGATCGAAGCGGGCGGCAAAAAATATTCGCCACCAAAAAAATTTGCGGTTGCTCCCTATGTTCATGCCGATCGGCGGCGTATTTATTCAGAGGAGCGCATTAAGTACCCGATGAAAAGAGTCGATTTTGATCCGAACGGCGAGCGCAATCCACAAAATCGCGGCAAATCGCCCTATGTTCGCATCTCCTGGGACGAGGCCCTGGATATCGTTGCCGGTGAAATCAAGAGGGTCAAGGACACCTACGGTGGTTCGGCAATCACCGGTCTGACCTCATCCCATCATAACTGGGGCATTGTTGGCTATAAAATGGGCCCATTTGCCCGCTTCATGAATCTCCTCGAGTATACACCGGTCCTTGATAATCCGGACAGCTGGGAAGGCTGGCACTGGGGGGCGACCCACACTTATGGCTTCTACTGGCGATTGGGGATGCCCGAGCAGTACGACCTCCTTGAGGATTCCCTGAAGAATGCCGAGATGATCGTTCTCTGGTCGAATGATCCGGACTCCACCCGCGGCACCTACACCGGTCAGGAGTCCGCGCTCTGGCGGCAGTGGCTGAAGGAAAAAGGGGTAAAGATGGTCTTTATCGATCCATTCCATAACTTTACCGCCGGGGTCATGGAGGGCAAATGGATCGCCCCGCGCATCGGCACCGATACCTGTTTGGCCATGGCCATTGCCCATGTGTGGATCACCGAAGATATTTATGACAAAGAATATGTAAAGGATCGTACCCTGGGCTTTGATGAATTTAAGGGCTATGTCCTGGGCGAGACCGACGGCCAGGCGAAGACCCCCGAATGGGCCGAGGAAGAATCGGGCGTCAAAGCCCGGATCATCCGCGCTCTGGCCCGCGAATGGGCGGCAAAACGGACGGTTCTTTCGGGTGGCGCCCGAGGCGGCGAAGGTGGCGCCTGCCGCCAGGCCTACGGTACCGAGTGGGCGAGGATGATGGTTCTTCTGCAGGCGATGCAGGGTCTCGGCAAACCGGGGAGGTCGATCTGGGGAACAACCATGGGGGCGCCGAGCGATTTTGTCAAGTGGTTCCCGGCCTATGCCGATCTTCAGGGGCGTATTGCCACCGCGAAAATCGCCACCTTTCTGCCGGTCAATCCGACCAAGCAGCGACTCTGGCGGCTGACTCTGCCGGAGGCCATCCTTGAGCCGCCGGTAAGCTGGTACGGTGAGGGTTTCTGCGGTCAGTCTCTGGAACAGCAGTTCAAACATTTTACCTATCCGATGGAAGGACATGCGGAGATTCGACTCCTATACCGCTACGGCGGTTCCTTCATGGGCACCATGAGTGATACCACCAAATGGGTGCGCATGTACCAGAGCCCGAAACTGGAATTCGTCTTCAACCAGGATATCTGGTTCAACAGCGAAACTCGCATGGCCGATATTATTCTGCCCGCCTGTACCGGCTTTGAGCGTGACGATGTCGGCGAGTGGGGGTCGTGTGGCGGTTATACCTGCCATGCCAGCAGCGGCTGTAACTACCGCATTGTCGTTCGTCAGCAGAAATGCATCGAGCCGCTGTGGGAATCAAAATCCGACTATGAAATTCTTACCCTGCTGTCTGAGCGTTTGGGAATGAAGGAAAAATTCACCGACGGTCGTAGCGAGGTTGACTGGATCAAGGCCTTCTTCGATTCCTCGGATCTGCCCGGCCTCATTTCCTGGGAGGAGTTTAATCGTAAAGGCTACCACATCATAAATATCCCGGACGATTATAAGTCAACACCGTCCCTTCGCTGGTTTGCCGAAGGGCGGGCCTGCGATACCCCGGACACCAACAACCCGAAACGCAATACGGAAAAAGCGGCGGAACTCGGTACCTACAGCGGCAAGATCGAGTTTGTGTCGGAAAGCCTGAAATCGCGGTTCCCGGATGACGAGGAGCGACCGGTAATGCCCCACTATATTCCGAGTTGGGAAGGACACCACAGCGAGATCTTCAAGAAATATCCGCTGCAGCTGCTGTCACCGCACCCGCGTTTTACCTTCCACTGTCATTATGACAAGCATACCGACTGGCTCGACGATATCCCGGTACATCGCATCAAAAAAGACGGCTATGCCTGGTGGCCGGCCCGCATTCATCCGGAGGATGCAAAGCTGCGCGGCATCAAGGATGGCGATATCGTCAGCCTGTACAACGACCGGGCCAAGGTACTGTGTATTGCTGTAGTTACCGAACGGGTCCGTCCCGGCGTCATTCACAGCTATGCCTCGTCGGCAAAATATGATCCGCTCATTCCCGGACGGGCTGATTCTCCGGATAAGGGGGGCTGCGTCAACATGCTCACTCCATCGCGGATGGTCTCCAAACACGCGCCGGGGATGACCCCGAACTCGTGCCTTATTGAAATCGAAAAATGGGAGGGCTGATGCCATGTCTAGATACTCCATCCTTATAGATGTTAAAAAGTGCAGCGGTTGTTACAACTGTTTCCTGGCTTGCCGGGATGAATATTTCGGCAATGAATATCCCGGTTACTCGGCAGCCCAGCCGCTGAACGGCCAGTTCTGGATGCAAATCCAGGAACTTGAACGGGGCGAATATCCCAAACCGAAGGTTGACTATATTCCCAAACCCTGCCTGCATTGCCAGGATGCCCCCTGTATGGGCGCGGCAACGGACGGTGCAGTCTACCGACGAAAAGACGGGATAGTAATGATCGATCCGGAAAAAGCCAAAGGCCAGCAGGGTATCGCCAGCGCCTGTCCCTATCGGGTGATTTACTGGAACAGTGACCTGCAGGTGCCGCAAAAATGCACCCTCTGTGCCCATCGCCTGGACGAAGGGGAGAAACTGCCTCGTTGCGTTGAATCTTGCCCGACCGGTGCGCTGGTCTTCGGGGATTTGGACGACCCAACAAGTGAAATCAGCATCCTCGCTGCAACACTCCCGGTTGAAGATCTGCATCCGGAATATGCCACCAAGCCGCTCATCAAATACGTTGGTATTCCCAAGCGTTTTGTCGCCGGAGAGGTGGTTTTTCAAGATAAGGCAGGCGACTGCGCCTCAGGGGTTCAAGTCAGGCTGGCCGGTGGCGGACTCGAACTGTCGACGACCACTGATCTGTTCGGCGATTTTGAGTTTGAGGGTCTTGCGAAAAATGAGTGTTACAAACTCACCTTGACCGCTGCAGGATATACGGAGGCGAGCCTTGAATTCGTAACCACAAAGGATGTCAATCTTGGAGAGATCGTTCTTGCTCCCAGATAAACATTAACCTGCAACAAGGGGAGTTCGGCACGACTGTGAACCCCCTTATCACTTTCAAGGAACAGTACGGAAAACAAGATGATCAGTGTAAAAGATACAGAGGGTGTGCAATATGAAGCCTTCAAGCATTTTGGGGTGTACGGTCTGCAGAAAATAGCTGAAGGCCAGTCGAAACGGACGATGGTCTGTTATTCCTATTTTCAGCCGAATGGTGGCGCGGAGCTGAGTGCCTCACCCAAGGAGCGGTTGTATTATGTGGTCAAAGGGTCGATCACCGTCGCTGGCGGGGGCGAAAAGCATGTTCTTGATGCGGGAGATCTTATCTACATCGCCCCAGGTGAAGAACGTGAGGTGGTGGTAAATGGAGGTAAGCAATCGGAAGTGTTAGTATTTATCATCACTCCTTAACTCTCTGAAAACGGCCAGACCTTGATTGTTTGGTAAAGGACAAAAAGTATCATTATTTCATTGTGTCGATAACAAAGACGGTGGAAATGTCGAAATACTTTCGTGACAAAATATATAAGTGAGGAAAATTGATGATAACAGCAGAAATTCTTAGCGCGGCCAGAAAGGAGAAACGGAAGGTTCTCACCGAGATCGAGGCTAAACAGATTCTCGGCGAAGCCGGGATCACCTGCACCGCGACCGTGCTTGCCACATCCAAAGAAAAAGCCGTCTTGGTAAGTGAAGAGTTCGGTTATCCGGTGGTGCTCAAGGTAAGCTCGGTGGATATCACGCACAAGAGTGATTCCGGCGGGGTGAAGGTGAATCTCAAGAGCAGAGCGGAAGTGGAAGCAGCATATGATGCGATAATGACCTCCTGTCGGGCCTATGCTCCAGGTGCCGATATTGAAGGCGTTTCCGTGCAGCCGATGGCCAGACCGGGAACCGAGATCATCATGGGCATGATCCGTGATAAGAGTTTTGGCCCAGTGGTTATGTTTGGACTTGGTGGTGTTTTTGTTGAGGTGCTGAAAGATGTTGCTTTTCGCATCGTCCCTATCGAAAAATCCGACGCCGTCGACATGATGGATGAAATTCAAGGCAAGAAACTCCTTGATGGCTATCGCGGTAAAGAACCGGCGGATAAAGAGAGATTGCAGAAAATGTTGGTGCAGCTCTCCGATTTTGTCAACGCCACCCCAGGTATTGAGGAAATCGATATGAATCCTGTTTTTGCTTATAGCGACGGGGCAATGGTCGTCGATGCCCGGATTATCCTCTCCGAGGAATAAAAAAAGCAGACTCATTCCTCAGTTCCAATTTGCCAACTAGCGATCAAAAGGACGGTATTATTATGATGGAACTTTTCTTTAAACCAAAATCTGTTGCGATTATCGGGGCCAGCGGATCTCCCGGAAAGCTGGGCTATGTCATTGTCAACAATATCGCGGACAGCGATTTTGCCGGAGATGTTTATCCGGTCAATCCGAAATCAGATGAGATATTAGGATATAAGGTATACCGGTCGTTAACAGAAATACCCGGTGAAGTTGACCTGGTTGTCACCGCTCTTCCGACCCCGAAACTTACCGTTGCAACGATGGAAGAATGTGCCAAAAAAGGTGTTAAAGCGGTAATTATTGAGTCAGCCGGATTTGCTGAAATGGGTGGGGATGGTAAAGTTTATCAGCAGCAAATAGTAGATATCGCAAAGAAAAATAATATTCGGGTGATGGGGCCAAACTGCTCCGGTATTGTCTCACGCAATATTGTAACATCCATATACCCGATGACCAAAAAAGTCCCCAAGGAAATGTGGTGCTCATCGGACAATCCGGTCTGTTAGCGGCGGGTATGGCCTCGGATATCGTGGAAAATGAAAGTTTGAATATCAGTAAAGTATGTTCCATCGGCAACAAATGCGATGTCAATGAAAATGACTTGCTGGAATACTTCGGCAACGAAGACGGCGTCGATGTCATTTCCATGTATTTGGAAACCATTACCGATGGCAGAAATCTCACCCGGATCGCCAAGAAAGTAGCAGCCAAAAAACCGGTTATTTTTCTCAGCGGCGGGCGCACGGAAGCCGGTGCCAAAGCCGCCATGAGTCATACCGGCAGTATTGCCAGCAATGCCAAGATTGTCGAAGCGGCAGTCAAACAAACCGGTATGATCATGGCCGATGATTTTACCGAATTGAAAGATTTCGCCAAGGTTTTTTCCACTCAGCCACTTCCCAAAGGCAATCGCATCGCCGTGATCACCCTGGCCGGAAGCGTCGGGGTTAATGTTTCTGATCTGTGTGCGAGCTATGGTCTGGAACTCCCCAAGCTGACACCGGAAACAACGGAAAAACTGAAGGATATGTTCGATACGCCGGTATCAAATCCGGTTGACCTGTATTTTTCCGTAACCAAAATCGGTTTTACCAAAACCCTGGAAACCACTTTCCCTGATGCATTCAGAGATCCGAACATCGACGCTGCGGTATTGATTCTTGCCGGTTTTGAATATACCCAGGAAGCCGTTCAGAAAAAAATCATTCAGAAAATCGTCCAAGAGGTCGGCAAGCCAGTGGTCGTCTGCATGATCGTCGGATACAACAAATACAAAAACGTCATCATGGATGAAATGGGCAAAGACCTGCCGGTGTTCCCTTCGTTGATCTCCGGGGTAAAGGCCTTGAGCAAATTGTGTGAATACGGCATCCGCCGACAAAAACATATCAGCCTAAGGGGGAAGCGCATGGCTTACGAGAACATAATTTTGGAAAAAGAAGAGAATATCGCCATCATCACCTTCAACCGTCCCGAGGCGATGAACGCCCTGAACAACCAGACCAGGGCCGAATTCCGCGAAGCCATTGCTGACGTGGCCGCCGACGACACTATCAAGGTGCTCATCCTCACCGGCAACGGCAAGGCCTTTGTCGCCGGCAGCGATATCAAGGAGTTCAACAAGACCACCCCCTATGCCGCCCACAACATCGTGCGTCTGGGGGAAATGGTGGAAAAGCTGGAGAAGCCGGTCATTGCGGCCGTCAACGGCTTCTGCCTGGGCGGCGGCTGCGAAATCGCCATGGGCTGTGACATCATCATCGCTTCGGAAAAAGCCAAATTCGGCCAGACCGAGATCAACATCGGCATTATTCCCGGCGGCGGCGGCACCCAGCGGCTGCAGCGGCTGATCGGTGTGTGCCGGGCCAAAGAGCTGATCTTCACCGGTGATATCATCCGCGCCGAAGAGGCCGATCGCATCGGTCTGGTCAACCGCGTGGTGCCCATGGACGAACTGATGCCCACGGCCAAGGAGATGGCCAAAAAGATCGCCACCAAGAGTGCTGCGGCCCTGAAACTGGCGAAAACCGCCATCAACCGCGGCATGCAGACCAATCTGGAAAGCGGCTTGAAGTACGAGTACGAACTCTACAGTCTTTCCTTGAGCCTGGAAGACAAGGTGGAAGGGGTCAATGCTTTCCTCGAAAAAAGGGCGCCGAAGTTTGTCGGCCGTTAGCATGCATTTGTTAATAAGGATATCAACGAAGGAATAAGACGATGGAAAACATGGCAAATAAAGTAGCTCGTATACCGAATTTAGTGGACTGGTCGACCGGCGAAGTCAGATTGATGAGTGCAAAATGCAACTCCTGCGGAACCTACTTCTTTCCGAAGGAGCATTATCAGCATCGCCCCGGCTGCTCAAGAGAGGGTGTGGAAGATGTGCTGCTTCCCAAAAAAGGCAAGCTGGCGAGTTATACCGTTCAATATTATCCCTGTCCCGCACCATTTAAAACCGAGAAGAAGATTACCCCCTACGGTATCGGTCTGGTTGAGTTTGAAAACGAAAAAATTCAGGTTACCGGCATTATCACCAATACCGATCTGAAATCCCTCAAGCTGGGGATGGAAATGGAAACGACCATTCTTGAGATGTATACCAATGAGGAAAAACAGCAGGTGGTGACCTGGGCGTTTCGGGCTGTTAAATAATCGATTTCACGACAACAACAATAAGGGATAATGACCATGAGAGATGTATATATTATCGGAACCGGGATACACCCCTGGATGGGTTTTTCTGAGAAGGTATTCGCCGATTTCGCGGCGGTGGCGGTTGACGGCGCTTTAAAAGACGCGAACATCGAATGGAAAAAGATTCAGGCAATCATGGCCGGGATTTTTATTTACGGCGGCAACGCCGGTCACCTTTCCGGTCAATATCTGGAGAGCATTTTCGGCGAAACCGGTATCCCGGTGGTCAACGTCTACAACGCCTGCGCTACCGGCTCCGCCGCCATCAGAATGGCCTACAACAGTGTCGCTGCCGGCGAGACCGATACCGCTCTCGCCTTTGGCGCCGATGTATCGCCGAAAGGTTTTCTGACCGCCAAATCGGACAATGCGGTGCAGGACCGGGACGTGATCAGATGGAAAATGGGTGGTTTGCCCAACCCCATTTACTGGGCGCTCGAATGCCGGAAAAGAATGGCGAAATACGGCACCACCGAAGAGGATCTGGCAATGGTCAAGGTCCTGATGAGTGAGTATGGTGCCAAGAATCCGCACGCCCGGTTTAAAAAGGCCTACACCTTGGAAGAGGTACTGAACTCCGCCTATGTCTGTGATCCGCTGAGGCTCTATGAGATCTGTCCCGGTCAGTACCGGTGCTGCGGCGGTCATCGTCACCGCCGACAAGGAATTGATCAGTAAAGCCGACAAACCGGTGAAGATCAACGCCACCACCATGGGCAGCGCCATCTATGGCGACCCGACCATCCGTATTTCCGCGCTTGTCCTGTCCGGCCGTCGCTGAAGCCCCCATGCTCAGTGAAAGCTACTCGGCATCCCAACAGGCCTATAAAAAATCCGGTATCGGGCCCGAAGACATTGATGTTCTGGAACTGCCCGACAACAGCTCCTGGCATTACCTGGTGTATCTGGAAACATGCGGGTTCTGTAAAGAGGGAGAAGCGGACAAGATGCTGCGCGACGGTATGACGAAAATCGGTGGGAAACTGCCGGTCAACCCAAGCGGCGGATTTTCTTCGCATGGTGAGGCGCTTTCGGCCCAGGCTCTCTGGCAGGTCATCGAATGCGCCAATCAACTGAGAGGCAGATGCGGCGAGCGTCAGGTGCAAGGTGCCAAAGTGGCCATGGCCCAGACCTACGGTCTGATGGGCAACAGCGGCACTACGATTATGACCATTTAAGCAGGCACTTATCGTAGGGTGGTTTGACACACCATTACTAAAACAGATGGTGCAGACAATGTACCCTACGAAAATCGAGTGGAAAAATTGCGGTAATTGACAACAGAGCGAGTGACTATGGGTGACAACTGGCAGGAAGCGAACAGCAGGGTTATCGAACTGATCGAACAGGGGCAATTGCCGGAGGCGCTTGATGCGGCCGAACGGGCTGTTGCCATAGCCCGGCGTGAAAATGGTGACAATCATCCAAATGTTGCTGTTTCTCTCAATAATCTTGGCGAGCTGTACCATATGTCCGGCAAACTTGAAGAAAGCCGGGTGGCCCTTTGCCAGGCCCTTGTCATTTCTGAAGCCGCATACGGCCGGTTTGCTCCGGAGACTGCCGAGACCTTGAACAATCTTGCCGAGCTCCATCTTTCGCGACAAGAGCTCAAAGATGCCAGACACTGTATGGAGAGGGTTGTCGAAATCCAGGGTCAACAGGGGGGTGATCCAGGGCAGCATGTCCTGGCCATTTACCATCTGGCCACGATTCTTCAGGGACTCAGCGAATCCGATAATGCCATCAGCCAGCTGAATAGCGGATTGCTCCTAGCGGAGGAAAAACTTGGAGCCGAGGACCCACATCTGGCACCCTTTCTTAAAGGACTTGCGGCAATCGATCTGCAGAACGGCAAGATCGATCCGGCTGAAGAGAAACTTCGGCGGGCGATAACTATCCTGGAAAAGAGTATTGGTCCGGAACATCCAGATTTTGCTGGATGCCTCTGCCTTATGGCCGAGGTTTACATAAGCCGCGGCCATGTTGCCGCCGCCGAACCTTTTTTTACTCAGGCGCTGGAGATTTTTAAAAGCACTCTCGGGCCTGAACATGTCGAAACAGCCGCGGTGCTCGAACGATTGGCCAGCCTTCATGCCGCAACCGGCAAGAAAGCCAAAGCCGAGACCCTGCTGCAGGAGGCGTTAACCAGTTACACTTCTGCCCTTGGCGCTGAAGACCCGGCGACGGCAAGAGTGCAGAACGATCTCGGAGAGATCTATCTTGACGGCTCCAGACATGAATTGGCATTGCCGCTCTTTGAGGCATCCTCTGTTTCTCGGGAGAAGGCCTTCGGCAAAAATCATCCGGCTGTGGCCCAGTCGCTCAATAACCTCGGAGTCGTTCATTCGCTGCGGGGAGAAAAAACCCTTGCCTTAAAGCAGCATGGCAGGGCCCTGGCCATTCGCGAAAAGGCTTTCGGCATGAGCCATCCGGCAATAACCCAGTCGCTTGAAAATATGGCGGCTATCTACCAGGAACAGGGTGAAATAGGCAAAGCCGAAGCGCTGTTGCAGCGATCGCTGGTCGTGTGGCAGGGTGTCCATGGCGACCGGCATGCGGCGGTGGCCCAGGCCAATCATAACCTGGCCAGTCTGTATATGGCTGCCGACAGGAACGACGAGGCGGAAAAGCGCCTGTTTACGGCAAGAAAAATTCTCGAGAACGGTGGAGAACAGAAAAGTCCTCATCTTGCCACTGTTTTCAAGACCTTGGCAAAGCTTTACAATAAGATGGGCAGGATTTTGGACAGCAAAGAATATGCTGCCAGGGCCGAGAAAATTCTCAACCCCCCATCTCGAAAAGCCGGATCGGCTGAGGAAGTCCATTGATGAACATAAAGACTGCCCGAACCAGAGAACAGCGCAATCCTCATCCCTGGCGACATCCAATCAAGGAGACAAAAAGGCAATGAAAATTCTTGGTATCAGCGGGAGTTTGCGGAAAGGTTCACACAATACTGGTCTTCTTGAGGCTGTGGTTCAGCTTCTGCCTGCAGGGGTGGAGATGACTATTGTCGGATGTGGTGATATTCCCTTGTATAACAAAGATCTGGATACCGCCAATAAACCGGAGGCAGTGCTGCAACTGTTGCAGGCAGTGCGGGAGGCCGATGGTGTCTTGCTGGCTACCCCCGAATATAATTATTCTTTTTCCGGCGTGTTGAAAAACGCCATCGATTGGGCCTCGCGTCCCGCCTATAAATCGGTCCTGGCCGGCAAGCCTGTGGCTATTGTCAGTGCCTCCCCGAGCCAAATCGGTGGCGCCCGAGCCCAGGCTCATCTTCGTCAGGTGCTCTCCGCCACACTCAGCCCGGTGGTTCCATCCCCGACCTTTGTCGTTTCTTCGGCGCAGAACAAATTCGATGGCAATGGCGCCTTGATTGACGAAGATACCAAGGGTCAGCTTACCGGCTACATGCGCGATTTTGTCGCTTGGGTCAACCGCTTGGCCGGTCGATAGCGGCAAGAAAGCGGTATCTACCGAACTCATTCACTATCAGGAGGGCATGGAAAATGTCAGGTATATTCAGTCTCAAAGGTAAGGTGGCGTTGGTGATCGGCGGCGCTGGGGGCATCGGCAGTGCATTGTCGATGGGCATGGCTGAAAATGGTGCAAAGGTCGTAATCGCCAGCCGATCGGGTTTGGAAACTCTCGGTAAATTTGCCGAGGAAATCAAAGCAAAAACCGGCATGGAAACCATGGCCCATCAGGTCGATGTTACCAGCGAAGAGAGTATGGCAGTCCTTGTCAAGGATGTGCTTGCCAGATTCGGGGCCATTGACATCCTGGTCAATGCCTTCGGTCTTAATATGAAACGGCCGGCACTGGAGTATCCCATGGATGACTGGGACAAATTGTTTGCCGTGAATGTCAGGGGTACGATGATCGCCTGCAAACATGTGGCGAATGCCATGAAAGAACGAAGAAAAGGGAGCATTATCAACCTGTCTTCGGTCCGGGGCATCAGGGGTTACGGCGGTGGCAACTCGGCCTATTGTGGGACAAAGGGAGCAGTGGAGTTGATTACAAAAACTTTGGCCATCGAACTGGCACCGTTCAATATCCGCGTCAATGCCCTCGGCCCCGCACTGATTATCACCCAAGGGACTATTCATATTCAGAATAACCCCGAATTGGCGAACAAATATAAGGCTCTGATTCCCATGGGGAGGATCAGTGTGCCAGAGGATTTGGTCGGCCCGGCAGTCTATCTTGCCTCCGAAGCCGCATGTTTCCATACCGGACAGACGTTGTTCATCGATGGCGGGGCGACGGCTTCCTGATTACGCCGTATATAAAAAATCACCCAAGTTGTAAAAAGAGAGGTTGATATGACCATAGTAACTGATCCCTATACAGGATTACAGATGGTGGAGTTGAGTCATAACTGGGGCCATGGGGTGCCGTCCTATCCCGGGCAGGCCGATGTAAAGATGTTTCGCGCCGTCAAACACGCTCAACACGGTGTTTTGGCATGGAAAATCAATACGATTATGCACACCGGAACGCACATGAATGCACCCATTCATTTGATTCAGCGTGGTGCCGACCTGGCGGCCCTGGGTGAAGATCGATTTTTCGGCAACGGGGTTGTATTAAGTATTCCAAAAGGAAGCTATGAAGTTGTTACCGCCGCCGACCTGGAGGCGGCCGGACCCGGGGTGAAACAAGGCGATATCGTTGTCATTGTTACCGGATGGCATCATAAATATTCAGAATCTTTAGAGTACTTTGGCGAATCTCCGGGGCTGTCAAAGGATGCCGCCCTTTGGCTGGTGGATAAGGAATGTAAACTCGTAGCGGTTGACACCCAGCAAATCGATCATCCCCTGGCAACCTCCCTGGGACCGCATCGCGGCGGGCCAACCATGCGGCGACTGGCGAGCGAATATCAGAAAGCCACGGGCAAAGATCCGAAGATTGAACACGGCGAATGGAACGTAGCCCATAAGATTCTTTTGGCAGCCGGCATTCCGACGATAGAACAGGTTGGCGGCGATGTAGATCTACTGCTAGGAAAACGGGCGACCTTCGCTGCCACGCCATGGAAGTTTCAATACGGCGATGCCTGTCCTGTTCGTTTCGTTGCCATGACCGATCCGAGTGGCGGATTGCGTATCAATTCCGGACATTAACAACTTGATATAAGAAAGGAATATCCTCATGAGCCTGGAAATATATAATTTGAGCCATCCGTTCCATCAGCATATGCCGGAGTGGCCCTCTACTCCGGGGGTAAATATTACCGTTAATAAATTCCATGCCAAAGACGGAGTACACGAGGTGAACTGGGAAGGGATCATGCACCGCTGCACCCATATGGATGCACCTCTCCATGTTACCGAAAATACCCCGGGTATTGCCGAGTATCCGCTGTGGCGATTGTGCGGCACCGGGGTTGCGGTATCCATCCCCAAGGGTAAATGGGGGATTATTACCGCCGAGGACCTTGAAAACGCCACGCCGAAGATTGAGGAAGGCGATATCGTCATGATCAACACCGGTTTTCATCGTAAGTGGGCGGACACAGACGAATATTTTGCTTACGGGTGCGGCATCTACCGTGAAGGAGCGCAATGGCTGGTGGATAAGAAAGTGAAATTGGTCGGTTACGGCCACCAGGCCAATGACCACCCGATCGCCACAAAACTGGTCGATCATGGCCTTGGCCCCACCCAGCCGCATCTCATCGACGAATATAAAGCCTTTACCGGCCGTGACGCCAAAGCCGATTTTCCCGATTGGGAAGCAGGGCATAAGACCCTCATGGTAAAGGGTGGCATCCCGGGCATTGAGAATGTCGGCGGCGATCTCGACAAGGTTACCGGCAAACGATGTTTCTTCATGGCCTTTCCCTGGCGTTGGCCGGGTGGTGACGGCTGTATCGTCCGCGTTCTGGCTATCGTCGATCCTGATCAGAAATTCCGGTTTGAGACAGGCAAGTAGAATCTGGGATACTGGGGAAAAAAGAGTGAGGATGCCCGACCACCACCACTTGTAGACTCCGTCTTAGATACTACTGATGATAATGTAGGTTGATGAGAGTATGTAATTTGAGTTTGTCCTTTATCAACAGTTTTAACTTCAAAATCAAGGGGCCTCGTCATGAGTTACGACAAAGATGTTATGGTATTTCCGACAACTACCTGGTCAGCTGGGGCAGGATGCCACGGTGCCTGCGGCCAGAAACTGTACGTCAAAGACGGCAAACTGATCAAGGTTGAAGGCGATGAAAACGCTTCGTGGAACCAGGGACGGGCCTGCCCTCGAGTCCTGGCGCTCAAACAATATGTTTATCATCCAGACCGCATCACTACACCGCTGAAACGCGTTGGTAACCGCGGTGAAGGCAAATTTGCAGCGATTTCCTGGGATGAGGCATTCGATACCTGTGAGGCCAAACTTAAAGACATTCGCGAAAAACATGGAGCAGAATCGGTCATTTTCGCTCAGGGTACCGGAAGGGATGTAGGTGGACCCATTTCCTTTTTGGCGTACAATTATGGTAGCCCCAATTGGTGTCAATTGGGGCTTTCGGGTCAGTCCTGCTATACACCTCGACTCGGTGCCATGAAGGCAACTATGGGGGAATTTGCCGTTCTTGATGCCGCACAATTTTCTGAGAAACGCTATGATGACCCAGAGTGGAAGGTGCCCAAAGTCATTATCGTGTGGGGTCAGAATCCTCCGCCGACCTGCCCGGATGGCTTTTTCGGTCACTGGGTGGTCGATTGCATGAAACGTGGCAGCCAGATAATCTCCGTTGATCCCCGTTACACCTGGATGTCGACACGCGCCAAATATCATTTACAAATTCGCCCGGGAACCGATGGTGCACTTGCCCTGGGGATGCTGAATGTCATCATTAATGAAGGGCTTTACGATAAAGAATTCGTGCAGAAATGGACCTACGGCTTTGACAAGTTGCAAGAAAGGGTACAACAGTACCCGCTGGATAAAGTGGCAAAAATCACCTGGGTACCGGAAAAACTCATTCGAGAAGCTGCCAGGCTTTATGCCACCAGCAGCCCTGCCGCCATTCAGTGGGGTGTTGCCGTCTGCATGAACCCTCAGGCCACCAGCGTGGCGCAGGCCATCAACCACCTCTGGTCGATCACCGGCAACATCGATGTTCCAGGCGGTAATGTCATTGCCAGGCCCTCCCATGGCGTGACCACCTATCCGTACTCCACCGAAGAACTCGTCGGGCTCTACGGCCAGGGGCTTGTCGACAAATTGAACGCAAAACGCATAGGCTGCGATAAGTATCCGATGGTCAAAGGCTTTCGCGGTTGGGCTCAACCGGATATGGCCATCGAACAAATCGATTCAGGCAAGCCATATCCCATCAAGGCGGCATGGATTCAGACCGCCAATATTCTCGGTGGTCAGGCAGCGAGGGCTAACCTGCATTATGACGCTCTAAAAAAACTCGACTTCGTTGTTGTCGTCGATCTCTTTCACAATCCGACGACCATGGCTCTCGCAGATATTATTTTGCCGGCGGCGACGTTTGCCGAAAAAGACAGCTTCAGGTCATGGTGGGTACCGCTTGGGGTCATGCACAAGGTGATCCAGGTTGGCGAGTGCAAATCGGACTGGGAAATCAATGTCGAAATGGCTAATCGCCTGAATCCCAACTGCAGATATAAAAATGTTAAGGATCTGATAAACGATCGCCTTTCAGTGGCCGGAGTGACATTCGATGAATTGGTGGCTAAAGGATCGCAAGCCATGCCTCCGGCAGGCAGCCCTTCCAGGCCCTACCGGCGCTATGAAAAGGGCCTGTTGCGATTGGACGGCAAGCCTGGTTTCAACACCGAAACCGGCCGAGTAGAATTGTATTCCAAGGCCTACGAAAGCTGGGGGCTTGACCCTCTGCCATATTTCGATGAGCCACCCCAGAGTCCGGTGCGAACCCCGGAGTTATACAAAAAGTATCCGCTCATCATGATCACCGGCGCAAGGTCCTCACTGTTTTTTCACTCGGAGCACCGCATGATACCCTGGTTGCGGGAAAAAAATCCGGAACCGTATGTCGAAGTGCATCCGGAAACCGCCAAGCAATATGGCGTTTATGATGGGGAATGGATATATCTGAAAAACGATCTCGGCCAGGTGAAACGCAAGGTTCGCATTTCGTTGCGGGTCCATCCCAAGATGATTCATACCTTGCATGGCTGGTGGATGCCTGAAATGAAAGGCTCCGAGCCGGATCTTTTCGGGGTTTGGGAGTATCAAATTAACCAACTCGTTCCCGGTCCGCAACACAGTGACTCGGGTTTCGGCGGCGGGCAGTACAAGACTACGCTTGTCACATTAACCAAGATTGGCGAATAGGAGAGCACAATATGTCTAAGAACGGACTTCTCATAAACTACGATTTTTGTACCGGCTGCCACACCTGTGAGGTCGCCTGCCAACAGGAACACGATTTTCCTGCCGGTAAGTGTGGTATCAAAGTGACCGAGTACGTTTACCCGGCGGACAAAAAACCAGTGGCGATCGATTATTTGCCTTTTCCGACAGAGCTGTGTGATCTGTGCATTAATCGCTATCAGGAAGGAGAAAAGCCGGCCTGCGTGAAGCACTGCCAGTCATTTTGCATGGCCTTTGGAACCCTGGATGAATTGGTCAAGCAGATGGATACAATGGCCCGCTCAGCGCTTTTCTCACCAAGGTAATTGAGGTTGGCTTTCAGGATCGAAAGCACTAGCGTTGACGCCAGAATTAGGGTTTGATTAGAACCATGTTGCATGTAATGCTGCAAGGCGTTGCAGAGTTTATTTTTTAATTTTTTTCGGCAGGGGCGGATTTTCAACTTCATTTTTATCAAATACGGATACTAAGAAGGAGAAGAAAAATGAAAAAATTATGGAAGCCCATTAAAGGGGCAGGCGCCGAGCAAAAACGATGTTCGGAAAACAATTCTCATCACTCAATCTGCTCGCCAACGACGATTGAGAGACTAGGTATGGCCCTGTTGGTGTTGAGTTTCGTGTTTATTGCTTTCTCGACATCGGCTCAAGCTGAGCCAATCACCCTAACCTTCAGCAATCAGAACCCGGACAGCAGCTGGAGCGGTATTCATGCCATCGGACCTTGGGCCAAACAAGTAGAAGAAGCAACTAAGGGCAAAGTCAAAATCGAGATTTACTACAGTCAAAGTATTTCCAAAGGAAAAGACAATTGGGAGGCCACCAAAAGCGGTGTAACCGATATGTCCTGGTGCTTCCACGGCTACTGGCCCAACTTGACGCCCCTCGCGGATGTCATCAGCCTGCCTGCCCTACCTTTTAAGACAGCTGAGCAAGGGAGTGAAACCCTTTGGAAATTGTACGAAAAGTTTCCTGAGATTCAAAAGGAGTTCACTGACAATAAGATCCTGTTGCTCTTTACCAGCCATCCATATCTGCTCATCACCCGCGATAAACAGGTTAAGACTATGGAAGATCTGAAAGGCATGAAGATCCGGATGACCGGTGGCCCCCCCACCGATATGGCACAGGCGCTTGGCGCGGTCCCCAGTCTTCTCCCGATGCCGGAGATGTTTCTCTCTCTGCAACGAGGGATTGTCGATGGCATGGGTGCCCCTTGGGAAGCAATCCATGGTTTCCGGCTGTATGAAGTTGTAAAATATTATACTGAAGCACCTTTGCCGGCGGTTTATTTCTCCATCGCCATGAATAAGCAAAAATGGGAGAGCCTGCCCAAGGATGTGCAGGATGGCATCATGAGTGTCAGTGGCCTGGAAGGTTCAAAATTCTGGGGACGTAACCACTTTGACACCGCCAGAGAGGGCGTTCTTGAAAAGGCCAAGTCGGAAAAACATGATCTGAATATTTACACCCTGCCGGACGCCGAGAGGCAGCGATGGGTTGATACCTCCGGAAAACCGATATGGGACAAGTGGGTAAAAAAGATGACCGCCGATGGTCATCCCGAGGCCCAGAAAATTCTTGACGGGACCCTGGAAATTATGGGGCAGTTCAAGTAGACAGGTTTGCCTGATGGTGGGAGGGGAGGTGTGTTCGCATAAGAAGCAGCAGGCACCCTCCCACCGCTTGGCCCCTGAAGGCTATTTCCGTTCATCAAGCTGATGCTGCGCTTCTCTAAATAATTTGCTAATACAGAGTGACTTCACTCTGCTTTTCTCGATTTTATTCGGCTCGTAAAAGGTTTTCCTTTCCACAAGGAAATAGATTGTCTCGGCATGGTGTTGCTTCATGCAATAAACAGGTATTTTTCCAGAAACTATCAAGATTTGCTAAGGAGAACAGGTGATGCAAACGGAAACAACCACGGGACCCAGCCAACCAGAAAAGCCAATCGAGGCTTCCGGCACAGCGCGGCCCTCATCCGGTCCTCTTCATTTCGTTCGCCGGCTGGTAACCGCTACCGCCACCACCGGCCTGGCCTTGCTGATGTTCCTCATTGCGGTCGATGTCATCGGACGATACGTGCTCAATCACCCGATACCGGGCGGCTATGAGTTGACAGAATACCTGATGGCGATCTTCATCCCGCTCTGTATCGCCATTTGTGCCGACCACCGAACCCATGTCGGCGTTGACATGGTGGTGGAAAAATTTTCTTCAGCAACCCAGGCGAAGATCGATGCGGTCACCTTGCTGATCACAGTGGTCCTGGTGGCAGTTATGGCGTGGCAATGCTGTGTCGCCGTTCCCGAGTCCTACGCCAGCGGGCTTAAATCTGCGGTGCTGCAAATTCCGGTTTATCCCTCGGTGCTCTTTGTGGCAATCGGGGCCCTTGCCCTGACCCTGTTTATCTTCGTCCATTTTCTTGACACCCTGAAAGAGGTATTTAAAAAATGACAACACCAATGATTATCGGCCTCACCGGCATCGTCCTGTTGATTCTCATTACCTTTTCCCGGATGAGCATCGGTATTGTCATGGGCCTGGTCGGGGTGGTTGGATTTGGCTATCTCAAAGGGTTTACCCCAGCCCTCGGTTTGCTCAAGACGGTGCCCTATACAACCTTTGCCGATGAGACCCTCTCGGTCATCCCGCTTTTTCTTCTCATGGGTGCCTTTGCCTTCGAATCCGGCATGAGTGAGGATATGTACCGCACCGTTTACGTTTGGCTGGGGAAGTTTCGCGGCGGCCTGGCCATGGCCACGATCGGGGCCTGCGCTCTCTTTGCCGCGATCAGTGGATCGGGCATCGCCACCGCCGCCACCTTGGGCCGGGTGGCCATGCCCGAGATGGAAAGGTACAAATATCATCCACGGCTCTCAGCCGGATGCCTGGCTGCCGGTGGAACCCTTGGTATCATGATCCCGCCCAGTGTTATTCTCCTCCTCTACGGAATTTTGACCGAGCAGTCGATCGGCAAGTTATTTGTCGCCGGCTTTGTGCCGGGCATCATCCAGGCCCTTCTCTACATTATTGTCATCGTGATTATCACCAAGATCAACCCGGAACTCGGCCCTAAGGGCCCGCAGTTCAGTTTGCGCGAAAAACTGGTGGCACTCAAGGGGATCGGCGAGGTGGCGGCACTGTTCATTACCGTCATCGGCGGCCTTTATCTCGGCATCTTCACCCCCACTGAAGCCGCAGGAGTCGGAGCTTTCGGGGCATTTCTCTGCATGATTTTCAGACGGACCCTCACCTGGCAATCTCTCAAGAAATGCCTGACCGAGACCTGCTCAACAACCGGTATGCTTTTTATGATCATCCTCGGAGCGATGCTTCTCAATTATTTCCTTTCGGTGACCCGCCTGCCCTTCGAACTTGCCAATCTCGTGGTAAAGATGCATGTCAACCGCTACTTGGTCCTGGCCGTGGTGGTGGTCCTGATGATGTTCCTCGGGGCGATCATGGACGAATTGGCGATCATGCTGCTTACCGTACCGGTACTCTACCCGGTCATGATGGGTCTCGGGTTTGATCCTATCTGGTTTGGCGTGATTATAACCAAGCTCATGGTAATAGGCATGATTTTGCCGCCGGTCGGTATCAACGTCTACGTCATCGCCGGGGTCACGCGAATCCCAATGGGGACGATCTATCGGGGAATCATCCCTTTCGTCATTGCCGACACCCTGGAAATTATTCTTTTAACTGTGTACCCACAGATTGCCACTTTCATCCCCAACTTAATGAAATAATAGCGCATTTCTTTGTTAGTTGCCGGCATGGTGGAAACCAGGGTAACAGGCAAAATATTTAATAAGCCGTGTCGTAAAAAATAACAAGCATTCGATCGGGTATCTATATTTTGCACGATAGCAGTGGCCACATAAGAAATGGCGGAAACGCAATTATAACTTTTTTAGCAGATCCTCTTACGTACCCAATTCTTCGATCGCCAAAAAAATAAATTGCTTGACATACGAATCATTGCATGTAATCTATCATACAATTGTGGTGTTATTTTCGCTATAGATTTGCCTTGCGGGCAAAGTCTTCAACTAAGCCGTTGTAAAAAAATAACATGGCCAAAGGAACGCCCGGAACGGCATAAGGAGCCGTAACAAAATGGGTTAAAGATGGCCAGGTTATTTTGTAACGGCTCCTAAGTGCAAAAAGGGAAATAAGGGGAGTCAAATCATGAAATACGGAATGGTGATTGATCTGACCAAGTGCAGCAGATGCCATGCCTGTGTAGCTGCGTGCCGGGTGGAGCATTTTCTGCCGCTTCGGGTGACCTGGGTAAAGCTCATTGCCTATGAAACTGAAGATGCCGGTGTTGTAGATGTTTCAACCTTTCCGGTACGCTGCAACCAATGCAAGGAAGCACCCTGCGTCGATGTATGCCCGACCGGCGCGACGCAGCAGCGACCGGATGGAATAGTTCATATTGAGGCGAATAAATGCATCGGCTGTCGATATTGTGTAATCGCCTGTCCTTACCAGAACCGGACCTTTTTATCAAAGGATATGGATCCCGGATATTTTCCAGGACATGCGAAAACGCGTTTTGAGGAAAAAGGCAAGAAACTCTATCCGCACCAGAGGGGCACCACCATGAAGTGCAATTTCTGCATGGAAAGGATCGATTACGGAACGGCCCATAATCTCAAACCCGGGATCGATCGGGACGCCACTCCGGCATGCGTGAATACCTGTCAGGCGCGGGCCTTGACCTTCGGCGACCTGGATGATCCGCAAAGCAATGTTTCCAAGTTGATCAGGGAAAGAAAGCCGTTGCAGCTGCAGCGTGAATTGGGCACAGATCCGTCAGTTTACTATATTGATGGGACGATCGGCGGCAAGGATAACAAGGCCCCCATAGAAACTCAAACCGGCAGCCATATTCAGCACTTAAGTTCAGTGGAAGCGCGGGCAAGGGAAATTTTCCCCGAGCTGAAACAGGGCAAATAGGAGGTAGGGCAATGGAAAAACATCGTCAATGGATAACGACCCATGAATGGATGGTGAAGCCGACAGCGCAGACCGAGTGGGTTGATGGCCAGGGTCTTCTGATATGGTTGGCTGAGGTTTTCTCGGCACTTGGCATGGGTTTGTATTTGGTTGCCCTCTTTTTGAACAACTGGTGGGGACAATTGGCCGGGTATTTCATTATTGTTGGCCTGAAATTACCTTTTCATTTTTTCTACCTTGGCCGACCATGGCGGTTCTGGCGAGCAATTCCCCCGTTTACCAGTGCCTGGAAAACCTCATGGATGGCCCGGGGGATGTTTTTTTCCATCATGTATTCTGTCTTTGCGCTGATTCAACTGATTACCACCTACCAGCTGGAACATCACTTGATCGGGGCATCGTCGATAGGCGCTGTGACCGTGCTCGATTGGGTTATGCGCATTCTCGCCGGCCTTTTTATGTTTTTTACCGGTATTTATTGTGGATTCATGATGAGTTACTGTAAGTCCGTGCCCTTCTGGAACACCGGGATGTTACCCATCGTCTTTGTTATCATGGGACTTGCCGACGGACTGGGGTTGATCATGGGTATTGGCCTGATTACCGGTGGGGTTGATTTTCACGCCATTGAAGGTGCCAGCCGCATCTTTCTTCTTATCAATGCCATGCTCATCGGTACATATCTGATCAATGCCTCATATCAGTCGATTACCGCCGAGTATTCGGTAAAGCAACTGATCGTCGGACGGGTGGCGTTGGTTTTCTGGCTTGGCGTCATCATCTTGGGCATCATTGTCCCGGCGGTGATTTCCATTATCAGCCTTTACGCTGCGGCATTGTCACCACCACTGTTGGTAATTGCCATTATTTCCCACACCATTGGTGCATTTTCACTGAAGTACTGTGTGTTGAAGGTCGGTATCTACCGACCAATACTGTCCAGAGTCCCCGTTTATTGACCATGGGGATCTTATAAAGGAGGAACCAATGCCTGAAAGAAAGGTGGTTTATTCAACTTGCAAAAGCTGTCATGGTGGTTGCGGTGTCAAGGTGACTGTTGAAGACGGGGTGCCGATTCACATTGAAGGCAATCCCGACACCCTGACCCGTGGGACCATGTGTTCCAAAGGCTTGTCCAGTATCCAGCATATAGATAACCCCTATCGGCTGCAATATCCGATGAAAAGAGTCGGTGCCAAAAAAGAGGGTAAATGGCAACGGATTTCCTGGGATGAAGCCCTGGATACAATCGCTGCCAAGGTGAAGGAGAGTCAGGAGAAATACGGCAAAGAATCGATCTCGATCTCCCAGGGTACGGGCCGGGGCTATAATCGCTATATCCATCGCCTGGCGCGTTCTTTGGGGACCGCCAACGTCATCAGTCCCGGGTATGTTTGTCACAGTCCGAGGCTTGGTTTGTATGGCTTGGTGACCGGCTATGGTCGTCTTTATTGTGACTATCATGGATGGGGTGGCGAGTTTCCAAAAACCCAGATCATGTGGGCCAAGCAGCTGGAAATCAGCAGCGCCGACTCGGAGATGTGCAACTGGTTCATCCAGTCACTCGACCACTGCAAGAACCTGATCATCATCGATCCGCGGGCCAGCGCCTATGCGACACGGGCCACCCTGTGGCTTCAACCTCGCCCTGGTTCGGACTGCGCCCTGGCCATGGGCATGATGAATGTCATCGTCAACGAAGGCTTGTGGGACAAGGAGTTTGTTGAGAAGTGGACCTATGGTTTTGACGAGCTGAAGGAAAGAGTGAAAGAGTGGACTCCGGAGAAGACTGAGGAAGTTACCTGGGTACCGAAAGAGAAGATCATTGCCGCGGCCCGGATGTTTGCCATCGACACCCCCGGCTGTATTCAGGTGGGAAGCTCCCTGGAAAGACAGGCCAACTGCGGGCACACCCTGAGAGCCATCACCTGCCTGATGGGTATGGCCGGCAACATCGAGCGGCCGGGCAGCATGGTCAGCTGGGTGTTGCCGGAAACCGGTTTGATTGAGGACTTTTTCCTGGAATTGCCTTTGACGCCGGAGATGCAAAGCAAAATCATCGGCATCGATAAATACAAAATGGGCGCGGCGCGGACATGCAACCCTGACACCATGGTCAAGGCAATCCTTGCCGGCAAGGCGCCGGTCCATGTCTGGATCAGTGTCGGTGGACAGCAGATTGTCCATATGGCCAACACCAAAGAGGTGGTTGCGGCCATTGAAAAGATGGATTTCATGGTTCATGTCGATCTGTTCATGGGGCCCATGGCCCAGGCCGCCGACATGGTGTTGCCGTCGGCGCACTGGCTGGAGATCGATGATGTTTATGACATGCATCCGCGCTTTTTTATCGCAGCCCACAACAAGGTGGTCGATCCGCCGGGTGAGGCCAAATCCGATGCCTGGATTTTCAACGAAATCGGCAAACGCACTGCACCTGAACACTGGTTTAAGGATGAAAAAGAACTCCTCGATTACCAGGTCCGCAAAGGTATGGACGGCAAAATGCAATGGAAGGATTTCAGCAAAAACCTGGTCAGCGGTTGTTGGGGCAAGGATCAGGTCTATTATAAATACAAGACCGATTACTGGCGAAAAGGTGGCGGTTTTCCAACAGCCACCGGCAAATTTGAATTTGTATCCAAGCGTTTGGAGGAGCTGGGATACGATCCGTCTGCCGGTGTTCAGGGAGCCGGGTGAAAGCCCATACCGCACGCCGGAACTGTATAAGGAGTATCCGCTGATCATGAGCAGCGGCTTTCGTCAGCCTTTCTATTTCCTGGGGCAGTATCGAAACATTCCCTGGCTGAGAAGCTTCATGGAGTATCCGACGGCGCAGATCCATCCGGATACCGCCGCCAAGTATGGTGTCAAGGACGGCGACTGGATCTGGATCGAATCGCCGCGCGGCAAAATCCGGCAAAAGTGCCGAATCTTTCCCGGCATCCTGCGCGGCGTGCTGATGGCCACCGCCAACTGGTTCTATCCCGAAGAGCCGGCCAAGGGATATCATGGGGTGTTTATCTCCAATCCCAATGTGCTGACCAGTAACGATCATCTGGATCCCATGTACGGTTCTCCCGATTTGACGTGCCTGCTGTGCAAGGTTCGAACCCTGCACTGAGGAGGATCTGCCAGGAAGAGTGTTTTCAAAACGGAAGAGTTCGGTTATGTGCCAGCGAACGGTTGGAAAAAGTAACCATTAACGGTATCATCATCGCTGGCGATCGTCTAACTTCGATAAACAGGAGGATTCGAGTATGCAGAAAAGAAGAAGACAACGGAAAGTCGGCAACATCCAAATTCAAGTCCGACAAAACCGTTGTCAGGGCCCTGGCTCTCGGCGGTCTGCTGGGCGGATGTGATCCAGCGTGTGTCGATGTCAAGGATGGCAAAATCGTCCGTGTCCGGCCCATGCACTTTGACTGGAAGTATGATCGTAAGATCCTTTAATCCCTGGAAATTTACAAGAGACGGGCATACCCTCGAATCCAATTTCAAAGGCATGCCGTCTCCCTGGTCGCTCTCCTACAAGAAACGAACCTACTCTCCCAACCGTATCAAGTATCCCTTGAAGCGGGTTGACTGGGATCCGAAGGGTGAGCGCAATACCCAGAACCGCGGCAAGAGCAAGTATGTGCGGATCTCTGGGACGAGGCAACGGATATCATCTCCTCTGAAATCAAACGTATCATTAAGAACCTACGGACCGCTGGCGATTTTGGCCCAGGGCGACGGTCACGGCGAATGTAAGACCATCAACACGCCGCACGGTCATCAGGCCGATTGCTGGAAATGCTGGGCGGTTTCACCCAGCAGGTTCGTAATCCGGACAGCTGGGAAGGTTTTTACTGGGGATCGAAGCACGTCTGGGGTCAGGGTATCGTCGGTATGATGGATCCTTCCGACAACTGCGTCAAGGACATGACCGAAAACTGCGACATGGTCCTCTTCTGGGGCTGTGATCCGGAGACCACTCCCTGGGGTTTTGTCGGTCAATTTGCCAGCCGTCTCTGTTATTTCTGGACCAAGTGCGGCATCAAGCAGGTATATATCTGCCCGGATCTGAACTACGGTGCGGCCGTTCATGCCGACAAATGGATTCCGGTGCTGCCCAACACCGATGCGGCCACTGCAGCTTGCCATTATCTATATGTGGCTGAAGGAAGGTACCTACAAAAAAGAATACGTCAAAACCCATACCACTCGGCATGGACAAGGTCGAAGCCTATGTCATGGGTGAAGAAGACGGTGTTCCCAAAACCCCGGACTGGGCATCGAAAAAGTGTGGTGTTCCGGCCTGGACTATTAAGGCGCTTGCCCGTGATTTTGCCGCCAAAACCACCTCCATTGCCCATTACTTCGGCGGATCGATGTTCCGTGGACCATACTCCCACGAACCGGCCCGTTTGGAATGTATCCTGCTTGGCATGCAGGGCCTGGGCGGACCGGGTGTCCACCAGACCCAGATCACCTATGGCGGTATGCCGCGCGCCCAGTTGCTGAAGAGCACCCGTTTTTTCAATCCCTCATTGCCGGAACGTCTGACCAAACCGA
The DNA here is from genome assembly GCA_963754865.1 of uncultured delta proteobacterium. GTDB lineage: Bacteria > Desulfobacterota > Desulfobulbia > Desulfobulbales > Desulfocapsaceae > Desulforhopalus_A. Next base: position 828,577 of record CAVWHG010000006.1, on the reverse strand, counting down.
CCCTGACCACCATCCGTGCCTGGGGCAAGCAGCTTATTCCCAAAACCATGATTCATAAGGCCATTCTGGATCCGCCATTGAAATTCTGGGGCAACGGCGGCATCGAAGAAATGGTGGAAGATCAGTTCGTCGAATACAACTATCCCATCGCCAAAAAAGATGGCGGCACCGAAATTCACATGATGTGGACCGATACGCCGTGCCGCATCACCTGCTGGAACTGCGGCAATGAAACCATTATCGCCGAGCGGAACCCGAAGATCGAGTTCATCCTTGCCCAGCACCCCTGGCTGGAAAATGACTGTATCTATGCCGATATCATTCTGCCGACCAACACCAACATGGAAGTTGATGATATCGTCACCAACACCCGCCAGGGTACCCAGCATCACAGCGTCATTCTTCTCGATAAAGCCATCGAACCGGTTGGCGAATCAAAGAGCGATTACGAGGCAGTGCTGGAGATTGCAAAAAAACTCGGGAAAGGCGATCAGTTCAGCGAAGGCAAAACCGTTCGCGATCTGCAGAAAGAGGTCTTTAATAACATGGGCCTGGAAAAGCTCATCAACTGGGAAGAATTTGTCGAAAAGCAATATGTGGTGCTTCCAACGGCAGAAGACTGGGAGGACGATGTGGTCGCCTTACGGCCATTCTACGACGATCCGGAGAAGAATCCCCTGCCGACACCTTCCGGTAAGCTTGAGTTCTACTCGGAGCGTATCGCCAAGAATTTTCCCGATGACCAGGAACGTCCGCCTATTCCTAAGTGGATCGAAAAGAGCGCCATGCACGATGAGCGTCAGTCCAGCTGGCGCGCCAATGCCTTCCCCTTGTTGCTGATGTCGAATCACGGCCGATGGCGTGTGCACTCCCAGGCTGATGATATCAGCTGGAGCCGGGAAGTTGAAACCTGCAAAGTCAGAGGGTGGGACGGTTACATGTATGAACCGGTATGGATCCATCCTTCCGAGGCCGAAAAGCGCGGCATAAAAATGGGCGATATCGTCCAGGTGCACAACGAACGCGGTATCGTGCTGTGTGGCGCCCGGGTATGGGAACGGGTAATGCCCGGCGTTGCCTATGTTGACCACGGTGCTCGACATGATCCGATTATACCGGAAAAGTCGACCGGGGCGGTGCCATCAACACCATCTCCGGCGACGGGATTACCTCAAAGCGCTGCGTAGGGCAAGCCACCAGCGGCTACTTGGTGGAGGTGACACTGGTTACCGGTGACATGATGGATGCATGGAAGCGGGAAAATCCCGCAGCCTTTGAGCGTGAATATGATGCGGCGTCTGGTCTGCGGTTTGACGCTTGGATAGAAAAAGGAGGCAAATAATGAAAAACTTTTACATCGATTTATCGATATGCAACGGATGCTACTGCTGCCAGATTGCATGTAAAGATGAACACGTGGGCAACGATTGGAGCCCGTATGCCAAGCCCCAGCCGGATACCGGGCAGTTCTGGATCGGTCTTACCGAACTGATACGTGGCCAGGTGCCGAAAGTCAAGATCACCTATGTCCCGAAGATGTGCCACCACTGCGACGATGCTCCGTGTATTGCTGATTGTGCTGTAGGGGCAATTACCAAGCGTGCGGACGGGCTGGTCATCATCGAACCGGATAAATGCACTGGGTGCAAACTGTGCGCAGACGCCTGTCCGCACGATGCGATTTACTTCAATGAGGGCTTGAACATTGCCCAAAAGTGCACCGGGTGTGCCCATCTCCTCGACAATGAAGCCGAGTGGGAAGTGCCGCGTTGTGTCGATAACTGCCCCACCGGTGCGCTGCTTTTTGGCGAAGAAAAGAAATTCAAGGATTTTATTGCCGAAGCTGAATTCTTGAATCCTTCAGCCGGTACCAAGTCGCGGGTTTATTACAAGCATCTGCCCAAGAAGTTTGTGGCCGGTACCGTCTATGATCCGAAGGAAGAAGAAGTAGTCATTGGTGCCAAATGTACCCTTAAGGATGCCAAATCGAAAGAGTCATTCACCGCGGAAAGTGATGTTTATGGTGATTTTTGGTTCAACGGTTTGCAGGACAACCGTACCTACAGTCTCAGCATTAAAAAAGGCAAGGTAAGTAAAACCATTGATGGCATTTTCACCGACAAGGATTTGTGCTTAGGCGATATTCCCATAGATTTATAGTTTCCTGGGTAATTGGAAAATTAGTGAAAAAGAGCCCTTTTGCCGATTTTGGCGGAAGGGCTCTTTTTTTGTGCCTGCTGGAGGTAAAAAAATGGTTCGTCGTATTATAAAGCTCAGGATGCGGTGGAAACGTAGACTTCGAGCAGTTGATTGCCGATCATCTTGGCTAATTGCTCGTATAAGATTGCTTTGTTCGATGGCGACGATTGCAACAGTTCAAGAAATGGGTCACGTTCAATTTTAAGCAGCTCCGAATCTGTATTGCAAGTGGCCGAAGCGGCAAACTCCTTACGATGGATGAGAGCGGACCAGCCGAAAAGTTCGCCGGGTTGTTTGGCGGTATACCACTTACCCTTGCCTCGCTCCATGGTGACACTGCCTTTCAGAAGAATGTAGAAAAAATTGGCAGGGTCACCCACCTTGAAGAGGTTATCTCCTGCCTTGCCTGAAATGTTCATGGTGAGATCGATAACTTCCTTCATGAATTCGATGTCCATGCCATGAAATAAATCACCTTGTTTGAGTTGCATATTTCCTCCTCTTGGTCCTGCATTGAGAGCCTCAGAAAATATTTTCCACCTTTCTCCGGCGGAACATTCATTTCTTCGGTAGTTATCCCCTTCAAGGGCGTTAGTGAAAAGAATTCAAATAATGAAGCTGAGGTTGACAGTCTTGGTATTTTACTAGCAAAGAAAATGCCAAAATATTATATCTATGAAAACAGTAAGTTGCGAAAAGCATCGTTGGCAAATACCAAATATGATAAAATAAAAAACAATATATCGTAATTTACTGAAGTATTTACTAAATTCCGTAGTTGTGGAGGCCGGGTTATCAATGGATGAAAATTCTTTCTTTAAAAAAGCAACCTTGCTGATTTGCAGCAGCCTGGATATCGAGGTAGCATTGTGGCGCTGCCGTGAATTTATTGCCGAACATATCCCCGCCGATGAAATTTATTTAAACATATATGAACCGTCCTCAGGCGAGCTTCGTTATATTGCCCGGGCTGACAGGCATGGGGGGGTGAAGCTTGAAAAAACGATCAGACTGCCAAACGACCTGGCAAAAGCGATCGAAAAGGGCAAAAGATTAAAAGATTATTTGCTGATAACCGATCCGGAAAAGGATCCTATGGGTCGTATCATTTGCAAAGAGTTCGGGTTTGTTGACACTTCGCTGGTTGCACTGCGACTCATCATCGAGGGGCAAAGATTGGGTGTCATGGACGTTTTTGCCAAGGGCAGGAACAGATTGACCGAGGCGCATGCCCGCCTTATCCGGCTTCTCCGCGAGCCCTTTGCCATTGCCATGGCCAATGCCTTGAAACATCAGGAGTTGTTGCAAGTGAGAGAGCAACTTATTTCCGACAATCGTTTTTTAAACCGGGAATTGATAGCTCGTGCCGGCGATGAGGTGGTAGGTGCCAGTGGCGGGCTACAAAAGGTTATGCAAAGCGTCGCCGAGGTTGCCAGGTTAAAGAATACCGTCCTTATCGTCGGAGAAACCGGCACCGGTAAAGAAGTAATTGCCAATGCCATCCACCGTAGCTCGCCGAGATGCAATCAACCTTTGATAAAAGTGAACTGTGGGGCAATACCTGAAAACCTGATTGACAGTGAACTTTTTGGTCATGAAAGAGGTGCTTTCACTGGAGCCATTGAACAGAAAAGGGGGCGGTTCGAAAGGGCCAATAAAGGTACAATATTTCTTGATGAAATCGGAGAGTTGCCCCCCTGGGCTCAAGTAAGGCTATTGCGGGTGCTGCAAACCCAGGAAGTCGAACGTGTAGGCGGATCACCCCCCATTAGCCTGGACATTCGCGTAGTTGCCGCCACCCATCGGAACTTACCGCAAATGGTGCAATCCGGTGAATTTCGTCAGGACCTTTGGTTTCGCATCAACGCATTTCCAATTCACATCCCGCCACTCAGGCAGCGCAAGATGGATATCCCCCAATTGGTCGAGCACTTCTTATGTAAAAAAGCCATAGAACTCGGTATCCACAAACTTCCGGTTCTGGCACCCGGTGCCATCACTGAGCTCACCGACCACACTTGGCCGGGAAATGTCCGGGAACTGGAGAATGCTGTTGAAAGAGCTTTGATTAAACACCGCCAGGGACCACTTTTTTTTCACCGTTCTCACGTGCCCCAAGATGAAAAGAGGTCAAACATCACCTTAAATAGCGGACAGGAAGCACTGGTTACTCTCAATGAGATCGTCCGCCACCACATTATTCAGACCCTCATATCAACCAATGGCAGAGTCAATGGCAGCAACGGTGCCGCTGCGCGGCTCGATGTACATCCCAATACCCTGCGCAGTCGTATGCGGAAATTGAATATTCCCTTTGGCCGCCAGCAGTGAAGGGGATCGGCTAAACTAAGACGATTTTTTACGATTTATATTACGCAAGCCATGACCGCATTTCTGCTTGCAAGCAGCGCAATTACCTAAACATTGATTTCCGTCGCCGCACATGTAGCCACAATTGCCGCACCCATGATGCGGTGCGATTCCTCTGCCGCTGATGCGGAAGCCGAAGCCATCTGAGTCAATTTTAATAGGTTGAACATTCTTCAACAAGCTCTTGTTTACGATATATTTAAAACCGTCGATGGTAAATACCGCATCTGATTTTTTTGGTTGTTCAAGAACTACGCCAAAACTGCGGATACCACACCCCCCGAGTTTAACAAACAGTCTTAGCGGTAGCACTTCCTTGTCTTTAAAGTGTTCTGCAATCAATTTGGTGGCTTTCGCTGTGACTTCTATGACAGCTGTTTCCATTAAAATTTCCTCTGGTAGTAAACAATGCGCGAAACAGGGTTGTTAATATCCAAAAGGTGGGAAAGGATAAAACTGTACTTCTTGCCAGGTAGCATCAGGCAGGTAACTGAACAATAAGGTAAATAAAACTGAAGGAAAGGTGTTCGCCAATTGCTGCACTGCGATGATCGGAGGAGTCGAAAGAGTTTGAAACTCTATAAAGGAGGTCGGCAGTTCAAAGGTCGATTCCGTCACCCCTTGAATATCGGCTGACGTTCCCCAATGGTCCATGCACCAGTCAAGTTGGCAAAAAAATCCGAATTTTTCATAATTATCCATTGCCTGGTCAAGCAGGTCAATCTGCGGTTGCGGGCATGGTGTGGTGTGGAGATTTTGCCGAATTTTCTCAACCTTTCTGGAAAGAACCGGCAGCGGCTGTTTACCCCGGTAATCGGCGGTCCAGTCAGCTAAAAATCGGGCTCTAATTTTCTCATCCAAAATAGGCACAGAAATATTAAGAACCGATAGCTGTCTTATATCGTCATTTACGGGCAGAATCAGAGCCTTGGGCAGATTAATGATGGAATTCAAGGAGAAACAAGGATGTCCGCTATTACCATCAGCTTTTGATTTGAGATACGGTAAAATAGTGGTGGAGTTGGTTCGAAAATAGAGCTGATTGAGCACCTGTCGCGCCGGTGGCGATTTGCCGGCAACTTGGTTTACACAGTTTGTTACAATGAAGGCCGGCGCTTGTTTGTCGGACGTATCTTTATCAACCATTATTTAAACTCTAAAGTGCAGCTCAAATTGAATGGGGATATCGCCTGCCAGTTTAACAGCCTCTTCCTTTAGTCTTTTCTGTTCCTTGGTCGTGTGAGTGACTCCACGTATCACAAGGCCACTCCGATAACGCTAACTTCGAGAACAGGAACAAATAAAGTCGGGTTGGTTGCGATACCGGCCTTGACTCTGGCAGCAGCTGCACGCATACGCAAGGATATCCTTGACTTCCGGAGTATTCTCGGCCTCTTTCTCCTTCAATATTGCAATGATCGACTGAACAATGACGTCAGTTGTAGTGGTATCCACCTCGTAAATAGCGTCGTAACCGGCTGGGTCATGGATCTGTTTATCATAAATAGAAGAAATAAAACACAAACGTTCGCTGTCAGTCTTTTTTAACAGCCATTGTGCTGTTGAAAAGTCGAGATCTTCCCGTTCCATGATCCTGGCGATTCGGTATTCAATAGGTGCAACCAAGCGAACTCGGTAGGCGGAGCCGATCCCTTCAAGGAGAAAGTTTGATCCCCTTCCCATAATGACCACGCGATCTTGTAAGGCGTATTGCAGGATTTCAGATTGAATAAGCGCTGTAAAGCCTCGAAAAGACCAATCGTGTTTCTCCCAAAAAGTCGGGCAATGTTCGTCAAGTTCTTTGGCCCAATCTTCCCACTTAGGACCTACCTTACGCAAATCTTCAAGAATTATCTCTCGATCAATATATTGGTAACCCATCAAGCCGCAACAGATCTTCCAATTCTTGAGACACACCCAAACTGTCTTGACAATGTCAGAATAGCCATGAGCACTCCCGTGTATAATGAAAACTACTCTTCTCTTTATAAATTGGCATTTTCAAGTTGCTCTTCATTTTTAATTTTCATTTTTGCCAAGGATCTTACCGATGACAACAACGCCAATTGCGCCAACTACTTCCACTGTATATAAAAGGAAATGAGCAGGCTCCTTCATATCTGATGTCAGCAGGCTTGAAGGAAGGAGTTTAACTATGAATGGGTCTGTGATCATCATCTCGCCACCTACCTTGCCGAGGACGGCTGCACCGACAACAACGATTATCGGGTATTTGTCCATCAGCGTGGACAAGAGATTGCTGGTAAATACCACCAACGGGATGCTGATTCCAAGGCCGAAAAGCAATAGAAACATATTTCCATGGGAGGCTGCGGCCACAGCGAGCATGTTGTCAAGCGACATGGTCAAGTCGGCGATGAGGATCAGTTTGAGGGCTTGCCACATGGATGCCGCATCACCTGTCTGCTCTTCGTCGCTGCCTTCGAAAAGCTTTACGGCAATCCATAATATCAGCGCCCCGCCGACCAATTTCACATAGCTGATCTCAAGCAATTGGGCGATGAAGAAGGTGAGAATAATTCTGATGACGACCGCTAAACCCGCACCGAACCAAATACACTTGGTCTTTTGTGCAGCGGGCAGGTTACGCGCTGCCATGGCAATGAGGACTGCATTATCACCGGAAAGAATAATATTAATGAAAATGACACTTCCGATACTCGCAAGGAAAGCGAGATTAAAATGAATTACGCCAAACATGCCCAAATCAATCATAGAAACACACCTCTTCCAGGTAATTGAGAAATTTTTATTTCATAAGCAGATTTGGAAGCCAGGTTGCCAACCCAGGGAAAATAAACAAAAGAACTGCGCAAAAAGCAAGACTTAAAAGGAAGGGATAGACGCCGGCATAAATGGTGCTGAAAGATTCTCGAGTGATAGCCCGGACAATAAAAACGTTGATGGCCACAGGCGGGATGACTACGCCGACCATAACGGTAATGCAAATGATGATTGCGAACCAGAGGGGGTCGTAACCCAGTTTGGCAATGGCCGGATAAAAAATCGGTGTAGCAAGGATCATAAAGGCCAGATCGTCGATAAATGACCCGCCAATCAGGTAGACTAGGACAATAGCCAGCATTGTCAGCCATGAGGGGAAGGGGAGGGCCACTATCCAGTCGGCGGCAATCATGGGAATGCGGGTAACGGCGAGGAAATGGCCGAGGACCTGCGAACCGGCAATCAGGACCAAAACCATGCAGGCCGTTTGCAACGATTCATTGACCGATTTGAAATAGCCTTTGAACCCTATGTCCCTTTTACTAACAGAAAGAACAAGTACCGCGAAGGTGCCGACACTGCCCGCCTCGGTGGGGGTAAAGAGTCCGTACATCAGGCCGCCGATGGTGGTAACGAAAATCAACATAACCCAAAAAATTTCAGGGATCGTTTTCAGCCGCTCAGACCATGTTGAGAGCTCTCCCCTGGGGCCAAGTTTCGGATCAATTCGGCACCACCCATAGATTATGGCGAGGAAAAAAGCAGCAATCATTAATCCGGGAATAAGCCCAGCTAAAAATAATTTACCGATGGATTGTTCGGTGATGATACCAAAGACGATGAGAGTCACGCTGGGAGGGAGGAGAACACCCAAAGTGCCGACCACCGCAACAATACCCGTGGACAGTTTTCGGCTATAGTTATAGCGATCCATCTCCGGTACGGCGACTACTGCAAAAGTTGCGGCCGTCGCCGAAGAAGAACCGCAGATTGCCTTGAAAGCGGTTGCACCGACCACAGTGGCCATGGCAAGACCACCGGGAATATGACCAATAAATTTATATGACGCGTCATACAGGCGTTTGGCAACCCCGGCATTAAACGAAATTTGGCCCATCAAAACAAAAAGCGGTATGACAGTAAATCCATATGAGGCAAAAACATCAAAAAAGTCCTTGGCGAGAAGATTAAAGCCGGCACTCCATGACCGGACCAGGGAAAAGCCGACAAAACCAACAATGGCCATGACAAATGCCAATTCGATCCCTGTCATAAAGAGAATCAAAACGGCTGCTAAACCAATCAGCCCGATAGTGACATCACTCATAGGTTCCTCCGAACACTTTATGGATCTGGACCAAAAACACCAGACATTGCACAATACAAGCGACTCCGATGCCGAATACAACCGGATAGAACGGCATCTCCAACGTCAGAGAAACCTCACCGCTTCGTATCATATCCATACCCATGACGAACATATTCCAGCTAATTATTGCAAAAAGTCCGAGGCCCAGAAGCCGAGTGGTGAGGTGGATATATTTACGTGTGTCTTTTGAAAATCCCTTGAGAAAATCATCCACAAGGATGTGCCCTTTTTTATAGCTGGTAAGGGGTAAAGATAATCCGATAACTATGCCACCTCCAAAAGCAACCAATTCATATGCCCCTATAATCGGCATACGGAAAAAACGCAGGATGACATCGGTTACTGTAAGCAGCATCATTAAGGTTAGAGTGCATCCAGCAATCATATTGAGGAGCTTACATACTCCCTCTGTTTGTTTATTCAGCCACTCCATTTCACGTACCTGCCATAGTAGATTGTTCACCTTGAAAGTTGAGGGAATGATAGGGGGTTACCACTCCCTCAAAAACTGACAGACTACTGCAGTTTTTTCAGTTCTTCCTGGCAGAATTTCAGAGCTTCTTCTCCCGGCAGATTTTTACCCTTCATGTTCGTCACATATTCGTCCAGAATCGGTTTGACAGCGGCAACCCATTTCGCATCCTCTTCGGGACTGAGAGTAATAACCTTAACTCCTTGGGCAACCGCGAATTCACTGCCTTCCTTGTCAATTCTATCCCAACCGCGGCCCCATTTCTCGATAAACTGGGTGTTAACTTCCTGGATGGCCTTCTGCACGTCGGGTGACATTGCTGCCCATTTGTCTTTGTTCATGGTGATGAAGAACGCCGTGGTATAAGCCGTACCATAGTTTAATGTTGTGTTCTGAACTACCTCGGCAAGCTTCCAGCCTTTCAGTGATTCCAGGGGGAACATTCCGCCTTCGCTTACCCCTTTGGAGATCGAATCGTAACGCTCAGTCATCGGCCCGGCAACCGGTGTTGCACCAAGTTTTTCGGCGATTTTGGCACTGAGACCGGTGCAGCTGAGCTTCATTCCTTTGAGATCGGCAAGGCTAGTAACCGGCTTTTTGGTGTGAATCATTCCTGGTCCATGGGCATGCATCAACATTACCTTGGTGTCGGCAAATTCCTTGGGTTGAAACTTGTTCAGATAGGCGTTGGCTACCATGGTGGCCTCGTAACCACTTTTGTAACCTATGGGTAAATCGACAATTTCTGTAAGTGGAAAGCGGCCACGGGTATAACTGAGTGCAGACATACCGATATCAGAGAGACCTTTGACGACGCTATCATAAATTTGTGGTGCAGGTGTCAATGTACCACCATGGAAGAGAGTGATTTTGACTTTTCCGCCAGTCTTTTCGCCGACTGCCTTTGCCCATTCCTCAGCAAGGATACTATTGTTGTGAGGCGCGGGAAAAAAATTCGAGAAGGTCAGTTCCATCGGTTTGTCTTCGGCTATCACCTGCTTCACCCCTCCATTCATACAAAGCATCATTGTACAGACCAACAACATTGACCATCTAAATTTGCTCATGTCGCTCCCTCCTTGTTGGATTACGGTTTGTGAAGCCAAAAACGGTCACGACTAGATGTACAACCAATCTAGTCGAGGCGCCAGACCGACTTCAAATGGAAATAAGACTTCAATGAATGGTCGCCTAAAACTCATACAGTAATATACCATAGTGAACAGACATTTATCGTTATGTAAAACAGCAAACCACTGAGAAAATTTGGGGGTGATCATTTCGTATGAGCAGATGATAATTGCGACACGAATACCGACAGTATATAGAAACAGAATTGATAAGCTGTCAAGTATTTTTACATGTAATTTACCATGAAGTAATTTTGTGGAAAAATGTGAAGAATAACAGAATAATATTGAGAGCAGTTGATTGTGCGAAAATACCAATTTTCGCTGCAGCTCCTTGACAGTTTCGCATTCTTGTCATAATAAAATCAACTGTGGGGCTGATTCTGTGGAAGATAATGAATGCTGTAGGCACAGCAGATAAATAATGTGGTATAGCGTATTTTTTTAAAATACTTGGGAGCTGCTGACTTTTCTACGGTTCCCGAGACCAAATTACAGGAGATACAAGATGTTGAAACCTATCGAGTCAATTCTTTTTGCCACCGATCTGACAGCGAATTGCCAACAAGCCTTAGAGTTCAGTATTGCTATGGCCACCCGATTTCAGGCAACCATTTACATGCTGCATGTCATTGAAAAATTGCCGGATGGTGTTGAGGGTCGAATCAAAGATCTGCTGGGTCGGCATAAATGGGACGATATTGTCAATGCCCAGCATGCCGATGTACACCGGTCGTTGACCGGAAAAACCTCAGTTAACAGAATGGTGAGGGAGGATATCCAAAATTTTTGCAAATTGATTGGCATTGAGGACGCCCCCACCGAGTTGCTCGCGCGCGAGATCATTATCAGCGATGGCGATGTTGCCGAAAACATAATCGCCCATGCCGTGGAAAACAAATGTGACTTGATTGTTCTTGGAGCACAAAAGGGGCTGTTTTCAAAAACTTCAGTAGGCTCAGTAATTAAATCTGTGCTTAAAGACACAAAAATTCCAGTGACGATCGTGCCGATGACAGGAAAGTGATGGTCCGCACGTTTTACGAATACACGCACCGATGGTTGCATGCAAGCAAAAATGATGCAGCTGGCTTGAGGTGAAAAAAAGGAAATGAAATAATGTTCAGTTGATGTCCCAGTTAATGATGATGGACGCGATTGCAGGAGAGAACCATGAAGGTGGCGGAATTGGGCGATTCAGTAAAAATTCGGTATCACATCAGCCTCGAAGACGGCAGCAGGGTTGAGCAGGAAAAGACCAGGAAACCGCTTTCCTTCAAGATAGGTTCAGGCAATGTCTTGAAAAAACTTGAGGAGAGTATTATCGGCATGCATGTGACCGAAAAACGTCGGATTCTTATCCCTGTCGATGAGGGCTATGGCAAGTATAAAAAAGAATTGGTTTTACGGCTGGACCGGAAGGTTTTTCCCGAGGATATCAAACTGATTCCGGGACGTACAGTGCAGTATCAGAACCGCGATGGAGAGCGGATCAATTTTGTCGTAAACGAAGTCATCGACCAGACCGTTACAGTCGATGGCAATCATCCTCTGGCCGGGCTTGATCTGGTGTATGAAGTGGAGCTACTTGAGATAAATTAAGGAAGACCGTAATGGCAGCACCTCATTTATTGAGTTTTTGCTCGTGTTGAAAAGAGGAAAACTTAAGAAAAAACCCGGCGGAACCATTGATCCGACCGGGCTTTTTCTGGCTCCTTAACCAGCCAATACCATGGGGATATCCCCAAGACCGCGGTCGATATCGCGTGATAATCCCCTGAATCACCTTGCTGTTCCCGTCTTTTTCGATGGTCAGAGTATAGTTTCGGTTGTCCTTCAGTCCTTTTAACCAAAAATCGCCAAAATTGTTGGTTGTGCCGCTAAAGGTTTCCCCAGATTCAATATCCGTTAAGGTACAGGTGGCACCGATAATGACATCTTTCTTGGTGGGTTCGTAAACGGTGCCGGCCACAAATTTCTTCGGCAATCCCTTATAATAAATGCGTGACCTGGTGCCGATCTCGGACCTGAATGGCTCAGCCTCGGCAATGAAATCGGCGAAATCGGCCTCCTCGCCAAAGCGTAAGGCCTCGGTGGGGCACTGGTCGACACAACGGGGTACCGACCACTCTTCCGGATCACTGTCCAGCAGGTGACTGCAGCCCGTGCATTTCTGGGCAATATTCAGTTGTTCGTTGAGGAAAATCGCGTTATGCGGGCAGGTATCGACACACAGCTTGCAGCCGATGCACTTTTCCGGATCAATGATAACCAGGCCGTCGGCTCTTTTGTAGATAGCCTCGGCCTTGCAGTCGGCGATACACGGGGCGTCATCACAGTGATGACACAACTGAGGAATATAACTGACTTTGACATGGGGGACATGGCCGTGCACCTTTTCGGTTATACCGAGCCAAAATTGACCGGTATCCGGCTGGGGTTTGGCATAGGGCGTCCAGTCATTGCCGACATGTTCGTCTTTACAGGCAATCTGACAGCAGTAGCAACCGTTACAAACAGACAGATCTACGATAAATACTTTCATTGTTTGTCACCTCCGTCAACAATCCAGGCATCGACACGGAGACCTGCCGCCTGATCATATTTCTCTTGCAAACGCCTCGGGATTCTCGCGTCGCCATTTATCCATTTCCTCGCCGCTTACCTTTTGTACTTCGACGAGATAACCGCCGCCTATCTGACCGACACAGTTTTCGCTGGTAACGGCCCCGGGCGTAATGGTGTTGATAGCTCCGCCGCGCTCGATTTCTCCTGTCTTGATTGGATCGTGTCGGGCACCATGGTCAACATAGGCAACGCCAGGGCGTACTCTTTCCGTAACATAGGCCCCGGCCAGAACGATGCCGCGCTCGTTGAATACCTTGACGATATCGCCGTTTTTGATGCCTCTTTTCTCAGCCTCACTGGGATGCAACCAGCACGGTTCGTACTTGTAGCCGTCCGGACCGGTGACTTTCATTGTCGGTGTCTCGCGGGTCCAGGTGATATCGTCGCACTGGGCATGCACGCGCCAGCGGCCATGGTTAGACATGATGAGAAGAGGATAGAGCCTTGCTCTGGGGCTTGACAGCCGTTCATCGTGATTGTGGCTCTTTTCCACCCATTTGGGGATTGGTCCCCTCTCCTTGTCGTCGGGATAGGCCTTAGCCAGTGCCTCGGAATAAAACTCAAGTTTTCCGGACGGGGTATTGAGTTTATGTTTTTCCGGATCGAGATAAAATTGGCGGAAGCCAGGAGGATCTTTCTCCCAGTCCTCTGCGGTGGAATATATCCAGTAACCTTTCTCCTTCAACTGTTCCCAGGAGACGAGTTTTTCGCCACCCATGTAGCCCCAGATTGCTTTTTGCAGATCGGCGGTGGTCTTTCCTTCGGTCATCTGTTCTTCCATGCCGGGAAACTTCTTCGCCACCTCAAGGACGCACTGGGCATCGCTCTTTGACTCACCGATCGGCTCAATGGCCTTTTCGGTAATCATGATATTGGGTTGCATGGTACCCTGGCGGATATTGGTGACGATGTCGTCTACCTCCATATGGGTATTGGCCGGGAGGACGATATCGGCATACAGACAGTCGTTTTCAAACCAAGGGTGCTGGGCGACCATAAACTCAATTTTCGGGCTCCTGAGGGCCAGTTCCGTTTCGTGACCAAAATTCCAGCAGGTGATTCGGCACGGACTGTCGGTCCAGATCATGTGGATCTGCGAACCTTTTTTCTCCGGTGTCGATCGGGAAGGTGTATTCGCTGAATTGGTCGGCAGTCAAGGCGTTTTGGGCTCCGGTACCGCGAAACTTAATCGGTTCATCCGATAAAATGGCATTTTGGATGAAGGTCTTGGGAATGACCTGATCCTGCCAGGCGGCCACCGAGCTGTAAACCGGCAGAGGCGAGTCGTTCCTCGATCTCCGGGTTCCAGAAGAAGGTGCCGCCAAGACCCTCGGCGCGGGGCAGACCGAAATATGTCCATTGATGCTGATGGACACCTGGTCCGCCCAGGCCCTGCATGCCGAGAAGAATACATTCGAGCCTGGCCGGTTCATGGGAGAAATGGTCCACGGATAAAACCGCCACCGAAATAATGGGCAATTGAGGTTGTTTTCGCACCAAATTCCCGGGCCAGGGCCTTGATTGTCCAGACCGGAACGCCGCATTTCACCGAGGCCCATTCCGGGGTTTTGGGGATGCCGTCTTCTTTGCCGAGAACATAATCGGCAACCTTATCCATGCCGACGGTATGGGTTGCAACATATTCCTTGTCGTAGGTACCTTCGGTCAGCCACATATAGATGATTGCCAGCTGCAGAGCGGCATCGGTATTGGGCAGAACCGGAATCCATTTATCGGCATGGATGGCGGCACCGTAGTTGCAGTCCGGGCAGATATACACCTGCTGGATGCCGACTTCGGTCAGGTAGTAACAAAGACGGCTGGCGAACTGGCCGACAAAACCCCAGGGGGTGGTTTCTGGATCGCAACCCCAGAAAAGCACCATATCGGAGTGTTCGACGGTGTCTTTGACGATATTCGCCGCCGGGTACATGATGCCCTGGGCACCCTGACCCCAGACATGTTTGGCACCCCAGTACCAGCCTTCCCAGCTGTCGGGATTACGAACCTGGAGAGTGAAACCGCCGAGGTATTCAAGGAGGACGCCGGGATGGCCGTGCGGGGTGTTTATGGTCTTGCACTCGCCATGTCCGTCGCCCTGCATGAGAATGGCGTTGTAGCCATATTTCTCATGCACTCTTTTGATCTCATCGGCAGATGATAGTTGCAGCCTCATCCCAGGAGATGCGGACGAATTTGCTTTTACCACGATTTTGGGTATTCCGTTCGCCATTTGGATCCCAGTCTACCCGCTTCATCGGGAAAGGGGACGCGATTCGGCGAATAAACCCGTCTTTTTATAGCCAAGAGAAAATGGTCCGGGCAGGGATTTCCAGGTAGGTTCAAGGATTTTCCCGTTTCTTTCCATCTTCCACTGGCGGACTTCTTCTTTTTTGTATTTCCACCCGTAGCGCAATGGTCGAACGCGAACAATCTTGCCGTTCTTCACATCAACCATACCTTCTGCCCCGCCGCCGAAGTAGCCGCCGAGACCAAGAGATCTTAAGACGGTTTTGTCTTTTGTTTTAACTGGTTTCATCGATACAATTCTCCTTTGATTGAAGATTCACCGTTTGCCCAGAGCCAACGGGTCAATTTTTCCTTGCCGAGCATACCCGACTAATAATCCTCCCAATTACTTTCCAAATGGACAAACAGGAAAAGTACAGGTTGGGCAATTCAGGCAGAGTCCTCCGTGCCCGAGAGCGGCAATTTCCAGCCGGGTCAGCCTTTCGCCGGCCAGTACTCTCGGGTACAGGAGGTCAAGTACGGTACGGGCTGCGTACATGCCGCAGGCCGGCACACCGAGTACCGGAATATCCCCAAGGTAGGCAACCATGAACATCGCTCCAGGTAAAATCGGCGAGCCGTAAACGATGTGGTCGACTCCTGCCTTTTGCAAACCAAATCTGGTGCGGTCGTCTGGATCGACACTCATTCCACCGGTGGTGATCAGCAGGTCGGCTCCCTGTTCTACCAGATCCCTGGTTGCGGTGGCTATCATTTCGTCATCGTCGGGCAGGTAAATGACCGCGACGATTTCACCACCGAGTTCAGTGACCTTTTTTGTTATTATAGGTTTGAATTTGTCCTGGATGAGGCCATTGTAGACTTCGTTGCCGGTAATCATTATACCGACTTTCGGTGATCTGATCGGCGCTACACGCAAAACGCCGGCAGCAGCACACCCGGCAGCAGCCGTTGCAGCTTGCACGAGCTTTTGCGAAACCATTAAAGGAATCGCCCTCGTGGCAGCGACGATGTCGCCTTTTTTTACTATGGTATTGCTATGTCGGGTGGCACACATCACCTCGCCGAACATATTGAACTGCATCAGGGCGTGGACATCTACCTTGAACAGACCATCGTAAAGAGCAAGCAGGCTGATTTTACCTTCTCTGGGCGGTTCGTTCCAGCCAACCCCTTCGCCGCACAGAGAGGTGGCGATTGCTGCCGCGGCCGTATCTTCGTGAATTTCATCGGCATCGGGACGGATAATGTAGAGATGGTTTTTGCCGAGTCGGCGGAGGTGCTCCAGATCACTGTCTTGCAAAATATAGCCTTTTTGAAAGGCAACACCTTTAAATTCACCCGGGCGGATCTCCGTAATATCATGGGCCAAAGGACAACCGACAGCTTCTTCCAACATGACTACCTGTTTCATTGCCTACCCTCTACAGAATTGTTCCATTGAACAAAGAAAATCAGGTGCTGTTTAAGCATCTTGCACAATTTTGTCAGTGATAATTTGGCTGCTGAGCGTTGATGTGCTCAGGCAAATTCTCATTTATAAAAGACGAAGGAAAAATCTTGACTAGCATCAACATACATTGCATGATATATTACATACAATAATGTTCGTGTCAAGAACAATGGAAGCCTTTATGAGTGGGGAATTGCCTCGGTTGAGGTGAGCGACAGCAGGGCACTGCCCGGTGGGGTAACGGTAAGGCCGGGGATCCTTAGTGAAAACCCTGCCGACACTGCTTCTTGGATGGGGTTTATATTTTAAGATTATTGACATAATATTCAATATATACTAATAGAACGAAGGTGAATTTAACCTCCTCAATTTTCTCAGGCTCATAACCTGGAGGTTGATGATATACCAAACGAGTCGTTTTTTGCAAGAAGCCGGTTATTAAATATGTCGCAACGAAAACGCCGAGCGGCAAGAACCTTGTCGGTATTCCATGAGTATTTGTATTCAATGTGAGAGAAAAAGATTGTGAAAAAATACAGCAATCTGACATTAAAGGTTTATCATCGAATAATTGAACTGATGCTCAATTATGAAATCGTTCCTGGACAAAGGCTAGTGTTTATCGATTTGGCAAAGGAACTCGGGGTGAGTAGAACGCCGGTTAATAATGCCTTGAGCATTCTAGCACAAGAAGGCTACTTGGATTTTGTGCCGAACCAAGGGTACTCGGTCCACAAATTGACCAGAAAAGAAGCCGAGAACCACTATGAGGTTAGGGAAGTATTGGAGGTCGGTTTTCTTGGCAAGGCAATTCGCAATATGACCGAAAAAAAACAGCAGAATTTAGAAAAACGAAAACTTGATTATGAGGATGCTATTTCCACTCGTGTCGATCGGAGATTGTTCATTCTCGACACGGAATTCCACGCCACCATAATAGATATGGCCAGTAACGACGTCTTGTCGGCTCGATATAGGGATATTTGTCAGAAAATATTTCTTCGTTTTCGGACTGAAGACCTGCAGCCAGCCAGAATCGTGGAAATAAAGGCTGAACATCATGAATTGTTTGAAGCTGTTTGTCACAAAGATGTTGAGAGAGCAAAAGAATTAGTACAGTTACATCATAAGACATCAAAAAAAATGCTGTTTCCCATAATTTTTCCGGCGAATTAGCCAGGACTTTTTTGCACCGCTTTATGTAATCGGTCGAAAATTATCTGTGTCACCTTAAGAACAAAGGAATGGTGTTAAGAAAGACATCCCCGAGAGGCCAAAAGTTTTTCCCACACGGGGCGGTCAAAAAGGGTAATCACTGGAGGTTGTTCATCTAATGATTCAGGGCGCGATTTGCTGGTTCGCAATCAGAAATATTTGCCTTGATAATAATTTTAATTGCTAGTTTAATGCGGTTGACAATGAGGACGAAAACCTCTAGCTGTTTTTAGCAGTATTTCGTATTCATTGATGCGTAAGATTCTCCACTCTCCCTGAAGAAAGTAATTCATTATTATCATCTTACAGGAGGTTCAATGGACGCCGCACAAGAAAGCAGTACCCCCACCAACAAAAGTTATCACTCTCATCTCTGAAGTAGATCCTCCCAAAGGTGTCAATCTCGACGCTTTTCTCAATACGGCCTTGCAGGTGCGAGGGCGTGTTGATGGCGTTCGGGTAACTGACTGTGAACATGCGATAATGCGTATGTCGCCGGTTGCCCCCTGTCTGGCTCTCAAGGAAAAAGGTTTTGATCCGGAAATGATCATAACCGGCCGGGATCGCAACCGTATTTCCTTTCAGGCTGATCTTGCTCTCGGCTGCTGCCCTCGGAATAAAAAAAATCGTCATCAAGGAAGGGCATGATCCAGCCGAAGGGGATCAACCGGTGGCGAGGACCAGCGGTGACCTGGATCTCGAGTCGATGCTGCAATGTGTCGCTGCACTGAACAGTGGCAAGGATCTTGCGGGCGAAGCCCTTGATGGGGCCACCGACTTTCATGTCGGGGTGGGAATCGACCTTTCCGATGATGTCAATTTCAACCGAGAAAGAGCAGAATCATTTAAGAAACTTCAGGCTTATGGTGTGAAGTCGGTAACCTTGGGTCCGACCTATGATGTGAATATCATCGAACAGTTTCTCCCTTTTGCCGAAGAAACCGGAATTCAGCTGTTTACCTCGGTGATGTTTTTAAAATCTGTGACAATGGTGCGCTACCTCAACAACCTGCCGGGAGTTCCGTCGATTCCCCATGAGTTTTTGAAAAAGATGATGCAGGCCCCGGTCAAGAAAGATGCCGGCATGCAGGTAGCTGCGGATCTCCTCAGGGAACTGGCCCCGCTGGGAGATGGAATTGTCTTACTTGCCATAGGATGGAAGGATAGATTACCTGAATTTCTCGATCTTGTTGGTCGCTAGTGAGTCGTTATGGCCGATGCCGTTCAGTCGACCGCAAACAAGGATTCGAGCTCATTGACGACCCAGACCTTTAGCCCGTATCATTATCTCAATACCATCCTCCAGGAAACCCCGAATGGGGTGTTGGTCGTAGGGCTTGATCACAGGGTGATTCATGCCAACCCGGCGGCAGGTCGCTTTAGAGGTGTGCCTTACGGCGATCTTGTCGGGGGAACAGTCAGAGAATTTTTGGGCGAGAAAAACGCCGCTCTTTTTGACCGGATTGAGCAGCAATTTCAAGCGGAAAACCAGGAAAACGGCTGGAAGATCAGCCAGGAAATCGACTTTTCTTTAGGATGACCAGCGGAGAATCCTTGTCGGGGTGGTTGTTTATCCACCGGCATTGTCTGACTACTATCTGCTTTACCTCATCGATATCACCCAGCAGAAAATGCTTGAGGGTAGACTTCGACGGCGCAATGCCTTCTTTCATAATCTCATCGATAGTTCCGTGGACGGGATCATTGCCTCGGACATGAAGGGGCATATTGTCCTCTTTAACTCCGGTGCCCATGCCCTTCTGGGCTATGATGAGGAAGATACCAAAACCCTGCACGTGACCAAGCTGTATAACGAGGGTGTGGCCTACGAGCTGATCAAACGAATGCGTAGCGATGATTTTGGCGGCAAGGGCAAGCTGCTGCGCCAACAAATGATCGTTAAACACAAAAACGGTCATGGATATTCCGGTGAGTTTTTCCGGTGGCATCATTTATGACCATGATCAGGAGATTCGCCACCTTTGGGCTTTTCACCGATCTGCGGGCTCTGCAGCAGATCGAGGAAAATCTTGAACAAACCCACAAAATGCTGATGCATTCGGAAAAGATGGCCGGTCTGGGCCGTCTTGCCGCCGGGGTGGCACATGAGATCAACAACCCGATGTCGGGAATCATGCTGTATGCCAATCTGGTGCAGGAAGAACTGGGCGAAGATCATCCCCTGAGGGCCGGATTTGCAGACAATCATCCATGAGGCGGAGCGCTGCAAGGTGATTGTCGCCGACCTTTTGGAGTTCTCACATCAGAACACCTACGAGATGGAACTGGTCGATCTCAATGATGTCATTCAGAAGACCCTGACCATCTTGCAGCATCAGCCGCTTTTTCATAACATGTCACCATCATTCGCCAACTGGATCCGGAGCTGCCGCCCATCTACGGTAATGCCACCAGGCTCAACCAGGTGGTCATGAACATTGTCGTCAATGCTGCGCAGGCGATGGACGGCAAAGGCCGGTTGCGAATTACCAGCAGGACCAGGGCCAATAAGGACATCAATGAAATTTCGATAGAAGATACCGGGCCGGGAATCAAGGATGATCTGCTGGAGAAAATCTTTGAACCCTTCTTTACCACCAAGGAAACCGGTGAAGGGACGGGCCTCGGATTGTCGGTTTCCTATGCGATAGTCAAGGAACATAAGGGGTCGATCAGGGTGACTTCCACTTCGCAGGCGGGAACCACCTTTACCTTGAAATTTCCTGTTGTCATGGAAAATTTGATTGGAGAGAACCATGGATAAAACCTGCATTTCACCCGATGATCGGAATGAAAAATTCCTCAGGAAACTGAAGGCCAGGAATATCGATGTGCAGGCCTGCTATCAGTGTGGCCGCTGTTCCTCAGGGTGTCCGATCGGCGATTTTTTTGACTTGAACGTCATGGAGGTTGTGCGGCTTGCCGGTTACGGCCAGGAAGATAAGCTGCTGCACAGCCATACTATCTGGCTGTGTGCGGCGTGCGAGACCTGTGCCACCAGGTGTCCGAATGAGATTGAAATCGCCGGTCTCATGGATGTGCTGCGAGAGCTTGCCCTGCGAAGAGGCATTGCCCCGGCCGAGCCGCGAATTCCTCTTTTTCATCAATCATTTCTCGGGTCGATACGCAGCTGGGGTCGGGCCTGGGAAATCGGCATGATCGCCAATTACAAGGTGAAATCCGGGGATCTGGCCGGCGATATGCAACTCGGTCTCAATATGTTTTTGAAAGGCAAACTGAAACTTGTGCCGCACTCGATCAAAGGTAAGTCGGAAATCAAAGAAATATTTTCCGGCAAGGGAAAGGAGTATGACCGATGAAACTATCCTATTACCCTGGCTGTTCCCTCGAAGGAACGGCACTTGATTATGACCAATCGGTACGGGCAATCTGCCGGAAACTGGAAATCGACCTGGTCGAAATTCCTGACTGGAACTGCTGTGGTGCATCATCCGCCCATATGACCGACCACGAGACGGGGATGCGTCTACCGATTCGTAATCTCCTTTTGGCGAACCGGGCCGGACACGATATCTTAGTTCCCTGTGCCGCCTGTTTTCAGCGGCTAAAGGCTGCCGATAAGGCTTTGCGGGCAGATCCAGGTTTCTGGGATGTCGGCGATTATAACCCCGACTTTAAAATCCTGCATATCAGCTCTTTTCTTGCTCAACCGGAGATTCTCGCTGCCATGGAGGCCAAGGTTGCGAGGAACCTCGGAGGCCTGCCGATCGCCTGTTACTACGGCTGTCTATCGCTGCGCAACCCCCGCATAACCGATGCCGCTAACTGGGAGCGGCCGGAAACGCTTGAACGGATCATGACCGCGATAGGTGCCAAACCGGTAGCCTGGTCGCATAAGACTGAATGCTGCTCCGGCAGCCTCACCATGGCACGACCCGACATTGCCGAAAAACTGGTCGGCGATATCGTCGGTGCCGCAGTAAGGGCAGGGGCCACAGCCATGGTCACCGATTGTCCGATGTGCCAGGCCAATGTTGAAAGCCGGCAGTCCGGCGAAATCGGTGCACCAGCCATGCCGGTCTTTTTCGTCACCGAACTGCTCGACGCGGCGATGACCGGAAACTATCCGTCGAAACAGCAAAAGGTACATCTTGTTAGTCCAGGTGTTCTCTCTGCAATTTTTAGCAATGCAGCTATGAAAAAGGAGGTATCGGCATGACGGGGATACTTCAGACAATGTCAGGAAACAAACAGAATCCAACCGCCGCCGTGCTGGTCATCGGCGGCGGTATCAGCGGCATGCAGTCGGCCCTTGATCTCGCCAATGCCGGCATCAAGGTCTATCTGGTGGAGAGTTCGCCTGCTATCGGCGGAAAGATGGCCCAGTTGGACAAGACCTTTCCCACCAACGACTGCTCGATGTGTATCGTGTCACCCAAGCTGGTCGAGGTGGGACGACACAGGAATATCAAGCTTTTTACCCACAGCGAGGTGAAGAACCTCACGGGAGATGCCGGAAATTTCACGGCGACCCTGGTCCGCCATGCCCGCTACGTTGATGTCGGTGCCTGCACCGGCTGTGGTCTTTGCGAGATTGTCTGCCCGGTGACGCAGATTTCCCACTTCCCGGCCCTGCCGGCAGAAGGGGAGAAAAAGATCCGCGCCCGTGCCAAAGAAAAAAGGCTTATTCGCGGGCCCGGTTTGCCGCAACCAACAAAATCAAACAAATGGCATTTTTCTGTCGATACTTCTCTTTGCAGCATGTGCGGTGGCTGTTTCAAGGCCTGTCTGCACGGCGCGGTCAGTTGGGAAAAGAAACAGATGGCGGTCATTGACCAGGACAAATGCACCGGCTGCGGTGCCTGTTTAGTTGCCTGTCCGGAAAAGTTCAAGGCCATCACCGTCAACCAGGCAGCCGATTTTGACAAAAGTGTCGGTGCGGCGGTTCATGCCAGGTCGCAACTTTTGAAAAAGGAATGCAAAGGAACCGACCAGCGGGATTGTATTCGTTGCGGCCTGTGTGTCATCACCTGTGACAAGGTGATGAATATCGGTGCTCTGAAAATGGTTGAAGAAGGTATTGAAGCGGGCATTGATATCTGCCAGGTCTGTGGCGCCTGTGTGTCGGTTTGTCCGGTAAATTTCTTGGCTATCGATCAAGTCACCAACAAAATTCCGCGACCACTCCTGAACAGTTTCAATGAGGGGCTGAACGGCAGAAAACCGGTGAACATCTTTTATCCGCAAGCGGTACCCAGGGTTCCGGTAATTGATGAAGAGAGTTGTGTCCGGCTGAATTCCGGTGCCTGCGGTACCTGTGCCTCGATCTGCGGCGTCGGAGCAATCCATTACGACCACCGGGAGGAAGAGACCGAGGTTGCTATCGGCTCAGTGATTTTTTCACCGGGGATTGAGGTCTTTGATGCCAGGTTGCGTGGTGAATTTGGCTATGGGCTGTATAAAAATGTCGTTGACCAGCATTGAATTTGAGCGACTGCTCTCCGCCTCCGGGCCAACTTCCGGAACGGTGACCAGGCCAGGTGACGGCAAACACCCGAAAAAAATCGCCTGGATTCAGTGTGTCGGTTCCCGCGACCATTCGTGCGACCGTGATTACTGCTCGTCGGTCTGCTGCATGTATGCAACCAAGGAGGCCTTCATCGCCCGGGAGCACGACGCAAATATCGAACCGACCATCTTCTATATAGACATGCGCTCCTTCGGCAAGAATTTCGACGACTATGTGACCAGGGCTAAGGATCATAACGTCCGCTTCGTGCGGGCCATGGTCAGCAGGATCTTCGAGGATCCGATAACCGGTGATCTCGAACTCCGTTACGTCGACGATTCCGGGTCACGAAAGGCCGAGACGTTCGATATGGTCGTACTCTCGGTTGGTATTCAGGTTCCTCGGGCCACCAAAGAGCTGGCCGGCAAACTGGATATCGACCTCGACCGCTATGGTTTTGTCGTCACCGATTGTTACCAACCGCTGGCAACGTCCAGAGCCGGGATCTTTGTCAGTGGTGCGGTCAAGGGACCAAAGGACATTCCGGAGACGGTCTGTGAGGCGTCGGCAGCGGCAGAAGCCGCATCAGCCAGCCTCGCCGAGGCGCGGGGCAGTTTGATCATCGCTGATGTGCTGCCGGCGGAGCGGGTTATCGAACCTGATGAAGGCTTACGTATCGGGGTCTTTATCTGCCACTGCGGCACCAATATCGCCTCGGTGGTCGATGTCGAAGCGGTGACCGAATACGCTAGAACCTTGCCCGGCGTGGTGTATGCTGAACATCCACTGTATACCTGTTCTCAGGATTCCCAGGAAAGGATGCGGGAAATTATCAAAGACAACCGGCTGAACCGGGTGGTTACTTCCGCCTGTTCGCCGACCACCCATGAACCCCTGTTTATGTCGACCCTGCAGCAGGCCGGGTTGAATAAATATTTCTTTGACATGGCCAATATCCGTGATCAATGCAGCTGGGTGCATCCCGACGATCCGGTACTGGCCACCGAAAAGGCGAAACGATTGACACGCATGGCAGTGGCCAATGCCACAGCCGGGGAACCGTTGCCGGAGCAGGAGTTTGCCGTCGATGCCCGGCTTCTGGTGGTAGGCGGCGGGGTAGCTGGTATGACCGCTGCCCTCGAAGCCGCCCGTCAGGGTTTCGGTGTGTTTCTTGTCGAGAGGGAGCCGCAGTTGGGCGGCCAGCTCCTCCATCTGCAGCGGAGCTCCGATGGTCGAAAATTTGCCGATTTCCTCGGCGAATTGAAGGAAAAGGTGCTGAACGACGAGCGTATCAAGGTCTTTACCAGCAGCGAGGTGGTGGAGCAATCGGGCTTCGTCGGCTCCTTCGAAACGGAGATTGTCATGCCCTCGGGAGGTACCAGAACCTTGAAACACGGAGCGATCCTGGTTGCCACCGGGGCCGAGGAACATCGTCCGGAAATTCATGGCCTGGGGATGCTCGATACGGTTATGACCCAGACCGATTTTGAGGCGGCTTTGGAAAGCGAAAACAATCAAGGTATTGACTGGCAGCATCTCCAGGTAGTTATGCTGCAGTGCGCCGGTTCCCGTGACGCTGATCATCTGCCGTACTGTTCACGGGTCTGTTGCAACCATGCGGTAAAGAACGCCCGGCGGCTGAAGAAAATGCATCCGGGTGCGCGGATCGATGTGCTTTACCGCGATATGCGTTGCTACGGCCTGGCAGAGCTTGACTATAGCCTTGCAAGGCGCGAGGGGATCAACTTTATTCGCTATGATCCGGTGGAAAATCCTGTGCAGATCACCACTGAGGAACCGGGGATTGAAATCACCGTCGTCGATCCTTCGATTCGGTTGCCTGTAAGATTCCATCCTGATCTCCTGGTACTCTCAACCGGAATGAAACCTAGAGATGCCGAAGAACTGGCGTCGATGCTCCGGGTGCCGAGAAACAAGAATGGTTTCTTTATTGAGGCGCATGCCAAGCTGCGGCCGGTTGATCTGCCAAGTGAAGGACTGTTCATGGCCGGCACCGCCCATGGGCCGAAGAGCAGCACCGAGAGTATCACCCAGGCCCAGGCCGCGGTTGCCAGGGTAGCGACACTGTTGTCACGCGAGAGCATGAAAATGTCGGCGATCGTGTCGGTGGTTGATCCGACCCATTGTGCGGTCTGTCTGACCTGCGTGCGAGCCTGCCCGTATGGGGTGCCGTTTATCAACGACCAACATAGTGCCGAGATCAACCCGGCTCTTTGCCAGGGCTGCGGCATCTGTGTAGCCGAGTGCCCGGCCAAGACCATTCATCTCGGTCGGTATGACGACAGAAATATCAGTGCAAAGATTGAAGCGTACAGCGCGTCTTGAGTCGGAATGAAGAGTAATCTGCAGGAGGAGGAAAATAATGAGTGACTTTTCGCCCAGTGTCATCGTTTTTGCCTGTCGCCATTGAGCGTATTCCGCAGCGGACCTGGCAGGTTCGGAGAGAAGAAGGTATCCCCCGGCAATCAGTATCGTCATGCTGCCTTGCACCGGTCGCATTGACGAGTCGCTGCTTCTAAAGGCCTTTGAAAACGGCGCGGATGGAGTCATGGTTGTTGGTTGTCTGGAAGGAGATTGTCACTACGTATCGGGAAATATTCGTGCCCAGGCACGGGTCAAGCGAGTGTATGGTATTCTTGACAGAATAAAAATAGGGCCCGATCGCATCCGGATGTTCAACCTGAGTGCCGGAGAAGGGTCGAAATTTGCCGCTTATGCCAACGAATTCGTCGAAAGAGTCCGGGAACTCGGCCCAAGTCCCATCAATCTGGTGCGTGCCGGACAGGTTCACGCAGTATCTCAGAAGGAGGCTACATGATTACTGGTACACCGAAACCTATTGAAGAGATTTTGGAAATGGTCGAGCCATACGACAACATCATCCTGGCCGGTTGTCATGGTTGCGTCACCGTCTGCAGGGTTGGCGGGGAGAAGGAGGTGCAGGTATTGGCCTCGACACTGCGACTGGCGCGTGAGGCGAGTGGCAAAATAATCAAGATTCGGGAAGTCAGCCTTGAGCGGCAGTGCGATCCTGAATATGTCGAACAGATGCGGCCTTATGTGGGCGATTATCAGGCAGTGCTGTCGATTGCCTGTGGCGCCGGCATTCAATTTCTGGCCGAAAAATTCACCACAACGCCCCTGCTTCCCGGCATCAACACCGGCTTTCTCGGCGTCACCGAGAGGCAGGGTGAGTGGGCTGAGAGGTGCCAGGGTTGTGGCGATTGCGTTCTGCACCTGACCGGCGGCATCTGCCCGGTTACCCGCTGCGCCAAGTCGCTTTTTCATGGACCGTGCGGTGGTTCGGTACAGGGGATCTGCGAGGTGGACAAGTCGGTCAAATGCGGCTGGCAGCTCATCATTGATCGTTTGAAGGCTCTGAACCAAATGGACAATTACACTAAATTCAAACCGTTTAAGGGGTGGTCGAGCGCAAGAGATGGCGGTCCGCGCCGCATTATCAGGGAGGACATGATATAATGAAATCGGGAAGCAATCTGGAAAAGGTACTGGCGGCCGGGCACTTTTCAGTTACCGCGGAATGCGGTCCTCCCCGGGGTGCCGACCCGGATATTGTCAGGAAGAAGGCGGCATTTGTCAAAGGCAATGTCGATGCCTGCAATGTTACCGACAATCAGACCTCGGTGGTGCGGATGAGTTCTCTGGCCGGTTGCATGCTGATCAAGGAGCAGGGGGTCGAACCGCTGATCCAGATGGTGGTTCGCGACCGCAACCGCATCGCCCTGCAGTCCGACCTGCTGGGTGCCTCGGCTCTGGGGGTGCGCAATATCCTCTGTCTGTCCGGCGACCATCAAAAATTTGGTGATGATCCTCAGGCAAAAAATGTCTTTGATATCGACTCGATGCAGTTTATCCATCTGGTCAGATTGATGCGCGACGAGGGTATTTTCCCTTCCGGGAAAAAACTCGAAGGGGCGCCGAAGTTTTTTATCGGCTGTGCCGTCAATCCCTTTGCCGATCCGTTTGAGATCAGGGTGCCGCGATTGAAAATGAAGGCTACCGCCGGTGCTGATTTCGTCCAGACCCAGTGCATCTATAACATGAAAAAATTCAAAGAATATATGGAGCTGGCCAAAAGAGAAGGTTTGCATGAAAAGGTCAAGATACTCGCCGGAGTAACTCCCCTCAAATCGGCTGGCATGGCGAAATTCATGCGCAAGATGGTCGCCGGAATGGATATTCCTGAAGAGGTGATTGCCCGTATCTCCGCTGAACCGAAGGAAAAACAGGCGGGAAAAGGCATTGAGATGTGTATTGAACAGATTCAGGAGCTCAAAGAAATGGAAGGAATCGCCGGGGTGCATGTTATGGCTATCGAGTGGGAAGAAAAATTGGCAGAAATCATCGGTGGAGCTGGTCTGCTCCCGCGACCGGTGGTAGAATAACAAAGAGAGAATATTTTCAATCTCAATAATGGAGGAGAGAAATGGCTGAGAAAAAGAAAATTCTGCTGGTGGATGACGACCCGGATTTTGTCGAAGCAGTGCGTGTTATCGTCGAGAGCGGCGGGTATGAAGTTCGTGTTGCCTACGACGGTCAGGAAGGTCTTGAAGCGGTTGCCGAGGAAAAACCGGATCTTATCGTCCTCGACGTGATGATGCCGGTTATGAACGGCCATGCTGCCTGTGCCCGTCTGAAAGCCGACAAGGCCACCGCATCAATCCCGATCATCCTGCTTACTGCTGTGGCCGATCGGGTCACCACCAGCACCTATACCCATCGGGATATGCTGGAAAGTGAGGCGGAAGACTATATGCCAAAACCGGTCGAGCCGGCGGAACTGCTCGCACTTATAAAAAGCTGGTTGAAATAATGCGGTATCGCACTCTTGCCGGCACATTGAAGAGCGGTGACGGCAAGAGGAACGGTCCTGCCCTGCATCCGTGTTTTGTCCTCAGGTTTCAAGGAATAATACTATGGATACTGTGCGCATTCTGGTCATCGACGATGAAAAGGTTATTCGTGAAGGGGTGGAACGCGCCCTGGCCAAAAGAGGCTATGAAATTGCCAAGGCAGAGGACGGCAACAAAGGCTTGGAGCTGCTCAAGGAATATCGATTTCGATATTGTTCTGACCGATCTCATGATGCCAGGACTTGATGGTTTTGCCGTTCTTGACTGGATTCGCGAAAATCAACCGCATATCCAGGTGATCGTCATCACCGGTTTTGCCACAGTGACCAAAGCGGTGACCGCGATGAAGCAGGGGGCCTTCGATTTTGTCGGCAAACCGTTCACTCCGGACTATATTCGGGTAGTAGTCGATCGGGCCATTGACAAGCTTGCCATGCGCGCCGAAACTGAGCGGCTGCGGGAAGAAAAGAATATGGGGCTGTTGGCCATCGACAAATCGCAGAGCCGCCTGAAAACCGTCTTCAGTTGTATGGCCGAGGCGGTTGTCATCACCGATACCGAAGGGATAGTTGTTCTGCATAACCCGGCGGCTATCAAGATCCTTGAGATTCAGACCGATCCGTTCATCGGCAAACACTTGGCTGCCTCAATTCGTGATCGAACAGCGATCAACATGATCAACGAGGCCATGAACAAGGCCATGGTGGTCACCCGGGAATTTGCACCCGGCGCAATCTCCCGGAAATATTCTGCGGGCCTACTGTTCTCCGGTGACGAACGAGCAGGGCGTGGTCATCGGTTCGGTCACCACCTTTGAGGATATCAGTGCGCATAAACAAATCGACAAAATGAAGTCCGATTTCGTCGCCATGGTCGCCCACGAACTGAAATCACCCCTTGCCTCCGTCGAGCAGATGATTTATGCCCTGCAGGTTGGTTGCGAACATGAGGCGACCAGTTCCTGCAATGCCCTGCATAAAAGGATGACAACACGAACCAAGGATCTGCTTCGACTGATTGAGAATCTCCTTAATCTGTCGAAACTTGAAAGCGGTACAGTGGTCTTCAACCTTGAACCGATACGCGGGGAAGATATTATACGCGATGTCATCGAAATCACCAAACTGCAGGCGGACAGCAAGGGTATAACCCTGAATTACATACCGTGCAGCGAAGAATGGCTATTCAACGTCGATTACGATCATATGCGCACGGCGATCATGAACATCGTTTCCAACAGTGTGAAATATACCCCCGATGGTGGTCAGGTGTTGCTCAGCACAGAGGTTACGGGAGGGTTCATCAATTTCAGGGTACAAGATACCGGTATTGGCATCAGTAAAGAGGATCTCCCGCATATTTTTGACCGGTTTTTCCGAGTTAAAGGCAAGGCTACCCGCCACATTACCGGTTCAGGTTTGGGGCTTGCCTTGGTTAAGGAAGTGGTTGAAGCGCATCAAGG
Source organism: uncultured delta proteobacterium (assembly GCA_963754865.1). GTDB lineage: Bacteria > Desulfobacterota > Desulfobulbia > Desulfobulbales > Desulfocapsaceae > Desulforhopalus_A. The sequence goes on along the minus strand of CAVWHG010000006.1, from coordinate 798,919 downwards.
ATACATTGATGTGCAGTCCACCCCGCAGGTGGGCACGACTTTTACCATGAGCTTTCCTCTGGTGCAGAGAAATGCTGCTTCGGTCTCCGAGCTTCAATCTATCGCCTAAAGGCAGATTCTTTATTTATAAATAAAAATCAGTACCTTGCGGTGTAGATGAGAAGGCCTTTGCGGAGAAATCTGCAGCTCTGAAATGGCAATTCAGGCGGCTTTTCTGTCGAGATACTCAGTCTCGCCACTTTGACTGGCTTCTTTGGCTGCCAGATATTCCTCGAAGCTCATCATAACATCAATAATGCCGTCAGGAGTTATTTCGACAATCCGATTGGCCACCGTTGCGACAAATTGGTGGTCATGGGAGGCGAAAAGTACAATCTCCGGGAAGGCGATCAGTCCGTTGTTTAAGGCGGTGATAGATTCAAGATCGAGATGATTAGTAGGTTCGTCGAGGATAAGGGCATTGGCGTCGGCGAGCATCATTTTAGCGAGCATGCAGCGGACCCGTTCGCCACCGGAGAGAACTGAGGTCTTTTTCATGGCCTCGTCGCCGGAAAAAAGCATTTTTCCGAGAAAGCCACGGATAAAGCTCTCTGTTTCCTTAGCCGGCGCATATTGACGCAGCCAACCAACGAGATCCAATTCGCCGCTGTTGAAAAAGTCGCTATTTTCTTTAGGAAAGTAAGAATTCTTCATCGTTACTCCCCAACGGAAGCTGCCGGTATCGGCTTGCAACTCGCCGGCGAGAATCTGAAACAAGGTGGTCTTGGCCAGGCTATTGGTCCCAATAAAGGCGATTTTATCGCCTTTATTGACGGTAAGATTTAGATCGCGAAACATCGAAATCCCGTCAATGGCCTTACTGAGTCCCTTGATCTCGAGAATGATATCGCCGCAGGGTCGTTCGGCTTTGAAGGTGATAAAAGGATATTTGCGGGAGGAACAGGGCATCTCCTCGATAGTGAGTTTTTCCAACAGCTTTTTCCGGGAGGTTGCCTGCTTGGCTTTCGATGCATTGGAGCTGAAACGACGAATGAATTCCTTCAGATCCTCAGCTTTAGCCTTGGCCTTTTTACTCTCGGTCTCTTTCTGGTTGAAATGCAATTGGCTTGCCTCATACCAGAAGTCGTAGTTGCCGACATAAACCGTGATTTTGCCAAAGTCGATATCGGCCATATGGGTACAGACCTGATTGAGAAAGTGGCGATCATGGGAGACGATGATAACTGTATTCTGAAAACGGGCAAGAAATTCTTCAAGCCAGCTGATGGTCGTCAAATCGAGCTGATTGGTGGGTTCGTCAAGCAGAAGAATGTCCGGATTACCGAAAAGGGCCTGGGCCAGCAACACCCGAACTTTGTCGCTGCCTTCAAGCTCCTTCATTTTTTTCTGACGATTTTCTTCCGGGATACCAAGGCCTTTCAGGAGTACCGCAGCTTCAGCTTCCGCCTCGTAACCGTTCATCTCTCCAAATTTCGCCTCGAGTTCTGCTGAACGGATGCCATCTTCTTCGGTAAAATCGGCTTTGGCATAGATTGCTTCGCGTTCGGCCATGATTTTGAAGAGCTTTTTATGGCCCATGAGAACGGTATTGATAATCGAATGCTCATCGAAGGCAAATTGGTCTTGGCTGAGAACGGCGATGCGTTCCCGAGGGCCTTTGCTGATCTCCCCTCGATCAGGATCCATTTGGCCGGCAAGAATTTTCAAAAATGTTGATTTGCCGGCACCGTTTGCGCCGATCAGTCCGTAGCAGTTGCCATGGGTGAACTTGATATTGACGTCTTGAAAGATGATTCTCTTGCCATAGGAGAGAGCAATATTGGATGCGGTAATCATGGTTGTGTCCTCATAACAAAGCCACCAGGATTTCCCCATGGCATAAAGTGATTTAAAAATGAAAAGTTTGTGGCTACAACTACTCTACGGGAAGATCAAGGTTTTCCTTATCTTCTCCGGAATTTTTTTGTTTTTCCTGCTTTTGCTGGCGTTTTTCTTCTTTTTTCTTTTTCTTTGCCAGTTCTTTCTGCCGCTTTTCAAATGAATAGTTGGGTTTCGCCAAGATCATCTCCTTCCACTTGCCCGTGTTGGCTAACAACACGAGTACCTGAATCTCTCAGAAAAAATTCGTTTTTTGTCCCTCAAAGGGTATTAAAAATTACGGTTTTCGGTGATCCTCTGTGAGGGGACACCGAAAACCGTCGGAGGCTTGTTCTTACTGCTGAACAACATTTGCAGCAGCCGGACCTTTGGGGCCGTCAACAACCTCGAAGGTCACACGAGCACCTTCCTCCAGGGATTTAAAACCCTGGGCCTGAATTGCAGTATGGTGGACAAAGATATCCTTACCACCATCCTGCTCAATAAAACCAAAACCTTTCGCATCGTTAAACCACTTTACTGTACCTTGAGCCATCTTGTACTACTCCTTTGTTCGGGTTTTACCCCTTTGTCATGTAGCCGAAACATCACCTGACACTTCGACTGGAAGTCTGGGAATCCAGACAAAATTAATGTATTATCGTTGATACGTCTTTCTGGTGCCGAAATCAAAGGCGCAGGCCTTATCGCGTCGGCTTTTGCCTTGGCCGGTGGTGTTGCCGCCGGTTTTTTTTGCCCTTGGTGCCTGATGACGGGGCAAATTTTCACGTCTTTCTTGGCAACGTTCTTCTTCTGCCGGCGGGGCAAGTGCCGGGGTTGTCTCGCGGGCCATTTTTTTGCCGAGATTTCGTTCGATGAGGGCAATCATCTTGCTGTCCTCATGGCTGGCAAAGGTGAAAGCCTGGCCGGTACGGGAGGCTCGGCCGGTTCGTCCGGTGCGATGTGTATAGGTTTCGGCGGTGTCCGGCATGTCATAATTGATGACGTGGGAAATGCCGGTTACATCAATGCCGCGGGCGGCAATATCGGTCGCAACGAGAATTCCATAAGTGCCATCGCGAAAACCATCAAGAGCCTGTTGTCTCTTTTGTTGGGAAAGATTGCCCTGTATCGAGGCAGCGTTGAAGCCGGATCGTTCCAGCTGCAGCGCCAGACTTTTAGCCTTATGTTTGGTTCGGGTAAAAACCAGGGTGCTGCTCATTTCCCGTTCTTTAATGATATTTTTCAGCAACGAGGTTTTTTGGTCTGTCGCCACATGAAAGAGGCCATGGGAGATTGACGGAGCCGGCAAGGTATGGTTGATCTGCACGGTTACCGGATTGCTGAGAATTTCCTCAGCCAGATGACGGATTTCTCCGGGCATGGTGGCGGAAAAAACCAACGATTGACGGTTTTTCGGCAGCAGCCTGATGATTCGGCGAATGTCCGGCAGGAAGCCCTTGTCAAACATGTGGTCCGCTTCATCCAGAACGAGTACCTCGACGGTGCTAAGGGTTAAGGCTTTTTCGTTCAGCAGGTCAAGCAGGCGACCGGGGCAGGCGACAACAATTTCGATTCCGGTGCGAAGGATGCTTATTTGTTTGCCTTTGCCCACGCCACCGTAAATAACGACACTGTGCAGGTCTGTTTGTCGACTCATGTTGCCGATATTCTCATGGATCTGTTCAGCCAGTTCTCTGGTGGGTGCAACAATCAGGGCCCGCACTTTCTTGCGGGGCCCGTTGAGAAGCCGCTCAAGAAGAGGGAGGACAAAGGCTGCAGTCTTGCCGGTACCGGTCTGGGCCAAACCAAGAATGTCACGGCCTGCCAGGATCGGCGGGATGGCCTGTTTTTGAATGGGGGTAGGAATTGTGTAACCGCAGGCGGTAATGCCGGCGTTTATTGTCGGATGAAACTGGAAATCTTTAAAACTCATTTATACTCCAAAGTACTTCGTGGTGAGCTGCCGGGTCATGGCCGGGCCTCTCGAGGGTGCGGATACCATAGGGATCCGCTGATAGCAAACATTATTTCAGTGCAAGTATGGGCAGTTGCTGGTGTCCGTAACCTTGTTGTCGGATTTTGCATGAAATCCGAACGAATGCAATTGATTGACAAGATATTTTTGGGTAAAATACGCTGCATATACCCGGGAGGTAGAGGCAAAAAGCGGACACATTGAGGTTTTGAAAAAGTGCGACAAGGATATCCGTCATTGGGTCTCATGCTGCTCCTCCGGCTTAAGTAAACAGCATGAACTTCAACAGCAACGAACAACGCTAGGAAAAGAAAGAGGCTAACGAGGAGAACCTGAAGGAAATGTGCTTCTACTTAAAATTATCGATAAGATATATATACTCTCTTTTAAAGGATATGCAAGGGAAATAACAGCTCGGGCAATAGCTGATTGTACTTTTCACTACTATTCGTGGTCCAGTGAACCTGTAATGTGCTAGCCGTATATGCAGAATGACTGGAAAAACTCTAAAACTTCCCGATATAACATGGTGGAGGATTATTTATCAGTTTGCAAATTATTTGATTCACTTTCTTTCCTTAAAGCGCTACCATGGTACATAGACAGTTGTATTCGCCTGTTGTGCAGGTATGCATCATATTACAAGTTATCTAAAAGGGATGTCTTATTAAAACTTAACGAGGAGAATGACCATGACTGAGAGTGTTTACAAAATTATTGAACTGGTCGGCTCAAGTCCCGTATCGTGGGAAGAAGCTACGAAAAATGCGGTTAATTCAGCAGGTCTCAGCCTCCGTGATCTGCGGATAGCGGAAGTGGTGACCCTCGATATGAAGATTGACAATAATCAACCGGCAGTCTTTCGAGCGCGAGTTAAACTTTCTTTCAAGCTTCTCGCAGATTAGGGGCCATTTTGTCATTGTTCGTTGTGGCTCATGAATAAATTAGACTAGCACAGGGCTTGAGTTATAGTAGGGCAAGAAACATAATCATAACTCAGGCCCGAGTATGCTTTTATTCGTGTTCGCCACTTTACAGGGCTACGCGAGCTTTTCGCCAATGGCTTTGCCGTAATCCTGGCATGCTTTGACACCTTCCTCGTTAGCCACCATGGCCTCAGTAAGTTTCAAGGGACCGAGGTCTGTCATGTCCATCCTAAAGACGTGCATCATAGTGTCAAAGAGCATCGGCGCACTTTCGCCGCTATGGGTGTGAGAACCGAAAGCGCCGCCGATTTTTCCGGTTAAGCTAGCGAGTTCAGCCTTAAACAGGAACTGTTTCATTCCTCCCGTCATATCCTTATGATAAGTAGGACAACCAAAGACGTATGCGTCGTATCCTACGATATCCAGTTCGTTGTCAATCTCTGATATTTTCTTCAGTACCACATCAACAGCGCAAAAGCGCAGACCTTCGGCAATGAAATTGGCCATAGTTTCGGTCTTTCCGGTGCGACTGTGATAGGCGATGAGCGCTTTTTTCATAAAATCTCCTCTGATTGTATTTTCATATCGGTGGATGATGCTGCGATCTACAAGCATTACTGACTCTGCAACGATGTGCACGTTTTGTTTTTTTGTCAATATTTGTCGGCACTTTCGCTTCGTAGCGAGAGCTATTCTAGAGCGGTTTCCAGCGAAATAAAAATCTGTTTAGACTTTTTTGTATTGCTGCAGACATCTTTAGGTTAAACAGTCAAGGAACACAATGGTGCTCTGAAGAAAAAACTTTGTAAGAAGAAGGGCGCTGGACATATCAGGAGGAAAGCTTTAACCTGACAAGAGACAGAGAGTATGCGGGGGGAGTTCTTGAGCGTTGATATGCCCATGGATGATGAGAACCGTGCAACCTTCAATCAATGACCTAATCAATTAAGCAGGAGGAATCATGCTAAAAGCCAAAGAAATAATGACAGTTGATGTGATCACTGTAGCGCCAGAGACATCAGTAACAGATCTTGCCCGACTGCTGGCATCGCACAATATCGGTGGGGCGCCGGTGGTTGATGCGACCGGCCGTATCCTCGGAGTGGTTACTGAAAATGATCTCATCGATCAAACAAAGAAAATTCATATTCCCACTGTCATTGCCATCCTCGATTCCCTCATCTTTCTTGAACGTCCCGACAAAATGGAAAAAGATATCAGGAAATTTGCCGGTTCGACGGTTGCCGATATTTATACCAAGAATCCACTGACGGTTGATGAGGACACTCCGCTTGATGAATTGGCGACCATCATGGCGGAAAAGAATGTCCATACCCTGCCGGTTATGAGGGGGGCGCAGCTGGTGGGGGTGATTGGCAAAGGCGATATTATCAAGACCTTGATTACCTAAAAGGTCTGGCGCTTGCCCCACACAAATAATTATTACCCAGGCATTCGGAGACACAAATGGGCCTTAGCAAAGAGGAAATAAATCGCAAACTGTTGCATGTGTTTTCGGGCACACTTATCCCGGCAGGAATTTTTTATATCCCCATGATTGATGGGTACTCTTCCTTTACTCCGGTTATTGTTCTTGGTTTGCTTACCATTGGTTCAATAGCCTTAGAGTACCTTCGTTTTCACAATGCCGCCGTGCAAAAGCTATTCATTGGTCTTGGGTCGGGAGTGCTCAGGAAATCTGAGAAAAATTCGTTTACTGGATCCACCTATATTTTCATTTCGGCATTATTATGCTCCATTATCTTCTTTAATAGCCCACATATTGCTTTCATAGTACTGTCTCTTTTTATCCTCGGAGATGCCATCGCGGCCATTGTCGGGATCAGCATGGGGCGCATTAAAATAGGCAAAAAATCCCTAGAGGGTTCATTTGCCTGTTTTATCCTAGGGCTTTTGCTTTTCTTTTTTGTCTATCCACAGGTACCCATGCTGCTGGATCGATGGCACGGCACAGTGCCTTTGCCCCTGATCTTTATCACTTCTTTCACGAATACCATCTTTGAGCTTTTTCCTGTGAGTTTTGGGAAAGGGGTCAGCATCAACGACAATCTTTCCGTGCCGCTCATTACCGGCATGATCCTGCTTGTCCTGTATCCGGTTTTTGCGTGAGCCCAGGCAGATATACGATGGCTTAATGGCCGGAAAAACCTTTGTAGAAAAATCCCACTCCGCCAATTTTGATGGAGAAAGAAACGCCCCCTAGGCCGCTAAATCCCCTGAATATATTCTTCCCACTGTCTGGCGCCGGAGTGTCGTGCAACGGATAGGGATCTTCAACCGCATAGGCCAGGAGAGGCTCTGGAGTGGTGACCAGTTTAAAGGGGACAGCAAACTCGTGATTTTCTGCTTCGGGAGTACCCCGTTCTGTCAGAATTTCCAATTCACCGGGCACCGGAGGGAAGGCATTGTAATCATTTAATACGAGGATGCGGAAGGGTTTGGTCTTGCGTATCTCGCCCTGGCTGTTCTTAAACAGCAAAAGATAATCGATTCCCTTGGTATCGTTTTTAGTCGGGGGGAGACTGCCTGTATATATGCCCTTGCTGGAACCGGTCATCGACAGGAAAAAGTAGTCGGTGGCAGTCATGGTCTTGAAATAGAGGCGAACCTCAAGAATCTCCTCGACATCGGCAATGAAAACAGTTACCGGCACGCTTTTTCCAGCCGGAGTGGAGCTGGTGGGGCCATGTTGCAAGGGTGGTGGCGGTGCTGGTTGGGCATTTTCTGCCAGCGCCATTGTCGGGTGGGCAGTTGCAGAAACCATCAGGGAAGCAAGCAGGCAAAAAAACGCTGCCAAACTGACTCGTCGACTCAAAAAAGAAGAGACCATTGCCGAACTTCCTACCCTGTTGTCAAAGAATAACATGGCTAGAGAAATGTCCTGAATAGTTCCTCTGTGTTCCAACTTCATCGTGGGCAAGTCGGGACGCCTTATTTTTCAAATGCTTATTGCAGTTCTTCCATCATCTTGCTGATAAGCTGCTGATCCCACTGTTTTTGTTTGGCTATGCCGGTTGCCAGCAGACGTGTATAGATAAGGACTAAGACGTTGCTCTCCCGTGGCTTAATCCAAATGTAGACCATTTCGCTTTTATTGCCGTCAATGGTCTCGCCCGGTTTCAAATGCACTGCTTCTATAAGTTCCCCTGTTTCCTTGGTAATGGCAAAATTGAGTTTCGTAAGGGCATTATGGGCGGCAACCTGCACCTCCGCAGGTGTCCTCTGGAAGACGGTACCGGTATTGGGAGCTGGTTCAACGGGAACAAATTCCTTTGAGCAACCAGCTAGGGTGAAAAGACCGAAAAGAAACAGGACTGTCAGTTTTAACGGACCGATCATACATTTTTCCTCACGGATACCGTTGAATTTGGGAACAGTTACAAAATAATGGCAATCTGTTACCCGTTGCGTTATGACTCCTCATACTCCTCAAATGGGTATTGAAAAGAGAACTGTTCCTGGCATTTCTATAGCTAAGTCGTTTTTACAACGGTTTAAAACTCCTCTGAACCTAGGTTGATTGGTATTGCTTATGATTGTCCAACTCCCGGTTTCCAGCATTCCAGCAATTTAATGAGCTCCAACATGGTGCGGTGGGTGGGAACGTCGATGCCGTGTATTTCGGCATAGCGACAGATTGCCCCGTTCTGTGCATCGATCTCAGTGGCCACCTCGTTGAGGATATCCTGCAACATGGAAGAAAGATTGCTGGCGCTTTTTTCACAGGAGTCAAAGAGCACTTCATAAAGATCGGGGTGAATGAGTTCGACTCCCTGGGCCTTGGCCACCGCAAGGCCTTCGTCGAGAAGGCGCTTCATCAAGGTTATCGATTCCGTTCTGGAAACCAGAGAGCCGTTCGGTACCTGGAGAATCGCTGAAACCGGGTTGATGGCCGCATAGATTATCACCTTGGACCACAATCGGCCGATAATTCTTTTCACCATCTGGGTTTCCAGACCGCTTCGACAAAAAAGTTGTTTGATGATCTCCAATCGCAGTGAGAAGGAGCCGTCCAGTTCGCCGATAAAGGTTGTAGCGTGGGAACCCTTTCGCACCCGGGCATCACTTAAGGCGATTCCCGACATATAGGTGATCCCGAGGAGAATGTTTTTTTCCGGTACGATTTCTCGGGCGACTTCCAGATTGCCGAGCCCGGTCTGAATGCATAACAAGGGACATTTGTCGTGTATGAGATGGGCGACATCTTGCACTGCCGCCTTGGTAGCCTGGGATTTGACGAGGATAAGCACAAGATCGGCCTCGGTGACAGACTTCGCGGAATGGAGCGCCTGTACAGGGAAAGTTTCTGTGTTGTCGGGATGTTCCTCGTCCCCTTCGAGGAGGCCGATACCTTTTTCCCGTAGTGCACCCAGGATACCATGGTCGATATCGATCAGGGTGATTTCGCTACCGCCCCGGATTAGAAAGGAGCCAAAAAGCCTACCTATGGCACCGCTGCCGACAATCACTATTTGCATAAAGAGCCTCCGAGCAAAGGGGTTCCGGTCAAAATAGTCAGCCGGAACAGTGGAGATACACGCAGGGGATGCAAGGGCAGAATATGAAATAAGTTTTGCATCTTTCTTTTAGTCCTTTGCAGCCTGTGGAAAATCTATTTCTTTCTCTATTGTATTATCGAGTTGCTGGGAATGCAAATACTTACAGTGAATTTAAGAGTAAAAATGGTTAAAAAAGAGAGCAACTTTTGCTATGCATCGTCCCTTGCCGGTATATGTGGAGTTGTCATTAAAAACCTCTGCATCGCCTTTGGCGTTCGCAAAGGGCGGGAAGGATGAAGTACTAAGGCAAGATCCTCGGCCAAGGTGCATAGTCCGGACACGTTCGCGATCATGTCACTAGCTGCGACACAAAAAATTAGCAATTTGATTCAGGTCAATGACTTTATGGCATTATCATGGCATTAGTGACCAGATATGACCACAGAGTGTTTTTTAATTGATGCACGACCAGAGCGCACAAACTCACGATGACTACAAATATCCTTGCCATGCCCACCTTGCTTTTACTTGCCGCTCATGCATTTCGGGTGGGCAGCCCCGGCGGAGCTGTTTTTTGGCTTGCGGTTGGAGTTTTGGCGGTTGCGCCACTACCATGGAAAAGTTGGGCCTTGACCGGCCTTCTTGGCTTCGGTTCGTGGCTCTGGGGCGATATCACCCTAAACCTTATCCAGCAACGTATGGCCGTGGGTCTGCCGTGGTTGCGTCTGGCGATAGTACTTGGTGCCGTCACCCTTCTTTGTCTGGCCGCGTCCCTGCTGCATCTGCGCCGGGCCTGCCGTAACGGCGAGCCCGGCAGCCTTGTCCAGGGGCTGGCCTTTCTTCTGGCGATCGGCGGCCTTGCCATCGCCAGGCAAAAAACATCCCTCGACATTCTTCTTCTCGACCGCTTTTTCCCGAGCAGTGGCTGGATTGTCGTCATCCTGCTGGGCTGCTACGCCGCTTGGATTGCCGGCAAGATGCTCAGGCCGGAGGATTCGGCGAGATGGCGGCGAATCGTCTGGTTACTTTTTTCGGTGATGTTTTTTTCCCAGCTTTTTCTCGGACTTCTCGGTTTTGAGCGGTTTTTAATGACTGGCAAGCTGCATCTGCCCATCCCCGCCCTGATAGCCGCCGGGCCGTTATACCGCGGCGACGGCTTCTTTATGCTCATTCTTTTTGCAGTGACCTTGATCCTCGTCGGACCGGCCTGGTGCAGTCATCTCTGCTATATCGGCGCTTGGGACAACTGGGCAGCGACCGGCAAGAAGCAGGCCGGAGCCCTGCCCGGCTGGACTAAATTTGCGCGATGGCTGATCTGTCTTTCGGTCCTTGCGGTGGCCTGGCTGCTGGGGAGAAGCGGGCAGCCATTGTCTGTTGCAGTTGCGCTGGCGGCATTCTTTGGGGTAGGTGGTGTTGTTGTCATGCTGCTGTGGTCGAGACGGAGCGGCATCATGGTCCACTGCACCACCTATTGCCCCATGGGACTCCTTGCCAACATCTTTGGCAAAATAAATCCCTGGCGCATTCGAATAGGCGGAGGCTGCTGTAAGTGCGGGATCTGCACCCGTGTCTGCCGTTACGGGGCACTTGCCGCCACAGACATTGAGGCCGGCCGGGCGGGGCTCAGTTGTTCTCTCTGTGGCGACTGCCTCGCCGGCTGCCCGCACGGTCACCTGCATTACCGGTTTCCCGGTTTTAGTCATGAAACCGCCCGCTCCGCCTTTATCGTCGTCGTTGTCGCCTTGCATGCCATTTTCCTTGGCGTGGCTCGGCTTTGATCTCTCAGCGAACGGCTTTCAAGACTCAGGAAAACCACTGCCGCAGGGCGAAGTAGAGCAAGGGCAGGAAGATTGCCGGCAGCAGGTTGCCGACCCGGATGGTGGTTATCTTCAGCATATTGAAGCCGATGGCCATGATGAGCAGGCCGCCGACGGAGGTCATCTGCGCTATCGTCTCCGGCACCAGGAAATTTTTCATTAAACCGGCGGTCAGGGTGATAAGGCCCTGGTAAAGAAACACGGCAATGGCCGAAAACATCACCCCGAGTCCCATGGTCGAGGCGAAGATCACCGAGGTCACCCCGTCGAGCACCGATTTGGCGAACAGAGTCTGATGGTTGCCCGTCAAGCCGCTTTCCAGGGAGCCGACAATGGCCATGGAACCGACGCAGAAAACCAGACTGGCAGTGACGAAGCCGCGGGCAAACGACTTGGTGTCGCTCGATTTGGCGGCGACCTTCTTTTCAAGAAAATTGCCGACTGCCTGGAGTTTGGTCTCGATCTTCAATCCTTCGCCGAGCAAGGCGCCGATGACCACGGAAAAAATCACCACCATCAGATCATTGGAAACCAGGGCACTCTTCATGCCGATAAGCACCACCGAGAGCCCGACGCCACTCAGAATAATTTCTTTGTAATTATCGGCAATTCCCCTGCTGAAAAGGAGTCCGAGGAGACTGCCGGCGATGATCGCCAGGGCATTTGCTATTGTACCCAACATATTCGTTGTCAACCTGTAAAAAGGAACCGAGGAGGAGAATTGCCAGACCCCTTGCCTGCAATCGCATCGGCGAGGTGGCAGTTATACCACCGGCGAAAGAGATTTTGAACCGTTTCTTTTGCAACCGTCATATCAAACGATTTACCAGGTAAACAATAGAGGGACAAACTGCAGGGCCACCATGTACGTTCACAATACCACATTCCTGAATATCCATTGAGTCTCTTGGAGAGACTGGTATATTCCAAACAATACTCAGTTTCCTCGTCTCGACCTTCACAGCAGGCGACTCTTCGAGATTTTCTTGATCCGCACCTTGGTTAAAATTGCTATGTCCTTTTCTTCCTTTGGCCTTTCCGAACCCATTCTTCGCGCCCTTGCCGAATTGGGGTATGTCACGCCCACGCCGGTGCAGCTGCAGGCGATTCCCGCCATTCTCGCCGGACGGGATGTCTTGGCCGCGGCCCAGACGGGAACCGGCAAGACCGCCGCCTTTGCCCTGCCGCTGTTGCACCGTCTGACAGGTGGCCTAAGGGTAAAGGCTAATCATATTCGTGCCCTGGTGTTGGTGCCGACCCGCGAGTTGGCGACGCAGGTTGCCGGAGCCATCGCTGCTTACGGTAAATATTTGCCGGTTAAATCGGCTGTCGTTTACGGCGGGGTGAAGATTAATCCGCAAATGATGCGGTTGCGCGGCGGAGTCGATATCCTGGTTGCCACCCCTGGCCGCCTGCTTGATCTTCATCAGCAGAATGCCGTGAAATTTGCGCAGGTGGAGACGCTGGTCCTCGATGAAGCGGACCGGATGCTCGATCTGGGGTTTATGGACGAAATCGGCAAGATCCTCGACCTCTTACCGAAAAAAAAGCAGAACTTGGCGCTTTCCGCGACTTTTCCGAGGGCCATCCGCACCCTCGCCGACACGTTCTTGCAAAGACCGGTGCGAATCGAAGTCGACACGCCGAACTCGACGGCCAAGGGCGTCAAACAATGGCTCTACGAGGTGGATAAGAGCAGAAAGGCCGACTTGCTCTGTCACTTGATGGCAACCAACCAGTGGCAGCAGGTGCTGGTCTTCAGCCGCACCCGCATAGATGCCGATCGTTTGGTGCGGAAACTTATCGACAAAGGCATTTCCGCCCTGGCAATCCATGGCGAGAAAAGCCAGAGCGTCCGTGCCCGCGCCTTGGCCGATTTTCAGGCCAACACCGTCCGTGTCCTGGTTGCCACCGATATTGCCTCGCGCGGTATCGATATCAGCGAGCTTTCCCATGTTATCAACGTCGATCTGCCAAAGGTTGCCGAAGACTATATCCATCGGATCGGCCGCACCGGTCGCGCCGGACTGGAAGGTGTGGCGATTTCCCTGGTCAGTGCCGATGAGGTCAACCAGCTCTCGGCAATCGAGACGCTCCTTCGTCAGCTGCTGGTCCGAGATGTAGTCGAGGGTTTTATCCCAAAACACGGCGTGCCGCTCACCCACCTGATGAAGGCGCGGCCGAAGAAACCAAAGAAGGTGAAAACGGTTCAGGTGCCGACTCAGCTGGAACCTCAAAAGCCGGTTGAAGGAGTGAAAAGCATCCACCGCAAACCGCGGAAAGGCGGTGCGGTATCAGATGGTGAAAAGTTGCCCGGGGCTGCCGACGGCAGGAGACATCAGCGAGGTTTGAAAAATAGTACAAGCAGCGCATCAGAACGAACCACATCACGTAAAAACAGGTCGGGAGGCAAACGCTGATCGTTTAGTCCAGCACCTCGTTACAACCCATTTGCCATCCCTCGAAGGATTGCTGATTTACCGACTGTCGCTCGCGCTTCCCGGCGGAAGGCGATCAGGCGGTTGTAGAGCGCCCGGCAGTATTCATGGAGTTGTTCTCCGAGAAAGCTGCAAACCTCCTCAAGCTCGCAGGCGCGTTGTTGTTGCCGTTCAGCTTCGTTTACCAGGTGTAGCAGACTCCTCTCATTCACTGTTGATCGGAATTTCTCGCGGTAGCCGGAGAGAACGGTCGGCTTTTCGCCGGGTTTGCCTCCGGCGGTGATAAGAAATTCAGCGGCCTTTCCTCGTTCTCGTCCTTTCATAAGAGAAGCAAGTGCCTCACCGCTTGCCTCCCGCAGCGCCGGCCAGTTTGCCTCTTGCTGCAAATACTGCAGCCAGTGGAGATAGCCTTGTGGTTGTATACATCTGGCGAAACGTGCCCGTTCTTCAAGATGTTCGATCAAAAGTAAAAAATAGATGCTGAAAGGTGACCACCTGGTAACCACCACCAAGGGCCGTCAGTACCAGGTAACTCTCCATGATCCCCGGGCCGGGATCGGCCATTGTTCCTGTCCGGATTTTCATTTCAACCAGCTCGGAACCTGCAAACATCTGCATTTTCTCAGTGAATTTCTCGTAGAAAAAAAGGATTTCGACCGAGCGTATCGCTGGGGAAATCTTTCCCTATGTCGACATTTTCTGGGATAGCGAGGCTGGCCGTCCTCGACTTGTTCCATGAGCAGGAAAATGGCCGAATGGACGCTGAACTTGCCGGTTTGCTGGCCGAGATCTTTGATGAACGGAACCTTTTCCGACATGACGATGTTGCCGCTTTTATCCCGTATTTGGATAAACTTGAGGGGTATAAGCAGGTCCGGGTGCAGGAGCCGGTGCTGCGCAAACTGAACAATATCGCCACCGACCATGAGCTTGCGTCAGCCGCCGCAGGAGCGCCGACGGATTTTAGCCGGTTCCTGAAGATTGTTCCCTATCCCTATCAGCAGGAGGGAATGGCCTTCGGTCTCTATAAAAAGGCGGTGCTGATCGGCGACGAGATGGGCCTTGGCAAGACCCTGCAGGCCATCGGCCTGTGTGTCGCCAAGAAGGAGCTCTTCGGGTTTCAGAAGGTGCTGGTGGTCACCCTCAGTTCCCTGAAGCTGCAGTGGCAGCGGGAAATCGAGCGCTTCACCGATGAAAAGGCCTGCATCATTGCCGGTTCCTCCAAGGCCCGCAGGGAACAGTACCGACGCGACCCCGAGCCTGTTCAAGATCACCAATTATGAGGCGGTCCTGCGCGATGTGACGATCATCGCCCGGTTCAAGCCGGATATCATCGTCCTTGACGAGGCGCAGCGCATCAAGAATTTCGAGACCAAGACGGCTGAGGCGGTCAAGAGCCTGCCGCGTCAGCATGCCGTCATCCTCACCGGCACACCGCTTGAGAACAAGCTTGAAGATGTCTACTCGCTGGTTCAGTTCCTCGATCCCGATCTGCTCAGCCCGCTGTGGCGGTTTGCCGCCGACCACTTTCTCCTCAATCGTCGGAAAAAAGGCGATATCCAGGGCTATGTGGGTCTCGATAAATTGCACCAAAAGCTGCAGCCGCTGGTCATCCGCCGTCGCAAGGAAGAGGTGCTCGATCAGTTGCCGGAGCTGATCGTCAACGACTATTTCATCGATCTGTATCAGGAGCAGGCGGAAATCCACGCCGGCTATTCGCAGCTCCTTCTACCCCTTCTTGAATAAGAAATTTCTCACCCCGATGGATATCCGCCGCATCCAGATACTTCTCCTGAAGATGCGCCAGGTCTGCGATTCCACCTACCTGATCGACCGGGAAACCAATATCTCGCCGAAGCTTGCTGAGCTTGCGAGCATCCTTGAGGAACTGGTGATAGACAACGGCCGCAAGGTGGTGATCTTCAGCGAATGGACGACCATGACCATGCTGATCGGCAAGCAGCTTTCCCGCGCCGGGATTGCCTTTGTCGAGTTGTCCGGCAAGGTGCCGGTCGATAAGCGGCAACTGCTGATCGATGAATTCACCAATAATCCGGCCTGCAAGGTGTTTCTGTCGACCGATGCCGGCGGCACCGGTTTGAACCTGCAGGCCGCCGATTGCGTCATCAATTTTGAGTTGCCCTGGAATCCGGCAAAGCTCAATCAGCGGATCGGCCGGATCCATCGGATCGGCCAGAAAAGCAAGTGTATCAATGTCATCAACCTGATAGCCAAAAAGAGCATTGAAGAGCGCATTATGGCCGGGATCAAGCTGAAGGAGGATCTCTTTAGCGGGGTTTTTGACGGCGGCAAGGACGAGGTGTTGTTTTCCCGGGAAAAACGCCAGGAAATGGTCAATCGCCTGCGGGAGATGATCGGTGAGCAGGCCGAGATTCCGGTCATTCAGTCTCTGCCCGCCGAAGAGCTGGCGGAGGACACGCCGCATTTCCTCAACCCCGAAGTTCTCAACAAAGAGATTGATTTTATCGGCGAAGAAACGCTGGAACACCTTGCCGAGCCATCGGAATTTGCAGACAGCGATGAAGAAGCGATTGAAAAACACTCGGCCGAGAAGATGGAGGAGGTTCTCAACCAAGGCATGGGCTTTATCAGAGGTCTGCTGGAGATGGCAATCGGCAAAAAACTGGGGGTAGGAGGGGGGAATGCGAGGATGGTAACACTCGATAAAAAAACCGGAGAAGTGACGCTGAGATTTACCCTGCCGGGATTTTGAGTTGAGCGTCAGCTTGTTAAGCCAGCCAATTGATAATGGTCGCTGGCACAGGTCCTGGAGCAATGGTTAAAGATCTCTTGTATGCACATGGTGGAATTGACCTTTTTTAGGGCAATTGGTCGGGGTATTGCCGGAACTGTTTTGAGAAAACCGGTATTCTTATCCACTTTCGTCTTCCCGGCCATTGAATTAAAAATATATTTCCTTTATTATCAATGCAGTTGTGCGGACAGATGGCAACTAAAAATAGGTTGAAGCAGAATGAGAGCGGGGGAGTCAATGGACATTGGTGCAAAGAAAGCATTTGCAGATAAAGAAAGATGGTCAGCAACCGGGTTATCAGGCTTCTTTCAACTATCCGTAATCACATTTTTATTTATGTTATTACCGGGATGTGCACCAAAGGTTCAGGTTTTGTACTTGCCTCAGCAAAAGCGTATCTCCACCGCCGAAACATCGGCTGCCGGCAAAGAAAACGTGCTTCTTCTTAAACGTCATTATGAACAATGGCGGGGTACCCCCTATGTAGATGGCGGGATGTCGGCTACCGGAATCGACTGTTCCGGTTTTACCGCCCTTGCTTACCGGGATGTGTTCAGCCTTGCATTGCCGAGAACCGCCGGAGAGCAGGCGGAAAGCGGCCAGGAAATAGCAAGGGCTTCATTGAAAAGCGGAGATCTGGTCTTTTTCAACACCGGGAGATCGAAGAAACATGTGGGAATTTATCTTACCGATGATCAATTTATCCATGCGTCCGTTTCAAAAGGGGTGACACTCTCTAGTCTTGATGACACTTATTGGCAGGAGAGGTATTGGCAGGCCCGACGTGTGCATGCACCTGTCGGCACAGACAGGTCAAACAATACCACCGTGGCAATGTATCGCCGTTAGGGAAGCGATGCCGGTCAGGGCAAGGGGCGAACCCATGCTCCTGTCTTTTTCCTGTAGTCAGCATCTTTTTCTCCGAGGTGGCAAGTGAGTACAAGGTCAGGATATTTTCTCGTTGGACTGTTAACCCTATGTACATGGTGGACCGGGACCTGCGTCGGCGAATCGGCTGTTACGCCGGGAGAAAAACTCCCGCTCTATGAGTATGGAATTGTCGGTCTAAGCGCCCATTTTCCGCATTATACCGGGTCCAATGAATACCAAACCTATGCCTTTCCTCTGCCCTATTTTGTCTATCGGGGGGAAGTAATTAAGGCTGATCGTGAAGGGATTCGCGGCATTTTTTTTCGTTACAAACAATTTGAGACGGATATATCCCTGGCCGGCAATACGCCGGTAGGTGACGATAAAGCCAGAGCGGGTATGGAGGATCTTAGTGCCATAGGCGAAGTAGGTCCCGCTTTGAACTACTATTTCTTCGATTATGGCGATCGGGATTCCTTCTTTTTTCAGGCCACCCTGCGGGCGGCTCTTTCTGTTGACTTCGAGAGTGGCCTTGATGTCGGCTATGAAGGCTATGTGTCCGACGTGTCTTTGATCTATAGGGATTCAAGAATTTTCAAGGGGCAGAATGTTCGCTTTCATTTAAGCACCGGCGTAAGGTTTGCCGACGCTGCGATGCACCGATATTTTTATGAGGTTTCCCTGGTCGATGTTACCCCCAATCGTCGATACTATGAAGCTGAAAGTGGTTATGGTGGTTTGCAGTTGTCGGGCAGTATTACCAAGGAATTGACCCCCAATTTCTCGGTGAGTTGCTATGGCCGTTGGGTAAATATAGACGGGGCGGTTTATGAAGACAGCCCGCTCGTCAGTACCCATAACAATTATATCGTCGGGGCTATGCTGACCTGGAAAATTGGCGAGTCGGAAAGACTGGAACCATAAGAGACAGGGATCTGTCTGCTGTTAAGGCAAAATGCAGTCGTGCTTGTCTATCCGTTAAAAATAAAGAACTTACGCATTAGGTAATTGAACATTACCGCCGTAAATATGTTGGCGACAAAGGCGTAAGTGGTTAGAAGGCCAAAGCGTTTGATGAGAAGACCCATCAGCATCGTGCCCAGGAAGGCACTT
The DNA here is from genome assembly GCA_963754865.1 of uncultured delta proteobacterium. GTDB lineage: Bacteria > Desulfobacterota > Desulfobulbia > Desulfobulbales > Desulfocapsaceae > Desulforhopalus_A. The sequence goes on along the minus strand of CAVWHG010000006.1, from coordinate 780,624 downwards.
ATTCCCGAAACTGCGTAAAAGAGAAGGATCTCAATGACGATAGGGTATTTCCCACCCTGAAAGACAAAAAGAATGTTGGTGATATAGGCAACCATGTTGGCTATGAGAAAGGCGATGAAATTGCCGATCATGGAGTTGCGGGCCCGGGTAGTGTCGTTTATTTTTCTGATGGGCAGCTTGAAGAACCGAACCGCATGATCTTTCTCCTGCAAAGAGGGGAAGATTTTCCAGGCAATGAGATGGAAAATGATAATATGGGTAATTGTGGAAAGCCCACCGGCCAAGGCGTATTTGATGAACTGAAGGATGGCTGGGTTATCGAAGTGCATATATGTTGCTTCTGTTGAAGAATTATTGGGGGGATGGGGTCGATTTTCAGAAAGTGGCTGTCTATACCAGATTATGAGCGGAAAAACCAGGGTGCAATGAAGTTGTGCTTCGCATGAGATTCCAGAGAACCGCCTGTCGGACCTTGGCTCAAGGAAATGGCTTAGTCTTCCTTTTTAATTTCACGAATGGTGATATTTGTGCCAAACGGAGCTTGGATGCAGCGGGATTTGTAGAGAACCTCCATTTGTTGCAAAGCCTTTTCGATGGCGTCACTCTCTTCAGGATCACGTTGTTCAGTTATGTCAGTCTTGTCCTGTTGGGTATCCATGCTTGCTCCTTGGCTAAAGAATAAATAGTTAAGAACAACAGTTGGTTTGCCCAACGTTGCGTCTCTTATTAGAAGAGTACGAATTTGCTGATCAGTTATCAACCCTTATTTTAATCGGCGCGACATTATGTGGTAACTTGAGCCGGCAGAATTCGCTGACATCGAATGCGATTCGCTAACCGAAAAAAAATGCATGTTTTCCTTGCAGCTACCGTTGAACATGCTACCTTGGAGCGAAGAGTTGACAATGATGATTTGAGGGTTGTCCAAAGCTGATTACAGCGAGTTGCGAATGGTCGATGAAAATGAAAGTATTATAACTCAGTTCATGGTGATTACCGGGACTGTGGAGTGTCGTGGCCGAGTCGTTCTGGAAGGGAGGCTCGATGGATCGTTTTCCGGTGAAATTCTCGATATTCAGGAATCTGGAAAGATCTCCGGTGATATCAAGGCGACAACCATTAATTGCTCAGGCCATATGGAAGGCAGGGTGTTTACTGACTCACTAGTCTTGCGTCGAGGCAGCCGCCATGTGGGAACCGTGGAAACCAGCAAGCTGGCGGTTGAGCCCGGAGCGATTCTCGATTGTGCTCTGCAAAGCGGTGCTATGAAGGGTTCAACTCTGCTTGCGAGTGTCTCCGAAAGTGCAAGTAAAACGGATGCAGATTTGGGGCTGTTGCTTTCGGCATTTCAAGAAGGCGTCAGGCCCTGTTGCATGGACGTACCCTGGTCCGAACGTTTGGAGGTATACAGCCAACTCCTGGAACTCTTGGAAAAAGGCAAGCCCCTCATCAAGGTGACCGGGGAGACCGGCAGCGGCAAATCGCTTTTAGTGGATAAGTTGCGGAGTACCTTGCCGGCATCTTATTCAGTTCTTTTGGTTACCGATCAGGAGGGGGCGGTTGCCGCCGTATTACATGAAGTTGCCGAAAATCTTGCCATTGATGGAATTGAGGCTGCGTCCCAGGGCGAGTTGTTGGCCCGGATCAAGACCGTTCTTGATGAAAAAAGGCGGGACGGACAACGGGTGGTCCTTTTGGTCGATGATGCCGAGAAGATGTATCCGGCCGCTATGGAAGGGATTATCCGTACCTTGACCAACGCCTATGGTGAGGGGGAAGGGCTGGAGATGCTGCAACTGATTCTCTTTGGCACCAAAGAAATGGAAGCTAAGATGGTCGCCACCACCATCGAATATTTTGCAGACGAAACCAACTGTCAACTCTATCTAGAGCCACTGAATATAAAAGATACCGCCGATTATCTCCGCTTTTGTCTGCAGCTTGTATCAGCCGGCAGGGGCAGTTATTCAACAGCCCTTTTCCCCTACGAAACCATTCGCAAAATTCACGCCATGAGCCACGGCAATATTGCCGCTATCAATCGCCTGGCAGATAAGGCGCTGCACGACGCCCACGCCGCTGGTGCCTCGGAAGTTTATGCCAAATATCTTTAGTATTGTATCTTTAATACGAAATACGTAGCTATTTTTATAGTATTTTACCTTTTTCGTAAAAAATATTGACAAATATTGACAATATGATTTTTTCATCGTATGGTTTTTCAAAAAAATGAGTGCCTGTTAGGTAGTATGTCGTCATGGATATCGATGAAATAAATCTGGCCATTATCAATCATCTCAAAGACGGCAGAATGCCCTTTAAGCAGATCGCCGAATCCCTTGCCCTTTCCGAGGGGACAGTGCGGGCCCGGGTGAAAAGGCTGAAAGACGAGGGGGTGTTGGATATCACCGCTCTGGTCGATCCCGAGGCGGTGCCGGACCAGTCCATAGTTATGGTCGGGGTACGGCTGAAGGATATGGATCTGGTAAAAAAGGGCGAGGAATTCAGTAAGCTGCGCGGCGTTATTTCAGTTTGTGTGGTGACCGGCCGTTTTGACCTTATCCTGACGGTACTCCTTACCAAGGAATTCACCATGCTGAAATTTTATACCGAGGAGGTCGCCAAACTGGAAAATGTCAGGGCTGTGGAAACCTTCGTCGTGTACAAAAGCTTCAATCTGAAGGTACCGTTGACCCTGCCGGTGTAAAGCGGCTGGGGCGCGAACCAATAATCCGAAAACCAGGTGAGGAAATGGAAAATCCGAAGAAGACGGTGTTACATGGCTGGCATGTCGAACAGGGGGCCAATATGGCCCTTTTTGGCAATTATGACATGCCTCTGTGGTACAAAACCGGTGCAAAGGCCGAGCATCTTGCGGTTATTGGAGCGGCAGGCATTTTCGATACCAGCCATATGGCGGCGGTGGCGATTCGAGGCCGGGGGGCGAGGGCTCTTCTGCAGTTGTGCCTGAGCAAAGATCTTCAGACCTGCATCGGCAAAGAAAAAACTGCTCTGGTCGACGGAAGATGCGTGTACGGCATCTTTCTCGCCGAAGACGGTACGGTCATCGACGATGCAATCCTCTATCAGCTGCAGCCCGATAGCTTTATGGTGGTGGTTAATGCCGGTATGGGCGGGATTATTGCCGCTCACCTGAAAAAGTACGCCGCCGGGCAGGATGTGGACATTCACGACCTGACCGACAAGGTCGGCAAAATGGATATCCAGGGCCCGCTGGCGGCGATCATCCTCCAGAAAGTCCTGGCCCATGCATCGACCGTTTTTGATCGCCTGTCCTACTTTTCCTTCAAAGGCAGTTTTGGCCCGTTTGGAAGGCGACAGTGCAGTGACCCTCGCCGATGGAACGCCGGTGCTGGTTTCCCGCACCGGCTATACCGGCGAATTTGGTTTTGAGCTCTTTGTAGAAATCGACCGCCTGCTCCCCCTCTGGACGATGCTCCTGGACGCCGGGTTGGACAAAGGAATGCTGGCCTGCGGCCTGGCGGCCAGGGATTCGCTTCGGGCTGGGGCGGTTCTGCCGCTCTCCCACCAGGATATCGGGGCCTGGCCGTTTTTAAATAATCCCTGGCAATTTGCGCTTTCCTGGAATGAGGCTATGACTTCCTTTACCAAGGATTTCATCGGCGGCCCAGTTTTGCTGAAGAGCCAGTATCAGAGATACACCCTGCCCTTTGCCGGCTTTGATCCCCGCAAAATCAACGCAGGGGAGGACAGCTTTGTAACCAGAGAGTCAGGCGAACATCTCGGGGTCATCCTCACCTGTACCACGGATATGGCTATCGGTCGGGTTGATGGAGAGATTGTCAGTGTTGCCGGCAATAAGGATTTCCAAGCCAAGGGACTATGTTGTGGCTTTGTCCTTCTTGAGCAGCCCTGCGCGCCGGGGGAAAAGGTCGTGCTGACCGATGGGAAAAGAAAAATAGTCGTTGAAATACGAGCCGATGTCCGTCCGAACAGGACCGCCAGAAGGCCGATGGACAAGATGCTGGCTTGCTAACACTATCAGGGGAGACGAGGCCATGAAAGAATTGAGTGAAGTGATTTTTGTCGAAGAACTGAAGTATACCGAGGATCATGAATGGGTGACCGGAAGCGGTTCAACCCTCAAGGTCGGGATAAGTGATTATGCCCAGGATCAGTTGGGGGATATCGTTTTTGTCGAGTTGCCGGAAGTAGGGACAACCTTTGCAAAGGGTGATCAATTCGGCACCCTGGAATCGGTCAAGGCGGTGTCCGAACTCTACCTGCCGGTCGGTGGCGAGATCGTCGCGGTCAATGAAGCCCTGGGCGATGCCCCGGAGCTGATCAACCAGGATTCCTACGGCAACTGGATTGTCGAGATCAAACCTTCCAACCTCCTCGAACTTGAGCAACTTTTGACCGTCGATGCCTATCGCCAACTCCTGCGAGGATAATGCCATGCGCTATCTACCTCATACCGATGACGAAATAGAGGAAATGCTGGCAGTAGTAGGCCGGAGAAGCCTGGACGAGCTATTCTGCTCGGTTCCCGATCCCTGTCGCGCCGAGGGGGCTATGGATCTGCCTGTGCCTATGGACGAGTGGCAATTGACCGTGCATGCCCAGCGGTTGGCAGAAGCGATGCAGGTGGACCACACCTATAATGTCCTGATCGGTGCCGGCAGTTACCATCACAACATCCCGGAGACGATCCGCACGGTCATGAGCCGCTCCGAATTCCTCACCGCCTATACCCCGTATCAGCCGGAGATGGCTCAAGGCACCCTGCAGGGCATTTACGAATATCAGACCCTGGTCACCAGGCTGCTTGGCATGGACGTTGCCAATGCCTCCATCTACGACGGCGCCTCGGCGCTGGCCGAGGGGCTTTTAATGGGTTTGCGGGTTGCAAAGAAGAAGACAAAAGTCGCCGTTTCCGCTGCCGTCCACCCGCATTACCGTGAGGTTGCCAAGACCTACCTGGAACCGACATGCCACGAGATTGTCGAGCTGCCGGTGGGCGCAGATGGCCGTACCGATCTCAGCGGACTTGCCACAATCGGCGATGTAGCGGCGGTGGCCATCCAGTCGCCGAACTTCTTCGGGGTGATTGAGGACCTTGAGGTCCTTGGCAAGGACATCCACGCCGCCGGAGCGCTGTTTATCACCAGCTTTACCGAGCCGCTAGCCTACGGGCTTCTGAAAAATCCCGGAGCCTGCGGTGCCGACATCGTCTGCGGCGAGGGCCAGAGTTTTGGGCTGCCACGCTCTTTCGGCGGGGCGGCTCTTGGGATGTTTGCCTGCCGTGACGAATTTGTTCGCAACATGCCCGGCCGCCTGGTCGGCCAGACCGAGGATCTCGACGGCAAACGCGGCTTCGTCCTGACGCTCTCCACCCGGGAGCAGCATATCCGCCGCGAAAAGGCCACCTCCAATATCTGCTCCAACCAGGGTATCTGCACGCTCATCGCCGCCATGTATATGTCGTCTCTGGGCGGTTTAGGTCTTGGTGAACTGGCCAGGCTCAACTACAGCAAGGCCGAATATTTCAAGACCCGGCTTCGGGCGAAAGGGGCAAAAATCGTCTTCGACTCGCCCACCTTCAACGAATTTGTCGTTGAGTTCAAAGAGGATTTCCGGCCGACCTATGAACGCTTGCTGGCAAAGAAAATTGTCGCCGGCCTCGAACTGGGAAAATACTACCCGGAACACAAAGGGCGCTATCTTTTCTGTGTGACGGAAACGGCTGCCAAGGAAATTATAGATGCGGTTGCAGATGAGGTGAAGCCATGAGCACGACAAATATTCCGGGCCTAAGCGGCATCATTCAGCATGAACCCCTGCTCTGGGAAAAGGGCAAGAAAGGGCGACGGGGCATGTGTGTGCCGACAAGCGATGTGCCGGAGGCCCAATGCCCGACGGAATTGCAGGGGCAAAGAGTCGATTTCCCCGATCTCAGCGAGATCGATGTGGTGCGCCATTATACCCGTCTGTCGCAATGGAACTACGGGGTCGATACCGGCATGTACCCCTTGGGCTCCTGCACCATGAAGTACAATCCGAAGATCAACGAGAAGGTGGCATCGACGCCGGAACTGGCCGCTGCCCACCCGATGCTGGCCGATGATCTGGTGCAGGGCAATCTCCAGGTCATGTACGAGTTGCAGGAGTATCTTGGCGACCATAACCGGCCTGCCGGGGGTCACCGTGCAACCGGCGGCGGGGGCGCATGGCGAACTGACCGGCATGCTCATTTTTGCCGCCTATCATAAAGCCAGGAATTCAAAACGCAACAAGATCCTTATCCCCGACACCGCCCACGGCACCAATCCGGCCAGCGCAGCCCTCTGCGGCTACAAGCCGGTGCCGATAAAGTCCGGGCCGAACGGTATCCTCGACATCCAGTCGATCGCTGCGGTCATGGATGAAGAGACCGCCGGCATCATGGTCACCAACCCCAATACCCTTGGCCTGTTTGAGACCAATATTCGCGAGATAGCCGACATCGTCCATGCCAAGGGCGGGCTCGTTTACGGCGACGGCGCCAACCTCAATGCGGTCATGGGCATTATCAACGCCCGGAAGTGCGGAATCGACGTCATGCACCTCAATCTGCATAAGACCTTTTCCACCCCGCACGGTGGCGGTGGGCCGGGGGCGGGCCCGGTATGCGTGACCGCGGAGCTGACCAAGTATCTGCCGGCGCCAAGGGCGGTAAAAGAGGGCGACAAGTACCGGCTGGATTATGGCCGGCCGGAATCCGTCGGCCGCGTTCATGCCTTCCACGGAAATTTCTCGGTTCTTCTTCGGGCCTATAGTTATATCCGCACCATGGGTGCCAAAAATCTGAAAAAGGCCAGCCAACTGGCGGTCCTCAACGCCGCCTATATCAAAGAAAAGCTGAAAGGTACACTGCCGCTTGCCTATAACCGGCCGTGTATGCACGAATGCGTTTTTTCAGACGCTCTGCTGCAGGAGGATAAGATCAGCACCCTCGATCTTGCCAAGCGCCTCATCGACTGCGGCTATCATCCACCGACCATCTATTTCCCCTTGGTGGTCCACGGGGCGATCATGATCGAGCCGACCGAGACAGAATGCAAGGAGGATATCGACCAGTTCATTGAGGTGGTAAAGATGATCGTCCGGGAGGCTAAGGAAAATCCCGAGCTGCTGCGGCAGGCGCCGTTGCGGGCAAAGACGCGTCGCCTCGACGAGACGCTCGCGGCAAGGCATCCTTGTCTTTGTGGCTAGTGAAAAAACGGCCGCTGGCTTGATCGATCTCGGCTTGATCGACTATGCGGCGGCCTATTCCCTGCAACTGGCCCTGGTTGAAAAAAGACAGGGTGGCCGACCGGCCGATGACCTTTTTCTCATCGCCGAGCACCCGAGCACATTTACCCTCGGCAGGCGCGGCGGCCATCAGAACCTCATGGTCACTGAGGAGTTTTTGGCCGCAAGGCAGATCCCCCTGGTGCATATCGAGAGAGGCGGGGATATTACCTACCATGGCCCTGGGCAGCTGGTGCTGTATCCAATACTCGACCTTCGCCAGGCGGGAATCAGTGTTGCTGAGTATGTTAAGCTTCTGGAAGAGGTTATGCTCAACCTGAGTGCAGCTAGCGGGATAATCGCCAATCGCGATTCCCGCAACCACGGGATCTGGGTAGGGGATAAGAAGCTTGGCAGCGTCGGTATCGCCATCCGCCACGGCATTGCCTTTCACGGCCTGGCGCTCAATGTCAATCTTGACCTTACCCCCTTTTCCTGGGTCAATCCCTGCGGACTGACCGGGGTGTGTATGACCACCCTCAGCTGCGAATGTGGTCGCGAAGTGACGCTTTCTGAGGTAAAAAAAAACCTCCTTGGCCAGCTAACGCACATCTTCAGTCGCATCTTTATTCTCAGAACCAAGGATTACATCGATGACATCATGCACAGGTCGGACCCCATCCGGGAAACCCAAGTGGCTGCGTCGCAGTCTGCCGACCGGACCGGAATATGAGAAAGTCCGTAAACTGTTGAAAGGCCATGGACTGACCACCGTCTGCCAGGAGGCCAAGTGTCCGAACCAGTTTGAGTGCTACGGCCAGGGGACGGCGACCTTTATGATCCTCGGCGAGAAGTGCACCCGCAATTGCCGGTTCTGTGCGGTCGGGCACCGGCCGGATACACTGCCGGACCCGGATGAACCGGAGCGGGTGGCGGAGGCGGTGGCCCTTCTTGGGCTGCGCTATGCGGTGGTCACCTCGGTGACCCGCGACGACCTGTCGGACGGTGGAGCGGCCCTTTTTGCCCAGACCATTACAGCCATACGGGTACATCAACTAAACACCCTGGTGGAGGTCCTCATCCCCGACCTGCAGGGCAATCGCCGGGCACTCCGCACCATCCTCGACGCCGGCCCCGAGGTCCTCAATCACAATATTGAAACGGTGGCAAGGCTCTATCCGGAAGTTCGGCCCCAGGCCGAGTATAGCCGTTGTCTTGAACTGCTGTGCTGGGTCAAAGAGTCACATCCGCATATCCCAACCAAATCGGGGATTATGCTCGGTCTGGGTGAGACCATCGCCGAAATCGAAGAGACATGGACTGACTTACACAACGCCGGTTGCGATATCCTGACCATGGGCCAGTATCTTCAGCCAAGCGCCGAACATCTTCCCGTGCAACGTTTCCTGCCGCCGGATGAGTTCGAAGGGCTGGCGGAAAAGGCCCTGGCAATCGGTTTTTCCGGGGTTGCCGCCGGACCCTTCGTGCGTAGTTCCTATCAGGCAGAAAGCTTGTATCGTAAGGCACTGAAAAGGATCAAAGGCATAGGGTCATGAGATTCGATTGTCGCTCCAACAAAAAAGGCAAGCTCCTGGTAAAGGAGAGTTGGACCATTTCCATATACTTCCCTGTGCGTTCGTAGCTAAAACAGGCCAAAATGACGACAAAAATGATAGATGCTTGACAAGCAGAGTGCAAATGAGAATTAGTCAGGTGAGGGGAAAAATTACAATGCTCTCTGATAAATACCCTGTTTCTTCGGGAAGATCATCGTCTCTTCAATATCTTATAAGAGACGCATCAAATCCACACCATTGCGGAGATTGTTGTCCGGCCAAATCGCCCATCGTAAGGAGCCTTGGATGGTCCGCATCGCACTGTATTATATTCTCATACTCGGGGTGGTGGCTGGTTATGGCTGCCAGGTCTGACCATTAGTCGAATCGCTCCCGGTCTGGAAGCTTGTTTCTGTCATCGGCGCCCATCTGCTCTTCGTTTTCCTGCTCCGTCAGGCATTGGTACGGAGACTGATTCAGCCCTTACCGATCCAGAGCCAATCGACAAAGCTTTTCTTCCTTGATTATACCCTCTTTGTGATTTCCGGCTTTGGTGTCGGGCTTTTTAACACCCTCACCTTCGGTTTTCCTTTTGTCTCCAGCGGCTTGAAAATAGTGGTGGGCTTTGCCTCGATAGGGCTGATTCCTGCGCTCGATCTCAGCCTGGAATGGGAATATCGCATTATTCGGGAGGCGCAGGGTGTCAAGCCTGAGTGCGTCGTTAATGGCTTATACTATCCACAAACGCGCAAATTCGCCTTCCTGGCGTCCAGTACCATTGTTTTCTTGACCTTTGCCCTTCTCTTGATCCTCTCTCGTGACATTTTCTGGCTGACTGGCCAAAACGCAAACACCGGGGCCCTTATGCAAATGCTCCATGCCATGATCTGGGAAGTGATCTTTGTTATGGGCACCTTCCTGGGGTTAACATTGGTAGTGGTCTTTTCCTATGCCCGCAACCTGCGACTGCTGTTCGCCAACCAGACCTCCGTCCTTGAACTGGTCAGCCAAGGGTATCTCGGCACCAAAGTTCCGGTGGTAACCAACGACGAATTTGCGATAATTGCCGGGCATACCAATGTCATGATAGATCGTTTACTGGAAAGGGAGCGGATGTCTCTAGGGCTTGGACTGGCAAGCCAGATACAGGCCAATCTGTTGCCCAGGACTTCGCCGCTTCTTCCGGGGGTGCAGGTATTCGGTTCAAGCCTCTTTTGCGACGAAACGGGTGGAGATTTTTACGACTTTCTGGTCCGAGAGACAGAGGATGGACCGGAACTGGTGATGATGGTGGGGGATGTCACCGGGCACGGCGTCGGGTCGGCGCTGCTGATGACCTCGGTTCGCGCTTATTTGAAGGCTCATCTCCACCATGTTGCGGGTCTGGCTGAGGTTATGGATGCTACAAATGCCATGATTTGCCGAGATGTGGCCGGCAGCGGCAATTTCATAACCGTCTTTCTCTTTTCCTATAACCCCTCGACGCGACAAGCAAAATGGGTGAGCGCCGGGCATAATCCCGCTGTGTTCCAAGCCTTTGGCCGAAATCAACCGCGAGAACTGCAGGGGAAAGACATCCCTCTCGGGGTCGATGCTCGGTGGAGCTACAACCTGCTTTTCGACCAACTTGCGCCGGGCATCGTCCTGTTGGGTACGGATGGGATTTGGGAGGCCATGAATGTCGATGATGCCATGTTCGGCAAAGATCGTTTGTACCAGGTGCTGGAAAAATCCATGCATTCCAGCCCGCAACAGATCATTTCCCGAATCTTTGAAAAAATCGAGGAGTTCACCGGCGCGGCGGAAGTTGAGGACGACCGTACCGTCGTCATTGCCCGGTTGGGTTAGTCGTGAAGGTGCGTATGGCCTGATCCACATCAGGATACATGAGAAAAATCCGATTGTACCCGGAAATATCAAATATTTCGGCAATGTAGTCTTTTGCGCCACAGACCATGACCTGTCCACCCAGAGGGATGAGGCGCTGATAGCTCATAACCAGAACACGCAGTCCGGCACTGTTGATATAATCGAGCTCGGAAAAATCCAAGACCAGATTCTTGCTCCCTTGGTCGAGGCAGATTACGACCCGCTGCTCCAGTTCAGGGGTGGATACGGAGTCAAGTCGGCCTTGAATGTGAAAAATGGTGGCATCGGGATGTTCTATTTTTTTAAGGAGCATACATCCTCCGTTTTTGTTTTGTTGAGAGACAGCCTCAAGTGATTGCGATTTTTGGTTCGAGTATATTTCATGCAATCGGCAAGACGCCTTACCAGACAGAGACCAACGCCACCTATGGAGATCTGCAGGGTATCTCTGGGACACCGGGATACGAGGGCAGTTGGATCAAAGGGGAGACCGGAATCAATGATTTCAATGAGAAGTTCGTTTGGATGGTCGATAATACCGACGGAGAGAGTGTGGTTTTCCCCGGTACAGCCTCCGTGCATTATAGAGTTCATGACCAGTTCATCGACAATGACGCCGAGCTGGTATCGCAGCGCTTGGTTCAGCCCTCTTTCTCGGCCATATTGCTCGACGGCGACCAGCAGTGCGGCGTGGTTGTCTTCGGGCCGGGAGAAAGTTGTTTCGAACCGAGCAGGGAGATTGTCCATAGCTCTTTGCATGCAGCATAAGGGGGATAAAGTTACAACCAACATGGTTTTTATATGAAGCACCAACCATCCATGGTGACCAAGCGTACACTATATTCCTGGGTATTGGAAAAAAATTTACGTTGGCAGTCCCTTCTGATTCTCCTGGTGGTGTTAACGGTGGGTGCCCGTGTTGTGCCCCTTGAGATGCAGAAGCGCATTATCAACATGGCCATCGGCCTGGGCAGGGAGGATCTGCTGCTGCTCTACAGCCTGCTTTTTGTCGGCTCGGTGCTGTTGGCCAGTTCTCTGAAATTTGCCATCAATCTCCTCCAGGCCTACATCGGTCAAGAGACCTTGAAGAGGATGCGCGCCGATTTGTACGCCCATATCCTCAGTTTGCCTTTGTCGTTTTTTCGGACCATCCAGCCCGGGCATGTCGTCAATGCCCTGATCAACGAACTAGCTACCATTTCCGGCTTTGTGGGAAGCGCCATTTCCGTGCCGTTGATTAATGTGTTCACCCTGCTGGCCATGGGTGGATATCTGTTTTATCTGAATCCCCTGCTGGCAGGATTGAGCTTTGTCCTTTATCCGCTACAAATTATCCTGATTCCCAAATTACAGCAGCGCAGCAACGAGGCCAATCGCCATAGGGTGAAGATCAGTCGGGACATCTCCGGCAATATCGGCGAGGTGATAACCGGCGTGCATGAGGTGCACGGGCATGCCGGATACGGTCTGGAAAATGACAAGTTTGCAGGTCAGGCGAAGTCCCTGATGCATGCCAATGTGCGCATGAACGTTTACCGCTACGGCATTAAGTTCGCCAATAATCTGTTCGAAAACATTGGTCCGTTCATTCTCTTTCTTGTTGGCGGCACCATGACCATTCGCGGACAGTTTGATCTGGGAGCGCTGGTGGCCTTTCTGTCAGCCTATACGAGTCTCAATGAACCCTGGCGAGAACTCATGGATTTTTATCAGCTTTTTGAAGATAGCCGGGTACGCTACAAAAATGTCATTGCCTCCTTTGACAAAACTCCGGAGTATTTGCTGCTTCCTGAGGGTCGGGATGTATATCGTTTAAAAGGTGGGGTCGAACTGCAGGGCATGACCTACCTTGCCGAAGATGGGACAAAATTGCTCGACAAGATTTCCTTGAAAATAGAGCCCGGGGAGATGGTGGCCCTGGTCGGTTTTTCCGGTAGTGGTAAATCCACCCTGGTGCAGATCATTGCTCAACTCCTCTCCTATTCCGGAGGCAGCGTCCGCCTTGATGGCTATGAGGTGCGGGGACTCAGCAAGGTTGATATGGCGGAGAACGTAGGCGTTGTGCCGCAGCACCCGTTTATTTTCAGCGGGTCGGTGCGGGAAAATCTGCTCTATTCCAGCAAGGCCAGTATCAGAAATGGTGCGGAAAGCTCTGTATTACCTGACCTCGACCGTATCATCGAGGTCGTCCAGCAGGTGGGCCTTTTTGTCGATATCCTCAAATTTGGGCTTGGGGCCGTTATCTCGAAGGAAAATTATCCGCAATTGGTAGAGCGACTTTTATCCCTCCGCCCGGTTTTTAAGGCTCATTTTGGCGTTGAACACGCCGATGATATAGAATTTTTCGAACCCGGGCAATACCTTGAATATGGCTCGATTTCCCAAAATATTGTATTTGGGGATTTTCTTGATCGTCAGGCGGTCTTTAAAAAGGCCTTTCAGAATACAAGGTTTCTGACGTTTTTGAGTTATGCGGCCATTGAGGACCTTCTGGTTGAGTTTGGTGCAACCATCGCCCTGGCCACGGTACCCATCCTGCGTTACGCCGCCAAGACCCAGGAATTATTTACCGACAGTCCCATTTCAAACGAGGAGCTTGATGATTATAGCGCTGTGGTTGCCGAGATTGCCCTTCATGGGTGGAATGGTCTGAAACCTCAGGAGAGAACCCTCCTCCTCAAATTGGCACTGGGTTTCATACCTGGCCGGCACAAGACCGTGCGTATGCCGCCACGCCTCAAGGACCGAATATTGCGGGCCAGAAAGGAATTCAAAGGATATGTGGAAGAGCAGAGGGAAATACACCTGCAGTTCTATGATCCACGGCAGTATATCCAGTCCCGCAACATCCGTGACAATATTTTCTTGGGCCAACCCAAGGCGCATCGGGGCAGCTCCATGGAGCATATCGATCAACACCTGCTGCAATTGTTGATCGAAGAAGGGGTGTTGGAGACTATCCTGGATCGAGGTCTTGATTTCCGGGTTGGCAGCATGGGCGAATACCTGTCAGGCGGACAGCGACAGAAAATAGCCCTGGCCCGAGTTTTTTTGCGGCAGCCGGCTATCTATGTCTTGGATGAGGCTACCGCTGCCCTGGATAATGCTTCTCAATCAAGGGTGCAGAATTTTCTTTGGACCATGCGCGGCAAGCACACAATTCTTTCCGTTATGCATCGTCTTGATACCATATCCAACTATGACAGGATTGTAGTTATGAAAGCCGGAAAGATCGTCGAGAACGGACCCTACGGCGAACTTATGGCCGCCAAGGGGGCATTGTATGAACTTGTTGGGAAGCAATGAGGAAAGGTGCGAGTTGCAATGCGCCATGCAACTCATAAGAAATGTGCCATTTTTTTCGGATCTCAGCCATGACTTCTGCCGGGTTTTGGCCTACCTCTGTGAGAGGCAGATCTTCTCGGTGCATCAGCTTATTCAGAGGGAGGGGGAGATGGCGGATATGGCAGTCATTCTCGTGCGGGGTGCTGCTCACATTCTGCATGACGGGCGGCAAATCGCTCCAGTGGAAAAAGGTTCCTGTGTCGGCGGACTGGCTCTGCTCGGCCAGTTTCGCTGGCTTTACTCTCTAAGGGCCGAAACCGAGGTGGAGTGTCTGCTCTTGCCAAGACACAAGTTTTTGCCCCAATTTATGGCCCAGCCCGATGCCCTTGTGGCGGTTGCTCGGGAATTAATCGGAACCGTCGTTGCCTGGGAGCAGCGGCAGCTGGTGCGGCCGGGGGAAATGCGCTCCTATGGGCTGGCGATGATTTGACGGAGCGAAGAAGGCGGTCTGCGGGGAAGCAAACAGTTGTTTCATTTCAGTGCAGACCAATGATCCCGCGTCGCCCCAGCTGGCGGATAAAGGTTGCCACCGCATGTTCGGCTTCCGACGGATGGCATTTGTAGTGTTTGGTGACAATTTCGGCGAGGTTTTGAACGGAGTTCCGCCCGTCAATGTGGTTCCAGACATAGGAACCCATGCTATCCAGTTCAAGAGTACGCATGGGGAGTGAAATATTTCCAGGGAGGAGGCGGGCAAGCCAAGGTTTCAGTTGTATCGGATAGCTGATGCGAACGAATCCCTGGATACTTGTTTGCAGGTGGATATCGCTGCTCAGGATGGGAACGGCGTGCAGCGCCGCATCCTTAGATAGGGTGGGTGATTGCATAACCGGCAAGGATTCTCTGGTAATGGGTATCTGTCATCTCAGGCCCCTGTTCAGCAACCATAAGAATTTTATTTTCTTCGAAAACATGGCGGATTTTGCCTCTAAGGGGTTGGCCAAGCCCCGGCAGCCAAGAAAGGGTTCGAAATAAAAACGATGGTTTTATAAAAATGTCCGCCTCGGTATCGCTGACAGAGAGAATCGTGGTGCTGCCGGCAGAGGCATAGCGCTGATTTTGTTTGCACCAGGAGACTAAGTTCATGTTGGCAAGCAGCACATTGGCCGGGGCCAGGCGATCGAAGATCAGTTTTCTGGAACCCTTGCTGAAGGTGAGATGGAATCTCCCAGGGTTAAAGACGGCCTTGTGTATTGCGTAGTCCGGTGGGGTTTCAAAGGTTAGGTCATAGCAGCACCAGCGGCGCCAGGTCCCGGGAGGAAACCAGTTGAGGGACGTGAGAATGATCCGGACCATGTCGGGCGGAGGAGGTTCTGAGAAAAGAACCGCGACAATGCCGAGCGATTCTCTGAACTGTAACACATAGAGCCTGCTGCTGTTATAGAGGATTCCCGGAAGGTGGTCAGTCCACGGCTCGCCGCAAGGTTCAAGGGTTTCTTTTGCAAATCCTGCCGCTCGAAGTATGCGATGACCGTCTTTGTGCGGATCAAACGGGCCCCTTTCGGGACCAAAACGAAAATCGACTGTCGGCGGTTTCGACCCGAAGAGGCGGATATATCCGCGGTCCAGAGTAACCGGTTCCATTCTCTCAGGTATTTGCACCTGCAGGCCGTCCCAGATGAGCATCATACCATTTTTCAATTATGGGAACCTGATAATACCACCAAGTGTCATTATTTTCTTGAGGGTGAGCCTTCAGTCTGGGATGAGTTGCCGGTAGTCCAGTTTGTCGGGCGGTGTCGGTATTGAAGCGCTTTCTTCGGAAGGCCCAAGAGTCGCTTTATTGCATGCCTCTTCATCTTCCCAGAGGGAACGCAAGGTCAATTTGACGAAATTGCCTATTTTATAATCTTCGTCGTTGCTGTGTGTCAGTTCGAGATTGATTTTTTGTCCGGCGTCGTCTTTAAAGCTCCATTTCCAGGAAATGACTGTCTGGAAGGGGTTGCCCCGCCATTTTTCCGGTTTACCCAGGTTCTTGGTATAGCGATTGAGAAGATCGTCGAAGAAGGATCGTGATGCATTGTCGAATTTCAGTTTGATGCGGACGATTGCCCCTTTTTGTGCGCAGTTGGCATACGCCACAGTGCCACTTTTGATGCCGGGGACGAATTCGGGCATGAGATTAATTTCATTTAAATGACGCTCGTCCGCGAGGCGGATGTCGGTGGAAAGTTTACAGCGATGGTGTACTGTGGAAATATCCGCGCCAAGCTTGATACCGGCGAGGGTCATGGGTACGTTCTGAGCCTGGATGGAAACCGGAATAATCAGCAGAAGAAAGAGAAATAAGAGTTTCATAGAGCTATTCCACCTCATAAACAGTCTTCTACGGCATTCTATAGAGTTTTCCGAGGGTCTCGGGGATTTTGCCCTTCGGCATCAGACGACCATCGGCGCCAATCTCAAAGAGGCCAAACCACTCTTCCGGATCGCCCAGCTCATGGCGGAATGAGTCGGTTGGATCCTCGCCGCTCTTCCACCATTCGTCCTGCAGCTCAAAAAAGGAGACGCCGCAGAATTTTTCGTGGCCTTTGGCGGTGCGAAGATCCTGCCAGATGGCGGTAAAATCCTGCGGCACATCCGCAACCTTATGCCCGCCGAACCCGGGAACCCATGACTTCGGCTCAAAGGGGGAGGTGGACAGGCCGACCTGGGTGACAAAAATCGGTTTTGTCGATTGGGCCGCCAGTTCCTCCAGATAACCCTGGTAGGTGCTGCCGGTGACCGAACCGGGCGGTGAGGTGCGCACGCCCTTGGCATAGGTGTAGATGTTCAGACAAACCAGATCGCCGAGGTCAGGATTGATGGCGTTTTCTTTCGGTACTTCGATATCCGGCCGGTCGGTGATCGGACCGATATGAGTCCAGCTGGTATGGCAGTAAAGATGCCGCCGGCCATATTGGCGCAACTCATAGTCCATGGCCCCGTCGATGAGGCGGGCGAGGGCGATTTCCGTTGGCGTTCGGTCCGTCACTTCAAGGTGCTTGCCTTTGAAGTTGCGCACCTCGGGATGGCGGGTGTCGGTTCGGACTACTGAATCGGCCTGCAATTCGTCGCCGACGCTAAACAGCACCAGCCGGTCGGGACGGCCGACCTTGTACACATGATCGATGGCCACTTTGATATCTTCCATGGTTTTGGTGAGGAAGGGTTCGGCAAGAAAATCCTCTTCATAGGCCCAGATCCAGATATCCTGGCCGTAAAACATTTCGGTTTTGTCGAGGGCGGCAAAGAATTTCGGGGGCATCTTCATCGGAAAGACATGGAGATAGTCGACCCCCATGTTCTGCATCAGACCGAGATGTTCCTGGTATCGATCATCGTCACCCGGTGGATCGCCTTTCAGAGGGGTTTCTTTAGAGAGATAGGGTGAGTAACCGATGCCCCGGAAAAACACTGGAACCGAACGTTTGAGGTCAATAATTTCCGCCCCTTTGGCGACAAAACGTTGAGGTGCTGGGGTTTCCGGGCTTATCCCGGTATTATCCGCTTGTCCTTTGGAACCTGTTGTAGCCAAGAGAACGGAGGGCAAAAGAAGGAGTCCTGTCAGCAGGTGGAGCATCGTTCTATAAAGCATAATTCTTGGGTTTGGGGTGGAGAGTTAATAAGGAAGTCGTCCGGCTGCATGAAAAATCTACGGAGTTTTATACTACAAATCAGCAATACCATAAAAAACAATGCGGCCAAAGCGAAAACGGAAAAGGAGAAATGTTGGTGGCAGGGAATGGAGTCCGGTTCGGAAGTTTAGATGCCGGAAACCGTGCCTTATCTAACATATAAAAGGATATGAAGAGAGTCTGTAATATCAAATTTTATTATTGATTGACCGCCATCGATAGGAAATGCCAGTTTGAAAAATCTCAGTTTTACGATTAAGCATCGACGAGTTGAGAAAACATTTATAAGGGCTCCGTCTCCAGGGATTCATAATCCACCATATGACAACTACCATCGACATACCAGCCTGGCAATTCGACGATGAATTCGACGGCGGCGAAGAGACCTGCGGCCGGGTCATCGTCAACCTGTATCTGTATATCCGCGATCAGCCTCCCGGTCGGCGAATTCTCGTCATCTCCCGCGACCCGGGCGCGCCGATCGAATTACCGGCCTGGTGCAGAATGACCAGAAACCGGCTGACCGAGGTGCAGCACCCCTATTATCTTATCACCCTCAAACCCGAACTTATCAAGGAGTAAACCCATGTCCAAAACCTTCTGTGTATCCATCACCCATTGTAAAACCGACGGCGATAAAGCCACTTTAGGCTTTGTCGTCGCCAATGCCGCCCAGGGCAGTGAGAAAGAGACCATGGTCTTTCTCAGCTCCGACGGCGTTTGGTGTGCTGTACCCGAGGAGATGGCGAAAATAAACGAGGGCGGCCCCTTTGCCCCCCTCAAGGATCTTGTGGAAAAATTTCTCAAGGCGGGCGGCAAGATCTATGTCTGCACCCCGTGCATGAAAAAACGCGGCATCTCCGAGGCGGACCTTATCGAAGGGGCAACTCCGGCCGGAGGTGCAGCATTGGTCGAATGGTTGTCCAACGGCTCGCCCTGCGTTGCCTATTAGTGAAGTCAAGGGAGGAGGTAAGGTCATGACTCAGGATATTGCAGCAATCGTTGCTGATAATATGTTTGACGGCGGGGATCTGGACTGTGGGTCCGGCCTGATCCTCCTCATCCGCGACGCCATGCGGCAGGTACCGGTGGACGGGATCTTAGAGATGCGCAGCCGCGAACGAACGGTCAGCGACGACCTGCCGCCGTGGTGCCGGATGTCGGGGCACGAATATCTGGGGAAACTGTCCGGTGAAGGATATACCCGCTATTTCGTGCAGAAGGGCAGGGGAGTACAGGAAGAGGAAGCGGCCCTGGTAAAAGACAAAGAAGAGGCGAGGAAATACCAGTGGCGCCTGCGGGCCAGGGCAACCGGCCATCTGAAATCGACGGTCTATGCCCGGAATTTTGCCTTCGAGGTCGGCCAGGCAGCAAGTTTTGAAGAAAAGGACGCCCACCCCTGCGCCCTGGAATACCTGTTCGGTGCCCTGGCCGGCTCGCTTACCGGCGGCTTTGCCACGGAATGCGCTCGGGACAATCTGGAAGTGGACGATATCGAGCTGTCCCTGAGCGGCTCGCTCAATAATATCCTTGCCCACTTAGGATTGGAAGAAGGCGATCCGTCGATTGCCGCCATCGAAATGAAATGCTTTGCCTCGACCTTCGACGACGAGGAGAAGGTCAAATCTGCCTGGCAGCGGACCCTTGACCGCTCACCCTTGGTCGCCACCCTGAAAAAGGCGGTAAATCTCCAGATGAAACTGGTCATTGTGTAAAAAATGAGTGACAACAAAACTTTTCAAACCACCCAGGTTGGTTCCTGGCCGCGTTCCAGGGAGCTGCTGAAGATGCTGCGCGGCTACCAGAAGGGCACGGTCTCCCGTGCCGACTTCAATGCCGTCGCCGAAAACGAGATTCGCCGTACCGTGGCCCTGCAGGAGCAGGCCGGGCTTGATATCGTCGTCGATGGCGAGCATCGGCGGGAAAGTTTTTATGCCTTTATCACCGACAAGGTTGCCGGCACCAAGCTCATGTCGCTTGCCGATATGCTCGATTTTGTCGAGGATAAGGCGGAATTCGAGGAGATGCTGCGGACCATGGACATGCCGGCCTCGGCGGTGAAAAACCCGACCTGCATCGGCAAACTCTCAAGGCGCGAGCCGCTCGCCCTCGGTGACCTGCAGTTTCTCCGGACCATTACCGCAAAACCGGTGAAAATTACCCTGCCCGGGCCTTATCTGTTGACCCGGTCGATGTGGGTAGGCGCCTTGACCCGCAAGGTCTATCGCAATCATCAGAAAATGGCAGACGACATAGTAAAAATTCTTAGGGACGAACTCATTGACTTGCGCGACGCCGGCTGCGACTTTGTCCAGTTCGACGAACCGGTGCTGACCGAGGTGGTCATGTCGGAGGAGTGCGAACGGCGGACCTTCATGTGAGCGACCCTTGCCACCCGCCGGGATGCGGGTAAGGAACTCAAATTTGCCGCCGACTTGATTAACCGAATCGTCAAAGGGATCGTCGGCATCCGCATCGGCGTGCATATCTGCCGCGGCAACTGGTCGAAACAGGAAGAGGTGCTGCTGAAGGGCGACTACGCCCGGCTGCTACCGGCCCTGGAACCGATGAAGATAAGCCAGTTCGTCCTGGAATATGCCACGCCTCGGGCCGGCGATATCGAGGTGGTGGGCAAAAGGCTGTCTGATCGCGAGCTTGGTCTCGGCGTCGTCAACCCGCGTACCGATACGGTCGAGTCGGTGGCCGAGATCGTCGCCAAGGCGGAAAAGGCCTTGGAATACTATCGGCCGGAGCAGCTCTTTCTCAATACCGACTGCGGTTTTGGCTGTTTTTCCAGCCGCTCGGTCAATGTCGAGGAGGTGGCTTACAGGAAACTCTGCGCCATTGTCGAGGCGGCAAAGTTCTTAAGGGAAAAGTATTGTTGAGCCTAACCCTTTTTCATCCTTGACCATGAAAATACTGCACCTCATAAGCCAGCATCCGGAAAGTACCGGCAGCGGTTTTTACCTGCAAAACCTTATCCGTCAAGCGGCGGCGGCCGGGCACCAAAATTTTCTCATTGCCGGCATGACCGGCGAACGGATTCCCCGGATTCCGGGAATTGACCCGGACCATTGTAGCTTTGTCCGCTTTGGCGAAGGCGAATTGAATTTTTCCGTGCCGGGCATGAGCAATGTCATGCCCTATCCGAGTTCCCGCTTCGACGCGCTGACAACCGAGCAGCTTGCCGTCTATGAAAGGGTCTTTGCCGAGACGATCCGCCTAGCCGCCCAGGAGTTCTCGCCGGATATCCTGCACAGCCACCATCTCTGGCTGGTAAGCGCGGTTGCCAGGAGAATTCTGCCCGACATTCCCATGGTAACCTCCTGCCACTCCACCGACCTGCGGCAGTTCGTGATGTGTCCGCATCTTCGCCAAAGAGTTTTGCCGGGTTGCCTGAAAATTGACCGGGTTTTGGCCCTTAGCCGGGATCAGCGGGATAAGATAAAGGAGATTTTCGGCATAGACGACCATCGCATCGATATCGTCGGCGGCGGATATGACAAAGAACTCTTTTCTCCCGGTGAAAAACCGCAACCACCGCCCATCCACCTCCTCTATGCCGGAAAGCTGAGCCTGGCCAAGGGGGTTGACTGGCTGCTCCGCACCTATATCGGCCTGGGAGACCTGCGACTGCATTTGCATCTGGCCGGCTCCGGTTCCGGTGAAGAATCGCAACTCTGTCTGCAGCTGGCTGAGCAGGCGGGGGGCCGGGTAACGATGCATGGCCGCATAAACCAGCAGGAACTGGCCCGGCTCATGGGTCTTTGCCATATTTTTGTTTTGCCGTCGTTTTATGAAGGGTTGCCGCTGGTGCTTCTCGAAGCCCTTGCCGCCGGCTGTCGTATTATTGCCACAGATCTGCCGGGTTGCCGGGAGCTGCTGGCGAAGGCCGGTCCGGATCTGGTGCACTTTGTCAATCTGCCGACCCTGGCAACCATCGACCGGCCCGACCCGAACGATTGGGATATCTTGGAAATACGGCTGGAGGCGGCCATTGACGACATGGCCGGTCGGGTATGGATTGCCCCGCGCCCTGAACCTCGGAAAATCTCGGCGAGCACCTCAGCCTTTGGCTGGCAGGCGGTTTTTGCGAGAATTATCTCGTCTTATGAGAAGTCGATGGCTGCCTGATGGCTGTTATGCAGCTGGATGGCCACGGCGGCAATGTCGTCGTGTTGCTTAAAACGGGGATATTTGCGGCAGCTTGGGTCTTCTTTCTGCAGCCGACGAACATGATTGCGAACCGCCTGGAGCCCGCCATGACGATAAAGACTGGCGAGCAACTGCCAATCATCACAGTCCAGAGGATTTTCCCTGGGGAGAAAGAGGCCATCGGTAAACAGCAGGATATCGCTTACCCCGGACAGTTCCTGGTAGCCGTGGCGAAGAAAACTCATCGCCTCCGGCTCGCCGTTCAACACCCCGTAATCAATATTCATCTGCAGCCGTACCCGGTGTATCTGCTCGGCGAGCAGGTCATGGATGGTGGTTGTCTTTGCCGCCGGCGATTCTTTCCACAGCCGCAAGGTTTCCCGGTCGATATCGATTTCCGGGGTGACCAGGCGGAAGCCGCCTTCGTCGAAAAGCAGGAGGATCATGGCGTCGCCGGTTTGGCAGTATTCAAAACGCTCGCCGGCCAGACGAACCACGGCAAGGCTTGTCGACCACAGCCGGTGCCGTTCGCTGAGCGAAACATTTTCTGCGAGTAGGGAGTGGCGAATGCGACGGTTGGCCTGGTCGGCCAGGTGTGCCAGGCTGCCATCTCCGTCCCGGAAGGTCTGGGCGGCGATACTGGCGGCAAGCAGCCCGCCGGTCAGTTCGCCGGTGAATTTTCGTTTATCGAGGCTTGTCGCCCCGTCGAAAACGCCGAACAGGTCCTCTGCCTGCAGGAGCACATCTTCATTCAGCGCACCACTGCCTTTTTCCAGCAGTGTTTCCACCTGATGGCGGGGAATGGCCGGGTATACGCGGGGGGAAGCAAAGTGTTCGGTTGAGAGATACATAATCCTCTTGAAGTGTTGTTCATTTGATGGACAGCAGTATAATAAGTGGCGAGGAGATTACCAATTGCTTGTTCCTATCGATTCGGCGCAGGCACATAGTCGCTCGCTATAATGAAGGGGCGTGCGCTGGATCACGGAGATCAATTGATTGATATTATAAGAAATCCAAGCATAAGCGCCTGGGACGACTACGCCGCCTTCAATCGGGAGGCAACGTTCTCTCATCATTTTTTTTGGGGAGAGAGCCTTGCCGCTGCCTATCGACTGCCGCTTTTTCGTCTGGCGGCTAAGCATCATTCCGGGAATCAATCCCTTGCCGGCATTCTTCCTCTGATGCTCTTTGCCGCGCCGGATCGTGACCCTCGACTCATTTCCCTGCCTTATACCGATGGTGCCGGGCTTATCGCCGATGACCAGGAAATCGGCGCGGAACTGCTGGCCGCCGCCCTGGAACTGGCGGTCGAGCTCGAGGCGGCGCATGTCGAACTGCGCCAGGGCGGAGGAGCAGTGAGTTTTCAAGAAATAGCCAGGGAAGTCGATGCGTCCTGGACTCATACCGCCCATACCTTCAAAACCGGTTTACGCCGTCCCCTGCCAGAATCACCTCATCAACTCTGGTCTCTCCTTCCCGCCAAGGTTCGCAACCAAATACGCAAGGCCCGGAAATGCGGTTGTACGGCGGTCGTCGGCGGAGTGGAACGTGCCGAGGATTTCCATGCGGTGTTCTCGGAAAACATGCGCGACCTCGGCTCGCCGGTCCATAGTCCGGCACTCTTCGAAATGCTGCTGACCGAGTCATCGACCGGCGCTCGGGTGGTAATGATCTACCTTGCGGAAAAGCCGGTTGCCGCCGCCATGGTTTTCACCCATAATGCCACCCTCTGCAACCCCTGGGCATCGTCGTTGCGCCGCTACCGGCCGTCGTGTCCGAATATGCTGTTATACTGGGCGATGCTGAAGCTGGCCGTAGCCGCTGGTTGCCATTGGTTTGACTTTGGCCGCTCTTCGCCGGGTGGTGCCACCTGCCGCTTTAAACTGCAATGGGGGGCGACCATGCAGCCCCTGGCCTGGCATGTTTTTTCCCGCAAAC
This sequence comes from uncultured delta proteobacterium, assembly GCA_963754865.1. Classification (GTDB taxonomy): domain Bacteria; phylum Desulfobacterota; class Desulfobulbia; order Desulfobulbales; family Desulfocapsaceae; genus Desulforhopalus_A. The sequence continues at coordinate 756,887 of CAVWHG010000006.1, read as the reverse complement.
CGCATGGCTGGGGTCCGCAGGCGGAGACCTTGGTCGACGAGGCCTGGAAGTCCCTTGACCTGCCGACTTCACGACGAGACGGTCCGGCCCGCAGGCGCTGGATCAGCCTGTGAGGATCAGCCCATGCAAGTTGCCGTAAACGATCTCATTGTTTCCCTGCCGATGCCTATTTTTCTGGTTGTCGAGGATGTCGGCTGGTGGCAGGGCAGGGACGGTTCGGCCGATAATGAGCCGTTCCGCAATGGTTTTTCCAGACGCCATTGTCTTGCCGATTACCAGGCCCTTGGCCGTTTGGCCAAGCGGCTGGAGATGCGTATCGCCATCGGTATGGTTCTTGGCGAGTGGGATCGTTCCAATCTGTTGCGGAACGTGACGGGCGCCACCTGGATGGGGGCCTCCTGGGACAACCGGATAAACCAGGGGCCGTGGCTGGATGAGGCCGCGCAATTCCTGCGTGACCACGAGAATTGGCTGGAGATCGCCTGTCACGGCCTCTGTCATGAGTTCTGGCGGGACGGACGGATGGAACGCTCGGAATTCCATGACCAAGGCGGTATTATGCGATCAGCCGATATCGTCAGAAGCCACCTCGATGCCTTTGCCAAGCTCCTGGAAGAATATAAGCTAACGGGTTTTTCGCAAATCTTTCTGCCACCGGCCTTACTGCATAGTTTTGGCAATGGCGATGATTCCATGCAAGCGATTCTCCATGACTACGAAGTAAGATATGTGGTCACCCGTTTTTCCAGGTCCTGCAAATATGTTGAACCCCTTTATGAAAAAATCAGCTGGGAATGCGGCGTCGGACTTCTCGAACGCGGCCTTGCCCCGGTGCCCTGGCACGAGGCTGCCGCTCACCCTGTCTGGGATTTCGGCAACCCCATCCTGCCCTTACATTGGAGCAATCTTCTTCACCCCGATCCGGCAAAGAATTTTATGGTTGTCGACAGATGGGTGGAGATGCTGGAAAAACGAGCGAACTCTTTGGATCATGTGCTGGCTTCGGACTTTGCTTCCTGTTGGAGTCAGGCTGCCGCCTATCATCTTGTGAAACTGACTGCGGGTGAAGGGAAAATTGCCGTCGATCTGAGCCTGCTTGAGCAGGTTCCCGAGTTTGATGGTTCGATTCTTCTCAAGATCAGATGCCCTCCTGATTGCACCTGGCAGTGCCGAGGCGGGCAGATACTCTCCATTCGGAAAGATTCACAGGGAATTCAGATCGTTGTTCTTCATCCCTTGCCAGGGAAAAATATCGTGGAAATTGAGCAATCACGATTCGTATAGATAAGGGACGGACTTGTTGTTAGAGCGCCAAAAGTAGTGGTCCTTGTGAGGGGCAGTTATGCGCCTGGGTTACTTTTGGATGTATATTGATGGGAGGAGGAAAAGAAAAACCGCCTGGGGAGCTCTTTCAGGCGGCTTTAAAGGAACGAGCCGGAGGTTCAATACATCGCCTTGCGGAGATTCTCGTCCAGTTTGGCAAGGAACTCCTCGGTGGTGAGCCAGGCTTGGCCCGGACCGACGAGGACGGCCAAATCCTTGGTCATAAATCCCGCTTCGACGGTATCGACGCAGACTGCCTCCAGGGTCTCGGCAAAGCGCTGGACTTCGGGCGTATCATCGAACTTACCGCGGTACCACAGGCCACGGGTCCAGGCGAAGATCGAGGCGATTGGGTTGGTGGAGGTCGCCCTGCCCTTCTGGTGTTCGCGGTAGTGGCGGGTCACTGTGCCATGCGCCGCCTCGGCCTCGATGGTGCCGCCGTCCTCGGTGAGCAGAACCGAGGTCATAAGGCCTAAGGAACCGAACCCTTGCGCCACCGTGTCCGACTGAACATCGCCGTCGTAGTTCTTGCAGGCCCAGACAAAGCCGCCGGACCACTTGAGGGCGGAGGCCACCATGTCGTCGATGAGCCGATGTTCGTAGACGATCCCTGCTTCCTTGAATTTTCCTGCAAATTCGGTGGCGAAGACCTCCTGGAAGATATCCTTGAAGCGCCCGTCGTATTTTTTCAGGATGGTGTTCTTGGTCGACAGATAAACCGGCCAGCCGAGGGAGAGTCCGTAGTTCAAGCAGGACCGGGCAAAACCGCGGATGGAGGCGTCAAGGTTATACATGCCCAGGGCGCAGCCGGGTCCGGGGAAGTTGAAGACCTCATACTCGACCGGTTGCCCGCCGCCTTCCGGGGTATAGGTCATGGTCAGCTTGCCCGGGCCGGGAACCAGAAAGTCGGTGGCTCGATACTGGTCGCCGAAGGCATGACGGCCGATGACGATCGGTTTGGTCCAGCCGGGGACGAGACGGGGGATGTTCCTGCAGATGATCGGCTGACGAAAGACCGTGCCGCCGATGATATTGCGGATAGTTCCATTCGGTGACTTCCACATCTTTTTTAAGCTAAATTCTTTCACTCGCCCCTCGTCCGGGGTGATGGTCGCGCACTTGACGCCGACCCGGTATTTCTTAATCGCCTCCGCCGCCTCGACAGTGACTTTATCCTCGGTGGTGTCGCGATGCTGCACCGACAAGTCGTAATACTTGAGATCGATGTCGAGATAGGGCAGGATCAGCTTGTCTTTAATAAACTGCCAGATGATTCGGGTCATTTCGTCGCCGTCCAGTTCGACCAGCGGTTTTTTTACCTTGATTTTATCCATGAAACTCCTCGTTCGTTCTTTTTGTGATGGCCTGACACGCTGTAACTCAGGCCAACAACATACACCCAAAAGTTGCCTTTTGCCATACTTCGAAGGTATCGCCCAGTTAAGATGTTTCTGTATATTCGTAACCATTTCCTACCATATCAGGTAGAATATTGGGCGACACTGGGTAAGGCCATTGCTTCAAAGATCAGCGCAGCTGATGCCTTTGCTGTGACCCAGGGCCTTAAGGAAATTTGTTTGGAGCCTGCCGGAAATTTTTCCATTGATCCCGAAACTGTGCGGAATGAACTTAAGAAGGACAGGGCAAAAGGTTTCTCCGGGAAACCGGTCACATCCGCCCCTTCTATTTTGAGGTAAGTGTCAGTCATCCCGGTTTCCTCGACAACGTGGCTAAAGCACACGGGTATTCCATCATACTCGTCTATATTCATCTGACTGACCCAAGCCTGAACGAGGCCAGGGTATATCAGCGCACGCTGGAAGGCGGCCATGATGTGTCTGCTGAGAAAATACATTCGCGTATTCCGAGGACCATGAAAAACAGTAAGACGGCACTGCCTCTTGTGGATGAAGCCTGGATTCTTGACAACTCGTCGGGACAAAACAGATTCCAGCAGATTGCCATTGTTAAAAGCGGCTACTGTGAGAAAAAGGTGAATTCATTACCTGCCTGGGTAATGGATCTACTTCCTTGATATGGCCTGTATTTTGCGAAATATATTCCTCTGACCTGAACTTATTGATAAAATTGAAATTTGTGGAACAATGAAATGAACTGTTGGGCAGCTTGTGGTATGTTTGTACTGAGTCTGCATGGAGCGGCACGCGCCACTTTAATTGAAGACCTGGTCATAAGCCACGACCTTAGGAGCCGTTACAAAATAACCTGGCCATTTCAACCCATTTTGTTACGGCTCCTTATGCCGTTCCGGGCGTTACTATGGCCATGTTATTTTTTTAAAACGGCTTAGCACATTGAGACGTCCTGATGATTCGACATCTCTCACGTATTCAATAAGGATTTCAGTCAAGTGCTTCTCTGATTTTGGCAGCAAGATCGTTTATGGAAAACGGCTTCTGGATAAAATGGACGCCCTCGTCGAGCACCCCTTGATGGGCGATGACATTGGCGGTATACCCGGACATAAACAGGCATTTGAGTTTGGGATAGAGAGATAACAGGTTTCTGGCCAGATCTCTGCCGTTCATCTCGGGCATGACCACATCGGTCATAAGGAGGTGGAGATCGCCGGCATGCTCTTGGGCAAGACGGATGGCCTCTCCCGGTGTCGCAGCGGGCAGGACTTTGTATCCATGAAGTTCAAGCATCGTCTTTGTCATGTCGAGGATCATCGGCTCATCTTCCACCAGCAGGATCGTTTCATTGCCGTGCGCCATCGAACCAGCCATATCTTCCTTCGGCGTCGGAGGAGCGTTTCCTCCGTGCCGCGGCAGGTAAACCTTGAAAGTGGTGCCTTGCCCCGGCTCACTGTAAACATTAATAAAACCGCTGTTCTGTTTGACAATACCGTAGATCGTCGCCAAGCCGAGGCCGGTACCCTTACCCATTTCCTTGGTGGTGAAGAATGGCTCGAACAGGTGTGCCATGGTTTCCGCGTCCATGCCGCTGCCATTGTCACTGACCGCCAGCATTACATACTCACCTGGAGCGAAGTCGGCATGCACTCTGCAGTAGGCCTCGTCAAAAGCTGCGTTGTCGGTCTCGATGGTTACCTTCCCGGTATCGGCGATGGCATCTCTGGCATTGACAAAAAGGTTGGCGAGAATCTGGTCGAGTTGCGAGGGATCCATGTTGACCGGCCCCAGGTTCCTGCCCGGCAGCCAAGCGAGATGTATGTCCTCACCGATGAGTCGCCGCAGCATTGTCAGCATCCCGTCCACGGTTTCGTTGAGATCAATTACCTTGGGCGCAATGGTCTGCTTGCGGGCAAAGGCCAGAAGTTGCCGGGTAATATCAGCGGAACGCCGGGCCGCCTTGCGAATCTCTTCGAGGTTGTAAAAAAGTGGCTGGGTTTTATCCAACTGCTCCTGTGCCAGCTCCGCATGCCCAAGGATCACCCCGAGCATATTGTTGAAATCATGGGCAACGCCACCTGCGAGACGGCCAATCGACTCGATCTTTTGTGCCTGCAGCAGTTGCTCCTGCAACTGGATGTTGGTTTTTTCCGACTTTTTAAGCTCGGTGATGTCTTTGACGACCTCGACGGCTCCGATACGATAAACCGGAGCGATCATAGAGCGGGGCGGCAACGCCCCAAAGATAAACACCTTTGCCATCATTTAAGGTCTGAATAAAGGTTTCAGCATAAATCTTGTCATCTAATCGCCTGACGTTGGCATAGGAACTCTCCCTTTCTTTTTCTGAGATGTTGAGGAGATCAATGAGGATGGGACGGGGTTCTCCATAGAAAGGAACAGCGTAGGCGTAGTCGCCCTTGCCGAGTAACTCTTCCCTTTTAACACCTGTCATCGCCTCAGCAGCCCTGTTCCAGACAACGACGCGCTGATCAGTATCGATAATAAAAGTGGCATCCGGCAGAGAGTCGATGATGTCTGTCAAATACTGACGTTCAGCGAGAAGGTCTGCCTCCGCCTGCTTGCGTTCGGTGATATCCAAAGCGGTGAAGGTAACTCCCTTTGAGTGGTCCCGCATATCGACAGGCGTTGAACTGAGCAAAACCTCTATAATCGTACCATCTTTACGTTGCCAGTGCGTTTCAACCGTACCTGTTCCATGATCTCTTATCTGGGCGTACTTCTCACGGCCAACAAACTCAAAATCTTCACTGCTAGGGTACAGAATCCTTGAGCTTTGTCCTACCAGTTCTCCCTCATTGTAGCCCGTCATCTCACACAAGCGGGAATTAGCTCTCACTATTTCTCTCTTAACAACCGATCCGATGCCAATAGGTGCGCTTCTGAAAATACTACTGAGATGCTCTTCACTGTCCCGCAGCATCTGCTCCACCCGCTTACGTTCGGATTCTGCTTTTTCCAGTTCTTGAACCCGTTGCGCAAGTTCCTCGTAGGTGGGTTTTCGAGGCATCATTGCGACCTCTGATTATAGAGACGGAATTTGCACATTCTTGCCTTATGGCTGCATTTTGTGTGTTCTTCAGAGAGTAACCGGTTTCAGATGCCTCGTTGAGGGATATAGCATTCTCCTTTCATTTTGCATGATAAAGATCAAAAATACAATAAGGTCATATATTTTTTCTTAAGTTGCTGGACATTCGTTCTCTGATTGACAAGAAAGGTCTCAACTGATGATGGCTCTGCCATATCATCAAGGCATTTCCCGGACCGGCATCACTAAGTTTTTCTCCGCATACTGAATCACTGTCAATTTTATGCCGTAGACCTTTTCCAGCACCTCAGACGGCAGTTGCCGACGATCATATCCGACGATCAGTGGGCCGTTTTTCAGACAGACAAAGTCATTTCCATAAAGAGCGGCGATATTCGGATCATGGAGAATGGCGATCACAGTGATATTTTGGAAGGAGGTTGTGGTTTCCTTTTTTCACTGTATCGTATCACCCAAATAATCGGGCATCTTCATGCACACTCAGGGCAGAGACCGTAAAACTCCAGGTGGTGTCCCTCCACCGTGAAACCGGTGTCTCTGCTTATGAGCTTTTCCAAGATCGAGAGATCGCAGTCGGAGCACGCCACCACCTTCTTGCACAACCGGCAGACCAGCATATGGCAATGTCCGGGGCTTGAAGCGACAAAGCGGTGCTCACCGCCGTCCTCATGTACCCATTTCAAATATCCCAAATCTTGAAGCGCCCGGATTGTTCTATAAACCGTTGCCTGGCCGATCCTATGCTCACTGAGGATCGCAATAACCCGGGCGATGGTGAAACCCGCGGGATCGTTTTCAAAGAGCCGCCATACTGCCTCGCGCTGCGGGGTGAACCGCAGTCCAACCCTGTTAAACTGTTCCTTGAGGTCCTCCTTTGATACGTGGGTGGCGGCGTTCGCCGATGATATGTTAGTTGACATATATTCTCATCAGTGATAATTTACTAAGCAATGCTGTTGACAACTCCAGTTGAGACGTAACAAAATACTTATATAATTGATAATTATATCAATCCATCATTTTCTCGTCTGTAAGTTGATGGACTTTATCACTACATACGACTAGTATTGATAATGTGTAAACGATAACATTTTTCATTTACCGAGTGCAATGACCAAAGGATCACCCCTGAAAAAAAATGTATCGGCAAACAAGCACCTCCTCTCGCCACTTGGTTGGAGCGTCGGTATCCGCCTGGTCTTTGCCGGCACAGCCGTTTCCCTGGTCTGGTTGGTCGTCGCCTGGGCACTTGGCTGGCTGTAAGGAGGCACCATGACCACTATCACCCTCACCGACCTGACCCTTGGTTACGAACGCCACCCCGCCGTCCATCATCTTTCCGGGAGTTTTCAGCCGGGTTCGATGACTGCAGTGGTAGGTCCGAACGGCTCCGGCAAAAGCACCCTCTTAAAGGGCATCGTCGGCATTCTCCGGCCATTGGGCGGACATATCACCCGGCAGAATTTGAAAAAACACCAGATCGCCTATCTGCCGCAGCAGTTGGAAATTGACCGAAGCTTCCCGATTACCGTTCTCGATACGGTAATCCTCGGGCTTTGGCGGCAGATCGGCATATTCGGCGGCATGAAGCGCGATCTCTGGGCCAAGGCGGAACAGGCTCTCCATACGGTCGGACTTGCCGGCTTTGAGATGCGGGCCATCGGTAACCTCTCGGGCGGACAGTTCCGCCGGGTAATGTTCGCCCGCATGCTTCTCCAGGACTCGGCGGTTGTGGTCCTCGACGAACCCTTCACCTCCATCGATAGCCAGACGACCATAGACCTCCTCAAAGTAATAGAACGTTGGCACAAGGAGAAGCGGACAATCATCGCCGTGCTCCATGACTTCCGCCAGGTGCATGACCACTTTCCCGAGACTCTGTTGATCGCCCGGGAATTGGTCGCCTGGGGGCCGACCGCCGAGGTTATGAACGACAAGCATCTCTCCCTTTCCCGCACGATGTCCGAGGCCTGGGATGATGAAGCGGAGATCTGCGCGGAGGAGAAGGTATGAATTTTCTTGTCGACCTCCTTATTGAGCCGTTTCGGGAATATATATTCATGCGCCACGCCCTGGCGGCCTGTATTGCTCTGGCCATCGGTTGTGCCCCTGTCGGCATGCTGCTGGTGCTGAGGCGGATGAGTCTCATGGGCGATGCTCTATCCCACGCCGTCCTGCCCGGTGCAGCCCTCGGCTTTCTCGTCTCCGGCCTCTCCCTTTATGCCATGACTGTAGGTGGGATCGTTGTCGGCCTGACTGTTGCCCTCCTCGCTGGGGCGGTGGCCCGGGTCACCGCTCTGCGCGAGGATGCCAGTTTCGCCGCCCTCTACCTGATCTCGCTGGCCTTAGGGGTGCTCATCATTTCCATGCGTGGCACAAGCATCGACCTGGTCCATGTCCTCTTCGGCACCATCCTCGCCGTCGACGATCCGGCGCTGATCCTTGTCGCTTCGATCACCACCGTTACCATCTTCACCATGGCCATCATCTATCGGCCGTTGATCGTCGAATGCTTTGACCCCGGCTTTCTCCGTTCGGTGGGCGGCAAGGGCGCGACCATGCACTTTCTTTTTCTCGTCCTGGTGGTTCTCAATCTGGTGGCCGGTTTTACCGCACTTGGCACTTTGATGGCGGTGGGTATGCTGATGCTCCCAGCCGCTTCCGCCAATTTCTGGGCCAGACAGTTCTGGTCGGCCTCTCTTGTCGCCGCGATCATCGCCGTCATCTCCGGGTATTCCGGACTGCTTTTATCCTTCCACCTGAATGTTCCGTCCGGTCCTGCCATCATTCTCGTCGCCGGTCTCTGCTATGCTTTTTCGGTGTTTTTTGGAAGATATGGCAGTCTGTACAGTCGCCACAAGGCAGGTGGCCATTTAACCGGTTAAAAAATCAAGGAGGTTCCTCAATGTTGCTCTTTGCTCGAATCCTGATTGCTTTCTGCGCTGTTCTGGTCATAACAACCAGTGCCAGCGCAACGTCGGCCATAAATATTGTCGCCAGTTTCAGTATTCTCGGAGATATGGTGAACAATGTCGGTGGCGACAGGGTCAAGGTGACCACCCTAGTCGGCCCCGACAGCGATGCCCATGCCTACGAACCTACCCCCGCCGCCGCCAAGGCGGTGCGTGGGGCGAGTCTGGTCGTCGTCAACGGCCTGGGGTTCGAGGGGTGGATGGACCGCCTGATTACCGCTTCCGGCTATAGGGGTATGGTGGTAGTGGCAAGTACCGGTATAAAACCACGTGAAATGGAGGATGATCATGGCCACGATCACGGCAAGGCAGGTGATCATGACAAGCATGAAGCAATCGATCCCCATGCCTGGCAGAACCTGGAAAACGGCAGGCTGTATGTCAACACTATCACCGCGGCCCTCATCGCCATCGATCCTGAGGGAGCGTTGTACTACACCGAGAGGGCCGCTGCCTATAATAAGCAGCTGGCCGATCTCGAAACCTGGGCCAAGGCAGAATTTTCGGCCATCCCAAAGGAGAAGCGACGGATGATCACCAGCCACGATGCCTTTGGCTACCTTGGCGATACCTTCGACATAGAGATCCTCTCGCCGATGGGCCTGGGTACCGGCAAAGAACCCACCGCCGGCGGGGTTAAAAAGCTCATTCAGCAGATCAAGAAGGAGAAGATCACAGCTGTTTTTGTCGAAAACATTGCCAATCCACGGATGATTCAACAGATCGCCAAGGAGAGCGGGGTCAAGGTCGGTGGCGCGTTGTACTCGGACGCACTGTCCGCACCGACCGGCCCGGCGGCGAGCTATACGGAGATGTTTAAAGACAACGTCACGAAAATCGTCACCACAATGAAACAGGGTTTGTAGCTGAGTTGTAAAACACTCATAAATAAAAGGCATAGCAGGTTCCTGAACATAGTCCACCTCCTCAACAATCAGTGCTGGGACAGTCAGTTCCTGATTGTTGATTAAGGTCATTTTCCCTCGTGTTTTTATGCACTTGTCGCTTTTCATAGCCAGTGTTTTCGGGTGTTGAAGGAAAATGAATAAAGGTCTGGCGTCGGCGGCGCAACAGGTAATCATATATCGATAGCACATGGCAGTGTTTTCCGGCAGGCGGTCGTCGACAAACGTCTGGCAAACCACCGACACCCCCTTGCCGAGAAACTTTTGCTGTTCGGTGTAAAGTTTCATAAGACCAACTTCCCCGGGTTGGTCGGTGGGTATTGCCGGGATTGTCCCGGGTTCGGGCTTATCCATTGGCTTTTCTTCCTGCAAACCATCATTGGCCGTTGACAAATTCCGCGTTTTGAAGGTGTCATTGTTGAAGCGTGCGGCAGGAATTTGCGAAAAATAGAGGAGCGGCAGCAGGAGGATGAGCAGGGAGGGCCACTGCCAGGTGTTTTCGGAAATTGTCGGGTGCCGGCTTAGGCCGATGGTCTGCCTGGCGAGGAATATCAGAAAAACTATTGCTCCGCATACCACCAGCCACCATAAACGGGGATGGAGGAGACGGGCCAGATCACCTCTGCCGAAGGCAATGAGCCAGACCAGGAACAGCGACCAGGCGGAAAGGGTCAAGATTTTCAATCCACTTCAGTGATGTCCGGTTAGGAAATTGCATGTGGTTTCTTCATTCGTTTAAAGTGCTTTCTTCGATTTCGATTTTGCACCGCTGTTTTCTCCGCAGCTTGTTGTGTTGCTTCATTTCGAATTTGATTGCAGAGTTGTCGTACCCGGCGAATAGAAACAGACTCCCCGTGTTGTTCTTGGCAATAGATATAAATAATAGTCAAAGGTCGGCATATTTTTTGTGGGAGAATATTAAATAATCGGAACCCCGATTGAAATTGTCAGCAAAGTAATTCTTCGGCATGCTGATTTATCCACAACTTAGGGATTTTCAATGCCGGAGAGTCAATACCTCCCCGAAGGGTCTATCTTTCAGATGATTATCAGGTCTTTAATCTTGAATTATGAAGGGCTGGTGGTATAAGAAGACTTCAAAATGACAGACACCTCTGGCTTTGCTTTCGCATACGCCCGGTTGGCAATCGACCAATTTCACCCGGACATTTTTTGCCATGGTTTTTAGTTCGCCTGTTTTTCTTTTTCTCTTTCTGCCAGTTGTCTTATCGCTCGTCCTGCTTGTGCGTCGGCTAGAGTCTCGTAACGCCTTGCTGCTGATTTTCAGCCTGATTTTCTATGCCTGGGGAGAACCGATTTTCATTTTTCTCGCGCTGGCCTCGACGCTGATGAATTATTTTTTGGGACTCTGGGTAGACCACAGCAATAATCCGGTACGGAGAAAATCCGCCGTCGTGTTGGCAATTGTGCTGAATGTCGGACTTCTGGCGTTTTTCAAGTATGCCGACTTCGCTTTCGACAACGTCAATGCCATGCTTGTACTTTTCCATTACCGCCCTTTGCCGTTGCCGCATGTGCTCCTTCCCATTGGTATTTCGTTCTTTACATTTCACGCACTCTCCTACGTCATCGATGTATACCGCCGCAAATGGAAGGCGGCAAAGAACCCACTGACGTGGCGCTGTACATTTTTTTCTTTCCGCAGATGATCGCCGGTCCGATCCTGCGCTGGAGTGCCATCGCACCGCAACTTGCAAAGCGCGTGATCACACTCGCCGGTTTCGCGGAAGGTATCCGTCGGTTTGTCGGAGGCCTGGCCAAGAAGATGATTATCGCAAATGTGGTCGCTGTTCCAGCGCAGGATATTTTTGCTTTATCGGCAAATGAATTAACAACACCCGTGGCCTGGTTTGGCGTATTGTGTTACACGCTGCAGATTTACTTCGATTTTTCAGGTTACTCGGATATGGCGGTTGGCTTAGGCAAAATGTTCGGCTTTGAGTTTTTGGAGAATTTCAACTTTCCCTATATCTCGCAATCAATCAAGGATTTTTGGCGTCGCTGGCACATTTCACTGTCCACCTGGTTTCGCGATTATCTCTACATCCCGCTGGGCGGCAATCGCTGCTCCGCGCTGCGGAATTATTTCAACCTCATCATCGTCTTTTTCCTCTGCGGCTTGTGGCACGGAGCAACCTGGCCTTTTGTAATCTGGGGCTTCTATCACGGCCTGTTTCTCTTGCTGGAGAAAACACGCGTTCGGCATCCTTGTGGACAAAATGCCGCGTCCGTTGCGGCACATTTACGCCATGCTGGTAGTCATGTGTGGCTGGGTGTTGTTCCGGTCCGACACAGTTTCCCAGGCGATGACTTTTTTCAACGCCATGCTCGGCTTGGACTATGCGTCCGCTGCCGCACAACCGTTAACCCGTTATGTGACGAGGCAGGTACTGTGGTCGATTGGCATCGGCATCCTCTTGTCGACTCCGCTGTGGCCTTGGATAAGAGATCTCTGCGGAAAAATGGTTGAGACAACACCCGAACCTCTGCAGGGCCTACGCTCTTGACCGGACTGCTTCTGGAAACTCTGCTGGTTGCGGCCCTTCTGCTCATTTCGTCAGCTTGGCTGGCCAGTGGCACATACAATCCGTTTATCTATTACCGGTTTTAACCACGGTGCCTAAAAATGACAGGAAATCGAATCAATACCTTGACACTTGGTTTTCAGAGGAAATCGCCATGAAGCCCTCTGTATCCTTCGACAAGATGAAGAGCTGCATGAGGCTGTTGCTGGCGACAGTCTTTCTGATTTTGCTCTGGCTGCCAACGCTTGATTCGTTTTTCGATCTGGACAAGGCGCCGTGGCTCAACGAAAAACGAGAACCGGCAACATTTCCCGAAAATCACGCTGAATGTGAACGGTCTTGCGCACCCTTCCGGCCGGTCTGGAGGCTTACTTTAATGACCATTTTGGTTTTCGCAGACAACTCATCCGTTGGGAACAAGGCTTGGAAGCATGACCTCTTCAAGGAAGCATCGTCCCGTCCTGATGTAATGATCGGGCGCGACGGATGGCTCTTTTTCACGGGCAAACAGATGATCGAAAATTATCGCGGCGTAAAAACATTCACACCAGGTGAATTACAAAACTGGCAGACATTGCTGGAAAAACGGCGTGACTGGCTGGCCCGACGTGGCATCAAATATTTGTGTGTGATTCCCCCCGACAAGCACTCGATCTATCCAGAATACCTGCCGGCCTGGATGACCAAGGTGCAGGCCGCAGACCAAGTTGGATCAGTTCTTCGCCCATATGAAGGCACACTCGACAGTCGAAGTGCTGGATCTCCGTCCTGCCTTGCTGGAAGCCAAGAAAACGGCGCGCACGTATCTTTACACCGATACGCACTGGAATTCCTACGGTGCATTTATCGGATATCAGTCTTTGATGCGCTCATTGGCGCGGCAATTACCCGACTTGGATGAACCTTTGCCATATGAGGCGTTCGAACCCACTCCCTGGCAGGAGAAGGAAGGCGATCTGACGATCCTGCTTGGGCAGAACATGGAAGAAAGAGAGGGTGTACTGTTGACAGTGCTCCCAACCCTGCAATTGCCGCGTTACCAAGAAAGATATCAATATTTTCGTCAGACAGTGGCCAAAAGATAAGGAGCCGGTGTATACGGAAAATCCAGTCCGGAAAGTATACACTCCTCACCTTTCGCGATTCGTTCCTCGGCTCCTGGACACCGCTTCTCGGCTACCATTTCAAGCGGGCGGTTCACATCTGGCAATACAACTGGAACATTCAAGTCATCGAGAGAGAAAAACCCGACTGTCGTTATTGACGAGATCCTGGAACGCTTTTTTAACGAGTTGGATACCAAGCAAATGATAAAGGAAGACGGGTTGCCCTGATTTCCCCGTTTAATCCGTCCCATCAGTTTGCCTGCCGGGACATTTCGGCAGGCCCCTATCAATGTGTTAAAAAGGCAGAAGAAGAGTCGTTTCATTGATAGCTTCGCTGAATAGTGTTTGTGATGATGCACCAATCAGATAAAGGATTCTTCTAATAAACCCTGACATTCCTGTGGCAGCTGGGAAAAAATGCTTAAGGTATGTAGCATCCAGAATTGTCGAGGGTCGGCAGATAAAAAGCCTGGCGCCGCATGAGTTGGTTTGCTTCGCCCCGGTGACTGTGCTAAAATGAAAGATTGTTGGCAGGATTTATTTAAAATACAGAAACGATGAACTGATTCAAGCCTGGTCACAGATTGGCTAATGGTTTGGAGGAGTTGGTAAATTCACCCATATTCGTGAGGAGGAATGTATGATCAGTCCCTTAAAACTGGCAGTTCTGTGTCTTTTCGCTCTTTTCACTTTGGCTGGGTGTTCGTGGCCAAATCCCCCCGTTGAACCCGCCCCCAATACCGGCACCGTCTTTCAGAAAACACCTGCGGAGGTGCAGGTTGCTGCCCGCAACGCTTTGACCAAACTCAGTTTTGCCATTACCAAAGAAACTGAAGAAACCATTGAAGCGGTGCATTTGAAACCGGGAGAGACCGTTGAAAACAACGAAGGCGAGATGGTTTACATCTGGATCAAAGCGCGAGAAAGCAGTGTCCTGGTCCTTACCCATACTCAGCTAAAAGCAACCGGTATTGCTAAACAAAAAAATTGGGATCAGAAGGTTATCAGTAAAATGATGGAGGAGTTGCAGTAGCCACCGGAAAAATGCATGGCGTCTCGACTCACCCCCAAAGTCGAGACGTTCAGGATGTTCGACAACGACCTCTTCCTCGCCATATCGACTGGCCCCTATCGATGTATCAAAAAGGCAGTCGAAGAATTGATCCGGCACGCCTGCCGGAGGTGCTCCGATTCCGCCCGCGCACTTTTCGTAAATCAGCCGGTCCGCCAGGGGTCACAACACCCGTTGTATCGCAACTGTACAACAGTATGAAGTAACAATGACCTTGGTGATGATGCCGAGGAGCCGTCCTTTTTTTGCCAAATTCTTGTCTATGCCGAGAAGCTGGTGGCCGGCATTCTCAACCTGATCCTGCTGCTCCTCGAATGGGCACTGTCGTTTTTCAAGTAACATCTTAAGAGGGGAGGTACACATGACGCCTTTGCTTTGGTTGGCGAGTGTGAGTTTGGTCGGCGTCGGTGTTGTTGGTATTCTTCTTCCTGCGGTGCCCGGAACGCCATTGATCTATATTGGCCTGCTGCTTGCTGCCTGGGCGGATGGTTTCCAATATGTCAGCATAGGGACGATGATCCTCCTTGGCATACTGACGCTTGTCGCCTTTATCGCCGATTTCGTCTCCGGCAGCCTTGGGGCGAAACGTGTCGGGGCGAGCCGCGAGGCGGTGATCGGTGCCTTTCTCGGGGCAATTGTCGGTATTTCCTTCGGGTTTGTCGGCGTCTTTTTTGGCCCTTTCATCGGCGCGGTGATCGGCGAGTTCATCGCCCGCAGAAACATGGAGCAGGCTGGGTTTGTGGGAATCGCCACCTGGCTCGGTTTTATCCTTGGAGTAGGGGTGAAACTGATGCTGGCTTTTGCTATGGTTGGCATCTTCATCATCGCCTATGTATTTTGACCCGCGGCAGGGAGAATGGCATCCTCACCATCACTCAAGAGTTACGGCATAAAATGTGAATGAAGGAGCTATCAAGGGAAATCTGGCATTTCCATCAGTGGAAAAGATTCTCCGAGGCAGAGTCATTGTTATGGCTCTGTCTTCATCCTCAACTGCCACAAATGGATTAGCACCTCTGACGGTTTTTCCCACATCCGCTCGGTGCGAAGTGCGCGTGGGAGTGAAGGTCGTTGCGCTGTTTCTCGCAGGCTGTGTCAGGCCTAGGACTGATATGGTAGCCGGAAACCGGCCTTCCAAAGGGGGCGGGGACAAAACAATTGCCAAACAGTTACAAAACAGTTGCCAAGGCGGGGCTGAAGGGGTAGCCTTGCAAGGCGAGGG
The DNA here is from genome assembly GCA_963754865.1 of uncultured delta proteobacterium. Classification (GTDB taxonomy): domain Bacteria; phylum Desulfobacterota; class Desulfobulbia; order Desulfobulbales; family Desulfocapsaceae; genus Desulforhopalus_A. Next base: position 741,292 of record CAVWHG010000006.1, on the reverse strand, counting down.
CGGCGGAAATGATCGGAGCGCCGGACAAAACTTCCGCCCCTGACAGCATCTGCCCTGGTGCCACGGTGGCCATGGAGCAGGCCCGGCTTGGGCTTTCCCCAGGCAGGGAGTGAAAACGACGAAGAGGTGGCTGCCATGCAGGTCGAACTGCTGTACGGAAAAGATGGGGTGCGGGTTGATCTTCCCCCGTCGGTTCGGCCTGCGGTGATTCGCAAGCATCCGATGGTCCCCCTAACCGACCCGGCCGAGGCGGTGACCCATGCCCTTGCCCATCCGGAACAGAGCGCCCCTCTGGCGGAACTGGCCCGGGGAAAGCAGAGTGCCTGCATCCTGATCTGCGACATAACCCGACCGGTCCCCAACGGGATCTTGCTACCCCCACTCGTCGACGGACTTATCAGGGCTGGGGTACCGAAGAGCGGCATCACCATCCTGGTGGCGACCGGCCTGCACCGTCCCAATGAAGGCGAGGAACTGCGCGAGATAGTTGGCTCGGAGGAGATTTTTCGCACCATCCGGATCGAGAACCATTTTGCACGGGACCGTGCTGCCCATGTTGACCTCGGCCGAACCAGTAGCGGCATCCCAATCATGATCGACCGCCGCTTTGCCGAGGCGGAGGTGAAGATCGCCACCGGCCTGGTCGAGCCCCACTTCATGGCCGGGTACTCCGGTGGCCGCAAGGTGGTGGCCCCCGGGGTGGCGTATCAGGATACCATTCTCAACTTTCACACCTCCCGGGTTTTGGAGCACCCCTGCTCCGCCAACTGTATCATCGACGGCAACCCGCTGCACCGGGAGCAGACTGAGATTGTCCGGGCCATCGGAGGGATCGTCAGCCTCAACGTGGTGATTGACGAGAAGCGGCGGATCGGCTTTGTTAATTTTGGTGAGATTGACGCCAGCCATCTCGCCGCCGTCGCTTTCATGCGACGCCATGCCGAGGTAGCGGTGCCCCGCCGGTTCAAGACTATCCTCACCACCAGCGCCGGTTATCCTCTTGACAAGACCTACTACCAGACGGTGAAGGGAATGGTCGGGGTTATTGACATCCTCGAACCGGGAGGGACCATCATCATCGCCAGTGCCTGTTCGGAAGGGTTCGGCAGTCGGGAATTCCTGGCCGCACAGCAACTGCTCTGCCGGGTCGGACCGGAGGAGTTCATGCGTATTCTGAACCGCCGGGAGAAGGCCATGGTGGATGAATGGCAGACCGAAATGCTGCTCAAGGCGACCCGGGTCGGCCGGGTGCAGCTGTACACCGAGGGGTTGACCTCCGAGGACCGCCGGGATATCTTCGTCGAGTCGGTCACATCCCTGGAGAAGGCGGTGGAACAGGCCGTAGCCAGACATGGTCAGACTGATATTGGCGTGGTTCCGGAAGGTCCCTATGTGATTCCCCTTTATCAACCCGGCCGGGTATGATGCCATCAAGACAAAACCACCGATTTCTCCCTTTTCCGCCTTGGTCGGTGAGGAGAGAATGCTGAACGTCTTGCTGCTCAACAACCCAGATATGCTCAGGGTAGATACCTTTTGTTCTATTTTTTTACCTTAGCTTTTGCATTCGGTGCAACCTTGACCGGCTTTGGGTTCAGATCCTTGCGTGGCTTTGTGCGAAAGACCCCCTGCAACGAAGGTTTGGACGACATTATGTTCACTGTGCGAGAGCCAACATGACAACACCGGCAACCATAAAAGCTGTACCTATGACACGCGACGGAACGAACGACTCACGTAGCAACTTTGCTCCAAACAAAACACCAAGCAGCATTGAGAGCTCGCGGATCGGGGCAACGTAACTTAGCGGTGCCATCGTCATGGCGAACAGAACGAGAGTGTATGCCAAAGGGGACAGTATCCCAACGGCAACGATGTAACGACGATTCAAACGCCATTGGGAGCGGATACCTTGAGGGTCACGGAGTGCCTGGGGTGTAAGAATAATGGTCCGTAGTGTGAGGCCAAGGACGTAGTAGAGAACCGGCGCAATGCCGAGTGCTTTGACCGCCCAACCATCAATGACCGTATATGCGGCAATGAATACGCCGGTGACAGTTCCCCAGATGAGGCCGGCTCGCGCCTTCGGAGAAGGGGCGGAAAAAACCTGAGCAGTGCCGGAAATGAGGAGTATACCCGTCAAGACCGCGAAAATACCCATCCATCCAAGAAGACTTGGCGCTTCGCCGAGAACGACTATCGCGCCGAATACGGCGAACAAAGGCCCCGTTCCACGTGCCAATGGGTAAACAATCGAAAAGTCGCTTTCAAGATAGCCCTTTTGCAGGACAAGTGAATACGCTATATGCACGAGCGCACTACCAGCGATGGCGGCCCATGTCTGAACGGTGAGTTGCTGCGAGTTTGCATACCACGAGGAAAACCCGAATGGCAGAGCAACGACAAGGCTTACGATCCCAAACAGCCACACAAACGGCAACCCGCCGGATGCTTTCTTCGCGAACAAATTCCAAAGGGCATGCATTAATGCACCGGCAACGACGAGGCTAAGAGCGGCTGAGTTCATGGCGGGTCAGATGAGGTCCAACATTGCAAATCAGCGGCCGGTCACCGACGACCGATCATTGAACAACCCACGCTGATGCAAATCGAAGATACAGGACACCTTATAGTAACACTTTGTCGGGGTAGTTGTTTTTGTCAAGGCTTTTCCAGCAGAGAGGATCATATGCAAAGGCCTTTTTGAAGATGGGAACTACAGCAACGGTTGATCTAACGCTCGACTCTCTGCTGCTTCGATGGTCCACAAACAGGGCATCCCTGCATCGACAGCGGTTTTTCCAGCCGACATTCCGCCAGGAGTTGGGCATTGTTGAATATTTCAATTGTCGGTCCATCGGCTTTAACCTCTCCCCGATGCAGAACAATCGTTCGTTCACAGAGGTCAAGTACCATGTCGAGATCATGGGTGGCAATAATCTTGGTATGGCGAAAACCGGCCAACAGTTCGATGAGAGACCTGCGTGCCCGCGGATCAAGGTTGGAAGAAGGCTCGTCCATTACGAGAATGTTCGGTGACATGGCAAGGACAGTGGCGATGGCTACCGCCCGTTTTTCTCCACCTGAGAGTTTGTACGGCGGGCGGTCACGAAGATGTTCGGTATGGGTACGAATGAGGGCCTGGTGCACCCGAGCCTCGATCTCCCCTGGAGGGAGGCCAAGATTCAGGGGACCAAATGCCACATCGTCATAGACGGTTGGCATGAACAGCTGGTCATCCGGGTCCTGGAAAATCATGCCGACCGTCTTACGAATATCCCGCACAGTGGCCTTGGTCAGGGGGAAGTCGCCGATCCGCACCGTTCCGCCCTGGGGGGTAAGATAACCGTTCAGGTGCAGCAGCAGGGTGGATTTACCTGCACCATTGGCCCCTACCACCGCCACAGATTCACCATGATGGATACGAAAAGAAATGCCATGTACGGCGGCGGTCCCGTCAGGATAGGTGTGCGTAAGATCCTGAACTTCGACGATATGATGGCTCATCAGAGAATTTCCATGAAAAGTTGGCCGAGCAGGTTGGCGATATCGTAGCGACGCATAGCAAATAAAAGGGTGCCGCATAGGCAGAATACGAAAAGATCTCGGGCGGTGATACGCAGGGTTTGCCGGGTGCGGATGATGCCGTCAAAACCGCGACAGAGCATTGCCTGATGGATACGCTGGCTCCGGTCAATAGTACGCAGAAGCAGTTGACCAACAAGATAGGTGAATGTCTTCATCTCCATCCTGCGTTTCTGAAAGGAGCGGATGGTGCGGGCTCGATACATCTGCTGCCCTTCGGCGATCAGGACAAAAATATAGCGGTAAAGCATAAGCAACTGTACCGCGAAGATCTTCGGCATACCGAGTTTTTCCAAGGCCATACAGACGGAATTGAAACCGGTTGTGGCGATCAGGACCAGCATGGCGGTGACCGTCAGACAGAAACGCAGCAAAATAGAAAGAAAGGAAATCCACCCGCCGGAGATTGCCACAGAGCCAAGGTGGAGCATGATCTGCTGGTCGAGAAGTGGATTGAAAATACCGATCATGATGGCAAAGGGGGAGGTCAAAGCCAGTTTTTTCATGACGAAGCTTGCCGGTACTCCGCCCAGTCCCATGACAATGGTCAAAAACAAGGCGAAAGGGAGCATCGCTGCAATCACATATTTGTCAAAGGAGACGATGCAGACCACAAACAGGGCAGCCGTCAGAACCTTGATACGGGGATCCAGTTGATGAATGGCCGTTTTTCCTGTGGCTAAGGTATCGAGATAGCTCAGATCAAAGAAAGCTGATTCGATTTTTGCCATATGGAAATCCTTTACCCTATCCCGACAAACGGGGTGAGTCTCTTAATGAAAAATTCTTCGCAAAAAATGTGAAAATGGTTTTTCTCAATTACTCGCCAAAAATGAAAAAAGCAGCGGTGGCACAATACCACCGCTGCTGAGAGAAGACAAGTTACAGCAATCTCAATCCCAATAAACGGAAACTCTTTTCAGTCCCCCTTTGAAAGACCAAGAAATCGGCTACGCGATCCGGTTGCGCTTCCTGAATAAAAAGCTGATCACCACCACCAGGAGCAGCGTCAGGCCGCCACCGACCAAACCTGATATGGACTTACCCTTCTCTATGGCCGGCCAGGACGGTTCGGATTCCTTACCAGCCTTGGGCTCGGCATCGCTCTTTTGGAAGTCATAGTCGGGGAGAAATGCGGTTTTTTTCTGAATGCCGGAAAGAAGATGATGGATACCTTCTTCCGGGGCTTCGAGTTCTTCTTTGCCGGATGTTTTTGCCATCGACCACTCTAAACCGTCGGGGAAAGTAGAGGCAAACCAGGACAGAACTCCACCGGTGACTATCGCCGCAGCCCCGATACCGACCAACACCTTTTTTATGCTGATATTGCCAAGCGGCCGTGACGCTGCCGCGTACTCCAAAATTTCCGGTCTTGCCTTCCAGACAAAAGAGACAACCGCCGTGGTCACAAGTCCTTCGACCAGGCCGATGCCCAGATGGATCGGCAGCATGGCAGCGAGGAAAGCCTTCAGCGGCAGCTCGGAGATCCCGGAAAGAACGGTCTCCATTACCACACCAAGGGCTCCAAGCTGCAAACCGATGATACCGGCAAGAGTTGCGCCGATGGCAAAGCGCATGGGTGTCGGACTTGTTCCGACAATGGGTTTATAAATGAATGGGTAGGCGATAAAACAGGGGAATACGCCAAGGTTAAAAATATTGCACCCGAGAGCGAGCAGACCGCCATCGGCAAAGAACAGGGCCTGGACGGTGAGAACGGAGGCTATGGCCAGGAAGGCCGCGCACGGGCCGAGCAGTATGGCGAGGATCATGCCTCCCCCAAGGTGGCCGGAGGAGCCGGTGGCCGGGATGGTGAAGTTGATCATCTGGGCGGCAAAGATGAAGGCCCCGAGAACGCCCATCAAGGGAATTTTTCGATCATCAAGGTCTTGTTGTACTTTTTTTGCGCAGAAGGCAATGGTTCCTGCGGTGGCGGCCCACATGGTGCCACCAACAGCGGGCGAAAGAAGTGCGTCGGCCATGTGCATAATAAGTCCCTCCTGAATTGTCTTGTGTATTGTCGGCTAACAAGTAGCACCTTTTCAAATAACGTCACACAGGTGAATACGCTATTTGAATTTGTGTGTCAACAGGTTCTTCAAGCGGCAATAGTATTTTTCGGAAGTCCTGCATTCACTCATCTGGCGCCACAATTCAGGGTTGAGTGAGCAAATTTTTTATTTAACTCAATGCCATTCTTGCTTTTTTATCTACCTGTGGCGTCCGGCACACAGGTGCGCAATCTTGGCATTGAATGCACCAGATGGTATGCGAGAACCGTGATAAACAGGTGCCCTGCGACTCTGTCGGTGATTTGATGATGAATCGGCCGCAAACCAAGTTCAGATTTCAGTGACCGGAATACCGCTTCGAGATCGGTCAGCATGGTGTAGGTGTTCCACAACAGAGATTCATCCCAATCCGCATGGCTTGTCCGCAGGCAGTACACCCCTGGATAGGTGTCTGCAGTATTGTCCACCGTCTTCTGTTGCCAGGTTGTTTTCGTGGCATTACCGGTGATATCGTCTCTTTCGACGGAGATCGTAAACTGCTTGGACGCCCTGGAGTATTTCTCTCTCAGTCGGCCGATCTGCACCATAACCTTGTCGTATTTTTTGAGGCAGCGTTTCTTCAAAAGACCGGCAGCCAGTTTCTGCAGGGCTTCTTCCAGCCGGTTGTGTGGTAAGTATCGGCGGAAGCAATAGGTGCAACCCGCAACATAGGATATATGTATTTGACATATCGATTCTTTCCAATAACTATTGCGACTCTAAGAAGAACGTTTTTGCCGGCTGACAGGATCGTACGGAAGGCACTGGCGGCCGCCATTTTTCTGACAGATAGTTGCTAAGGAATTCGTTATGATTCGATATATCCACTACTCTTGGTCGCTCCCAAAACAACTTGGAGGATTGCGGAAAGCAGGCAAAAAAGCTGAATTAGCCGCCGGCAAATGTGAGATTATTCTCAATGAGGTCAGGCAAAACGGATGTCAGTGTGAAAAGGTTCTATGCCAACGTACTCGAAACGGTGAACTGCGGATAAAAAATTGCGTTAAGTACGATCTTGGCGGTGGCTATCGACTGGTCACTATCAGAGTAGATTGCCACCTTTTTATCCCCTTTGTCGGCAGCCATGATGACACGGATCAATGGATCGAACACCATCGCTGCGACACCTTCGTCCCTCGTAAGCTACTCTATCGTTGCGAAGAAAGAGTCGCCCAGTCGGATCTTGCTGAAAGAAGCCACTCTGAGCCCCAAATGGTCGATGATCTTGGCAACGAGTACGAAGATCAGCTCATTGCCAGGCTCGATGAAGGGCAATTGAAATCGATCTTTCATGGTCTCTTCATGAATCCTCCCTTGACCACGGACAAAACCGACGGTGTAATGGCGGCAAAAGGGGCGATCGCCAGTGTTCACAGCACTTCTGCAACCCGCTGAATGGAGCTGGTTTTAAAATGGACGAACAGGGTACAAAAACAATCCACCTGACCCGTTGCGTAAAGGGTTCGGGATGAGCCGCAAAAATAGCTCCAGGGGACCTGGAGAACATATTGAGCGGGTTGAGTATTCCCAGCGATGAAAATGTCCTGGTTGGTATGGCAACCGCCGATGATGCCGGAGTTTATAAGATATCGGACGATTTGGCGCTGATTCAGACCGTCGATTTTTTTACCCCTATTGTCGACGATCCCTATGATTTCGGGCGAATCGCCGCTGCCAATGCCCTTTCCGATGTTTATGCCATGGGGGGAATTCCAAAAACGGCCCTGAATATCGTCGCTTTTCCGATAAACACCCTTGACGGGGCAATCCTGCGGGCGATTCTCGCCGGCGGGCTGGACAAGTTACGGGAGGCTCAGACCGTTCTCCTCGGCGGACACAGCATCGTTGATGAGGAAATGAAGTACGGTTTGGCTATCACCGGTTTTGTCCATCCCGGCAAAATTCTCGCCAACCAAGGTCTCAAAAATAGAGATTGCCTGATACTCACCAAAGCTCTTGGCACTGGAATTATCAGCACCGCGACCAAGGGTGGACTCGTTTCCGACCAGACCCTGCACCGCGTTACCGCCTTGATGGCGACCTTGAATAAATATGCGGCGGAGATCATGGCCGCCTTCCCGGTATCCGCCTGTACCGATATTACCGGTTTCGGACTCCTGGGACACCTTGCCGAAATGATTGCCGGCACCGGTATGGGGGTGGTCATTGACTGTCCGGCGGTGCCGGTTCTTCCGGAGGCGTTGGAGTTTGCGGCCATGGGCATGGTTCCGGCCGCTGCCCATAAAAATCGTCTTTTCCGGCAACAGATGGTGGAAATTGATGCTGATTTTGATCCGGTGCTGCGCGATATCTTCTTTGACCCGCAAACTTCCGGAGGATTGCTGATCGGTTGCCCGGAAAAGGCCGCTCGTGCCTTGCTGCATCGATTGCTCGAAGAGGGCATCAGTGATGCCAGGATTATTGGTTATGTAACAGACGCAAAGAAAGAAAGAATTTACTTTAAATAACGGAGGATTGTGAAGATGGCAAAGAATCTTGATGCCCGGGGACTCGCCTGTCCGGCGCCGGTCCTGCTGGTCAAGGACCTTGTGGAAAAGGAGAAGCCGAGCGAACTGATGGTTCTTGTTGATAACGCGGCGTCGAGTGAAAATGTTAGGCGATTTCTCACTACCAGAAATTATCTGGTCACCGAAGATCGACAAAATGGAGAATTCCACCTTCTCGCCCGGCATAAAAACGGTGGAGAGCAACCGACGCAGACATCTTTGCCGGAATTCACGTCCGACAACGAAGTTCGGCCGAAAATCCTGGTACTGGTAACGAGCTCACAATTCGGACGCGGCGATGATGTTCTCGGCGACAAGCTCATGGTTAATTATCTCAAAACGCTGAAAGAGATGGGTGATGATCTTTGGCAACTCATCTTTGTCAACAGCGGGGTAAAACTGACCATTGATTCGTCTCCGGTGTTGGCGGAGCTTGTGGAGTATGAAAATAACGGGGTGATCATCCTGGCCTGTGGCACCTGTCTTGAGCATTTCCACCTGACTGCCTTTAAAAAGGTGGGAACTACCACCAATATGCTCGATATCGTCACTGCCATGCAATTAGCAGATAAAGTGCTCACTCTCGGTTAATCCAGTCCTTTTTGCACCCGTCTCCTCTTAAATAATAGGATATTCCTATTGTTGTTATTGGATTTATAGAATCCACCTGCTTGACGAAACGTGGAAGCATTGCTAGTAGTTTAATTGAATTGTGGCTTTTCAGTGCCTTACTCCCTGAAAGCTGCAATAAAAAACAAGAAATGCTAAAGAAAATTTTACAAAAAGGAAAGCACCATGCTGGATGTAACTACTCAAGCAAATGAAAAACTGGTTGGTTACATGAAAGATAATAATATTACCTCCGCCCTCAGAGTGAGGCTGATGCAGGGCGGTTGTTCCGGTCCTTCTTTGGGACTTGCTTTGGACGAAGAAAAACCGCTGGATGAACTGTTTCAGCGGCAAGGTTTGAAGTTTCTTGTTGAGAAGAACCTGTTGCAGCAATGCGGCAATATCACCATTGATTATCATGAGGCCGGCAGTCGTTCCGGCTTTAGCATCAGTTGCTCGAACCCTCTCCCCAGCGCTGGCGGTGGTTGCAGTTCGGGGTCTTGTGGCTCCGGCGGGTGCGGCTGCTGATACTGGAGAAGGGCCTGGACAAATGGCCTTATGAAACTGAAGCAAAATAATATTTAAGAGTGAATAATTTCAAGCTTCCTCTAGCGATCCGGCGAATGCTGCTTTTTTGTCGGGACCGAAAATGCAAAGGTGTGGATGAAGTGAAGCCGGGAATGAGGATTCCGGTTACCGAGTCGTTATCATTGACACCTTATCTGCAGGATATCCGTGAGCGTTGTAATGAGTGCGGCATTTGTATGCAATCCTGCGCCTTTCTGTCCCAATATGGTACACCGAAGGCAATTGTTGCCACCTACGACTTCACCTCCTCTCAGCATCAGGCAATCGCCTATGAATGCAGTCTCTGTGGTCTATGCACGGCGGTTTGTCCGGAAAAACTTGATCCGGCCCGCCTGTTTCTCGAAGTCCGCCGCCATTCTTTTGAAGATGGAAACCTTGATAAAGCTGCCTATCGGACCATGCTCGGTTATGAGCAAATTGGATCCTCGCCGCTTATTTCCTGGTACGGAATCCCTGATGGGTGCGATACGATTTTTTTTCCTGGCTGCACACTGCCGGGTACTCGACCGGTTGTAACTACTGAGCTCTATCGACGGATTCAGGAGATCATCCCAACCGTTGGACTTGTTTTCGATTGTTGTGCGAAGCCATCCCATGACCTGGGACGGACAGAATATTTTCAAAGCCATTTTAAAAAATTATACGAGTATCTTAAATGCCGGGGAATCCGAACTGTGCTTACCGCTTGTCCAAGTTGTACGAAAATATTTCGTCAATACGGGCATGAGTTGACTATACGAACGGTGTATGAGGTCATCCAGGACAGGGCAAATGGCAACGCCCCTATCATGGATACTGTTGTCACCGTGCATGATCCTTGTATGTTGCGTGACGATCCGGCCACTCAGCAGGCGATTCGAAATATGCTGGCTGACATGGGTTTCACTTTGGTGGAGATGGAGCATTGCGGCATACGTACATTGTGCTGCGGTGAAGGCGGTATGGTTGGTGCCGTTAATCAGGAACGAGCCAGGGAATGGGCGGATATTCGCGGCAGGGAGGCCGGTGGCCGACAAGTGGTTACCTATTGCGCCGGATGTGCCGGTTACTTGAACCGTGTTGTTCCGACCGTTCATATTGCTGACCTTTTGCGCCGACCCGAAGCTGTCGTTGGTGGCAATCTGAAAATCGCCCGGGCGCCTTTTACCTATTGGAATCGCTTCATGCTTAAAAGACGCATGACAAAAGAGCAAGATGTCAGCCCCTAAGTATTCAAGAGCCTATTTAAAAAGATCTTATAATGGTTGGGCTGTGATCGCTTGCGCGAGGTTACCACATAAAAATTCCTTTTCATCGTCAGTCCGGAAACTTGTACCTCTTTGATCGTCCCATAAGTCAATTCGTCCCGCAGAGCATGGCGGGAGATTATCGAAACGCCAAGATTGGCTTTGATCGCTTCCTTGACCGAGGCGCTCGAGCCAAGGGTGGCACAGATATTGAATCGGTCGAGGGTATCCTGTTGTTGACCGAGGAGGGCTTCAATACTTTTTCTTGTTCCCGACCCCCTCTCACGAATGATAAAAGGCAGGCTATGTAACTCTTCTATGGATATTGCGGCAGGCAGCGGGTTGACGGCCGCCGCGGCAAGTATGAGTTCATCCTCGGTAAATGGCTGGAAGAGGAGTCCGGTGCTGGGAATCTTGGCGCCGACAACGCCGATAAGCAATTCATTGTCGGCGACCGCATCGATGATCTTTGCCGAATCGTTGATTCTGATTTCAAAGGAAAGTCCCGGAAATTCATTCTTAAAAGAAGCGGCAATCGACGGCAGTATATAGGTGCCCGGAATGGTACTGGCACCGATTATCAGTTCCCCGGACATGACCTGACGGGTGGTGTTTATGTCCTCTTCCAGTCGACGTAAATCATCGAGAATCGCCATGGCCCTCGGGTAGAGAATCTCTGCTTCGGTTGTCGGCAGGATCGATCGGCCGAGCCGGTCAAACAGGCGACAATTGAGTCGCGCTTCCAGGTTCTGGATGTGCTCACTTACCGTTGGTTGGCTGGTATAAAGCTGTTCGGCCGCTTTGGTGAAACTTCGTTCCCGGTAAACAGTGACAAAGATTTGCAGATGACGTGTTTCGATGGACGGATCCCTCAATTTGAATTACGATTTCTGACTGGGTACATGTGACGATTACGATTATAGTGGGGGTGTCGGCGATTTGCCAGAGAAAAGCGGTTATCAAGTTGGAAATCGAGTACATGCGGAGAAAGTTTTGGCGCCTTCAACAGAGAATATGGTATTGCAGCCATCATTAACGGATTTGCAGCAACTGGCCCGACAAGCCGGCGAGATTCTCGCCGCCGGCTACGAAAAAGAACACCAGCTTGCCTATAAGGGTGAGATCGATCTGGTGACGGAAATCGACCACCGTTCAGAAGAATTTTTAGTGGCTGAACTGCAGCGCCGCTTCCCCGACCACCAGGTGTTGGCGGAAGAAAGTGGCGGGAAGGATGGCGGCCGACATCAGTGGTATATCGATCCCCTTGACGGCACGGTGAACTACGCACACGGGGTGCCGTTTTTTTGTGTGTCAATTGCTTATGCCGCTTGCGGCAAACTTACCCTGGCCGCAGTATTTGATCCGTTGCGCGACGAACTTTTCACCGCCGAATGCGGCAAGGGTGCTTGGCTCAATGGCCGACCGCTTACCGTCCGACCGGAAACTGAAATTTCCCGGGCTTTGCTGGTCACTGGTTTTCCCTACGATATCAGAAACACAGCACAAAACAACCTCGATCATTTCAGCAGATTTGCAAGAATCTCCCAAGGGGTACGCCGTTTGGGCTCGGCGGCCCTTGACCTTTGTTACGTAGCTGCCGGTCGCTTTGATGGCTACTGGGAACTTTCCCTAAAGCCCTGGGACCTGGCGGCCGGGGCACTCATCGCCTTGGAGGCAGGGGCGAGAGTTACCACCATCGGCGGCGACGACGAATTGTTGTTGCCTCCCCACTCGGTATTGGCGGCGGCCCCGGCGATCCATGGCAAGATGGTGGAAATACTCAAGACAGCCACATGAATGGCTTGAAAAGGAAAAGAAATTTTCTCGAAGAGATCGGCAAAATGAGGTATGTTCGCGGTCTTACTCTCTCCTGACACCGCCCTCCAGCAAAACCTGAGGAGGAAACCAGAACAACCGTCAACTCGACTCATTTTTGCAGAACGATGGCCAACATAACCACTGAAGAATCAGTTCGACTCAGGCTTCTCAACTTTCCTCTCATTATCGGCGTGGTTTATATCCACGCCTTTTCCGCCACCATTGACCATAAGGGTGTAAGCCTCGGCCCCGAGCAGCTCAATTATCTCACCGATTTTGTCCGAATCCTTATATCCCAGGGCTTGGCCAGGATAGCTGTGCCACTTTTTTTTCTTATGTCCGGTTATTTTTTCTTTCTCGGCTTCACCTGGTCATGGCGAGGGTTTGGGCAGAAGCTTGCCGCCAGAGCGAAAACCCTGCTGTTTCCCTACCTGTTCTGGACGATTCTTGTGCTTCTCACCCGTTTTTTCGGCCAGGGCATCCCGGTGGTCAAGGCCTATTTTACCGGTGGCGGTGCTCTGCTGGTCGATTTGTCCGCTTACGATCTGGCCGACGCCGTGCTCGGATTCACCAGGGCACCGGAGGCCTACCATTTCTGGTTTATTCGCGACCTCATGCTTCTGATGCTTGTCAGTCCCTTGATAGTATTGCTGCTGCGATATGTCGCCCTGCCGTTCTTGGGCGTTGTGTTTTTTGTCTGGATTACCGGCAAGTGGCCGATTTATATACCAGATGTGGTGGGCGTGTTGTTTTTCTCCCTTGGCAGCTATGTGGCCATAAAGGGGAAAAGCCTCTTTATCTTCAATGGATATGGGAGATGGTTTATGTTGGCCTATATCCCGGTTCTTCTTGCCGATGTGATCTGGTACGACGCACCCTTCAATCTCTGGCTGCACCGCTGTGGCATAGTCATTGGCTTGGTCGCAATCCTCTTTGGCAGCAAGGCGATACTTGCAAACGAGCGCATGAAAAACGTTTTTCTCTGGCTCAGCGGGTCAAGTTTTTTCGTTTACGCGGCCCATGAGCCCTTCCTGGGAATAGCCCGAACTCTTGCCTTCCAGTTTCTGTCCTTTAATTGGCCATATACTCTGTTGCTCATTTATCTTCTTGTGCCGCTGGGAGTTGTTGCCGTTCTGGTGGTGGTACACGCCATTCTTGGGTCATATGTTCCAGGAGTCTTGAGAGTTGTTACTGGGGGGCGGTGAGGCAGGGAGTTTCGGCTAGGAGCTGTGGATAAACGATGATTTTTTCTCCGGAATACTGCTCTCCAAGGGCGACTACTGCAGCTCGCTGGGGGCAATCTTTAATAGATTTTCCAGCTCGATTTTGTCGAATATATAGCTTTGTCGGCAGAATTCACAGTGCACTTCCACGCCCCCCTCCTTTTCCATGAGGGACCGGATGTCGTGTTCACCCAAGGAAAAGAGGGCACTTTGCATCTTGCTGTGGCTACAGCTGCACTGATAATAAAGGTTGCTGCTGCCGGTTTTTCGATGCGGGATACCTTCAAATACCAGGGAGAGGATATCACCTGGGCCTTTGCCCTCTGAGAGCAGGGTGGAGAGAGGCGGCAGGGACGCTATTTTCTGTTCGATCTGCCCCAGCAGACGTTCATCGGCCGGCGGCAGCGACTGAATAAGAAAGCCTCCGGCGGCGACAATGGTTCCATCTTTGTCGAGACGAATGGCCAGGGCAATGGTCGAAGGCGTCTGCTCGGACTGAGCCAGGTAATACGCCAGATCCTCGCCGATCTGACTGGTGTAGAGTTGGATGGTCCCGGGATATTTGGTGTTGCAGCCGATGTCTTTGGTCACCGTGAGAAAACCGGCCCTGCCGAGTCCCGCGGCAACATCGATGCGTCCATTGTTGAGCGGAACATCGGCATGCGGGTTGGCAACATAGCCTCGTACCCACCCTGCCGATCCCGCCTCGGTGATGATTTTTCGCAGTGGGCCATTGCCCTCGAATTTAAGAAGAACACTCTGGTCATCCTTGAGAATTGCGGCGAGCAGGGCCGCTCCGGTCAGTGCCCGACCGAGTGCGGTGGCGGCGGTTGGTCCAACATCGTGTCGCCTGCAGGCCTCGGCTACAAGGGCGGTAGTTATACAGGCAACGCCAAAGAAATTGCCTGCTTCGGAAATAACTCTTTCGATGTGATCGGCCATGATGATGGTGAAATATAAAAGATTAACGAAAATGGGACATGAGATGTGCAGCCAGACTATAACACACAAGCCGTCGCGAAGGAATAACCACCGCACGTGCAGCCGGAGAATCGCATGTGCAGTGAAAGGAGGAATGTCGCAACAAAAATAGCCTGACTAAGGTGATGCTGGAAACGGCAAGGTAAAGTTTACGTTTACGTGCCGGTGAGAAAAAGGTAGAATGGATCGTCAGCAACATCCTCTATCCCCGTCACAGGGCCTCCCTTTCGGCGCCCCTGCTGGGGGGGAAATTCCAACCAAGGAGTAAGATTATGCGAATGTTTGTATTCTTTACTTTGTTATTGATGGGCCTGCCGTCATACGCCAAAGATATCGCCGGAGTGATGGTAAATGATACACTGAAGACCGAGGATGGCACGACACTGCAGCTGAATGGTGCAGGGATCCGGACGAAATTGTTCATGGATATCTATATTGCCGAACTGTACATGGAAAAACCTTCCGCCCTAGCCGCTGAGGTAATTGGCGACAAAGGTAAAAAGAGAATCGTCATGCACTTCTTGTATAACGAAGTCAGTAAGGATAAGTTGGTTGATGCGTGGAATGACGGCTTTAAGGAAAACAGCAGCACAGGCGATTTGGCGAAATTGCAGGAAAGGATCAACCAGTTCAATGCCCTTTTTACCGATGTGAAAAAGAATGATGTAATAGTTCTAGATTATGTTCCAGCGATTGGTACTGCAGTAAGTATCAAGGGGCAGACAAAGGGGGTCGTCCCTGGTTCCGACTTTAACGAGGCCCTCCTGAAAATCTGGCTCGGCGAAAAGCCGGTCAATGGTGGCTTAAAGGAGAATTTGTTGAGTTATAAAAAATAGACATGGCCAAACGAGGGCAAGGCAATTGGTCCCTAGGGTCAGATTTTTCCTGCCCACGGTTTTACATCTGGTATCAAGGGGCAATGACGGGGAAAATGTTCTTCAGCTCTTTTTTCTCCTGCTGTTGTGTCTAAAGCTCATTGACGCCGGCAGGGATCAAACAAATAAAGACAAAATCCTCTCCTCCGCCATTTATGAATTGATGTTCCTCATTGCCGGGAATGAAAAGTACGGAGCCGCTGCTCACCTCCCGCCATTCGCCGTTGTGATACGCCTTGCCTTTGCCGGAGTGGACAAAAATCTCGTGTTCCCAGGCGTGGCTATGTCGCGGTGTGAAGCCGCCGGGGGCCACGGTAAACACGCGCATGCAAAAGTTCTCGGCGTTGTCCGCTTTGCCGATCACAACCCGGCCGGTGACACCTTGTACTTTTTCGCTATCAAATCGCTGGGCGGGACAATCTTGGTAACTGGTGATTTTCATAACATTTCCATTGATGAGTATTGAACAGTTGCTGCTTGCCGGCCAACCATGATTGATACAATAGGGCGGAACGAGAAGAAATGCAACGGTTACGGCAAAGCAGCGGTGCGCGGTGTCTTGCCGGTCAAACCCATATAAATAGCGGCTAAGGTGAGAAAAACTCCAATCCAGTTGAGAAGGGAGGTGGGACGGTTGAAAAACAGGACATCCCAGATAAAGGAGAGGGAGGGCTGGAGGAGAAGTATGAGTCCGGCGCGTGAGGTTTGAATTTTCGGCAGAGCCCCGGCAATCAGCATCCAACCAATGGTCTGGCTGAAGAGGCCGAGACTTATCAGGGCAAGCAAACTTTTGAGGTTGGGAATAGAAAACGCTTGTCCGCTCTGCACCATCTTCAAACCAAGAAAAAGAGCACTGCAAAAAGAAACAAGCATGAGCGCGAAAACCGGGGAGCGTTTTTCGGCAACCTGGACTTTTTTCAGACCGAGGAGATAAACGGTATAACAAACAGCGGTGAGAAGACCGAAGTATACACCAATCTTGTAATCGTTGCTGAGTAGGTGCCAATCAAGACCGACGATGAGAAAGAGCCCGAAGATGGCGATGGGCAAGGAGACCAGGAGCCGGGGGCGAGCCCTTTCGCCATAAAACATTATGGCGGTTGCGGCCAGGAGGAAGACCTGGAAATTGCCGAGGAGGGTAGCGAGACCCGGCCCGATGTACATAATACTTTCGTGCCAGAAAAAAAGATCAAGGGCGAAGGCAAGACCGCAAAAGGTGATGAGGAAGAGTTGTGGTCGCGGAGGTTTAGCAAGATCCTTTCTCAACACTGCGAGAGCCAAGAGAAAAAAGAAGCCAAAAAACACCCTGTAGAATGCCGAACAGGTTGGGGCAACATCGGCGAATTTAACGAAAATCGCCGAAAAGCTGATCATAAAAGCCCCGGCAAGCATCTGCAAAATCGCTCGGTAAAGGTGGAAAAAGTCGCGCATGGTATTGGCAAAAAAGGTCACTGACTGGTGTTGTTATTCAATAACATATTTGAACGTTCCCGATGGAAAAAATGAGCCATTGGGTAATGGGCTGACCTTAATGGACTTTGTTTTTTCTCGCATCATTAAATGGGGATCTGTTACGTTCATTGAAGAAAATGTTTTCAATATTTGTGAAAATCAGCAACTTCACTCTTGCATATACCTGGACCTATAAGGCAAAATAGAACCGTCGTGGCCAACGGTAAATACCCAAGATCTTGGTCCATGTTGGGCTAGTTGTTCGATGTCACGCACATTTCTCGTGGCTAAAGTTTGGCTGTTCTTGGCTTCGAAGAAATCGCAGTAAAAATATCACTAAAAAATAAAATATTGATAACGGATAATTAGGGTAATATTTTGAATATCACAAGAAAAATATTGTTGATTTTCTGTAAAAATTTTGTATTGCTGCGGGTTTGAGTATTTTCACCATCAAAACTGTTCTTGTTGCTATATGCACAAACTGCACACTGGCATTAAGCGGTGATCTTGTGGCTGAACGTCAGGCAGACTATTTCCATGGAGAACACAGCGAACGATATGAATGATCTTTCAACCAAATATCTAGGACTCGAGCTGAAAAATCCGATTATTGTCGGCAGTTGTGGATTTACCAGCAGCGTTGCCAAGATAAAAGAACTGGCCGACCATCAGGCCGGGGCAATTGTCTTAAAGTCACTTTTCGAAGAACAGATTCAAGCAGAGTATTCTGCTAATCTGGAAAGCTACAATGCCGACTACCCAGGGGCCACCGAGTATATTCGCGAATACACCAGAGGCAATGAGGTGGAAAGCTACCTCAAACTCATTGCCGAGGCTAAAAAGGCCGTGGACATTCCGATTATCGCCAGTATCAACTGCGTTTCCTCAGCCGAATGGGTGTCTTTTGCCAAGTCGGTAGAGAATCAGGGCGCGGATGCCATTGAACTGAACATCTCTCTGTTGCCGTCAAACCCCACGCTGACCAGTGGTGATAATGAAAAAAAATACGTGGAAATCATTCACTGTGTCGGTGATCTGGTTTCCATACCGATCACCTTGAAAATGAGCCACTATTCTGCGGCACTTGCCGGTCTCATTCAAAAATTGAGCTGGATCGAGAAGATTGGCGGTTTTGTCCTTTTCAACCGCTATTATACTCCGGATATCGACATTGAAAAGATGATCGTCAAATCAGCGGATATGCTCAGCAGCCCCGGTGAAGCCTGTAACTCCCTGCGCTGGGTTGCCCTGATGTATGGTCAAATCGACAAGGATCTGGTGGCTGCAACCGGCGTTCATGACAGCGAGGGTCTTATCAAGCAACTGCTCGCCGGGGCAACGGCGGTGCAGGTTGTGTCGACCATCTATAAAAATGGTGTCGGGCGGATTCCGGCAATGCTCGCCGGTCTGGACGAGTGGATGACCCGAAAAGTCATACACCAGTCTCGCCGATTTTCGCGGTAAGCTCAGCTACGGAAAGGCAGCCGATGCCGCAGTTTTTGAGCGCACCCAGTTTATGAAATACTATGGCGGCATATCCTGATCAGGCTAAAAACTGCAAAGGTTGCACAACACCAACATACAGAAGATAAAATATTTCCGTCGCATCCCATCATTATTGCTATCATCGGATATTTATGAAATCGTTGCTGACATTTCCGAAAGGCGGGGTCCATCCGCCTGAATTTAAGGCGCAGACCCAGGGACTGGGTATTGAAATTATGCCTGTGCCCGATGAACTTGAACTGATTCTCGGCCAGCACATCGGCGCGCCATGCCAACCGACGGTTGCCAAGCGCGAGGAGATCGGCGAGGGTGTTCTGATTGGTGAGGTAAAAAAAGGACTAGGCGTGCCGCTGCATGCCCCGGTGGCCGGAAAGATAAAGGATATCGGCAACTCGGTGCATCCGGTGCGGGTCAGTGCACCGTCCATCACCCTGATGGTAAACCGCGAGGCAGAGGCGGTTCACTATGCGAAAGAGGCATGGCAAAATCTTGATGCGGCGGAGCTCCTGGCCAGGGTCCACGACGGCGGGATTATCGGCATTGGCGGTGCCGGCTTTCCAACCCATGTGAAACTGAAACCGCCGGCCAATTCGCCGGTCGATACCCTGATCTTAAACGGCGCCGAATGTGAACCGTATATCACCGCCGATCACCGGGCAATGCTCGAATACTCCGCGGAAATCGTCGAGGGTGCAAAAATCATCCTGAAAATTCTCGGCATTAAAGAGTGTCATATCGGCATAGAAAATAATAAACCCGATGCGATCCTGGCAATGACCAAGGCTGCCGAACAGTCTTCCACACCCGATGCCTCCATTCAAATACGTACCCTGCAGGTGAAATATCCGCAAGGCTCGGAAAAACAGCTTATCCAGGCGGTGACCGGGCGGAAAGTTCCGGCCATGGCCCTACCTTCGGCGGTCGGTGTGGTCGTGCAGAATGTCTGTACCGCCAAGGCCATTTACGATGCGGTGGTGTTACGCAAACCTTTGTACGAAAAGGTCATCACCGTCGCCGGCAAAGGGATCGGCAGGCCGGCTAACCTTCTGGTGAAGGTCGGCACCAAGCTGAAGGATATTGTCGAGTATCTCGGTGGGCTGCAGCCGGGCCTTTCGAAGATCGTTCTTGGTGGTCCGATGATGGGCTTTGCCGTTTCAAGCCTTGATGTGCCGGTAACGAAGACCACTTCGGCGGTGCTGTTTCTGACCAAAGATGAGATCGATACCAAACCCCATTCCCAGTGCATCAGATGTGGCTGGTGCCTCGATGCCTGCCCGATGGGCTTGGAGCCGAAGGAAATAGCCCTCCATGTTGAGGCGGGAAGATCCGAACTCACCGAGCCGTTTGGGGTGTTTGATTGTTTCGAGTGCGGTTCCTGCGCCTATGTGTGTCCGGCGAAACGGCCCTTGGTGCAATTTGTTCGCTTGGCAAAGATGAAGGCTAAGCGACCGCAGTAGCGGCCTGAGAAGAACAGGCAGAGTTTTACAAAAGTGATTGACCCGGATAAGCAGGGTCTTGACGATAAAGAGGAGGCTTTGAGGAGAGTCGTGAGACAAACAGCAAGAGTTAGACGACCAGTCGGCTGCGCCGGCGGCGATGTGGAAGGTTTCCACTTCACCGCATCTAAAAAGCAGTGAGTCGGTCGAAAAAATTATGTGGACTGTCGTGGCCTGCCTGGTGCCGCCACTGGTTCTGTCGGTATTTGTATTTGGGATACAAACCCTCCTGATTACCGCAGTTTCGGTTATCAGTTGCGTGGTTGTTGAGTGGCTGAGTCAAAAGGCCCTCGGACGACCGGTGACCATCAAAGACGGCAGTGCGGTGCTGACCGGCATGCTTCTGGCCTTTGTCATTCCGCCGGGGGTGTCGCCGCTTCTGCCGATTTTGGCCGCGATTTTCGCCATCTATATCGGCAAACATCTGCTCGGCGGTATCGGCTATAACTTCTTTAATCCCGCTCTGCTCGGCCGGGCATTTCTCCTGGCATCTTTCCCGGTGGCCATGACCTCCGCCTGGTTGCCACCGGTGAAAAATCTGGCAATTTTCTCATACGTTGGTGGTGCGGTTGACGCAGTTTCTACGGCCACGCCTCTTGGCGGTCATGAAAGAAAAGGGGATGGCAGCCTTTACCGAAGCCTTCGGCAGCGGCACCGATCTGTACAGCAGTTTCTTCTTCGGCTGGCGGCCCGGCTGTATCGGTGAAACCTCCGGCTTCCTCTTGGTCCTCGGCGGCTTATATCTGCTGTATCGAGGCTATATCACCTGGCATATTCCGGTTTCCTTGCTTGGTACCATCGGCGTGCTGACCTGGATATTCGGCGGTGCGGGGTATATGACCGGCGATCCTCTGCTGGCCGTACTTTCCGGCGGGGCCATTCTCGGCGCCTTCTACATGGCCACCGACTATGTTACCAGTCCGAGCAACAAGACGGCGAAGATTGTTTTCGGTATAAGCATCGGTGCCCTGACTGTTTTGATCAGAATGAAGGGCGGCTACCCGGAAGGCATCTGTTACGCAATACTTCTGATGAATCCCCTCAGTACCGTTCTCGATGGCTGGTTCAAGCCGCAACGTTTTGCCCCGCCGCTGGGAGGTGCAAAATGAAAAATATCATTACCATAGTCATTCGTCTCACCGTTTCCTGTCTCCTTGGCCGCAAGTGTCATGGGACTCTGCTTTATCTTTACCAGTAATGCCAAAAAGCATAATGAACATGTCCAGGAGCAGAAGGTTATCTACGAGCTGCTTGGCTATAAAGGGGGGGCGAAAATTCCCGATTCCATGGCCCTGCACGAGGTGTATCGCTATGTTATAACCGGTGGTGACAAACAATCCATCGGCTACCTCGTACCGCAAGGGCATGGCAAGGAGAACAGGTTTTCTCTTTGTCAATATCGATCTTAACCGGTGCCTTCTGGCCAGCAAGGCAGTTACACTCAGTGAGGCTGAGGCCCTTGAACCGAAGATTCGGGGTAAAGCCATTGAACAGGCGGCCGGACCCGGGTATACAGTGAAATTTGCCGATCAGACCATTGTTGTCACCGAGAACGGAAAACGTATTGCCTATCTTCTTGGCGGAAAATTCCAAGGTTTCAAGACCTTTGTCAACGTCATGCTGGCGGTCGATCCGAAGTTTACCATCCTTGGCCTGGAGGTGCTTGAGCATGAGGAAGATCCGGGTCTCGGTGCAGAAATTGACCAGGATTACTTCAAAAATCAGTTCAAGGGCAAACCTTTTGAGGCACTGAAGGCGATTGAGGTAGTGAAAGCGCCGCTCCCCGCTGACTATCTCGAGGCCTTGAATGGCAAGATCGGTGAAGAGGAGATCGTCAAATTCCGTGAACAATATAAGGATAAGGCGATTTATGCCCTGACCGGCGCGACCATCTCCAGCAAAGCCGTGGCTGAAGGGGTGAAAGGAATTGTCACCAAGTTTGCCTATCGCCTCAATGTTTTGGATAAGATTCTGAAAGAACAGCAGCTTGCTGTATCGTTTTAATACTTGTGAGAGGAAGTCGACGTGGCCAATGATAAATCTAGCATGCAGCTGATAACGCGCGGCATCTTAAGCGAAAACCCGATCTTTAAACTGGCTCTCTCCATGTGCCCGGCCGTTGGTATTTCCACCACGGTCATGAACGGGTTTATGCTCGGCATCGCCGTGCTTTTCGTGCAGGTCTTTTCAAGTGTGACGATCTCCACCTTTAAAAACGTCATCCATCCGCGAATTCGAATCCCGACCTATACCCTGACCATCGCCACCTGGGTTACGGTCATCGATCTGGTGCTTGCCGCCTACCTGCCGGAAGCATATGCCAAAATGGGCATTTTCGTAAAACTGATCGTTGCCTTTGCAATTATCACCATGCGTCTGGAGATGTTCGCCTGTAAGGAACCGGTAAAGGATTCCTTTTGGGACGGTATGGGCATGGGCCTTGGCTTTATGATCGGCATGATGGTTATCGGTTTTGTCCGGGAACTGCTCGGCTCGGGCGCAATTTTCGGTTATGATGTTCTCGGCTTCAAGCCCCTGCTTTTCTTTATTCTGCCGAGTGCCGGATTCTTTGTGGTCGGCTTGATGATGGCCTTTTTCAACTGGATAGAAGTGTATTACAAACGTTCAAAAGGGTTAAAATGATGACGCTGGCAAAAATTAAAATTATCGTCCTGGCGGCGCTGATCTTCCTTGGTAGCCCCCTGTCGGCACAGGCGGAGGGACTCATTGTCGATCAAACTTTCTCCGCCAAAAACCAAATCACCGTTAAATTTTCCGGCGCGGTTGACAAGAATATTGCTGAAAATATCAGCAACTACACGGTCTTTGAAGAAGCCGATCCGGATATTATCCTGGCCTTGGCGTCGGCTACTCTCGGCAGCGAGGCAAAAAGCGTCACCTTGGTGTTTAAGGCCAATCTCAATACGGTGAAGACCCATGTCGTCACCGTCAAAGGCCTGGCCGGGATCGACAAGACCACCTTCAAGGTGAGCAAATCGTATCTTGGCTATCTCTTTGGAATTTTCATTTCGGCGCTGCTCATCAATAACTTTGTTTTCACCAAATATCTCGGTCTTTGCGTGTTTTTTGGGACGTCGAAGAAAAAGAGCACCGCCAAGGGCATGGGTGTAGTCTTTACCATGGTCATGGTGGTGTCGGCGCTGATGAGCTGGTTTTTCTTTAATTATATCCTCACCCCGTTCAATCTCAATTTTCTCCAGATAGTTGTCTTTATCGGCCTTGTTTCCCTGACCGTGCAGGCTGTTGATACGGTTCTCCGAAAGGTCAATCCGATTCTCTTTAATTCCTTTGGGGTGTACCTGGTTCTGGTTATTGCCAACTGCGTCATCATTGCCGTGCCGCTGATTCTTGCCAATAACAATTACAATATTTTTGAGACCTTCATGCTGGCGCTCGGGGCCGGAGGCGGCTTTCTGCTTGGCCTTGTATCTGATGAGTTCGGTGAGCGAGCGTTTGCTGCTGGCAAAAATTCCACCGACCTTTAAAGGACTGCCCATCGCCTTTATTGTTGCCGGTCAATTTGCCATGGCTTTTCTTGGATTTTCGGGTCTACAAATTTTTTAGATCCCTTAGAAAAACCCTGGTCTTCTATTTGTTTAATCAGATTTTGTTTGAGAGTAAAAAGATATGGATCCGGAATTAATTAAATTGGCATTAGGTGGTCTGGTTTTGCTTGGCTGTATTGGTCTGTTTTTCGGTATCGGCCTGGCGATTGCTGCCCATAAATTTGCGGTGGAGGTCAATCCGCTGATAGAACATGTGGTTGAGTCTTTGCCTCTTGCCCAGTGCGGCGGCTGTGGATATCCCGGCTGTGAGGGATATGCCATTGCCGTTGTCACCGATCCCGATGTGCCGCCGAATCTCTGTTTTCCCGGCAAGGAAAAGGTGGCCAACCGAGTGGCGGAACTGACCGGCAAGAAAATGGTGGCGGTTGAGGATCAGATCGCCGTGGTTCGCTGTTCAAGAGTCGAAGGGCGGGTCAGCCATAAACATGAATATTACGGTTTTGCATCCTGTACCGCCGCCAATCTGAGTTTTGGTGGGCCATCTTCCTGTCAATATGCCTGCATCGGTTTGGGTGAATGTGCAGAAGCCTGCCCTTTTGATGCCATTGACATGGTGGAGAATTTCCCGGTCATCAATCCGGATAAATGTGTGAGTTGCGGGGTGTGCGTGCGAACGTGCCCCAAAGCGATCATTGAGATTCAGACCCTCAAGGCGCGGGTCTTCGTCCCTTGCTCGACCAAGGATCTGGGGAAAAATGTCAAAGCCGTCTGTCAGGTCGGATGCATTGGCTGCAAGATGTGTGTAAAGGCCTGTCCGGCAGGAGCGGTTGCCTATGAGAATAATCTGGTGAAAATTGATCAAAAGGCCTGTATCGCCTATGGGCCTGCCTGTGAAACCGCCTGCGTGACCAAGTGCCCGCGTGAAATCTTCCGACACTATAAAGGTCGACAGGTGCTTGCCCGCAGTGGCGTCGATGGTCTGAAAATGGCGGGATGAAACCAAGGGCTATAGGCAACGAGGTCTTCACCTTTCGCACCACTTCTGTTGAGGCGACCAACGGGGAGAAATTCTTTAAGAATATCTCCCCGTTATTATTGAATGATAAAGGCTATAGAGTCTGCTGCTTTTAATTCTTGAAATCAATCGAATCGAGATTGTATTTTTTGCTCTTGTACTGAATTGCCCGCCGGCTGATTCCGAGAAGTTCCGCCGCATCCTTTTTTATGCCTTTGGTCTGTTTCAGAGCTCGAATAATCGCCTCTTTCTCGCTCTGGTCCATGGTGAAATCATCCTCGCTCAGCAGTAAACCGGCAAGTGGGTTTATGTCCAGTTGCAGATCTTCGGGCAGAATCTGGTTGTTGTGGCAGAGAATGATTCCAGTGTGCAGGGCGTTTTTAAGTTCCCTGACATTGCCTGGCCATGAAAGAGTTTGTAACCATTGCAGAGTTTTTTCCGGTAACTCAATATCGGGCAGTCCATTTTCATTGAGAAAGCTCGTGATAAAAAGGTGAGCCAGTGCCGGGATGTCCTCAAGCCTTTGGCGGAGGGGAGGAATCTGCAGGGTGACGACCTTGAGGCGATAGTACAGATCCTGTCGGAATTTCCCTGCATCAACAGCAACTTTAAGATCGGCGTTGGTTGCGGCAATTACCCGGCAATCGACGGGTTTCTCTTTGATGGCACCCACCTGGCGGATCGTTCTTTCTTCGAGAAACCGCAGAAGCCGGCTCTGCATTTCAGCTGAAATATTGCCAATTTCATCGAGAAACAGTGTGCCGCCATGGGCAGCTTCAATGAGGCCTTTTTTATCCTGAATAGCGTGGGTAAAAGAGCCTTTGACGTGCCCGAAGAGCTCGCTCTCGAGAATGCCGGGTGGTGTAGAACCGCAATCGACAACGATATAAGGATTGTCGAGCCGGCCACTTGCGTTGTGAAGAAGCTTGGCAATACACTCCTTGCCAACGCCGCTTTCCCCGAGAATGAGCACATTGGCATTGCTTGCAGCAACTTTTTGCAACATTCCACGGAGTTCCTGCATGGCAGAACTTGTGCCCCAGACGAATCCATCACCCCTGACCTGTTCCTGAACAAGATATTGCGGGCGGGCAAGAATCTCCCGAATTTTCTTTACCAGTTCTCGGCCATCAAACGGTTTAGTCAAGTAGTCAACAGCACCAGCCTTCACCGCATCTACAGCGTCGGGGATAGTTCCGTAGGCGGTGAGAAAGATTACCGGCAGGCGGGGATGGCTTGTCCGGGCCTGTGCCAGCAACTCCATGCCGCTCATTTCCGGCATTTTCATGTCCGAGATGAGAATATCTACCTTCTGACTTTTTAAGATTTGCAGCGCTGCAGGCCCGTCCTCTGCCTCATGGACTACAAAGCCGGCGGCGCAAAGCCGAGCATCAAGAACTTCGAGGATATTCGGATCGTCATCAACGATCAGGACATGTTTTTCCTCACTCATAATGGTTTTTTCTTCTCCTGCAAGGTTTCATCAATTGCCTCGAGTTCTTCCAGTTGTTTCTGCAGATTATCTACGGTATTGGCCATTTGTGTAATTTTCTTCCGCTGATTGGCGATGACGTTGTTTTTCTGTTTGGCCAGATGGGTCTGTTCCTGGCGCAATTTGAGGATACGTTGACCCTGGACTTTTAGGGCAGTGACGAAAAGGTGGCGATTCTCATTAAGGGGGGTGTCGCTTTTTTCGTCGTCCCATTTTTCCAGGTTACCAATGGCTTCAATCAGCTGACTGTCGGAATAAGCCAGCACCAGCTGGGTGCAGGCGAGACCATATAATGCTTGGCTTTGGTCTTCCGGGGCAATGGCGGTTTCATAGGCATGTCCATATTCGATGAGAGCCTCGGCAAAATTTTCATTGAGGAAAAGCTCATCTCCAAGGCTACGGGAAGGCGGCAGTTCTTCGGGTTCGGGAAGATCGGCTGCGGGCGGCTGCGCGCATGAGCTGCAAAGCAGGGAAATGGCGACAAAAAATATGCCAACCCGGAGTTTCAACGCGTTGAAAATGGGCACTGGCATATTTGTGAAGATCAGCATGGATTTTTATTCAAGAAAATATCTGATTTTAATCAGGGGTGCGTCGGCAAGGTAAAGGAAAAGGTACAACCCTGCCCTTTGTTGTTGGCGACTTCAATATGTCCGCGGTAACTGGTGACGATCCGGCGGCAGATGGCGAGGCCCAGACCGACACCATCGAGGTGGCCACGGACATTTTTAGTCCGATAATATTTAGTAAAGATAAGCGCTTTTTCATCATCGGCAATTCCCGGACCGGAATTGGCAACATGAAAGAGAACGAATTTTTTTTCCTTGGCCCTCTCCCATGAGAGTATTACCTCGCCGCCTTCAGGTGAATATTTGACGGCATTGCCGATAATATTGACGAATACCTGTTGGATTTCCTCCCGCACCCCGAAAAGTTGTGGACAGTTGCTAAAATTGTCTGTTTTCATGCGCACCTTTTTCTTTTCAGCGGGTGCTGAAAAAAGGTCGGCGCATGCAGCAACCACACTTGCGGTATCAAGGAGAAGAGCCTGGGTCTTGCGACCCTCCATTTCGAGGACCCCTACGTTCAGTAAATAGTTAAGGAGTCTATTAATCCGTTTGATTTCGCTACTGGCGATTTCCAAAAATTTTCGCTGTTTGTCGTTGATGCCCCCCAAAACCTCCTCGACAATCATGTTCACCGATTCATGAATGGATGAAAGCGGAGTCCGGATTTCATGGCTGAGGGTGGCAATAAACTCCGTCCGGATAGTTTCCTCAGCATTGAGCTGGCGGCTCATGTCATTGAAGGCAGTGGCCAGTTCATTGAATTCATCGCCTCCTTTGAGGCGGATAGGTTCCTGCGGCGTATCAAAGGTAATCCCCCGCAACCTCCCAGTGAGGGTTTTAAGGGGAGAGAAAATGGCCCGGGAAATATACCAGACACCGATGCAGCCGACGAGAATGCTGACGCAGAAGCCGATGAGGCCGTTTCGAGCACTTATCCTACTTGCCTCATTCAGTTCCTGCAAGGCAAGTTCAATCTCCTGTTGATTCTGCCTTTTCGCCATGCTGATTGCTTCCATCCACTCGGTCAGGACTTGGTCGGCGACCCATTTGAAGTTGTCCTCGGTGGCGCTGTTGTTTGCGGCAACTTCGCTGCGGTGGCGCTGATAGCTGTCTGCCAGTTGCCGCCAAGGAGACTGGCTGTCTTCCGACTGCCTTAAAAGGAGGACAATCTGCTGCAGTGCACCTTCGAAGTTATTTCGAGACTTTTCGAAATAATCAAAATAGCGCTTTCTTTTGAGGAGAATGAGTTTTTTGCTGTTGGCATCCATATCAACCAGGCTGGCCTGGAGAACTTCTGTCAGCTCAGCAACCTTTTTGTTTGTACTGACAATACGTTCGGTGGTGTTGACCATTTTCTGGACATTCGACAAGAGAACGAAGACCGTCTCTGAGAAGACTAGAAAAAAAAGGAAGAAGATGAGAGCAAGTTTTTGTTTGATGCCGAGTTTCAAAGCCATTGCACCATATGTTTGTATTTTAGAGCAACAAGACAGCCGGATAAAGCCATCAAGAAGATTCGCATCTTGCACCTGAGCCATCAACTGGAGCCAACCAATCGATAGTAGCAAACCGTATACCAACTGTCATCATGGGAGTAGTGTGCCCTGTTATTCGTTTGTGGTAATATAATTTTGTGTTTTTTCTTGGGGTTGTGTGGGGGTTAGGAGATATCGGCAACATTGCCGGAAAGATGCGTAAGGGTAGTGGGTAATATTTGCACAAATTGAAAAGAGAATAGGCCTGATTTTGCTCTCGGCAGTATAAAAAAACAGTACCCAAGCTCTCTTCTGTCGATGACAGTCGGTTAGGGCAAAACTTTGCATTGGCCAAGTATTTTTTTTGCTGCCCCTAATGGGTTTATCTGATGAGAGGCAAAAGTTGTGAAGTCACCGTTTTGTTGCCGATAACCTGAAACGAAACATGCAAAGAGCGAAGGAGTTCCCGGCAAACAGCAACCTTTGGAGCCGGTGACAATAATTGTACCTCCATGGTTTTCAGGTCGATGATGATCTCTTCCAGCTGGTTGTATTCTAACTTCAATCCGGAGAGGCTGGTTTTCATCGTGTCGATAAGGCGACAGAGGATTTCTCGGTCAGTCTTATTGGCGGTCGGGCCGTCGCTGAATTTCAGTTCTGGGCCATCGGCAGGCGGGGCTGGTGCGGATAGACCCAAGGATGATAACCCTTCTCGGGTGATGCTGATGCCTCCGGACAGGGTTCGCAGTTCAACGAGTCCTGCGACCATAAGTTCTTCGGCCAGAGACCCCGCTTCACCTTTTGCCAAACCCATCGATGCCCCCACCTCATACATCGACGCCTGGGATTGCTGGTCTCCCTGAGTTCGTCGGTGCAGTTCTTCGAGAAAAGTTTTAATGCTCAGATCATCGAGACTCATATCGGTTAATCTCCTCAGGTTATGGAAAGTGTGGGTTGCTGCTACCCTGGCGTCAGTGTATTACTTTTACAAAGGCTGTGTGAGAGCATAAACCCTCGCGTCGAATGCACGTGGACCCCGTCAAAGAAACTTACCGCTATGATTGCCGGCTGGCGGTGGTCCGGCCAGCCATGTCTGGAATTCATCCTCGGATTGCCCTTTGTCGGAAATAATCCCCCGGCTATAAAAGGGGTCACCACGATACAGCACATTATACCACTTGTTCTGGAACCGGCTCTTCTCTGCGTGAAGCGCGGCTGGGGACCATTGCCGGCGGCGTGTCATACCCTCGGCGGTGACTGTTGCCCGACAGTAGGGGGTGGAGATATTTTTTTTCCCATGTTGATGCAAACCGAGGGAAAAGTCGGCAAAGGCAAAAAGGAAGGGAAAGTGAGCCGGGTCTAGGCCGTCTTTGACGTTCAGGAGATCTCTGCGTATGAGAAAGAGGTCACCGCTGATGGTGACAACTTCCTGGGGGCAATGGCGGCCGTTCATGAGCACCGAACAATCAGTGAGAAAGCGGGCATAATACAATGGCGAAGTGATATTGCAGTCGGGAATTGGGGTGACGGCATCACAATATTCGTCAGGATATTCGATTTGTCCAACAACCATGCCGACTTCCGGAGATTGGCCGTATTCGACAAGAGCCGACAGCCAAGAGTCGCTCGCAAGATCCAGATCGCCACTGACAAAGGCGACGAGGTCGCCCTTGATATCGGCGACGATCGAATGGAATTTTTCTGTCGGCCCCAGATTGTCCGGCATAAGCCTGCAGATGATATCGATTCCGGCAGCAGAGGAAAAAGGATCAAACAGGGCCGGAGATGGCTGTTTCTTCATGACTATGATCAATTGCATAATCTTATAGCCAGCAGTGGTAACAAGCCTGTTCAACCATGTGACGATATCATCTTCCAGCCGCTCCCAGTTTATTACCAGGGTCACTGCAGCATCCGGAATTATAAATCTTTTGGCGCGGTAAAAGAATTTCCAGTCGGTGAACAGTGCCTCGCCATTGATACCTCTACGGGCAAGGGCATGGGCGACACTTTTCCGGCCGGCTTCGTCGGCGTAGTGCTTCTCGTCATGATTGATGCTGGTAGAGGTCTGGGCGGCCCGCCAGTGATAAAGGATTTGCGGGATATGGACTATGGCCCCGGCCTGCTCGGAGAGTTTCAGGAAGAGATCGAGATCCTGAGCGCCGTCGAATTCTCCGGCACAGCCGCCGACCTTCTCATACAATGCCTTCTTGGTCACAACACAATGGGTGACATAATTGTGGCAGAGCAGCAGTTCACTGTTAAAGCCCGGCTTGCGGAAAATGCTGAATTGCCGGCCGTCGGCGCCAATGAGATCTTCATCGCTGTAGTACAGGTCGGCGGGGTCGCTGTTGATCCGTTCGGCGAAGGTCTGCAGAGCCTCGGGAGCCAGTTCGTCGTCGTTGTCGAGGAAGGCGAGGTAGCTGCCTGTGGCAAGATCCGCGGCGGCGTTGGTGGCCGCTGAAATTCCCGAGTTCTCGGACAGAAAGACAACTTTTATTCTTGGGTCGGAAGAGGCCCAGCTTTCGAGCAGTGGGCGAATCTCCTGGTCGGTGCTGCAATCGTCGGCGAGACAAAGCTCCCAGTGTGGATAAGATTGATAGACAACCGAACGGATGCAGGTGTTGAGGTGGGCGATCTCGACATTATACACCGGCACCAGCACGGAGATGACCGGCTTGGTTGCAAGGCTATATATTTGCCTGTTCGGATAACGACCCTCCCTCAGGCCATTTTCCAGGAAATGTTGGAGCGGGGAGGCTTCCTTTTGTCCGCGGAGATAGGTCTGTCGGTAAAACACCGGATCAAACCAGGAGCAGGGTTGCCGGTCTTCTTGAGCCGCATGGTTGAGGTAATGGGCAAAAAGATCGTCACAATCAGCAATGCCGTAGGTCTTGGCATAAAAAGCTGGGTCAAAGAGCGGTGAAGGGCTTTTTTTCTCGCGAGTGCCAATCTGCAAATAGAGATAATGGTAGAACGCGTCAAAGCCATGTTCACGCAGGATGGGTGTTTTGTCGAGGTACCACTCAGCATCGAAAAAGATGCTTGGTCGCCGTTTTTCGACGAGCCCCACAGTCAAGAAGTGTTTGTAGGCCAGCGGCGGGGATGCCATAAATTGTGCCGCGTCCGGGTAAGCACGGCAATAGAACGACGGATCGAAATAAGGGGACGGAGAGGTTGGCCCACCGTCTTTCAATCCCTCACGTAGGAAATGGGTAAGTAAATCCTCACGGGAGATATCGAAATCCGGATGCTTGATGGTATAGTATTCGAGGTCATAAAAAGGATTGGGGCGCAGCCCTTGAAATCTACCATCGGTAAGGAAATGGAGAAGCGGGTTTTCTTTGGTTTCGGCGAATTCCGGATTCTGATGCAGGTAATAGCGCACATCAAAAAGTGGCACATATTTGCGAGGTTCGGTGAAACCCTTAAAGAGATAGTGGGCAAGAGGATCTAGGCCTAAGGTGGCAACATCATGATTGTTCTCAAGATAATAGCCGGGGTCAAAGAGGCCTGATCTTTGCAACAGGCGGTAGGATGGGGAAGTCATTCGATACCAGATGGTTGTCAGAAGCTGTCGGATGTACGAGTGAGCATCGGTAATATCAAGAGTTGTAAGGTGTCGGTTAATGGGTCAATGGCCATGTTTGTCGGAAGGCCATTGTACCATCAGGCAGCATGAGCGTCGAGGCGGATTTGCTGGCGGAAGAAGGGGCGGTGTTCGTCCCTGCGGTGGCTGACAAAGAGAATGGTGGAAAGGTTGTTGGCGGCAATCTCCGCGAGAAGCTGAAGAAGGGCGTTGCGATTGGCGTCATCCAAGCCCTGGGTCGGTTCGTCGAGGATGAGGAGTCTCGGGCGTTTGATCAGGGCCCGGGCGATGAGCACCTGGCGTTGTTCGGCAAAGCTCAAGCGTCGAAACGGCACCTCGGCTTTGGCCGAAAGATCTATCCAGGCCAGCCATTGCCGGGCGGTTTTAATCTCGGTACTCGCCGCCTTGTGGTACAGGCCGATCGAGTCATAAAGCCCGGAAAGGACAACCTGGAGGGCATTGCCCGGGATGCGATGGTCCCTGTGCAGGGTTGGGGAGACAATACCCATATGTTTTTTAATGGCCCAGATGGATTCGCCACTGCCTCTTTTTTTGCCGAAAATCCGCAGATCATTGGCATAACATTTAGGATTGTCGCCGGTGATAATATCGAGAAGCGTCGACTTGCCGCAGCCGTTTGGTCCGGTAATAAGGGTATGGTCTTCGCTTTTAATCGTCAGGTTAAGACCGCTGAAAAGTTTTTTCTCACCGTATCCGGCAAAGCCGTTCCGCAAAAAAACCAATTCTTCTTTGCCTTTTCGACCTTCGATTGGCGATTGATGAAACAGTGCATTAATTGGAGCATCGTTCCCCTTGGTGGGGCTTTTTGCCCGCTCAATTGTCAGCAGCGCCCGGTCTTTGGGACCGGCATACACAAGATGCTGGTCCTTGATTATTGCCAGGTGACTCGTCCAGGCAGGAATATCACTCTGGATATTGACGCATACCAATACCTCAATGCCGTCTTCCGGCAGTTGCATGAGGGTCTTGTTCAATTGATGACAACTCCGTTCATCAAGTCCGTCGTACGGATTCTGGAGCACCAGAGTGGTGGTACCGCCCGTAAGTTTGCTCAGCAGCAGGAGTTTTCTTGCCTGACCGGAACTGAGCTGGCGGTAGCCAAGGTCAAGACAATGGGCCAATGCAAAGGTTTGCAACAGGTCGAGGTGCGCTTCGTAGTTGGGCAGAAATTCACGTACCAAGGTGCCGGGATCGGCTCTGTCGAGGAAATCACTGTCGTCATTGCGGATTTCATTTTCGAACAACTCCTGCTGCGCGCGAAACGACAGGATACCGGGGTTTTTGGGGAGGTCAAAGATGTCTGCCTGATAATGCGTCAGCTTGCCGGCGAGCAGGTCGATAAAACAGTCGATGCCTGAGTGGTTTTCTCCATAAACGCACCAGGCTTGTCCGGGAGCGGTATGGAAAGAGTCAATAACCAATTTTTGGTGCCGAAAATTGCCAATATTCATGTCGCAAGTTTACCATGCCGGTGGAAAAATAGTAAGAAGGAACGCATGTTCGTAGAACGACAGGGAGTGTTTTGTCGTTTATCGGACGCGTTGACAGCGGCGGCTTTTTTATGGTAGTTGTTGCCCTAAGGCTCAAAGTTTGCTGGGCCGAAAAAATACTGTCCCAAACTTCCGCATGGCCGGAGCAAATGAAGATGAGCCTGGTTTTTCAAATCTTGCTGTATCTCTTGATTTTCTACCTTCTTTGTGCGCTTTTTATGTATCTGCGCCAGGATTCTTTTATTTTCTACCCGACTGCAGCCAAACATGAAGGCCATAGTTATGAAAAGGTCGTCGACTACCATCTTCAGTGTGGCCATGGTGATCTCAGGGGTTGGTTGGTGAACCCCGGATTTGTCCGCGAGAAGTTGCTTATCTATTATGGTGGAAACGCCGAAGATGTCTTTCTCAATATTGACGAATATCAGGGGATTCAGGTGGCAACCCTATTTGTTGCCTATCGAGGCTACGGACCAAGCACCGGTAAACCCGGAGAAGCGGAGTTTTTTGCCGATGCATTGGCGGTGCTCGATGATATGGTCCAAACCTTCGCCCCCAAAGAGATCTATCTCATCGGTCGTAGCCTGGGCTCCGGGGTGGCATGCCACGTTGCCGGCAGGCGACCTGTCCACGGGGCTATTCTCGTTACTCCCTATGACAGCATGGCAAATGTCGCTCGCGCGCATTATCCCTGGTTGCCGATAGGACTGCTTCTGAAACACCGGTTTGCGTCGCTTGATGCTTTACCATTAATCCAATGCCCTCTGCTGGTGCTTTACGGTGGTCGAGACAGGGTAATTGCGCCGGAGCGGACGGAAAATCTCATCCGGCATATCCAGGGGCAAAAGGAAATCGTTTTTATCGCCAAGGCAGACCACGGAACGATTGAAATGTACCCCGAATATTGGCGGGCCCTGCTCGGTTTTCTCAACCGAGGTGCCTTGGAGGGGCAATGAGGTGAGTGATCGCAGTGGTGCCGATAGGCAGTTCAAAGAATTATCCTGCGCACTATGATGTTGCCGACGGAATATCCGGCGCCAAAGGAGCAAATTACGCCAAGGTCATGTTCCTGCAAGTCCGCATGGTGTTTATGAAAACATATGATCGAGCCGGCTGATGCGGTGTTGGCGTAGGTATCCAGGATGGTCGGGGTCACAGCATCGGTAATCTCCGTGCCGAGCAACTTTTTACATATCAGCTGGTTCATGTTGAGGTTGGCCTGATGCAACCAGACCCTCCGGAGGTCAGTCGGTGCAATATTATGCTCTTTCAGATGATTGCGGATGACCTCCGTCGCCAGGGGAACCACCTCTTTGAAAACTTTTCGGCCTTCCTGGACGAACAGCCGCTCTTTTTCCGTGCCTTGATCCGGTCTGGTTCGATGGAGAAAGCCAAAGCCGTTGTAAATGTTGGTGGAATATTGGGTTGCCAGTTTGGTTCCGACAATCTCGAAGACATCTTTTTTGCAGCAATAGTCCTCCCGCTCGATAATCACCGCAGTACACACGTCGCCAAAGATGAAGTGGCTGTCCCGATCACGAAAATTCAAATGTCCGGAGCAGATCTCCGGATTGACCATGAGGATTGCTCTGGCGTTGCCTCTAAAGATAGAATCAACGGCTGTTTGAATGCCAAAGGTGGCGGACGAGCAGGCGATATTCATATCAAAGGCAAAGCCGGAAATGCCCAGCGCCTCCTGCACTTCGACGGCAATTGCCGGATAAGGACGTTCCATGTTGGAGCAGGCCACAATGACGGCATCTATGTCCTCGGGATGCTTGTCGGCCCTCTGCATCGCCTCTTTGGCCGCTGCAACACTCATTTCGCATTGGATCGATTGTTCCTCTAGCGATCGTTTTGGTAACTGTGGGCACATGACCTGTGGATCGAGTACCCCCTTGCGGTCGATGACAAACCTGCTCTTTATTCCAGAGGCCCTTTCAATGAACTCAGCGCTGGACTCGGCCAACGGCTGGCAGGAGCCGGCGGCGATGGCATCCTTGTGCTCGTTGTTAAAATTCTCCACAAAAGTATTAAAGGAGAAGACAAGTTCTTCGTTGGATATGGAAAATGGAGGTGTGAACACCCCGGTACCACTGATGACAATTCTGGCCATAGCACTCTCGACTGGTGTATTGAAAAAATGAAAAATGATGGTAAGATAGCCGCTGTCTCCGCGAACCTTGGGTAATTGGCCATTTTCAACCGTTAGCCATCTGATAAATACTGGCCAAACTACTCTTTCAAGCTCCATTTTGCAAATTTTTCCCTGCAAAAATCCCTGAAATCGGCACCTCCCTGTCAAAAACAATGTCTTGTTTTTTCTTTTCTCTTCGAATATCTTATATATAGACAACCATCGGATTCTTTGTATCTAAGATAACTTTCGGAGATACCCATGCTTTCTTATATATATAACGGGATCCGCGAGTGTCATGACAGTGAAACCTTGAGAAAAGTTATTATGTTGAATCTCTTTCTCGTGTTGGGTTTTCTTCTTCTGCTCATTATGGGGAGCATTGCTCTTGTTCAGAATGCCTTGCTTCTTGGTATTGCTGACTTTTTCCTGGCGCTCCTCTTTTTCTCGCTCCTCCTCTATCTTCACAAAACGGGGGATGAGCCCACAGCATCTCGTCTCGGTGTAGCAATTACACTCTTCTTTTTTTGTTATCTTTTTGTTATTGGCGGCGTCCACACCACAGCATTCATGTGGCTCTACACCTTTCCTCTTTTCGCTCTGTATCTGCTGGGATTACGGCAGGGCATATGGTTCACCTGCTCCCTTTTCTGCTTTTGTTTAGTATTTCTTGTCATTGATATATTGTCCGACAGCATAAATGTGTACAGCAAAGATTTTGCCATCCGTTTCATTCCCTCCTACCTGTGTGTCTGTGTTTTGGCTTTTCTTGTGGAAAACTGCCGTGCCGATACTCGGGACGCCATGCTTGACAAGCAACGACTCCTGACTGGAACCGTGAGCGAGTTGCGGGACAAAGAGGTCGAACTGGAAGAGGCCCGGAGCCAGCTTGAGCTGAGAGTAACACTCAGGACCGAGGAGTTGGAGCAGGCCAACAGACAACTGCGGGTTGAAATTGAGGAACGGAAACTGGCACAACAGGAACGTTTACGTCTGGAAGCAGAACTGCTCAGGACAGAAAAAATGGAACTGCTTGGACGGCTTGCCGGTGGGGTGGCCCATGACCTGAACAATGTCCTGTCCGGTATCGTCAGCTATCCCGACCTGCTGCTTCTCACTTTATCTCCGGAAAGTGAAATGCACGGTCCCTTAGAAAATATACGCCGTGCAGGAAAACGGGCGGCGGCGATTGTTCAGGATTTGTTGACATTGGCACGCCGGGGCATCACTCAGAAGGAAAATGTGCAGCTTAATAATATAATCCTGGCCCATCTGCAGAGCCCTGAGTTTATAACTCTGCAGAAAAATTATCCCGGTGTGACGGTCGAGGCACGTCTTGCCCCTGATCTGCAGAGCATTTCCGGATCTCCAGTGCACCTGGAAAAGGTGGTAATGAATCTTCTCATCAACAGTTTTGAGGCAATAGAAAAAGAAGGTACTGTAGTCGTGGAAAGCGAAAACAGATATGTCGATTCTCCCATTCAGGGATATGATACCACCATTCCCGGGAAGTACGTGGTGCTGGTGGTAAGTGACAGTGGCATGGGCATATCTCCTGGAAAATCTGGACAA
This sequence comes from uncultured delta proteobacterium, assembly GCA_963754865.1. Classification (GTDB taxonomy): domain Bacteria; phylum Desulfobacterota; class Desulfobulbia; order Desulfobulbales; family Desulfocapsaceae; genus Desulforhopalus_A. Next base: position 704,485 of record CAVWHG010000006.1, on the reverse strand, counting down.
AATTTTTGAACCGTTTTATTCCAGTAAGATTTTGGGTCGTAGCGGCACAGGACTAGGCATGACGGTGGTGTGGAGCACAATAAAGGATCACGGCGGATATGTGGATTTACGGAGTTCTCTGGGAAGTGGTACGACCATTACCGTGTTTCTTCCTGCTCACGAAAATGACAAAATACCACGGATTGCACCGAGGCCACAGGCTATCGAACGGGGAGATGGGCAAACAATACTGCTGGTCGATGATGATCTGGACCAGCGATTACTTGGAAAGAGCATTCTGACAACGCTCGGATACCAGGTAGAGACGGTTGCCAGTGGTGAACAAACCATCGATCTTCTCAAAGGCAGATCCGTAGAGCTTGTTCTTCTTGACATGATCATGAAAGGAGGCATGGACGGTCTGGATACCTATCGGAATATTCTTGAGATTCGGCCACAGCAGAAGGTAATTATAGTCAGTGGCTATTCCGAAACCGAGAGGATAAAAAAAGCTATGGCACTGGGTGTGCGCCGCTATCTTAAGAAACCATACACCCTGGAAAGCTTAGCGTCTGTCATCCATGAAGAGCTTACCGGGTAAATGTAATTTCAAAAGCTTCCTCACTTTCTCCTCAGGCTGCGTTATCTCTTCATGACACGGCCCTTTTTTCTTCCAGTATCTATTTATCGTTGTATGACGGGATAATTTCATAAAACCATAATCAATAGTACCGCATCAGCCGATAGATAACGATGCACAGTTTATGCATCCTCCATAGCCAGGAAACGAAATACTTTTGAAAATCACCAGAAGGAGAAAATAATGGATAAGTACCTACGGCAGATGATTTTTCTGGTATATGCTTTCTTATTGCGATGGCCGATCTGGCTACTCATCTGGATTTTCGGCCGTAGTGGAATGTTTAAAACCCTTTTTCTCATATATCCGACAGACAGGTCGGAATGCCTTGATTTCTCTCCTGATATTAAATGGATGAGAGATTTTTTTTCAGGCCGCCCGACACCGGCCGGTTTAATCATGGATGGATGGCGACCGATGGGAATATATCTTGTAATTCCTGATCCGGCCCTGGAATTGATGCGTAATAAAAATCGTCCCGTGGTCGAGGCTATCATCAGGCGTATGCTTTGGATCCAGAAGCTCTCCGGAGCTCGAGCAATCGGTCTTGCCGGACAACTCGGCCCGATATTCGAGAAACGCCACGGTATCCCCATGGTGCCGCCCTTTTACAGCAGCACCTATGGGAACATTTTCAGTATACAGAAGGCAGTAAATCACCTGGTCGCTAACTCAAAGAGAAAACCGTGGAAGGTGTCGGTTGCCATTCTCGGCGGCGGGGAACTTGGTGAACAACTGGTGAAGTATCTTGGCAACGATGGCTATCGAATGGCTATAGTTGATGTCAGATATATCAGGAGCGGGGATGTCAGGTTGAGAGATGAAAATGAAGCGAGCCATCAACTGGAGGAGGTTGATTACGTCGTCAATCTTCTCCCCAGGGGTAAGGACTTTATCGAATGTCATCTACATCGGCGAATTCCAGAAACCGCAACCATTATTGATTTCTCTCGGCCACCTATTGCCAAGGAAGCTATTCCCCAAAAAGTAGTTATGGGGAATAGGGTACAGAGGTGCGGCATTCGTTTTTTCATGAAACTCCCGGGCGGCTGGAAACATCATGAACTTCCCGCCTGTTCCATGCCATCTCTGTTGGCGTCTCTTGGGAATATTCCTCTCGGGAGCATGGAAGAATTTTGCATGGCGGCCCGACAGTTTGAATTCAGCACCGCATTGGCAAGTGCATCTGTGCAGCATGAAAATGTCAGGGGCAGGTCGCGCGGTCTTGTCACTTTCCATCCGGTCATTGCTCTCTTGACCTTGTTTTTTCAGAGAAGCCGGCAAATTTTCAACCGCTGGTAAGCTACCTAGGTCGGGGGTAGGCCGCGGCTGGAGAGGTATCAGTGAACGATGTGGCATATGACGATAACTAAAGAGAACTGGGGCGGATTTGAGACGATGAAACGACCATTATTGGGGACTTTTTTGATAATTATTAGCGGTATTTTTGTTGTTGGATCCTTGACTATTCCTTTCGTGTTCGAGTCCCAAACCCTATGGTATAAGATGGGTATGGATAAGGCCCTGCTGCGGGCCGGACAGCTCGTTGGTCTGCTCGCCTTGGGATCCCTCATTATCCAGATTCTTTTAGGGGTACGTGGAAAGGTTTTTGAAGAAACTTTTGGAATTGTGGCGCTCGTGGCTTGGCACAAAGCAAACGGGATAGTCCTCTGCTGCCTTGCTGTTTTGCATATTATCCTGGTGCTCGTGCCGGAAGGGATGGCTAATTTGCCGATCGGTGCAAAACACTGGCCGGAAATGGTCGGGGGCATTTTGTTCTTCATGATTTTTTCTCAGATGATGTCCTCCTTCTTTCGCCAACAACTTGGCTTCACCTATAAACAATGGCGGAGGGTTCACAGAGCGCTTGGATATCTCGCGCTGTGTTTAGCAGCCGTACATGTTTTGTTTGTCGCCGATTCTTTTGCCCAAGGGATTCCAAGAATCGCATTATTGGCTATTCTGACAATAGTATTTGCGATGGTTTTCTTAATCAAGATTTCGATTTATTTCGGAAAAAAGTAAGAAAAAGATAGTTTGATATCAAACTTGATTTTTGGCGAGGGACTCACTACTGTTGAATTACATTTACGGGGTTCTTTACCAAATGCCTGACACGGATTTAAGAATCCCATCGCTGAATCTATGACCTTCCAGAGGAGGATATCATGAAAAAACTGAGTGTTGTTTACCTTGCCCTGTTTTTTTTCATTGTCAGTGCACAGCCGGTACTGGCAGCAGCTCGTAATTGGGAATTGGACAAAGCACATACCAATTTTTATTTTGCCGTCGATCACATCTATTCAAAAATTCGCGGCCATTTCAATGAATATAGCGGAGAGGTTAAATTTGACCCCAACAACCTTGCCGAGAGCAGATTTTCGTTCAAAATAGAGACAGCTTCCATTGACACCAGCATCGTCAAGCGTGACAAGCACCTTCAATCGGCGGATTTCTTCGACGCCGACAAATATCCGCTCATGACCTTCGAATCCACGAAGATTACCGCGGCTGGGAATGGGCTGTATGAGGTCCTCGGGAAATTCACTGTCAAAGGTGTAGAACACGAATTGCTGCTTCCCCTGACTCTTGCCGGGATAAAGGATCACCCGGCGGTCAAGGGTAAGGAGGTCGTCGGCTTCAACGGCAAAGTGACCATTGATCGGCTGGCCTACAAAGTCGGTGACGGCAAATTCTTCAATCTTGGGCTCATTGGCAAGGATGTCGAAATTCTTGTCAGTATTGAAGCCCTGGCCGATAAATAGCCATTGGCTTAACATCTCTTCAGCAATCCCGACCCCGGGTGGCGTTGCCATTGACAATCAGCAGAGGTTGCTTAGGGTCTTAGACGGATAACCGACAATCGCGGTCAAGCTCGGATTCAATGTAATTTTCAGGTTGCGGTTTTTGCATAACTCGCCTGTCGGTATAATCCTCATTGTAATTTGGAGTGCATTTCACTATTAATCTGTGTCAAATTAAGGAGGCTTGTTATGGCTCATACCTGTAAAAATTGTGGAGCTGTGGCCGATGATCCCGGCCATCTTTGTAACCCTTCCGTTGAGGTCATTGCCTGTTCATTTTGCGGCGCGGCTGATGTTGCTGCAACTCATGTTTGTAAAGAAAAACTTGCAGCGATGAAATTCTCCTGTCAGTCTTGTGGCAGGGTTGCTGCGGAGAGCGATGATTTGTGTAAACCGTTTGTTATTTCCTGAGCAAGATAACTACTCGCTCTGCAACAATCTTTGAGACAGGGTCGATTCGCTTAGCGGATCGACCCTTTTTTTATGTCTTGCCGTTACCGGGTATGGCCACCCCGCCCCTTGATCAAGATAGCTGCGACCTGCGGAGGTAGGTGACAACGGTAAATGGCTCAGAGCCATCCGGGTAGTGGGTGCTGTCGGCCACATAGAATTCTTTTTCGGAAAATTCGGGGAAAGTCACATCGCCAGTCACTTCCCTGTCGATGAGGGTGAGAACGATGCACGTCGCCACGGCTATTGCCTGGGCAAAGATTTGTGCCCCACCGATAATAAACACCTTGTCCGACTGACTGCAGAGATTGAGAGCTGCGGCCAAGGATGGGGCGTATTCACCACCCCGAGGATCATAATTTTGATTACGGCTGAGAATGATGTGACGCCTGCCGGGCAGAGGAGCGGGAAAGGAGTCAAAGGTCTTGCGGCCCATGATCATCGGATAGCCCATGGTAGTTTTTTTGAAAAGACGAAGTTCTTCGGGAATGTGCCAGGGAAGCTTGTTTTCACGGCCTATGACGCGGTTACGGGCCATTGCCGCGATTATTATTATTTCCATAGGGGATCATTTACAAAGAGAGGCGAAAAAATATATTTTATTTGCATCGGCGTCTATTTAATAATACGATAATTATACGCATTTTCGATCCGCTGTCCAGCCATGCATGACTTGTGCGGAAATTTGGCCAACGAAGTTGGAGGAGTTCGATGAAAATACAGTGTCCCCAGTGCGGGGTGAAAGGTTCTACAGAAGATTCGTATTGTGGAATGAGAGTTAAGTGCCCAAAATGCCTAGAAATATTCGAAGTTGTTCCGCCGACAACCGCCAAGGCGCCACTGGAAGATGTAGTGCCAACAGCGACGTATGTCGATAAGCCGGTCGAATCGAGTGCTCCGATCGACCAAGTATTCCCTGAAGAGCGGCAAGAGAAAAGCGAGCAGCAGGCCGATGTCACCGAGAATCCTGTGGCTGCCGACAGCGGATCGTTGAGACGAGATCTCACAGAGGTTTTAGGAGCCGAGGCTGTACCTGAAAACGACCTGTCACAGGTAGAGGCGAGTGCCAACCCTCTTGGTGATGAAGGGGAAAATACTCTTGATACCCCTTTAGTAGAACAACGAGATGAGGAAGCGGCAGAGGCCAGTGCCCCGTTCGGCGAAGAACCGCAGGCGATTGTTCAGCCATCGATTGTCTCCGGTTTGATGGAAGAGCAAGGGGCGGAAAAAATTCTCCTGGATGGGGTTGAAGATAAACCCTACGGGATGGATAAGGAGCAATGCTGGCAATGCGGTAAAAAGGACAGCGTCGGTGTACCCTTTATTGCCAAAGATGGCCGACTCTATTGTCCTGACTGTCTTCGCCCTGAAACGCCCGAGTGCGATGAATTAGGCGCCATTCCTAAAGACTCCGTGAGGGAAGATGCAGGCCATACGGAGACTTCTCCTCAAGAACCGAGATATAGTTTCACCATTGGTGGTCTCCTACGTGGTATCGGTAATTTTTTCCGCAGGTCTTAAATTTATCGGAATAAGAAAGGTGGCCGGTGAAACCATTAACTGGAAAATGGTCTTCGAGGGATTTTCCGTGGCCGGCAAGCTTATTGTTGATCGGATTCATCTTGTTTGTCATCCTTGGCGGGGTGGTATATCGCTCCCTGTTTGGCATCGAGAAACGAGTCGGGTAGTTAACCGACATACATCAGGCCTGGCCTGAAATGAGACGGAAGCAATCGCTCATCTTTATTCATCTTCTGATGGTCATCGCGGCCAGTCTCGTGTCAACATCCTTTACGGTTGGCGCGGCAATTACCCGTGAGCTTGATCCGGCAGTTTTGACTTTTTTTCGCTTTACCCTGGCGGCCGCCATTTTCGGTCCTCTGGTCCATTTTCGTTACGGTCTCAACTTTTCCATATCTCTCTTCCTGCGATGTGCCATGATCAGCGTTTGTCTGGTTATATTTTTCGTCTGTATGTTTTTTTCCCTGCGATATACCAGTGCATTGAACACCAGTGTTATCTTTGCATTGGTTCCGTCGATCTCCGGGGGGTATGCCGTCTTTATCAATGGCGAGCGGCTGGGGCGTGGGAAGTTGCTGGCCCTTGTCTGCGGCATGGTCGGGGTGATCTGGGTAATTTTTCGCGGTGATCCGGCTCAGCTTCTGGCCATGGAATGGAACAGGGGGGATGTTATTTTTCTCGGCGGCTGTTTTGCCATGGGGCTCTACACCCCTTTGGTGAAACTTCTCCATTGGGGTGAGTCGATGGCGGTCATGACCTTTTGGGTGTTGGCCACCGGCAGCCTCTGGTTATGTATCTTTGCCGGCAGCACTCTGCCGACAGTGAACTGGTCCGGTGTTCCTTACTTTGCTTGGCTTGGTGTTGCTTACCTGGCTGTGTTTACAACCATTATCACCTTCTTTCTAACCCAATACGCGGTCCAGTATCTCGGACCGACCAGGGTAATGGCCTATTCCTATCTGTATCCGGGCCTCGTTCTGTTAATCGACCTGTTACTGGGGCACGGTCTGCCGCCTCTTCGGATAATTCCCGGGGTCCTGGTTATTCTTGCCGCAATGTTTTTTCTCCAACGCTACAAATAAATGGATCGGCAGACAAGGAGGCGGCTCAGCATTCCTTTTTTACCAGATGCAGATAAAGATCACCTCTCCCTAAAGGACTGGCCCGACCCTTGCCTCGCAGCCGCAGTTTTTGTCCGCTGCGGCTGCCGGCCGGTATTTTTACCTGGAGCGTTTGCTCGCCATTCTCACCGTAAACCAGAACCTGAATAGTTTTTCCATGTAAGAGTTCGGTTCTGGTCAGGGGTGTGTTATAAGTAGTATCCAAATCCGGGTAGCCTAGCGACGGTGCAGGCTTCTTCTTTCGACCCTGCGTAATGGTCTTATAACTGGAGTCGAGCAGGGAGCTGAAGGCATTGCCAACCGACTTGAGGAGAGACGACTTGCCGGACAAATTTTTCTTTGCGGTACCGGCAAGGAGAGGTCCGGCCAAAGAGCCGAGAAAGAAGATGCCACCGATGAACAGGCCACCTTTACCACCGAAAAAGCTGCGCTTGATAAACTTTGAACCATAGCGGAGGCCGGAGCGCTGGAATTCCCGCAACAATCCGGAGAACATCTGCTGGAAATGTGGGTCTTTAAAGAGGTCCCGGAGAATATCTTCCTGGCTGTAGGTGAAATCGCCCTTTTGGCGGCTGTGTGTAGAGGTGTTACCAGCGGTGCGGCAACCGTCATATTGTTGGCGTTTAACCGGGTCGGTGAGCACACCGTAGGCTTCCGCTACCTCTTTGAACTTTTGCTCCGCATGTGGATCGTCAGGGTTGCGGTCAGGGTGGTACTGCATTGCCAGCTTTCGATAGTTTTTGCGAATCTCCTCGGCAGTGGAGGCTGTGGTCACACCCAATATTTGATAATAGTCTTTCATTGCCATGAATGTTTTTTGACGAAAGCAAGGCGAACCGACCGTGTCATGGTTGATGCCATTGCCAACCCGTTTTCAGTCCCATGTGTTCCGCATTCTTTCTTACGTGAATATAGTAAAACTGTTTGATCAAAATGACAAATAAATATACATCTCGCTGGTGCCGCTCGGCGCGCAGGAGAACTGAAACGACGGTTGTCACTGTCCGGGAAAAGGGTACTGGGTAAAAGCCGTTAGCAAAAACAACTGAAAGGCTCATGAAAAAACTCATCATCGCCATTGTTATTATAATTGCCGTCTTTGGCTATTTTGCCTTTGACCTGAATCAGCTGCTGACTCTTGAAAGCATCAAAGGGCGGCAGGCCGAATTTCTCCTGTGGCGGGATAAGGCCCCGCTTATGGTGGGTTTTTGTTTTTTTGCCATCTATGTACTGATTACCACCCTTTCTTTGCCGGGTGCAACCATTATGACCCTGGCCGGCGGAGGCTTTTTCGGTCTTGCCTGGGGCTTTGTTATTATCTCCTTTGCCTCATCCATCGGGGCCACCCTTGCCTTCCTGGTGTCCCGTCATCTCCTTCGCGACTGGGTGCAGAAACGGTTTGGCGACCGTCTGCAAGCAATCAACAAGGGGATGGAGCGGGATGGGCCCCTCTATCTCTTCAGTCTGCGACTGGTGCCCATTTTCCCATTTTTCCTTATTAATCTTCTCATGGGCTTGACTCCCATTAAGACCTTTACCTACTACTGGGTCAGCCAGGTCGGCATGCTCGCCGGTACCCTGGTGTATGTCAATGCCGGGACGCAGTTGGCAAGAATTGACGGTCTGCAGGGCATTGTCTCACCGGGTTTACTCCTCTCCTTTATCCTCTTGGGGATCTTTCCGATCATCGCCAAGAAAATCAATAAGTGGTTAAAAAAACGGCGGATTTACGGTAAGTGGTCGAAACCGAAAAAATTTGACCGGAACCTCATTGTCATTGGCGCCGGAGCTGCCGGTCTGGTCAGTTCGTACATTGCCGCGGCAGTGAAGGCCAGGGTCACCCTCGTTGAGGCCCACAAGATGGGCGGAGACTGTCTTAACTTCGGTTGTGTCCCCAGCAAGGCCCTGATAAAAAGCGCCAAGGTGGCGCATCATATGCGAAACGCCGGCTCCTACGGTCTTGAGGATACCCAGCCGCAATTCAGTTTCCGGAAGGTCATGGAACGGGTGCATCAGGTCATTGCCACGGTGCAGCCGCACGACAGCATCGAGCGCTACACCGGACTTGGTGTGCAGGTGCTTCAAGGGTACGCCAGGGTTGTCGATCCATGGACCGTCGAGGTCACCCTGGCAGCTGGTACAAAGCAGATTCTTACCACTCGTTCGATTATCATTGCTGCCGGTGCCCGGCCCTTTGTCCCACCCCTGCCGGGCATCGAAGACTCAGGGTATCTGACCAGCGACACTCTGTGGGACGCACTTCGTTCCCATGAGGAGGTACCGAAGCGGCTGGTTATCCTCGGCGGCGGGCCAATAGGTTGCGAGTTGGCGCAATGTTTTGCACGGCTTGGTTCCCAGGTAACCCAGGTGGAGAGGGGGGATCGCATCATGGCTCGGGAAGATGTCGAGGTCTCGGCTTATGCCCGTGCAGCTCTTGAAAAAGACGGGGTGGCGGTTCTCACTGAGCATGGCGCTGTCCGCTGTGTCAGGGACGACCAGGGTCGTGCCATAATCGTTGTCCATCAAGGGGTGGAAAGACGAATTGATTATGATGTCCTGATCTGTGCCGTCGGCCGCTCCGCCCGTCTTACCGGCTATGGTCTGGAGGAACTGGGCATTGTCACAGATCGGACGGTGCTGACGGATGATTATCTGGAAACCCTGTACCCCAACATCTATGCTGCCGGGGATGTCGCCGGACCCTATCAATTCACCCATGTCGCTGCCCATCAGGCGTGGTATGCCGCGGTAAACGCCCTGTTTGGAGAATGGAAGAAATTCAAGGTCGATTATTCGGTTATCCCCTGGACCACCTTTATCGATCCGGAGGTTGCCCGGGTGGGATTGAATGAGCAGGAGGCAAAGGCCAAATCAATTGCTTACGAGGTCACTCGCTATGGTATCGATGATCTTGATCGGGCCATTGCCGACGGTGCCGCCCATGGCTTTGTCAAAATCCTCACGGTACCAGGCAAGGATCACATTCTTGGGGTGACGATCGTCGGAGAACACGGCGGCGACCTGCTGGCCGAATTTGTCCTGGCCATGAAGCATAATTTGGGCTTAAACAAGATCCTCGGCACCATCCATACCTACCCGACATTATCCGAGGCCAATAAGTACGCGGCCGGACAATGGAAGCGGGCGCATGCACCGGCAAGGATACTCGCCTGGATGCAGAGGTATCATACCTGGAAGCGGGGGTGACAATGTTCCGGTTACTTCTACTGTTGGAAAAAAAATTGGGGGAACAGTGTGTCGAACAGCGGGTTCAATTTAAAATGGGCAGCACTTCGAATGTTCATCATTTCCGGGGTTTCATTTTTTCCACCTGATGTTGGAAAGGATAGGGGATGGCGACATTCTGTTCGCCCTCTATTTCCGTTGCGTCATTTTCACTGAGATCGGAAAAATCACTGAGGAGAGGTTTGGTTTTTTGCAAGGTCTGTTTAATCATCACCGGGCCTGCCCAGAGGATGTATTGTTCATTATATTCGGTTTCGGCACCTGCCGATTTCGGCGGCATGATCAAATTGCCGCTCAGGTGATCGACCGCCAGGACTTCAATGGTGGTCTTGGCCCGGAGGATTTCGTTATTGGCGATGAACCACTCGACCCGGCTACGGACCGTGCCGAAGACATCAACGGTGACATAGACATCAATCTCTGCCTCGGAGGGAGGCACGATATACACGCCGCGCAGAAACAGATAGGTCTGCAGGAGGCCGGAGAGATACTGCAGATCGTTGGAAGAGATCTCTTCGGAATTCTGATAAGCACCCAGGCCCTTATATTCCATGCCGATCTGGCCCACACCACCCTTGCCCTTTTGCCTGGTATTTTTCGAGTCGGCCATCGGCAAAACAGTGTCTGTCGTGCTCGTGCCGGTAGTTGTGCTGTCGCTGGACGAGGTGCCGGAGGTGGTGGAAGTGGAGTTTGTATCGGTGGAACTGGTTGAACCGGTAGCGCCGGTGGGGCCGGTGAAACCGGTTGTCGTAGTGCCTTGATTCTGCTGTGTCGTTCCGGAGGTGCTGGCTGTCGAAGTGGATGAAGTTGTCGACGAATAGCGTGGAAATGTCGAGGTCTCAAGGGTCGGCGGAGCCTGGATATAATCACCGCGTAACTGCGAAACCACTGAATACCTGCCGCCGACAATGTTTCCCGAGCCGGTATCGCCGATGGCATTGACAAAAAGATTGACCTTCTTGCCGCGAATGGCGGTCATGTCAATCTGCTTGATGGCGCCCCTGGTCGCCGTGGCAACCAGCTCCTGCTCGACCGCGAAACGCTTGCCGCCACCATGACCGGGCAACCCGGTCATGGTCCCGCATCCATTAAGGAAAAGGAGCAGCAGAGTGATAAAGCATTCGATGAATCGTCGAGAAATCTTTTTGCTATTCATAGTTTTCCAGATGATTATTACGGTTCGCGCAGACTCTCGTCAAGGGCCCGGATGATCGGATAAAGAAAATAGGAGATGACACTGCGCCGCCCGACCTTGATCTCGGCTCGTACCTTCATGCCCGGCATGAGGCGAAAGCCATCCGGCACATTGCGCAGGGTAGTCCCGAGCAAGCTGACTCTGGTTTTATAGAAGGCCGTGGCCGGTTTTTCGTCAGGCGATAGATCGAGGATCGCCTCAGGATTGTTGTTGCGTTGGTGGGCGTCCTCGCTGATCACCCGGACCATGCCGGGCAGGGTATCATGGCGCTGGAAAGGGAAGGCGTCGAGCTTGACCCGCACCGCATCGCCGGTACGAATCCGGCCGATATCCCGGGTCTCGACCTCCACTTCCACCTCGATGGAGCTGTCGCTCGGTACCAGGGTAATGAAAGGTTCCGCCAGCTGGATGATCGAGCCGACCGAGCGTTCGGCCATCTTCAGGACAATGCCTTTTTCCGGTGCCCGCAGCGACACCAGCTCATGCATCCGTTTGGCCTTGTTCAGTTCTTCAAGGACCTTTTCCAGCTCGTTGCGCAGCTGTACCTCCTGCTCCATCAGCTCGCCGTTGCGTTCCTCGACAAAGCGCTGCCAGTCGGACTCGGCCTGCTTCAGTTCATTTCTGGTCACCTGCTCTTCAGCCTTCAGGCTGTCGATGCCGTTGGCCGCCTGCGATCTGGTCTTCTGGGCCTCGAGAAGCCTCAGACGATATTCGGCATCGTTTTGCGGCAGCTTGGCGGTCGTCCCCTCGACATCGCGCAGCAGTTTCAGCTGCTGTTCCTGGCCCTGACGCTGGACCGCATTGAGGGCCAGTTTGGACCGCAGGCGGCGATCTTATCATCGGTCGGTCGTTTGTTTTTCTGAAGATCAACTTGCGCTGGCGAAGGACCTGCTCCTGCAGCAGACCATCCTCGCCCTCTTCCGGTCTAGGGAAAAAGGGCTTATCGCTCAGTTCCGCCTTGATCCGCCGGATCTGCACACCGAGGGTCAGGTTCTGCTTGGTCAGCTGGCTCAAGTCGGCACTGGCAAAGGTCGGATCCAGCGTCACCAGGATCTGATCCTTTTCGACGATATCGCCGACCTGCACATTGATGGAGCGGACCACCGCGGTGTTGAGCGGTTGGACGACGATGGTCGGGACTGGTGGTGATCAGCTCGCCCTGGGCGACAACGATGCGATCCACCTTGAAGATGATCGCCCCGACCACCGCAGCGATCAGGGAACCGAGGATCAGATACAGCACCCAGCGAATCTTGCCGGGCACCGGACGTTCTTCGATCTCGACCGCATCCGGTTGGTATTCGAGAACGTCTTCGGAGAGTTTTTTCTTGCTGCTATTCATTTCAACTCCATCTGCTGCTGCCAGAGATTGCGATACAGTTCGCAATTCTGCAAGCAGTTCGGCGTGCGGTCCGTGGCCGACCAGTTCGCCGTTTGCCAGCACGATGATGCTGTCGGCATCTTTGAGCATGGACAGACGATGCGAGACGATGATCACCGTCCGGTTCTTGGCCATCTGCGCCAGATTCTCCCGGACGATCCGTTCGCTCTCCGGATCAAGCGAACTGGTGGCCTCATCGAGAATAAGGATCTCCGGCCGGGTGAGCAGGGCGCGGGCAATGGCCAGGCGCTGCCGCTGGCCGCCGGACAGGTTCTTGGCGCCTTCTTCCAGCATGGTGTCATAGCCCTGGGGCAGATTGACGATAAACTCGTCGGCACCGGCCATGAGGGCCGCCTGGATGATCTGCTCGCCGTGAGGCCGCCGACTGACCGGCCCGGATATTCTCGGCAACCGTGGCATGGAAGAGAAAGTTCTCCTGCAGCACCACCCCCATGTTCCGCCGCAGATGGGCGGTATCGAGTTCGTTCAGATAGCAGTCGTTGATCCGGATCGTGCCGGTGGTGGGAAAATAGACCTTCTGCAGCATGCGGGTAAGCGTGGTCTTGCCGGAACCGCTGGGCCCGACCACCCCCAGGGTCGTGCCGGCCGGGATGACCAGGGATATCTCCTTCAGCACATTGGGCAGATCGGGCGCATAGCGAAAACTCACCCGGTCAAAGACGATATCGCCCCTGAGCGAAGGCCGGGCGCCATGTCGGTCCGCGCCCCATTCCTGCCTGGCATTCATGACCAGGCCCAGTTTTTCCACCGACAGGGCCGCCTCCTGATACTGATTGATCAGGCCCACCAGTCGCACCAGCGGCGAGGTCACCCGGCCGGCCAGCATCTGGAAGGCGATCAGGGCGCCGACGGTCAGGGTGCCGTCAAACACCTGGCTGGCCCCCATCCAGATGAGGATGACCGTCATCATCCGCTCCAGAAACTGGGTGAGCGATTTGGCGGTGATCGAGATCTTGCCGACCCGAAACTGCATGCTGACGGCCCTGGCCACCTTGTTTTCCCACTGCTTGCGCAGCAGCGGCTCGATGGCCATGGCCTTGACCGTGGCCATGCCGTTGATGGTCTCAACCAGCATGGCCTGCCGGCTGCCCTCGGCATCGTAGAGGGCGTTCAAGCGTCGTTTGAAGGGGACGATCAGCACCCCGATCACCAGGGCGATCGGCAGGGTGAAGACCAGAACAATGCCGGTGAGCTGAAAGCTGTAGAAGAAGAGAAAGGGCAGGAAGACAAAGAGCGAGGTGGCCTCGAGCATGGTGAGAAAGACGTTGCCGGTCAGAAAATTGCGGATCTTGGCGGTCTGCTGCATATGCTGGGTCAGAACACCGGCGGCAACATGCTCGAAGAAATCAAGCGGCAGGTTGAGCAGATGTCGAAAGGTCCGCCCGGTCACCCGCAGATCGATCTTGTTGGTGGCATGCAGCAGCAGATAATCGCGGAGAAAATCGAGGCCGGCGTTGACCGCCAGGGCCGCGGTCATACCGATTCCCAGGACATGCAGGGTGGTGAAGGCCTGATTGACCAGGACCTTGTCGATGACGATCTGGAAAAAGATCGGGGTGACCAGGGCGATGGCGTTGATAAACAGCACCGCCAGGGCGATATCGATAAAGGTCATTTTCTGCCGGAGAATCTCGGGGATAAACCAGCGCAGGCTGAAGGGCTGCGTTTCGTCGGTGAGTTTATAGACGCGTTTGAGGACATAGATCTTGCCGGCCCAGATCGCCTCGAACTCCGGCTGGGTCAGGCGGAGATGGCCGCCGCCGCTGCCGGCCAGGGGGTCATAACAGGCGATGACAATTTCCTCGGCTGATCTTTCTCTGCACGTTCGGTGACCCCGGTGAGCACCACATGGCGGCCGTTGCGGAGGCCGGCGATGGCCGGATAGGCCTTCTGCAGATTGACGAGACTCTTCCAGTTAAGGTTTAGCAGCCTGGCCTTCAGGCCCAGTTCCTTGGCCATGCGCAGCAGGGTGTTTTTGGGGATCTCGTCGGTGCCTAAGTTGTATTCGTGCAGCAGACGATCCCGGGTCAGCTCGATCTTATGCTCGCGGGCAACGATGGAAAAGCAGACCAGGGCGGTATTGACCATCTTAAACCGCAGCAATCCACCCGCCCAGCCAGCAAAAAAAGCTTGGAGCGGCAGTCGATCGGATTGCATCCGCCCGTCCGGCAGGGGAGTGAGCACAGTTACTGCCTCTTCACCTTGCTTGCCGCCACCAACTTCTGCGAGGATTGCATAGCGACCATCTCGCTGTTCGACCACCGCAGGCAATTGCCCGGTCATGGTGACAAGCTGCTCCGGCCGGGGTTGGAGAATTATCGCCTGTAGTCCCTCCGAGCGTCCGGCACGGATGACGCTTTCAACCGTCTCTTGAGGGCCTTTCGGACCGGGAATTTCTCTTAGGGATGCAAGTTTTGCGGCAAAGGCGTTCTGACCTGTCTGCATTGCCAAATGACGACAACATGTTAAAAGGCCGGACGGTTTTGCTTCACACCTCAATAAGCTTTCCCATGAAATTCTTTCAATTTTAATCGGTTATCATGCAACTATGACAAAATCCTCGGCTTTGATTGTCGGTTTGTGGGTAAGCGTCGCGAATTCGACCGCAACACCCTGACCATTGCCGTCGGCATCGTAAAGCAAGGCACCGGAGGCAGTATTGTAAAGGATATAATCATTGTCGTCGGCAGCATCACCGGAGGCCGAGGCCAGGAATGAACAGGAAGCGAGAGACGCTTTTGCTGGAAGCGCACTAAAAATGTCTTTGTAAAGCTCGATTTTGTCCTGACCACTAGTAAAATCGAGGATCAAATCCCTGTTGGTTGCTGCATTGAGGGTGGTATCGAAGACAAAAAGGTCATTGCCCACACCGCCGGTGAGGATGTCATTGCCGAGCCCACCGACAAGATGGTCGCTGCCGGAGCCGCCGAAGAGTTGATCGCTATCTTTGCCGCCGACAAGAAAATCATCGCCGGTGTCACCGGACAGAGAATCGTTGCCAAGGTCGCCATAGAGGGTGTCATTGCCATAGTTGCCGTACAGGGCATCATTCCCGGTTCCTCCGGCGAGCAAATCATTTCCGGCAAGGCCCAGGATACAGTCACCACTGGCGGAGCCAAAGACCACATCATTCTTCATCGCACCAAGAAGCGTATCGGAACATGCAGTTCCGCAAACCAGCAGTTGGTCGCCCAACAAACCATGGATGGCACCATTCAGCACCGAACACCCGTTCCGCGCATCGACGATGTAGTCCTTTGCCAGGTTGATTGGACCGTCCGAGGTTTCGATGGTTTTCAGTCCCTTGTCAGGTGCCGAGAAATAGCCGGTTACCCGGATGGTGCCATGCTGTCGGATCTCTATGGTCAAGGCGTCGCCATCCTTGTCAAACGTCAGATCTGCTTTGGCGATATCATTAAGATACAGGGTTTCCACTGTCTTCTCCGGCAACACCACATCGCCGTCCTCATAGATGTTGACCACGAAGCAAAGTGTAGTTTTCGCTTCGCCGCCAGCCCCGTCAGAGATGGTAACTTCCGCACGATCCTCACCGTAAAAGCCATTGGCCGGGGTATATTGCCATTGGCCCAGCTTGTTGAGCGTCATGATCCCATGAACAGGAGCGCCGGACAGGGCATAGCGCAATGGGTCGCCGTCACCATCGCCAGCATCGATCCGGCCACCAAGTGTCGGGATGCCGAGCATGACAAATCGCTCTTCCATAGGTACCGTTGGAATATCGTTGACCGAGGCAACCGTCATGGTGAGGGTGGCGGTGGAAGCCAATCCATATTCGTTGACCACCTGTATCTGGATTTGCTCCTCGCCATGGAAGTTTTTTTCGGGGATATAGCTCCAGGTACCGTTTTCGTCAAACAAGAAGAGGCCGTGGCTGGCATTGCTAGCCAATTGGTAGCTCAGGCTGCCGCCAACGGGATTGGTGACAGATAAGACTCCCTTCAGACCGGAATCTTCATCGAGCAGGAGTGTTTGATTGGCAATAAACGGGGTGGATACCCTGACATCGAAGGTGAGGGTGGTCGAGGACACCCCGCCGTTGTCGTCATCAACTGCCACCATTACCGTATCGGTGCCGATAAACAGAGCATTCGGAAGGTATTGCCAGGCCCCTTGTTCGCCCAGGATAAAATTGCCGTAATTGGGCCCACTGGACAGCCAGTAGTCGAGCTTATCCCCATCTGGATCGCTGGCCAAAATCTGCCCGTCGGTCTCCCGCACATCCTGCAAGAGGATATCTACCTCTTCGGCCAGTTCCGGGGCATCGTTGACATTGATCACCTCGAGCGTCAGCTCAGTGTCGGCTGCGGCCCCGAACTGGTCGGTGGCAATCAGTTTGATGATGGCAGTTCCCACTTGGTCGTTGTCGGGAGTGCCGAAGAAGGTCCTCGTCGCCGCATCGAACGCCAGCCAGGCGGGAAGGGGATTGCCATTCGCTAATGCCGCCGACAGCGCGAGTTTGTCACCGAAATCGATATCTCTGAAGGTATCCGTTGGTATCTGGAAGGTGAAGGGCTGGTCTTCGGTTGCCAACTGGTGTGAGAGTGTCTTGTTCACCGACGGAGCATCATTGATGTTGGCCACGACCACAGCGAACGACCGAGATGCACTGGTTCCAAGAGGATCGAAGGCACTGACCGTAAGCGTAAATGATTGCACGTCGTCGTTGTCCGGCGTGCCGCTGAAGATACCGGTTGCCCGGTCGAACTGCAGCCAATCAGGTATCCTGCCGTAACCGGAGACTTCGGCATTGTAGAGCAGAGGATCGCCGTCGATATCTCGAAACACGTCGTAGGGGAGTTGCAAGAGAAACGGCTGATCCTCAGCGAGGGTCAGATCCGGAAAGGGTGTATTGCCTGCAACCGGCGCATGGTTGACCAATTCCTGATACTTCACCGTACTGCCGTCGGCGAACTCGAAGGTGTCGACGACCAAGGAACCACTGACGCCGGTCGGATCGAAGTTTTCCACCAACAATCGTGAACCCAGAGTATCATAACCGATCGAGAGGGTTGTGCCTTCCCTGGTAAGAATAACGTTTTCACGACTAATTCCTTCGTGGAACAAGATGCTGTTGCCGATCCCATCCGTCGCTGTATCTTTGATACGGTCGACACCGTCGCCGATATTCACCACATAAATATCACGACCTTCACCTCCGGCCATCAGGTCGTTGCCGGTGGCCCCGGTGAGCACGTCACTGCCCATCCCGGCAGAAAGGTTGTCGTGGCCGTCCCTGCCATATAGACGATCACTCAGGTTTGTGCCGAAAAGGGTATTGTCATTGCCATCGCCTTCGATAATAAAGGTGTAGGCCGCCAATTCGGTAAATGAGAGGATAGTACCGTTTGCAAACACAAAGGTGTCGACTGAGCGAGGACTATTTGTCACATCACTCGGATTAAAACCGGTCAATCGGACCTCGTCGCCGTTGTCGAAAGCAATGATCAACGCTCCTGCTGCGCTTTCCGTCGGTGCCTCAAAGTAGATATGACGGCGCAAGTCCTCAGGTTCGATCCCTGGACCGAACCTCAAAATATTGCCGGCACCCGTTTCCACTTTATCGGTGATAGTAAGGATGCCGTCGCCCTGATTGAAGATATAGGTGTCGTTGCCCTCCTGACCAAAGAGAAAATCATTGCCGGTACCACTTGCGAAAATATCATCACCCTTACTGCCATAGATACGGTCGTTGAGCGAGGTTCCCAGGAGATTGTCGTTGTTGTTACCACCTCTGATGTCAAAACCTTGAAGGAGCAGTTCCTCATAGGTTACAACTGCTCCTTCCATACCAAATCGGAAATACTCCACAGCATGCGCTGTTGAGGGATCAAGGCGATTAAAACCTGTCAAGTTGATCTGATTTCCCGTCTCCAACTCAGTCAGGATCAGTGTGTGGGAATCAGGATCATGGCTGAGTCGCACGTGGTCGAGTGCCGATCCGTTCGGTAGAATAACGGTGTTGCCTTCTCCAGGTCCGGCGATATCATCGATGGTATCGACACCATCTGCGGCTGAAAAGAGATAGATGTCATCACCGATTCCGCCGGCGAGAAGATCGTTATCGGCCAGTCCGCGTATCAGGTCATTGCCGGGAGTACCCGTTAGCACATCTTGCTCGGGGGTGCCAACGTATTCGTACCCGCCGTTCAGCAAATCGAAAAAGCTGATACTTGAACCGTCTCCGAAATAGAATTGACCTACCGGATGAGGCGTGCCGGGAATGTCAGGATTATACCCTTCGAATCTGATTGCATCGCCACCATCGCCGACCAACAAAACCAGGGTGCCGGCCTCATTCACAGCCCGGAGATTACCCGCCGTAATTCCAACACCGAAGCTTATGCTGTTTTCCATGCCAGGAGCAGCGATATCGATTATGGTATCGATGCCATCGCCAAGGTTAAAGAAGTATTTGTCATTGCCGCTCCCTCCTTCCAGGCGATCATTGCCGGGTTTTCCCAAGAAAGAATCGTTGCCGTTTGTTCCTGTTATGTTTATGCCCTGACCAAGGAGGTCCTCTCGAGTCGCCTCGCTACCATCGAAGAATCGGAATATGTCGACAGCATTGGTAAATGTTGGCCGATCCGGGGCGTAACCGGCCAGTTTGAGCTGATCGCCGGTTGAAGGAATATCAATAACCAGATAGCCTGTCTCCCCTCTAAAACAGAGATCTGCAAGAGCGATTCCCTGACCGAACTGGAGAACATTGACCGAAGAGACGGTGCCGCCACCATCGCCGCCACCATCGCCGCCGATGGCAACAGTGCCGCTATCATCGCCGCCGACGGCAAAACTCATTGCGAAATGAACGCCTCCACCGTAATCTCGGCCAAGACCAGTGGCGATCTCTTCCCGATAAGTATCCTCTATGGTCAGCCTACCGTCGCCGGCGCGGAATATATAGGTATCGCTGCCCTTTCCTCCCCACGCAATGTCATTGCCCGGACCGGAAAGGATAACATCATCGCCGATGCCACCAAAAATCAGGTCATCACCGATGCCACCCAAAAGTGTGTCGTTACCATTTCCACCATCGAGTCGATCCCGGCCATTACCACCCACAATGTAGTCATCGCTATCCATGCCAAAAAGCAAATCGTTGCCTTCTCCACCAGCGAGATTGTCTGCATTCGGAGTGCCGAAAATGATGTCGTCACCTTCACTCATCCCGCCGCCATTGACCGGAAGTATGGCCCGTCCCTGTAACGCAGTGTAATCCCACACCTGGCCGTCGGCAAAGTGGATCTCCTCGATCACCTTGGTTGCCCTATTGTCATTGAAACCTTCCATGATGATAAGTCGGTCTTCCGTCGCGTCGATTGACAGGATCATGTTATTGCCTGATCGATACACAGTTATATCTTCAGGATCAAGGTCGGGGCCCAGAACAATTCTATTAATATTTTCAGAATTGGAATCGTCCTCAATTACCGTGTCGCACCCGGAACCTCTGTTGAACAGATAGGTGTCATTGCCTGGACCGCCATTGAGCAGATCATCACCATTACCACCATCAAGAATATCATCTCCACCTTCGCCATAGAGGGCATCATTACCTTCATAGCCCATAATGGATTCGGCGCTGCTGCTTCCTTCTAAGGTGTCGCTGTAGGTGGTACCGATTTTGGTCAGATGGGTTTCGATATAGGAGGGATCCAGGGCTGTGCCGTCGGCAAACTCTAAACGTTCAATTACATAAAAATTAGAATGATAACCGAACCAATTCTTGACGGTTATGGTGTCCGCACCATCATCCAAAACAATCCGCAGATCTTCGTCTCTATTGTTGATGTGTTCGAATCGGATGTCACTGTTCTTGATGCCATCCTTGAACCGGATTGTATCTTCATTACCGGATCGCCAATCGTAATCGCGGATGATATCATGACCATCTCCATGGCCAAAAAGGTAGGTGTCGTTGTCGGCAGTAGCATCTTGGAGGCAGTAAACAGAGGTGTCGACGAGGTTGGCATTGCCGTTCAGCATATCATCACCGGCACCGCCATCAATAATGTCACGACCAGCACCCGCATGGATGGTGTCGTCACCTTGGCCACCAAATATTATGTCATTACCGCCACGCCCCTCAATACTGTCGCTACCGCCATTACCGGTGATTCCATCGTCGCCCCGGTAACCTATGATCGTTTCCGGATTATCCGACCCGGTCAAGAGGAAATCCCTTAGGGTAGCTGCAGTCCAGATGGTACCGTCGGCAAATTCTATTTTCTCGATTTCATAAGGACGATTTTCCGGTACCCGGTAGTCGTCTTCAAAAAAATATTTTTGCAGAGTGATACGATCATCGGTGCCTTCGATTGTCAGGACAAGGTCGAGTCCCACCCTCATTACACCAATATCAGCAGGGGAGATGTCATCTTTAAATTTCAACCGGTCCGAATTGAGAGTCCTATCACCATCAATAATGGTATCATGGCCATAACCGCGCCCGAAAATATAGGTGTCGTTGCCGTTGGCCTGTATCCATTCATGAAACCCTGATTGGCCGGAGGAAAAGGCGCTGCCAAACAGGGTGTCGTCGCCTGTGCCTCCATCCAAGATATCATTCCCGCCATTACCAACGATGATATCATTTCCTCCCAGCCCTAGAATCGTATTGCTTGCATGACTGTCGAAGATACTGTCATCCCCCTCAGTCGGCTTAAGCAGCGACTGACGCATAACTTCAGCCTTATCCCAGACCGTACCGTCAGAAAAGAAAAAATAGCCAACACCTTGACCCTCATCTGCATACCAATCATTCCAGTCCAATACCGTTGTGAGTGTCTCACCGCTATCATTGATTCGGAAAACGAGGTTCCCTCCACTTGTGCCAGAGCTCATGACGGTAATATCTGTCGGTTTCAAACCGGAGAAGACAATACTGTTTCTTCCCTGGAAATCCTGCACCTGATCGTTACCATAGCCCCGGCAAAAGATGTAGGTGTCGTTTCCCGTCTCACCAAAAAGCCGGTCATTCCCGGCACCGCCGGAGAGCGTGTCATTACCGATGCCTCCGGCTATTGCCTCATCACCTGTTCCCCCCAAAAGGATATCGTTACCACCATATCCAAGAAGAGTGTGAGGTGAAGAATCACCGAGGATGATATTATCTGTCGTGATTTCGCCCGGGGTTGCATTGAAACTCACATCAAGATCCTGATAGAGTTGCATCAATTCCGGAGTAAGGGGATGGCTGCGGAGGATCTCTGCCATAGTGACCACGCCGTCCCAAGATGTTCCACCCAACATGCCGCCGGTGTATCTATTGAACTCGATCAGATCAGTCAGGCCGTGTAACGGATCTGCTGCAAGCTTGTCCTGGAAAGCTTGGTTGAGCTTACTGAAGTCAAAGGAAACGGTGTCCTTACCAAGGTCCAACTCAATCAGATTCAAATAATCTTTAAGGCGAGTTTGGAGAATGAGTGAGGCATACACGGTATTTCGCAAATCCTCATACGATGCTTCCAGTTGATCAAGCTGGGGTTGCGAATAGCTGATCGCCAGCCCCGGTTTGCTTCTCTCTCTTCCCGACAGACTTGAATATCCGCTGTAATCTAATTGCATGCCGGATACGGCGCCAACGGTTTCCAGGGATTGATCAGGGAGTTTAAAGAAATAGCTGCCGTTGAAGGCCTCAAGAATATGAATACGTTCGTTCCATTGGAGAATGAGGTTGCGATACTCCTTGTCGATCAGGGGATTTTCGCTATTGGTAACACCCTCCGACACTACTTCGCTGGTTCTTGTCAAATGGCTATACCTTTGTATATTACCAAAGGCAGTATATTCCACCCGGTATTGCGAGGAGGCGCGTTCTTCGAGGGAGCCGGCCAAACCCGATGTATCGGCCCAATCCTTCAGCAGTTGATCAAGGAGAGCCATTTGCTCATTACGGGTGTTCGCCGTAGAGAAACGCGAAAGGGTGTCTTCCAGCTGCAGGGATGTCGCTGCCGCCTCACGGAGATCGCGGATATTCCCTGTTCCTTTTATGTCGGGTAGGGCGGCCAGACGTTCCGGAATATCTATCGTGCTGGTAAATTCTCGGTTATAGGTTTTGGCAGCAAGAGAAACGTCGGCGATTATACCGGTTGTGCCGTCAGTCCGGGTAAATGTTCCAGTTTTGGAAATTGTGTTACCATTGGTATTCCAGTTGGCGGTACTTGAACCGAGGTTAATGGAAGAAATGTCAAGGTCGACAAGATTTGCAAGTTCATTGGCCTGAGAAATGCCATCCTGGTTGAGATCCCGCCAGATTTTCAGTTCAGAAAAAGCCTCATCGGTGCCGTCAATTCTGCCGTCACTATTGGTGTCAAGATCGCCCACAGCGGCGAAACCGGTTGCGGCGGTTGCACCGTTTTGCAGCATTGTTTGATCGCCGAAAAGTTCCCTGCCGTCATCGATACTGTCGTTGCCATTCTGGTCCCGTGCCAGGAGACCGTCATCCGCGTTGATCCAGCCGGTTCCCGTTTTGATGCCGTTGCCATTATGGTCAAAGAACACCCCGGCACCGGTGCCGACAGTCTCGATACCGTCTCTGTCAAGATCTAAGACTAGCGGGTCGAATCGTACAGGACGCCAGGATCTCGCTGCATCGAATGAGCCACAGCATACACTGTTCTGGCTGAACAGGAAAACATCGACGACGTTCCATGTCGCACACGCTCCTCCTAAGTTTCCCAGCGATATTCGTGCGGGAACAATCTGCCCCGGTGCAAATTGCCCGATAAAATAATCATGTAATTGTTGCAGGACTTGAGAATTATAGGCTTCGTACCCACTCAGCATTGCCGGAGATGCCCCAGTCGGAGCCAAGGTATCATTTGGCAGGCCGGAAACTACAGAGATCTTGGGTCGATAGTTGTTACCGCTGGGATTTCCACCCGGATCACCACCCGGATCACCGCCTGGGTTGCCACCAGGATCGCCACCAGGGTTACCGCCACTCTCCTGCAAGAGACTCACCAATTGGGCATGACTCAGTTGTCTGCCATCGGCAAACTCCACGGAAAAGTCATGCGTCATGCCATTCTCCAGCAAGACACCGTCGGTGGGGGAATATTGCAGCCAGAGGTCCTGACCATTGCCCGAGTGTTCTAAAATTCCGCTTTCGCCGACTCTCCTCACCTGCACTACTTGCAACTGGGAATCGGCAACATCCTGACCGAAGCGAATCCGATCCGAACCGCCGGAATTGGCAATGAAATCAAATCCGCTGCCCCGACCCAGGAGGTAGATATCGGTGCCATCATCGCCATACATGGCGTCATTGCCGCTGCCGCCGACGAGGGTGTCATTGCCGGAACCGCCATACAATTCGTCCTCGCCACTTCCACCTTCAAGAATATCCGTCCCTTCAGCCCCATCAAGATAATCGCTGCCGGAACCGCCGGAAAGGGTGTCGTCGCCTTCGAATCCATACAATTTGTCGGTCCCGTTATCCCCCATGAGTCGGTCATTGCCGCCAAGACCATACAGCAGGTCGTCGCCGTCTCCGCCATTAAGGATATCGTTTCCGGCCCCGGTCAGATCGCCGCTATCACCGACCAGCCAGTCGTTCCCATCACCACCGTAAAGCTTGTCGTCATCCGCACCGCCAAAGAGGGAGTCGCTGCCGACCCCACCATCCAGGATATCTTTACCGCTTCCACCATCCAGCCAATCCCGGCCTGTTCCGCCCGTCAGGATGTCGTTCCCGCCATTCGGGGCGTCGTTGTGGATCGTAAAATTCCTGGAGACATAGCCTGTATAATAACCGGTCGCCGAAGCGGCGAAATCGACGCCGAATGAGGCAAGATTATCCAAAGTGAGGGTCCCCGTACCGGTAAAATACCCTTCGCCAAGGAGAATATCATCCCCGTCGCCACCCAAAAGGACGTCGGCATGGGAGCCACCGGCCAGTACATCGTTATCTTTATCACCAATGAGGATATCCTTACCGTCAAAACCCGAAAGCAGGTCATTGCCCTGACCACCGATCAGTTGATCGACTTCGCCGGAGCCTTGAAGCCAGTCGTTGCCGCTGCCGCCGTCGAGCAGATCGCCTTCCGGAGTGCCGGTTAGAGTTATCGGCTTGCCATTATAGGAACCCATATCGCCGATAATGATATCGCCGCCATCACCGCCCGATATCTCGTCATGACGGGCAAAACCGAAAAGGAAATCACTGCCTGCACCACCGGTTATCTGCATTCGCGGAGCCACTCCAGCAAGACCTTCCTGATAGAAGGGTGTGTTCGAGGACCCATTGGGGAACGCGGTATAGGTGAGCTGCCAGTTTTTCGAATCACTGCCGAAATCGAGGAGCCCCATCTCGTCGTGGCTTGCCGTGCCGGTGAGGATTCGGTCTAAGTTTGCCGGTTGCTCTTCCTTCAGGGCAATACCGTAGTTACCGGAAGAAAAGTTCTCGACAGTAAACGATAAAGGCACGGGCTCGGAAAGGTCGAAGACCTGCAGGGTCATCGAGGCCGAGTCATAGGACGCAGATATTCCACCATTGTTTTGGATGTACAGGCCGTTTCCGCCTTTTCTTGCCAGG
The DNA here is from genome assembly GCA_963754865.1 of uncultured delta proteobacterium. Lineage (GTDB taxonomy): Bacteria > Desulfobacterota > Desulfobulbia > Desulfobulbales > Desulfocapsaceae > Desulforhopalus_A. The sequence continues at coordinate 679,568 of CAVWHG010000006.1, read as the reverse complement.
GTCAGACCGGAGATCTTAGCGGTTCCGAACCATATGGTGCCCTGGCCGTCGCTGTCTCTAATCATATCACCCTGACCGATATGATATTCGTCGTTGCCGGCACCACCCTCCAGGTGATCTTCGGCTCCATCGTCCGGGATACCCAAGGCAGTGCCGTATAAATGGTCGGCAGCATCGGTGCCTTTAATGATATCCGACCCGGCCCCGCCTTCGACGCGGGCGATCCCGGTCAGTTTGGTTTTGCTGAGATCGATGGTATCGTTTCCATCCGTGCCGGCGATGATATCGGTTCCGCCTCCTCCGACGATGGTCTCAATGGAGCTGGTGTCGTTGAAAAGATTTACCCTGATGGTGTCGTTGCCGGCGGTCCCCTGGATAGAGTCGAGACCGGAACCACCGATGAAGTTATCGTAGGCGATGTCTTCACCGATGATGCCGAAGATGTCGTTGCCGGATCCGCCGTTCAGGGTGTCCCGGCCTTTGCCTCCTTCGAGGAAGTCGTTGTTGCCGTTGCCGATCAGTATATCATCACCGTCCATACCGTAGAGGTGGTCAATTGCGCTGCCTCCTTCGAGGAGTTCGTCTTCCAGATTGCCGAAGAGATACTGGCTGTCGGCATCCAGGCCGATCATGCCGTTGTCCACTTCCAGCGAAATACCGAGGCGATTGTCGACGAAGTTGATGTCCGGGTTGAAGTTTGAGACGGTGGCGTCCGAGTGGGTGAGGTAATGGAGGAATTTCGCCCGGTCTTCGATGAACTGTTCGCTTAAATCGCCATCTTCTTGTGTTGCAGTGTGAATATCAAGTTCTCCAGTTTCATTGAATCTGTCGTACAGGTTCGACTCACCGGTAATAGTGAAGGGGTTCAGATTGACTAGAGCATAACGAGCGGCAAGGCCGGAGTCGCCTTGAGTTTTGGCAAGGCTTGCAATTTCCGGTTCGGAGAGTTTGACAAGACTTGTTACATGGAGATTCTTATCCGATATTTCATCGCGTATCTCTTTAATCGCTTGGTATAAATCTTCCCGAGATCCCAAATGCCATCCTGAGATGGCTTTGTAATTATCAACAAACAGCTCGCCAAAGATATTGACGATGTTTTCATAAGTCGCCAACTCGTCCCTGCCGGTTGCCATGGCATTGAAAATTGGCGTTAATTCGTTAAAAACCGCTTGAAAATCGTCTGTTTGAAACCTCTCGTCCAAGCGGATAAATAGATCATACACAGCCAGAGCATCGGTCATCTGTTCTTTGCCATGGCCTACGGTATTGCTTCCTGAGATAGATTCAATATAAATCCCCTGATGCCCGCCTTGTTGGCCAAGGGCAACGGAATTATTCATCGTCGTGAATTCTATTCCTTTATCTCCGTATAGATTGAGAATTTTCGACGAATCAAAACTGCCGGCACCACCGAGCATGGCAAACAGATTGCCGATATTGGTAGCTGCATTGCCGCTGAGCCCTCCCAGAATCCCGGTCATAAAGCCGGCTCCGTTTATGGTGAGAGCATTGGAGCAGTCGGAGAAAAGGCGCGAAAAGGCGGCGGCAAGATGGCCGCCCAGGCTATGGCCAACGGCAGTAACACCGCCGCTGATATCTATGCCTGCGCCCGTTGCTCTTTCGTCGGTAAAGAGTTGATCGGATGCGACCATTTCGATGGTATACACAAACCCGGACGGCATATCGATGATCACATCGTTTCTTGATCGCAACGAAAGTTCATATGCACCAATGACACCAAAGGGAGTAGCAAGGCGGTCAGCCTTCAGTACTGTTGTCTCCTCGAGGAGCAGATTGAGTTTTGCGGCTTGATAAACCCCGGTGGACTGTATCCGTTGCCAGTCATTGTACATATCAACAATCTGCTTGATTGCCAGGCCATCGGTGACAATATCACCTCCATCCGTTATCACCAGATCGTCAATTCCTGGTTCAGTGCCACGGTTTGCATAGACAAATTCTCCTGTTTCTCTATTCCTGAAAAGAGTGGCGGAAAAACCACTTGGGGTATTCCTCTGATGGGAAACTATTTCCCAGTTTGCTACGAAGTCGGTTGCTTGGGTGGCTGAGAAGTGCCATGGTATGGCATTCATTTTTTAAAGCAGCCTTCTACCTTTCTTTGCTTTGAATAATCAACGATTGTTTCCATCTGAAACAGCACATAACTAGCCTCAGCCAAAGAAGCTAAATCATAATATTGTAAAGAATTGCTCATTTTATTTCCGCTCCCAGTTCTTTAAATGCTGTTTCATATTTCCCAAATTCTTTGCTATCTTGGGGATCATGCTGTCCAATATGCATCCAAAATCTCGTGATTTCCTCACCAACTCGTCCCGTCCAACACGCTAATTCTTCTCACCAATATGCTTGTTGTTCTTCGAATCAATTATCAACTCCTCCGAAACTCCAACTGGCACAATAGAGCTCTTCATTTCTGCTTCGTAATCCATAGTGATCCGTTCATTTAAACGAAAGCCATAAGTGACACCAGGGGACTCATAATGCGGAGACATCTCTCGCCAAGTAAGCGTTTCAGCTACCCCAGGATTCTCAGCCTTCCACTGCTCTGGTGTTTTATAGACCCAGAACCCAGCCTTGGTGGCGCAGTAATATTTATAGACAATCAAGGTGGGGAGAAAGTCCCAAAACACCAGATGATACATAATCAGCCCTGCGACTATTCCCCAACGGATCGGATGGCGTCCTCTCTTCTTGGCCCAACGCATTACCAACCAGACAACACCACAAGAAAGCCACCCATAGAGAAAGAGGGCGCCAATTACCCCGATTGCCATCATGAGATCAATCCTTGGTTGCTAAGGTTATTTGATATATCGATGATTTTCTTGAACTTGAATTAACGTCATGAAATACCCTTCAATTCGGTTAACCGGGATTTCTTAAAATTTTCTTACAAATTGCAGCATCAATTGGTCAAGTGGTATCGGACCAACCGATCCAGCCTGTTATTTGACGAATTCTTGGTGTGTAGGGTAAAAAGGGTTGTGTTTTCTTTTTTGCCTTAGAACTCCGAAAATGTAGCAGGAAACAGAGTTTTGAGCAACCATTAAAATATTGATATATGGTCCTAAAAGAGCAATTTATCTGTGACAATCTTAAAAGCAGCTTGTCTTTTCGCGGCCTCTGGTCTCTTTAGGAAAAACTCTCAATACAATTAAACATACAAGAAGGTTTCAGCGGCAGAATGGCATTTTGATGTTGACTTAAACGTTAAGGTAATATATACAGGAAAGATTGATTGATTATTAACGTAAACGTTACCCTGGTCGGGCCAGCGAGATCAGTTCAAAGGGAGCAAGGAACATATGAGCATCATGTCATATCAGTCGATCCCGGCAGTACTCAAAGACAACGCCAAAAAGTACGCCCAAAAAACCGCTTTCAGCTATAAGAAGAAAGGGGTGTATCTCTCCCTCACCTATGGGGAGTTTTACGAACGGGTTCTGCTGCTGGCAAGGGGTTTGCGCAAATTCGGGATGACACCCGGAGACAAGGTGGCCATCTTTTCCGAGAATCGCCTTGACTGGGCGATTTCCGATTTTGCCATCCAGTGTGCCGGTGGCATTACCGTGCCGATTTATGCGACCAACACCGCGAAACAGGCGGCCTACGTCATCAACCATTGCGAGGCGAGAATTGTTTTTTGTTCAACCAAGGCGCAATACGAAAAACTCTCCTCGATCAAAGATGAGTTGCCCAATGTCGATCTGGTCGTTTCCTTTGAGCCCTTCATGGGGCGCCGTTCCTTCCCGGTATCTAGCCTTCACCAACTGTCCGAGATCGATACACCCTTGTCCGACGAAGACCGGCAGCTGATTGAGGAGCAGATCGCCCAGATTACCCAGGAAGATCTGATCACCATTATCTACACCTCGGGAACCACCGGGGTCCCCAAGGGTGTGCTCCTGACCCAGCGCAATATCATGATCAATGCCGAATACGGCATCGAGCAGCTCGGTATGCCGCAGCAGGATATGACCACTCTCAGCTTCCTGCCGCTCAGCCATGTCCTGGAGCGAACCGGCGGCTACTATGCGACGCTGATGAACGGCAACCACATCGCCTTTGCTGAAAGTGCCTTGAAGGTTATGGAGAATATGGCGGAGGTTCGACCGACAGCGATGGTCAGTGTTCCCCGGCTGTTTGAGAAAATCTATTCCCGTATCCATGAAGGGGTCAGCCAGATGCCGCCTGCCCGCCAGAAAATTTTTCATCGGGCCATTGAGATAGGGCGGGAGTATGTCAACAAAAAATACATCACCAAGGAACCCCTTGGACTGCTCGGCCTGAAATATAAAATCTTCGACAGGCTGGTCTTCGAAAAAATTCGCGCCCGGTTCGGTGGCAGACTCTCCTATTTTCTTTGTGGTGGCGCGCCGCTTGATAAGACCATATGCGAATTCATGTGGATCATCGGCCTGCCGGTATATAACGGCTATGGGCTGACCGAGACCAGTCCGGCCTTAACCATCAGCGGTGCCGGAAAAGTTCGTTTCGATTCGGTCGGCAAGGCCTTGCGCGAGACGGAACTGAAACTGGCCGAGGACGGTGAGCTTGCTGGTCAAGGGGCCGCAGGTCATGCTGGGTTATTATAAAAACGATGAGGCCACCCTTGAGACCTTGCAGGATGGCTGGTTTAGAACCGGTGATATTGCCAAGATCGATGAAGAGGGTTTTGTCTATATCGTCGATCGCAAGAAAGAATTGATCGTCACCGCCGGCGGCAAGAACATCGCCCCGCAGCCCATCGAAAACGAACTGAAACTCGACAAATATATCTCCCAGGCGATAGTCTTCGGTGACCGCAAGCCCTATCTGGTGGCGGTTATCACTGCCAATATCGAAACACTCGGCATCTACGCAAGGGAAGAAAACATCAGCTACACAGATGGTGAAGACCTGGTGCAGAACCCGAAGATCAAGGAGCTGTATGCGTCCCGTATCAAGGAGCTGAATAAGAGTTATCCGCCGTACAAGACGATTAAATACTTTGCCGTCGTCGCCAATGATTTTTCAATCGAAGGCGGGGAGCTTACGCCCACCCTGAAATTGAAACGCAAGGTTATTCTCGAAAAATACAAGGATATTATCGAGGATCTTTATGCAACTAAGAATAACAATGGAGAAAAAACATGAGGCAAATTAATCGAGTAGCCGTACTTGGCGCCGGAGTAATGGGGGCCACCATTGCCGCTCATCTCGCCAATGCGGGATTGGAAATTCTTTTGCTTGACATCGTTCCTAAAGGACTGGACAAGCAGGAGGAAGCACAGGGCTTAACCCTCGAGAGCCCGGTTGTTCGCAACCGCATCGCCAGAAACGGCCTGCAGGGCTTGCTGAAGATGAAACCTGCACCATTCTATCTGAGCGAGTACGCAGGCCAGATCCAGGTCGGCAACCTGGTCGACGACCTGGGCAAACTGAAGGAGTGCGACTGGGTCATCGAGGTGGTCGTCGAATATATGCCGATCAAGCTCGACCTCCTGAAGAAACTCGTCCCGAATCTTGCCCCGGGCGCAATCCTTACCACCAATACCAGCGGCCTGTCGGTCAATGAGATGGCGGCGGTACTGCCCGCCGAGGTGCGCAGAAACTTCCTGGTCACCCATTTCTTCAATCCGCCCCGCTATATGCGCCTGATGGAGATCGTTCCCTGCACGGAAACCGATCCGGCGGTTATGCAGGGCATGGCCGATTTTATGAGCAAGCGGCTCGGCAAGGGCATTGTCTATGCCAAGGATACCACCAACTTTATCGCCAACCGCATCGGCATCTATGCCATCTATAAGGGCATCGAGCATATGGTGGAGATGGGCATGACCGTCGAAGAGGTGGATGCCATCGCCGGTCCCGCCACCGCCCGGCCAAAGAGCGCGGCCTTCCGCACCGCCGATCTGGTCGGCCTCGACACCCTCGGCCATGTCGGCACCAACTCCCATGACCTGCTGCCCAACGATGAGGAACGCGAGGTGTTCAAGATGCCGGATTTCATGAAGAAGATGATCGACGGCGGTCTGCTCGGCAATAAGAGCGGCGGCGGTTTCTACAAGAAAGAGATGGTGGCCGGCAAGAAGGCCCTGTTCTACTACGATTACACCACCGGCGAATACAAGCCCCTCGCCAAACCGAAATTTGCCTCCGTCATGGCCGTCAAACAGGTCGATGATCCCGGCCAGAAGGTCAAGATGGTTGTCGGCGGCAGCGATAAAGGCGCCGAGTTTGCCTGGAAGAGTATCCGCGACACCCTGATCTATGCCGTCAACCGGATCCCCGAGATTGCCGACGACGTGGTCAATGTCGACAACGCCATGAGCTGGGGTTTCAACTGGGAGATCGGTCCCTTTGAGATGCTCGATGCCATCGGTGTTGCCGACTTTGTCAAACGGGCCGAAAAAGACGGCGTCAAGGTGCCGGAGTCACTGAAAGGAATCGAGTCCTTCTATCGCTTCGATGAGAAGGGCGGCAAGCAATACTTTGATCTGCTGAAGCGTACATATCTGCCGGTGCCGGTAAAGACCGGGGAGATCCGCCTGGAGATCCTCAGAAAGGCCGGCCGCGTGGTGGAGAAGAACGCCAACTGTTCGGTCCTTGATCTCGGCGACGGTGTCTTCGGCTTCGAGTTCCATTCGAAGATGAACGCGATCAGCGGCGACATCCTGGCCATGACCCACAAGGCCATCAAGCGGGCGGAAGAAGAGGGTGTCGGCCTGGTCATCGGCAACCAGGGCGTGAATTTCTCGGTCGGTGCCAACCTGATGATGCTGGCCGTGGCCCTGGCCGAAGGTGCCTACGAGGACATCAACATGGTAATCCGGGCCTTCCAGAAGGCGACCATGGCGGTGAAATACGCCAAGGTGCCGGTGGTTGCCGCACCCTTTAATATGACGCTGGGCGGCGGCGCGGAGTTCTGTCTGCATGCCGATGCGATCAACGCCTATTCCGAGACCTATATGGGCCTGGTCGAGATCGGCGTCGGCCTTCTGCCGGCCGGTGGCGGCACCAAGGAAATGTGTCTGCGGGCCGTTGAGCTGGCGCAGCAGTTCAATACCGATGTTCAGCCCTTTATCTTCAAGAACTTCCAGCAGATTGCCATGGCCAAGGTCTCCATGGGGGCGGCCGAACTGTTCGGCATGGGCTATATGCGCCACGGTGACAGCATCACCATGGATATCGATCGGCTGATCGCCGATGCCAAACAGAAGGTCCTGGCGCTGGCGGTCAACTACCGCCCGAGTCGTCCGGTTGAGAATATTCCGGCTCCGGGTCGCGGTATTGCCGCCAGCATCAAGAGCCAGCTGTGGAATATGAAGATGGGTAATTTTGTTACCGAGTACGAGGCCGAGATGGGCGCGATCATCGCCCAGGTCATCTGCGGCGGCGATGTCAATGCCGGAACCCTGATCAGCGAGGATTACCTCCTGCAGCTCGAACGGGAAGACTTCCTGAAACTCTGCGGCAACAAGAAGACCGCCGAGCGTATTCAGCACATGCTGAAGACCGGCAAGCCGCTACGCAATTAACGCAAAATCTACCCAACAAGGGAGAATAAATATGAAAAAAGCATATATACTGGCAGCTACCGAACTCCGGGATGCCGGGCAAACAAAGGTAAATTCAAAGATATGCGGCCGGACGATCTGGCGGCACTGGCGATCAGAGGGCTGGTTGAACGCACCGGCATCGATCCGGCAACAGTCAACGATGTCTACCTCGGCTGCTCCTTTCCCGAGGCCGAACAGGGCATGAATGTCGGCCGGGTGGCGGCGATGAAGGCCGGTCTGCCGATCGATGTTCCGGGCCAGACCATCAACCGCTTCTGCTCCTCCGGCCTGCAGAGCATCTCCATGGCCGCCGAGCGGGTCATGTGCGGTTTTGCCGACTGCATTGTCGCCGGCGGCGTCGAGTCGATGTCCTGTGTGCCGCTTGGCGGCACTGAAATACAGCGCCAATCCGGGCATGATGGTCGACTGGCCCGAGGCCTTTGCCTCCATGGGGGTCACCGCCGAGCTGGTCGCCGAACAATACGGCATTGACCGTCTGGCCATGGATACCTTTGCCGCGGCCAGCCACGCCAAGGCCGCCGCTGCCATTGCCGCCGGACGATTTACCGATGAGATCATCCCGGTGGAGATCGAGAAAAACGCCATCGTGAACGGCAAGATCAAGCGGACCAAGGAGATGGTGACTGGTCGATGACGGTGTCCGTCCCGGCACAACCGTCGAGAGTCCTGGCCAAGCTGCGCCCGGTCTTCAAGGTCGGTGGGCCGGTGACCGCCGGCAACTCGTCGCAGATGACCGACGGCGCGGCCGTCGCCCTGGTGGTCTCCGAAGACTATCTTGAAACGAATCGGCAAGAGACCCGATCGCCCGCTTTCTCGCCTTCTCGGTCAACGGCTGCGCCCCGGAGGTCATGGGCATCGGTCCGATTGTCGCCATTCCTGCTGGCCCTGAAACTGGCCGGACTCAAGCAGAAGGATATCGAGCCTGATCGAGCTGAACGAGGCCTTTGCCGCCCAGGCCCTGGCCGTCATCAAGACCCTGGGGCTGAATCCGGATATCATCAATGTCAACGGCGGCGCCATTGCCCTCGGTCATCCGCTGGGCTGCACCGGGGCCAAGCTGACCACGACCCTGCTGCATGAGATGGGACGGCGCAAATCCCGCTACGGTATGGTCTCCATGTGTATCGGCGGCGGCATGGGTGCCGCTGGCATCTTCGAAAGATTATAAAAATTTGTAATATTATCCAACTGGAGGTGACGATAATGGCTGAAAAAATATTAAAAGGCGGCGAATACCTGATAGCGGAAATCCCCTGTGCGGATGTGTTCACCCCGGAGGAATTCACCGACGAGCAGAAGCAGATGGGCGAGACCATCGAGCAGTTTATCACAGACGAGATCGTTCCGCAGATCGACGAGATTGAAAAACAGAACTTCGACCTGGTCGTCGAAGGAATGCGGAAATGCGGCGAACTCGGACTGCTGATGATGGATGCCCCGGAGGAATACGGCGGGCTGGAACTCGATAAGGCCTCGTCGATGCTGGTCGGCGAAAAAATGTCCTAGGGCGGCTCGTTTTCGGTGGCCTATTCCGCCCACACCGGCATCGGCACCCTGCCGCTGGTCTACTACGGCACTCCGGCGCAGAAAGAGAAATATCTGGAGAAGATCACCTCCGGCGAGTGGTGTGCCGCCTACTGTCTGACCGAGCCGGGTTCCGGCAGCGACGCCCTCGGCGCCCAGGCCACCGCGGTTCTCTCCGAGACGGCAAGCACTATATCCTGAACGGCACCAAGCAGTTCATCACCAACGGTGGCTTCGCCAAGCTGTACACGATCTTTGCCAAGATCGACAAGCAGCATTTCACCGCCTTCCTGGTGGAGAAGAGTTTCCCCGGCCTGATTGTCGGCCCCGAGGAGAAGAAGCTCGGGATCAAAGGATCGTCCACCACCCAGATCATCCTCGACAACTGCAAGGTGCCGGTGGAGAACCTGCTCGGCGAGATCGGCAAAGGCCATAAGATCGCCTTCAACGTCCTGAACATCGGCCGTTTCAAACTTGGCGCCGGTGTTTCCGGTGCGTCGAAGATGGCCCTGGTTGACGGCATCAAATATGCCAACGAGCGTAAACAGTTCAATACCCCGATTGCCAGCTTCGGCGCAATCGACGAAAAGATTGCCAATCTGACCGCCGATATCTACGCCTCGGAGTCCCTGGTCTATCGTCTGGCCGGGCTTCTTGACACCAAACTTGCCACCATCGACAAGGGCATCGACAACTACTATGACGAATATCTGAAAGGCATCGAAGAGTACGCCTCCGAATGCGGCATCGCCAAGGTCTTCTGCAGCGAGGTCCTGGCCATGACCGTCGATGAGGTGTTGCAGATCCACGGCGGCTACGGTTTCTGTCACGACTATCCGGCCGAGCGTTACTACCGTGACGAGCGGATCAACCGGATCTTCGAGGGCACCAACGAGATCAACCGCCTGCTCATTCCCGGCATGATCCTCCGCAAGGCAATGAAGGGCGAACTGCCCCTGCAGGCCGAGGCGATGAAGGCCTTCGAGTCGCTGATGACCCCGAGTTTTGAGGAGATCGACGAGACCATTCCCTTTGCCAAAGAGAAAGCTCTGATCAAAAACCTGAAGACCCTCTTCCTGATCCTGTCCGGTGTCGGTGTCCAGAAGTTTATGGACAAGCTGGTCAACGAGCAGGAGATCCTCATGGCCGCAGCCGATATCGCCATCCAGATCTTTGCCCTGGAAAGCGCGGTTCTGCGGGCCGAGAAGAGTCTCGCCAAGGTCAGCGACAGCAAGCGCGAGCAGGTTTTGGCAGCCGTCAAGATCTTTGCCTTCGAGGCCTCGGAGACCGCCGCCAGCTCGGCACGCAGAGGCGCCTTCTATATCGAGGAAGGCGATACCTTGAATATGATCCTCTCCGGTATCAGACGTTTCGGCAAGTACGACGCCACCGGCCTGCTCGCCGCCAAGCGGACCCTGGCCAAGGCCGCCTGCGAAGAGGAAAAATATATTTTCTAAACGTACCGCCCCCTGCCGGTGTCCGCCAGCTCAAGCGGACACCGGTTCCCCTGCCCGGTATCGAACTCCCACCTGATCGCTATGGCCGGATTGACGCAGCATACCATCAACACCCCGTATATGGTTGGTCCCGTGCACTGCTATTCCGGCGTGCTGGCGGGAGAACTGGTGCTTTTCGATACCGGTCCGCCTACCGCCGGCGCAGAGCGCTATCTGCTGGACCATATAGATTTGCCAAAGCTCCGCCATGTTATCATAACCCATTGTCATATCGATCATTATGGCTTAGCTGCATGGCTCGAACAGAACAGCGACGCCATTGTCTATCTGCCCTATCGCGATTGCTTGAAAATCGCCAATCATGAAAAGCGTATCGAGGGGATGCAAGATCTCCTTGCTTCTCTGGATTTCAACCAAAAGGCGCTTGATGAGCTGCGAGGGATTTTCGCGAGTGGTCAACTCTTCCCTCCTTTTCCGAAAAGATACCGGGTGGCGGAAAATGATATTCCGGAGCGACTGGGCATTGGGGTGCTCAATTGTCCCGGCCATTCACAGAGCGATCTGGTGTACGTCGGCGAAGACTGGGCGGTCACCGGGGATACCCTGCTGCGAGGAATTTTTCAATCACCGCTCCTTGATGTCGATCTTGAGAGTGGTGAACGGTTTAATAATTATGAGGTGTATTGCGCAACCCTGGTTAAGCTGGCGAGTTTACGCAACCGCCAAATCCTGCCCGGCCACCGGAAGTCGATTGTCAGTATCGATGAAACCTTGCTTTTTTATATTTCGAAACTGCTCCAAAGGGTTGAACAGCTGCGCCCGCATAAAGATGAAAAAAACCTGATGGTTTTGATTGAAAAACTGCTGGGCGAGCCGATGAAAGAGGCCTTTCATCTCTACCTTAAGGCCTCGGAAGTAGTTTTCATGAAAGACCTTCTTGAGCAGCCGGAGATGCTGCGGCGGGCACTGGATGAGATTGGACTTTTTGATCAGGTTAGAAACTTGTATCACAACGCCACAGGGCGTTGAAGGAATAGGTATGAACGATCCGTTGTTTCAAACAATACGTATTGGCGCAGTCGAGTTGAAGAATCGCCTGTATATGCCCGCCATGCACCTCAACATGTGCAAAAACTTTCTGGTTACAGAGCAATTAATTGAGTTTTATCGGGAACGGGCGAAAGGCGGGGTAGGTCTTATCAGTGTCGGTTATGCCACAGTTGACGAACTTTCAGGCACCCCGGCTAATATCGGCGCCCATCTTGATGAACATCTGCCGGGCCTTACCAGGCTTGCCACAGCCATTCATGATGGTGGGGCCAGGGCCACCGTCCAGTTGAACCATGCCGGGCGCTACAATTCTTCGCTTTTTCTTGGCGGCAAAAAGCCGGTGGCCCCGTCGCCGGTGCCCTGCAGGTTAACCCGGGAAACCCCGGAAGAACTGTCGCCGGAGAAGATAGGTGACACTGTCACGCGCTTTGCCACAGCCGCCAGGCGCGTTCGTGATGCCGGTTTTGATCTCGTTGAGATCCTTGCCGGCACCGGCTATCTGATCAGCGAATTCCTGTCGCCGCTGACCAATAAGCGCCTGGATGAATATGGCGGCAGCCTGGAAAATCGCATGCGTTTTGGTCTTGAGGTTATTGGTGCAATCAAGAAAACCGTCGGCGAGGATTTTCCCATCCTGGTGCGGTTGAACGGCAACGATTTCATGGAAGGCGGCATTGGGCCAGACGAGCTCCTTGACTTTGCTGTGGCCCTTGAGGCGGCCGGTGTCCAGGCGCTGTGCATCAATGTCGGCTGGCATGAGGCGCAGGTACCGCAGATCGTCACCAAGGTGCCGCGCGGCGCCTTTTCCTATCTGGCCCGTGACATCAAACAGCGGGTCGGGGTGCCGGTTATCGCCAGCCATCGTATCAATGATCCGGCCATTGCCAGGCTGCTGGTTGACGGAAGGATTCTGCGACATGGTCGCCCTCGGTCGATCCCTGATTGCCGACCCCTATTTCCCGGAAAAGGCGCGAACCGGCCGGGATAAAGAAATTGTCCATTGCGTCGCCTGTGGTCAGGGCTGTTTTGACCATCTTGTCAAGATGAAGCCGGTCGAGTGTCTTTGCAATCCACGCGCCGGGCATGAATATGAGGCGCAACCGGCAAAAACCGCCAAGCCGCAGAAGGTGCTGGTGGTGGGCGGCGGCGTCGCCGGCATGTCGGCGGCGATTGCTGCCGCCGATCTCGGTCATCAGGTCAGTCTTTATGAAGGCGGCATGCGCCTTGGCGGGCAGCTGCATCTGGCCGGCGCTCCTCCAGGACGCGGCGAGTTTTTGGTCTTTGCCGATGATCTGGCTTGTCAGGTCGCCCTGCGTGATGTCCGAGTTCTTCTGAACAGTCCGGTGGACGCCAAGACCCTTGAGATGGAAAAACCCGATGTCGTTATTCTGGCAACCGGCGGCGAACCTCTTACTCCGGCCATTCCCGGGGTAGAACGGCAGCAGGTGGTTCAGGCCTGGGATGTCCTTGCCGGCAAGGCGGCCACCGGTCGAAGGGTGGTGGTGGTCGGCGGCGGGGCCGTCGGCATTGAGACGGCCCTGCTCCTCGCCGAAAAAGGTACGCTGTCCGGTGATGAGATAAAATTTCTGCTGGTCAACGGCGCAGTTGCCCCGGAAAAACTGTACCGGCTGGCGACGACGGGGAGCAAAGAGATTACCGTGGTCGAGATGGCCGATACCCTGGGCAGTAACTTCGGTAAGTCGACCCGCTGGGGCATGCTCCAGGATGTCGGCCGCTACGGGGTGAAGACCCTTATGCAGGCTAAAGTCCTGGAAATTAGCGAAAAAGGCGTTCGTCTGGAACATGGCGGCGAGGTCCGTGAATTGCCGGCCGACAGCGTCGTTCTTGCCGTCGGCACCCGCTCGGCCAATCCTCTGCAGCGGCTTGCTGAAGAGTTGGGCATAAGCTGCCTGGTGGTGGGCGACGCCTTGGCTCCGGCGACGGTGTTCGAGGCCAATCATCAGGGCTATAACGCCGGCAGAAGCATTGGCTGATCGGCCGCATTTACTGACAAGAAGATACCCCCAGGGAGGGAATAAGGTGCAACTGTTTAACCCAAAAAAATATCAACGCCTTCATGCCGATGCCCGGTCGCGGGAATTGGTTGAAAAGACCATCGATTTCTTTGAAAAGAAGGGCTTGAAGAAGTATCAAGGCCGACGACCAGGCGATGGTCTGGTATGAGGATTTTCTTCAGTTTCATTAAAGACGAGAAGATCTTTGCCGATTTGCTCACCCCGGAAGCATACAGCAGGACCGGCGGCCGCTGGGATATGTGGCGGATCAGCGAGTTCAACGAGGTGCTTGGTTTCTACGGGCTGTGCTACTGGTACGCCTGGCAGGTGACCATCCTCGGCCTCGGCCCGATCTGGATGGGGAGTAATGAGGCGGTGAAAAAGAAAACCGCGGAGCTCCTGGCGGCGGGTGGCATCTTCGCCTTCGGCTTGTCGGAAAGAGCGCACGGTGCCGATCTCTATTCGAGCGAGATGCTCCTCATCCCCCAGGCGGACGGAACCTATTTGGCCAGGGGGTCAAAATATTATATCGGCAACGGCAACTGTGCCGCCCTGGTTTCGACCTTTGCTAAAATTGCGGGCAGCGGTGAATACGTCTTTTTTGTGGTCGATCCGCACCATGAAAAATACCAGTGCGTGAAAAAGATCGACACCTCCGGGGTGCGTCAGGCCTACGTTGCCGAATATGCTCTGCATGATTACCCGATCACCGAGGCGGATATCCTGTCGCGCGGCGAGCACGCCTGGAACTCCTCGCTCAATACCATCAATATCGGTAAGTTCGAGCTGGGCTGCGCCTCCATCGGTATCGCCACCCACTGTTTTTACGAGGCGCTGAACCATGCCGCCGGCCGCAACCTGTATGGCCGCCATGTCACCGATTTTCCGCATGTGAAAAAGCTTTTTACCGAGAGTTACGCCCGGCTCATCGCCATGAAACTGGTGGCCTTCCGCGCGGCCGACTACCTGCGCGCCGCCTCCGATGACGATCGCCGTTACCTGCTCTTTAATCCGATCGTCAAGATGAAGGTCACCGGCCAGGGCGAGAAGGTGGTGAAATGCCTGCATGAGATCATCGCCGCCAAGGGTTTTGAACAGGACACCTATTTCGAGATGGCCATTCGTGATATCGGCATGCTGCCAAAACTCGAAGGCACCGAGCATGTCAACATGGCCCTCATTATCAAATTTGTGAAAAACTATTTTTTTGCGCCGGTCGCTTATCCTGAGGTGGGACAGAGAAACGAGGCTGGCGATGACGGCTATCTCTTCAAACAGAAGACCGGGAAGCTGGCCACCGTCACTTTTCCCGACTACCGGCGGTCTACCAGGGCATACAATCCGCCAACATCGTGGTATTCCTCGAGCAGGTCGAATTGTTCCGGACCCTTCTCAGCAACGCCCCGCCGAGCAAGGAGCAGGCCCAAAACATCGACTATATGCTGGCAGCAGGTGAACTCTTCACCCTTATCGTTTATGCTCAATTGATCCTCGAGAACGCCAAAATCTATGGCACCGATGTCGATGTCTTGGAGCAGATTTTCATTTTTCTGGTCCAGGATTTTTCCGCCCAGGCCCTGCAGATGATCCTCGGTCAGGAAAATTCTGCCGGCTCAGGAAGAAATATTTAACAAGATGATTAAAAAACCAGTAAAAGACGGGGAAGGGTTCGAACGGGTTTGGCACACAGTGTATGGGCTTAAGGATCAGTACCTTATGAACGAGTAGGAAAATCGGGCCGGTAAAGAGCAAAAAGGGAGCGGAAATGGGACATCATCTTGAAGGAAAAAGCAGCATCGTACCTCTTATCGACCGGTTGAACAAATATCCCATCGGTCTGCCCGACAGCGATAAGCTGCGGCGGATTCTGGCCATCCTCTTTTCCGAGGAGGAGGCCTATGTCGCCTCACGGTTTCCCCTGACCGAGGCGACCCTCCCCGAGCTTGTCCGGGCGACCGGTTGGGACAGTATCAGGCTGAAAACCATACTGGAGGAAATGGCCGAGAAAGGCCTGGTGATGGACAGCACCTACGGCGGCAAGACCTTCTATCTGCTTCTGCCGGGACTGATCGGCTTTTTTGAACTCACCTTCATGAAGCAGCGCAACGACCTGCCGGTGGTCGAACTTGCCCAGCTCATGACCGAATATCTCTACGGTGATCCCGAGCAGAAGATGGGTCGGGAATTCTTTGCCGGCAAGACGCCGCTGACCCGCTCGCTGCCCTATGAAGAACATATCCCGATCAGTTCCCAGGTGGCCACCTATGAAAGTGCCCGGGAGATCATTAAAAATGCCGGCTACGGCGCCATCGGCATGTGCTACTGTCGCCATAAAAAAGAACATCTGAACGAGAGCTGCAAGAAAAATGCCCCGACCAAGGAGATCTGCATCTCCCTCGGGACCGCGGCAAAGTTCATGGTTCGCCGCGGTTTTGCCGAAAAGCGCAGCACCGAGCAGCTGCTGGCGATACTCGACCAGGCGCGGGACCTGCGGCTGACCCATATAACCGACAATATCCGCCATAAGCCCTCCTTTATCTGCAACTGCTGTTCCTGCTGCTGCGAACTCTTGGGTGGGGTGCAGATGGGCTATCCCATGGGGGTGGCCAAGACCAATTACACCCTGCAGGTCGACGCTGAGACCTGCCTCGGCTGCGGCCTTTGCCAAAAGGCCTGCAATGTCGCGGCGCTGGAAATGGTTGACGCAGAAAACGGCAAGCGGAAAAAACGCGTGCAGGTTCTCGGCGACAACTGTCTGGGCTGCGGGGCCTGTATCAGCGCCTGTCCAAGCCAATCGCTGTCCTTGGTCCACATTGCCGGGCGTCCCGTGCCGCCCGAGAAAAAGAAGGATCTCTTTCAGCAAATCCTCAAAGAAAAGAAAAGGTTGACACCTTTTATCGTAAGCGGCATAAAGAAGAAAATTCGTAGTGCTCTGGGAATGGGGTAGGTAACGAATTGGGGTTTGCCTGCCTTGTCCATGACATTCCAGTGCTATCTGCTTCCACCCTGGCATGAAAACGTCGGCAAGCGCTTGGTCAAAAGTCCGAAACTGTATTTTCCGGACGTGGGATTGAACAGGGCTGTCCTGGGAGAAATCGCCATAGATCGAGGTGCAGCCTACGAGACCTGGGTGTTTGCCGAGCTTATGAAATGGAAACAGCTTCAGCCCAATCAACCCGAATTTTTTTTACAGGACGGCTGCGGGTCTTGAGGTCGATTTCCTGCTCGCTGGTGAACCGGATCATCCCGATCGAGGCTAAGTCCTCCGAGCGAGTGACCTGTTCCGACGGGCGGAGCATCGAGACGTTCATGGCCGAACATTCGCAAGTGGCGCATGTTGGCTTAGTGGTCTACCCTGGAAAAGAGATTGTCGAGTTGCGCAAGAACGTTTGGGGGGTTCCGGACTGGTACCTTTTCGCTTCACTGTAGAAATAAACAATGGGATACTCATGATATACGATATTTTAGAAAACTCCGATCGGTATGTGGCCCTGCATGATGGCTTTGTCAAGGCCTTCGCCTTTCTCAGGCGTCAGGATCTGCGGGAGCTGGCGGTCGACAGATACGATATTGACGGCGACCGAATCTTTGCCATGGTGACAAGGGACCAGGGTCGCGACATGGATGAGGCGCAGTTAGAGGTGCACGAGAAGTATATCGATATTCAGCTGGTGCTGGACGGGCTTGACGGCATGGGCTGGCGGCCGAAAGCTCTCTGCCGGCAAGCGGCAGGGCCGTATGACCCGGACGAAGATATTCGCTTCTATGCCGATCCGCCTGCCGCCTGGTTGCCGGTATCACCGGGAATGTTTGCGGTTTTTTTTCCTGAAGATGCCCATCTGCCGCTTGTCTCGTCCAGTCTGATTCACAAGGTTGTGGTCAAGGTGGCGGTGGGGTAGGGGTGACTGGGGCAGGTGTTTGAACGTACGCAGGAATTTGGTGTGCCAAGGAAGTATCGCGATGAAATACTATTTTTACGCCCTCGGGGCCATTCTCTGCTGGGCCAGTCTGCCGGCGGCGACCGGTTCCGGCCTGAAGGAATTATCCACCGAGGAGCTGATGTTTTACAGCTTCGTCAGTGCCGCTGCCTTTCTTTATATCCAGGACCTTCTGGTCCTGCGGACCGTCAAGGTGCACTTGCCGGGCCTGAAGGTTTCACTGATGGGGGTGTGGGGGATTTTTCTTTACCATTATATCTATTATCTGGCTCTCAGTAACGCTCCGCTGGCCGAAGGGGCGATCCTTGCCACCACCTGGTCGTTCTGGATTGTGGTGTTTTCCTCGCTGCTGCTCTTCAAAAAACTCAAATTATCTATTGTCGTCACCGCGCTGGTCGGATTGCTCGGGGCGGGTCTGGTGATCAGTGCCGGCAAGGAGTTGTCCTTTGACCTGGGCTATATGAAGGGCTATCTGCTGGCGCTGTTCTGCGGCCTCATCTGGTCGAGTTTTTCTGTCGGCCTGTGCCCATGTGAAGGTGAAGAAAGAGCCGATGACCGCCTTCACCCTGTATGCGGCCCTTTTGTCGGCAGTTCTCTTTGTCCTGTCCATGCCCCACGCCATGCCATCGCTTGCCGCACTGGGCTCGGCGGTGTACCTCGGCTGCGTGCCTCTCGGGCTGTCTTTTTTCCTTTGGAATCGGGCGATGACCAGAGGCAACGTCGTGGTCATCGGTTTTCTCAGCTATCTGACGCCGCCGCTGGCGGTGTTGCTGGTGGCGGTTGTTCACCACCAGACCGTATCGGGGCGGGTGCTGCTCGGCATGGGGGTTATCCTGGCGGCATCTCTTCTGGGGCGGATTCTTGTCAAGTACGAAGGGAAGAAGGGATAATCAGGGGATTAATCCCGGTCATGGTGGGTGAGGAATTCGGTCATGCGAATCCGGTAATCGACGATATCCTTTCTGAGCGACGACAAACTGGCCATCTTCTCATCTACCCTGGCAATGTGGTTGTCGAGTATTTCTATGAGTTTTGGGGTAATCTGTGTGAAGTCGTTCTCGTGAATATCAAAAATATCGGAAAGATCCTTCATTTCTTTGAGGGAAATGCCCATGGTCTTCAGCTTCAGGATGAACTTCAGACGAATTACTTCATCTTTGGAATAGGTACGGGTGCCGCCGCCCAGTCTTTCAGTTTTGCCCATAAGACCTATCTCTTCATAATAGCGGATGGTGCGGGTGGTGATGTCGAGGGTTTTTGCCAATTCACCGATTTGTACCGGTTTAATTTCAGGTTTACTCATGCTGGTTTTCCTTTGGGGCAACAACCGCTATGGCCGACAATGCCGTCTTGGGGCAGCTTGCAGTGTCTTGGGTCGCGTGTTTTTAATGTTTTTTAGTAGCTGGGAATTCTTTTGTTGTCTTTTAGAAAGAATTTTGTGAAGGTACTTATCCCGTTTATCGGGGTGAAGGGCCACCGGTGGTAGATGGCCCTAGGGCTTTACATTTACCTTTACGTAATACACTTGCATCAAGTTAGCATGCTGATCATCAATCTGTCAAATAAAAAACAGAACAGCACCAGGTTTCCTCAGCCTTTACGCGCGGCGGAAAAAGTGTGAGGAAATATCTTGACCTTAACGTAAACACATTTTATAAAGGAGTTTAAGAAATCTATGAAGGTGCCAGTGAGGTCCAGCGCATGGTTGCCGGCAGTGCACTGAACCGTTAAGAATATTGAAATAATCAGGGAATAGTTACAGCTACTGGAGAAAACCATGGAATTTACCCGAGAAATATACTGGAATGTCGGTCATAGCGCGTTGACTTTGGTGCCTATGTACCTTTTGGCAGCGATAGCCATCGGGCTGCTGGTAAGGGGAGCCTTGCAGAGGATCCCGTTGTACAAACAGGGCTTGCCTCTTAACCGCACCGATCAGATGGGCCGGCGCATCGCCATCATGCTGGAAAATGTCCTGCTGCAGAAGAAAGTCACAAGAGTTCCTTGGCCCGGGCTGCTGCATGGTTTGTTCTTCTGGGGTTTTGGTCTTCTGGTCATCGGCACGACCCTCATCGTTCTGCAGGCCGATTTTACCGACCTGTTCTTTAATGTGAAGTTCCTGAAAGGCACATTTTATAAGCTCTTTTCCATCGTCCTCGATCTTGCCGGCCTGGTCTGCATCGTCATGCTCGGCGGCCTCCTGGTGCGTCGCTACTTCTTTGCTCCGGAAGGCCTTGAGACGAAAAAAGACGATGCGATCATGCATGGCCTGATGTTCACCATCCTCATTACCGGCTTTATTATCGAGGGCTCACGGATGGCGGTAACGGAAATGGGCACACCTCTGGCCCTATGGTCGCCGGTTGGGCTGATCGTTGCCAACGCTCTGTCCGGTTTGGGCCAGGCCGGTTTGCTTCTTCTGCACAAGCTCACCTGGTGGTTTCATCTCCTTCTGGTCATGGGCTTTTTCATTCTCATTCCACTGACCAAGTTCAGACATATTCTTACCACCAGCAGTAACTATCTCTTTTCCGATCTCGGCCCGAAGGGCAAACTGGTGAATCTTGACCTGGAAAACGAGGAATCGGAAACCTTCGGGGCGACGAGCATCAAAGAGATGACCTGGAAGGACATCTTCGATGCCGACGCCTGCACCCTCTGCAAACGCTGCCAGGACCGTTGTCCGGCTTTTGCCACCGGCAAACCGCTGTCACCGATGAAGGTCGTCAATCAGATTGGGAGAGACCGCCTTTAACAATCCGGAGGCCAACCTCATTGAGGTCATCGGCAAGGATGTCCTGTGGTCCTGCACCACCTGTCGGGCCTGCCAGGAGATTTGTCCGGCGGCCATTGAGCATGTCGGCAAGATCGTTGAGCTGCGGCGCTCCATGGTGCTGATGGAAGGGGAGTTCCCGGGTGAAGAGGTGATGACGGCGATGGAGGCCACCGAGGTCAACGGCAATCCCCTCGGTATCGGTTATGCCGAAAGAGGCGACTGGGCGGAAGGGCTGGGAATAAAATCGTTAGCCGACGACGCCGAGGTCGATGTGCTCTTTTTTGTCGGTTGCTATGGCTCCTTTGACAAGCGCAATATTGCCGTGGCCAAGAGTTTTGTGAAGCTTTGCCAGGCGGCGGGCGTCAAGGTCGGCATCCTCGGCAAGGAAGAAAAATGCTGCGGCGAGCCGATGCGCAAGATGGGCAATGAATACCTGTACCAGAGTCTGGCCGTCGAAAATATAGAACAAATCAAGGCCTACGGGGTGAAGAAAATCGTTACCACCTGTCCGCACTGCTACAATACTCTGGCCAAGGATTATCGCGACCTCGGTCTTGAAACCCCGGTTGAGATCTACACCGTCTTTCTTGAGCAGCTGATTGCCGAAGGAAAGCTGAAACTTGCTGCGGCCGATCTGTCCTGCACCTACCACGATTCCTGTTACCTCGGACGGCACAACGATATCTACGAGGCGGGTCGAAAGCTCATTGCCGCCGCCGGTGGCCATCTGGTGGAGATGGATAAAAACCGGGCCGAGGCGTTTTGTTGCAGTGCCGGCGGCGGTCGTATCCTAGCCGAAGAAAAAATCGGTGAGAGGATCAATATTGTAAGAGTGAAAATGGCTGCCGAAACCGGGGCTTCGACCCTGATATCCAACTGCCCGTTCTGTTTGACCATGTTTGAGGACGGCGTGAAGGGTGCAGGTGTCGAGGAAAGTCTTCGGCCGAAGGACATTGCCGAGATCTTGGCGGAACGTATCCATTGATTGAAGAAAGTCAAAACATTCAAAGTAAATAGATAACAACTGGAGGGAAAGCATGAAAATTCTCGTCTGTATAAAGCAGGTTCCCGATATGGAATCGAAGTTCAAGGTAGACGCCGGCGGTACCTGGTACGCCAAGACCGATCTGGCCTGGCGGATGAATGAATACGACGAATATGCCGTTGAGCAGGCGGTACAACTGAAGGAACAGGTCAAGGATGCCGATCTGACGGTGCTGTGCATCGGCTCCGATCAGGTAAAAGAAACCATGAAGAAGGCCCTGGCCATGGGCTGCGACCGTGGCGCCCATATCGCCGACGACAATGCTGCCGGCAAGGAGCCCTTTGAGATCGCCGCCATCATTTGCGAATATGCCAAAGGCAAAAACTTCGATCTGATCTTCACCGGCATGCAATCGCAGGATCGGGGAAGTGCCCAGGTGGGTGTCCTGGTTGCTGAAATGCTCGGCTTGCCAAGTGTTTCCACCGTCGTCCACTTTGCCTACGAAGGTGGTGCGGTTGTCGCTAAGCGCGAGTTGGAAGGCGGCATCAAGGCCTGTGTCAAAGTCCAGGCCCCCGTGGTTATCACCTGTCAACTCGGTATGAACACGCCGCGCTATCCCACCCTGCCGAATATCATGAAGGCCAAAAAGAAAGAGCTGCTGTCCACCCCGGTCCAGGATCTGCTGAAGGTCGAGGCGCGCCAGGAAACCGCCAGGATGTATTTCCCCGAAAAGAAGGGTGGTGGTTTAGTGCTGGAAGGGGATATTGCCGAAATGGCCGACAAACTGATCAAAATCTTGAAAGACAAAACCGCTGTTTTGGCATAGGAGGATACAACAATGAAAATATTGCTTATTGCAGAAAGCAGGGACGGTAAACTTCTCGGTGGAACCTATGAACTTGCGGCCTTTGCCGCGAAAATGAATGCCGAGAGTGCGATGTTTTTGGTAGGCGATGACAGTGTCTTGCCGAAATATGCCGGAAAACTCTACCTGGCGGATGGCAAAGCTGTCGGCGAATACAATCCCGATGTCCACAAACAGCTGGTGCTT
Source organism: uncultured delta proteobacterium (assembly GCA_963754865.1). Classification (GTDB taxonomy): domain Bacteria; phylum Desulfobacterota; class Desulfobulbia; order Desulfobulbales; family Desulfocapsaceae; genus Desulforhopalus_A. The sequence continues at coordinate 657,186 of CAVWHG010000006.1, read as the reverse complement.
GACGTCATTGCCAAGGAAAATCCGGAGATGGTGGCCCTCTGCCACTCTTCCTACGGCTGGGACCTGGCGCCACGCATCGCCTATGCGCTGAAAGCCGCACAGATTTCCGAGGTGGTAGGGGTGGTAGACGGGGTGCCGGTGGTACCGGTCTGTAACTCCAAGCTGCGATGTGATGTGAAGGCCAAAACCGCTAAGACGGTGGTGACCTTGCAGGCCGGCGCCTTTGGTCTCAGTGACGAGCCGAGCGGCACTCCGGTAGTAGAAAAGATTGCTGTAACCGGTGGCGGCCGGGTGCAGTTCACCGGTTACGAGCAGGCGGCAAGTGGCGGGGTCGATCTTGGCAAGGCTCAGGTTATTGTCAGTGCTGGCCGAGGTATAGGAAAACCCGAGAATGTGGCGATGATCGCCGGTCTCGCCAAGGCCCTGGGAGGGGAATACGGAGCGAGTCGCCCGGTCGTTGATTCCGAATGGGTTGAACACAATCGTCAGGTTGGCACTACCGGGCAAACCGTTACCCCGAAACTCTATATTGCCTGTGGTATTTCCGGGGCCATTCAGCATCTTGCCGGCATGAAAAAGTCGGAGTTCATCGTGGCGATCAACACCGATAAAGATGCCCCCATCGGCGATGTTGCCGATGTGCTGGTGGTCGCTGATCTGAAACAGTTTGTTCCCGTCCTGACCGAGAAAATTAAATCCCTTTAACAGCGCTGGACGATTTTATGATAGAAGAAATTTTCGCAACGCTGGCGCAGTCCTTTGTGCCGAAAGCCCTGTCACAACCGAAAAGCTTTTACTTTTCTTTAGGTGATATAAAGAAGACCGTAGAGTTGAGCAGTGACAGTTGTCGGGTGACCGACGGCAAGGCGGTCGAAAACGCCGACTGCGTATGCAAGACCAGCCCGGAATTTTTCTTGAAAATCTGGCAGGACAACTATCGGCCGGGAATGAAGGATTTCATGACCGGTACGATAAAGTCCAACAATCCAGCAGCATTGCAGGATTTTTTGCGCACTTTTGGTAAAGGGGCTTGATGTGAAGCCGTTGAGCGATAATAACTTGGACACATTAATTGCAAAAACGGCATTCACAAAAACATGAGTTTCTAAAGGAAAATGAACGGATGCAACACCTGACGGAGATAAAGGTTCGGGGCTATCATGCTGATTTTTATGGACATGTGAACAATGCTCGATACCTTGAATTTTTTGAAGAGGATAGATGGGCACACCTGGAATCGAAAATTGATCTTCGCAAATGGGCTGAAAAGGGCCTGATCTTTCTTGTGGTGAACATCAATGTCAACTATCGAAAGGCGGTTCCGGTTGGCGAAACCCTGCTTGTAACCACCAAACTTGAAAAAATCGGCAATAGAAGTGTGGTACTCAAGCAAGAAATTCTCCTAAAGGAAAGCAAAGAGGTCGCGGCTGATGCACTCATAACCTTCGTCATTTCCGACAGGAGCGGCCGGGCTGTTAGCATGGATGGAGAAATGCGAACCGAGATCGAGAAGTTGCAGTAGCGGTGAATGCGACTGGTTTGTTGAGATGCGAAGCTCCTTTGCTTCCGTGGCTCCTGCAGTCTGATAGAATGGCCTTCATGCCCAACAAACAAGATTTATAGTTGACATTCATTGTCTTTATATATTATTCAGCGACACGAGGAGTGATAATTTTTTTTGATTTGCTGATTGACCTGAACGTAAAAGTTATATTTTGTGGAGGAAGCCTTGCTATTTCATGCAATTTTAAATGGAATGGGGGGTAATGAAGCGTCTGATCTTGGCGAGGGAGATTTGTCGGTGATACTCTATCAAGCCAAATCAGCAAGAATCTAATACTGAAGGGAGAAAGGTATGAAAAAAGTGATTTCTGTACTGGCATTGACATCCATTCTGACTGCGGGGTCGGCCATGGCTTCAGGGTATCGTATCCCTGAACAATCGGTTGATTCAACCGCCAAAGCAGGTGCCAACATAGCATCATCAACCAGGGCTGATGCGGCATATTACAACCCTGCCAACATGTCATGGATGGCCGATTCATGGAATACCCAGCTTGATGCCACCTATATCCATCTTGCTCCAATCACTTATGAGGATTCCCGTACTCTCCTTTATGACGGTGAATCGGAAGATGAAAACTTCCTGGTGCCGACCGGTTTTATGGTTTCACCTTCACTGGGCGGAGCGCGTATAGGTCTTGCTGTTGTAGCACCTTACGGTTTGTCAAAAGAGTGGAAAGATCGTTATCCGAGGGCTGCCGCCGAGGAATTTTCATTGACGACGATAGAAGTCAATCCCACCGTATCCTATAGCTTTGCAAAAATGGTTTCAGTTGCCGCAGGCGCCAGAATGCTGTATGCCGACGCCACGGTGAAGAGCGATGCCGCCGGCCTTGGCAAGCCTTTATCCCGCGAGATGGATGGTGATACGGTTGAGTGGGGCTGGAATGCCGCAGTATCGGTAAAACCGATCGAAAAATTGAATGTTTCGGCAACCTATCGTTCCAAAATCGATATGGAATTTGAAGATAAAGCCAACTTGAACCTGCTGGGTAAGAAAGTCACCCTGGATGCCGATGTCTCCCTTCCGGCACCGGCGGTGTTTGCCCTCTCTGTTGCCTATGATGTCTTGCCCAACCTCAATGTTGAGCTGACCTGGGATAGAACCTTCTGGTCCGATTACGAAGACCTCGACTTTAACTTCTCTCCCGCTATTCCCGGCAATCCCTATGAGCCGCCGGTTGCGAAAAACTGGGATGATACCGACGCATTTCGTATTGGCCTGACCTATGGTGTCACCAAGAGTCTTGATCTCATGGCAGGTTTCGGTTATGACAAAAATCCCGTACCGGATAAAAATATCCAGTTTGAATTGCCTGATTCCGATGCGTGGCTCTATTCTCTTGGGGCGCAGTATAAGATCAACGACAAGATGGATATCGGCGTTGCCATGCTCTATGATTATAAAGAATCGCGTAAGGTCGATATTACTCGTGCGGATTCAGTCTATCCTAAGGGTGAATTTACCGATGCCGCGGCTATATTGGTTTCTGTTGGCCTGAACTACCGATTCTAAAAGGTCGCTTGCATTAAAATCCAAACCCCCTTGTTGCTACCGGCAGCAAGGGGGTTTGTCGTTTTCGCTGTAGGCTCTTAACCCCCACAAGGGGGGATAACTACCTTCACGAAATTCTTTCTTAAAAAACAAGAAATGAATTGCTAAGGTACTAAAGGCCGCGCAGATACTCCGGTTTGAGGCCAATTTTTCCAGCGAGTGCCTGGGCGATAAGCTGGAGGGTGGCTTCTTTGTCTTGCGGCAGTTTAGCCTTGATCGGCAGGTAGTTTGAGGCATGGTTGGCGTGGAAATAACCGTTTGTCAGGTCGGTTGCGGCAATCATGATCGACAGCTCTTCAAGCATTTCTTTTGAGGAAAGAAGAGAAAAATCGCCGCGGTTCGAGGCTTGAAAAAGCGGCGTGTTCGGGGTGAGCATGAGGCTCAAGGCCCCGACATATTCCGGATCGATGGCGGTGAGGACACGGCCGGTCTCTTTGGCATGGATGTGGGAACGTTCCCGGCCGCCTATGCCGAGGAGGACGGTGATCGACAGCTTGATGCCTGCGGCGCGCAGCTTTTTGCCCATATCGATCATTCGCTGGGCATCGGCCCCCTTGTTGATGTTTTCCAAGGTAAGGTCATCACCTGATTCAAGGCCCATATAGGCGATGCCGATGCCGCTTTCATGCAGTTCCCGGAGCTGTTCCGGGCTTTTCATGCGGATGCTTTTGGTGTTGGCGTAGGTGCCGATTCTCGTAACCCATGGAAGTTTGGTGCGGATGGCGGCAAGAATCGACAGAAGTCGCTCCTGCGGCAGGATAAGGGCGTCGCCGTCGCAGAGAAAAAGTCGGTCCTGGTTGCGGCAGTGCAGGGCGGCAAAATCAATATCGGCCATGATCGTGTCGTCGTCTTTTATCGAAAATCGAGTGCCCTTATACATGCCGCAGAAGGTGCATTTGTTATGGGAACAGCCTGTGGTTATCTGCAGGAGAATCGAGTAGGCTTCACTCGGTGGACGGAAAATGTTGCCCTGATAGTGCATAGTTTTGTATTTAGAATGAGTTGATAAGAAGGGAATTCAGTTTACTTCTTTTATAGTACACACAACTTACGATGCAATAGAAAATCATCCTTCGGCGGAAGGTACTGACAACGGATTGGATAAATGAAGAATATTTCGCAACCCTTGTATCCACACTTGCTGCAACCCCTTGATCTCGGGTTTGTGACGCTGAAAAATCGAGTCCTCATGGGTTCCATGCACACCGGCCTCGAAGAGGAAAAAGACGGTTTTCGCCGTATGGCCGCCTATTATGCCGCCCGGGCTCAAGGTGGGGTCGGACTTATCGTCACCGGCGGTGTGGCGCCGAACCGAGCCGGTTGGGTGGCACCCTTTTCCCTCCGGCTGGCGAAATCGTCACAGGTCAACGATCATCGCCTGATAACCGATGCGGTGCACCAGGCAGGAGGCAGGATCTGTATGCAGATCCTCCATGCCGGGCGATATGGCTATCATCCGCTGTGCGTGGCCCCTTCTTCGATTAAGGCGCCGATCAACAGATTTAAACCGAGGGCGCTGAGCGACCGGGGGATCAAATCGACCATCGGCGATTTCATCACCTGTGCGACACTTGCCCGGGATGCGGGCTACGACGGGGTCGAGATCATGGGCTCGGAAGGCTATCTCATCAATGAGTTTATTGCCCGCAAGACCAATCTGCGCGAGGATCAGTGGGGCGGCTCCTTTGCCAACCGCATCCGTTTTCCTCTGGAGATTGTCCGAGGCGTCCGTCAGGCCGTCGGCGAGGATTTTATTATCATCTACCGGCTGTCGATGCTTGATCTGGTCAAGGGCGGCAGTACCTGGGAGGAGGTGGTATTGCTGGCGCAAGAAATCGAGCAGGCCGGGGCGACGATCATCAATACCGGCATCGGCTGGCATGAGGCCAGGGTGCCGACCATTGCCACCATGGTGCCGCGGGCGGGATTTGCCTGGGTGACCAAGCGGTTGATGGGGGAGGTGCAGATACCTCTGGTGACCACCAATCGCATCAACATGCCGGAGGTGGCGGAGGCGGTGCTGGCCGAAGGCTGCGCCGATATGGTCAGCATGGCCAGGCCCTTTCTCGCCGACCCGGAGTGGGTGCAAAAGGCTGAAGAGTGGGCGAGAGCAGGAGATCAACACCTGCATCGGCTGCAATCAGGCCTGTCTCGATCATATTTTTTCCAGACAGTCTGCCACCTGCCTGGTCAATCCGCGGGCCTGCCGGGAAACCATCATGCCCTTGGTGAAGACCACAGTCGCCAAAAAGGTGGCGGTGGTCGGAGCAGGTCCGGCAGGTCTTGCCTGTGCCGTCACCGCCGCCGCCAGGGGCCATGCGGTCACCCTTTTTGAGGCAAGCGGCGAGATCGGCGGCCAGTTTCGCCTGGCCCGGCAGATTCCCGGCAAGGATGAATTCGCTGAGACCCTCAGATATTATCAGCATCAGCTGCCTTTGCACGGTGTTACCCTGAAGCTGCACACCGCGCCAAGCCGCTGCCGAACTGCAGGATTTTGAGGAAATCGTCATCAGCACCGGAGTCAAACCGCGGCCAATCGACATCAAGGGGAGCGAGGGCGAAAACGTCTCTCTCTATCCCGAGGTTCTCACCGGCAAAAAACAGATAGGTGCTCGGGTAGCCATCATTGGTGCCGGCGGCATCGGCTTTGATATGGCTACCTTTCTGCTGCACGAACGATCAGAGCGCGGAAACGGTCAAACGTTTTATGGGCGAGTGGGGCGTTGATATGGAGTATGCCGGCGATGGTGGCTTGGGGGAGATACGAAAAGAGGCCCCGGCAAGAAAGATCTACCTGCTCCAGCGCAAGACCAGCAAGCCGGGGGCCGGACTCGGCAAGACCACCGGCTGGATACACCGATCGATCCTGAAAAGAAATGGGGTCAAGATGTTGATCGGGGTCGAATATCTTGCAGTCACCGCCGAGGGATTGCTCATTCGTCACGAAGGAAAGGAGCAACTCCTTGAGGTGGATGATGTGGTCGTCTGTGCCGGACAGCTCTCAGAACTCGGTTTGGCAAAAGAACTTGACACTCTGAAGATGCGTTATCATCTGATCGGCGGCGCCCTGAAGGCCGGGGAACTGGATGCCAAGCGGGCTATTGCCCAGGGCACGGAGGTGGCGGACCGGCTGTAAGGGGTCGTTCTGTGGCAGATACGGCCTTCAAAGGATATGATGCTATGAGCGTGTGTTTCGCTCCGTTGTTCGTCAATTGGCTTTTATGCAGGCTGAAGGCTGAAACCGTAAAATCTGGAGTGCGCAGGAAGGCATTGCCGGCAAGGAACTGCTGCAGATGTTTAGGCGGCGAGTTGTTGAGCCTGGCCAGAGTAAGATGTGGGGAGTATTTCTGTTTTTCTCGCGGGATAGCAATTTCAGAGAGTTTTCCCTCAACGGACCGATGCAGGGTCATGAGGTTGTCAAGCGGATGCACTCCAGCCCAGAGAACACGGGGCGTGCCGCGCGGTGGAAAGGTTCCGACGCCATGCAAACAGAGGGTAAACTGTGGTCGGGAGATTTCCGTCAAGACACTCTGGATATCAAGCAGTCGGCTCCCTTCCACCTCGCCGATAAATTTTACGGTGAGATGCATTTGCTCGACCGGAACCGGCCGGGCCCGTGGAATCGATCTTCCCAGACCGGCAATCTCGTTTTTGATTGCCTCGGGAATGGCAATGGCAATAAACAAACGTATCATCTTCGCCTCCAGCGGTAAGGCGGCCAATGAGGAGTAGACCATGGATCTGAAAAATACCCGTACCACCATCCTGAATGTTGGAAATGCCGAAGAAAAACGGGAAGAAATACTGGATTATTTTTACAGAACCTATGCCCTTGACGAGCAGTTATATGATCATCTGGCAAACGATGCGGCCTTTTATCTGCGAGCCGAACCACTGCGCCACCCCCTCATTTTTTACTTTGGCCACACCGCCTCCTTTTATATCAATAAACTGAAGATCGCCAGACTCATCGACCGGCGGATAAATCCGGCCTACGAATCGATGTTTGCCATCGGTGTCGATGAGATGTCCTGGGATGACCTGAGTGCCAAAAACTACAACTGGCCAAGCGTCGGTGAAGTCCGAGACTATCGTCGCCGGGTTAAAGAGCTGGTAGCTGAGGTTATCGGCGCTCTGCCCCTGTCAATGCCGATAACCTGGGATGCACCCTTCTGGGCGATCATGATGGGTATCGAACATCAGCGGATTCATCTTGAGACCTCATCGGTCATCATTCGCCGTCTGCCGATAGGCGAGGTTCGGTCACTTGCCGGCTGGGAGCTATTGTCCGCTTGCGGGGGTGGCACCGGCAAACAACCTTCTGCCGGTGCCTGGCGGCAAGGTAGTGCTTGGCAAAACCAAAGATCATCCCCTGTATGGCTGGGACAATGAGTTCGGCCGACGTGAAAGCGAGGTGTGGGATTTCAAGGCCGGCAAATATCTGGTGTCGAACGGCGAATATCTTCATTTCGTCGAGGACGGCGGCTACCAAAAAGAGCAGCACTGGACCGAAGAAGGCCAACGCTGGCTGCAGTTCACTAAGGCCCAGCCAGCCGTTGTTCTGGGTAGGGGAGGCGAGCCTCTACCGTCTTCGGATTCTTGCCCGGATCATCGATATGCCGTGGAACTGGCCGGTTGAAGTCAACTATCTGGAGGCTAAGGCCTTTTGCAACTGGCTGGCCGAGAAGCAAGGGACAAAAATCCGCCTGCCGAGTGAGGACCAGTGGTACCGGCTGCGCGACCTGCACTATATCCCCGATCAGCCGTACTGGAACCAGGCGCCGGGCAATATCAACCTGGAACACTGGTCCTCTTCCTGCCCGGTAGATCATTTTGCCTTTGGCGAATTTTTCGATATTATCGGCAATGTCTGGCAGTGGACGGAGACGCCGATCACCGGTTTCGAAGGCTTTGCTGTCCATCCCTGGTACGATGATTTTTCCACCCCCACCTTTGATACCCAGCACAACCTGATCAAGGGCGGGTCCTGGATCTCGACCGGCAACGAGGCGACCAGGGATGCCCGTTACGCCTTTCGCCGCCATTTCTTCCAGCATGCCGGATTTCGCTATGTTGAAGCCGACCAGCCCCTGGAGACGGCGCAGGCGATGTATGAAAGCGACATGGCCGTTTCCCAGTACTGTGAAATGCACTATGGGCCGACATTCTTTGGCGTCGCCAATTTCCCGGAGAATTGTGCAAAGATCTGTTTTGAGTATATGGCCGGCAAAAAGAAAAACCGTGCCCTTGATCTCGGCTGCTCGGTCGGTCGCGCCAGTTTCGAGTTGGCCAGGGAGTTCAACGTCGTCAACGGCCTTGACTTCTCGGCGCGGTTTATCCGCATCGCTTATCAAATGCAGGAAAAAGGGATCATTCGTTACCAATTACCGGAAGAGGGCGAGATCGTCTCCTACCACGAAAGGCGATTGGCGGACATGGATCTTCTGGACACCGCCGATCGGGTGCAATTTTTCCAGGCCGACGCCCTCAACCTCAAGCCGCAATTTTGTGATTATGATCTTATCCTTGCCGCCAATCTCCTCGATCGATTGGCGGACCCCGGGAAATTCCTGGCCTCCGTCCATGAACGGCTGGGTGCCGGCGGCATCCTGGTCCTCGCCTCACCCTATACCTGGCTGCCGGAGTTTACGGCTCGGGAGAAATGGCTTGGCGGCTTTACGGAAAGATGGCGAACCCTATACCACCCTGGATGGCTTGAAGGCTCTGCTGCATCAGCATTTCACCCTGGTTGCCGAACCGCGGGATGTGCAGTTTGTTATCCGGGAAACGAAACGTAAATTCCAGCACTCCGTCAGCCAGGTGACAGTCTGGCGGAAAAACTCGGCATGATTATGGTTCTCGACACTTCCCCCGATAACGGCATGGTATGATTGAAAGAACAAGCCCGCGCCGTTATCGCCTTACCCTGGAGTATGACGGCACCAATTTCAGCGGCTGGCAAAAACAGGCCGATGCCCGCACCGTGCAGGGCGATCTCCTCAAGGCTGCGGTCCGTGTCTTTGGCGAGATACCCATGGATATTCAGGGCTGCGGCCGCACCGATGCCGGTGTCCATGCTCTAGAGTATGTTGCCCATCTTGAGGTGAAAAGCACCTTGCCGCCACAGGAGGTGGCGCGGATGCTGGAGGCAACCCTGCCGAAAGATATGGCCCTGCGGGGTGTCGAAGCAGCAAGCCCGCGGTTTCATGCACGGCATAGCTGTATCGCCAGAAGCTATGTGTATCAATTGCGTACTCGCAAATCCGCCTTCGGTAAACGCTACAGCTGGTGGGTGCACGAGGCGCTGGATCTTGCTGCCATGCAACGGGCTGGGCTCGAAATGACGGGGATGCACGATTTCGCGGCCTTTGCCGAGAAGCAGGAACTGAAAAAATCAACCAAGGTTGTGGTGCACCAGGTGAGAATCCTGACCGACGGTGAGCTGATTCGGGTGCGGGTGGTTGGTTCGCATTTTCTCTGGCATATGGTGCGGCGCATGGTTGGGGTTCTGGTGGCGGTCGGATGTCACCGCATGCCGGAGACGGATGTTTCCGCGCTGTTGCACACATCTTCGGATATTCCCCTGAGTCATACCGCCCCTGCCGCCGGGCTGTTTTTCGAGAAGGCCTTTTACGACGAAGACGAGCTGGTGTGCTTTCTTGCCGGGTAAGGTGCGCTCGGCGCAAGCCACCGACAATCTACAGACTGAACGATCTCGCCTGGGCAACCTCCAGGGCCAGTTCGGCCCGGGCATTGGCATCTTTCGGGAGATGTTTCTTTTCGCACCATTCGGCAAAGGTCTCCGGGTCGATGAAGACCTTCATGACCTGGTCACCGGCGGCTTCAACCTCGGCCCTTTTTTCTTCGGCCCTGACCAGCCAGTCGGCATAGGTCGACGGCAGCAGTTCGGCGTCGTCAAAGAGTGAGAGCAACTCTTGGTAATGCTCTTCCTTGTACCAGACCATGGCCTGGAGCATTGGTGGCTGCTGAGTCGGTTCGTCTTTGCCGGCCTTTTTTTCCTTCATCTTTGCCACGGTTTTGCCGGATCCGGCAAGCGCCTTCTTTTTTGTCATGGATATCACCCAAGAGTGAAAGGACGGGAGCAGACTCCCTGGATAAGGTTCTGTTTACATACGACACGGGGGGAGAACATAAACATCGGTGTGATGAAGTAAAGTGGCTTGAGCCGTCAATCTGTCCGCTAATCAACCAATGAGAATGTATTGACGAGATTGCGCCGTGTACGGTAATCTAAAAGGTTATAAGAAAGAAAGAGGCCTTTTTTGCTGGAGAACCTATAATTTCACGAAGATGTTGCGGTTCCGCCAAGATTAGCCAGGCGGATTATGTCGTTATTTTTACCAAGGTGGTGAGCAATTTGTCGGATTTATTAGAAAGCTGGAGTGTCGAGAGGTCTTCCGAACTGTACCGGGTGGCGGAGTGGAGCGGTGGCTATTTCCGCGTTTCGGAAAAAGGCGATATGCTGGTCCAGCCTTCGCCGAGTGCCGGCGACCGAGCCGTGTCGATAATGGAAATCGTTGAGGGTTTGAAGGAGCGCGGCCTCGATATGCCGGTGTTATTACGGATCGAGAACATCCTCGACGCGCAGATCTCCCAGCTCAATGAGACCTTTATCGCCGCCATGAAAAATCTCGGCTATCGCGGCAGTTTTCTCGGCGCTTATCCGATCAAGGTCAATCAACAGAAGCAGGTCATCGATGCCATGGTCCACTACGGTGGACCTTATCACCATGGCCTTGAGGCCGGCAGCAAAGCCGAACTGATTGCCGCCATGGGCATGATGGTTGATAAAGAGGCGCCCCTGATCTGCAACGGCTACAAGGACGAGGAGTTTGTCGATCTGGCGCTCACTGCCGTGAAACTTGGTTTTCGCTGCATCCTGGTGGTGGAGATGCCGAGTGAACTGCCATTGATTATCGAGCGGTCCAGGGCGCTTGGGGCCACCCCGGTGCTCGGGGTGCGGATCAAGCTGTCGAGTCAGGCCGGCGGTCATTGGGCCGAATCGGGCGGCGAGCGGTCCATCTTCGGTTTGAACACCACCCAGCTTATCGACGCCGTCGACCTCCTGGTGGCGGAAGGCATGCTGCACTGTCTGCAGATGGTCCATTACCACCTTGGCTCGCAGATCTCCAATATCCGCGAGATCCGCACCGCCGTCAATGAGGCCTGCCGGGTGTATGCCGGCTTGGTGAAGGAGGGCGCGGCTATGAAATATCTGGATTTAGGTGGCGGTCTGGCGGTCGATTACGACGGTTCCCAGTCGAATTTTCTCAGCAGTCGTAACTACTCCCTCAACGAATACTGCACCGATATCTGCGAAGCGGTCATGACCACCCTTGACGAGCAGGGCATCGACCATCCGATCATCATCACTGAAACCGGTCGGGCTCTGGTTGCCTATTATTCGGTGCTGCTGTTCAATGTCCTTGATCGCACCGTCTTCGAGCCGGACCCCCTGCCCAGCGAGATGCCGAAGGATTGCCATCCGCAGCTCACCAATATGCTCGAATCGCTGAATGGCCTGTCGATCCGCAATATCCAGGAAACCCTCAACGATGCCATCTACTATCGTGACGAAGTCCGGCAGCTGTTCAACCATGGCAAGATCACCCTTCGGGAGCGGTCGCTTGCGGAAAACATCTTTTGGACAACGCTGAACCGCATTCTTCAGACCGCCAAGCAGTTGAAGAACGGACCGGCCGAGATCTCCGAGATTGAACGTTTGCTTTCCGATATTTACTACTGCAATTTCAGCCTGTTTCAGTCACTGCCGGACAGCTGGGCGATTGACCAGTTATTTCCGGTCATGCCCATCCATCGCCTCAACGAAAAGCCGACAAGGAACGCCATAATCGCCGACATCACCTGTGACTGCGACGGCAAGATCGACAGCTTTGTTGACCGTTTTGGTTCCAAACGCTTTCTGCCGCTGCACGAATTGAAGGACTCGGAGGAATACTATCTCGGGGTCTTCCTTGTCGGTGCTTATCAGGAGACCCTCGGCGACCTCCATAACCTGCTTGGCGATACCAATGTGGTGACGGTCAGCCTGCATGAGGACGGCAAGTACGATTTTTCCGGAGAACTGGAAGGGGACACGGTTGCCGATATCCTTTCCTATGTCGAATACGATCCGAAACGGTTGCTGATGAAGTTTCGTAAAACCGCCGAACTTGCGGTCAAGGAGGGTCTCATTTCGCCCCTTGAGCGCAAGACGGTCATGCAGGTGTATGAGGCCGGCCTGCGCGGCTACACCTATTTTGAGAGGTGAGGGGTTAGGAGTGAGGCGTTAGGCGGTTGGATTGGGGAAAGAATTGAAGAAGAGGAGGAGGTGAAGATGGCAAAGGTATTGATCATCGGTGCCGGCGGGGTAGCCGGGGTAACGGCGCATAAATGCGCTTTTTTGGCGGAGAGCTTCACGGAGATCGTTCTGGCCAGCAGGACGCTTGCCAAATGCCGGGCGATCGCCGCAAGTATCAAAGAACGTACCGGCAGATCCATTGAAATCCGCCAGGTCGATGCCGACAACGTCGCCGAGACGATCGCCCTGATCAGGGAGGTACGGCCTGATCTCCTCGTTAATCTGGCCCTGCCGTACCAGGACCTGGCGCTGATGGACGCCTGTCTGGCCACCGGGGTCGATTACCTCGATACCGCCAACTATGAGCCCCTGGACGAGGCCAAGTTCGAGTACAAATGGCAATGGGCCTATCGCGAGCGCTTTCGAGAAGGCCGGGCTTATGGCCCTCCTCGGCTCCGGCTTTGATCCCGGCGTCACCAACGTCTTCTGCGCCTGGGCGCAGAAGCACCATTTCGACGAGATCCACGAACTGGATATCATCGACTGCAATGCCGGCGACCACGGCCAGCATTTCGCCACCAATTTTAATCCGGAGATCAATATCCGCGAGATCACCCAGCGCGGCCGCTATTGGGAGCACGGCGAGTGGGTGGAGACCGATCCGCTGTCCTGGTCGATGATGTACGATTTCCCGGACGGCATCGGGCCGAAGAAATGCTTTCTCATGTACCATGAGGAGCTGGAGTCGCTGGTCCTGCATCTGAAGGGTCTGAAGCGGGCGCGGTTCTGGATGACCTTCGGCGAGCAGTATCTCACCCATCTGCGGGTGCTGGAAAACGTCGGCATGACCCGCATCGATCCGGTGGAGTTCGGCGGGCAGCAGATCGTCCCCATCCAGTTCCTGAAAAAGGTCCTGCCCGAGCCCTCGTCGCTTGGGCCGCTGACCAAGGGCAAGACCTGCATCGGCTGCCTGCTGAAAGGGTGTGAAGGACGGCAAGCGCCAAGAAAATCTTCATCTACAACATCTGCAGCCATGAGGAATCGTACCGCGAGGTCGGGTCGCAGGCGATCAGCTACACCACCGGCGTGCCGGCGATGATCGGCGCCAAGCTGATCCTCGAAAAGGTCTGGCGCAGGCCCGGCGTCTGGCATATGGAACAGTTCGATCCCGATCCCTTTATGGCCGACCTGAACCGCTACGGCCTGCCCTGGACGGTGCTTGAACTGCCATGAACGGTCGCCTCGAATACCGCTTTGATCCGGGCAAAGTGACCACGCCCTGTTATCTGGTCGATGTCGGCCTGCTGCGCCACAACCTGGAAATTCTCGCCGGGGTCAAGGCCCGGACCGGTTGCCGGATTCTTCTTGCCCTGAAATGCTTTTCCATGTTTCGGGTCTTTCCGCTCATCGCCCGGACGCTTGACGGGGTCTGTGCCAGCTCGCCGCATGAGGCGCGGCTTGGGTTTTGAGGAATTCGGCAAAGAGGTGCATACCTTTGGCGCTGCCTATTCGGCGTGCCGACATGGCCGAGTTGTGCCGGACCTCCGACCATATCCTTTTTAACTCCCTGAGTCAGCTGCAGCGTTTTCGGCCGATGATAGAAGAATATGCGGCCAGGTCGGGCAAGGCCATTGAGCATTGGCATACGCATCAATCCGGAGCACAGCGAGGGGGCGGTTGAGATGTACGACCCCTGTGCGCCCGGCTCGCGTCTCGGTATCAGGCGGGCCGATCTGCGCGCGGAACTCCTTGACGGGGTGACCGGCCTGCACTGGCACAATCTCTGCGAGCAGGATGCCGATTGCCTGGAGCGCACGGTGGCGGCGGTGGAGGAGCGGTTCGGCGACATCATCGGACGGATGCGTTATGTTAATTTCGGCGGCGGCCACCATATCACCCGTCCGGGTTATGACCTTGAACGGCTGATCCGGGTTGTCAATACCTTCAAGGATAAATGGGGGGTGCAGGTCTATCTCGAACCGGGCGAGGCGGTGGCCCTCAATTGCGGCTATCTGGTGAGCACGGTTCTCGATATCGCCAGGGCCGATATGCCGGTCGCCATCATCGACAGCTCGGTACCCGCCCATATGCCCGATGTTCTGGAAATGCCCTATCGGCCGCATATCATCGGTGTCGGCCAGGAAGGGGAAAAGGCTCATAGCTACCGGATCGGCGGCCTGTCGTGTCTCGCCGGCGATGTGGCTGGAATCTATTCCTTTGATCAACCCCTTGCCGTCGGCGACCCATTGGTTTTCAGCGACATGGCCATCTACACCATGGTCAAGAACAATACCTTTAACGGGGTCGGTTTACCGGCCATTTACCTCTACGAACCCGACGACGACAGCTATGAATGCGTGCGGTCTTTTGGCTACGAAGATTTTAAAAACAGGTTAGGAGCCGTTACGAAATAACTTGACCATTTTCACCCATTTCGTTACGGCTCCTTATGCCGTTCCGGGTATTTCTTTGGCCATGAAATTTTCTTATAACGGCTTGTCATAAGTGAGGGAGCCAGTGCAGTACAAAGAACAGAGCCGGATTTCTCCAGTCGGAGCAGGAGGGGCGGGAAAAGCTTGAGCCACTTTTTGTGGTAATACCCGTGCCGCTGGAACAGAGTGTGTCCTATGGCGGCGGCACTGCCCAGGGGCCTGCGGCAATTCTTGCCGCCTCACAACAGCTTGAGGCCTGGGATGGCTTTTCCGAGCCGCTCCGTGCCGGTATTGCCACCAGTCCGGCCGTTGATTGCAGAGGTGAAATCGGCACGGTCCTGACGCGCATAGAGAAATCCGTACAGGCGGCCGTCGACCGCCGGGCAATCCCCGTGGTCCTGGGCGGCGAGCATACGGTCAGTCTTGCGCCGCTTCGCGTCCTCGCCGGGAGTTGTCCGGAGCCCATCGGCATTATCCAGATCGATGCCCATGCCGATCTGCGGGCAAGCTTTGAGGGCTCGCCCTTCAGCCACGCCTGTGTTATGCGCCGGGCGCTTGGAGGAATGCGGCTGCACCCTCATGCAGTTCGGGGTGCGGGCGCTGTGCCTGGAGGAGGTTCAGTACCGGCAGGAAAAACGAGTGCAACACCTTGATGGGCGGCACATCCCTGACCAGAACCTCAATAAATTTATCCTGCCGGGAAGTTTTCCGAAAAACATCTACCTGACCATCGATGTTGATGGCCTTGATCCCTCAGTCATCCCTGCCACCGGCACCCCGGTGCCGGGCGGGCCGGGTTGGAACCAGACCCTGACCTTTATTGAGCGGGTGTTGGCCGGTCGCAGGGTGCTCGGTTTTGATCTGGTCGAACTGGCCCCGCGTGCCGGCGACCATGGATCGGATTTCGCCGCCGCCCAGCTGGTCTATTCGGTCATGGGGATGGTGGCGAGAAATCAGACATTGCCGGGAAAAGCCGTTGTAAAATAATAACATAGCCGAAGGAATGCCGGTAAAGGCTCCAAACCGGATATGGGGCAAAGGTGGCCTTTATCTCAAGGATGAAGACCAATACACTACATACTACATCTCAGATGCTATTCGTTTCAACGAGAGGGAAGTGCAAATTATGTCGAGTAAATACAAGACGATCCTGTTCACATCAAATCTTTCCACGGCCGGTCGAGTCGCTTTCAAACAAGCCATTTTGCTGGCGAATCAGTTTGGCGCAAAGCTTGTCTTACTGCATGTTATGGAGAGACTTTCCGGCAACTATGAAAGCAATATGATTGGCCTCTTTGGTCTGGAAAGATGGCACCAAGTGCTTAAAAATAACAAGGAAGAAGCGAAACACGCTCTCGTCGGCAAGGTGTCGCCCAAGCAGATGGTGCGGACCGCCTTGAGTCAGTTCTGCAAGGAAAATGAAACAGGGGAAGAAGGATACGTCATTCCCCCCAGTGAGATCGTGGTGCAAGAAGGGGATGTGGTCGAGGTCATCCTTGAGCAGGCGGCCAAGCATAAATGTGATCTTATCATCATGGGTGCCAGTGAGGGGTTGTTGTCCAGTTCGTCGGTTGGCAACAATATAAAATCGGTTCTGAAAAAATCAAAAATCCCAGTGCTGGTGGTGCCTGCGAGCCTTGGTGAGTAAAGATCCTGTAAAATTACGGTACCGCATCCGTATAAGAATTACAGAAAAGAACAGCAATAATCAGTGAGTGCCGATACCTTCAAGTAAAAACAGCTCTTGGCTGGAACCTCGAAGGCTGTTCCATCTTGACACGTCAGCCATTCTTTCGACCCCGGTAACTGCACCTGCAGGTTTCCGGCAAGGATCTCCATCAGCTCCTTGCTGTCGGTATTGAAGCTGTATTCGCCGGGGAGCATGATACCGAGGGTCTTGACTGAACCATCGGCAAAGGTGAGGGTGCGGCTGGTTACCTTGCCGTCAAAGTAGATGTTGGCCTTTTTGGTGATGGTGACGTTGGTAAATTTGCTCA
This sequence comes from uncultured delta proteobacterium, assembly GCA_963754865.1. GTDB lineage: Bacteria > Desulfobacterota > Desulfobulbia > Desulfobulbales > Desulfocapsaceae > Desulforhopalus_A. Next base: position 640,317 of record CAVWHG010000006.1, on the reverse strand, counting down.
TCGGGGTGGTCCTCTTGGGGAAAATCAGTTTCAGGTAAGGAGAAATTCCTTAAACTCACCGCGCAGGCAATGGTTCGAGGCCATGGCCGAGGAGTAGGCACCGGCATTGATCAGGACCAGTGTCTGTCCTTCTGCAAGCGGCGGCATGGTGATATTGGCATACCAGACATCCAGCGCTTCGTTGATATTGCCGACGATGGTCACATTCCGGCAATCTCCGGGCAGCCGAAGGGCCGGCACCGGATGAAAGGGCAGGCCGTAAACGGCGGGTTCAACGGCGAGGTTGAAACCGGCATCGACCCCAACAAAGGTCGTCTGCCATCTTTTTTTCCACGGTGTTGACGGTCAGCAGCAGAATGCCGCTATCCTTGGCGAGAAAATCTCCGGGTTCGATCTCGATGGATTGTCGTCGGTTACGGAAATGACCGGCAAGAATTCCCGCCCAGCGGCTCAGATCAAGGGGCGCATCCTCGGCGACATGGGGAACCCCCAAACCGCCGCCGACATTGACGGTCTCAACGGTTTCCAGCTGATCGACAAACCATAAACAGCTGTCGATAATCGAATCCCAAATCCCCAGCTGGGCGGTCAGGTAGCCGCAGCCGGTGTGGAAATGGATTTTCTTGATGGTCAGATCAAAGTCTTTGGCCATCGCCACCGCTTCGGCAAACTGTTCCCGGTAGATACCGAACTTGGTGGTGTTGACCCCGCTGTACTGGAGTTTTTCGTTTTGCGCACGACTGATGCCGAGAGCCGGATTGACGCGGATGCCGATGTTCCGGCCGGGACCGAGTTCTCCCCAGCGGCGGATGGTGCTGATCGAGTCGCAGTTCATCGACAGACCTTTGATGCGTGACAGCCGTTCAAGATCACGGTTCGACAGGCTGGTGGCGGTAAAGGAGATATCTTCCCCGGAAAATCCGCAAGCGATGGCGTGTTCCACCTCGTTTGGCGAACAGGCATCAATGCCGACCAGACCGGTTCCCGCGCATATGGGTGAGGAGCGGCGCAAAGCGATTAGCCTTCATCGCATACTTGATGCGTGAACGTTCGCCAAGTCCGGCACCATGCAATGCCGAACGTAACCGTTCTACATTGGCAACCATCCGCTGACTGTTATAAAAAAAAGTCGGCGTCCCGAATTGCGCCGCCAGGTCTTCGACCCGCCGACCGGCAAACATCAGGACGCCATCGCGGAAATGGAGATCTTCCCGTTCCCACCACTCGGTCATATGCTTTGACATTCTTCAAACTGTTTTTCGGGGGCGCGGAAACCATTACCGAGTATGGCCTCGGCAACCGGCGACTCTTTCTTGCCGGTGATCCAGCCTCTGCAATTTTCCGCCCCGCAGCCGCAGGGGAACTGCTTGTAGAGAACATCTTCGGTCTGGGCGTAATCCATGGTCAGATAGTCCATAGGATGGATATCTTGAACCGCATGTACCAGCAATTTCTTCATGTCCAGTTCAATGTTCGGCGAGCAGGAATGGAGAAAATAGCCGGAGAAAATAGAGATCATGAAGATGCAGCTCAGGTTCGATCTGCAAAGAGTGTTGGCGAATATCGGTAATGATATCCCCGGCAATAGCACATACCAGACTTCCCTTGGCAATAAATTTGTAGGTCATAACGCCCATGCCGGCGACATGGTTCTTCAATACAACTCTGAAGTCGTTCTTGCTGGGAAATAAGGGATTATTTCCGAAATGGGATGGATACATGGCTATTTTCCTGTCAAATAAAATAGAGGAGTGGAGGACTACTGACAATACGATGAAAGTTAAGTACAAATTTCGCGGATAAATACACCTTTTGCAATGCTTTATCAATATGTTTTTTCGCTCAGCGGCCGATCTCTTGAAATAAATAATATATTAAATAAATACAAATACATAAATAGATGTTCCGAGAGCAGGTCGAAAATGAGTTACGAGGTTTTAGGGGAGTGATTGGTAATAATTCCCAATGGTTTGAGTATTTCGCCGGCTCGGCTGGGTTCGGAGCCTCTCCCTCGTTGGCTTCCAGGGCAGTGAACCTGTTCCGGCCTTCACAGCTGTGTCATCCTGTCATTTCGAAATCAGCGGTATTGCACCTGCTGCTCCCTTGCCTCTTGTTTGCACCTCCTTGTGCAAATGGAATTGCCCCTATTCACTGAATATTTTGCACTTCCTCTTTGAGGGCGGAAAAAACATGCAAAATCTTCTTATAAAAGGTAAAAGAAATTGCCATGGCTTCTTCATTAAGATAGGAATAATTTCCCTTTTCAGGAGTGTAATCTGCTGTCTTTGCGTTGAACTGGGAAACTTTTACACTTCGTTATGGGAGAGTAATGGGCTTTGGCACTGTCCCCCTCCCATCGTCCCCGACAATGATTATCGTCAAACAAATATTGATGGTTTCGCAAGAAGTCAATTTCTGTCATTTCGAGGAGCAGAGCGACGAGAAATCTCTTAATTATTCCGGAGATTTCTCTCTGCGTTCGAAATGACAAAACCGGCGATTTTCCTCTTTTTGCGAAACCGTCAATATTGAGGCGCCGGCAGTGAAGGTGTTAAAAAACAACATACTTGTAACAATCCAATTATCGTGAAACCACCTCGGACATTCCATGATTGGTTTTTCTCCGTAACCCTGGCGGCAGGATTGCATCTCCTCATTATCAAGACCGCAGCTTTACCGCCCGGCAACTATTTTTTTCCATTTATCGGCGGGATGGAGCAACAAGTCGGGCAGCTGCAAGAAAACCAAGGGCAGGGGCGCATAACCGGCGGTGAAGTTGCATCTGCAAAGAGTCTGACGACCAAGCAGCTTGCCGGGGAGGCCGGTGCTGCTGTGGCTGCCGTTCCTTATCAACGTCCAATACACTCTCAATCGCCGGGAGCGGATTTGCTTCAACCTGCTGTATCAATGGCACCTTTTGTGCCGCTTCTGCTCTCGGAAAAGGCCGGATACCGGTCGTTGGTGCGGCAGAGCGAAGCTCCAAAGCTTGCTCCTCCCCGGTTTTCCAACGCAACCATTCCGCTCAGGCCGGAAAAGAGCATGGGGCAGGAGGTGGAGGATGACGCCGAGGCGATTCTCCTCGGTAACGTTTTTCAGGACGCCATCCCGGCGACCTCGGGCTACGGGGCAATGCTGCAGGCGGAAGCGGATTTTCTTCAGGCCGTGCGCCAGGATATCCTGGATGGTCGGCTGGACATGCCTTTTGCACGCTTTATCATTTCCGCCGAATATTACCACCTCAGCCGGGCGATGATGCCCCTCGGACAGCAACCCTCTTTTTCTTTGGAAGAGGCCATGGCCAGATACAACCAGCGTCTGCAGAGGGTTGGCGAGGGGATGCCGAAGGAAATTGATGCTTACTGGCTGGTGATGCTGTTGCAGAGGTATGCCGAAAACAAATTTTATCCCGGCAATGGCAGCGGCATGTTCCTTGACTCCCTGTTTCACTCGCAGAACGACTGCGAGGGCGGCACCAAGGAGGTCCTTGCCTACCTGCAAGCCCTTTATCCGATGCTTGGTCTCGGGTCGAACCGGGGTATGCTGCAAACGACGACCGGCGAACTTATCGGCCATATGCAGGTATTTATCGGCCCTGGTCCGGCAAGTAGCAAAATCATAGACAATGACCGGGGGCTGATAGTTGAGACGACCAGGGTGAGTCGCGACTCCGTCCTGCCGTACGCATCGGGGGATGTCTTTCCGCTGGAGGATTTTGTCGTTCGCTATTATCCCGAGATTATCGACGGAACACCACTTGCCGACACTCGGACGAACGGGGAGCAGTTGGCAGTCGATGCGGCAAACCGTATTGTCGGGACCAGCGACAATCCCCTGAAGATGGGCTACGGGGCAAGCGCAACCCTTCTGGCTGAGCAGTTTTACGATCTTGCCAATATCCGTACGCAAAGGATTGAAAATGAGTTCCTGCGCAGCAATGTCCCAAGCTGCAATCCACGGATAGATCCGACCAAGATCGACAGAAGCAATCTGTTCAGCAATTTTGTCGCCATTGACCGCAAGCTGCGCAAAAGTCTCATCGACCATTATCTCGCCGATTTGCAGTACTGGGATAATCAAATCATGCCGCAGTGGCGGCAGCCGGAATTTCTCGCCACCTACGACGATCTTGTCGGCAGTCTGCTTGACCAGCGAAGTGATGCGCCCGGCTACATTCAGGTCGATGCCGAAAACTCGGTGCCCTTCCGGAGTCTGCAAAGCCACGGTCGCTTTCTCAAGGGGCTGCGGACTGCTGCGGAGCAGGCCAAGAACCGTTATTTTGGGACAGGACGGCAGGAATGTGGTGGACGGGCGCTGCTTGACGATAAGCTTCTCGATTTTCTCTTTAAGTCACCCACCGGGCCGGGTGTGTTCTTCCTCCCGATGCCGGACGAAAATCTCTCGTGGACGGATTTCCTCGGCGCCGTCCGCGATGACTGTCTGGCCGTACCGGCAGCGGGCGAGGGTGCCCTGCTGGGAATGCTCGAACAAGAGATGGCCGGCCGGCAAACCTCGCTGCGCCAAGAATTGTATGAGCGGGCACGGTTGCGAAGTCTTATCCCTCTTCCGGCGGAATATCGCCTCGAGACAACAGCCTTGGCCCTGGCTGGTCTGGTGACTGGCAACGGCAACAACCCTGAAGCGTTGCGCATTTTAGCAAAAAGACAATCGCTCGAGAGCAGGATCGAGGATCCCAGTGTTCAGGAGACACTGGCGGAATTCGGCAGAACCGGGATCAATAGCGGGCTGGTCTGGGATATTGCCGATTTTCTTGGGTCGACGCAAGTCAGCAGCCTGTTTTTGCACTACGGTAAACGAACCGATCTGCACCTGACCATACCCCGTGCCATGGAACTGGCAGGCCTGCTTGCAACGAGCCTGGGTGCCGAAGAGGTGCCGGAATTTCTGGCTGAACTGCAAAGGATCACGAGTGACGAAACCCTGCGGCTTGCCACTGCCGTAAATCTCGCCAGGTTGCAGGGGCGGCCGGTAAACGAAATTTCCAAATTGGCCCTTGCCTATCTGCAAAGCAGCGAAGTTTTTCGGGCGGAAAATCTCCTTGCCTTGTTGCCCTACGGCCTCCTCCCCGAAGATGCCCATACCTTTATCCGCAGCCGAGCGCGTGCCCTCCTTGCCCGCTTGCCGAAGTCAGGGGTCGGTCAAGGTCTTGCCGATTTGCCGCCGGATCCGTTTGGCGAACTGGTGGAAATCGTCCAAACCTTGCAGTATCTCCCCGACCAAGAAACCTGGGCGGCCCTGCATGGCGGCCTCAGCAGCAGCCTGCTTGACGATTTCAGCCATAAGGCCACGGCCGGGAGCGCCGCGAAAGCCGAGGTCGATTACGGCGTGCTCTTCAATAAACTTGCGGTCCTGGCCCTGCTGGCCGGGCAGGTCGGAGAGGCAGGCGGGCCTGAACGCTTGTCCATCGCCTGGTTGCAGCAATTTATCCGCTTTGCCGCCGATAATCCGGTCGGCAAATTGATGCTCACCCCGGTTGAAAAAATTGCCGGTGACGAAGGTGTCGCCGCCGCCCTCGGCACTTTGATTCCCGGTCAGATGGCGACCCTTGATCGCCTGCAACAGCCGAGTGGTCAAATGGCGGCAACACTGCGCCAGCTAAAGACTGTGTTAGGGGATGGCAATGTCATCGTCCGGATGCTGCTCTCGGTTGATGCCGCCCAGGCGAGTCGCCTCTCCGCTCTTTCGGTCGCAGGGTTTACCGGCAACCCCAAGAACAAGGCGGCATGGTATTTGGAAAAACTCCACCGCCGCATAGCCCCGATCGTAAGTGTTGCCGGGAAGGCTGCAACGCTCGCCGGAAATTCTCCAGGCCGGCTGGAAAAAAGCAAGGCAGGCACAGATCCCTTAGTTGACTTCTACCTCGACGATCGGGTGCGCGAATCCTTTGCCATGCTCGCCTACCTCCAGGGCGGGGCCGGTGGCAGTGCGGTGAAGTTCAGAAAGACCCAGGATCTAGCCGCCATCAAGGACCCAACCAAGCTGCAGGTCATTGAAGGGGAGCGAAAAATTACCCGACAGGATATGTCTGTCCTGACGCTGGCGCTCAATACCGACAACCATCCTTCGGCCATTCGCCGGGCCTGGGAAGGTACCCTGGCGGTGACCGAAAAACACCTCGGCTTGAACCAGCTCGATGGGAATCTGCGCCAATACCTGTTCGCCCCGCATTTCCCCTATTTGATCGAGGATGATTCCGGTTTCTTCTTTGCACCGGAAACCGTCGAAGATTTACATAATGCTGCTGATTGGGGCGGCAGAAACGACATCCTCCTCAGCAGCTATCTGCATTTTCGTAACCTGCCGGGGCAATTGCCGGACTGGCTGCGGCGCACCGCCATAGCGAGAAGCGAACTCGAGCTGAAAATCCTTAAAAAATTTGAGCAGCAGAGTTTTCTGCCGATGATCCTTGAATGCGACAGCGACAAGAATGAACTACCCGACCCGCTGTTTCGCGCCAAATGGGCCATTCGTAAGCCGTTCGGCGAGGATATTTTCCCCGGCACCCTTCTCTTGCTGCGCCTCGGCTATCTGGAAATCAGCGCCGCCGGCGAGATAGTCCGAACGGCAAAGTATGCCGGTGGTTGAAGTATGGCCTGATACAGAAAAGGTGAAGACATGCCCATTATAAGTAGCCGGCAAGCGAGTGCGAAAAAACCAGCGACCCTGCTGCGCCAGATAATCGCCGTGGTGTTTTTCCGACTGCTGCTCAATACCGGGCGGCGCTTTGTTTATCCCTTTGCCCCGGCCTTCAGCCGGAGTCTCGATGTACCTCTTGCCGCCATAACCACAATTCTTGCCACCTGTCAGGTAACCGCCCTGCTCGGCCTTTTCAGTGGGCCGCTGGCCGACCGCTTCGGTTACCGGGCGATGATGCGCGCCGGTCTCGGTATGTTGGCGGTCGGCATGCTGCTGTGCGGCCTGGCGCAGGGCTATTGGTGGCTGTTTTTCGGGTTATTGGCGGCAAGCCTTGGGAAAATTGTCTTTGATCCGGCTATTCAGGCCTTTATCGGCACACATGTGCCTTTCGAGCGGCGCGGCCGAGTTATCGGGGCGGTGGAAATGGCCTGGGCCGGATCGACTCTTCTCGGCATTCCCGCCCTTGGCCTGATAATCGAGAATTTCGGTCTGACCAGCTCTTTTTGGATTTTTGCCACGCTCGGCGGTATCAGCTGGCTGACCATCAACCGCGTTATCCAGGCCGACAATCCGGCCCAGGTGGCGGGACAGAGGCGGGTGTCGCTTTTTGCCTCGCTGCCGCAGCTTATCCGCATTCGCCCGGCCGTCGGCATGCTGCTTTTCGGCTTTTCGATAAGTATCGCCAATGACAGTCTTTTTGTGGTCTACGGCGCCTGGTTCGAACAGGCATTTATGGTCAGTATCGCGACCCTCGGCTTCAGTACCGTGGCCATTGGCGCGGCCGAACTGCTCGGAGAATCGATGACGGCGATTTTTGCCGACCGGCTGGGCCTGAAGACAGCAGTGATTCTCGGGCTTTGCCTGGCAAGTCTTGCCTATTTCCTGCTGCCCTTCATGGGTCGCTCCCTGCCGTTGGCGCTGGGGGGCTTGTTTTTGGTATTTCTGGCCTTTGAATTTACCATCGTCACCAGTTTTTCCCTGAGCACTGAACTGCTGCCCGAGGCCAGGGCGACGATGATGGCCGGGTTCTACGCCGCCTCCGGCGTCGGTCGGATGCTCGGCGTACTCCTCGGCGGCTGGTTATGGCAGAGGGGCGGAATCACTGCCGTTGCCTGGACCTCCTCCGGTTTTACCATCCTCGGCCTGTTGTCGCTGGTCTGGGGCTTGCACGGCTGGCGGCGCAAGGGCGCGGATACACCGGTGTCACCCTGATCGGGCGGATGTCGGGTTTGTTCTACACTTATTGAAAACATTGATGGGCTCGGAGCGCAATAATTTTGATAAGGTTGGCCACTTTGTCCAAGGTTTTGTCCCGACCCTGATCGCCCGGGAAATCATGATGCGCAAATACGAAGAATGAACATATAAGTTAGCAGAAATCTCGAGGAATTTCTCATGCATGGCCTTAAATATGTTTTCTTGGTGGACGCGGTTCGCAGCGGCGGAGCCAGAGAGAGAAATCTCCGGAATAATTAAGAGATTTCTCGTCGCTCTGCTCCTCGAAATGACAAGACCGGCGATTTTCCTCTTTTTGCGAAACCATCAATATTGACAGCTGAATGACCTCCAATACTTGACAAATCGTCCGTAAAAGCGTACGGTTCTCTCATGGAGGTACTATTATGAATATTCTTAATGTCACGGAAGCCAGAGCAAAACTGTATACCCTTATAGATGAAACGGCAGCCTCTCATCAGCCGGTCATGATCACCGGCAAAAGAGGAAATGCTGTACTCGTGTCTGAAGACGATTGGAATGCGATATCCGAGACACTCTACCTGCTTTCAGTACCAGGAATGCGGCAATCCATCAAAGAGGGAATTGAACAGGATGTATCAGAATGCTCAAAGGAGCTTGATTGGTGACTTGGGAAATCGTTTTCACAAAACAAGCTGAGAAAGATGCAAAAAAGCTCGAACATGCTGGATTAAAGCCCAAAGCACAAAAGCTTCTTGAAATAATCCGAGAAGACCCTTTCCAAAAGCCACCACCCTACGAAAAGCTGATTGGTGATCTTGCCGGCGCTTATTCCCGCAGAATCAATGTCCAAGACCGGCTCGTTTACCAGGTTTATCAACTTGAACGTATCATTAAAGTACTTCGCTTATGGACGTACTACGAATAGCCGATTTTGCGCCGGTTTCTGACGGGGAGTGCCGCCTTCGACCGGAGATTATTTCTTTGAAAAGGAGCTGTATGATGACCATATTGCCTTCAATAAGCTGGTTCAGAGTGATCATAACCCTGATATTACTCACACTCACAGGAGTCGTACCTGCCATGGCAACCGAAGAAGCCCCCTATACGGTTATACAAGCTGACGATATTTTTGAGCTGCGCGAGTACGCCCCCCAGGTATTGGCCGAAATCATTGTTGACGGAAGCCTGGAAGAGGCCGGGAACAAGGCTTTCAGACCGCTGTTTCGCTATATCTCCGGTGATAACAAAGCAGGCGGCAAGATTGCCATGACAGCTCCTGTTTCGCAGGAAAAGCAGGGAGAGAAAATATCCATGACCGCGCCGGTCAGTCAGCAGAATATACAGGGAAAGTGGGCCGTCAGCTTTATGATGCCGGCCTCCTATTCCATGGAAACCCTGCCGGTCCCTGATGATAAAAACATCATGCTGCGTCAGGTTCCGGCCCGGCGGGTGGCGGCGGTTCGCTATTCCGGATTCTGGAGTGAGGAAAAGTATCTGCAGAACAAAGCCAAGCTGGATGTCTGGATCCGGGAAAACCGCCTTACCGTTACGGGTGAGCCGGTCTGGGCCCGCTACAATGCCCCTTTTACGCCGTGGTTCATGCGACGTAACGAAATCCTGATCCCGGTCACTGCCGCCGGTACCTGAATCTGTCGGACGTAATCATGCCCTCGCCGCTATACAATGTTGAATATGGGCATGAGCTGCAAGCTGTATGGGAAGTCTAATTGCCAAGAAACAGGAATACCTGTGTCTGTAATCTGGAGCTGATATCCGGGTGAACTTCAGGCAGTGCCAGGATCAGAACTCCTAAGCATCTCCTGGTTTCTGCTCAAGCATTTTGATTTTGTCCTTCAGTCCATCGGACATGATGACCCCGCCCTTGCAGTCGATATACAGGACATCGAATCCAAGTTTTTTTGCTACGGCCAGGCCCTTTTCCGGCCCGAGTATGAATAATTTGGAAAAGCCATCGGTGGTGGTATTGTTATCGGCAACTATTGTCGCACTTCCGCATTGACGTGAAGGAAAGCCTGTCTTCGGGTCGAGAAGATGATGATAGCGTACCCCGTCCTTTTCAAAATATCTGATATAATCGCCGGAGGTTGACAGGGCCTTGTCGGTGAGTTCAAGGCTTGCGATGACACCGTCGTCTGCACCTTTCTGCCTCGGGTTCTGCACCCCGACCACCCAGGTCGAGCCATCGGGCTTTTTCCCGAGTGATCTGATTTCCCCACCGACCGCTATGAGTCCGGAGGTTATGCCGTTTTGCTGCAGCACCTCCACCACTTTATCGACAGCGTACCCTTTGATAATGCCGCCCAGGTCTATCTGGCTTCCTTTTTGTGTTATGAATACGGTCGAAGCGGTCTTGTCGATGACGATGTTTTTATAGCCGACGATCTGCATTTTCTCCTCGATGGCCTTGGTATCGGGGATGACCTCGTTTTTCAGATCCCACAGTTTGACCAGGGGCCCGACGGTGACATCAAAGGCCCCTTCGGTCATCTCCGACACGTAAACCGCCTTCTCCAGTATATCAAGAGTATCCTTCGATACCTTGGCCGGTTTGTCGCCGGCCTGTCTGTTGATCATCGATATCTCACTGGCATCCGAATAAAAATTCAAGAGGGCGGCCAGCCGGTCGAGTTCAGCGTAGGCCGCATTTATCGCTTGCATCGCCTGGTCTTCCGTACGCGAGACCACCGAAACGCTGACGATGGTGTACATCGAGGTCCGTGTCGCCTTGAAGATCCGCTCTTTTGACGGCGAACATGAGAGAAAAAACGGCAGGGCAAGAAGCAGCCCTATGGCCGTCGCCGCGACTGCTTTTATCGAATCTGGAAACTTTGAATGCATGGTAATTACCCTTATTGAACGGTCTGTTCCGGTGGTTTTTTCTGTCTGGCCATGGTCAGTCCTCTTCCACCTTCAATCTCTTTGATCTCCCGGTCGACAGTTTTTTGTAGTTGCCATCCGAGATAACCGGCTTCCCGGTCTGGGCCTCAATGTCCTTGCGCGTCCTGCCGGCGACCGCTCCACCGTCCTTGGCGTCTTTTTTCAAGGGCGTCATCCCCTGCGAATCCCGGTCGCGGTGCAGCTCGGTGGTGGTGGCCTCGGCCAGCATGGTGAGAATCAGCTCGATATCGGTCATATGATCGCGGAGGTTCTCGCGCTGCAGATCTTTGACCTGTTTATAGTCATCGACCTTCAGGCCGAAGGTGCCCTGCATGATTTCATTGGTCAGGATGGCGTAATCGACGGTGGTCCGTGCGCCCCGGTTCTGCCATTCATCGGTCAGATCCTGGCGGACGGCAATGCCCCGCAGCCGCTTATCAATCCACTCCTTCGGGTAACCCTTCTTTTCGTAGAGTTCCTGCATCCGGGCCATGGCCAGCTCGGGGTTTTCCAGCTCGTCGATCCGCTCCTTGCCGACGCGGGCCAGCCAGCGTTTAAACGGTTCGGCCTTGGGGCTGGGAATGGACTGGATCAGGCGGAACAGACCTTCGGTATTAGCGCAATTGAGCTTTTGTATACCTCCTTCGGTGGGGATGGGAAGGGTACGTACAATTTGTACCCACCCTTTGCCCAGTTCCGGGTCGCGCTGCTTCATGCGTTGAATATATTGTTTCGGGTCGCGTGATTCGATGAGAGCGAGCACAACATCCATAACGACAAACCACCACTCATTGTTATGAATTGCACGGCGGATTTCGCGCTTTTGAAACAGCGCTATGCGGTCTTTGGGATTGTCGTTCGGTTCATTCATAATAAATCCTCTCAGTTCATGACAAGATGTCTGGAGACATTTGGCGAATGCTCCGATCGCGGCCAACCTGAAGGTGAGGAACCCGGCAATCGGCAACTCCCCTGTTATTCCTTAAGGACAACGGCGCGAATGGCCTCGAAGATTGCCATCGGTTCCTTGCCGTTGGCCGTGGCGATTTCATGGATGGTTTTGCCATCCTCGATGGTCAAGCCCCTGGCCTGTAGGCCTTTTACGACAGCGACACAGTCAATGTGCAACTCCGTACAAATATTTTCAAGGGTTTTCCTGCCAAATCCCGGTGTTGGCATATCGGGAAAGGCTGGTGCCGCGGTCTTGTCCCCGGCGGCAGCCACCACATTCTTTTTCGCTGGTTGGATGATCTTGAACACCTGCTGCGGGGTCAAGTTATTATTTTTGGCAATGGCAAGAAGGGTTTCGTCGTCCCTGGCACCTTGCAGCCCCTGTTGCCTAAGGAGTGTCAGGGCCTTTTCAAGATCGATACCCTCCTTTTGGCTAAACATCTTCAGGGATGAACGTTCGGCATGGCCGTAGGGAGGTTCTCCGTATTTTTCGGCGCCCGCCGCTTTCAAATGGGTTGCCAGCTGGAGCACAAGGTTAATGGGTGGTATGTGGAAATAGGTCATGCCGGCAACCAGCGCGGTAAGCAGCAGACCGATGTTAAACGGCATTGTGAAGATCTTGATTTTCTTAACCCGGTTTTTCAAATAACTTTTTACCGCTGCCCAGTTATAGAAAAGATGGAGAAAACCGGCAAGCAGGAAAAGAAAGCCGATCGTCACATGCTGATCACCCCATTCGGTTTTGGTCAGTCCCCAGAAGCGCCAGTCGGCCCAGTAGGCGACCCGTCCTTCAGGCACGATATAGAGAACAATGGAATTCAACAGCAGCAAGGCAAACGAGACCAACATGGTCATCGAGGTTATTTTTCGCATTTTTACGGCTCTCGGTGATAAATTTTCACTGCAATTCCCTCTTGACGGTTTCGCAAAAAAAGAAAAAACGCCGGTTTTGTCATTTCGAGCGCAGCGAGAAATCTCCGGAATAATGAAGAGATTTCTCGTCGCTCTGCTCCTCGAAATGACAGAAATTGACTTCTTGCGAAACCATCACTCCCTGTTGCAGCCATTTTAGTAACGTTATTGAGTGAAAGTCCAGATATCTCTTGAGCCTCAATAATAATCTTGATGCGCAAACTGTTTCCAAAAGAAAACACCGTGACCCTGCCGATGCTGCGATTGCTGATTGGTGAAAATATTGAATTGGATTGGCTGCCGGGGCCTGCGGACTATCCGGTGAAGGTCGACCCCAGTTAATTCGATCAACTGTTGATGGCCGGAAAAGATAGGGAGGTTTAGTCTTTTTTTTCTTTTGAGTTCTTAATAATCAATTGACACTCATTTTCGGCATCCATGGCATTCTTGGCAGTAATGGTGCGAAAAACTGACAGGTTACCTTTTTCGATCAATTCGTATCTGTCATCACCGATATATTCAAGGAGCCAATCTCTCCATTGATGAACCGTCCTTCTCATTATGTCTCATCCTCCCCGGAAATCTGAATTTTTGTAGAGTATTGCAACATCATATTGCGCCGGTGATGGCCGACATGTGCGGAGGATTAACGGGTTACAGGTTCTTAATGGCAAATGAAGCGAGGAGAATCGAAAGAATTCTGTCAACACTTCATTTGAATTTCCTTGATCCTTATCGGCAGCTTCCAGCTCTCAAATGCCGCCTGCACCTTCTTCGTTCTTAATCCGGCTTTTCAACGCATACATGGTTGTCGAGCCGGAAGACCAAAACATGAGTTTTCCTTCTTTAACGAGATCATTTGCAGTATTTTTCAAATCACGTGGTTTGGTTTCCGGATCGCAGGCATAGAAATCTTTAATGTACAGTTGTGGTTTCGGAGAGGTTTGGGCTTTGTCGAGAATGGCCACTTTGAGTGCTTCTTTTGTTAATTGCATGGTGAGACTCCTACATGATGGTAAATCAGCAGTAGATCTGCCGGAACATTACGAACTGTGAAAAATGATTTGAGATGAATTTCATTAACATTTTATTGCAGTCTTACTATTCAATTCTTCCTTTTTCCATCCTGGGGCTATTGTTCTAGTTTTTTGCTCTTATCCACTTTGATAAGAAATTTAGAACCCTGAGCAATTGATACCTCTTTATCCCCTTCAAAAATAACTTTTATTGTCCCGCAGCTATTAACTTCAATAATTTTTCCTATCCCCCATTCTGCTTTTGCCTTATGTCGAACGTTCTCACCTTCATACAAATTTAGTTTCATTGTTGTCTCCAAGAGTAGTGGATTGGTTATACAGCCAATACAATAGGGATTGAATTGACAATGTCTCTCTTTATTTAACAAAAAGAGGAAGAAAGTGAAGATAGTTTCTGAACTTTCAGGTGCGCCTATTTCTGTTTGAAATCGATGGAGATAATGCCGTAGCGGCGCATGATGCGTTGCAGGGCCTGTCGCTCCAGGCCACAATCAGCGGCGGCATTGGTGACATTGCCGTGATTTCTGACCAGGAGGTTGCGCAGGTAGCCCTCGGAAAATCGGCTGACGAGTATCGACTTGGCCTGATTGTAGGGCAAGGTGTGCAGTTCTTCGAAGACTATTACCGCATGGCCGCACTGCTTCGTCGTTATCGGGCAGGCCGAGGTCGGCGAGTGACACATTACCTCCGGCTGCCGACAGGATAAGGCTCTTGATGGTGTTCTGCAGTTCTCGGACGTTTCCCGGCCAGGGTCGCTGGTACAGGTGACGGAGAACCTCCGGGGCAACCACCAGTTCCTCCCGGTGATACTGTCGTTTGTAGAGGGCAAGGAAATGGTGCACCAGGAGCGGCACATCCTCCCGCATCTCCAGGAGGTTGGGCATGACCACGGTGACCACATTCAACCGGTAAAAAAGATCGGCGCGAAACTCACCGGAGCGAATCTTCTCCTCAAGATGCTGGTTGGTGGAGGCCACCACCCGGACGTCAACCTTGATCGTCTTGTTTTGTCCGAGCGGCTGGATCTCCTTTTCCTGGAGGACCCGCAGCAGCTTGGTCTGCACCTGGACCGGGATGTCGGCTATCTCGTCGAGGAGCAGCGTTGAGCCGTGCGCTTCAAGAAAGAGTCCTTTTTTCTCCTGCATGGCCCCGGTGAAGGCGCCTTTGCTGTAACCGAACAACTCGCTTTCCAGGACATTTTCCGGCAGGGCCGGACAGTTGACGACGATCATCCGCTGGGCGCGCCGAGCGCTGAGATTGTGCAGGGCCCGAGCCGCCAGTTCCTTGCCGGTGCCGCTTTCCCCGCGGATAAGTACGGTGGCATCGGTGTCGGCGATTCTCGCCAACAGATCAAGTACGCGTTTCTGCGCCGCACACTGGCCGATAAATCCCTCCGGCAGTGCCAGGTCGTTGAGTTTTTCGGTCAACTGGCGATTGGTGCGCAGCAGCGTCGTACGTTCCAGGCAGTTGCGTACTGTCAAGGCGATATGATCCCTGTCGAAGGGCTTCTGGAGAAAATCATAGGCCCCGTCCTTCAGCGCCTGGACCGCCATATCGATTGTGCCGTACCCGGTCATGATGATGACGGAAATTGTCTGGTCATAGGCCTGTATCTTATTCAGCAGCTGCAGGCCGTCGAGGTCGGGCATTTTGATGTCGGTGATAATCACATCCGGCTTACAATCACCAAGCAGCTCCAGTGCCGCAAGGCCGGAAGAAGCGGTGATGACATCGCAGGCGCATTTTTTTTCAAGGATCAGACGCAGCATGGACAGCATATCCGGTTCGTCATCGACGATCATCGCCAGTTTGCGGGGTGCATGATTGCCGGTGAGAGAGAGATTTGTCATGGCGATACCTTCCGGGAAGCGGGTATTTTGTCTGGCTCTACGTTATTTGGGGAGTGATGCCGGGAAGGCCATGGGCATGATCTTCCCGGCATGCTTTGCTGCGGTGGTTTGCGTATCAGGCCTTGCGCACGGTGACGAAGTGTTCCTGGTAGGCGATGGCGCCGCCGGCCCGGTCCCACTTGTCGAGGCCGCCGCACATGAAATTCTGGTCGGCCAGGCCCTTGCCGAAGGCTCGGCTCTCAACCGGCAATCGATGACCAAATCCATGGATAATGAATACCGCCTCGGGGTGAATCAGGTCGGTGACCTTCGCCACCGTCGTTTCCGAGTAGTCTCTTTGCGACACCACGACCGTGTCGCCGTTGCTTATCCCCAGTTTATCCGCGGCGCGGGAGTTGATCCACAGGGGATTTATGGGCATCTGCTCATAGAGCAGCGGGTTGTTGACCGTATGCCCCTGGGTATGGATGGCGCAGCGGCCGAAGGTCAGGCGGAAGCTCCCTTCCGGTGGTGCCTCCGGGGCCGCGTAGGGTTTCAGCGATTGCAGGCCGGCCTTCTCGAGCTTTGCCGAAATGATCTCCAGCTTGCCGCTCGGCGTCTTAAATTTCAGCGTATCCATGTCGCGGTAGATCGGCTTATCGGCGAGGTTGACCATGCCGGTGGCATTGAAGGCATCTATCGCCACGCCGGTACCCTGCAGCTGGAAGTTCCAGACATCCTCGACCGAATCGAACACCAGTTCGGGAAGGCCGAGCCGCTTGGCCAGGCCGCCGACGATTTGCCAGTCGGCCTTTGAATCGTAACGTGGTTCGATCGCTCGGTGACGTACGAAGAACTGCGGCTTCAAGGCATTCTTGGTGGCGATGACGCTTTCCCGCTCAAGGTAGGGAGAAAGCGGCAGGACGACGTCGGAGAACCAGGCGGTATCGGACCAACTGAAGGTCACCGACACCAAAAGATCGAGGTTGTTGAAGAGTTCTTTCAACCGTTTTGGATCGGGGAAGCCCATCAACGGATCGTGGCGGTAGGCGATATAGGCCTTGAGCGGATAGGGGTCCTGGCTGCCCATGGCTTCGTACATGAGGTGGGCAAGGCCCGGCCCCTCCTCAAAGTGGCTATAGCGCCAGCCGAGGCCGTCGGCCCGCTTGTCGAGAGGTTTCGGATAGAGATCGACAAAGGCCTTGAGATCGGCCCGACCGACATCACCCGGCTTGCTGACCAGAGGCATGCCGCCCTTGGCGCCAAACGAGCCGAGCAGGGCGTTGATGATGTAGGCGGTGCGGCAGACGTAAAACGAGTCCTGGTAGCGCGCCGTCATCCAGCCGGGATGCCAGATGACTGACCCCTTGGCGGCGGCGAGCTCGCGCACGAACTGGCGCAGTTCGGCCGGAGCGATACCGGTCTCCCCTTCCGCCCATTCCGGGCTGTAGGGTTCAATAAAGTTCTCCAGATCTCGCAAGCCATCTATATAGCGACCTGCGTATTTCTCGTCGAAGAGCCTTTTTTTCAGGAGCTCATGGATGACCGCCAGGTTGAAGGCGTAGTCGGAACCGGGTCGTACCTGAAAATAGCGGGTGGCCTTGGCGGCGGTGATGGTGGCACGGATGTCGATGACCGTCAGTTTGCAGCCATTTTCCAGGGCGTCCATAAGGTTGTTGACCTCCTGGACGTTGATCGCCTCGAAGATGTTACGCAGTTGCAGGACCACGTGTTTGGCGTTTTTCAGGTCATATGCCATGCTTTTGCGGCCCATGCCGGTGACCGACAGGCTGGCATGCTGGACATTGCGGGCGCAACTGGAATCATGGTTGCAGTAGTTGGGGCTGCCGAGGCCGCGCAGCAGGGCGCGGTGCATATCGCGGAACGGGCCGCCCCGGTCGGTGAGGGCAATGCCCTTGGCGCCGTATTTGTCTTTTACTTCTTTCAGCTTGTCGGCGACGTAGTCGAAGGCCTCGTCCCAGCTGACCTTGCGCCATTTGCCCTCGCCCCGGGCACCGGCACGAATCATCGGCGCCTGGGGCCGTTCCGGGTCGGTGATCAGGGCGTTACCGGCGGCGCCGCGCGGGCAGACCGCCCCCTTCATCGCCGGGACATGGGGATTACCCTGAAGAAATTTCACCTGCCCGTCCTCGACCGTCACCTTGATCGGACACCGAACGGTACACATCCCGCATACACTGAACACTGATTTGGCAACCATGAATATTTCTCCTTGCTATGAGCTGTGCCGACAGCCTGTTACTGCGGCTTGTTTGTGGTTTGTCGTCGTGGCGGTTGTTTTTCTAAGACCATCAGCCGGTTGGAAAAGAGCTTGGCGCAATTGGAACAGTACTGATGGTGCTCCTTGACCTGGGGGTGGGGGGCGGTGCGCTCCTCCATCAGCAGGATCTGCTTTTCGGTGGCGTAATATTTGCCGCAGCCCTGGCAGCGCAGGAGCGGATGGCGACCAAAGACGCCGCCGCGGATGGACACGGTACGCATTCCCCCGTCCTCGGTAACGGTTATCGCCTGGGTCGGGCAGATATTGGCGCAGGTGCCGCAGCCAATGCAGCGGTCGGAGTCGGGCAGCACCAGCTGTCTTCCATCAAGCTTTTCCATGCGCAGGGCCTCCTTGCCGATGATCTCCTTGCACACCCTGATACACAGGCGGCAGCGGATGCAGCCGTCCGGGGCCGGCGGCAGGGCGATCCCCTCTGTTGCCGCTAAATGGCGAAGGCGCTCCGACATCGGGGCCATGGCAATCAAATTCATTAAGGCTTTGGTCCGCGCTTGCTGCACCAGGGCACCCTCTGTCCATAACCGCATCCCTTCCTTGACCCGAAGGAGGCAGCTGAGCATGATTGTTTTGTCCCCCGATACCTTTTCCACTGCCACGGCGCAGATCCGGCACGATCCGGAGGGCTTGAGCGCCGGATGGTGGCAAAGGGTAGGGATAGGGATACCCTGGCTTTTTGCTGCCTGGAGGACTGTTGTTTCCGCTTCGACGGTCAAGGGCTGGTCATTGATGTAAATGGTAAGCATCATCCTTCCTCAGTCGTTCGGCGCATCGTGCAATGCGTCGATATAGTTTTGCAGGTGGTTCACCTCGCCGTGCAGGTGGGCGTTTTGCGCCCCAAGCAACCGGCAGAGGCTGACCACACGGGTGACATCCTCGGCAATCACCGGCAGATATTCAACGCCCGCCGCAGTCACTCTCTCTATGACCCGGGTGACTTTCTCACCGGCATTGACAACCGGCTGCTCCTTGGCCAGCGCAGCCCTGACCGGGCCGTTCCAGACCCGATCCGCTGCCTCGGCCGAGGTCAGAGCGCGGAGAATGTCTGCGGCGGTCAAGATTCCCTGGAACAGATTGTGATCCATGATCAAAACTGCCGCGGCATCTGCATGGTGCATTGACTGTACCGCCACTGCCAGGGAAACTTCAGGGGCGACGGTCACCGTCCGCACAGCACAGTTATCGATTATATCCTTAAGGAGCATGCAACCTACTCCAGAATCTCAAGGCAATCCTGAGGCAGACGATAGGTCCCCTTGTCCTCGAGGCTCACCTCAATGAGGGAATCCGGGTCGTTGATCTGGGTGTCCGGGTCGGTGACGATACCGCGACTGCCGACCAGCCCGTCCATATAATCTTCCCAGCTTTCATCGGTGCTGCGGCGCAGGACTCGTACCATTTGACCTTTATGGAATGCCATTGTTGCTCTCCTTTACCTTTTTATACCGCAAGGGCATAAGTTTCGTTTGAGCAGACAAGCTGCAGAACTCAGCTTTATCTTTCAGCCGGTAGCCATGACCGTGGCCCCGCCTTGAAGTCCTTTCCTTCGAGCGCAAACATCGCATTGCGGTCCATCGACTTTTTGGGGTGAAGCCGCGAGCGCACCGAGCCGGCCGCGAATGCTCTCTAAAGTGCCCTGCAAATCCTGTCCAGTTGATTGTGCAGCAGCTATCGCACCCAGGCGGCCGCGAATGAAGGCCAGGTATCGTTCGGTGCCGATGACCGCACCGCAATCACAGCAAAAAACCAGAGGTTGTCGGCTGAGAATGGTGCCGCAGAGGGACAGTATTCGCTCCGTGCCGCGGTCCTCGATACGCATGGCGCCGGTCGGACAGTTGGTGGCACAGGCGCCGCAGCTGATGCAGCGCTCGTTGGTATGGCGGAAATCGCTTTCCTCCGGGTGTTCAAAGGACAGATAGCCGAGGGCCAGGGCGTCTACTCCCATCTTCTCCTTGCAGATTGTCACGCACTTGCCGCAGCGCCGACAGATATCACAACGCAGGCAGCGGCGGGCCTCTTCACGGGTCTGGTTCTCTGAATAGCCGAGTTCCACCTGCTGGAAGGTGGTGCGACGGCGATCGATGCCGAGAAGCGGCATCTCCGGCCGTGTCAGGGCCATCTTGGTATGCGCCGGGACGTCAATGTAAGGTATCCGCTGCTGACGCACCGGCACCGGCGGCAGTTTCGGCTGCGGGATGCCGGAAAAGAATCGATCAATGGCGGTGGCCGCCCGCTTGCCGCCGCCGATGGCCTCGATAACCGTCGCCGGTCCGGTGACCGCGTCGCCGGCGGCAAAGACGCCCGGCACGCTGGTTTCCATGGTGATGGTGTTGACACGGATGGTATCGCGGTGCGTCCAGGCAAGCTCCGGCATGTTCTTGAACCACTGCTGTTCGATGCGTTGACCGATGGCGCTGATGATGGCATCGGCGGGGATGTCGTAGTCGCTGCCCTCGATCGGTTTCGGTGACTGGCGGTTCGAGCCGGGGACGGTGACAAGTTTTGCCTTCAGGCAACGCAGGGCCCGGACCCGGCCGCCTTCGCCGGTCACCGCCATGGGCACGGTAAGGAGTTCGAAGCGCACCCCTTCTTCCTCGGCCTGCTCCACCTCTTCGTGGTCGGCGGGCATCTCTTTGCGGGTGCGGCGGTAGGCGATGGTCACCTCCTGACTGCCGAGGCGCAAACAGGTGCGGGCCGCATCGATGGCGACGTTACCGCCACCTATGACGATGACATTTTTGCCCGGACAGCGACGTTCCCCCAGAGCAACTCGCCGCAGGAGATCAACGGCCCCCTGCACTTGCGGAAAATCGTTTTCCCCTTCGATGCCGAGGTTAAAAGAGGCGTGCGCCCCCACCGCGAAAAAGAAGGCCTCAAAGCCCTCGGCGCGCAAGGTCTCGAGGTCGACATCTTTGCCGAAACGGCAATTGAAACGGAACTCAACCCCTAGTTCCTCGATTTTTGCCACCTCGCGGTCGATGATATCCGAAGGCAGGCGGTAACGTGGAATCCCCACCAGGATCATACCGCCGGCCCGAGGCAGGGCCTCGATGACCCGCACCGTATGGCCGCACAGGGCCAGGTAGTAGGCGGCACTTAAGCCGCCGGGACCACCGCCGATGACGCAGACCTTGCGGCCGCTGGCCGGGGCCTGGCTGGGATTGGCGTAGCGGCCCCAGGACATCGCCCGTTCGGCGGCGAAGGCCTTGAGGAACTTGATTGACACCGGGGTATCGATGCGCGCCCGGACGCACATTATCTCACAGGGCCTTGTGCACACCAAACCACAAACCCAGGGCAGGGGGTTGTCGCGGCGAATAACCGCAATCGCCTCGTCGTCACGGCCAAGGGCGATGAGCGACAGGTAGGTGGGCACATCGATGCCCGCCGGGCAGGCCATCTGGCAGGGGGCCGGGGTCAGATGGTCGCACACCGAGGCGGTGCAGTTGTGATTGAGAGCGTGGCTGCGAAAGATTTCGCTGTGTTCAATCAATCGGGATTCCAGCCAGGCCCCGGTCTCGACGCCGGCCGGGTCATCGGCGAAGGCACAAAGTTCTGCAACCCGACCTTCAATGGACGGCTGGTGCTCAGCGCCGGCGCGGCCGGCGACGATATCCTGGATGAGGGTGGCGATTTCCTCGATCAGGCGGCGGCTACGGGGATGAACCACCCGACCTTCGGATGGAATCTTCTTCAAGGCAAGCAAGGTCTCGTGGACCGGACACTGATTAGGGATCATGGCAGGCTCTCAGGGCGAACATGGCGCGAGGGAGTCGGACCACAGCAGGCGGAACCGGCCCCCCAGAAAGAGTTTCTAAAACGCGCTGTTTTCAAAAGAAGTTACCGCTTCGGCATGGCGTTTTCGTTTCTTCTCGGTCATCGTCTGTCCTTCCCCGAACTCGAGACACTGGGTAGTGCAGGCGGTGACACAGGCCGGTTTCAATCCTTGATCCAGGCGATCCTTGCAGTAGTCGCACTTGACCACCTTGCCGATTTCCGCCTGCCACTGTGGCGCGCCCCAGGGGCAGGCGGCGATGCAGGTTTTGCAGCCGACACAGAGGTTGTGATCGACAAAGACGATGCCATCGCCTGGTCGTTGCTGCATGGCGCCGGTGGGACAGGCGGCGACGCACCAGGGATTCTCGCAGTGAAAGCAGAGCATGAAGATGAAGGCGGTGCGCGGCAGACCACCGATCAGCTTCGGGCCTACCTCGACGATCTGACACAAACGCGGGCCCAGAGGCAGGCTTTTATTGGATTTGCACTGGACTTCGCAGGCATGGCAGCCAATGCATTTGCGGGTATCCTGGGAAAGATGGTACCGGCTCATGAAAATTCTCCTTTAGTTTTTTAGAAAGATTACATTTCAGGAATCTGGTGCAATTTATTTGCAGCAGCCCTCAGTCACCCATCTCGGCCATATAGGCGTCGAGGGTGCCCTCCAGGGCAAGCTTATGTTTGGCCTCCTCCTGACAAAGCATCTTGAAGACCTGGCGGGCACCGTCGTCTTCGGCCTTCACAAGCAGGAGATTATAGAGAGCCAGGGCCTTTTCCTCCCGTTGGGCGGCGAGCATGAGGATGTCGCGGTAAGGCATACCCGGAGTGTAGGAAAGATCCGCCACATAGTTGCTGCGCTTGATGTCGGTGATCCAGGTAAAGCGATAGTCGGCGAGTGCCTGGCCGGCGTCGCCGCTTTTGAGGCCTTCGAGAATCCGTCGGTGCTTGTCTTCTTCATCGGCGAACTGCATAAAGAGGTGTTTTTTCCCTTCCTGGGCTTCTTTTTCGCCGACCGCGCGATAAAAGTCGGCAGCCTCTTGTTCCTGGGAGATGGCGAAATCGATGATGGCGGTCAGGTTATTAAAATCCATAGGTCGTCCTTAAGGGCAAAGGGGTGACAATTGTGAATATTATAACATATTAATTTCACATTGTTCTGTGTTTTTTTGTCGAATGCTGATCTTTGGTCAACCGGCCAGTACCGTAGCCACTTTTTCTTCAAGTCCGGTTTTATCAATGGGTTTTACGCAATACTCTTGGACCCCGAGGAGGAGCGCCTCGCGGGCCGTCTCGGCTGTCGGATAGCCAGTGAGGATAATGACTTTTAAAGCCGGGCTGGTTTTTCTCAATTGCTTCAGCACCTGGATGCCGCTCATCTTTTTCAGCTTGATATCGAGAATGACCAGGTCGAGATGATGGCGTTCGGCAAAGGTTATCGCCTCATCTTCCTCGGTAAAGGTATGGACGTTGTGTTGTCGGCGGGTGAGGATCTTTTTGATCAGTACCACCGCATCCGGCACATCGTCGAGCACGAGAATTTCCGCCATAGTAGTTATGCCTTCTCCATATCGTTGGTATTGCCCCCCCCCACGCGAAGCACTTTTTATGCCTACCCGGCTAATAGTTTGGTTTTTGTTGTTTAAAGTTAATTATATCAGTATATTAATAAATATTCTAAGGAATGGCGAGAAATGGTTATCACCACGATTGGCGGATTCTTGCAACTTGTGCGTTGCACTTTCCGCCATTTTTCATCCTAGATTTTTGAGCAGGTTGGCGAACTGTTGGGTCGTTTCTTCGGTGTGACTTTTATTTGCTTGTTTATCCTAAGAGTTTTCGATAAATGGACGTATCGGCGTTGCCGTGGATTGAGGGTGCAATTGTGCAGCATAGGGGTTGCATGAAGAATGATACCTGGGCCGATGTCTGCTGCCTGCTCTTAACCTTTATCAAGACCCTTTAACGATTGGTATGACAGTATGAAAGCGCCCATTGTTGTAAAATATATCGAGACCCATCAGGCACTCAGCCCGGAACAGCAAATCATCATCAAAGTCCTGGCGGTTTTCTACGGTTACAGCTCGATGACCAATCTCGGCAGCTGTCTGTCTTCGCTGGGCGTTAAAAACGGCAGCAAAGACCTCAACCCGAAACTACTGAATGTGCATCTCAGGCCGCTCCTGGCCGCAGGCTTGCTGGAGGAGTCAAGACAATCCGGAGGAGTGCGTTGCGTCCGGCCCATTGCCGAGTTGATCGTCAGAATGATGTTCGATGACGGCCAATTTGAAAGATATGCCGCCGTCATCGAACAGCATAATCCCATATATAAAAATTTTCGCAGCTACTTTCCCCTGGAACACTATCTCCGTATCGCCAGAATCGCCTTTTACCGCGACGAGTGGAGCGAAGTGAGTGAAAATTTCAATGCCGGTTCGCACTTTTTGCCGAATTTTCCCTCTATCGGCGATGCCCTCCTGTCCTGGTTCTTCAGCCCCTTGGATATAGAATGGACCAGCCGTCATCAACCGAAAATTCTCGGCAAACTGCTCGAATATGGGGCGTTGCACAAGCTCCTCTATCTGTATGGTGACTCGGATCTCGACGCGGCAATTAACCGCCAAGTACCGGATGGCAAGGATGTTGAAGGGGGTTTTCTGTTGCGAATGATCATGGAGTTGCGACTCCTGCGCGGTGAATGGGATGTGTTGGAAAAGCAGCTTCTTGGCCAGGATGATCCGGAATTACAAGCCCTTGCCGCCGCCGCAGTCTTTCTTGCCGGCGACCATGGCAGAGCCCTTGGCCTTTTTGACCAGGCCCTGTCGCGACTGAGAAAACAGACACGTCAACGCAGTGACTATTTTTACGGTTTGGCCGGGATCTTCTATCCGCTTGCCATCTGGAAGAGCCAGGATCGCCAAGAGCGAGATAAATTGACCACCATCCTCAGTCAGGCAATGAAGCACAACACTTACTGGGTAGAGGTGTACCAGGTCCTGGAACAGTTTTTTTTGTTTTTGCAGGGCAGTTTGCCGATGCGCGATAAACTGCTGGCCAATGAGTTTCCCTATGAGATAAGCGACGGCCTGACCCCGGACGGCACGCCGCAGAGTCTGCGTGTGCGGCCGCTGTTGCTGCAAGTAATACTCTTGCTGGTTAAATACTGGGTCAAGGCGGATCAACACCGCATCGTTCCCGTCCAGAGCCGAATGCTTTACGATCACCTCAAGGCCGGCGGTTACCACTGGCCGGCGGCTGAACTGGCGAAGATTTTTACGGCAATTGAGCCAAAGAAGGCCATATTATGGGACAGCAGTTTTCTGACTTCCGGCAGGCGGGGACTAGCCGACCTGTTCGTCACCCAACCCTATTGGCAACTGGCCTTGGATTCCCTGTCGAGCCTCGCTAAAACCGGCAAAAAAGGCGATGCTCCGGCGGAAAAATCTATCCGTTTGATATGGTTTCTGCGCTTTGAAGAAACTCGTCAACGGCTGTATATCGAACCGCGCGAGCAAAAACAGCTGGCAAGCGGCTTATGGAGCAAGGGTCGGGCAGTTGCCATGAAGCGTCTGGTCCACGATCTTGATCGTTTCGATTATCTCAGCGACCATGATCTGAAACTCTGCACTCGCATTAAGGAATATCGTGAGGGCGGATGGTACGGCGGCGGCACGACCTATGATTTCACTCCCGATATGCCGCTGTCCCTCATCGGCCATCCCAGGTTGTTCTGGGCCGACGCCCCGGAGGTGCGGGTCGAGGTGGTGAAAGGCGAGGTCGAGTTGCGGGTTACCAATAAGGGCAAGGACAATAAGATTAACATCAGTCTCGCACCGCCTCCTTCTGTTGAACATAAATTTCAGATCAGCAAGGAGGCTCCAACCCGCCTGAAAATCATTGAGTTTTCCGCCGAGCACCAGGAACTCTTTTCCATCCTCGGCAAGAAAGGGCTGGAGGTGCCCCTTGAGGCGCAGGACCGTGTTCTGCAGACCTTGACTGATATGTCCGGGTTATTGACCGTACACTCCGATATCGGCGGCAGTTCCAGCACCGCCGAGCAGGTAGTTGCCGACTCGACACCCCGTCTGCACCTCCTGCCACTCGGGGCAGGTTTGCGGGCGGCCCTGCTGGTTCGGCCCTTTACCACGGGTGGCGCCTATTACCAGCCTGGTCACGGTGGTGAAAGCGTACTGGCGGAGATCGACGGCAAGGCCGTGCAGGCGCAGCGCGATCTCGCCCTGGAAAAGCAGCGGGCGGCGGCGATACTCACCGGGTGCACGGTGTTGCAGACGGCAGAGCGGGAAGGGGTGGGCGATTGGCTGCTGGCGGATCCCGAGGAGTGTTTGGAAATGCTCCTGCAGATCGAGTCCTTGCCGAGCGGTGAGGTGATTCTCGAATGGCCGGAAGGGGTGCGCTTCCGCCTTTTGGGTCAGAGCAGCGGTAAGGGCTTTGGGCTGCGCATCAAACGCGACACCGATTGGTTTGCCTTGGAGGGTGAGCTCAAGGTCGGCGAAGAGACAATCCTGGCAATCGGCCAGCTCCTCGGATTGCTCGGCAGCAGCAAAGGGCGCTTCCTGCAGTTGCAGGACGGCCAATTTCTTGCCCTCACCGACGAATTCCGCCGTCGCCTCGACGAGTTGAAGAACTACGCGGAACTCGGCAGCAAGAAAGTTCGCATCAATCCCCTGGCGGCCTTGACGCTCGAGGACTGGCAGGGCGATGCCGGCGTTAAAGGCGACAAGCACTGGAAGGCGCACCTGCAACGCCTGCAGGATGCCCGTGACTTTCAGCCGCAGGTGCCTTCCACCTTTCAGGCTGAACTGCGCGACTATCAGGGTGAAGGATACCGCTGGCTGGCACGGCTGGCGCATTGGGGAGTCGGTGCTTGTCTTGCCGATGACATGGGTCTGGGCAAAACCATCCAGGGTCTGGCCCTTTTAGTTGATCGGGCGCCGCGGGGTCCTGCCCTGATCATTGCCCCGACCTCGGTGTGTATGAACTGGGAGCGAGAGGCAGCCCGTTTCGCCCCGACCTTAAAGCCGCTGCCTCTCGGAGGCGGCGACCGCCAGCGTTTGCTCGACAACTTGGGTCCCTTCGATCTGCTCATTTGCAGCTATGGCCTGCTGCAGCAGGAGCAGGTGGCGGCGATGCTGGCGCAGATTTCTTTTCAAATGATCATTCTTGATGAGGCGCAGGCGATCAAAAACACCGCCACCCGCCGTTCCCAGGGGGCGATGAACCTGCAGGCCGGTTTCAAGCTGATCATGACCGGCACGCCGCTGGAAAACCATCTGGGCGAGCTGTGGAACCTGTTTCGTTTCATCACCCCCGGACTGCTTGGTTCGCACGACCAGTTCAATCAGCGTTTCGCCCTGCCGATTGAGCGCGACAACAATGGCCAGGCGCGTCGCCACTTAAAAAAGCTCATCCAGCCCTTTATCCTCCGCCGCACCAAAACCCAGGTGTTGCAGGAACTGCCGTCGCGCACCGAGATTCCCCTGTATGTCGAACTGAGCAGCCAGGAGATGGCCTTTTACGAGGCCCTGCGAAGGCAAAGCCTGGAGGTATTGAATAACAGCAACGGTTCGCCGGGGCAAAAGCATCTGCAGATCCTTGCGGCCATCACCAAACTCCGGCGCAGTTGCTGCAACAGCCAACTGGTCAGCAGCGATATGGCGCTGCCGAGCAGTAAACTAGAAGTCTTTGGGACGATTGTCGACGATCTGCTGGAAAACAAACACAAGGCCCTGGTCTTCAGCCAGTTTGTCGATCACCTGCGGCTCATCCGGGAATATATCGAAGGCCGCAACATTCCTTATCAATACCTCGACGGCAGCACCCCGGCCAAGGAGCGTCAGGTGCGGGTCGACGCCTTCCAGCGAGGTCAGGGAGAATTGTTTCTCATCAGCTTGAAAGCCGGCGGCCTCGGCCTGAATCTCACCGCTGCCGACTATGTCATTCACATGGACCCGTGGTGGAATCCGGCGGTCGAAGACCAGGCCTCGGACCGCGCCCATCGCATCGGCCAAAAGCGGCCGGTGACCATATATCGCTTGATTGCCAAAAACACCATTGAAGAAAAAATCGTTGCCCTGCACAGCCAGAAACGCGACCTGGCCGACAGCCTCCTGGAAGGCGCCGAGCTGAGCGGCAAGATGTCGGCGGACGATCTGCTCAATCTGATGCGGGCGGATGCTGCTGCGAACGGGTCGTGAGCCCGAGCAATGTTGTTAATGCATTTCACAGGTAAAAGGAGTTTTATGGATTCCACCAATATTCAGTTGAGCTATGTGGTGCCGGTTTATTTCAACCAGCAAAACGCCCATACCCTGACTGATTTGTTGTTACGCTATGCTTCCTATGCAAGGGAGGTCACGGAACATATTCAGTTTGTCATCGTTGATGATTGCTCGCCGCTGCCCATTGATATCCCGCCGGCAATCAAACTCAATATTTCTCTGTATCGGATACAGTCCGATATCAAATGGA
This sequence comes from uncultured delta proteobacterium, assembly GCA_963754865.1. Lineage (GTDB taxonomy): Bacteria > Desulfobacterota > Desulfobulbia > Desulfobulbales > Desulfocapsaceae > Desulforhopalus_A. The sequence goes on along the minus strand of CAVWHG010000006.1, from coordinate 612,277 downwards.
ATCAATGCGGCGCCAGAAATCTTGGCGTGGTGTATGCCAAGAGTCCGCGGATTTTACTTACCGATTCAGATCACCGCTTTCCGGAAAAATTACTGAAAGATATTCTCAACAGCCGCATCCCCAAAAAAACCATTTACAAGTTTAAGAGGATCAATCAGCAAGGGATTGCCATGGGGAAGAATATTAACATATTTTATACGTCGAAAGCGGTATTCTTTCAAGCCCTTGGATATGATGAAGAGTTTAGCGGCAATTATGGTTATGAAGATGTGTATTTCAACGAGTTGCAAAGAAGAATCGGCAATTCCGTTCGTTATTTCACCAGATTCAAAAAGATCGTTGCCACCGAAGTTGACCGGGAATCGTCCTACCATTCGCTGCAACGGGATACCGTAATCAATGAAGCCTTGTACAAAAAGAAGATAGAATTGCTGCAGGAAAAAGACCCGTTCGTATCGCACATTCGCAGGTTTTTGCAGTTTGACTGGCGTATGGTTTGGGAGAGAACAGTGTGATCACTTCGATATTACCCTGACAATATTTATTTTTTGAATTAAAATTGCTCTGACCCAAATTGGTGGTCTTTCAGAAAAAAGGGCGACCAGGGCTAGGCCGGTTTTTTGTGTTGGCGGGGGATGTGGTGGGCATAAAAAAACCCTGGTACATGTCGACCAAACATGTACCAGGGAAAATCCTCTGTAATGGTGGAGCTGAGGGGGATCGAACCCCTGGCCTACGCATTGCGAACGCGTCGCTCTCCCAGCTGAGCTACAGCCCCAATTTGTGGTAATTTGTTGTTGTATAAGTGTCCTGTGGCAAATTGGTCGACAACAATGGAGTCCTCTGCCAGAAACACACTGTCACTCAGGGAAGCTATCCGCTGTCCGAAATTTAGGCAAGTTTTTTCTTTTCCCTCATTTGTCACGTTCTTGTGACCCTGCGGGTTATGATTGAATTTTCCCGGTGATTGGGTTGACCTTCCCACTTGATTCGAGTCAAATAGCCGGGTGAGTGATAACAAAGCTTTTACCGGCGCACACCTCATCCCCCTGAAAAAATATGTGCTATCTCCACTGTAGACAATTTACTTTGGCCACCCTTTTGAGTAGATGTATTGCTTGCCACGTAACAACTTACGCATCTCATTTCAACCATAGGGAGGTGGTCGGCCGTGATTAAAGTCCCGCATCTTAATCTCAAATTCAAAAGCATGTTCATCCTCGGATGCTATATTCTCGGCATCCTCAGCATGGGCTATATCTCCTACGATCATTTGCGTACCACGGAAGAGAAGACTGAATTACTGGAACTTGCCTATAACCTCAATAATATCATACTTGAAGTACGACGTTATGAAAAAAATTTCCTTCTCTATTACAAAGCAGAGGCCCTGCAAGAGAACAGAAGATATCTGGAACAGGCCATTGATACCGAAAAAACCATTCTCAGCAGGGGTGGCCGGCTGAAAATTGCCCCTATGCTTATGGAGTTCGACAAACATCTCATAGGCTATCAGTCCAGCATGGAGCAGCTGTCGCAGCGGAAGTCGGACAATAGTGTCGAGTATACCCAGATGGTTGACAGACTTCGGGAACAGGGTAAGAAAATGACCGAGCTGAGTGAAGATCTGGTCGAATTTGAGCGCAACCAGATCCATGGAATTCTCAAACTCTTGCAGGCACAACTGGTGGCGTGGTCGGCAATGGCGGTGGCCCTCGGGGTGCTATTGCCCTGCTTGATGATCTCTAAGATTTTCCATCCGCTGACAATCATCAAGGGAGCCACCGAAGATATTGCCCTGGGTCGATTTAACCGTATCGAGGTTATCAACACACGCGATGAGATGCAGCAGGTCATGGAGGCCTTCAACACCATGGTTCGCGAACTGGGACGAAGGCAGGATCAACTGGTGCAATCGAAAAAATTATCATCGATCGGTACACTGACCGCAGGAGTTGCACACCAACTCAACAACCCACTCAATAATATCTCCACGTCGTGCCAGATTGCCATTGCCGAGTTACAATCAGGAGATATGCTACTTATCCAGCGCATGCTGAAGAATATCGACCAGGAAACAATGCGGGCCAGGGATGTCGTCAAGGGGCTACTCGAATTTTCCAGGGTGCAGGATTTTACCCTCCGCCCCTGGGAATTGGTGGATGTGGTAAAGCGAGCCGTTCGACTGGTACAAAGTCAAGTGCCCTCCGATGTCCATATTCGGGTCGACATCGCCGAAGATCTTGTCGTGCCCATGGATAGCCAACGTATGCAGGAGGTTTTTCTCAATCTGATCATCAATGCATCTCAAGCCATCAAGGGGAGCGGGCTGATCACCATAACCGCCGCGCGTGATGCAAGCGGGGAAGAAATTGTCATTGAAGTGAAGGATACGGGAGAAGGGGTTTCGGAGGAGATCCAGGGACGGCTCTTCGATCCGTTTTATACCACTAAGGAGGAAGGGCAGGGTACAGGTCTCGGCCTCTCAGTTGTTTACGGTATTATTCAAAAGCACGATGGCAACATCACCGTCAAAAGCAGCCCCGGGCAGGGAGCTTCATTTTTTATCACTCTGCCGTTGGCCTGTAAAATTATTGCTTAATTTCGAGATCGCATGGAAAACCGGAAAATTCTCGTTGTCGATGATGAAGCAATCGCCCGCGACAACCTCGCTTTCGTTTTAAAAAAAGACGGATACTTGCCCCTGCTCGCTGAAGATGGTCAACAGGCGATAGACATCCTCCGCCAGGAAGAGGTGGGCCTTGTTCTCACCGACTTACGGATGAAGGGGCGGGACGGCATGGCAGTTCTCACCGAAACCAAGAACCTGTGGCCTTCAACCGAGGTGATCGTCATTACCGGCTATGCCAGTGTCGATACCGCCGTCGAGGCGATGCGACATGGCGCCTATCACTATATCGCTAAACCTTTCAAAATCAACGAATTGCGGGCAATCGTCGAAAAGGCCCTGGAAAAAAACCTTTTACGCAAAGAAATTCAATCCCTGCGGCAACGGGTGCAGGCAGAGGTCGGCGCGTCGTCGCGGATTATCGGCCAAAGCCCGAAGATTCAGGCATTACGCGAGACCATCCAGCAAGTCGCGCAACTCGATTGCAATGTATTGATTCAAGGGGAAACCGGGACCGGCAAGGAATTGGTGGCAAGAACCATACATGAAATGAGCCCTCGGGCAAATAATCGCTTTGTTGCCTTCAATTGTGGGGCCTTTTCCGAAGAACTGATTACCAGTGAACTCTTCGGCCACGAACGTGGGGCCTTCACCGGAGCGAACAAGGTGAAAAAAGGCCTTTTGGAACTGGCCGAAAACGGCACGGTGTTTTTTGACGAAGTGGGGGAACTGCCGCTGTCGATGCAGGTGAAACTGCTGCGGGTACTGCAGGAACGAACCCTGCTGCGCGTCGGGGGAACAGAGGAAATTCCGATAGATGTCAGAGTGTTGGCGGCAACCAACAAAGATCTGAAAAAAGAAGCTGAAGAAGGGGCATTCCGCACTGACCTCTTTTATCGCCTGGATGTCCTGGCCATCAATGTGCCGTCGCTTGCCGAGCGTAAGGACGATATCCCTCTTCTTGCCGGCCATTTTCTGGCAAAGCACAGTCGACCGGGCCGAGTCGTTCCCCGGTTGGCAGTGGAAACGGCACAACGGCTCATGCGCTATGAGTATCCGGGAAATATACGCGAGCTGGAAAATATCGTGCAGCGCATCCTGGTCCATTGCGATGGGGAAGTTGTCGAACCACAGCATCTCGTGGCAGATCTGCGGGAAAACCTTCCTGTAGCCGTGCGCACCAATCGGCAGGACTGGCCCCCCCTCGATGCCCACGAAAAACAGTATATTATGGAAGTTCTAGACGAAGTCGAGGGGAATAAGTCGGCTGCCGCGAAAATTCTCGGTATTGACAGGGTTTCTTTGTGGCGCAAGATTAAACGCTACGGGCTTGAAAAACCCGACGCATGAACAGAAGCGTTGCGGAATATAAATGCCCGACAACAGTGCAGATCACTACGCCAATATATAGGCTCGGGCCTCCAACACCCTGTCTACGACCTCATCGGCATTGGTCACCAATACTAATTCAAGGTCTTCAGTGACGTCGGGTGCCAGGGCCTCCACTTCCTCATTATTGGCTTGTGGCAAGAGCACACATCGTACTCCCGCTCTTTTGGCGGCGAGAATTTTTTCCCTGATGCCGCTGACCGGCAGAATGCGGCCGCTCAGGGTCATTTCCCCGGAGAGGGCCACATCGCGGCGAGCCGGACGCCTGGTGAGAAGAGAAAGGAGCGCCGCAAAGATGGTAATGCCGGCGGAAGGGCCATCCTTGGAAATAGCCCCGGACGGAAAATGAATGTGGATGTCGGTATCTTGAAAAAAGGTGTCGAGTATTTTGTATTCCTTGGTTCGGCTGCGAATATAACTGAGGACCGCCTGTGCCGATTCCTGCAAAACCTCGCCAAGCGAACCGGTCAAGATAAGTTTTCCCGAACCGCGCATCGAAACCGTTTCGACGCTGATTATTTCACCCCCTGTCTCGGCCCAGACCAAGCCGGTGGCGATACCCACCTGGGTCTTGCCATCCACTACTTCGCGGAAAAATTTCCGGGGCCCGAGGAGACGGCTAACGGTATCGGCGTCGATATCCATTGTCTGCTCATGGTGCTCGGATTTCAAACATAACAGGGCAATTTTACGGCAAATATCGGCGAGCTCCCGCTCCAGATTGCGCAGCCCGGATTCCCTTGTGTAGTCGCTGATGACGCGTGCAACAGCGTCCGAAGAAAGATGCAGCATTGTCCTGGAAAGCCCTGCCGCCCTCTGTTGCCGTGGCAAGATGAACTGCTTGGCGATCTGCAATTTTTCTTTTTCCGTATAGCCGGCAAACTCGATACGCTCCATCCGGTCGAAAAGAGGGCCGGGAAGCTTGCTGATGTCGTTGGCCGTGGCGATAAACATCACCCGCGACAGATCAAAGGGCATATCAAGGTAGTGGTCGGTGAAGCGGACATTTTGTTCAGGATCAAGGACCTCAAGCAGCACCGAGGCCGGATCACCGCGAAAATCCTGACCGATTTTATCAATCTCGTCGAGCATAAATACCGGATTATTCACCCCTACCTTTTTTAATTCAGTGATGATACGACCAGGGAGGGCGCCGACATAGGTCCGCCGATGGCCACGCAATTCGGCCTCATCGCGCAGGCCGGCCAGGGAGATGCGCACAAACTGGCGTTGCAGAGCCTCGGCAATGGCCCTGCCGACCGAGGTCTTACCCGTGCCCGGCGGGCCGGTAAAACAAAGAATCGGTCCCTTGCCCATTTCCACAAAGAGCTTTCTTTTCGAGGACTTCCTTAACCGTCTTACGCAGTTCATCAAGATTCACCGGTTTGCCGAGATAATGGGCCGCCCCTTTTTTCAAGGCCTCTACCGCCGAACTGACGGTTGCAAAACCGGTGACCATGATAACCGGAATCTCCGGTGACAAACGATTGATCTGTTGCAGCAGTTGCAGGCCATCCATACGGTCCATCTTCAGATCGGTGATAACCAGATCGATCTCCTCCTCGGCAAGAACCCTGAGGGCCTCAATGCCATTGGCCGCACACCGACAGCTGTATCCGTCTTTCGACAGCACATGTTGCATATTGGATCGAGCAATTTCTTCATCGTCGACCACCAGAATACTTTTCTGTGCCTTACTGCACAGGGTTTTGGCGGCCAGAAATTCAAGAATCCGCTGTTTGACCTGGGACAGACCGCAGTGCCTGGCCTCAAGAACAGCCTGGGCTCGTGTCCAGGTCGATTTTGCAGAGTGACGACACATTCCAGGGCAGGGAGATCACCAGCTCGACATAGTTGAAACCCACCGCATACTCGGCCACCGAGGGATCGGTCTTCTCAAGTTTCTCAAGTTCCCTGGTTCACAGTTTCGAAAATGTGCGGCGGAAGCCCGGCGTCGTCGACTTGAGCTCGAAGCTTGGCCAGAGGAGTGATGGTATCCGGGGTGTCTTGCGAGGGTACGTCAGGTTGTTCAACTTTTCTTTTAAAGAACATAAGGACCTTTTCCTGTTACAGCTGTTGAATTTTCGTCGTTCTGACGAGCCGGTATCTATTCCCTGCCGATGGTAACTTGCGCATATAACGTCAAACATTTTGCAATTTTGATTCCATTATACATCCTTTGCAACTGCCCTCCCTAAAAAAATTCATATGCAACTTTCAGCCATTTCGAACTTTGCGGCAATGTAATCTTTGGGTAGAAAAGGTCCCTCCGTTCACTCCGGCCCGCACTCTTTCTGGATTGCTAGGTCTTTTATCCGGGTTTTCCTGCAAATAAAACAATGCCGCATTGCCGGTCTGGGCATCACCATACCGGCAATGCGGGAGTGTTGCAATTTGCACAGGAGTGTTGCAAATTGCAATAGCAAAACGAAGTCTTTTGCCGGAATCCTTGAAACCTTGTTGCTAATTGTAACACCATCAGCCTGCCTGTTTTCTCAAATTCAAAATAATATTAATAAAATAGATAACATGCGATGATAATTCTGGTTGGCATGCTTCTTGAAAACATTGCCACAACAGTCTTCATATTCACTACGAGAAACAGGTATGGCCCAACCATTTTCAGACAAATGTCCAATAATACCAGCAGAAAAGCATGGTAATGCCGAGGCCGCCTTCGCTCCGCCACCTCAGAATAAAATACCCTTCATCCTGGTCGTTACCCGCAACGGACATATGGCGGAACCGGTAATGGATTATGCCATTAATGTTGCCGATCGCCTGAAGTATGCCATCCTCGCCGTCCATGCCAACACCTTGCCATTCTTCCGTGATGGCGGGGAACGGAGCAGGCTCTTCGCTGCGGCCATGCAGGAAAGTTCAACACTCTTCAGGCACAAGGCCGGGGCGAGTAACGTGCCGGTTGAACACATCGGCGAAACGGGGAAAATCGGCAAGATCGTCAAGCGGTTATGCCACACGGAAAAGCGTATTGAGTTTGTCATCATTGATCAGGGAATCCGTATGGAAGAGGTGACCTCACAGGCACCTGTTCCCGTTTTTAGCGTCATTTATACCCGGCCTAAGGCGGGTGGAATGGCCAAGAACACTCACAATAACCCAGCAAATCGAGGAGAAACGAGTATGTCTACCACAAGCAAGAAACGGCATGTAAAAAATTGTTTTGTCTTTGGCGGCCTCACTGCCGGATTGTATGCGGCTGTCTTTACCAATCCGGATATCATTATGACCTATCTGGCCAAAGGCGGTCTGTATGCCCTGCTGCCGGTCGCTGTTGTCCTCGCTGTCTCCTACGTGCATGGAAATTTCACCAATTCGTTCTGGTCCGCTCTGGGCATTGAAGGTTCGAAAGTCACTGCACCCAAGCGGGCGGATATTCGCCAGGATACCACCGATGCCATCGGTATCAGAAAAGACACTCGACCACGCGCCGAAGTCAGGGTGTGAAGTTCGCAGACAGTACTACAGTATGCAGCTTGTGGAATATTTTGAACAACAGAATTTGATATAATATATTAATTTTAGGAGGGAAAATGCACGGTCCAATTAATGAGGTCATTCAATTTATCGACCTGAGCGCGTATTCAATAGTATTTTTATTTCTTGTCGGCTTTGTCGGCGGTCTTGTCAGCGGTTTTATCGGTTCCGGCGGCGCCTTTGTCCTGACTCCGGCCATGATGAGCCTCGGTGTGCCGGGAACGGTGGCGGTTGCCAGCAATATGTGCCACAAGTTTCCCAAAGCCCTGGTTGGGGCAATCAAGCGTTATAAATATGGCCAGGTGGATATCAAATTGGGGCTTATCATGGGAACCTTTGCCGAGATCGGTGTCCAGGTCGGAGTTATGTTGCAGAAACATATCCTCGACACCTGGGGACAGGCCGGATCGAACCTCTATGTCAGCTTTATCTTTGTGTTGGTTCTGGTCATAGTCGGTTCCATTGTCATGCGTGATGCCGTCACGACAAAGAAATCGGGGGGCAATACATCGGGTGCACCTCTTGCCAAACGCATTCAGAAAATCGAACTTTGGCCGATGGTGACATTTAAGACCGCCAACCTGCGGATAAGCGTATGGTTTCTCGTGCCGGTTGCCCTGGCCACCGGCATGTTGGCAGCGACCATTGCGGTCGGCGGTTTTATCGGGGTTCCCGGCCTTATGTATATCATCGGGGCCACCAGTATCATTGCGTCGGCAACAGAATTGGTTATTGCCTTCGTTATGGGTCTGGGTGGCACTCTTGTCTGGGCATACTATGGTATGGTGGATATTCGCCTGGTTTTGATCATTCTTGGAGGCTCGCTGTTTGGCGTGCAGCTGGGGGCTATCGGAACCACCTATGTTAAAGAATATATGATCAAATACGTTATGGGCACCATCATGCTCATTGTTGCCGTCAGCCGTTTCTTTGCCATCCCCAAGTATTTGAATGAGTTGCATATCACCGCACTTGCCGCGGACAATGTGGCAGTTATGACTCAGATAAGTTTTGCGGTGATGTGTTTCGCTCTTCTGACCGGGGCAACTATCATACTTGTCAGCCTTTTTCGCGCCAGAAGCCTTGAAAAGGCCGTGGCATAGGGAGGGGAATCATGTCCGATACAGTTAACTTGATCCTGGTGGCTATTGATCCGGGGCCGGCCAGCCAAACCGCCTTTCTTCAGGCGCTGCGTCTAGCCCAATCGATGCGAGCAAAATTGGTTGTTGTTTGCGTTACTCCTCGATATGAGGGGAACATGAATCGCTGGGCAATCAGTGATGCCAACGACCAAATGAGCTTGCCCTTTAAAAAATGTCTGCAGGATGCTAGTCGCACGGCTGCAGCGCATGGTCAAACCATACGCGTTGTGCACAGAGTCGGCGATCCTGTCGAAGAGATAATTGCCACTGCTGAAGAAATAGGGGCCGGCCTCTTGCTCATGGGTTGCCCAAAGCGTGCCTATGTCGAGCGTGTGCTGCTCGGGCGCACGATAGCCAATGTGATCGGCCTCAGTCCATGCGATGTGTTGCTGATTCCTGAAGATGTAGAGGTAAACTTTACCCGGACGCTTGTCGGCTTAGACGGTTCTCGGCACAGCATGGACGCCGGGCAGCGCGCCCTTGATCTGGCGCTGGCTTATGGTGGGGAGGTGCATGCACTTTCGGTACTGGATGTCGGTGTCGATCGAAGTCTGCGTTACGGTGTACTTGATGAGGCACGACACAAGAGCTCGACTGCAGTGCAGACCTTGGCCGGTCAAGGTAAAAAATTGGGTGTGCCGGTGATCACGGAGATTTGGGAAGGTTTTCCGTACGAACAAATAGTTAAATATTGTGAGGAAAAAGATATTCAGCTGATTGTTCTGGGATCCTATGGCCGTACCGCCCTCTGGCGTTTCCTTGTGGGCAGCGTGGTGGAGCGGGTTGCGGCGCTCTCCTTTAAGCCGATTTTGGTTGTGAAAAGACTGGCAAGCAACGGTGTACGGGATCTTACCGGTGTCGGAGATCTCGTTTCGGAAAAGATGGCAGGTTGAGTTATTTGGTCCGCGTCCAGGATTGATGGAGTGGGCTGGATTGTGGCCGTGTAGAGACAAACAAGGGAGAGAGTCGGCAATTCTCTCCCGAAAGGAGGTGCGCGATGGAGTCAAACCAATACTTTTCCGTATTTATTTTATCAGTATGCGCCATCCATCTGGCAGTGGCCATAGGTGTCCGTCTGCAGAGCTGGTGGCAGGCATTTGTCGCCGGTCGGCATCGCCCCCAGAGACCACTTGTGCAGGCTGCCCGGGGTGTCGGCCTTCTTGCGACAACCAATAAGCAACAGCACAGTGACTGGTATGTTTTTTTTCATTGCACTGATTTGGTTGGAAAAGAACCATCGCCGAAAAGTGATTTTTCTTCTAGCCGGAAAAATTTGTTGCCACCACTGAAAAAGGCCGGGAGTTCCCGGAGACATCAGGAAACCAGATTGACCCTCACCCGATCCTAGGACAACCTCCTAGCCAATGGCCGGTATATCTTCTGTGATTAAAAAATCTCAAGAAATATGCCGGCTCTCTCCTTCTAGCCGAAAATTCTCGCCCTTGGATTTGTTTTTTCAGCATTTACCCTCCTCTTGGTATTTCCCTCCCCCGATCTCTTCGTCGGTTTTCCACCATTGAAACATAGCTCCAAGGTTTATGATGGCAGGAATTCAGGCACAAACAGAGGTTCCACCACTCCATCAATACATGAAAAACGCTGGGGCTACGGGAAAATTTTGCATATGCATGGTTTAGGCAGTATTATCGCTTCAAAATTTGCTTGAAAAAGGGAGTGTCAATGCCCCCTGCGAAGCAAGGCAGATGGTCCTTTCCGTCATCGTCTCAGTTCCGCTGGGACGCCGTCGCTCTTTTGTGACCTGTTGGGATTGTCGTTCTCAACCGGGTTTTCTTCTTGTACAAATCACCATGAATTTATTTTCAAAAATATTTTCCCCCCTCATAATGGGCATTATCGGCTTGCTGATAATTGTCGGGAATTTGCATTATGAGACGCAGATCGGGCAATTTGATGCGGATATGGCGGCAAATGCCCAGGCGGCCGGCAGGGTCCTCGCCGGAGTCGTAGCCCGCGTCTGGACGGAAAGCGGTGCCGAAATGGCCATCAGACAGATTGAAGATGCCAACCAGGCCGATCCGGAGAACAGCATTCGCTGGGTCCCGATCGATGATGTCCGGCGGAGATTTGCTGGAAGGCAGCCGGAGGCCTCCTTCGTTGGCTTGGACGCCGGGCAATCGCTCACCTTTATTGCCTTTGATGAAAATCGAAAAAGGCTTCGTTACACCTTTATTCCCCTTCCCATACCCGGTGAGCGGCGTGGAGTGCTGGAAATCAGTCAATCTCTTGCACCGCTTGTGCAGTACACCCAGAAAGTACTGGTGCAAACCCTTGTGATTTCAGCAATGTTGGCCCTGGTCAGCGGCAGCGTCGTCTATTTTCTCATCTACACAAAGATTAGAAAACCTCTCGAAAAATTGTCGCGCAAAGCGATGGAGATCGGCAAGGGCAATCTGACCGCCGACCTTGAGATACAAGGCGACGATGAGCTGGTGCAGCTTGCCGGAATTATGAACGATATGTGCACCAGATTGCTCATCGCCCAGGAAAAAATCCGTTTCGAAAACCTTGCCCGCTTGAAGACCCTCGAACAGTTACGGCATACCGAGAAATTGTCAACGGTGGGACAGATCGCCGCCGGTATCGCCCACGAGATCGGCACACCCCTCAACGTTGTTGACGGCAGGGCGAAAATGATAATCTCCGAGCCCCTGGAGCGGGAGGAGATCATTGGTTGTGCAAAAATCATCAAGTCCCAGGCCGAGCGGATGACCCTTATCATTCGCCAGCTCCTCGATTTTTCCCGGAAGAAAAAGGTCATCCGGAAGGGCCGGGAAAATGTCGTAACCCTGATCAGGCAGGTTTTTCATCTCCTCACCCCTCTTGCCGGCAAACAGGGAGTGGCTCTGTTTCTGCAGGTGGCGTCCGAGGCGAAGACACATTGTTTGGTTGACGGCCAACAGATGCAACAGATTGTTATGAATATCATTATGAACGCCATTCAGGCGACACCGGATAAGGGTAGTGTCCAGGTGGATGTGGCAAATATCCGGTTAAAATCGATGATCCACACCGATGACCAGGTAAAAGAGTTGCTTCGCATTGATATCCGCGACGAAGGACAGGGGATTCCGGAAGAGCATCTCCAAGAGATATTTACCCCGTTTTTTACCACGAAAAGTGTCGGCCTGGGCACGGGCCTCGGGTTATCAATTGCCCGCGAACTTCTCGAAGAACATGGCGGGTGGATCGAGGTTCGCAATCGCCCGACAAAAGGTGCAGAGTTTACCCTCTATCTCAGATTGGAGGAAAGCGGATTATGAGGGGCCACATCCTTATTATTGAAGACGATCAGGATATGGGTGAAATGCTCGATGTCGGCTTGTCCCGGCGCGGCTTTACCAGCCGTTCTCTGCTGACCGGGCAAGCTGGAATTGCGGCCATACCCGACGACATGCCGGATGTCATCCTCACCGACATAAATCTTCCCGATATCAACGGCATTCAGGTCTGCCTTGCGGTTGCCGAGAAGTGGCCGGAAATCCCGGTCATTATGATGACAGCCTTCGGTTCCCTGGATACCGCCATCGAGGCGATCAGGGCCGGGGCCTATGATTTTATAACCAAGCCCCTGGATATGGACCTCCTCGCCCTCACTCTTTTGCGGGCGGTGGATCATAAAAACCTCAAGCACCAGGTGCGGATCCTCAGCGAGAAAATCGAGCGCAGCCATTCTTTTCCCGGACTCATCGGCGAGAGCCCGATTATGCAGGAGTTCTTTGCCAGGTTGCAGCGCCTTGCCGCTGCCGAGACCTCGGTGCTGATTACCGGGGAGAGTGGTTCGGGCAAAGAGATCACGGCGCGCGCCCTGCATGAATACAGCCGTCGCAAAGACAAGCCCTTTGTCGCCATCAACTGCTCGGCCCTGCCGGAAAACCTCCTGGAAAGCGAACTTTTCGGCCATGTCAAGGGGGCTTTTACCAATGCCTGGCAGGATCGAACCGGCCTGCTGTTGGAGGCCAGCGGCGGCACGCTGTTTCTTGACGAAATCGGCGATCTTCCCCTCAGCCTGCAGCCAAAACTGTTGCGGGCGCTGGAGGAACGCAGGGTCCGGCCGGTGGGGGGCAACAAAGAAAAGGGCTTTGACGTGCGCATTCTCGCAGCAACCAATATGAATATCGAGGCCGCCGTTGCCGAGGGCCGGTTTCGCGAAGATCTGTATTACCGGCTGAATGTCATCAAGGTGGATATCCCGCCGCTCCGTAAACGTGGTACCGATATCCTTCTCCTGGCGCACAAGTTTATCGGCGCTGTTGCCGAAAAACTGGACAAGAAGGTGACCGGACTGGCCGATTCGACCGTTAAGCGATTGCTTAGTTACCAATGGCCAGGCAATGTGAGGGAGCTGCGGAATGCCATGGAACATGGCGTCGTCATGACCCTTTTTGAAAAGATCGTGCCCGAGGATCTGCCGCAAAAGATCCAGGAGCACACCGGTCGCAGCCTCTTTTGGCAAACGCCTGAGCCCGCGGAGCTCATTTCCCTGGAAGAGATGATCCAGCGCTATATCGCCTACATCCTGAAAACCACCAAGGGCAACCAAACCCTGGCGGCGGAGATTCTCATGATAGACCGCAAGACCCTGTATCGTCGACTGCAAAAGCCTCCAGAGTGATGAGGCGCTGAGATCGTACTGCCGGCCATTTTTAGGCTGTGCACCTCCTCCATGTTCAACCCTCTGTGGGGCAAAAAAGACCTGCCGGGGCAAAATGCCCCGACGGATGAAGCCGGAACTGCCCTCTTCTGGTCTTTTTACGAGGATCCTTTGCCCCGCCGACTCCCGGTAAAGATATCTTCATACCGGCGCTATCGCAGTCCGGACAAGGATTGTCATGCCTTTCCTTTACCTCAAATGCTCTTTTATGCAACAAAAGTAATTTGCCGGATGCCGGTGGCATACAAAGTGCTAGCATCCTGTTCCAACGAACCACGCTATCTCAAAGAATACAAAACCACTCATTATGTGCCGTAAATGCGAATAATTATTGGAATATTTCAGGATAAAGACGACGTAACAAAGTTCAATAAGCGGCGCATGCTTGACATGATTTCTTTGACGGAGGTAGGTCCGTTCTTCTCGAAAAATCAGGCTCTTCTGTGGATGAATGAGTTGCATAGCCGCATTGATAACAGTGAGATCGCTTTTGTCCCTGAGAACTCTGACATGGAATTGCAATGGTATGGATTCACTTTTGAGGAGTAAGGACAGGGCGATTGTCACGAATCGTGCCGCTGCCGGTAATTGTTCCGCTAGCGCCTTAAGACGACTGAATATAATTCCTGAGAAAAAAAATGAATATCTTTCTTTTGGCCCTGGCCATTATAGTCGCCGGGGGAATCCTGCCCCTCCTGGCCCACCGGCACATGGCGTTTGCCAAGTGGGCCTATCTGGGAACCACTTTGATTGGGTGTTTGACGGGGATCTCCGTGCTTTTTTTTGCCCCTGCCGAACTCCAGGGGATGACCTGGTCCTGGTCCTGGCTGCATAGTTTTCACCTGGCATTCGCCTGCGATTCGCTCAGCTACTTCTTTTTGATCCCGATTTTCTTGATCTGCCCTTTGGCGGCCATTTATAGTTGTGCCTATTTCGATATGGCGGAAAACACGCTGAGGATCGCGGTCAGTTTCTTTTGCACCAATGTGCTGGTCGTCGCCATGGCCCTGGTTACCCTTGCCGCCAATATTCTCAGCTTTGCCCTGGTGTGGGAAATCATGTCCCTCTCGTCCTACGTTCTCGTTATGTATGACTATGAAAAAGCGGAAACGAGAACCGCCGGCTATCTCTATTTTCATTTTTGCCCAGGCCGGGGCATTGCTGATATTTGCCGCCTTTGGGGTCGCTTTCAGCCAGACCGGCAGCCTCGAATTTTCCCAGTTTGCGACCATTCCGGCAGAGGTCAAACTGATCGTCTTTTTCTTGGCCTTTCTCGGCTTTGCCTCAAAGGCCGGTGTCTTTCCCCTGCATGTTTGGCTGCCCCATGCCCATCCGGCGGCACCCAGCCATATCTCGGCGATAATGTCGGGGGTGATGATCAAGATGGGCATCTACGGCATTCTCAGGGTCTATTTTCTCATCGCCAGCAATGAGCTGCTCATCGGTCAGGTGGTCCTCGTCTTCGGCATGATCTCCGGGGTGTTGGGTGTCCTGTATGCCCTCGGTAAGCACAATTTGAAAAAACTCCTTGCCTATCATAGCGTTGAAAACATCGGCATTATCCTCATGGGTGCAGGACTTGGTATGATCGGGGTGGCAAAGGGCAATGTGACCATGGCCGGTTTCGGTTTTGCCGGCGCCCTGCTCCATGTTCTCAACCATTCGATCTTCAAATCCCTGTTGTTTTTCGGGGCCGGTGCGGTCATCAAAAACAGCGGCACCAGCCATGTCGATCATCTCGGCGGCCTGATGAAAAGGATGCCCATTACCGGCAGAGCCTTTCTGGTTGGTTCGGTGTCGATTTCCGGTCTTCCGCCTTTTAATGGGTTTATCAGTGAATTTCTCGTCTATTTTGCCGCCTTTCAGGGCCTCAAATATACCCATGGCACGCTTCTGCTGGCGATTTTGGCGATTATTTCCCTGGCGGCAATCGGTGGTTTGGCGTCTTTCTGTTTTACCAAGGTGGTGGGCATTGTCTTTCTCGGCGAACCCCGCAGTCGACAGGCGGCCGAGGCCAGCGAGGGAAGTCGCTTGCTGACCCTGCCGATGGCGGTTCTCGCCGCCCTGTGCCTTGCCATCGGCATTTTTCCCGAGAGCTTTATGCACCTGGCCTTTGCCGGTCTCACCGATATTGTCAAAGGAGGCCTCGTCGATGCCGCGAGCATCAACAGCATCGGGGCGAATCTTGCCCTTGGCTCACGCCTGTTCCTTCTGATTTTCTTTGTAATACTGCTTCTCAGAAAGCTCTTGTACCGCAACAAGGAAATTGCCAAAGGTCCGACCTGGGGTTGTGGCTTCACCAAGGGAACGACAAGAATCCAGTACACCGGCACCTCCTATGCGCGCAGTGTCATTAATTTTTTCCGGCCCTTTGTCATCGTCAGGGAGTCCAAGGTGCTTTTGGAAAAGATCTTCCCGGGAAAAAGCGTATACCACAGCCGGGTTGAAGATATCGCCGATGTCGGCATGCACCGGGGACTGGTCATGCCGCTGCTGGCCCTGCTTGGCAAGTTTCGCTGGATACAGCATGGCAATGTGCAGCTCTATATAGGTTATATCATTGTGGCGATCAGTGTCCTGTTGCTGACCTCGTTTATCTAATATTTTTTTTGGTTACCAAGTGATGGGCAAAGAACTGGGTATGGAATCGTTTCTCACAATAGCTCTGGCGCTGCTCCTGGCGCCGCTCTTTCCCGGCATTATTCTTAAGGTGAAGGCTTTCTTCGCCGGTAAAAAGGGGCCGCCGCTGCTCATCAAGTATTACACTCTGGGCAAGCTTCTTCGCAAGGGCTCGGTCTACAGTACCAGCACCACATTTGTCTTTAAGCTCGGGCCGATGATTTCCTGTGCCGGGGCGGTGATGATCCTGCTGTTTTTTCCGCTCGGCGGCATGTCGCCGATCCTTTCTTTCCATGGCGACGTGATTGTTCTTTTTTACATTCTCGGCCTCGGCCGCTTTTTCACCATCGCCGCGGCCCTTGATACCGCTTCACCGTTTCAGGGCATGGGGGCGGCGCGGGAGGCATTTTTCGGAACCCTCGCCGAGGCATCGATTTTCGCCATCCTCGTGCTTTTCTATCGGATGACCGGGGCCCTCAGCTTTGCCGAGTACTTCACCGGGACAAACCCGATCAGCTTGGCGGGGCCGGCCGGAGCCCTGCTGCTCCTGGTCATTGTTTCTCTTTTTATGGTGCTGCTGACCGAAAATTCACGGGTTCCTGTTGATGATCCGGCCACCCATCTGGAATTGACGATGATCCATGAGGTGATGGTGCTTGATCACAGCGGTCCGGATCTGGCCTTTATCGAACTCGGCTCCTTTTATAAACTATTTTTCTATTCGGCCTTTATCTTTCTCATTATCTGTCCTCTGAAGGCAGTCTGGGGGTTTTACAATATCCCCCTGTTTTATGGTGGAATCAGCATGGTATATGTGGCCATCGGCCTGGTGGAATCGGGGATGGCCAGGTTTAAAATGAACCTTGTGCCAAAATTCCTGCTGACCTCCCTGATCCTGGTGTTTTTTGCGGCAATCCTTACCATGGAGTTAGTTAAATGATTAATATTAATAATATAATCATGGTGATCGTGCTGCTGTCGGTGCTGCTGTCTCTGGCATCGAGCCGACTCATCACCCTGGTGAAGGTTATGGCCCTGCAGGGGGTGATGGTATCTCTCATACCCCTTTTGCTGCAGCACCATAGCCGGGTGGGGAGTGGCGGTCTGATATTCTTTCAGATCATGATCCTCATCAAAGGGGTGCTTATTCCCGGACTCCTCTATGTCGCCTTGAAACGCGTAGCGACCAAGAGGGAGATCGAACCGATCATCGGGTATCACGCCTCGCTATTTGTCGGGCTGATCATCATCCTGCTGTCGATATTTATCACCGAGAGACTGCACCTTTCCCTGCCGAAAGGCCACGACCTGCTTCTGACCACGGCAATTACCACCATGTCGGCGGGATTTTTTCTCATGATGAGCCGAAGAAAGGTGATCACCCAGGTCATCGGTTACCTGATGCTGGAGAATGGTATTTACCTGGTCGGCACAGCTCTCACCAAACATGCCCATACCGTTTATATCGTAGAATTCGGCGTCCTGCTCGACCTGCTGGTCGGAGTCATGATCATGGGGATCATTTTGCATAATATCAATCATGCCTTCGATGGTATCAACACCGATCTCCTTAATCGCTTAAAGGAATGATACAATGCTCGAACTGATCTTTTTACTGCCGATAATTACCGGCCTGGCAGCCCTCTTTACCCCCCCGACCCTTGGCCGCGGGATGCTGGTGGTTGCCGCCCTTTTTCATTTGCAACTGACGGTCATGGCCTGGCTCGGGACTTTGCCGGTGTATACCGAGGGATTTTTTTCCCCCGAACCGATCGGTCTCTTGGTGCTGCTCCTCACCTCCTTTGTCTTTCTCTGTATCTCGGTGTATGCGATCTGTTATGTGCGCGAAGCCGAGATGGAAAACGAACAGGATTTTCCATGGCTGCATGCTGCTTTTTCTCGGCACCATGAGCATGGTAAGTCTTGCCGACCATCCCATTGTCCTGTGGATCGCCATAGAGGCGACGACCCTGCTCAGTGCGCCGCTGATCTATCTGCATCACTCAAGGGAGGCACTGGAGGCAACCTGGAAATATATCATTATCTGCTCGGTGGGCATTGCCCTGGCGCTGCTCGGCTGCTTTTTCATCACCCTGTCCATCGATATTGCCGAGATCGATGTCCCATTAACCTTTACCTCGCTGAATCAGGTGGCGGCCCAGCTCGATCCGATCTGGCTCAAGGCGGGATTCATTTTTATTATCATCGGCTTCGGCACCAAAATGGGTCTGGCGCCGATGCATACCTGGCTTCCCGATGCGCACAGTCAGGCACCGAGTCCAGCATCGGCGTTGTTGTCCGGGGCTCTCCTCAACTGCGCCTTTCTCGGTATCTATAAGGCCCATACCCTGATGTATCTGGCCGGACTGGGAGAATTTTCCAGCAATCTGCTGATCGGTTTCGGTTTGACCTCGATGCTGGTGGCCGGGATATTTATGGTGCGGCAAGGGGATTATAAGCGCATGCTCGCCTATTCGAGCATCGAGAATATGGGCATCATCGCCTTTGGCGTCGGCGATCGGCGGGGTGGCGGTGTACGGCGCCATTCTCCATATGATCCACCATTCGCTCATTAAATCGTCGTTGTTTCTCTCCGCCGGCAACATTATGCTCGGTTTTAAAACCAAATTGGTCGGCCGTATCGGCAATCTAGTAAAATATCTGCCGAAGACCTTTGTTTCGTTTTTTGCCGGATTTGTCGGCATCTCCGGACTGCCGCCGTTTGGTCTCTTTGTCAGTGAGCTGTTTATCCTTATCGGCGCCATACAAAGCGGTCATCCGCTTTACGCCGTTATTTTCATATTCTGCCTGCTTCTGGTGGTGGCCGGCGCTGCCCAGATCGTTACCGATATGTCCTTTTCCGAGAATATCGCCGAGCCGCACGGTATTGAAAAATTCCTTCGCGTCTTGCCTCCCTATGTCCTTCTTAGTGCCTCGGTCTTGCTCACCGTTTGGATTCCGGATGGGATATATACGACAATCCTCGACACCATTAAAATAATTGGCGGGACAATTCATGGATAAGCTTCTGCAGATTTACAACGGGCAAACCGTTAAGCGTTCGACCATCCCCTGTGTGCCCTTTGCCCGTTTTGCCCAACTGCTGGACACCTTTGTGAAAAATGATGGCTTTGTCGTCCAGTTTTTTGCCTTTGTCGAGGATGGCCGGAATATGCTTCTGGCGGTGGTGCGCAATGCCAAGCTGTATGTATTGACAACCGAGGTCGGCGAAATTTTCCCCTCTTTGACCGCCTCCTCCAGTGAAAAATTCCATATGTTCGAGCGGGAAATTGCCGAACAGTACGGGATTACGCCGAATTATCATCCGTGGCTGAAGATGGTCCGCTACCATGCCAACTATCGCCAGGTTGCCGATGTCTTCGGCAACAACTATGAGGAGGATATTCCCGGCAATTATCAATACTTCCAGGTCGATGGCGAGAGCATTCATGAGGTTGCCGTAGGCCCGGTGCATGCCGGCATTATCGAACCCGGACATTTCCGCTTTCAGTGTGCCGGGGAGGAGGTGTTTTCCCTGGAGATACAACTCGGCTATCAGCACCGCGGCATTGAAAAGATGCTCACCCAGGTGCCGATGAAGCGATTGCCGATTCTGTGCGAAGGGATTGCCGGCGACACCAGTATCGGCCATAATCTCTGCTGTTGCCAGGCGCTTGAAGCCCTCGCCGGGCTGTCCGTCGACCCCGGCGCACGGATTGTTCGGTCGATCGCCCTGGAGCTTGAGCGCCTCGCCAACCATATCGGTGACCTGGGCGCCTTGAGCGGCGATGTTGCCTTTAACCCGCCGGCGGCCTATTTCGGTCGCATCCGCGGCGAGTTTCTCAACCTCCTGCAGGTCCTTTGCGGCAACAGGTTCGGCAAGTCATTGGTGCTTCCCGGCGGCGTATCCCAGATAATGGGGGGAGAACAGGCAAAAATCATCGAAGATAAGCTCAAGGAGTTGGAACCGGAGATAAGCCATGTCTGCGATCTGCTCTTCAGCGCCCACTCGGTACAGATCCGCTTTGAAAATACCGGCAGGGTTTCAAAAAAGATGGCCGAGCACCTCGGTTTGGTCGGTTACAGCGGTCGGGCCTCCGGTCTTGAATACGACGCGCGTGTTGCTTTTCCGACCGAGGCCTACGGGGTTCTCCATGCCAACCGCAACGAGATGGTGAACGGCGATGTGTATAGTCGGGCATCGGTGCGCCGCGAGGAAATCATCCACTCCATGCACCTCATCCGCATCCTTTTAAGCCGGGCCGGAGAGGCCTGTGCAAAAACAGCCATGGGAGACTTGCGCCTTGAGCCCGAATCCTTTGTAGTAACAATCAACGAAGGCTGGCGTGGCGAGGTTTCGCACTGCCTGTTGACCGACAAAACCGGCAATATCGAACGCTACAAGATTAAAGACCCCTCGTTTCATAATTGGACCGGTCTGGCCATGTCGCTCAGGAACCAGGAGATTTCCGATTTTCCCCTGTGCAATAAAAGCTTTAATCTCTCTTATTGCGGCTTTGATCTTTAGGAGTCGGCCCGACAACCAAGGTATAGAATATGTTGAAAATCATCAGGAACCGCTTTGAGCAGGGTTGTAAGACTACCGCCTACCCGAAAGAACCGATCAACCTCTATAAACGCTACCGGGGCCTGCCGAAAATAAACAGTGAATGTGACCCCGCCACGGTCAGGCAATGCGCCGCCATCTGTCCGCAGGATGCCATTCTTTGCGAGGAGCAGAAGATCGATCTTGGCAAATGCACCTTTTGCGGGCGCTGCGAAAATGTCGAGGCAGGGGCCTTTGTCACCTTTAGTCAGGATTTCGGCATGGGGACTGCCACCCGGGAAGCACTGGTTTTTGCAGGTGATGCTCTGCCCGCCCTGGCTGAACATGCAAAACAGCATTTCAAAAAGTTATTCGGCAGGTCATTGCAGTTGCGACAGGTGTCGGCGGGTGGTTGCAATGCCTGCGAAGCGGATACCAACGTGCTCAACACGCCGTTTTTCGACCTTTCCCGCTTTGGTATAGATTTTGTTGCCTCACCCCGCCATGCCGACGGAATTCATGTCACCGGGCCGATCTCGAAAAACATGAAAGCTGCCCTCCTAGCCACCTATGATGCGGTTCCCGCCCCCAAGGTGGTCATTGCCTCCGGTGCCTGCGCCATCTCCGGCGGGCCGTTCTACGGCAGTCCGGAAATCGTCGGCGACCTTGGTGCCCTTTTCCCGGTCGATCTCTACATCCCTGGATGTCCGCCGCATCCCTTAACTACGCTGCACGCCCTGTTACAGTTTTTTAAATGAAAATGGTCTAGTTATTTCCTAACGGCTCCTAAGCCGTTGGATACAGCCGTGGAAACCATCTTTCAACGGCGTCAATCAGCTGGGCTTTATAGTCCTGAACGTCCTTGTTCCGCAGGAGCTGCAGAGTTTCGGTAAACTTTGTCTCGATATGATCTTTGAGTTTGTCGGTATAGGCCTTGATGTCGCCATCGGCGATATACTTGGCAAAGAGTTGTCGCGCCTCGGCGCCCATGTTCTTTTCAATGCGACGAAGCCGTTTGATCAGTCGTTTTTGAATTATTCGATCAGCGTTCCATCAAAGCAGTCAAAAATGGTGAACTTTTCCTTGTTGATTTCCGGACAAAGCCGTGTGCCACGGCCGAGCATCTGCACCCAGAAGATACGCGACTTCACCATGCGCATAAAAACAACCGTTTCAATGGCGGGAATATCCACTCCGGTAGTGAGCGTATCGACGGTTACGACAATTTTCGGTTCCGGCCGATTTCTGAATTGCCGGATCTTCTGCAGTGGCCGGTCAACCGTTGGGCTTCCGGTAATTTTCGTCTCTATCTCACTTGCGGCAAATTCGCGCTCGTCCTCAAGCTCATCCAGTTTCAGTGATGCTGTATCAGTGACTTGATCATTATGGATAATGATCCACTTCAGGAGTGAAGACTTGAGCTTTTCGTTAATTCGCAGTTTCCGTGTTGTTTTTTCTGACTCAGTCATTCTTTCCAGCCTCGTTTTTTTCTTGCGCAACTTGGACCGTTGGCGTTTAAAACGGGTATACTTTTCCTGTTCTGCGCCGTTGCCGGTCGGCCATGTTCATCAGGCCTTCATCATCTGTCGCAGGACATAGGGGAGGATACCGCCATGCTGGAAATAAAGGACATCGACCTCCGTATCGAGGCGGGCGATGGCCGTAAAGGTAATGGTCGTTCCATCTGGTTTTATGGCCTGAAC
Source organism: uncultured delta proteobacterium (assembly GCA_963754865.1). Lineage (GTDB taxonomy): Bacteria > Desulfobacterota > Desulfobulbia > Desulfobulbales > Desulfocapsaceae > Desulforhopalus_A. Next base: position 590,079 of record CAVWHG010000006.1, on the reverse strand, counting down.
GGTGAGTTTCTTGCGCGGAGTGATATCGGCAAGACCGAGGATGGAGTAGGTTTCCGTCCCGTCCAGCCCGAGGACGGCGGCGTTCTGGTCATCGTTGAAAATCAAGGGCAGGGTCCCCATGCCCACCAGATTGTTGCGGTGGATACGCTCGAAGGATTCGGCGATCACCGCCCGCACCCCGAGAAGGCTGGTGCCTTTGGCAGCCCAGTCGCGGGAGGAGCCCGTGCCGTATTCCTTACCGGCCAACACGATCAAGGGGGTGCCCTCCGCCAGATACTTCATGGCTGCATCGTAGTTATACATCTCTTTGTGTTCCGGATACTTGACGGTGTATGCCCCTTCCTTGGGGCTAACCAGCCGATTCTTGATGCGGATGTTGCCGAAGGTGCCGCGCATCATGATTTCATGGTTACCACGTCGCGAGCCGTAGGAATTGAAATGGTCGGGATCGACCCCTTTGTCCATCAGGTACTGTCCGGCCGGATAGTCCTTGGAAATTGCCCCGGCGGGAGAGATATGGTCGGTGGTGACACTGTCGCCCAAGAGGAGAAAGACCCGGGCCGAGTCGATGTCGCGGGGTGCGGCCGGGGTAATGGTGAAGTTGTCTAGATAGGGCGGCTTTTTAATATAGGCGGATTTTGCATCCCACAGGTAGGTTGCGCTTTCTCCTATTTTCAGGCCTTGCCAGAAGTCGTCGCCGTCAAAGACCGTCGCATATTCCAGAGTAAAGGCCTCTTTGGTGACGTGTTGCCCCGCCAGGGCGGCGATCTCGTCCTGGTCCGGCCAGAGATCCTTGAGATACACCGGCAGGCCATTCGGGTCACTGGCCAGAGGACTACAGGTGAGGTCAACATCCACCCGCCCGGCGAGGGCAAAGGCGAGGACCAGCATCGGTGAGGCGAGAAAGTTGGACTTGATCAATTGGTGGATGCGCGCTTCAAAGTTTCTGTTGCCGGAAAGCACGGCGGCAACGTTCAAGTCGTGATCCTTGATGACCTTTTCAATCTCTGGATTGAGGGGGCCGCTGTTGCCGATGCAGGTGGTGCAGCCAAAGGCGGCGATATGGAAGCCGAGGGCTTCGAAATAAGGCAGCAGGCCGCAATTTTCAAGATATCTGCTGACTACCCTTGAACCCGGGGCGAAGGAGGTCTTGACGTAGGCGGGCACCTTGAGACCGCGCTTGACCGCTGCCCTGGCCATCAGGCCGGCACCAATGAGGGCATAGGGGTTTGAGGTGTTGGTGCAGGAGGTGATGGCGGCGATGACGACGCTGCCGTCACCGATGCTGACCGGCATGCCGTTGACAAGGGTAGTGATATTATTTTTGCCCTTGATGCGACAGACCTCGTCGCGGCTTGTCTCGCATCCCGATTCATGGATGAAGGTCGAGTGGGCAACGGTAGAGGCGTCCCGTTCAAAGTTGCAGCCGAGAATTTTTCCAAAGGTAGATCGCATGGTGGAGAGAGGGACCCGGTCTTGGGGTCTTGCCGGCCCGGCCAGGCAGGGTTCGACGCTCGACAGGTCGAAGTGTATCACCTCTGTGTATTCGCAGGTGTCCTTGCCGGTATAAAGAAGGCCGTTGGCGGTGGCATAGGCCTTGGTAACCTCGGCCTGCTTGTCGCGGCCGGTCATTTTTAGATACTCAATGGTCTTGCCGTCAATCGGGAAAAAGCCGAGGGTCGCCCCGTATTCCGGGGTCATGTTGGCAATGGTGGCGCGGTCGGGGATAGATAGATGCTGCATGCCGGGGCCGAAATATTCGACGAATTTTTCCACCACCTTATGTTTGCGCAGCAGTTCGGTAAGGGTCAGAACCAGATCGGTGGCGGTGACGCCAAGCGGTAACCGGCCGGTAAGTCGCAGCCCGATCACCTCGGGGATCGACATGTAGTAAGGCTGGCCGAGCATGACCGCCTCGGCTTCAATACCGCCGACGCCCCAGCCGAGAACGCCGATGCCGTTGATCATCGGGGTATGGGAGTCAAGGCCGACCAGGGTGTCGGGGTAGGCGAAGGTTTGATCTCCGACACTCTCGGTTATGGTCACCCGACCGAGATGCTCAAGGTTGACCTGATGGCAGATCCCTGAGTTAGGTGGCACCACTTTGAAGTTGTTAAAGTATTTCTGAGCCCATTTAAGGAGGGTATAACGTTCACTGTTGCGCTGGTATTCTTTGGCGACATTGTCGGTGAGACTCCGGCTGGTACCGGAAAAATCGATCTGCACCGAATGGTCGGCGACCAGCTCCACCGGCACCTGGGGGTTGACCCGGGCCGGGTCACCGCCGAGCTGTTTGACGGCGTCGCGCATCACGGCAAGATCGACAACCGCCGGTACCCCGGTAAAGTCCTGCATCAGGACCCGCGCCGGATGAAAAGGTATCTCTACCGGTGCAGCATAGCGTTTCTGCCAACCGATGATGGCCCGTAAGTCTTTCTCGGTGACGATTCGACCGTCAAACTTCCGCAGCAGGTTTTCAACCAGGATGCGAATCGAGAAGGGCAGTCGGTCTATGGATCCCAGGCCGGACTTGGTGAGTTCCTGGATGGCAAAGTAGCGACAGGCGGTGGTATCTCCCGGTAATTGCTTAATGAAGTCCTGGTTCGTCATGGTTTCCTCAGGGTGGAATGAGACAATGATTTACTATGGGTAAAAGATAAAACGCAACAATGTATATAAGGGTGTTTCTACGCTCGCGTGGGCAGGTGGCAATGCGATGTTATTTGTAAATTGCCTGGCCTCTGGAGGTGAAGGAAATACCGAGTTGATTCTGGCTGCCGATCATAATGGTTTCAATTATCGGTGGGCTGATGAACTCGGAGGAATACCATTTAACGATGAAATTTGCCCCCGAGCCGCCGGCCTCGTCATTTTGGGGAATGATAAAACGTTCGGAGGCAAATGGGCCGATGACCAAGGGTGCAGCAATGAATTTCTTCACCACGGCGCCCTTGGTATCATAGTAGTCAACTGAGGTGACGGTGAGTGATTTGTTGGGCGATACATTGCGTATGCTGATGGTAACCGTGAGCAGCAGAGGCAATTCCCGGTTGCCATGATAGATATGGGAGTAGGCTGGAACGTAAACTGTCTCTCCTTTGGACGTGGCCGGATGGCCTTCTCCGGCAGCAGCTTGCGTGAATGTGCACAACAGGAGGCTGACAGTGAGAGCGAGGGTTGCAAGGGTCGATTTTTTCAGCATAGGTCAAGTATTTATCGAAAGTTGTTGGGGTCTTTCTAGAAACGATAAATAAAACAGCAATGAAAGACAAGACCTGCCGGCAGATTTTCCGATTAATCTTGGAAAGAAAACCTTTTCAGCAGGGGAATACTGCATGGGCTATACCTTGCCGCGTTTTTTCAAGAAGTTCAAGGTGATGCAGATGTTTGCGTTCTTCTTCGATGATTGCTTGCATTTGCACGATTGCATCCTGGTCATCAAGAAATTTCTCGATGAATTGGTAGAAGAGAATGGTGTCCTCTTCAAAACCTTTGGACCGGGTCAGTACCTCCCCGACACCTTCAGCGATTTCCAGTTCAGATTCAGCGAGGAGGAAAGGGTTGCCCTTGACAATGTCCTGGAGCAAAGTCCTTCCCATCGCCTCCATCTCTCTTTGTTCATCGCTGAGCGGCTTGTCCGAGGTAATGGTTGCCAGCCACTCTCTGTGGCGTCTTTCGTCATCGGCCATGGTAGCCAGCAGTTGCGCTACCTCGGGATTTTTACTGGCAAGACCGGCTTTTCGGTAGGTTTCTTCGCCGTTCGTTTCGATCTGTACGGCGATATTGCATATATCGGCGATGGTGAACATGGATTTCTCCTGGAGCAATTGATGCGCTGATGTGGCCTGCTGTGAAAATGGACTATAATTTCATTTTGAATGAAAGTTTACTCGAAAAACCGGGTGAAAACCTCAACTTCTTCGCGTTCCGTCCGGTACTTGTTGACCGGGGCTTCTTTGTCTTCGTAACCAAGAGCCATGCCGCAGAGGAGGATTTTGTCCCGACTGTAGCCAAGAAAATCCTTGACCAATTCCGGATATTGTCCGAGGGACGCTTGCGCACAGGTAGCGAGACCCTTTTCAACGGCCGCCAGCATAAGGGATTGGATAAACATGCCGAAGTCGAGAAAGGAACCCTTTTGCATGGTTGGGTCAAGGAAAAAAAACAGTACCACTGGGGCATCAAAGGCCCGGTAATTGGCGACCCACTGTTCAAGGCGCCGTTCTTTGTCATGCCTTTCAATATCCAGCGCTGCATAGAGTTGGGCGCCGCAGGTGACCCGCCGTTTTTTAAACGGCTCGTGCCATTCCAGCGGATAATAGTGATAGTCCATAGCCCCTTGGCCATTTTCTCGGAATGCGCTTTCCATGGTCTTTGCCAACTCGGTCTTTTTTTTGCCGCTGACCACCGCAACCTGCCATGGTTGGGCATTGGTGCCTGAAGGGGCATGGCGGGCCGCCTGCAGGATGGCAATGATTTTTTCTTTGTCTACCGGTTTTAGCAGGAAGGCGCGGGTCGATTTTCGCTGTTGCAGGGCATCAATAACATTCATAGGTGGCCTTTGGTAAAATGAGGGTCGGTTCAGAAGAAAATGTTACCATTTTCGTTATATGTCAGCGGAAAGGATAAGGCCATTTTGTCTGAGATCAAGAACTCAATTGCATGCGACAATTACAGAAAACTCCACGACAATAGAAAAGAAGCAGGAAAAAAGTTTGCATTAAGTTGCAAATGATTATCTTTGTTTGTGGCCAATTGGCACATAAGCCGTTGTAAAAAAATAACATGGCCAAAGGAATGTCCGGAACGGCATAAGGAGCCGTAACAAAATGGGTTGAAAATGGCCAGGTTATTTTGTAACGGCTCCTAAGTTTGAAAACGACCTGCATTTTGCAGTTAATTTTGATAAATATTAAGAGTCCGATAAGATGAGCGTTCTTGCGTTTGTATATCCAAGGAGAAAATAATGTCCGAAGAGACCAAAGTGTTAACCCCTGACGGAATTGAGTCACCAGGGGAGGAAAAGGAGTCCGGAAAATCGTTGATCGTCGCCAAAGATTTGTTGCCGGATCGGTTGATGCTTATTCCCCTGCATGATCGTCCGATGTTCCCGAAAATGATGGGTCCGATCATTATCGAAGATGGCGGCCTGCAGGAGGCGGTCATGCGGCATATGAACCAAAATAAGCCACTCTACTTTGGGCTTGTTCTGCAAATCCCGAAAGAAGATGGACTTGCCCATGCAGCGCAGAGCGCCGACGATTTTTTCAAAGTCGGCTCGGTAGCCAGGGTTATTCAGGTTTCGCCCTTCAAGCCGGGTGAACCCTTGCAGATTTTGGTGCAGGCCCTCGAGCGTTTCGATATCCTGGCCATGGAGAAAAAGGATTCTCTTTTTGTCGCTGACGTGCAGTACCGCTACGAGCCTATTCAGGAAAATACCGATGAATTGAAGGCATATTCGGTGGCGATCATCGACTGTATCAAAGAGTTGGTGAACATGAACCCCCTTTTCAAGGAGGGCTTGTCGTTGCTCATTGAACGGATAAATCTCAGCGATCCGGGATCGCTTGCCGATTTTGCCGCTGCCATGACCACCTCCTCCGGGCGGGAAATCCAGAAAATTCTTGAAACCTCAGATATCCGCGAGCGGCTCGAATCGGTTTTGATTCTTTTGAAGAATGAGGTGGAAATCTCTAAACTGAAGGCCAAGATATCCAAACGCATTGAGGAACAGCTATCCAAGCAGCAGCGGGAATTCTTCCTCAAAGCACAGTTACAGGAAATAAAGAAAGAGTTGGGGCTGTCAAAAGACGACACCCAGACGGAAATCGAAAAATATGAAAATCGCCTGAAAAAGCTGGTTCTCTCAGACGAAGCGCGGGAGAAAGTCAAAGAAGAGATTGAAAAACTCAAGCTTATCGGCTCATCTTCCCCGGAATTCAATGTCACCCGGAGCTATCTTGATTGGCTGACCATCCTCCCCTGGGGGGTGTATTCGAAGGACAGTTATAATCGGAAAAAGGCCTCGAAGATCCTTGACCGGGATCATTATGGCTTGGAGGATGTCAAAAACAGAATTCTTGAACTTATCTCCGTCGGCGTAATCAAGGGTGATTTGTCCGGCACTATTCTTCTCCTGCAGGGCCCACCCGGCGTAGGTAAAACCTCCATCGGCAGATCGGTGGCCCAGAGTCTCGGCCGAGAGTTTTTCCGTTTTTCACTGGGCGGCATGCGTGATGAAGCAGAGATCAAGGGACACCGCCGCACCTATATCGGGGCAATGCCGGGAAAATTCATCCAGGCAATCAAGACCTGCAAGACTGCTAATCCGGTCATCATGCTGGATGAAATCGATAAGATCGGTGCCAGTTTCCACGGAGATCCGGCCTCGGCCTTGCTGGAAGTCCTTGATCCGGAGCAGAACCGCGATTTTCTTGATCATTACCTGGATGTTCGCTTTGATCTGTCGAAGATCTTTTTCATCTGTACCGCTAACCAGTTGGATACCATTCCGGCGCCACTGATGGATCGGATGGAGACCATCCAGCTGCCTGGATATATCATGGAAGAAAAGGTCGAGATCGCCCGCCGCCATCTCCTTCCCAAACAACTCACGGCGCATGGCCTGACGGCGCAGCAAATCACTCTGCCGAAAGCCGTGCTGTCGGCGATTGTTGACGGCTATGCCCGTGAGGCCGGAGTACGCGGTTTGGAAAACGCCATCAAGAAGATTCTTCGGAAATCGGTGACCAGGATCATCGACAATCCGGAACAGAACATCCGCATTCATGTGGACGATCTGAAAGAATTTCTCGGCAAACGCTTTTTCTCCGAGGAACACGCTTTCCGTAAACCTCGAGTCGGGGTCATTACCGGGCTTGCCTATACAAGTATGGGAGGGGCTACCTTGCATATTGAGTCGATTCCCATCCCCACCGGTCAGGCGGGCTTTAAACAGACCGGCCAACTCGGACAGGTGATGGTCGAGTCTTCGGAGATCGCCTACAGCTATGTCCGGTCACTGATGCGCGCCAATAAGGAGGGGAGTGATTTTTTCAAGAACAATCTCATTCATCTCCATGTCCCAGCCGGAGCGACGCCGAAAGATGGGCCGTCCGCCGGCATCACCATGGCCTGCTCGCTGTATTCGCTGGTCATGAATAAAGCCATTCGCCCTAATATCGCCATGACCGGGGAATTGACCCTCAGCGGCCTGGTCATGCCGATAGGCGGGGTGAAGGAAAAAATGATCGCCTCAAAGCGGGCAAAAGTCCAGGAAGTGCTCCTGCCGAAGGAAAATCAGGAGGATTTTGAGATGCTGCCGGCGCATATCAAGGAAGGGATCACCCCCTACTTCGTTTCAACTTTTGACGAGGTGAAAAGGATTTGCTTCAAATAGGCGGCATTTTTTGCGACTGCAGCAGCTGGTTTTCCAGATCGATTTGTCGGGTCATGTTATCTGCGGCCCTAAAAGGCCGCAGATAATCTTTCCGCCTGATCCCCCCAGGGGTGCCTTGTTGGCCTCGATCCAGGCGGTATTGCCCTGGATTATATCTTTTCGATCAAGGGTATCCGCTTTCCGAAGGGTCGCTGACGATGTCGATGACCCGCCAGACCGGAGCATACCGTGAGGGGTTTGAAAAAACTATGCGACCCTTGCCCTTATACAGGGCGAACATGCGGGCTGTGTCGCCCCCATGATAGAAGGGTGCCCAGGCCTTTCCGGTGATGCGCGAGGTAGTCGCTGTGGGTTGGCCGATAAAAGCGAAGACCTCGTCCATGCTCATGCCGATGGTGATTCGGTCGAATGCGGCATTGCCTCCGGTTCCTGGTGGCGGCACCCCTTGTGTTGCATCCGGTTTCGATGGTTCCTGGGTAGATACAGATCCTGAACGAAATTTTGCGAGATCTACCGTGCCGGCAATATAGGGAGCGGCATTACCCTCCGGCAGCATCCCCAGTGACTGTTCTGCATATTTTCGTACTTTTCTCTCCGAGGCTTTGTCGGCAATCTGTTGCAGCACTCCTCTATAACGCACGTCACCCGAAGCACCCAGGGCTTTGCACATCCAGGAGGTGGCATCGACCTCAATAAATCCCGGCCGCTGGTAACTTTGCAACAGCACCTCGGCAACCACATCCAGCACCTCGGGGCTGCGGTCAATGCCATTATAGAGGTTTTGAGCGGCCTCACGCTGTGATTCCGGACCGCCCCGCACCAGCATTTCAATGGTTCGCTGGCCACCGCTTAGCGCACAGCAGGTATTGACCGCGAGAAACAGGGTAAGGAGGAAAGCTATGACAGAAGAACGAAGTTTCATTTAAACCTCCTGATAGAGGACAGCAAAGGATTAGGTAAGGAGGATACAATTCTTTCCACCGGGGCAAGTCGACCGACTGACAAATGGACAGCTATTTTTTTCAATGTGGTATCCTCATTACTTGGTGACGTCATCTAAGTTACTATTTTCTGATGTGTTCCGCAATTTTTAAAGAGAAAAGATCAACATTGATTGCATCTCCCAGCCGAAAGACCTTCTCTTTTCTTTTCGCTTCCCGTGGTCGCGCCGATCAAGTGAGGAGGATGCCGGCAAGCAGTTTTGATACATCTTGCTGCAAGAGCGAAAATAGAGTATCCTATGTTTCTTCACATGACGAATAAGGAAGGATTTCCTCTTATCCTTAGATTGTCTCATGTATTCCCTTGCGCCGAGTGCAGGCGACCAGTGACCAGTTAACAGCCAGAAACCCCATGCCGATCGCTTTCCCTCAACTTTCCAGCAAGTTGCCTCGAAAAACCGACATAAGCCTCCGGCAGGTATGGCGGGGAGTCGCGCCGTTTCTATTTATTGCTGCGGTCGTTCTGACCATCTCCTTGTCCTTTGGTTTAATCGGTGGCATAGATGAATATATTCTTGCCTTTCGCTATGAACTGCCCTTTATCTTGTTGGCTTTTGCGGCTCTGCTGTACCTTATGCGGCCTGGTCTGTTGCGTGTTCTCGTGGCCGCAGCGCCGATCATTGTCCTCTACCTGGGTATGGATCTGTACTATACCTTCATGTCCAGTATTGCCAAACTTGATGACCTGCTGCTGTTGCCCGAGGGCCTCATCGTTTCTCCGACTTGGGTGCAGGTGGGGGTCTGGGTAGTGCTGGGCACGTGGTCACTAACCTTTATTATACTTATCAAGCGTCGTCCGAAGGATTTGCTGGTGCCGCTCGGACTCGTTGCCTTGGCTGCTGCCCCGCCGATCATTGCCTTTACCGCTCCGACGCAGTTTCTCAAGATGGCCGACAGCAGAGGGGTGAACATCGTTCCCTGGTCGGATCGCTGGACGGTCGCCCTCATGGGAAGGGCGACCTCCCTCATGCTCTTTGCCGCAGCCAAGAACAAGGCCATAGGGGAATTGGTATTGTTACCGATGGTCGACGACCCCGGTCGGGATCCAGAACTCTTGAAAAGCACCTTAAAAACCCCCCGTAATATCCACATCATCGTCCTGGAATCCTTCCTCGACCCGGAGCGGTTCAAAGGGCTGAAATTCGTGACTCCACCCGCCCCACCCGAGTTTAAGGCATTACGCAAGAAGATGCATGTCGCCACGTCGCCGGTTTTTGGCGGTGGCACGGCTCAGGCGGAATTTGAAATCCTCTGCGGTGTGCCGGCACTTGAACTCTACACTTCGGCGGAATTCAACATGCTGCATGGGGCCAAGACACCCTGTCTGCCCAGCATGCTCGCCGAGGTCGGTTATCGGACCATTGCCACGCAGTCCTACAAACCGGATTTTTTCAACTCGGAAAAGGCATATCACTCAATTGGTTTTGAAGAAATCAATTTTCCTACGGTCTTTGCAGGTAGTAGGCCAACATATTTGAAATATGAAGACCGCGAAAATTATATCTTCGATGGAGATCTTTATGATCAGAACCTTGCCTATGTCGCAAAAGTCATGGCCGACGGACGGCCTTTTCTTAATTATGTGCTGGGCACCTATGGTCACTTACCGCATGATACTGATTTCAAACGTTTTCCGCCCAAGGTTGAGATCGTCGGAGTCGATAAAAAATCCCAGACCGATTTAGCCATAAATCAATTTTACTACCGGGCTGGAGCCTTGGCAGACTATTTGAAAAAACTGCGAGAACTTGACCCGAAAAGCCTTATTTTGGTGACCAGCGATCATCTGCCACCGCTTGATGGCGGACCTCGAGTGTACAAAGAATTTGCCTATAGCCTGATCGCCAACGATGAATACAAAGAGAATATTTGGATATATGATGGGCCGGAGCACAAAAAGCTCGCTTGGCCAAAACAATATTATGCGTTTATGGACTTCCTCCTTGATGTTCTCACGGAGGAACGTATATGTCAGCAGACCGTGTGTAAAAATCGTGAACCCTGGACAACTGAAAAAATTACCGGCAGTTATAATAATATCATGAGTCGCGGCGCGGGTATCGTAAGGCTGCCGCAACCGCTTATTGCCGAAGCTCCCAGCCATTCATCAACGCCTCCCCCCCACCAAGAGGTGCCGCCAAAACAGCAGATCCAGTAACCGAGTTGAACTCTCACGAAAGCATGATGTGCAGAGATGTTGCCATTGTGATTCAGGGACTTCGGCGAAATAAAACTTACATTGAATATGTCGTTTAATAAAAAAAGGCCGTGATCTCAGTTGAGATCACGGCCTTTACGGCTTAAGCTTGCCGTTAAGAATCAATGTTCATGGGTATAAAACGGCCATTTGTGGAAGAACCATTCATTCCATAGAAGAGGAATAATCCACCAAAAATTCCAGATGAGAGATTCGCCGTGCAATACTCGGTCGGCGACACCATGGGCCATATGATGGTTGCCAAGACCCCAGTGACCGAAGTTAATATAATAGAAAAAGATGTAGTTGAGGATACAAAGAACAACGATCCCTCCGGTTCTATACCAGAACGCCGCCCAGGAATCGACATCCGGCATTGGCACCATATCGTCAAAATAGTGATGCCAGGCAAGGAAGGGCATCAGAGTGAAGCCAGCTATCTCGGCAGCATGGTACCACAGAAAGCGGGCCATACTATCGTTGGCATTGGCCTTCAGGGCTTCAGTCATGTCAGGGAGCCAGAGGGGAGCAAATTTGACGCAGGCGGCTGCAATGGTGTAACCGAGAACGATAATGATGAGAAAGGATACCAAACCTTTCAGAGGTTGGGCAAGTTTAATAGCTGACCAAGGTTTCATCCGCCAAACGTTGGGGGTCATAAAAAGAACGACGATCATCCATTCCCACCAGCCAAAGACCCAGTGAACATGAGGGGTGCCGGCGATTGATGTCCACCAGGGGAAATTCATGCCATAGGAGGTGCCGAACATTTTGCCGTACAGCATTCCGAAGAAGGGAACGATGAGAACGACGTAGAAAAACATGGTCCACATTGAGCACCAACCTAACTCTGCAAGTCCGGCCATCGGCTGTTTCAGATCACTGGGACGAATCGGCCATTTTCCAAAGAGAATAGTTACGAAAGGGTAACTGAAGAAGCCGATGAGGACAAAACAGACCACCGCTCTCTCGCCATACCTGGCAGCGCCGGCGACAAGTTTTTCAAGGGAGAGTTCTCTGCCGCAGGTAACCATAGCACCTGCCGCATCTTTAAACTGGGCAATGTACGACCCACCGCTGGCTAGGGCCTCAAGATTGCTCTGACTGACAAAGTTAAAGCCGAGACCGAGGACGCGGTAAAAGACTACATGGATGACCAGCCAGACGAGGGCCAGATTGACGAAGGTCTCAATTATTCCTCTGGCTGGTTGAGGAAGATCTTGAAATGGCCAGTCACCGAGAAACATGTGCTGCCAGAGCCCGACGAGGATCATCATGGCGAGGTAGAGAACAAAGGGATAGGGAAACGAATGAATGGGCCCCCGTGGATCGCTCAAGATATACCAAAGTATCAGGGCAATGCCAAAAAAGGCAATTGACGAAATGATTCCGGTAAGGGGTTGTCCCCACCGGGGCTTTAACACTCCTGCGGCCATACGCTCCTCCATTAGAAAAAGATGTCTTAGAACTTCGTTTCTACAAAAAACTGCCCTAAGAAAAAGTACTCAAGACAGTCCCGAATTGGCGGTTGCAGCGATAGAAATTTTAAGCTTTGGGCAAGCGTTCGAGCGCTCGGTCGATATTTTTTTAATTGAAAAAAGAATTTTTATATTGCCGGCAAAAACTCCTTATCAATTAAGTGAGCAAGCGCTCAGTCGCAACGTGATGATGATCTGTAACGCTCCAATTGTCAATCATTTTTTGAATAACTTTGGGGTTATTCTGTTCTGCCTCTTGAAAGCGAGAAGGGCAATGGTTTTTTCCGGTGCGCCGAAATAGGTCTTTGATCAGCTGCGTTATCGCTGGGTAAGATACACACCCGCTATAGTGATGACCCCAGCCGCAGTCTGGCCACTGGTTAATGTTTCACCGAGGAGCAGCCACCCTAAAAACACCGAAAAAATCGGAATCAGGTTGACAAAAGAGGCGGCCTTATTGGCGGGGACATGTTTCAGGCCATAGTTATAGAGACCATAGGCACCCAGAGTGATAACCGCACCTAGATAGAGAACAGCAAGTCCCGGACCAAGATGGAAAACTTCAGGTGGCCTGGTTGACGGCAAGAAAAGCAAGGGAAAATAGAAGAAACAGCCGGCGAAGGCCTGCAGGGCCGTGAGAAAAAATGGGGTATATCGTTCGGTCAGGGCCTTCAAGGTGATGGTGTAGCCGGTGGCACAGAGCATCGCCAAAAATTCAAGAAAATTTCCAAGCAGCGGATTGGGGGCTTCATCGCTCGGAGCACTCAACAAGGTAAGCCAGCAAACTCCGCAAACAGCGATTATAGCACCGAGCCAGGCTCTGCTGCGGATACGTTCATTGAGGACCAGCGCTGCGGCAATCATTACCAGAATCGGCAGCATGGCGGTAATCATGCCGGCCTGGGAGGCGGTAGTGTTTTCCACTGCCTTGGCTTCAAAGATAAAATACAGGCAGGGCTCGCATAGGACCATGAAGAGGAGTAATTTGTAATCCCCAGGGTGGTAACGGAACGCTTTGGTAACACGCTTGGCGACGATAAGAAAGCAGATACTGGCGACAAACATACGACCGAAGATAACCACCAGGGGATCGTAGGTTCTGAAGGCAAACTTCAGAGCAATAAACGAGCTGGCCCAGAGAAGTGTGGCAAGAATCAGGGCCAGGGAGGCAAGGGAGGGTTTCCGGTCAGAAAAGGAAGACATAAATTTGGCCGGAAAAAAGACAACCAAGATGAGGGTAAAAAACCTCCTGCAACTCATGCCGAGGAGATCAAGCACCAGTGAAAAACTGCTAAGCCGTTGTAAAAAAATAACATGGCCAAAGGAATGCCCGGAACGGCATAAGGTGCCGTAACAAAATGGGTTCAAAATGGCCAGGTTATTTTGTAACGGCTCCTAATTTTGCAATTCCCAGTTTCCGTTGTTGTTGCGGCAGGCAGTAGTGTAGGTCTTTTCGGTCCGACCGTCGATGGTGGCGAGAATTTCTGCCCGCCGGCAGGGTTTATCCGGTTGGCTCGGTTGGACATACGCTTGCTGTGGGATCACCGCGTAGCTCTTGCCATTGTCCGGGTTGCGCCAAGCGGTGCTTTGTCCCGACGGCCCGAATTCATAGGCGTGATTCAATTGCTGTCGATCGTACTTGTCCATTTCATTGCCGACGATATAACCGAGCAGCGTACCCACTGCGACACCAATGAGGGTTGCTTCTTTGTTGCGACCGATAGCCTGGCCGATAATCGCGCCACTTCCCGCACCGATTAAAGCACCCTGCTGCCCCTTGCTGTACTCATTGGCACAGGAAGTTAGGCCAAGAAGAATGAACGGTAGTAAAAACATTGTAAATTTTCTCATTGTATTCTCCATAACCAGAAATATTGATAAAAGCATCATATCGACGCTGATTGCATGTATTGGTAGTCATCTTAACTGACCTTGGCAACTACAATCGCAACTCACCTCATTCGGATAGCACATTATCTTTATCCACTTCCTGCTGCGAGTCCGGCGGGGTGGGGCGGGAGAGATTTAAGTTTTTAAAGAAGGGCGGCAAATCATTTTGTGGCTCCGGCACTTCTTCTTTTCTAGGGGTGAGGGTTTCATTTTGCGGCGGCAATTCAACTTTTTTCTTTTCCGATTGTTGCCGGACGATGCGCTGGACATCGCCAAACATATCTGTATAGATACCGTCGACACCTGCACGGGAAAAATAGAAATCGACTAAGGCGGGCAAATCCGGAGCAAAGGATGGAAAGTTCGGGGTGCTGTGGGGAAGAGTGGTCAGCACCATAAGACCATGCCGGTGCGCTTCGGCAATGTACCCGGCAAGGGGTAAATTGCCCGTACCATCGACTATATCTTTGGTTGGGAGGGCGAGAGCTACGGCATAGGAGGCAACCATGCGCAAACCATTATTAGTAAACAGCCAGTCATAGTTATACGGCAGAAGGTTCTCCTGGGGCCCTTGTTTGGTTTCCAGGCCGTCGTTTGCACCGATCAGTTGAATAAGAGGCAGACTCATTTGTCGTTCCGGCATGAGCCGATTGTGGATCCGTTGCAGTTCATCTGGGTCAAAACACTGCAGATACAGTTTGCTCTGTGCGGTGGTGTACCTAAACCTTCCGAGGGTATCGAGGGTTGCGCTGCTGATATCTTTGTCTGCCTGCTGATGAAACCATGGCTGGCGGATTTCCAGGACTAACCCCAGTTGACGTTCGAGGATGGTTTCCAGGCGGCGGAGCAGGCGGATTTCCTCGGTCAGGGTTGGAATCGGGAGGGCCAGCGGGAATTCATTATTGTTGCCGTCAGCTGAACTTAAGAGGCGCAGTCTGCGCAGTTCGTCGAGGGTGAAATCGATGACATAAGAGGCACCGTCCTGTCGCTTGCGATTGGGGAAAACCTGGGCCACATCGGTCAATCGATCAAGGGTCAGGTCGTGGAAGACGACAAGGTGGTCGTCGGCGGTCATGACCACATGCAGTTCGAGGTATTCAACTCCCATGGCTGCAGCAAGGGTTGCCGCGGGCAGGCTATGTTCAATGAGGTTTTTGCCGGCACCGTTTTCGGCGATAACCATTTTGTCCGCCGCACGGGCCTGATCAGCGAGGGTGCTTAGAAAGACAACAAGGAGACAGATGCGCATCAGGTGCATAGCATTTTAAGGGGTAAAAGTGGAAGGATACCAATGGGACGCTTTTCTTGCCCTCACTATAAAGATTCAGGGATTTTTTTCAAGGCCAATGCGAAGCTCCTGAGAGGCCTTGAATATTTAATATAATCCAGCAACTGCCAGGAGGAGCTTGCCTTAAAGACGTGTTGGCGGCGTCTAAAACATCAACTCCCGGAAAGAGAGGATCGACGGAAAGTAGAGGGAATGGCAGGGTTCCCGCCGAGAACTCGATTTGGCAATATGTATAAGGTGTCGTATCCCGTATCCGGCGGCAGAGTTCAGGACATTTTCGGTATCATCGGCAAAGAGAGTGGTCTCTTTGTCATACGGCAAAATGTTGTGAAGTTTGTGCCAAAACATAGCCTGCTCCTTGGCGGCACCGACCTCTTGGGAACAGATCAGGCGCTGGAAGCATTTTTCGATCTGAACTTTCTCCATCTTCACCTGCAGGGCCTTGGGGTGGGCATTGGTAACCAAATACACCTTTTTCCCCTGGTCTTTCATATAGTCAAGAAAATCGATGACGTCGGGAAGGATATTTACCAGATGGCTGACCTCCTTTTTGAGCTTTGCAATGTCAAGGCCAAGACGCTCCGACCAGTAATCGAGGTCGGTCCACTGCAGAGTGTTTTCGACACTTTTATATGTCACAAGAAGATGCTGCCGGGCCTCGGGATAGTTGAGATGGTTTTTCTTGGCATATGCTTTTGGGACAAAGTGCTCCCAAAAATAGTCGTCATAGTATTTATCGAGGAGGGTGCCGTCCATATCCAGAAAGACCGTTTCGATATCCGGCCAGGTAAAACCGGGCTGAGCCGGTTCCCGTACCTCAGACCGTGGCTGGGATGAGTGTGCCAAGGTCATGGAGAGTGGTTGCGATAGTGTCGAAAACATGTTCGGTGGAGGTCAGTTTGCCGCTGATAATCAATCGCCCGTCCGGGGCGAGTTTCGGAGGGCTGAAGTTTTTTCGACCAACCCTTTTTTGCAGGAATTGCAAGATCATTTCTGGGGAAAGCGGAGTGTCGTTCTGAAAGGTAAATACCAGACTTTCCCGGCCCTGTTCGAGTTTGGCAATGCGCAGGGTAGCCAATTCTTTCTTGATGGCGATGATGCGAAAGAGGGTGAGGGCCTCATCAGGCAGGGTACCATATCGATCAACGAGTTCTTCACGTAGATCATTTTGACTTTCCTGTGCTGAGTGAGTGAGAGCCGCCATTCTTCGATAGGTAATATAGCGCTGGCTGATATCCGGTATATAGCTCTCGGGGATATAGGCGGAGAGCTGCAGATTGATCTCCGGGTCAAGGTCTTCAAGTCTGGGCTGGTCTCCCGGATGCGCCTGGGCTTTAAGGTCGGCAACGGTCTTTTGCAGCAGGTCAAGATAAAGGTCATAACCGATGGCGGCGATATTGCCGCTCTGGGAAATTCCCAGCAGGTTTCCACCGCCACGGATCTGCAGATCATTCATGGCGAGTTTAAAGCCACCACCAAGATCATTGCAGTCCATAAGGGCTCGGAGTCTTTCCTTGGAATCCTTGCTCAGGCTATCGAGCGATGGGACGAGGAGGTAGGCGAAACTCTGCGTACTCGAACGGCCGACCCGGCCGCGCAGTTGATAAATTTCCGCAAGGCCAAGCATGTCGGCCCGGTTGATGATAATGGTATTGGCGGAGGGGATGTCGAGCCCGGACTCGATAATCGTGGTGCTGACCAGAACATTGATCTTCTTGGTGACAAAGGAAACCATTATTTCTTCAAGTTCCTTGCCGGCCATCTGGCCGTGGGCCACGGCAATAGTTGCTTCCGGCACCAGCTTCTGAATGAGGGTGGCCATCCGGTGAATCGAGCGGACCCGGTTGTGGACGACAAACACCTGCCCGCCGCGACGGAGTTCCTTACTGACTGCTTCCTTGATCACCAGTTCGTCATAGCGGGCGACAAAGGTTTTTACCGGCTGGCGGTGCACTGGTGGAGTGGAAATCACTGAAAGATCGCGAATGGACAGGAGTGACATCTGCAATGTTCGGGGAATGGGGGTGGCCGTCAGGGTGAGAATATCCACTTCAGCCCGTAATTTTTTCAGCCTTTCCTTATGTGCAACACCAAAGCGGTGCTCTTCATCAATGACCACCAGTCCGAGATTCTTGAAAACTACGTCTTTAGACAGCAGCCGATGCGTACCAATGACGATGTCCAGTCCACCTTGACTCAGATTTTTCAATATTTTCCGCTGTTCCGATGGGCTGCGAAAGCGGTTGAGGCAGGCAATATTGACCGGAAAACCTTGGAATCTGTCGGCAAAGGTTTTGGCGTGCTGTTCGGCAAGGACGGTCGTCGGCACCAAAATGGCCACCTGATACCCATCTTCAACGACCTTGAACGAAGCCCGTACTGCGACCTCGGTTTTGCCGTAACCGACGTCACCGCAGACCAAACGGTCCATCGGCCGGTCACTGGTAAGATCGCTGAGCACATCGCTTATCGATTGCTCCTGGCCAGGGGTTTCATCGAAGGGAAAGGATTCCTCAAGTTCGTGGAAAAGTCTGCCGGCCGGTGAAAACTGCCTTCCTTCCCGCAGTTCACGCTTGGCATAGATATCGAGGAGTTCCTGGGCAACCTTCCATACCTCTTCTTTCACTTTGGTTTTCGTGGTCTTCCAATTTAGCGAGCCAAGCTTGTCCATTTTCGGCTCTCGATCGGCGAGCCCCTGGTACCTGGTGAGCAGGTTCAGTCGGTCGACCGGCAGGAACAGCTTGTCTCCATCGCGGTACTCAAGACACACAAAATCCTTGGTAACGGCCTGGAAAGTAACGGTCTCAATGCCGCGGTAGACGCCTAATCCGTGGTCTTGATGGACAACAATGTCACCCAAATTGAGTTCGGTGAAGAGTAGGGGGTCCTCTTTTTGCTTCTGCTTTTTCTTGCCGCCGAGGCGCATTTCGCCGAACAGTTCGCTTTCGGAGAGGATGTGCAGTCGCAGGTCGGGTAGTGAAAATCCTTCGGATAACTGATGGTCAGCGAGATACAGGTATCGCTCATTGTTGTCGACACAAATTTTTTCAAGATCAAGGGGCGGTGCGAGCATTTCCACTTGGTGGGAGTGTTTACTGAGGAGTTCGGCAAGATTTTTGGTATGCCTTGCGGAACGGCAGCAGACCACAACTCGGTCACCTTCTTTTTGCCACTGAAATATTTGCTCTGAGAGGGGGGCGAGGATGCCGAGTTTCGCCCGTTTTAAAGCAATTTCCTGCCTCAGGAGATGGTGATTGCCGGCGCTCAGGGTAAACACATGATCGCCTGGTCGGGTGAAATCAGTGACCAATACCTGCCGAAAATCGCCAAGTTGTTTCAGAATTTCTTCTTGTTCAACAAACAGTTCGGCCGGAGGCATCGCCGGGGTGGATTTTTCGGCGGCAGCCTGAAAATTTTTATAGATCCGTTCCAGGGTGAGGTGCAAACTCTGGCTGATACCTTCCGGATCAATGAGGAGCAGAAAGGCATTCTTTGGGATAAAGTCGAGCACTGCCGAACTGGGACGACCATGGCCATGGTAAAAGAGAGGAAGGAAAAATTCCATCCCGGCAAACCTCTGGCCGGTGGCAATCCGCTCGGCAATCCGGGCGGTTTCTTCGCTGTCCCAGTCAAACTTGGCGGCATACTCGTGGAAAAGTACTGCCGCTTTTTTATACAAATCAGGGGTGCTTGGGTCGAGGAGGATGTCTGTTACCGGGAGCAGGGTTACCTCGGCAAGTTCACCTGTTGAACGCTGGGTAAAAGGATCGAATGCGCGGAGTGATTCAATGGTGTCGCCAAAAAAATCGAGACGGACAGGGCCGTCATGGACTGCTCCGGTTTCAAGAGCAAAGGGCGGTGGGAAAATGTCTATTATTCCGCCACGTACAGAAAAGTCACCGACTGACTGCGCCAGAGCGGCTTTTTCATACCCGAGGTACTGAAGCTTGGTAAGGAGTTCGTCCTGATCACAATCCTCTCCGGCCAGAAGATATTCTGCAGTTCTCATGAGAACAGCCTCCGGCATGATCCGGCGAAGCAGGGCCTCAATGGAAGTGACCATGATGCGTCCGGCGGAGGTTTTCAGCCGGTAGAGTGTTGAAAGACGCGTTGCGGCAATACGTTGGTCCGGCGATAATGGGGTGTATGGGGGGATTTCATGGCCGGGGTACGTGAGTATCTGCTCACTAGTGAAGAGGTCGAGATCCTGTTCAAAAATTGGGATGAGGTGTTCGTCCGGAACTATGACGCAGCACGGCTGATGCTTTGCCAGTTGGGTGGCAAGCCATGCCGGACTTGCCCCTCGGAGACCGGAAACGGATAGGCGGCGAGTCTCGTTAAACTGCTTGAAGAGAGTTTCTAGAATCATCAACAAAAGTGCCGGTTATGCAGACGCATAACCGGCAGAAGACAGAGGATATAGAGATAATACAGACTAGAAGTTGCCGCCGACGCTGAAGTCCCAGGCGGATTTGTCTTCGCCCAATGTGGGGTCAAGATTATAACCCCAGACGAGGCGGAGTGGACCCATGGGGGAAAGCCAACGAACTTCTAGGCCGGTAGCTGTTTTGAGAGAAGTGCCACCCTCCTCGCTGCCTTGATCACCCCAGTTTTCGTCGTCATTGAGTGTCTGACCGGCATCAAAGAAGAGAACACCCATCAGTCCTTGGTTTTCAAGCAGCGGGAAGACGATTTCGGCATTGGTATACCACATCTTGTCACCGCCGATGCGCTCATCGGTAATGGGGTCGAGTGGACTGATCTTGGCGTATTTGAAACCACGTACCGAGTTAAGTCCCCCCAGATAAAAACGCTCGTAAACAGGCAGCTTATCGGTTTCATTCTCGAATACTTGTCCGGCCGAAAGATTGGCATGAAAGACAGTCTTGAAAGGCATGGGGAAATACCAGCCGGATGACCCCTCAACTTTTGTGAACTCAGCATCGCCCCCAAAAGGTCCGCCACCGTATTTGACACTGACGCTATTGCGCGAACCGTCGGAGGCGCCATAACGCTTATTACGGGTGTCGCGCACCAGACTCATCTTGACGGCGCTGGTAACATGGAGATCGACCGAGTTGCGGATGATATAGGAAGCATTTGGCGAAACATCTGTAAGATCGGTGTCGGTGTAGCTGTAATTGCCGATAATTTGCCATTTTTCAAAGATCGGGTAACCGAGGCGGATGCCCCCTCCCCGTGAATCTTTAGTGTAATCGTCGTATTCGCGATTGGTGCTGAACAGGTCGAAGCCCCAGGACAGCGGTGAATCGTTGAGATGTGGATCGGTATATCCCAGATTGTACCTGGAGCTGTTGGCGCTGACATTGGCACTCAGGGAGAGGTTGTCACCCCGGCCGAGGAAGTTGTTCTCGGCGATCTGTCCCATGATGATGAGCTTATCCGCTGAGCTATAACCGGCGCCGATGCTGAAGGTTCCTGTACTTTTTTCTTTAACCTGGACGATGACGTTCATGCGGTCGGGATCGAGGGACGGTTCGGGGGTGATGGTCACCTCCTCAAAATACATCAAGCGCTGAAGGGATTGAGTGCTCTGACGTATTGCCTTTGAGTCGAATACCCCTCCCTCGGCGATGCGCAATTCGCGGCGAATGACGTTATCGCGGGTTCGAGTATTGCCCTTGATGGCAATCCTGTCGATATACACCAGGTTGCCTTTGGTAACTTTCAAGGTCACATCCATGCGATCGCCGGCAGGGGATTTGGCGGTTATCGGCTTGATACTGGCAAAGGCATATCCGGATTCGGCATAATAATCGTTGAGGGCAAGAATATTGTCTCTGATTACCTGGCGACTGATAAATTTTTGTTCACGAATAGAGAGCAGCGCTAGCATTTTTTCCTTGTCACCGATCAATTCACCGGTAACATCAACAGTTCCGACACGAAAACGAGGACCTTCTTCAACGATAAATTTAACGAAGAGCCATTCTTCTTTCTGACTAATCTGTGGTTCGCCGACTTTTGCCTCAAGAAAACCGTTGTTATTGTAGTAGGCTACAATTTTCTGGGAATCTTGTTGAATTTTATTCATGTCGAGAAGACCACCATCTGTGAGCCAGGACATGAACCATTTTTCGCCGGTTTCGATTTCGCCCAAGAGTTCTTTGTCGGTGAAGGTAACATTGCCTTCTACAGTGATTTCCTTAATGAAAATTTTCTTTCCTTCATTAATGATAAAGCGGACGTTGGCACCTTTGTCATCTGGATAGGTGATTGACGAGGTCACTTTGCTGTTGTAGAAGCCTTTTGTCTTATAGAGATTTTTAATTGCTTCTTCGGCCCCGCTTATCTTCGTAGGGTTAAGAATGAAGTGTTCTTTGATGTTGGCGGCAGCCTTGACATCCTCTTCCTTCAGTTCGCTGGTGCCTTCATAGACAATGGTGTTAATGACTGGTTTTTCGACAACACGAAAAATTATATTTTTTCCTTGGGGGGTATCCTTGACATCGATCTGGACATCATTGAAGAAGCCCATTTTATAGATTTCTTTCAGATCATTGCGGAGTCCGGTCTGGCTGTAGGGGTCGCCGGCTTTTGTCAGTATTTTGCTTAAGATGGCTCCGGAATCAATGCGTTGGTTGCCTTCCGGGGCGATGGTCGCGATGCGAAGTTCCCTTCCGATATGGTTTTTCATCTCACTGACGACTTTATTTAGGGCGTCCCGGAGGCCGTCAGGTGAGTCAGCGGTTTGGAAGAAAAAAGTTGGATTGCCGGGTGAGAGAATGTCAAAGAATTTGATGTCTATACTTATTTTATTGCCGATAACGGTAAGGTCTCCGGCCACAATACTGTCCGCGTCGGTCTTTTCGGCGAGTTCTTTTAGAATTTTGACCGAAGGCGGCCAAGGACCTTGATAATTAGCAAGTTTTTCCGCATCACTCCGGGGAATAAGGGTAATGCTTGTCGAAGTAAGAGCGGTTTGTAATTCATTGTCAGCTTTGGCCTGAAGAGTCTTGGCATCACCGGGGCTATGAATATTGAGTGGTAGAAAGCTAATTTTCTGGCTGGCGGACCACGCTGGTAAAACATGGAAAAATACAAGAGGCAACAACAGGGCGAGGCGATATGCAAGAGAAAGCCTTGCCGGAGCCAGGCGGATTATCTTTCTGGACATAATCATAGAGTACCTTCCTGTAATGACCACACAACCGGATGACAGCAAGAGCCTGCAATTTCCGGAATGGTTGGTTAACTATTTAATATTAAACGGCAAGAATCTTTCTTTTTGGTTTTTAGAAACCAATGTTAGCAAAAAACCTACACATTATGCCATGTTTCTCGGCAATTGCAAAGGATGCATATGGGTATGGAGGAAAAATGTAGGAAAGAATAAGTATTGTGCATTCTCGAGGGTTACTGCAAATAATTTGCTGGTAACTGAGAAGACTGCAGATGGTGGGGCTATGAAACACAGGTTGGAAAAATAGCATGGAGCAAAGAAAATGGAGACAGTAGGTCATTTGCTAAGAGATATCTTAAATCTTCTTTTTCCACCGGTATGTGCGGTATGCCGGGTACGACTTGATGCACGATGTCAGCAAGGCCTCTGCTCCCGTTGTGCCAGCAGTATCGGTTATCTAAAACACCCTCTTTGTCGGGTTTGCGGGACGGAACTCGCTGGTGCAGCGGGTCGGGAATACCTCTGCGGAGAATGCCTGCGAACCCCTCCTGCCTTTTGCCTTGCCCGGTCGCTGGCCCGTTACGAACCTATCGTACGCCAGTTGGTGCAGAGATTGAAATATGCCGGTGATACTTCGGTGGTGCATGGAATCTCTGCTGTCGTTCGGGGAGCAGATTTATCGGAATTCGATGACTGCGACTGGATAATCCCGGTCCCCCTCCATGTGAAGCGCCACAGAATTCGGGGATTGAATCAGGCAACTTTCCTTGCCGGCTTGTTTTTTCCAGATAAAATACCGTCGGTTCGTCCTGAATGGTTGTTCAGGACACGGAACACAGTGGCCCAGACCAGGCTCAGCGGGTATGAGCGGCGGAAAAACCTGGCTGGTGCTTTTGGGGTTCGCCCTGGCAATCAACTGAAGGGGTCTCTAGTTTGTTTGGTGGATGATGTTTATACCACAGGGACTACGGTGGGTGCGTGTGCCACTGCCCTATTAGGCCATGAAGCGAGGGGTGTCAAGGTGCTTACCCTGGCAAGAGTGTCGGTGCCACAACGTGGCAGGATGGATTAAAAACAAGGCAGAGATTTTTAAGGTTTTCTTGGCAGGGACTTCGAAGGCCGCGAAATCCCGTGAATACGTCTTATGACCAAGCGGGAAATTGAGTAATATAGAGGAAAGGAGATATAAATCAATGAATATTGAAATCAATGATTGTCTGAAATTGTTAATAACTTTGTGTATAAACATGTAACGGTGCTATTTGACGGAGGAAAGGATGCTTGACTTGAAAACCTTGGGAAACCAAGGCCTGCCGCAGCCGAATGAGTGTCACTTCAGTGAATACGCGGGGCCCAGAGGAGTGTTTATAAAATGGCGCGTTCAAAAGAAAATATCTTATAATCGCCTTTGACTGGGCAATGCATTTAGAGTTTATTCCCTCCTTGAAAATACACGTTGTGTGGTTCCACTCAACACTTCTGAGCGACAAAAGTACGGGCGTTTGAATAAGTCATTTCCAGGCAACAATTTAGGACCTAGGGCAAGGTTTTTTTGTCGTCTGAATGGCCTCAATTGGTTGATTATTGCGTTTTTGTGGTTTTATAGGGGAAGGATTTCGTATGGTCTGGAAGAGAGTCAAGGCGGATTTGAAAGAGTCAATGGCAGAAAATATTTTTTCGCTGTGGATAGAGCCGATAGAATATATGCAGATAAAAGATGAGTGCCTCTATCTGACAAGTCCGGACAGATATTTCAGTGCCTATATTCGGCAGAATTTTCTCGATGTCATAACTGAAAAACTCCAGGAAAACGGTTTACCGGTAATGAAGGTAGTTATTGGTGAAGAATTGAGACCGCATGAAATCATTCAGTCAACGAAACGGTTGATCGGGACCCCTATGCGGCTTCCTCATCTTCCTGAAAACAATTCTAAGGTCAAATCGCTCCATCCTAAATACACTTTTGATGAATTTATGGTTGGCGAGAGTAATATCCTTGCCGAATCGGCTTGCCGGTCGATGGTCAAAAAAGATGGAATGATTGGTCCATGCCTCTATATAAATAGTGATACCGGTCTTGGAAAAAGCCATCTGACCCATGCTGTTGCCCATCAGATTTTTGCCGAATCACCGTCTACCAGGCTGCATTATATGACTGCAAAACAGTTCTCGGCGGAGATGGTGCGCGGAATTCAGCACAACTCGATGGATGAATTTAAACGCAAATATCAAGAAAATTGTGATATTTTACTTATTGAGGATGTCCATTCACTGACCGGAAAGAAGAAGACTCAGGAAGAATTGAATGATATCCTCGACATCCTCATTAAGACAGGAAAGCGTGTCATTCTCACCGCTAACCGTACGCCGCGCGATTTGATTGGCATTGACGACGAGTTTCGGTCACGAATGACTTCCGGTCTGGTTACCGCCATTAAGGCCCCGGATATCAACACCCGTTACCGTATTGTCGAAAAGAAGGCATTGTCGCAACAATTGGTACTCGACGAAGAGCTGGTTGGATATCTGGCCAACAATGTGCGGGGTGATATCCGCAAGATCGAATCAGCGCTGATCGCCGTCCGAGCAAAGGCCTGCCTTCTCGGTGGTCATGTCGACATGGATTTAGTGCGCGAGGTTGTGGCTTCTATTGTTGGGGGTAATCAAATTCTTACCACTACAACAATCGGCGAATTGGTGAGCGGGCAATTTAAGGTAAGTACTGAGGATCTGCGGTCTCGCTCGCGCAAACGATCCATTGCCTTTCCACGCCAGGTTGCCATGTACCTGGCTAGAAAGTATACTGAAGAATCTCTGGCGGATATTGGCAGGGCCTTTAATCGCGACCATTCGACTGTTTTATATGCCATAAAGGCTGTTTCGAGCCAGGTGGTAAGAAACAGTTCGGTCGGAGCCCAGCTCGAAATTCTCGGCAATAAGGTAAAACAACTCTAAGAAAGGGCAGGAGGTTTGCTGTCGCTGAAGACCGGAAGAGAAGGAACGGGTGCCCGACCGTCAGTTGCCGATGGCACCCGTTTTTCTGTTTTATAGACGCAACTTTTCCGTTTTCTCTTAAAAATAGATACCTTTCACTTCAACTGCGACACGAGGTGTTCCGATGTCCCTGAGAATCGCCTCGGACACCCGAGTTGCGTGCTTCATCATGTCGTTTAAGCCAATTCCGTCCCAGCCAAAGCCACAGATATGCAGGCCGCGTCGAGTATTAAGAAATCTTTCCCGCCAGGCAAGAAGGCAAGGGTAGTTCCGTTCGAGCTGAGGAATGCCGCCTTCGGAGCGTAAAACCTGTGTATAGGTTGGTTGACTCGGCAAATCGAGAATCTCCCTGACATCTTCGAAGGCCATGCGGGTCATGGTTCTGTCGTCCAGCTCCAGTCGTTCCGGGTGTCTTCGGCCACCGATAAGGGTTTCAAAGACCATGTGTCCTTCCGGGGCACGGCCCGGAAACATGTTTGATGAAAAGAG
The DNA here is from genome assembly GCA_963754865.1 of uncultured delta proteobacterium. Lineage (GTDB taxonomy): Bacteria > Desulfobacterota > Desulfobulbia > Desulfobulbales > Desulfocapsaceae > Desulforhopalus_A. The sequence continues at coordinate 564,199 of CAVWHG010000006.1, read as the reverse complement.
TGCTCCAAGGGTGAATCGCTGTTCCACTTCCGGGGCAAGAAAGCCGAAGCCAGGCGGAAGCTTGACGCTGTCTTGAAAGCCGAGAACCACCGTTGCCAGCCAGGTCGAGGGGATGGACTTTTCCGGGATACTCGGATCGAGGCTCGCCAGGAGTTGCAACGCCGCATTGACCGGCACGGCAAAAACCAGATTTCTTGCTTGGTATTGCCCCTGCGATGATTCAATAAGCCAGCCATTTTCCGTGGATTGCACCCCGGTGACTGTGGTATTCAGAAACAGCTCCCGATACGGAAAAAGATGTTCCGCCAGTCTTTCCGGCAGGCGTTGCATCCCTTGCGGGAAGCTGGTCATTGCCGGCATCCTGAAGGGAGTCTTGTTATCCCGGTCTTTCCTCTTTGTCAGCATCGAGGCGAGCAAACCGCGGAGCACCGATCCGTATTTTTTTTCAAGCGCCCGTGCTCCGGGCATGACACTATCAATTGTGAGACGATCGAAATCACCGGCGTAAGTGCCGGTATAGACCGCGTCGAGATACGGGAGAAGGGCCGGCCCGAACCGGTGGTGTGCCCATTTGGCGACCGTCGGTTGCCCTTCGACAATCGGCTGCCACAACTCGGCGAGGACCCGGAGTTTGGCGTGCCAGGGAATAAGAGGTGCCGTGAGGATCTTGCCCGGCGTCTGGGGGATGAGGTTGAGTTTGCCGCCCAGGCGCACGTATCGGACAAAGTCGATGAGTGGGGCTTTGACACATTGCCGATCAAGCCCGGTTTCGGTAAGAATCTGAGTACTTTCCTCGCAGTTGTCGAGAAAGCCGTGTGGTCCTTGTTCGCTCATGTAACCTTGGTCGCAATGGGTAGAAATGACCCCTCCCGTTCGCCCGCTTTTTTCGAGTACGACAAAACGATGGCCGGGGCTGGTGCAGCCGGAGTTTGTGGGCGACGACCAGGCCGGAAAGGCCGCCGCCGATAATAACAGTCTGGTAGGAATTGTTCATTGTAACCCTATTGTTTGTGTTTCTTTCTGCCTTTGCAGGCGATGCGCAACAGGAGGGAGAAACTCTTGACAGTCAACCATCGATGCTTAACATTTTCGCCGACTTTATGGAAATAATCAATGGAAAGGGGGCAAACAATCCTTTTCCTCCCGTATCTACATTGCAAGAGGTGAACCATGACAGGCAAAACAGTAACCTATGAATTTAAGGCTGAAACGAAAAAGCTTCTCGATATTGTGATCAATTCGCTTTATACCGAACGAGATGTTTTTATGCGCGAATTAATCTCCAACGCGGCCGATGCCCTGGAAAAATTCCGCCACGAGAGTCTCACCCAAACCGATGTTTTCGACGGCCATCTGCCTCTCGAGATAGCCGTCGAACTGGATGAAACGAAAAATACTCTAACGATAACCGATACCGGGATCGGCATGACTGGTGCGGAATTGGAGCACAACCTCGGGACCATCGCCCATTCCGGCTCCAACACCTTTCTTTCCCATCTGGCCGAGGCGGCCAAAAAAGATGTCAGTCTTATTGGTCAATTTGGTGTCGGATTCTATTCCGCCTTCATGGCCGGGAATGTAGTCAGGGTGCAAAGCCGATCGTGGGATAAGAGCGAAGGACACGAATGGATGTCTGATGGCACCGGTTCCTTCACCATCTCGGAACTACCTGGGTTGCGTCGGGGGACCAAGATCATTATCGAACTCAAAGATGATGCCAAGGACTATGTGCAGAAATGGAAAATCGAATCAATAATTAAACAGTATTCCTCCTTTGTCTCTTTTCCGATAAAACTGGCTGGAGAAGTCGTCAACACCGTGCAGGCGTTGTGGACAAGGAATAAGATTGAAATAAAAGAGGAAGAATATAGCGAATTTTTCAAATTCGTCGGTGGTGCTGTTTCCGAGCCAATGTATCGCCTGCATTTCTCCGCCGATGCACCGCTGGCTATCAATGCCCTGCTCTTTGTTCCTGCCGAGAATTTTGAGATGTTCGGATTCGGGAAAACCGATCCGGGTGTCAATCTCTACTGCCAGCGCATCCTCATCGATCAACATTCTAAAACTATTCTGCCGGAGTGGTTGCGGTTTCTCAAAGGGGTCGTCGACAGCGAAGATCTGCCCTTAAATATCTCGCGTCAGGCCCTGCAGGATAATTCCCTGGTGGCCAAACTGCGCAAGGTCATCACCAAAAGATTTTTAAAACATCTTGAGGAAGAAGCGAAAAACGATGCCGAAAAATATCTCAAATTCTGGACCACTTTCGGCATCTACCTCAAGGAAGGGGCGACCTCCGATTATGAGTTTCAGAAAGAACTGGGTAAGTTACTGCGCTTCGAATCATCCAAGTCCGAGCCCGGGAAACCCATTGGACTAGCCGATTATGTCCTGCGTATGGACTCGGAACAAAAAGAAATTTACTACATTAATGGGCCATCTCGAGCGGCAATTGAGGCGGGACCGTATGTGGAGATGTTTAAGAAAAAAGATATCGAAATTATCTATACCCTTGAGCCGATTGATGATTTCGTCCTCAGCCATCTGGCTGAATTTGAAGGCAAAAAACTGATTTCTGCCGACCGTGCCGATTTATCCCTTACAAAAGATGAGGACGAGACAAAGAGCGAGAATCCGATCGGGGAAAACGAACGACTGGGTAAAGATGATTTGGCAAAACTCACCGAATGGATGAAAAAGGTCCTCGAATCGAGTGTCTCTGACGTAGTGGTGTCAAAGCGGCTCGTTGATGCGCCGGCGATGATCGTTAATCCGGATGGCTATATGACCTCCTCGATGGAGAGGGTGCTTGCCGCCAGCAGGAAGGAACACGGTATTCCCGGGATGGGCGAGTCGAAGAAAAAAATGGAGATCAATCCCGGCAATCCACTGATCAAAAAGCTCGCCGCCCTGCACGACAGGGACGAGGCCTTCGCCGTCGAGGTGGCGAGGCAGATTCACGACAACGCCATGATCCAGGCCGGCCTCGTTGTCGATCCCCTGGCAATGGTGGAAAGAAACTATCGTATTCTCAGTCGGGTTGTCGAAGGCTGAGAGAAAAGCAGATCCTGAGCGGCGTACCGATCTGCGGTAGCCGCTTTGCATCCCTTAGCAGCATATTTGGGTTAAGACGATCCTTGTGTCGGCAGCCGAGTTATTCATTGAAAATTTAAGGTCCACAGGCTATAGAGTTGTTGATCTTATTAACACAATTCGGCTCATTGGAGATGTGTATGGTTTCAAGAATAAATTCTTTCCCTCTATTCCTTTTAGTTTTTTTCATTCTTGGCGGGTGTTACATGACGCCTGTCCGGCATCTTGCCTCGGATATTGCTCTTTTGCAGGTCGGCAAATCTACCCGGGAGGATGTTATCGTTTTTCTTGGTGATCCGGATGAACAGCAGGAGCTGGGTGAAGGCGTGCAAAAATGGTTTTATAAAGATAAAAACATGAGCCTTCTCCAAAAGACACCATTGCTTGGGAGCAAATTTGGCTCTCCGGAATTTAACCAGGTAGTGGTAACTCTGAGCAACGGAGTCGTTTCTGCCTGTGACTATTCCTATTCCGATGAAGACGATATGCACTGGGCCAAAGACTATTCCTGGCAAGAGAAAAAGAAGTGATCGATCCTTACGAAACAGGGCGGCTGCGAATGGTGCAAGAGCAGCTTCTCGGTCGAGATATCCGTGACCCGCGCACTCTTGCAGCAATGGCCGAGGTGCCCAGACACTGGTTTGTCGATGATGCCATGCAGGGGCGGGCTTATGGCGATCACCCCCTGCCGATTGGTGCCGGGCAGACTATCTCGCAACCGTATATCGTTGCTTATATGACCCAGGCGCTTGGTCTGAAGGGCAATGGAAAGGTGCTGGAAATTGGTACCGGCTCCGGATATCAAACGGCTATCCTATCTAGATTATGCAGCCAGGTTTTCACTGTTGAGCGTGTTAATTCTTTGCTTGCCGGAGCCCGGCGGGTCTTTGACAGGTTGCGTTATTTCAACATCAGATCAAAGCTCGATGATGGAACACTTGGCTGGTTGGAATTCGGGCCCTACGACGGTATCATTGTTACTGCCGGGGGGCCGGAAATTCCCGAGCCGTTGATCGCCCAACTCGCCGATCCCGGCCGCTTGATCATTCCGGTTGGTGACCAGCACGAGCAGGTATTGCAACTTCTTGAAAAAAAAGAGGGAAACATGACGATAACCTGTCTGGCCGGTGTTCGATTTGTTGATTTGGTCGGAGAACACGGCTGGAGTAAGTGAAATTGTAGGCACCTTCAAGGCTGTATCGTTGGCTTTCGCCCTTCTCACCGGCAGTTTCATTTTTGTCAAAGATTCTTCTCTGAGAATTGTTTTTAACACCTTTTCCTTGAATTTCTCACATATTTTCGATACTCCTATTAGAGGAAGGTGACTGTTGAGTAAACTTCTCAGCAGGTTCTCGTCAACCAAGATCTGGTGGTCTACTCTGAGCCAAACGGCATGCAGAGAGGTCTTTTGCTTGGTATCGCAAGGAAAAATTGCCCAGGGGAGATATGAAGTGGAAGAAATGTTAAAAAAAAGAAGAACGCTCCAGGAGACAATGAATTTCATGGCAGCCCTGTCAGCCGGAATCGAACCGATTCTTGGGCGGGGCGCAAACAGTATGACCATGTCGGCAGGTCGCAATCTTGGACGTAAATTTTCCGCTTCGGCGCGGCGAACCGATGATCTTCTTGAGGCGGTTGAAGAGGTGCGCAACATCCTTGTGTCTAATAGTTGCTTATGGGGTTTTGAACCATTCAAACCCAAGGATCAGGAAGCACTCGTTACCAGAAACGGCAAAGGCGAGCGACAAATGCTCCTGGTTTTCCGTGATTGTATGATTCGTCAGTCGCTTTTACGTTTCGGCCATCCACAGCAGGGATCTCTCTGCAATATGATGTACGGCTTTTTTGCCGGCGCTCTGGAGACCATCATGGGCAAAAAGACCACCCTGGAAATTCGTCATGCTGGGGAGAATGCCTGCTTAAAGATGCTTACCGTCGAAGGCTGAAAATAATTGGGGAATTGCTTGGTCATGTTGATCCAAAGACGAGGGAAAGAATGAGTGGGAAAAAGATTCGCCTGAATACCGAGTGGTTGTGTGATTGTGGTGGCTGTCATGTGGCTCTGGTTGATCTGCATGAGAAAATTTTGAATGTCCTGGAAACAGTTGAGATATTGAAATGTCCAGTACTTACAGACGAAAAAGGTTATCCTGACGCAGATATCGGAATTCTCACCGGATCGGTGCGAACCGAGCATGATAGGCATGCGGCCGTCGAGATGCGGAAGAAATGTCGCACTATAATTGCCTTTGGCACCTGTGCTGTTTATGGCGGGTTGCATGGTGCAGGTCTTGCCCATAGCCGTGAAGAGATAATGGATCATGTCTACCGCCATAGCCCGTCTACCCGCACCGATTTTATCCCGGGCAACTCCATCACCGGTCTGGAAAAAATGGTAACACCCATTGATGAAGTGATCGATGTCGATCTCTATCTGCCGGGTTGCCCGCCCCATCCCCACTTTATCTTTGAGGGGCTCAGCGCTCTTATTGAAAATCGAACCCCCAATGCCGACCAGGAAAGTGTGTGTGCCGGTTGCCGACGGACGATGGTAAAAACTGAGGCAGATGCGATCAAGGAGATCACCGAAGGCGTGCCGGACAATGCCACCTGCTTTTTAAGTCAAGGCTACATTTGTCAGGGATCGGTCACCCTCGACCGCTGCCTGGCTCCTTGTCCCAGCCATGGTATGCCGTGCAGCGGCTGCGCTGGTCCGACCATGCAGATTCTCACCGAGCCGACTCGGGATATTCGGACCGAGATCAGCGACAGGATGGCCAGGCTCACCAGGATTCCCTATAATAGGATTAAGGAACATCTGGAGAAGTCGGCTAAAACCCACTATGCCTATGCCATGGCCAGCAAGATGATCGGTAATAAACCCACATTTCTCATTCGCAAATGGATTGCTGAAGGGGAGGCACGATAATGTCAAAAACCATAAAAATAGACCCGGTGACGAGAATTGAGGGGCATGCCCGCATCCTGCTCGACTGTGATGAAAACGGCAAGATTGACGAAGCTTTCTTCTGTGTCAACGAATTGCGTGGTTTTGAGCGGATTCTCGTCGGTATGCAGGCCCACACCCTGCCGCAGGTAACTGCCCGTATCTGCGGGGTCTGCCCCACCGCCCACCATCTGGTGGCGGCCAAAGCCCTTGATAATGCCTGCGGTGTGACCATTCCGCAGGCGGCCAAGCTATTGCGCGAATATATGTATATGGGCCATGTCATCCATTCCCATGCTTTATCGCTGTTTGTTCTAGCCGGACCTGATCTGGTTTTTGGCCTGCAGGGAGACCCGGAAAAACAGAATATCGTGGGGATGGTTGAAACCGAGCCGGAATTGACCAAAAAAGGGCTGCGGCTGCGAAGTCTCGGTCAGAAGATCAACGAGACCATCGGTGGTCGCGGGATTCATCCGGTGACCGCGGTGGCCGGCGGCATTTCGTTTTCCCTCAGCGACGGTCAGTTCCAGCGGTTGAGGGAACTGACAGCTGAGGCCGTAATTCTCGCCAAAGAATTGAGCGGTCCGCTCAAGATCCTGCTCATGCGCCTCTTTGATGACAATCCGCGGCTTCTTGCTAATCTCAATGTGCCAAGCTGGTATGTAGGGACGGTTGCGACGGGTGGGAATGCTCAATCTTTACGACGGGCGAATCAGGGCCATGGATGAATCCGGCGCCGTAAAAACCGAATTTGCCGCCGACCAGTATATCAAATTCCTCGCCGAGCGTGCCGTCGGCAATTCCTACGCCAAGGAAGTGTATGTTGATTTTGAGGGACATGAGCATATGTACCGGGTCGGTACTCTTGCCAGGTTGAATGTTGTGGATGGCCTCACAACACCTCTCGCCCTAGCCGAGTTTGAACAATTCCGAGCCAATTTCGGCCGGCCCTGCCATAATGCGGTGGTCCAGATGTACGCCAAGCTCATTGAACTGCTGTATGCCTGCGAGCGCGCCGAGCAATTGATAAATGACCCTGGCTTGCGCGGTGAAAACCGTGTACCCGTTCAGTTCAAAGGTGGACGCGGCGTGGCCCATATTGAAGCCCCCCGGGGGACACTCATTCATGATTATGAAATCGACGACAAAGGGATCGTGCGGTCGGCCAATATGATTATCGCCACCCAGCAGAACACCGCAGCAATCAATAAATCCCTGAAAGAAGGCGCCAATGCCCTCCTGCAAGGTGCAGAGGATGAAAAGATGCTCAACGCCCTTGAATTTGTCGTGCGTTGTTATGATCCCTGTCTGGCCTGTTCGACCCACGCCATCGGCCGGATGGCCCTGGCTGTGGAAATACGGCGGGATGGTCGGATTATCCGTGAACTGAGGAGAAATTGAGATGCTTGAGATGACCATTAATGACAGGGCCTGTCGCGGCTGTCAGCTTTGCCTGGATATCTGCCCGACCAAATGTTTCTCCTTTGATGTGCAAACCTCCAAGGCCCGGGTGGATATTCTTGAAAACTGTATTGCCTGTCTCAGCTGTGCCTTTATTTGTCCGTCCGGGGCGATCAGCCACAAGAATCATCATGAGGTCAAAAATTTTTACCGCAACATCGATTTTAGCCGACGGATGGAGAGATTCCTATGATTGGCAACAATGAATTGACGCTTTCCAACGAGGATTATGACAAGGCCTTTACCGAGGTCTCTTTTCTCCTTGATATGCTTGTTGAAACCATCACCGCTTTTGTCGGCAAGTCAACACCCTCCTTGGGGGTTGCCTCCGGCCGGAAGATGGCCCTCAATATGCCGGTGCACATGACCGAGAAAACTCCATCGGTTGCCCTTGATGAATTGGTCAGGGTCCTGCGGATCCAGCGGATGGACATAGGTGCCCAGCTTCTTGGTTCGGAAGCGGTTGTGTCGATGCATGACTGCCCGATCGGCAGTGTCTGCAGAAATCGAAAGATGGAGCTTGGCAGCGAGATATGCCAGATGTTCCACTATTATGTCGCCGGCATTGTCGCTGAATTCTCCGGTTGTCCGGCCCGCCCGAAAACCCTTACCGTAGGCGAGAACTGTACCTTTAGCCTGGCCTTCAGTGCCGCTCGTCCGCAGCTATGAGTGCTGCTGCCCTGATAGTCTGCATCGGCAACGAACTAGTCGCCGATGACGGGGTCGGGTGGGCAGTGTTTGAATGTCTCCGGGATAGCCGACTTCCGGAGAATGTTCGTCTTATTTTTCTTGGGCTGGGGGGAATTGATTTGCTTGAGGAGATCGATGGCGAAGAGTTACTGGTGGTGGTGGACGGGGTGCAGTTAGGAGCCAGACCCGGGACCATCCATGAGCTTGGGTGGGAAAAGTTGCCCGTCGCTTCGCCGAGGCCGGTAAGCGGCCATGGTATCGGCATCCGCGAGGCGATCAGTGTTGGCCGGAAATTGTATCCGGAAAGGGTGCCGAAGGAGATATTTCTTGTCGGTGTCGAAGGGAAATGCTTCAATCAGTTGGGAATAGGCTTGACCGACGAGGTTGCCCGGGCGGTACCGCAGGTCGTTGCTGCGGTCATAAACTTGGTGCGGGATAAAAGGTCCTGACCGGGATTATTTTTCTCGGCAGAACACCCATTCCTTTTCAGTAGATTCCGCAGCACAGAACTCATAGCCATCCGCACAGAAATCTCTCAAGCTGAGGGGCTCGCTGATTCGGTTACTGATGACATAATGCACCATGAGGCCGCGCGCTTTTTTGGCATGGATCGGGATAGCCCGATACTTTCCCTGGTGTTTTTGTTTGAAGGTGATGGTCAACATTGTTCCCAGCAATCCCAATTTGCCGACAATTTTGGCATATTCGGAGGAGGCAAGGTTGACGAGCGTTCGATCATCGTTTTCCAGAAGCCTGGAGTTGAGGATTTCGGTTACTGAATCACGCCAGAACTGATACAAATTTTCAGCACCTGTTACCGCGAGGGGCGTGGTCATATCCAGACGATATGGCTGCATCAAGTCAAGGGGCCTGAGAATTCCGTGCAGTGCTGAAAGAATGAAGAGGTGGTTCTGGGCGTGACGCAACTCTTCGTCGGTGTACCGATCAGCCGCGATGGCACTATAAGCGTCTCCCTGGTAGGTAAACAATGCTTGGCTGGCATTTTGCAGGGTCAACTTGGTGGTGAAGCTGTGAATCCGGCGGTGTGTTGAATTCGTCAATTTTTCACTGGTCTTCAGCAGGCCGGCCAGTTCTTCCCGGCTCATTTTTCGTAGCAGGTCGATGAGGTATTTACTTTTCTTCTGCAGCTGTGGCAGGGAGTATTCGCGATATTCGCGACCGTTAAATTGTTGGGTTTTGGAAGGTGATGTGATAATCAGCATGAGATCTCCAGGAAAATCAACTCGACGTCGCAAAAATGAACTGCCGTCTTTAGAAAAATATACTATTTTTCTAAAGACGGCAAATATATGCAGGCAATTAGCACGCAAAGGATAAAAAATGGTTGAAGAGATAGAAACGTTTTTTGAAAATTGGCCGGGATCACATCAACCGATGCGTGACACTTTCAGGCTTCTTTACCGGGAGCTCTCGGTAATGGATGGGGTGACATGCAGCTTCAACGCCAGGCCGGGGGTCAGTTATTCCCTTCGCCCTTGTTACAACAAACTCGCCGCAAGGGAATTTTTCGCTATAATCGATGTTATTGATGATGAGCCGGAAAACAGATGGCTTTCCGTTTGTTTTTACAAGGATATGATAAGGGATCCGGAAGAACGCGGTGAATGCATTCCCGGCGGCCTTGCCGGCAGTGATGGCTACTGTTTCACTCTGGATGGTGATGATAAAGAGCTTGCCGGCTACCTTGTCGCAAGGTTACATGAGGCCAGGGCTGCGGCGGCAGGGTGTTGAACATGAAGGCAAGATTGTCTATAATTCCGTATTGCACTGTCCAAGCTATTACTTGGTAACGGCTCAGTTTTTAAAGCTGTGTATCGGTGCCGGCATCCTGCCGCCCCAAGCGATGAATCGACTGGACATGCCGACATTTCTGATCGGCATGATCGGGCTGGCTCCGAAAAGGCCGCCGAAGCTCACATAATCTCCCGGCTCCTTGCCGGGCACTGGAATGAGTCGCACCGCGGTGGTTTTGCCGTTGATAACTCCCAAAGCCATCTCATCGGCAATGATTGCCGAGATAGTATCGGCGTCAACCGAACCGGGGATGGCGATCATGTCAAGACCCACTGAGCAGACACAGGTCATAGCCTCAAGTTTTTCCAGACAGAGTGATCCGTTGCCCACAGCCTCGGCGAGCATTGCGTCTTCCATGACCGGGATAAAGGCGCCGCTCAGGCCCCCTACGGTCTTACTGGCAAAGATGCCACCCTTCTTCACCGCGTCGTTGAGCATGGCAAGAATAGCCGTCGAACCTGGTGCGCCGATGGCATCGACGCCGAGAATTTTAAATATCTCCCCGACACTGTCGCCGACGGTCGGGGTTGGTGCAAGCGACAGATCGACGACGCCGAATTCGATGCCTAGGGAGAGTGACACGGCGCGGCCGATGAGTTCGCCGCAGCGCGTGACCCTGAAAGTGGTCTGCTTGATCTCCTCCGCCAATTCGTCGAGCTGCAGGGTTCCCGGTGCCGGATGGTTGCGGATAAGCCTCTCCAGTGCCCTGGCGATGACTCCTGGGCCGCTGACCCCGACATTGAGAACGGCTTCCGCCTCCTCCAGGCCGTGAATAGCGCCGGCCATAAAAGGATTGTCGCCTGGTTGATTACAGAAGACCACGAATTTTGCGGCAGCGAAACCGCCCTGATCGGCGGTCATCTCTGCCAGGTCCTTAACTGTTTTTCCCATCATCGCCACGGCGTCCATATTAATGCCTTTCTGGGTGGTGGCGATGTTAATCGATGCACAGACTTTGGACGTGGCGGCCAAGGCGGCCGGGATGGAGGCAATAAACTCGCGGTCGGTTGCGGTCATACCTTTTTCCACCTGAGCGGAAAAACCGCCAAGGATATCTACGCCAACCGCCGTCGCTGTCTCATCGAGGGTTATGGCCAAGCGCACGAACTCTTGCCGATTGAAACCGGCACCGACAAAGGCCATCGGTGTGACGGCGATGCGTTTGTTGACGACGGGAATCCCGTATTTTTTGCTCATTGCCTCACAGGTGGCGACAAAATTCCCGGCATAGCTGAGAATCTTACTGCGTATCTTGTCACAGGTCTGGTCGATATTTCCACCCCGACAATCAAGGAGGTTGAGGCCCAAGGTCACCGTCCGGACATCAAGATTTTCCTTTTGAATCATTTCCACAGTGGCAAGTATCTGATCTGAACGTAACATGGTAAATATTTCTCCTGGTTCGATTGGTGGGCGGGATTCTGAACTTAAGGCATTGATATTTCATGTGTTACCTGGAAAATGTCATTGTGTTGGATCATGACCGTCAGGTCGCTCTGCCGGGAATAGTCGTCGAGCTCTTTCTGGAGGTGTTCGAGTTCGAGACTGCATTGTCGCAAATCCAGCTGCAGGGCCATGGTGTACTGATTGTTAATAAGCGTTGTAGCAAGGTCCAGAATATTGATATTGTGGTCAAAGCAGAATTGACTGATGCCATGGACGATACCGGCCTTATTCGGGCCTTGGACGGTTAGAATATACGTTTCTTCCGGTGGTTGTGCGGGGGTGGTGTCAGCGGCTGCCGTCAGCTCCTTGATGGAAACCTCGAACTTGCAATCGGTTTTGATATGCGAGATAGCGGCAACGAGATCTTCCTTGGTGACTTGCGCATCGAAAGAGGCACTGAGGATCATAGTCAGGTATCCGCAGAGCACGGTCTGATTCAAATCGGCGAGGTCTCCTCCCAGGTGATAAATGGCCCCGGTAATGCTCGCAATAATTCCCGGTCGGTCTTTGGACATTACGGAAATGATCATATGCTTCTTCATGGTTCCTACTCCTGTCAGGTGTTGCGGTAATTTTTCCGCTAAGCCGTTGTAAAAAAATAACATGGCCAAAGGAATGCCCGGAACGGCATAAGGAGCCGTAACAAAATGGGTTCAATATGGCCAGGTTATTTTGTAACGGCTCCTAAGGAATCCGCTTCGTTTTTCATCTCTAATGTCAGCGCAATCCGTTATTATTCCATGCTTTGTGAAAATCATCAAGGAGGAATGCAACCTTTTCCCGAAACTTTAATTGCGCCAAAGAAAAGAATGTTCAATGTCTTTGACGAATTAATAGGTGTGTTTTACCGGTTCCTTGTGTATTTTCAGCGGGACATGATCCTTCAGGCGCTTTATCAGTTAGCTGCACTAGCCGCCCTTGAGCACGTTCACAGGAGGGTTGAAAACCAGCAGATAATCCTGCACGGGGCCTAAAAATCAGTTGGAAGAAAGAATGAAAAAAAACGCTTTTGTGGCGGATCTAAAAGAAGGTCAGCGGATTGATGATCTTTTCCTTGTCAAGTCGGCAAAGCTTGGGGAAACCAAGGCAGGTAAGCCGTATCTGGTGCTGACGATAATGGATCGAAGCGGTGAAATTTCCGGGCCGATCTGGGATAATGTCGAGGCGTTGCAGAATATCTGTATTCCAGCCGAGGTTATCCACCTTCTGGGTTCGGTGCAAACCTATCGGGAAAAGCCACAACTGAAGATCGATACCGTGCATAAGGTGCCGCAGGAAGAGATTCCTTCCAGTCTTTTTTTCCCGACATCGTCGAGAAACCTTGAAGAAATGGCAAACGAGTTGCAGGCTCTCATTCATAGTATAAAGAATCCCTTTCTTAAAAAATTACTCAGCCTTTTTTTCAAGAAAAGTGAGTGGTCGGACAGATTTCAAGAGGCTCCAGCTGCTAAGGCTATTCACCATGCATACGTCGGTGGATTGCTGGAACATTCTCTTTCAGTGGCAAAAATAGCTGATTTCCTTGCCGGGCACTATGTCGGTGTCAATCGTTCATTGTTACTAGCAGGAGCGCTTCTCCACGATATAGGGAAATTGGCAGAACTGAGGGTTGCGGGTGGGCTGATAGAATATACGGTGAGGGGCAGGTTGAAGGGACATCTGGTAATCGGTAGTGAGATGGTTGCTTTGGCTGTCGAAAAGATACGGGATTTCCCAGAGGAACTATTGGAACAGCTCCAACATCTTATCCTCAGCCATCACGGACGGCAGGAGTTTGGTTCACCGACGGTGCCGATGACGGTCGAGGCCTTTATTCTGAGCTTTTTGGACGACCTTGATGCCAAAATGAATATTACAGAACAACTGCGTCGCAAAATAGAGGGGGCTGAGATGAGTTGGACGGAATATCAACGCTCCCTGGAACGCTATCTGTACCTTGGTGGACTGAGGAAGGAAGAAGTACCGTTCGAGGTGAGCCGAACCGAAAACAACAACCGGCAACCATCTCTTTTTTAGGGAATATTGGCGCCGATGCCCGACACATCATCGATCTGTTTTTCCGGACTTTACGGGCAAGAAAAGGCTAAGAGCCTGTTTTGCCGATCTCTTAGGTCTGGCCGGGTTCCCCACGCGTATCTTTTCCGGGGACCGGATGGGGTAGGCAAACGGCTTTTCGCGCAAGGGGTGGCGGCGGCAATCAATTGCCGGGAACGTTTAGGGCCGATGGCCTGTGGCAACTGCTCATCCTGTAGGAAGTTTAGGTCGCAGAATCACCCGGATTTTCTTGTTATCCGACCAGTCAAGGGAGTAATAAAAATTGAACAGATTCGACAGCTTGCAAAGGAACTGAGTTATCCGCCATTTGAGTCGGAGACACGCATTGCGGTGCTTGAGGACGTACACACCATGCGCCGAGAAGCGGCGAACAGTCTTTTAAAGATGCTGGAGGAACCGCCTTCCAATAATCTGCTCATCCTGACCGCTGAGTCGTCACAGGAGATTCTTGCCACCATCACCTCGAGGTGCCAGGTGGTGCCCTTCACCCAACTCAGCATCAGTGACACATCGGCTATTCTAGCAGCTCACGGCATCGAGTCTGGCGCGGCCCTTTTACTAGCAAGACTTTCCGAAGGGAGTCCTGGCAAGGCCATGCTTTTTCAAAAGAGTGAAATGGTCGGGGTGTGGCGTGAAGTAGTTGACGTGCTCCAAAACCCTGCCATCCTGGCGGATCGTGATGTCGGCGTGGTGTTGCGGCTGGCAGAGAAGATGGCCGCGCAGAAAGACGATCTGCCTGCTTTTCTGGGACTTTTAAGAATTTGGATCCGCGATCTTCTCATAGCGGCCCCCGTGACAGGAGAAGCGGTAAGGGATGATATTAGCCCACGGAAAAGCTGGAGTTCAGGAGAACTATTTGCTAAATTGCAGGTAATTGGAAGGGCGGAGCGGGAACTTGCCAGAAATTGCAACCGCAACCTCGTCTGTGAGGTACTGCTGTTTGGTTTGCAATGACGCCGTTTCCGGCGAACTATTGGAGATGATGAGATTTCATGACAGTAAATGAGAGTGACAAGAGTGATACTGAGGTTGAGACAATTTCGGATAGCCTGAGTTTTTACCGTATTCAGTTTCGAAGAGGTGGACAGCAATTTACTGCCTCTGCTGAAATCCCCGCGTGTTTGCCTGGTACGATAGCACTGGTCCGGACCGATCATGGTGTTGAACCGGCTGTTATTTCCGGGAATTCGCCGATATGCGGCTGCAGGGGAGAAAACCGACAGGCGAACTACTTCATTGAAAGACTGGCAAACGCCGATGAACAGGAAAAATATGTCGGGCTTGCGGAAAGTGAAGAGCGGATTTTTCATTTCTGTAATGGGTTGATCGAAAGTCACAAATTGAACATGAATCTCGTCAGGGTTGAGCGATTTTTCAATGGTGGTAAAATGATTTTTTATTTTACCGCTGATAGTCGAGTTGATTTTCGCGGCTTGGTCAAGGACCTGGTGCAGGAATTTCGCACGCGGGTTGAAATGCGTCAGGTCGGGGTCCGACACGAAACAAAGATGATTGGAGGAATCGGCACCTGTGGACGGGAGCTCTGTTGTTCTTCTTTTATCAAAAATTTTGACTCGGTATCGATAAAGATGGCCAAAGAACAGGACCTTCCCCTCAACCCGACAAAAATTTCCGGGGTTTGCAACAGATTGTTATGTTGTCTTACCTATGAATATGAGACTTACCGGAAGCAGCGCAAAAATATGCCGAAGTCGGGCAAACGGATAAGGATAGAAGATGACGAATACCTGGTCAAGCGCCAGAATCCACTGCAGGAATCGATTATTGCCGAGAATAGTGCCGGCGAGGAGGTCTTTCTTGCTAAGCAGGATTGGAAAATGTTTCAGCAGGTTAAAAAAGAGATAATCGAGAAGAAGAAAGAGAGGAAGAGCGGTGAGTCAGGTGAAACACCTCTGCCCAAACCGGACCGGGGTGGCTCGCCGCCGGTGGTTTTACCAGAATAACCAATGAATCTATGACAACATACATTACCACTCCTATATATTATGTGAATGCCCAACCGCATCTCGGCCACGCCTATACGACTATCGTTGCCGACACTTACAGCCGCTTCAAACGGCTGTGCGGTGATAGGGTGCGCTTTCAGACCGGTACCGATGAGCATGGCGACAAGATTGTTAAGGCAGCGGAAAATGAAGACGTCCCACCGCGCCAATACGTCGACAAGATCAGCGCCCAGTTTCGGGAAACATGGCCGCTGTTGCAAATAGAGGCCGATCATTTTATCAGAACCACTGATACGGCGCATGTGGCAGTGGTCAAAGCCATCCTCCAGAAGGTTTATGACAGCGGGGATATTTACTTTGATGAATACTCCGGCCTATATTGCCGGGGTTGCGAGCGTTACCTGACGGAAAAGGAATTGGTTGACGGCAATTGTCCGGATCACCAAACTCCGCCTCAGGAAATTGCCGAACAGAATTACTTCTTTCGGATGTCCCGCTATCAGCAGCCCCTCATCGAGCATATTCGCAATAATCCGGAGTTTATATCTCCGGACAGGTACCGTAATGAGGTTCTGGCCTTTCTCAGCGAGCCACTGACCGATCTGTGTATTTCACGGCCTAAATCCCGTTTGACCTGGGGGATAGATTTACCCTTCGATGATAACTTTGTCACATATGTTTGGTTTGACGCCCTCATCAATTATCTCACCGGTATAGGCTATCCTGACGGCCCAGATTTCCAAGAATTCTGGTCGGTCGCCGAACATTTGATCGCCAAAGATATTCTCAAGCCCCACGCCATTTACTGGCCGACCATGCTCATGGCCATGGGGTTACCGCTGTATAAGAAGCTTCATGTGCATGGCTACTGGAACATTGACGATGCCAAAATGTCCAAGAGTATCGGTAATGTAGTTAGGCCAAAAGAGCTGGTCGAGACGTATGGAGTTGACACCCTGCGCTATTTTACTTTGCGTGAGATGTCATTTGGCCTGGATTCTTCGTTTAGTTCAGAAGCAATAGTGGCGCGGCAAAATGCCGATTTGGCAAATGACCTGGGTAATCTCTTTAGTCGGGCAACAACCATGGTATGGAAATACCGGGCGGGGCGGATACCGATGCCAGGTGATCCGAGTGAAGAGGACCAGCCCCTGCTGGAGGCGGCACAGGCAATGCTCCTGGATTACCGGCAGATGATGGCCGGGTTTCGCTTTCATCTCGGCCTGCAGGCGGTTTGGGAACTTGTCGGTTTTGCCAATAAATACATTGTAAATAATGAGCCATGGGCCTTGGCAAAAGAGCCGGCAAAGATGGCAAGGCTGGACACCGTTCTCTATAACCTGCTTGAATGTCTCCGCTTGCTGACACTCACCCTGCAGCCGATCATGCCTGGGGCTGCAGCTAAGATGGCCGCTGGTCTTGGGTTTTCCGCAGGTGATTCCCTCATTGCCTCCCTTGATCAGGCCGGGACGTGGGGCTTGCTTGTCCCTGGGGGGAATCTGACAGTCATTACTGCGCTTTTCCCGCGACTCGATGGTAAAATCAGTGAGCCGGGTGGAGAGATTAAAGCGCAACGATCTCAGTCGAAAATGCAGGAACCCAAAGAGAAAATGCAGGAACCCAAAGACATAGTCGAGGTTGATCTTATCGACTTGCAGTATTTCCAGAAACTTGATCTGCGCGTCGCCGAAATAATAGCCGTCCAATCTGTAAAAAACTCAAAAAAACTGTTGCGAGTAACTGTGCTTGTCCCTGAAGAAAGAACGATTGTTGCCGGGATTGCCGAACAGTATCGTCCGGAGGAATTAATTGGTAGCCAGGTTATCATAGTCGCCAATCTCAAGCCGGCAAAATTGATGGGAATACATTCGCACGGCATGATACTGGCTGCGAAATCTATGGTCGATGGTAAAGAGAAACTGGTGATCTCCAGGGTGCAAGAGAGAGTGGCGCCCGGCAGTAAGGTCACATGATCTAAAGGAGAAACTATGTTTGTGGTTAATAATTTTATGTCGGCAATTGCTCAGCTCCTGGATTTCCTTCTGACCGCTTATATGTGGATCTTAATCGGTCGAGCTGTCATATCCTGGGTTAATGCCGATCCCTACAATCCGGTAGTCAGGTTTCTGTACGACGCCACAGAACCGGTCTTGAGCCGCATTCGTCGATGGTTACCTATAAGTTTTGGCGGCATCGATTTTTCACCGATGATTCTTATATTGGCTATCATGTTTTTACAAAGTTTTTTAGTTGCGACTTTGAAGCAGTTAGCCATGCGAATGGGCTGAAAAGACAAATATAACACCTACAATGGAGCCATTCATGTTAACACCGCAGGCAATTAAAGATCAGGATTTCCAGATTAAATTTAGAGGATATGATGCGATAGAAGTGAAGGCCTATTTGGAACTGCTTGCTGAGGATTTTTTCGAATTGACTGAGCAGAACCGACTACATGGCGAAGAGATTGAATCGCTCAAAACCGAATTGGAGTTTCTCCGGAGGGAGAAAGATAATCTTGCTGCAGAGGTGAGGTTAAGCCAGGAAAACGCTGAAGGCATTCAGTCTGAGATCGATCAAGGGTATAAGCATAAGGATTTGGAAATCAGCGAGTTACGCATCGAGGCAGAGGCAGCAAGGGCGAGTGCCGAGGCATTGGAGAGAGAAAACAAGGCTCTGCAGAATACACTAAATGGATTGCAAGAGAAACTTGCTGCTGAGACGGGTGCAACTCCCCAGGAACAGGCGGAAATTGAAAAGCTCCGAGGTAAAATAGAGCTGCTTGATGAGCAAAACAGGGAGCTGAAGCAGCAGGGGCTTGATTTTAAGACGACGATTCTCGCCGCCCAAAAGTTTGCCGACAGCCTGCGGCAAAGCAGCGAGGAAGAGGCCCTGCGTATTATGGAGAAGGCCCGAGCTGATGTGCAGAAATTTCGGACCGAGGCCAACGCTGAACTGTCGAGACTGCCGCAACAAATAGACAAGTTGCAGCAACGAAAAATCACGGTGCGGGAGGAATTGCGCTCAATGCTGCACGCCTATCTTGAGGCATTGGAAATCTTCCCCGAAAAGGACTCGACGGAGAAGGAAGATGATCTTTCGGACCTTTTCGAGAGCATTCTCCTGCCGGATGAAGAAAATTCCGGCCCTGATGGAACCGGCAATATCGATAGGGATCGGACATGAAAAAATCATGCCCTTTGTCTCGCAATTAGCCGACGAAACAGTCGTCGTCCGACTGCATGTGCAGCCGAAGGCATCAAAAACCAAGGTGGTCGGGTTCTTTGACGGGTGCCTGAAACTCGATATCCATGCGCCGCCGGTTGACGGTAAGGCCAATGATGAGGTGCTGAGGTTCCTTGCCGGCCTGCTGGCGAGGCCACTCCGGGATCTTTCTCTCAAGTCGGGGATGCTGGGGCGAAGAAAACGAGTTCTCATTCGGGGTATGACTGTGGCTGAGGTACGCATCAAGATTGCCTCGCAACTTGTCGTCAAACCTTGAAGGGGGCACTGGGGAGATGAAAAGGTATATTGTTGCAAATTGGAAATGTCATAAAACGGGAGACGAGGGTCGACGTTGGTTTGACCGCTTTGCCGTTCTTTATAAACCGCATCCCGAGGTGCAGATAGTCGTTGCACCCTCCATGCTCAGTCTCGAAAATCTGGCGGCCCATGTTCATCGTTTGGGGCTTGAAAATGTCGCTTTGGCCGTTCAAGATATCTCACCTTTTCCCAGGGGTGGTTATACCGGAGCTGTGGCTGCGGACATGGTTGCCGGGCTTGCCCGTTACGCACTTGTTGGTCATGGCGAACGCCGCCGTTACTTTCATGAAACCAATATGGATGTGGCGAACAAGGTTTCCGAGGCGCTTGATGCCCGGCTTATTCCCATTGTCTGTGTTGATGGCTCGAATGCCCTGGCCCAGCTTGGGGTACTTGAAGACACCCTTTCAGAACCGCTTTTGGTGGCCTATACTCCGGTTGAGGCAATGGGGGCAAGGGTTGCTGAAGAACCACTCCGGGTCGTCGATTCGGTGAGCCATATCAAGGAGATGTTTAGCTCTTGGCCAATACTTTATGGGGGTGCAGTGCAACCTGGTAATGTCGGCAAGTATTTCCAATTGTCGCAGCTGTCCGGTGTTTTTGTCGGGGCCTCCAGTCTTGATCCGGATACCTTCACCGCTATCTGCAGTCAGGCTTTGCCTTTCAGTTAATCTTTCTCCGGAATTTTCGTCGGGAGGTTTTTAATTATGCTTGCGCGGCAATAAGAAGGAGATGACGAAAATCGCTGTATTGATGCCCGCAAGGATGAGGCCGAGGATACCGAGGGTGCCAATAAAACCAGGCTGCCGGGACATGCGGTCGGCGAGGATGAGGATAGAGGAGCCGACGATCAGGGCTGCGATGATCATGGCAATGCCCATGAGACGGCTGGAGGTATCGAGTTGCTCGGAGAGGTGCTCTATCCTTTTCAATTCAAGATTGAGTGTAAAACGACTGTGTCTTGCGTGGTCAAGAAAACGCTGCAGATCACCCGGCAAGACTTCGAGAATTTCCAGAGAGCTGGCAAATGTTTTATAAATACGATCACGGATTGCCCCCATGCTCTGCCGGTTGATGATAATCTCTTGGATTTGTGGCTCGACGTGTGCGAGCACATCGAAGGCAGGATCAAAGTGGGCAGCAACACCCTCGATAGTTGTCAAGGCCTTGGTGAGCAACATCAGATCGCTTGGACATTGGATTCGGTATCGTTGCAGCATGCTGAAGAAATCGGAAAGCAGGCCGGTGATGTTCAAATGCTGCAAATCGGTGTTGTGAAAATGGTCGGTGAGGTGGCGCAGTTCAAGCCGAAACTCCCGGCTATCGGTGACAGCAGGGTCAACCTCGGTGAGTTCGATCACCACCCGACATAATCGATCAATATCCCCTTTTACTACTCCCGTAACCAGATTAATGAGCTGTTCCGTAGTCTTACGGTCAAGTTGTCCGGTCATGCCGCAGTCGATGAAGCAGAGCTTGCTCCCCGGTAGCAGAAAAATGTTGCCCGGATGGGGATCGGCATGAAAGAAACCAAAGCGCAAGCACTGTTTGAACACTGCATCGGTGCCGTTGGCGACGATGCTTCGCCGTTCCTCTGCGGTCAATGCCTCGGGCAGGACAGTTGCCAGGAGTCTGCCCTCTATTTCCTGCATGGTCAACACATTCCGGGTGGTAGCCGTCCAGTACACCTTAGGAAAGCTGATGTTATCATCGCCGTCAAAGTATCGACGTAGTCGCTCGGTGGATTGACCCTCGATTATAAGATTCAGTTCTTTGAGGAGTTCCCTGGAAAACTCCTTGGCCACAGCAGTTGGACTGTAGCCCAGATTGGAGAAATACTGCTCAAGGAGCTGCGCCAGACTCTCCACCAGGGCCATGTCTTCTTCGATCAGTTCTCGTGCACCGGGGCGTAAAACCTTGATGACTACCGGAGTATTGTCTTGCAGGATCGCGCGGTGTACTTGGGCCATAGAGGCGGCCGCCAGTGGAATTTCATCAATGGAGGAGAAGATCAGGTCGAGCCGACCCGGGAACTCCAGGGCCAGGACTTGATAAATATCGGCAAACGGGACTTGTTGGCAGTTGTCCTGGAGTTTCTTGAGTTCGGTCGCCCATTCCAGAGGGATAAGGTCTGGGCGGGTAGAAAGGATCTGACCAAGCTTGATGAAGGTTGGTCCGAGCTCTTCCAAAACCATACGGACGCGAACCGGACGGGGCAGAACCTCATCGGCCGTTGTTGGCGGGGCGTCAAACTCTTCCTTACTGCCGCCGAGTATGCGGTGCAGGCCGGTGTCTTGTACCAGTTGGCGAAATCCGAATTTGCAGAGCACCTTGATAATTTCGGTAAATCTTTGAGTGTTCCTTATGGTGCGTTTGATGGAGGCGATTTTCATGCCGAGGCAAAAATACTGAGAATGGCTTGATCATTTTGCCGGCTGTGTTTCAGCCCCTCAAACCAGAGACTGAAATTCCCATCATCCCAGGTGAGTCCGATTTCCTGCCAGAGGATACCGGTTTCCGGCAGGAAATCGACAAAAATCTTGGAAACGTCTTCGGGTCTGAGGGTTTCCGGACTGCTATACATGAGGGAGAGGATGTCGGCAACCTGGATGATAAGGGGATACTGGCGGAATGTAGTAGTATTTTCTGGGGCGTGATGGTAACCGATAGCGGACACTAGCTGTTCCGGGAGCAGCCATTTCTTCGCCAGTTGCAGCCCCACTTGGTCATGACTTATGGTAAAGCTTTGCCGTTCTTCGCTGATATTGTCAAAAAGCGTAAGGTTAGAGAGTTCTTGCAGGATTGGATACTTTTCAGGAAAGGCAAGAAACATTGCCAGCTTGCCGATGTCGTGAATAAGTCCGGCAATGAACAGCTCACTGGGCGAGAGATGCAGGTGCTCGCCGATAATTTTCGCCGCCAGACCGCAAGTGAAAGTGTGTTCCCAGAATAAACCGACCCTTTGCCTGGTTTCTTTAGTCATTTTCGGAAATGATGCAAAAATTGCTTTACCAATTACAATATTCTTGATCTCCTCATGTCCCAAGACAACAACTGCCCGTGCAAGAGAGCTTACTTCCCGGGGAATACCAAAGAATGCCGAGTTTGCCACCTTCAGAATAGTGGCACACATGGCTTGGTCGGGAAGTATGACCTGTATCAGATCATTGGCGGAGCAATCGGGATTGGCGGTCACTGCCATAATCTTGGTAACGATTGCCGGTAAGGCCGGGAATGATTCAATCCTGGAGTTAATTGAGGTGAGATAGAAGTCTGTCATAGGCTGAGCTCGGGGAAAATATTGAACAGATCCCGACGGGCTTGTTCAAGAGCCTTGTGGTCCAGGCTGAGAAGATGGTTGTTTTCAATAACTGTGAGAACCTGAGCAACCAAAAATGGATCAAACTGTTTGCCGGCTTCCTTGATCAATTCAATGATAATTTCCTCTGCGGTCAGTTTGCGGCGGTAGGGACGTTCGGCGTTCATCGCTGCAACCGCATCAACGATCGTCAATATCCTTGCGCCAAGAGGGATTTCATCACCTCGGAGCCCGCGCGGGTAACCGGTGCCGTCGAAACGCTCGCCCTGGCACAGCAGAACATCACGCTCGTCGGAAAAGTAATCAAGCATATTGGTAAGCTCAGTCAGTTTGAATGGCAAGTCGTCAATGATTTTTCGTTCTTCGTAAGACAACTGCTTGGGTTTGCAGATAAGATCACTGTGGAGTAAGGAGCGAAAACTATTACAAAGAGTGATGGCATTATGAAAGGTTTCGATATGCTGTTCGGGTAAACCGAGTTGCCGACCAAGGAGGTCGATATAGCGGGAAACGGTGGTTGCATGGACCTGATACTCAGCCCCAGCGACATTTTTGGCGAGCAACTGCACGGAGGCAATTGCCGAATTTCTCGTTCTCTTGAGGATACGCTGTAACGAGTCCTTGAGAAAGGTCATGGATTTCCTAGGTGAGAACTGACCCGGGGAGCCAAGAGGGTTAAAAATCTGTAGTCTGTTACGTCCCTGTGCCTTGGCCATAAAAAGGGCAGTTTCCGCCATATGAATAAAATCGTCATGGCTTGTTGGATTATGAGTCAGCAGGGAAACAAGCCCCATGGAGACGGTTATACTTTGGGTTACCTGACCATACGTAAAAGGTTTTTCTGAACAGGCCTTACGGATTTTCTCAGCGCTTCTTTTAGCTTCATCGAGACCTGCACCAGGCATGAGAACGATAAAATCTTCACCGGAGAAACGATAGCAATTATCGCTTTTTCGTGAGGCTGTTGTAAGTCTAGCCGCCATTTCGTTGAGGATGAAATCACCGCATTGTAACCCTGAGGTCTTGTTGACGGTGTTGAAAAAGTCGATATTGAGAAGCAGCAGGGAAAGGTCTGCACCTTTGCTTTTAGCGGTCTCAATGATTTGTATGAGACCCGTGGTCAGATGTCGTCGATTATAAAGCCCTGTTAATCCATCCCGGGTCGAAAGGATCTCGAGTTGCCGACTGAGAGTGGTGGAATGAGTATAATGTTCAACGCTCATTTTCTGTACCCGGCTGAGAAAGGTTATTCGGTGCCGGAAAACGTCAAAGGGTACGGGGAGTACCATGCAATCAAGCAGCAACTTGTTCCGATATTGTTGAAAAAGGGGAGGCACGGACGGTTCGACACCGAGAAAGAGAATCGGGGTGGAAGGCGGCAAGGCAGAATGTGCTAAAAGCGGTTGAAGTGCTGTTACAGAATCGGTAACAAGGATGAGTGTGGCCTTGCGCAAGTCCTCGGGGCAAGGGATTTCTCCTGGAGATAGACAGAGAGCCGATTTACAGAGCGGACGGACAAGCTCTTTGAGACGCTGGTCTTTGCCGATATCGGAGACTGTTAAATATCGGGTGTCGGTCATAGCGAAAACGGTTCTTAATTCAATTTTCGACAACCACCACAATGTCGCCATTTCTTTTGTGGAGATCGACGAGGATATTGAAAGTATATATTTTCTGTTGAGAAAAAAGCAAATATTTAAAATTTTTCACCATCGTGGGTATACATGGAAGATTGACAAAAAGGTCTTGGTCAGAAAGGAAGACTCGATGGGGTTGAGCGATCATGTCGGACAAAAGCCTGTTTGAGAAGTTCAGTGAATTGTCCCTTGATCTGTTTAAATGACGGCAGGACATTCAGCAATAACATGGTTTCGGTTACTGGGGCCGGGGGAGATATACGCAGATCTTGTGCGAGAGTTTTATCGGGCTGAGGAGTTGCGCCGGAATGGAGGAATTTCAGTCGATCAGAATCGGGGGAATCGAGATTGCGGAGAAAACAGAGGATATCGGAAAGATCGTTTTGACGTTCAAATTTGTCGATTTCCATGCAGATATCGGCGTGTTCTTCCTGGAGCAGGAGGTATATGTCACGGTATATTGAAATGTTTTCTGCTAGGGAACGGTAGACGAGTATTGCCAAACCGCGAAATCTTCGCCAGCGGGTGATTCCTTGACCGCGCATTGCCATAAAGAGTTCTTGTCCCTTGGGATGTGTTGGTCGACTGCATAAATTTATCGCTTCCTCCAAGGGCAGGTCGATAAGATGAAGGAAGGAACGGAAAAGACGTGGCTCCTGCAATAGAAACTGCATGCGGCACAGATCGATTTGAATTCCAACGCTAAATTCTTTGCTGGTTTCTTGCATCTTTGCCAGGTATACGTTCACCTGGTTTTCAATCCGGGTACGAAAGCCGAAATAGCGGTCGGCAATCTCTTGTTTCACTTCGTAAGCAATGGCGTTTAAGAAATCTTCCATGCCGAAAACCGGGAGTTTAGATGGAGGAGTGGGAAAATGTCGGTCAAATAATGGCATCACCAAAACAAGGGTAGTATAATATGAACAATGTAAAGATGCACCGTACTTTTACATGGATAGAACAATGATTGTAAACGAATCACGCGAAGATATTGCCGCTGTTATTAAAGAGCGGGCTGATATTGTCCAGATTGTCGGGGAGTGCATAGAGCTGAAGCGAAGCGGAGTACGCTTTCTCGGGCGGTGTCCGTTCCATGGCGAAAAAACCCCGTCATTCTCAGTACACTCCGGCCAGCAGTTTTACCATTGTTTTGGCTGCGGGGAGTCGGGGGATGTGTTCAGCTTTATGATGAAATATCATAATATCGATTTCCCAACCGCCTTAAAGGAACTGGCCAAAAGATATCAAATAGAATTGCCGGAGCGGCGCCAATCAAAAGAAAAAGAACAATGGGTGCAAAGAAGCGAACTGCTGTTTGCTGTCAACGATAAATGTGCAACGATTTTCAGTTGTTACCTGCAGGATGCGCCAGGTGCCCAGGCAGCACGGGAATATTTGAATAAAAGGGGAGTCAGTTCCCAACTCTTAACCCGGTTTCGCATCGGTTATGCCCCGGCGGTTGAAGAAGCTGGTTGGAATTTTCTTGGCAGCCAACTCGGTAAAGAAGAGATGAAGACCGCTATTGAAGCGGGGCTGCTGGTGGAAAAGGACCAAGGCGGCAGCTATGACCGCTTCCGTGATCGGATACTCTTTCCGATCTCGGATATTAGCGGCCAGATCTGCGGTTTTGGCGGAAGGATAGTCGGGGAGGGACAGCCTAAATATCTCAATTCTCCGGAAAGCCTGGTGTTTAACAAAGGTAAATTATTGCTTGGCCTGTTTCAGCAAAAAGAATTCATCAGGCGACAAAATCAAGCGGTGCTGGTCGAGGGGAATTTCGACCTCATATCCCTGGTCGCCCATGGTTGTAACAATGTGGCGGCACCACTTGGGACTGCATTGACCCGGGAGCAACTCCGACTACTGAAACGTTTTGCCGAGAAAGTAACACTCCTGTTTGACGGGGATGAAGCGGGAAAAAAGGCGGCTGTCCGTGCAGTGCCGCTGTTTCTCGCGGAACAGATTCCCGGTCGAGTAGCCTTTCTTCCGACGGGGCATGATCCGGATACTTTTGTAAGAGAGAAAGGGCTGGTGGAATTGAATGTTCTGCTGGATCAGGCAGTGGCCTTGCCTGAATTTGCTCTTGATCAGATGATAAATCGGCATGGACTTACCTTTGACGGCAAGAGAAGAATCTTGGAAGAGTTGAAACCCTTGGCTGCTGCGGCGGTTTCTCCCTTGCAGCGCTCGCTTTTTGTCGCCCATTTTGCCGAGAAGCTTGGCTTGGCGGCGAGCCAACTTGATGTAAGTCTTGACCGCGCGCCCGAGTTGCTTGCCAAGTCGCAACCCCCACCGACGAAAAAAAATAGGTCCGAGCCGGCAATGCCGCTGTCTATTGCCCATCGCCAGCTGATAGAATTCATGATTCTTCATCCGCAATTTTTTTTTCAGCTGGCTGAAGGCGGTCTCAGAAACTGTTTCGTCGGAGGAATTGGGGAGATGCTCTTTTTAGAGTTGCAAAGCCTGCTCATCGCAAATCCACAGGCAGAACCCGAAGAATTACTGACCGTGTTACCTGAAGGTGTCGAACGAAACCTCGTCGCCAATCTTCTTCTCCGTGCTCCGGTGCACTCCTCGGAGGGGGATGAGAAAGGTTCCTCTGATGAGCTTGCTGAATTTCTTAGGTATCTGCATCAATTTCAATTGAAAGAGCAATCTGTTGATGTAATGCAACGTATCCAGATGGCTGAGAAAGCAGGTGATCAGCGCCTTTTGCAGGAGCTTCTCCTTGAAAAGATCAAGATCACCAGCAAGCTGCACAATCAGATCTTGTAAATCGGCGCTTGGTAACGGCAACTAATCTGCGTGGTAATGATCTCCACTTTGAAAATGACCATCTCTTCTTAACTCACAGATCATTTTTCTTCGAAAAAGGCTCTGAGGATTAAATTACTTTTAATATTACAAGGAAAAATACTTGACATTTCCACCTGTTTCGTTTGATTGAAGATGAATATTCAGAATTGATAGTGGGTTGTCGCCGGACAACCGGTTTTTACTGATTTAAGGGGACTGATCAGAATTGTTGGCATATTGGTTTTAGCACGATTTGCTTAAAGGAGAGTTACATGGCGTTGGCAGGAAATGAAGACGATGTAGCCAGGGGGGCCGATGAGGTAATGGGAGAATATGATTTAGAAGACGACTCATCACCCTACGGTTTACCTGATGATTTTACCGAAGATCTTGCTGATGAAGTAATTGTCTCGACAGAAATTTCCGATTTCCCGGAAGAGACGATACCCGCTCATATGCAGGATCGTCGGGGCAGTCCTTTGAGTGACCGGCGCAAGCGTGACCGGCGGAGGGCTGCTCGCTATTCTGAGGATCAGGACAAAGTTGCCAAGTCAAAGGGTTCTTTTGATCCGATGAATATCTATCTTCGCGAAATGGGGACGCTTACCCTCCTCAATCACGACGAAGAACTGAAGCTGGCCAAGGCCATGGAGGCCGGCAAGCAAAGGGTCCAGAATGCCGTCCTCAAAGCACCGCTTGCAATACCAGCATTACGTGAGGTGGTTCGAGGTCTTGACACCAATAGTGACAGGATCTGCCAGATTATTGGTGGAATCCTCGACAATAAGCCTGGCACGTTAAAAAAGGAAAGCCGGGATTTTCTAGCTCTTGTCGAGCAGGCAGTAACCCTGAATAATAAAAGAGAGGGGTTGCTGGCGATGTTTCTGCAGTTATCGGAAAATACTGCTGGCGCCGACGCACTTTTTCAGGAAATTCTGCAGACGGGAGAAGAAATTGCCGGTTTGTTTGCGGAAAAATATATCGGTGTCGAATGTATCAAAGCGATGGCCGACGGACTTGAGGAATTGTCCAAACGTTCTCGGAAAGTCCTTGTTGAGTTGATCACTCAGCATAGCAGGCAACTGCCTGTATCGAGCCACTCTGCTTTGCCTGCAGCCATTGCACGGCAGGTTAATCGTCAGATACTCGAGGAGTCGGGCATCGATCAACTGCAATTGCAACAGGCTCTTCAGGAAATTGACGCCGGTTGGGATACTTACAAAAAGGCGAAAGAAGGTCTGGTGCGGGCAAACCTGCGTCTGGTGATTTCTGTTTCCAAAAAATTTGTCAATCGCGGTTTACAGTTCTCTGATCTTATCCAGGAAGGCAATATCGGTCTGATGAAGGCGGTGGAAAAGTTTGATTATCACCGTGGTTACAAATTCAGTACCTATGCAACATGGTGGATCAGGCAGGCCATCACCCGGGGAATCGCCGATCAGGGCAGGACTATTCGTCTACCGGTTCACATGATTGAAACGATCAACCGGCTGCTCAGGGTGTCCAAGGATTTCCTCATTGAAGAGCATAGGGAACCGACACCAGAGGAGATGGCAATACAATTGGGGACTGAAGTTGGCAAGGTCAAGTCGGCGCTGAAGATTGCTAAAGACGCGATATCCCTCGATACGCCTGTTGGTGACGATGGTGAAACTTTCCTCGGCGATTTCATTGAGGACAAGGAAAAACTTGGACCGGATGAGGTGTCGATGGTTGTAAGTCTCAGGCAATGTTTGAGTCAGGTAATGTCTTCTCTTTCTCCACGAGAAGCTAAGGTGCTGCGATTGCGCTATGGAATTGATGTCGACTGCGATCATACTCTTGAGGAAGTGGGTAAGTGCTTCGCCGTTACCAGAGAACGTATTCGCCAGATTGAGGCGCAGGCGATAATGAAACTGAAGCATCCTTCTCGTGTTGAAGAATTGAAAGTTTTCATGACCGACTAAAAAATTTATATGTTGAAAGATAGCTCAAATTTAAAATGGACCAGGGGGTACTCCTGCAGCCGATTGGTTCAAATGCAAAGGAAGGCGGAAATTGGCTGCCCCCCTTGAATGGATCAGTCTTAGTCTCGTACCTGGTCTGGGAGTAGCGAGTTTCTGGCGCTTGATTGATCATTTTCATTCTCCCGCTGCAGTTCTTCGAGCTTCAAGAAAAGAACTCCTGCAGGTAAGGGGAATCCGTGAGCAGCAGATTACTGGACTCTTTTCCCCAACGAATATAGCGGATGATGGACAACGAGAACTTGACCGATTAACTGCTGTCGGAGGGTGGGCACTTTCCTTTGAGGATGCAGGTTACCCTCTTTTACTGCAGCAACTTATCGATCCCCCTCCGGTGTTGTATATCCTCGGCCGAAAAGAGCTCTTGGTGAGACCTGCAGTTGCTATTGTTGGTTCACGGGCGGCAACCACGTACGGACGAAAAATCGCTTTTACCCTGGCAAGCAAACTTTCTGCTTCCATGTTGACTGTTATTTCCGGTCTGGCGCTTGGGATAGATGCTGAATCGCACAACGGCGCCCTTACTGGAGAAGGAAGTACCGTCGCCGTTCTTGGCTGCGGGCTTGACATTGCATATCCCCGGGAAAATCGCCAACTTTTCCGTAAAATCAGCGAAACCGGTGCCCTGGTATCCGAATATCCCTTGGGTACTCGTCCGGAAGGTTTCCGCTTTCCAGCTCGTAACAGAATCATTGCCGGATTGAGCAAAGGCGTTGTGGTTGTTGAAGCGGCAAAACGATCCGGCTCACTTATCACCGCGCAAATTGCCCTTGATTACGGGCGAGAGGTTTTTGCCGTGCCTGGTCATATCGATTCGTGTAAGAGCGAGGGGGCACACTGGTTGCTGAAGCAAGGTGCCAAATTGGTTCAGAGCGCTGCCGATATTGTCGAAGAGCTGGATATACCCATTCTCATTGGTAGCCCAGAAAAAAGAGGTGTTAAACAAGAAAATATTTCCGGTATTGATCCGGACGCGGCAGCATTGCTCAGCCATCTTGACTCTTATCCCCAGATGCGAGATGGGCTCATTGATAAGACGGGCTTTTCCCCGGAGCGGGTCAGTGAGCTGCTGCTATATCTGGAATTGGATGGGTGGATCGAGATGCTGCCGGGGGACAGGGTACGAAAAATAACACCCATCGCCTGACGTCTTGACCCTGCATTGGCTGAGAATCGTCTCAGTTGTAGTAAAAAACCTACATGACCGAGATGGCATGCGGAGCGGTAACGAGTTTTGGAAATATTTCCAGGTGAGGTTGCGCCCAGCGCCAAACTCATTAATAATAGGAAAATCGAGGGAAGTAGTGAAGCAAGTAATGCAAATAGCACCGTCGATATTGTCGTCGGATTTCAGTAGGTTGGGTGAAGAAATACGAGCTGTTGACGAGGCAGGTGCCGACATTATCCATATTGATGTGATGGATGGGCATTTTGTGCCGAATATCACCATCGGACCACTGATCGTACAGGCTGCGCGAGCGGTTACCGGGAAGGTACTCGATGTCCACCTGATGATCTCCGATGCGGATCGGTATGTTGATGCCTTCGCTGCATCCGGTGCTGACTGGATTACCGTGCATGTTGAAGCCTGCAACCATCTTCAGCGAACCGTATCAAGAATACGGGAACTAGGGAAGAGACCCGGCGTGGTGCTCAATCCGGCAACATCCCTCACGGCTCTTGATTATATCCTGGAAGAAATCGATCTTGTGATGCTGATGTCGGTCAATCCAGGCTTCGGTGGGCAATCGTTTATACCCTCAACATTCAATAAGATAAAACAACTCCGACAGCGACTAATGGAGAGGAATTTGCAAGCAGATATCGAAGTAGATGGTGGCGTAAGTGTCAAAACAATTACGGACATAGCCGCAGCGGGTGCAAATATATTTGTTGCAGGTTCAGCGGTGTATGGCAGCAATGATTACCGGGCGACCATTGCAACACTGCGAACACAAGCCGAGATAGGCTCGACACGTGGCTGACTATAGACATTGGAGATTGACGGATGGCTTTTCAATTTAAAGGACTTGCCGATGCGGAAGTGTTTCCCGAACTGGTTAGACTGGCACAACATCCTTACGATTTAACTGGAGCACAAGCACTTCAAGCTGATGGACGATTGGCTAGGTACATTTGCCGCTCCCAATTCTGGCACCTTCATTATGGAACGGAAAGAATAGATGAGCGGGTTTTGAACAGGTTGCAGGAACTGGCTGATGAACTGCTGTTGGTCGAGCAGTTCAAGATGATGCGCCGTGGAGCGATGATGAACAGAATCGAGGGCTTTGCCTCCGAGAATCGCCAGGTTTTACACACCGCCAGCCGGGACATCTTCACTACGCTTCCGGTCGAACCACTGGCAAGCTCGGAGGCGAGACGGGAGATCGAAAAACTGGGAGCATTCCTTGGCGAACTGGAAACCGGCCGGCTGGTCAATAACCATGGTCAGCCCTTCGATACCATGGTGCATATCGGGATTGGGGGATCGGATCTTGGTCCTCGATCAATTTTTGAGGCCCTTAAAGCCTATGGCTTGCAAGGGCGGAAGGTTCATTTTATTGCCAATGTCGATCCCGATGACGCAGCCCAAGTTCTTGCCGAGGTGAATCTCGCCACGACTCTTGTCAGCATCGTCTCAAAGAGTGGTACGACACTTGAGACGCTCACAAATGAACAGCATGCGCGCCAGGCACTCGAACGAGCCGGACTTGATCCGGCGCGCCATTGCATTGCCGTGACCGGTGAAAGGAGTCCGATGGATAGTCCGGAAAGATATTTGCGCTCCTTTTACATGTACGACTACATTGGCGGCCGATACAGTTCTACCTCCATGGTTGGAGCCGTCATGCTCGGTTTTTATATGGGTTTTTCCAAGGTGAAGGAATTTTTGCAAGGAGCGTATGCCATCGATTGCGAAGCGGAAGAAACCGATATCCGTAAAAATCTCCCACTTCTTCTCGCATTACTGGGCATATGGAATCATAATTTCCTTAGATATCCAACTCTGGCTGTTCTCCCATATAGCCAAGCGCTCCATCGTTTTCCGGCGCATCTACAACAGTGCGATATGGAAAGCAACGGAAAGTCCATGGACCGCAGGGGGGCCGCGGTGGTAACCAAGACCGGGCCGATAATCTGGGGTGAGCCAGGGACTAACGGACAACACGCTTTTTACCAACTTCTGCACCAAGGAACCGAGACAGTTCCCGTTGAATTCATAGGCTTCCGACACTGTCAATACGGTATAGATGCGGTAGTCAGTGGCTCAACTTCGCAACAGAAACTCCTGGCGAATCTGTTTGCTCAGATGGTAGCCATGGCAGTAGGGCAGTCGTCAGATAACCCCAATAAACGCTTTTCCGGCAATCGTCCCTCGTGTCTTCTTTTTGCAGACAAGCTTACACCAAAGGTGATGGGAGCACTTTTGGCACTTTATGAAGCAAAAATTGTCTTTCAGGGATTTGCCTGGAATATAAATTCTTTCGATCAAGAGGGTGTGCAATTGGGCAAGGCCTTGGCAACCGGCTTTCTCCACGCCATGACTGAGAGTTCGGAGACTTCCGGAAATCTCGAAAAAACCTTCCTGAATCAGTTGCTTGATTGACCGTAGCAGAGAATAGTTATCGCTGAATGGATGTTCATTTGCAGGCCGGAATTCTATTGGATTTTTGTTGACAAAACCATCTTGCACAGCTATTCTGCCACCCTAATTCGAAAATTCATAATCTTGTTTCATGATCCCACGACATGCAATGAATGTGTCAGGGGGATGAAACAATGATTTTGATAGAAAAGATAAGCCGAAGGCTAAATCCCGGTTTTAAGTAAAAGTTTGGTTAAGGTTGTAGTATAAACAGTAATTTAAAGGAGGAAATCATGGCAAAACGTGAGACGCCCTTGTTGGACCAATTGGAGAGTGGCCCGTGGCCAAGCTTCGTGACCGACTTAAAGCGCCAGGCGGAAACCAAGCCTGAGTGTTGGGATATTCTTGGTATCCTTGAACTGTCCTACAAAGACAGAATCACCCACTGGAAACACGGCGGTATCGTCGGTGTTTTCGGATACGGTGGCGGTATTGTTGGACGTTACGCTGATGTTCCTGAGATGTTCCCGGGTGTTGAGCATTTCCACACCATTCGTGTTGCTCAGCCTGCTTCTAAGTATTATACCAGTGCCAACCTGCGTCAGCTGATGGATCTGTGGGAGAAATACGGTTCCGGTATGACCAACTTCCATGGTTCGACCGGTGACATCATTCTTCTTGGTACCCGTACCGAGAACCTTGAGCCCTTCTTCTGGGATCTGACCCATGACATGGGCCAGGATCTTGGCGGTTCCGGCTCGAATCTGCGTACCCCCGCCAACTGTATCGGTGAGTCTCGTTGCGAGTGGTCCTGCTATGACACCGAAGAAGCATGCCATGCAATGACCCTTAAGTATCAGGATGAGATCCATCGTCCCGCATTTCCCTACAAATTCAAATTCAAATTTTCCGGTTGTCCGAATGACTGTGTAGCCTCGATTGCCCGTTCCGATATATCCGTTATCGGTACCTGGAGAGATGAGATCCGTATTGATCAGGCTGCCGTAAAAGAGTATGTAGCCGGCAACTATCCCGCCAACGGTGGTGCCCATAGTGGTAAAGACTGGGGCAAATTTGATATCATCAAGGAAGTTATCAACCTCTGTCCGACTGGCTGTATGTGGATGGAAGGTGCAGAGCTGAAGATCGATGACAAGGAGTGTACCCGTTGCATGCATTGCATCAACGTTATGCCTCGCGCTCTGCGCCCTGGTCTTGACAAAGGTGCATCCATTTGTGTTGGTGCTAAAGCTCCAATTCTTGACGGTGCCCAGTTTGCTACTCTCATCGTACCTTTTATCAAAATGTCCAAAGATAACGAATTTCGAGGAACTGGTTGATTTTATTGAGAAGGTTTGGGATTGGTGGATGGAAGTTGGTAAGAACCGCGAGCGTGTTGGTGAGACCATGCAGCGTGTTGGCTTGCCGACCTTCCTCTCGGTAATGGGTGTTGAGCCCCATTCCGCAGCATGTCAAAGAACCTCGTAGTAATCCGTATATCTTCTGGAGAGAGGAAGAGGTTCCAGGTGGTTTTGCAGCGCGATATTGATGAATTCCGTGCTCTTCATAAAGCCTAATGATGTTTTAATTTGAGCTAACAATTCATATTAAATATAAGGAGATTTACCATGGGTTATAATCCAGACAAACCAATGGACGGACGTATCTCAGATCTTGGTCCACCCCATTACGAAAAATTTTTCCCACCAGTCATTAAGGCCAATAAAGGCAAATGGTTGTGGCATGAAATCATTCAGCCTGGAGTTTTAATGCATAAATCCGAGACTGGAGATGAGGTTTACTCCGTTCGTTGCGGCACAGCGAGGTTGGTGTCCGTCGAATACATTCGTGAAGTTTGTGATATAGCCGACAAACATTGCGATGGTTACCTGCGTTTCACAACTCGTAATAATGTTGAATTCATGGTCGATTCCCGGGCCAAAGTTCAACCCCTTCTTGATACCCTCGCCAGCCTCGGTAATAGGTATCCAGTAGGTGGAACTGGTGCCGGTGTAACCAACATCGTCCATACTCAGGGTTGGGTACATTGTCACACACCTGCTACCGATGCCTCTGGTGTCGTGAAAGCGGTTATGGATGAGCTGTTTGACTATTTCACCTCCATGACTCTGCCGGCACAGGTGCGTATCGCTCTTGCCTGCTGTCTGAACATGTGTGGTGCCGTTCATGCCTCCGATATAGCCATTCTTGGTATTCATCGAAAACCACCGATGATTGATAACAAACGTATCTCTGGTGTATGTGAACTGCCACTGGCTATAGCTTCTTGTCCGCTGGGTGCTGTAAAGCCCGCCAAGGCCGAGGTAGATGGAAAAGAGATCAAGACGGTCAAAGTAACTGTTGAGCGTTGTATGTTCTGCGGTAACTGCTACACCATGTGTCCGGCGATGCCTCTTGCTGATCCGGAAGGCGACGGTATTGCCATTCTTGGTTGGTGGTAAGGTTTCCAACAGAATCAGTGCTCCGAAATTCTCCAAGCTGGTTATCCCCTTCTTGCCGAATACTACTCCCCGTTGGCCGGAGACCGTTGCGGCCGTCAAGAAAATCCTGGTTGCTTATGCTGCCGATGCGAAAAAGTATGAGCGTATTGGTGAATGGGCAGAGAGGATTGGTTGGGAAAAATTCTTTGAGAAATGTGATATTCCGTTCACTGAGAAGAGCATCGACGACTATCGTCTTGCCTATGACACCTGGCGCACCACTACCCAGTTTAAGTTCACCAGTCATATCAAGTAGTAAGACAAGAATGTTGTTTGCGGGTCAGGCATCGATGAGTTGCCTGGCCCATTGATGCTTTCTTCTTCAACCTACTTATAGGAGTTATATTATGGCACTCAGTAAAGAAGAACTAAAAAAAGCCATTGAGGAGAAAGCGCTAACGTCTCCGAAGCCGCAGCTGTACATCAAGGATTTCTATGCCTGTGATCCTGATACCAAGCCGCGAGATATGAAAAACGTAGCCAACGAAATGGTACGAGAAGGAAAACTGATGTTTTGGTCTTCCGGTTCGACCACCATGTATGCTATCCCCAGCCGAATTAAGAACGAAGAAGGCGCCGACGGAATCGGGAATGTAGAATAATCTGTAGCTCTGTTTTTTTAAGAAAAGCATAAGGCAGAATATTCCTTATGCTTTTTTTGTTTGCAATGTATCCAATCCATTCATTCGACACCGCCTCCTCAACCAATCCCTTGCCAAGAAGCTTGCCGAAAATGGTGCTCCTCATGGCACTGCTGTTATTGCTGCCAATCAGACAGAAGGCCGAGGCCGACTTGGCAAGAGCTGGTATTCAGTAGCCGGGAAAGGTCTCTATTGTTCGATTATTGTAAGACCGAGACTTGCTGCTATAGTGATTTCCCTAAAATTACTTTGGCAGCAGGACTTGGCGTGTGCGCATGGCGATCGATCGCATTGCAGGCCGATTCTCGCAGCTTAAATGGCCAAATGACATCTTCTTAGATGGCAAAAAGTGCGGGGGAATACTAACTGAATCCTCAGCACTGAATGAACCGGATGAGCAGCGATTTGCCGTAATCGGGATCGGCCTGAACCTCAGCTCTTCCTTGGACGATTTTCCTGAGGATCTGCGCGGCAAGGTTACATCACTTTTTCTTGAAACAGGCATCTGTCCTGAACCTTCTCAGGTTTTTTTAACTGTCCGCGACGAAATATCTGCAACAGATTGAGCGTTTCTGTAACGACGGTTTCCAGCCAATTCTTGCAGACTGGAAGCGGCGGGATTTCCTGTTGGGAAAGCATATGGAATGTGTCGGGTTCGAGGGAAAATACTTGTCGGAGTGTCTTTGGGGCCGGATGCTGAGGGGCAACTTCATGTCAAGGACTTAGATGGGCGGATACACACGGTTTTGTCAGGTGATGTCAGGCTTGCCGGAAAAGTAATAAAAAACCGGTAGATGCAGGCAAGTATCTACCGGTTTTATTAAAATGCTGAAAAGCTCCTACTTAGTATCGATAATACTCCGGCTTATATGGACCGTCGATTGATACACCAATATAATCGGCCTGTTCTTTGTTAAGCTGGGTGAGATTTGCACCGATTTTCTTCAGATGCATTTTAGCGACCATCTCATCGAGATGTTTTGGCAGAAAGTATACCTTGTTCTCGTATTTTCCAGAGTTCTGCCAGAGTTCTATTTGCGCCAGAACCTGGTTGGAAAAAGAGTTGCTCATAACGAAACTCGGATGCCCTGTGGCACAGCCAAGATTCACCAAGCGACCTTCAGCCAAGATGATTATTTTTTTACCGTCGGGAAAAATTACATGGTCAACCTGCGGTTTGATGTTGTCCCACGGCAGATCACGTATTCCGGCTATATCGATTTCTGAATCAAAATGGCCGATGTTGCAGACAATGGCCTGATCGGGCATTTTTTCCATATGTGTCCCGAGTAATAACCCGCAAATTGCCGGTACAGGTGACGAAGATGTTGCCAAGGTGGGCAACATCTTCCATTGTCACGACTCTGTAACCTTCCATGGCTGCCTGAAGGGCGCAGATGGGATCAATTTCAGTGATATAAACGGTTGCGCCCATACCTCGCAAGGCCTGGGCACAACCCTTTCCGACATCGCCATAGCCGACCACAACGGCATTTTTACCGGCGATCATCACGTCGGTAGCCCGTTTGATACCGTCAATAAGGGATTCTCGGCAACCGTAAAGGTTGTCAAATTTCGATTTCGTTACTGAATCATTGACATTAATGGCAGGGCAGGCGAGTTTGCCGGCGTTAGCCATTTCATTGAGACGATGCACTCCTGTGGTAGTTTCTTCACTGATTCCACGAATTGCTGCCAGTTCTTTCGGGTATTTGTCGTGGAGTACCAGGGTGATATCACCGCCATCATCAAGTATCATGTTGGGGCGCCAATCGTTTGGACCAAAAATAGTCTGGTCAATGCACCACCAGAACTCTTCCTCGTTCTCACCCTTCCAGGCAAAGGTCGGGATACCGGCAGCAGCAACTGCAGCAGCGGCATGATCCTGGGTTGAAAAAATATTGCAACTGGACCATCGTAACTCGGCACCTAATTCGACCAGAGTTTCCATGAGAACTGCAGTCTGTATGGTCATATGCAGGCAGCCAGCGATGCGAGCTCCTTTGAGGGGGGCCTTACTACGATATTCTTGGCGTAACGCCATAAGACCCGGCATTTCGGTTTCTGCGATGGCAATTTCTTTCCGTCCCCAGGTGGCAAGAGCCATATCAGCGACTTTGTAATCAGTAAATGTTTGTGTCATTGTATTCTTTTGCATTCTTATATTCCAACCTTGCATTATGCTGTATTTGTGAGGAAATACTTATTTAAGTTTTGCTGCATCACGCAACATCTCAGCTTTATCGGTTTTCTCCCAGGTAAATGCTTCCAGTTCACGACCAAAATGGCCATAGGCAGCGGTAGCGAGATAGATTGGCCGCAAAAGATCGAGTTGTTGAATAATTGCCTTGGGTCTGAGGTCGAAATGTGCGGTTATGAGTTTTTTGATTTCTGCGTCGGAGATCTTACCGGTGCCAAAACTGTTAACATTGATTGATACAGGTTGTGAAATGCCAATGGCATAGGCAACCTGCACCTCAATTTCATCGGCGAGGCCGGCGGCAATTAAATTTTTAGCCACATACCTGCCATAGTATGAGCTTGATCTGTCGACTTTGGAAGGATCTTTGCCGGAAAAGGCGCCACCGCCATGCGATCCCTTGCCACCATACGTGTCGACAATAATTTTTCGACCGGTGACACCACAGTCGCCGACTGGGCCGCCAATGACGAATCGACCGGTGGGATTGATATAAAATTTGGTGTTGCCATCAATCATCTTGGCCGGCAGGACCGGTTTGATGATCACTTCCATGACGCCTTCTTTAAGGTCGGCATAGCTGACTGTGGCATCGTGCTGAGTAGAAAGGACAACTGCTTCTATTCTTGAGGGTACATTATTAACATACTCTATGGTAACCTGGCTTTTTGCATCAGGACGCAACCAAGAAAGAATATTGGCTTTGCGTACATCAGCCTGACGTTTGGTAAGTTTGTGGGCCAAAGCAATAGGCATCGGCATAAGAGTCTCGGTTTCATTACAGGCGTAGCCAAACATCAGTCCCTGGTCACCGGCACCTTGCTCTAGATCAAGGCCAGTACCTTCATTTACACCTTGGGCTATGTCCGGCGACTGTTTGTCAATGGAGGTTATGACGGCACAGGATTGCCAATCAAATCCCATTTCCGAGGAATTATAGCCTATTTGTTTAATAGTCTGACGGACAACATCAGGCATATCAACCCAGGCTGAAGTAGTAATTTCCCCGGCAATAACAGCCATTCCGGTAGTGACGAGAGTTTCACAACCTACCCTGGCAACAGGGTCTTGTGTGAGAATTGCGTCAAGGATGGCATCGGAGATCTGATCGGCAACTTTGTCGGGATGGCCTTCAGACACGGATTCTGAGGTAAAGAGATAATCGGACATAAAAACTCCACAAAATAAATGGGAAAATTGAATGATATAATTCGACAGTGTAAAAACCAATTATTATACACCAGATTTTGAAAAAGTAAGAAAAAAGCGTAGACAATATGATAAAATCTATCAGATATCATGGCTACAATCTTTTTCTTCTGCCGTGAATCGCCTTGGATGGTGTTGCTTGCACTGCCGAGAAACCATGATTATGATGGCAAACTCGAAAATCATGATGCATTAATTGTCTCAAAGATTTACAGAATCAAAGCTGCATGACTGTGGGTGAAAGGAAAAATCGAGTTTTATTATAATAAGGAATACCGAATGTCTATTGAAGATGCAAGAGAAGTACTACGTATTGAAGAAGAGGGACTGGCGGCTATACGTGGGCGTATTGGCATAGAGTTCATAAAGGCTGTTGAAATTATTCTTGCCGGTCCCGGCAGGGTGGTCATTACCGGTATAGGCAAATCGGGAATTATTGGGCAAAAAATTGCAGCTACCATGAACAGTACCGGAACCTCGTCCTTTTTTCTACATCCAGTCGAAGCAATGCACGGAGATCTTGGCATGGTGATGCCTGGAGATGTAATTCTCGCCATTTCCTATTCAGGGGAAACCGCCGAGTTAAATGGCTTACTTGTTACCCTGAAAGAGCGAGGCAATAGAATCATCGCAATGACCGGACAGGAAAAGTCAGCCTTAGCGTTTAGCAGCCGACATTGTGCTGAGACATCAGAATTCCAAGAGAGGCTTGTCCTTTAGGATTAGCGCCGACAGCCAGCACCACGGCCACCCTTGCCATGGGAGATGCTCTCGCGGTTGTTCTGCTAAATCGAAAGAAATTTCAGAAGGAGGATTTTCGTCTCAATCATCCGGGGGGTAGTCTTGGACAAAGATTGAAGGTGCGGGTGACCGAGGTAATGTTAGCCGGCGAGGATATCCCGGCAATTGCACCTGATGCCTCGGCAACCGATGCAATAAGGGTGCTTAATGGCAAAAACATAGGGGTTGTTTTGGTGCTTGATGGTGCGAAAAAAGTGTTGGGAATAGTCACCGATGGCGATATTCGTCGTGCTTTCATTGGGGATCAGGTGATTTCCCAGTTGACCACCGAGCAGTTGATGACCAAAAAACCGATCTGTATAGACAGTTCGAGGCTTGCGGCGGATGCATTGAGTATCATGCAGACCCATGAAATCACCGCCTTGCCGATAATCGATGATGATGGCAAAATTTTGGGTCTTTTGCATCTTCACAATTTGTTGGGAAAGGGAGAATTCCGCTTCCTTGTTTAAGCAGCAATTATTGTTTTTCGGAAAAAAAATCCCACCTGTCGCTGCCCTTATCATACGCATAGAACATGATCAGGGTCAGAGGTCGGCCTTGACCGGTTTCGGTGCATTGCATTTTAAAGATCATTTTGCCATCGACCTCTTTAACATAAGTTATTGTCGGATTATTGAGGTTCTCAGGAATGGCTGTCGGGTAATTCGCCACAAAAAGAGTGCGAAAATTGTCTTTTAAATACTGTTCTTTCTCCGCTTTATAGATTTTCTCATCAAGTTCCTGAATGGCTGCAATACTAGCCTTTCTTGGTTTCAAGAAATTCATGTTCCGTTGCAAAGCTACTATTATTGATATTTGCAACCATCCGCCGATAGGTATTTCTGGCAGCCGGCAGGTCTTTTTTGTCATCCTGTTGGATTTTGGCTGTCTGGCGGTCGCGTATTATTGTTGTTTGCAGGATAATTCTGTCGATCTTCTTTCGAGTTGATTGGACGTCGGCCAAATTCATTGTACCTTGATTGGCGGTGAGAATCGAACCTGCTTTGTTGTATTCTTGTATTGCCTCATCCCAGGTTCCGGATATAAAAGCCTTGTTTCCCATGTCGATGGTCGCATAGAGTTCAGCCCGGCTGATGTTTTCACGGAGCGTGGCTAAGGTTTCCTGTGGTGCTACTTTTGCTTCTTCCTCCGTTGGCAGAACGGATTTGTACGAAGAAATGGCGTTCAGCCAATCTGCCTTGGAGAAAAAATCATCCCCTTGCTTGCGAAATTCTTCAAAATTACATTTAGCCAAAGCCGAGCTCAATTCGACAGCATAACGCTGTCGATCTTTTTCCGGAAGAGAGTCGAGAAGGGTTTTGGCCTTTTTTATTTCTGCGGCAGCTTCCTGCCACTTTTGCTTTGAAAGTAACGTATTGGCAGAGCTAAAAACCATGCTAAAGCGAGTGAAATTGAGTTTGCTTTTTATTTCATCTACGGTGCCAGCGGAAAAGAGAGTATTCTTGTCGGTAATGGTTAGAATCTTTGCGAATCGCTCTTCCGCTTGTGTCCAGTTTTCCTGGTTGAAATAATCTTCACCTTCTTTCAGTAACTGCCTGTAAGCAAAGACGGTGGCAGCATCTTTTTTGGCAAGGTATTTGTCGTCTACGAGAATTTTTCCGGCGAGACCTTGGGAAAGCTTTTCCGATCCAAGGATTTCATTGATATCATTTTGCAGTTTATTGACA
Source organism: uncultured delta proteobacterium (assembly GCA_963754865.1). Lineage (GTDB taxonomy): Bacteria > Desulfobacterota > Desulfobulbia > Desulfobulbales > Desulfocapsaceae > Desulforhopalus_A. Next base: position 522,822 of record CAVWHG010000006.1, on the reverse strand, counting down.
CGGTATTTTTCGATAAACTTAACATTTGACACCATTTCGAGGGCGTTTTCGCAGGATTTTTTTGCTACATCAAATAGAGCATTGTCCAAGTCGGCTGTACATTGGTTGAGAGCTCCTTCTGCCACCTCAAGGCGCTGCATGGCATTAAAATAATAAAGACCACCAACTGAGAGGATGATGACAAAAATGCCAGCCACAAACGAAAAAACGAGTTTGCGGCCAAAACGTTTTTTGCTACGGGATGAATTGCTTTGTGATGACGGGTGGGTGCGTGTGTTGCGTCTTCCGGCACCTTTTGCCGAAAGATCCGGAATAGGCAAATTGTTGTCAAGTTGCTCAGAAAAATCTAAAGTGGCATAGTCAGCTGCAGGATTGTGGGTTACATTGTCGAGAAGGTTTAACGATTGAATAATTCTTTTTTGATCCGCCTCCAGGTTTGGAAAATCGATTGTTATTGCTCCCACTTGTTCGTAAAGGCGTGCAGCATTTTTAAGATTCCCTAAATTTTCGGCCTTTTTTGCCTCTCGATATATTTCTTCAGATTTCTTGATCTCATCCTCAGTATGGGCGGAAATCTTTTCCATTTGCTCTGAAAAAGTAGCACTCTTTCCTAATGATTGGCGAAGTTTGAAGAACTTCTTTTGGTGTTCTAATAACTGCAATAAGGCAAGATCAGTTCCCGAAGGGGTGGCTATGGCAGGCAATGAAGGATTTAAAGCCAGTTCTTCATTTGCCAAAGATTCTTCTAGAGAGAGCAGGTTGAAATCAGGTGAAAGATCAGCATCGTCAATGGTGTCAATCTGTGGGTTCCAGTCGTTGAGGTATCCGGATGTATTGCTTGTGTTGACGCTCCATTGAATCTCGGCTATTGGAAAAGCATCACTATGGCTTTGGTACCAGAATGCGGCTTCTTCATTAAAGGCATTGGTGGTAGAGTAGCTCTCACCATTAATAAGTTTTCCTATGAAAACGATGAGATCAGGGATTTGACTGTGCTGCTGCCAGAACTCCCCCAGGCAGATGGCTGCCGGATCGAAATCAGGGTGGTAAATGTCACTTTTCGGCTTGCAACTCGGAGGAAAATGTGGAAAACCGAACGGTATTGTAAGTTCAACCTTGTGCCCTCTAGTAAGAGTTGCCTCGCCACTATTCGGCTTGACTGAATCCGGAAATATTATATGTTATTTCATATTGTTCAGGAGGATCACCTTTTGTCGGTTTGATTGAAATAGCAGAATGCGAAAGAAAAGCATCTCTCAACTGTCTATGGATTTCGCCTAATTGTTCTTGAGAAACTGACATAAATTGTGTTTGCAGAAGTTGTTAAATAGCGTACCATTTTCCCTAGTATATCAACTTATTTGAGCAACACAAAATGAATTTGAATGAGGGATGGATTTGTGCTGCGAATAGTGTCGGAAGCTCAAGTGCTGGGCTGGTTCCGGATCTTTCCTAAAGTCGGTTTCTTTTGTGGTGTCGATGAAATTATTTAGCGCTGTTTTTACGATTGGAGCAGAGAAAAATTGCCCCCTCTATAAAGCCGGGGAGCGGTTACTGCTATCAGAAAAAACCCTTGCCTGCCCTGAAGGGAAAGAAGTCTGTCTCATTCTCGTTCGCGACATGACCGAGTTGTTGTTCAAATTTCTCCAAAAACAACCGGTTAATTTGGATGAATATGCCGGAACAATATTCAATTGCAGTGGTTGTCAAAGGTTTGATCAAATTTTCCCTGGTTGGACCTGAAACCATTCAGGAATACACATCAGGTGAAGGGGCTGCGGCTGCCATAGAGTCTGCTGCGGCAAAGCAGGTTGGCACCATGCTTCTTGCACAGCCCATTATTCAAGGTCATTCTTGCCGGTGAATGTGACAGCCTCTTTCAACATTTTCGTGAGATATGTGTTGAGGAAGGAACGGTATTGATTCAGAAGGGTGAAAAGAATCTGAATCTCTATATTGTGGTAGAGGGGGAACTCCGCGTCGAGGATATAGGTGTTCACTTAGCTACTCTTAGCGCAGGGAGATATCTGTGGAGAAATGAGCTATCTTGGCGCTGACGTTGCAGTTTCCACAGTTGTGGCAACGAAGAAAGCGAAGGTGCTGGCAGTGGCAGGCGATGTCTTTGGCCGATTGCTTGGCAACAACTCGGCGGTGCAATCCTTTATGGCCCAATTGCTTGCTTCTCGTCTACGCCAGACTAATGCCGCTCGAACAAGAGATTTTCAATCCTGTATGAGCGGTCGTATAGATGAGATTGTTCCAGCCGAACTGTTTCAAATCTTTCATATGCATCAAAAAACCGGGATTCTTACTCTTGGATTTTTCTCTGGGACATGGCAAAGTGGCTTTTCGGGAGGGTTGTATAATTAATGCAGAATACGGCGAACTGAGAAGCGAGGAAGCAATTTTTAAGATTCTTGGTGAAAAAAAAGGAATCTATCGGTTTACCACCGGCCTTTCGCCAAAGGATATGCGAGCTGCCGAGATAGGAGACTTTATGATGCTGCTGATGGAAGGAGTGAAACGGGTAGACGAGGAACAGGAGCGCAGGCTAGAATAACGACTAAACCGGTGTTAACCTTTTAAGGGAGGCAGCTTCAGAATATCCATGAAACAGCGCACGTAATATTTGGCTTGTAGATCGGGATTTTTGAAAGCAATCAGAGGAACGCTGCAAGCGGCAGCATGTTGCTCATCAATGATCGAATCGCCGATAAAGATAGCTTCTTCCGGCTGACAACTGAAATATTCGAGTATTTCCAAGAGTGCATCCGGGGCAGGCTTTGGCCTGACAGCAGTGTCGGCAGTCATAACCTTGCCGAAGTAACCTTCCAACTTGTAACTTCGCAACAGAGGCATCATTGTATTGGTGCGGTTTGTGGAAATGGCCAAGTGGTATTTCTTTTTGGTTTTTTCGAGAAAAGCCACTAAGTCGGGTTCTATTTCCATGTAGGGCAGAAAGGGTGCGTAGTCACCTTGCCGCCTGAAAAGGTGGACTTCGTCCAGTGCTGGTCTTCGGTAATGGCGAAAGACATGACATACCGAGTCGATGACATTGTGCATATGGACAAATTCTTCTTCACTGGCACTCATCTGAGGCAGACCGAAGTGGCTCAATAGATGATTGTAATACATAGTGTTGGCCTTTCTGGAGTCAAACATGACTCCATCACAATCAAATACAATGAGTTTCAGCGCGGGTTTTTGTTCCATTTTTTCACATACGTTGAACTGCTAGGCAGGCTGGGGTTATTCTGGTATATGTTTCCCACAAACAGGAAACGCGAAGGATGATCGGCTGGAGATCACTCTTTCGCTTCAATGTTTACAGAGTCATAATCGCAAATACTGAGAAAAGATGTGTTTTTGTAAAAGGGAAATTCCAAATTTCAGCAAACTTTCATCATCTTGCAGCTGTTCTTTTTCCTTACTGTTTAAATTGATGAAGTCCAGGCGGTCCCCGAGCAATACATTGCGAAAGGTGTCAAGGTTGTAGAGTGCCAGGATAAAGAGTTCAACATTCTGGTGCGAGGGAATGAAACCATTACGGATTGCCTGGTGCTGGCGAATTTCCAGTACAGCATCGTTAAATTGGTTATAAAGAGTTACTTCCTGAGCATGGTTGTACCCTCTCGGCGTCTGTTTCGCGGCCTCAAGAAACCCCTGGCAGTGCTTCTCATGCATAATCACAAAATGTTCTTGAACACCGCTGTCGGTGCGCGCCACTGCTCGGCCAAGGGGATACGTACGGCAGGCCCCGGGACGGTGTGCATAGACGGAACAGCCATCCTTGCCGACAAAGACACAACTGGCCCTGCCATCGTCGACCATGGACAGATACAGCCTGGGGAAGGCCTCCCCGGGCTCCTGCTCGGTAATGATATATTGTGCCAGCAATTCCTCGGAGGTGAGGCCGGTGGCTTGACGCAGCCGCAGGACATCGTAGGGCGTCAGTGTTAGTTCAAGGAGCCGACAACATTCGGTAAAACATTTTACCAGGGGATGGCAGGCAAAAGAAAAAATATCATCACCATCTATCCGGGAAGTGTTTTCCGGCAAAAATCCAATGTCGGTCATGCCAATACTAAGCCTCGCTTTTCTTCCACAGGGTGAGAACCGGGCTGGCAATAAAAATTGAGGAATAGGTGCCAATTATAATGCCGATGGTCAGGGCAAAGGCAAAGTCATGGAGGACCGAACCGCCAAAAAACAACAAAGACAAAAGAGTGAATACGACAGTTAATGAAGTGATGATGGTTCGGCTAAGGGTTTCATTAATACTGCCATTGATGGTTGATTCTAAGCTGTTGTTAGGGAACTTATGGGTGTTTTCCCTGATTCGGTCAAAGACTACCACCGTATCATTGAGGGAGTAACCGGCCAAGGTGAGCAGGGCAGTGACAATGAGGAGAGTAAATTCCATATTCATCAGCCAGCATATGGCAATCACCGCAAAGACATCGTGGAAGGTGGCAATAGCCGCAGCTACGCCGAAGCTGAAGTCAAAGCGGAAAGCCAAATAGATAATAACTCCGGCAAAAGACATCAAAATCGCGACCAGGGCTTTGTTGCGAAGCGATGAACTGACCGAGGAACCGATCTCCGACTCGCTTTCAAGGCTGAAACCCTTGTCCGGTAACTCGGCAGAAAGTATTGAATCTACCTTGTCAGCCAGCTTGGCAATGAGGGTTTCTGATTTCTTGACTTTTAAAATCAAGCGTTGTTCATTTTCAACCTTTTGGAGTTCGATATCTCCCATGCCGCTTTTTCGGAACGCCTCTCGCACCTCAGTCATGGAGAAGTCTTTGGCCGCCTTATACTCGAACAACGAGCCGCCGGAGAAATCGACGCCCAGATTACCTTGCCCTCGGGCAAGCTGGATGCAGGCGATCACCCCGATAATGACCAGCGTGCCGGAAACAGCGAAGGTAATATTTTTGATCCGCAAGAAATTGACATTCGTTTTGTGTAAAATACGGAGGAATTTTATGTGTTTCAAAGGTCGTATTGCATTGATCGCATCAAAGACAAAGCGGGAAAAGAACAGTGAGGAAAAGAGGTTTAAAAGAAGTCCTAATGAAAGAGTAACGGCAAAACCTTTAATGGGACCGGTTCCGAATAAAAACAAGGCCAGTGATGTTATCAGGGTAGTGACGTGGCCATCGACAATGGTGAGAAAGGCCTTGCCGAAACCCGCCTCAACGCTCGACCGGATAGATTTACCGAGGGCAAATTCTTCGCGCATCCTCTCGTAAATGAGAACGTTGGCATCCACTGCCATTCCTATGGATAAGATAATGCCGGCAATGCCAGGCAGGGTGAGGGTCGATCCTAAAACAGCAAGACCGGAAAAGAGCATGAGAATGTTGACCACCATGGCGATATTGGCGATGAAACCGGAAAGCCGATAGTAAATGATCATAAAAGCAACAACAATGATGGTCCCGAACAGACCGGAAGTTATACCTTTGGCAATTGAATCCTGGCCAAGACTTGCTCCGACGCTCATTTTTTGAATGATATCGACGGGTGCGGGGAGGGCGCCGACCCTCAAAACAATGGCCAGATCGGCGGCCTCTTCATGGCTGAAGCTGCCGGTGATCTGGGCCGATCCGCCAAGGATGCGATCTCTGATAACCGGTGCGGAACGGACGACTTCATCAAGGACGATGGCTAACCTGCGACCGACGTTAGCTTCGGTCACATGGGCAAAAACCTTGCCGCCATGACTGGTCATGTCGAGGCCGACATAAGGCTCTTGAAAGCTGCCACCGATGCGGACCTGGGCATCTTTGATCATATCACCGGTCATGAGGATCTTGTTTTCAAGCAGGATCGGAATAAGGGTTTCTTTTTTGGTTTTCTTATCCACCTCTTTCTCAAAATTTATCGAGGTGTTGTCGGGTAACTTATTTTGTAGAGCACGATTCAACTTTTTCATGCTCTCACCTTCTTGCCATTCTTTGGCGATCTTAGCCTGTTGAATCATGTCCCGCAGATTCAAGCCGGCTGAATCGGCAACAAGTTTGAATTCAAGTTGCGCGGTATCCCCGAGAAGTTTCAGAGCTCTCTCCGGATCAGTCACGCCTGGAAGCTGAATAACGATTTCATCTTCACCTTGGCGGATAATGACAGGTTCGGCGACCCCGAACTGGTCTATTCGGTTACGAAGAATTTCGAGAGATTGATCAACAGCGTGGTTCTTGATGAATTGTCTTTTTTCGCCCTTGAGTGCCAAAACAATACGCGGAAAACTCCCCTCTTTTGTTTCGATTTTGCCGTCAATGTCTGGAAAATCATCAGTAACAATTTTTTTGACTTTATCGATTGAGCCGCTGTTGGGAAGGGTGTAAATGACTGTATCAGCCGACGGAGTGGAAGTTCGCACGGCGGAAATGGATTGCTCGGCGAGGGCGTCCTTCAGGTCATTTGCGGCAAATTCGAGGGTGTTTTCTTCGGCCTTTTTCAGGTTGACCTTGAGCACAAGGTGCATGCCACCCTGAAGATCAAGGCCTAGTCGCAGTCCGCCGGGGGCCAGGTAGGTTTTCCACCAACCTGGGGTGCCGGAGTAAAACGAGGGCAGGACCGTGGTGAAGGAGAGGAGGATGACCATTGCGAGAAAAGCAAATTTAATTTTAAGTGTTGTATTCATATAACTTTCCTGAAGTTTTCTGGAGGTCAAAGTAACAAGTGGGTGTAGAGGGTGCCTGCTGCCAAACTTCGCGATTATAACGCAATGCCTGAATCTTGCAAGCTATGGCATTGTATATTAGGAAAATCCGGTTGATTCTTGTGTTATTCGAGAGAATCAAGATTGGCAGCATCGGTAGGAGTCCCAGTTTGCGATGAGCATTCTCGCATCTTTTACATAACAGAAATGCGGCAATATTGTTATCATTTTGTCTGCTTTTATATGATACCCTATCATGTTCTTCAGCGGACGTAAGGAAGAACCGCAGGTTATTTTATCGAAAAGTTTCTTGCCATAACCACGCCTTACAAGTACATTTGAAAACCTTTCCTTACCACATCATCCTGGTGTGGGGATGGACAGGGCGTGTGGTATTAATATCCATCTGTAGCGGGGAAAAAAAGATGTACATTCAGATATATATATTACGATTTCCAAAAGATACCAGTGACCAACCATTTATTTACCGCTTGGTCAAGGAGTACGACATTGAATTTAACATCCTCAAGGCGGACATCCTTCTCCAGAGAGAGGGGATTATGATCATAGAGCTGAAGGGCAGCACGAAAGCCAATGTGGTTGCCGGTCTCGATTATTTGAAAGGCATGGGAGTAAAAATCGAGAGATTGGCTAACCGTATCCGCAGAGATGATAAAAACTGTTTTCAGTGCGGCGCTTGCACCGGGGTTTGTTCTTCCGGAGCCCTCTATATCCAAAGACCAACCATGGCGGTAATCTTTGATGCAGAAAAATGTACCGGTTGCAGTCTTTGTGTGCCCATATGTCCAGTTCGGGCAATGGAGGTGTCCCTTAATGAGGACTGGATTTTCACTGAAGGTCTTTTGATGTGATGGCGTTTCACAGGAGTTTTATCGAGGATTTGGAAATAAAAGCCGGCAGCTCCAAATTCAGTCCTTAGTCCGTTGAAGAGCTATTCTCCGCAGCACTTTGTCCGGTGAACGACCATGTCCGCAGATTGATCTTGGGCAGCCAGGAGGTAAGTATCGATTTTGGTGGATCACCGGCTTCCAGCCGAGCGAGCAGATCTCTTGCCTGGGCAGCAATTGCCATTTCAGGATACTTGGCCAGCAAGTATTTGAGACGAACCTTGGCCTGGTCATATTTTTCCGTTCTGACATAATACTCCGCTACAACGAATTCGTGGTCGGCGAGAAACTCGCCGGCCGCTGCAATGCGAGCCTTGGCTTCAGCACTATAGGGTGAATTGGGGTAGGATTTCAGTAATTGCTTGAAAAAATTAATGGCCTTTGTTGCGCCTGTAGTATCACGGTCAACACGGTCGATCTGTTTGAAATTACTCATGCCCCGTTGAAATAAAACATAAGGCATGCTTTCGTTTGTGGGATGACGATTTGCAAATTCCTCATACAAGACCAGTGCCTCTGTATAGCGTTCCAAGTGGTAGCTGCAGTCTGCGGCCTTCAGCTCAGCCAGAGGGGCTTCCGAACTGAAGGGATAGCGATTGAGGATTTCTTGGAAAAATTCAATCGCTGTGAAATATTTGCCAACATTATAGTCATCCATTCCTTTTGCTAATAGGCTTTTAGCTGGTAAACTGAGATCGGATTTTGCCGCCTCGTTTCCTTCTTCGTCGATGGATGTGAGATTGAAAGTCTTTTTGAACTCTGCACAACCACTAAGAAAAGTCAGTAAGCCAATCGTCAAGATGAAAAAACCAAATTTAAGTGGGAGTTTTTTGTTGTTTGACTTCATCGTCGGGCTCATTTCGAAACTATTTAAAACTTTGAAGGTATTTTTCTGCAGCGAGTACAGCAACAGCACCCTCGCCGACGGCGTTAACAATCTGACGGACGTCTTTACTGCAGATATCTCCAGCCGCCATGACTCCAGGTACGGTCGTCCGTGATTCTCTATCAATGGGTATAAAACCCCATCTGTCAGCCTTGAGCAGCTCAAGTGGAAGCCCCGCATTATTGGGAGTTACACCTATGAGTACGAAAACACCCTGGACATTCAGCGTCGAAGGTGTTCCGTCATTGTCAACGAGTTGCAGGCGATCGACACCTGTTTGCCCCTCGATGGAGGTGACTCGTTTATTCCAAAGGAATTCGATCTTTTTATTGGCAAAAGCAATTTCCTGGATAATTTTAGTTGCCCGAAGACTATCGCGACGATGTATCACTGTCACCTTGCTTGCAAACTTGGTCAAATATTCGGCTTCCTGGATAGCTGTATTACCACCACCAACCACAGCAACGTCCATATTTCGGTAGAATGGGGCATCACAGGTGCCGCAATAGGACACTCCTTTACCGCGCAACTCCCTTTCTCCGGGAACATACAAGGAGTTGGCACTTGCTCCGGTACAAATTATCAGGGCATCACAGGTAATAATTCCACCGTCCTCAAGGCGGAGAACCTTCTTTTTCACATTGCTCAGATCGACTTCGGAAACGCAGGCCAATTCAGTGTTCAAATCGAATCTTTTGGCGTGCTGTGTCATCTTATCCACCAGCTCGAAACCGGTCAAGCCTTCGGGAAAACCTGGATAGTTATCAACCCAGTCGGTGAGTAAAACCTGTCCCCCAGGTGCTCCTTTTTCTATCATTACATGATCGAGTCGGGCGCGCGCAGCATAAAGTCCCGCCGACAAACCGGCAGGGCCGCCACCGAGAATTACAAGTTCATAGTGATCTTTCATTGTGACGTTGGAGATTCCTTTGGTAACAAAAAAGGCCGGCTTGCCGGCGGTGACGGAATGACCGCCTGAGTCTTTGATTATTTTGCTTTGTTAATGAGTGCAACCAGTTGAGATTTTCCTACAGAGCCGGTAATTTGATCAACGACTTGGCCATCTTTGAAGAGTATCAGGGTTGGAATGGCACGGATGCCGAATTTTCCGGGTGTTGCCGGATTGTCATCGACATTCATTTTGGCAATAGTGACCTTCCCTTCATATTCAGCAGCAAGATCTTCGATAATCGGGCCGATGGCTTTACACGGCCCGCACCAAGGTGCCCAAAAATCAATCAGCGTGGGTTGTGACGACTTAACAATGGTATCAAATTCCGCGTCGTTTAATTGCAAAACTTTATCATTAGCCATTAGTATCTCCTTTGGACGTGAAAGTAAATGTGGATTTAAAGGCATGGATGGCCGGTATCCTCGAACTCAATAACCATTCTTTAACTTTACCTGTTGCTCTATTGGCTGACAAGTAGAAAAAGGTGATCGGATAAACGACATTCTGTCGGTTGCAATTCGATTTCCTACAATGCTCATAATAATATGGAAATCAAGGGGAGGGTGTTTGACATAAAAACACACTCCATGCTATAGTTTGACCCTCCATTATATGGTACATTATGACGTTCGGACCGGTTATTCAGTCCGCCGGCAAGATTTTTATATTAAAAGGAGTCTAGAATGAATTTTTCTGTTTCCAGCAAATTGTTTGAGCTGGCAAAAAAGGTTATTCCGGGAGGTGTTAACAGCCCCGTTAGGGCCTGTCGTTCGGTAGGATGCGATCCGGTTTTTATTACCAAGGCTTTTGGCGCTACTCTTTGGGATGCCAACGGCAATGAATATGTTGATTTTGTCAGTTCCTGGGGGCCAATGATTGTTGGTCATGCACATCCGGAGATTATAGCTGCAGTGAATCTAGCCGCAGCTTCAGGCACCAGTTTCGGGGCTCCGACTCCAAAGGAAATAGATCTTGCTTCTATGGTGGTGGAAGCTCTACCATCAATCGAAAAGGTCCGTTTTGTAAATTCTGGGACCGAGGCCACTATGAGTGCGGTCCGACTTGCCCGGGGATATACCGGGAGGAAAGTAATAGTAAAATTTGACGGCTGTTATCATGGGCATGCTGATTCGTTTTTGGTCAAGGCTGGCTCCGGAGTGCTTACCCTCGGCATCCCAGGCAGTCCTGGGGTACCTGAAGATGTTGTAAAGCACACTATTTCCATTCCTTACAACAATGTGTCAGTGTTGGAAAAAACTTTAAGGGACCAAGAGCTCGACATTGCCTGTGTCATCGTCGAGCCGGTTGCCGGGAATATGGGATGTGTTGCACCGCTACCAGGTTTTCTTGAAAAAATTAGAAGACTGACGAGCGAGTTGGGTATAATTCTCATCTTCGATGAGGTGATTACCGGTTTTCGTCTTGGTTACGGTGGAGCGCAGCACTATTATAATATACTTCCCGATCTCACTTGCCTTGGCAAAATTATTGGTGGTGGATTACCGGTTGGTGCCTATGGAGGTAAGGTTGAAATAATGGATTGCGTGGCACCGGATGGTCCCGTTTACCAAGCAGGCACTCTTTCCGGCAATCCGCTTGCCATGGCGGCGGGGATAGCCACTCTCAATCTTTTACAACAGCCTGGCTTTTATGAACACCTTAATGCCAAGGCGCATTGGTTTGCGGAAGAACTTGAGGCTGTAGCAAAAAGAACGGGAATGGATGTTCATCTGAATCGTGTGGAGAGTATGATGACTGCGTTTTTCACGAAAGAACCGGTCACAAATTTCGAGTCGGCAATGCAAGCTGATACCAAGAGGTATGCCCAACATTACAGACAGATGCTGAACGGAGGAATGTATCTTGCGCCATCTCAATTTGAAGTGGCCTTTATTTCTGCGGCACTCAGCGACGATGACCTCGAAAGGGCTTTGAAAATGACTGAATGGTCATTCAAAAAAATACTCGGAAAGTGAAATTTTATTGACTTTGATATGGAGTCATGCTACCAAACTCGGTTATATTATGGTGAATTGTTGAAACGAAGGAGCAGGTGAACAAAATGTCGGATGTGAAGAAGGAATTTGTTCAACTGCTGGCTAATTATGGTCACGTAGGTTTCACCTTTGTTGCCTCAATAATTATTGGCTTAGGTGGAGGGATCTATCTTGATCAAAAGGTCTTTGATGATCGAACTTCCCCATGGTTTACATTTATAGGGTTGGCCTTCGGCATTGCTGCCGGCTATAAAACTCTGCTTGAGATCCTCTGGCGGAATAAAGAGAAAGAAGAACAGCCAAAACGAGAGGACTAGAGGGCTGAGTGACTGAAGATTTGTTGACGCTGCAGAAAATGCAGGTTATAAGCTGGATTTGTTTGGCTGTATTGACTTTAGGCTCAATAGTTATTGTTTCATTAGAGTTTGCCTGGGCGGTGCTGGTTGGAGGAATTATCTCTATTGGCAGTTTCTGGGTGTCGAGCGCAGAAGTGATGAGAGTTATTCATTCGGTTGTCTCGTTGCCTGCTCTTGAAGATCGCCAGGTGCAAGCCCGGCAAGGGCATAAGAGCTATTTGGTTAAATTTTGGGGTCGACTTGCAATTATAGGTGTTGTCCTGCTGGTTATTATTAAGAGTCAGATGGTTAATATTCTTGGCTTGATTTTAGGTTTGTCAACGGTAGTGTTAGCGATCACGTTCATTTCTTTGGACGTCGCCCGGCACTACTTCTTCAGAGGGAGGAGGTAAAAGGAGTTATGGAACATCCGATACTATTTATTTCGATCATCCTTGAAAAGTTGGGGCTGCCGATCCCGCATGGCCCTGTTGGCCATACGTTTCTCGAACAACTGTGTGCGCCATACATGACATACACGTGGTTGGTAATGGCGTTTCTCTTCTTGGTGTCCAAACTTACTCTTGGCAATTTAGAAATGGTTCCCGGTAAAGGGCAGAATTTCTGGGAGTTGGTCATCGGTGGAATGGATGATTTCTTTGCCGATAATATGGGCAGGGAAATGGCCGACAAGTTTTTCCCAATGATTGCAACCTTTGCATTGTATATTGCCGTTGCCAACCTCATTGGCCTTATTCCCGGCTTTATGTCGCCAACCTCTAGCCTTAATACTACCTTGGCTCTGACCCTTATTGTCTGGATTTCCCATCACATAATTGGTTTTAAAGAGCACGGCCTGCACTACTATAAGCATTTCATAGGACCGGTATGGTGGCTAATACCTTTGCTTCTGCCCATCGAACTGATCAGTAATCTTGCCCGCCTTCTCTCCCTATCCATTCGTCTTTTCGGAAATATCATGGCCAAAGAGACACTTTTGGCTATTCTGTTCATGCTTGCAGGGAGTTTTTTTGCACCGTTACCGATCATGATACTCGGCGTTCTTGTGTCTGTTGTTCAGGCCATGGTTTTTGTACTGTTGACGGTTGTCTACTTTTCTCAAGCTCAGGCACATGCCCATTAATGGAGAATCTAATTTTTGAAGTATTATAGAAGAAGGCCAAAACCCCCAAAAACTTTTTAAGGAGAAAGAAATGTCTGGAAATATTATGTACGCTCTCGTTTGTATTGGTGCTGCCCTCTCAATTGGTCTTGCTGGCCTGGGAGCTGGTATCGGTATCGGTTCTGTAGGTAACGGTGCATGTCAAGGCCTTGCAAGGAATCCTGAAGTTCAGCCCAAACTGATGGTTTTCATGATTCTCGGTATGGCACTTGCTGAGTCTGTAGCTATTTACGGTCTGGTTATTTCTCTTATTCTTCTTTATGCAAACCCGCTTGTGAAATAGTAAGATGCGAGCATAACGGTCGTTCATCGATCGGAGAAAAGGGCTGCAGAGTATTCTGTGGCCCTTTTTATTTTCAAAACCTAGATTTTCTGAGGGGGGTATGTTATGTGTCAGGATATCGATACTGATATTCTCATTCATCCGAGAAAGGGGAAAAATGAAAAAAACCTCCCTGAAAATGGGCTATTACTCGTAAATCCCTCCGAAGCATCCCGGTGCCACCTACAATTAAGGCAAATGGGTGGTGAAGCCCATCATCTCTTTAATTCAAACCTGACCGTTGCGGCTGGTCACTCGTTCTTTGCTTCCGGACCGGCTATTGGTGCACCAATGGCGGCAATGAGTATGGAAAAACTCATTGCCCTGGGTGCGAAAAGAATTATCCTTTTCGGCTGGTGTGGGGCTATTTCCAGCACTCTGAAAGTGGGTGACATCATTCTGCCGAAGGAGGCGAAATCCGGTGAGGGTACGTCACGCTATTATCCACTTCCGATAGCTGCGGCACCATCCCCTATATTTCGTTCATACATCGAAAAGACGTTCTGCGACAATAATATCAGAGTGCATTCAGGCTGTGTGTGGTCAACAGATGCGGTCTACCGCGAAAATCGCCAGATACTTCAAGAGCTAAACAAAAAGGATGGGGTAGACGCCGTGGATATGGAGTTTTCAGCTCTCTGTTCTGTGGCGTGTTTTCGCAATATCGAATTCGCTGCGGTTTTGATTGTCTCGGATGAGCTGTGGGGCAAGACATGGAGACCAGGTTTTGCCTCAGGCCGTTTTCTGGAAACCAAGGCCAAGGCACTGGCTTTAGTGCTGACCTCAATGAATAATTTTGGAGAGATCATATGGCATTTTTCCATTTAGTCAGTCTTGGTTGCGCGAAGAATCTCGTCGACTCGGAAGTTATCCTCGGTTCAATGACGTCAGGCGGTTGGTTGTTAGTCGATGATCCAGAGAATGCAGATCTTTTGATTATAAATACCTGCGGCTTTATTCAGGCAGCAGTGGAGGAGGCCATTAGTGAAATATTTGAATTGATAAAAATCAAAGAAAAATCTCCAGATAAACGCTTGGTGGTTGTTGGCTGTCTCGTACAACGTTACAAGGAAAAACTGCTTGAAGACCTCCCTGAGGTAGACCTTTTTGTTGGAACTGAAGGGGTGGGAGAAATTGCAGCACTTATAGAGATGTTTGAAAAAAGCGGCATAAAACAGCGCTTATTTTTGCCCGATCTTTATTTAATGACTCATGAAACTCCCCGAGTGATTTCAACTCCACCTTTTCGGACCTGGTTGAAAATTACCGAGGGTTGCAACAACCGCTGTTCATATTGCATGATTCCAATGATCAGGGGTGAACTTCGCAGCAGGCCTGTTGATGACCTAGTGCAGGAAGCTAGAAAACTTGAAGGTTTGGGAGCTAAAGAGCTTTCTTTAATAGCTCAGGACAGCACTGCTTATGGGCGAGATCTCGCAAAAAAAACAAATCTTGAAAAATTGGTTCAGCAACTTCTCGAGCAGACAACCATTCCTTGGCTACGGCTCATGTATCTCTATCCAACAGGTGTGACCGATGAGTTACTTAGATTGATGGCCATGAATGAAAGAGTCGTCCCCTATCTTGATATTCCGATGCAACATGTTAACGATGTCATTTTGCGGGCAATGAATCGGCGTTATAGTAGAGACGATCTTTTTGAAATTGTAGAAAGAATTCGCTCTCGAGTTCCGGACATAGCAATTCGGACTACCTTTCTCGTAGGTTTTCCAGGGGAAAGTGAAAAAGCATTCATGGAGATTGAAGAGTTTTTACGGAAAATGCGAATTGATCATGTTGGAGTCTTTTCCTATGCCAATGAAGAAGGGGCACTTTCAGAAAGATTCGCTAACCAGGTGCCGGAAAAGGATGAAAGAGAAAAGGAAAGAATATCTCTTGGCGGTTCAGGCGGAAACTTTCGGCTGAAATTCAGAAAAAATATATTGGCAGGACTGAGCCAGTTTTAATAGAAGGTTTGAGCAGTGAAACAGATCTTCTTTTGCAGGGAAGAACCAGATATCAGGCGCCGGAAGTTGATGGCTGTGTCTTAATAAACGAAGGAGTTGCCAGCCCCGGAGACATTGTGTCCGTCACCATCACCGATGCCCTGGTATATGACTTGGTCGGAGGAATTGCAGTCGGACAGACAACCCTGCGTTTTTAGATAATTTGGAGCGCCCTCAATAAAAGCTGTCGCGAGGGCACTCTTTGAAATAAGATTGCTTTAGACAGTCAATTTACTTCTCGTATTGACTTTTTCTCGCAGTTCTTTGCCAACTTTAAAAAAAGGAAGTTTCTTTGGTTTTACCTCAATCTTCCTGCCGGTTTTTGGGTTTCTGCCTTCATATGAACCGTATTCTTTGATTACAAAGCTCCCAAAACCTCGTATCTCAATACTCTCTCCCTTGGCCAGCGCTTCAGTCATTGTTTCAATCACGGTGTTGGTGATCGCCGCAGCCTCTCGATGAGGAATATTGATATCCTGTGCCAATGCCTCGATGAGTTCTGATTTGTTCATTCTTAACTCCTGTCTTTGAAAATCAAATTGGGATGCATTATCAAAAATTTACAGTTACATACTTATGTCGTGTTAAAATTCACTGAATCTCAGGCAACCTGACGGCAGTTCACCGAGTTGATAAAAATACTATAAAAATCAACAGCTTGAACGTTATTGGTCAATGGGTCGTCGCCAAGAGTCCCTCTAACTACTTAGATTTAATCAGCTAATCTTGGATTTGTAAAGAGAATTCTATAAAAATATTTTTTTTAAATCTGCAGGCTTAAGTTGTCTGTAACTGCCGATGGGAAGGTCGCCAAGAGTGAGCTTGCCATAGGCAATCCGTTTGAGATGCAAAACAGGATGCCCAATGAGACTGAACATTTTTTTTACCTGCCGTTTTCTCCCTTCATGAATGGTGATTTTCACCAAACAATTTTGATCTTTTGAAGCAAGAATTGCAATTGTCGCGGGAGAGGTAATTTTCCCTTCAAGGTGAATACCATTTTCGAGCAGGGTAATTTTCTCTTTGCTGGGATATCCTTGAACCAGTGCCTCGTAGGTTTTGTTGGTTTCGTTGCTTGGGTGTTGTATCCTTTGGGCCAGTTGGCCGTCATTGGTCATGATAAGGGCACCTTCGGTATCAAGATCGAGACGACCGACCGGAAAGAGACGGGCGCCCCCTTCTTTGATAAGAGAAGTAACTATCGGCCTTCCTTGTGGGTCGCGAGAGCGTGGTGACATACCCCTTTGGCTTATTGAGAAGATAGTAGACAAGTTCTTCCTTGGCTTCTACTCGTTTTCCTGCAAACCTTACCAGGTTTACTCCTGGGGTGATGCTCACTCCCATTTCTTTAACAATCTTTCCATCGACACTGATTAAACCTTCAGCAATCAGTTGCTCGGCCTTTCGGCGGGAGGCAATTCCACATTGGGCAAGAAATTTTTGTAAACGAACCGGTTCAGTCATCGCCATTTTATCGGAATGATTTTGGTGAATTGACGATCGACTTTATCTTTTGTCGCCGGGTCAACTTCGAGAATTTTTGTATACCACGGCTTCATTCGGCAGTCAATGACCACAGGAGGGTGGAGGCCGACATGAAACCTATGCACTGAGGTTGAACGGGCATGAATATCTGCAGCCGGTTCAAACCGCGTGAAAATGGTCCAGAGAAAATCTTGGATCGAGGAGGTTGCTTCATCGCTGTCATCCACCAGCAGGATGACAGGCCATTCATGAAGGTCTGCAAATTCCGAGAGTTCCTTTGCTAGGTCAGGTTTTTCCTTGTAGGAACGCCCTCGACAACAAGGGTTCCGGGCAGAAAAACCTTCGGTTTCGAGCAAGAAGTCAGGCAAGGAAGTCGTGAAATGGAGTGGCAAATCTCGCTTTTTTTCTTTGCCGAGACCCATCAGCATGGCTTTAGAACCTTTGTTGACAGAGGGTCCGGTATAATCAAGAGTATCCTGTGAAACATTGGCAAAGACGAAGAGATCCTGTTGCCATTGCACTCTTTCCAAGACGTGGACCCACAGACGTGGAAAATCGGTGATATCTATATTTCCATCGGTGATTATTAAAAATTTTGTAAGAGATAGCTGTCCTTCTCCGAGAATTCTTAGGCCGCAAGCAAAAGCTTCACGAGGATAGCGATCGGAAACCTTGGCTGCAGCAAGACAGTGAAATCCGGTTTCACCAAAGGTTTTTAGTTCCTTGACCCCTTTCATAACCAGGGGAAAGAGCGGAGAAAGCAGGTCTTGGAGAAAATCGCCGATAAAAAAATCTTCCTGTCGAGGACGACCAACGACCGTTGCGGGATAAATGGCATTGTTGCGATGATAAAGATGGCTGACTTGGAAGACCGGGTAGTCGTGCTGCAAGGAGTCGTAGCCGTAATGATCACCGAATGGACCTTCAGGATGACGCAGGTGGGGAGGAACCTGGCCCTTGATGGCAAACTCGACGTTGGCAACCAGCTTGTGTCCTCCGAGAGGATCACTGGTCATGCGTAGTTTGTCGCCGATAAGCAGGGAAGTGAGCAGGAGTTCCGGCAGATCTTCCGGCAGTGGTGCAATGGCGGCAAGCATCAGGGCCGGTGGTCCACCGATGAAAAGAGTCATCGGCAAGGGTTTGTTTTGTTTTTCCGCCTCATAATAATGGTATCCGCCACCCTTATGGATTTGCCAGTGAATACCTGTGGTGGCATCATCATATCGATGAATTCGATACATACCGAGGTTATGGCCTTTGCCTCCGGGATGTTCCGTATATACGAGCGGCAGAGTAACAAATGGGCCGCCATCACTGTGCCAGGAAGTGAGCATCGGTAAGGAACTGAGCTGGGGCGGATGCTGGCAATTTTCGAGAATTGGACCATTGGCCACGGTTTTTAAGCCAATTTTCAGACCATCAAAGAAAAGCTGTTTGTTGTTCCAGAGTTTGGAGATGGAAAGAGGCATGATCGATTCAGCAAGTCGAACAATGTCGCGAACAAATTGCTGTGGCTTATTACCAAAGGCCAGTTCCAGTCTCTTGCCGGTGCCGAAAAGATTTGTGGTCACCGGGAACTTTGAGCCTTTGACTTTGGTGAAGAGGAGCGCCGGTCCACCTTTGGCAATAACGCGTCGATGAATTTCGGCGATTTCCAAATATGGATCGACTTCTTCTTCGATGAGCAGAAGCTGTTTTTCTTTCTTGAGCAATTCTAAATAGCTTCGTAAGTCGTACAATTTTTCGACGGCCACGCATTACTCCTTATGGTGGTGATCAGGTCGAGAAGAAAGAGCTGGTGGTATTCATTTTTGCTGAGATGTTTTTTTAGGAGTTCAAAAAAGGCATCTACAAATTGAATGATCTCTTCGCTGGAAAGCCTTTCTGCAAAGAGTTCTGCAAATTCTTTGCGACCACTGAGTTGGAGAAAAGTGGCAAAGGATTGGCGATCAAGATCCTCTGTCAAACCAAAACACATTTTATCGGGTTCAATGTTCATGAGAATCTCAAGAGGTTTGGGTGTTGGAAAAGGGTTGCTGTGGATCGGCAATAATTTTCCAGCGAACTGTGCGGGCCCGGGGCCGTCGAATTCGCAAAAGAAAATTTTCTGCCAGGTGCCGAGTTGCAGTTTGCCGTTCTCTATAAAAAGAGTGAGGTTGCTACCGGTCAGCATGGTCATAATATGGGATGGAGAATTGCCTTCTCGATGTTTATAACCAAGATTTCGGGGGACCATATGTGCCAGACCCTGTAATATGTCAAGACACACATCGGGATCTGCACCCTCATTGATAATAAGTCCAGCGGTAGTATGTGGATTAAAAAGGTGAATAACTCCCGAAGAGATCGGTTGGCTTTGCAGGATCTTGTCAATTTCACTGGTTATGTTGACAAGTTCCACATTTGAAATCGTAGAGATTTTCAATTGGCCATTGGGCATAATCCCTCCTTTTCTGATATAATGATGGTGAACGAACGTATCTTCCCAACTGGTGGGGGCACTGGGCTGTGAAATATTTTTGAGGTGCGATTGCCGAAAGGAGCTGGTATCGTCATCTTATTGTGGAAGAAACTAGTATAGGTTCTTTTCAGGTTTCAGTCAATCTTTGCCCTGCATAACAGGATGCTGAATCCGATTGAAAGTGTCAAGAGTATCAAAAATCTTTAGGTCCGATTGCAAGAAAACGAGCAGCAATAGAAAACCTTTCTGACCGACGTTCGAATAGTGTGATTTATCCAAGCCGGACAGTATATGATATCCAGTCGATTCATTGCAAGTGGTGGTGGTTCTTGACATGTGCTGTAATACGAATACAATACTAGCTTGATGTATACACAAATTCGCCGCTAGGAAACAGAATTTAAAGTCTAGGATAATGGTCGAGACTTCCGAATTTGCAGCAAAGAAAAGAGGGCAAGTGATGTTGGAACCATGAGGAACAGGTAAAAAAAATCTGGATGGTGAGCCGGGAGTATGGGCAACTCGCCGGTGCGGGGGGGGTCAAGGATGTTGTCTGCCAGCTGGCCGAAGCGCTTGCTCAGAAGAATCGCTAGATCGCTCCATGTAGTGCTGCCACTCTACGGTTTTGTAAATGCACGGGAACAGGGATTCAAACCTTTGCCTGATCCCTTTTGTCCGGACCGTATTCTTCGATTGCAGATCGATATGCACCAACCGGATAAACGAATACTTGAAGAAGTTCATTATTATTACAAAAAAATCAACAAGGTGAATCTCTATCTTGTCGATGCCGAGCGCTACCGGCAAAAATCGGATGTCTACACCTACAGTGAGAAAGATGAAAATCTTGTTCCCTGGCAGAAAAAATCCATGGGGCATCATGATTTCTTCGCCATGAATCTGCTGCTGCAGAAGGCAGCACTTGAACTGATGATTGTCCTCGGTGAAAAACCCGATGTTATTCATTGTCATGATGGTCATACGGCGGTTTTGCCGGCACTTATTCGTGAAAATGCAGGGTATCGAAATTATTTTCGGGAAACCGGCTGTGTCGTTACTATCCATAATGCGGGATACGGATATCATCAGGAGGTTATTGATATTCCTTATGCCGTATCGATTACCGCCCTGCCGAAGCATGTGATTGATGCCAATCAGCTCGATTTTAAATTTGATCCTTTTCTCGTGGCCGGCCATTATGCGATACTTAATACAGTGAGTGAAAATTATGCGAGGGAGTTGCGGGAGACGGACAGTGATAGTCTGACGGGATGGCTGGGCCATGAACTGCTCCGGCGTAATGTTATCCTCGAGGGTGTGACCAACGGTATTGATCCGGAGTTTTTTTGTTCTGAGGCAATAGCCGGGGCCAATTCGGAATTGGTTTTTTATCCCGGGAAGGAGGAAGATACTCTGGCCGGTAAAAAACGTTGCAAAGAAATGCTTCTCGGGCTTTTACAACATGGGGACCATGTTTGATGGAGTGCAATGTTTCGGCAGTATCGATAAAGAATGTACACCATCCGCTCTTTACCTTTATCGGTCGTCTGAGCGAGCAAAAAGGTATTGATATTCTGATGGCGGTACTTGGCGAATTGCTGCAGCGGCATCCGGATGTTCAGGTGCTGATCTTCGGCACCGGGGCGAGCGAGATTAATTCCAGCCTCATCCACATGACAGAGCAGGAAGAGTTTTCTGGACGGGTGTGTTTTTTACAAGGATTTAGCCCGGAAATGGCCAACAGGGTGTATGCAGCCGGAGATTTCTTTGTCATTCCTTCCCGATATGAACCATGTGGTTTGACAGATTTCATTGCCCAATTGTTTGGCAATATCCCGATAGTTCATCATGTCGGCGGCTTGGTGAAGGTTATCGATGGAGTGACCGGGATTGCCTATGTGGGTAATTCTCCCCATGATTTGCTAAAGGCCTTGGAAAGGGCTCTGGTGTTGTACCGGAATGAAAAATTGAAGCGGAAAATGCAACTGCAGGCGGTAAAGGCAATTGAACAAAATTACACATGGTCAAAAGTCATGCGCAAATACCTTGAGCTTTATTCTAAAGCCAGGAAACAACAGTTATGCCGGGAGTGAACAATCTTTACTGAGATAAGGGATGAAAGTACCAATGGTCATGGGGCGCAATACATCATGGCTGAAAAATGCCGGTTATCATGGCTGACTGAGGAACTGGAAAGCTAACAGGAGACGAATATGACAGTAAAAATTGGTATTAACGGTTTCGGTCGAATTGGCAGAAATATTTTCAGAGCTATTGATAAAGATGTGACCTTTGCCGATGTGGAGGTGGTGGCTATCAATGATTTGACCGATAATGCAACACTTGCCCATCTATTGAAGTATGATTCGGTTATGGGGGTATACGCAAGAGATGTGCAAAGCAACGATAACGGCATTGTCGTTGACGGTCGACAAGTTATCGTTTCGAACCATCGCAATCCGGCAGAAATTCCTTGGGGTGAATTGGGTGTCGAGTATGTTGCCGAGTGTACAGGCAAGTTCGTCGATGCAGAATCCGCCCAGGCGCATATTGATGCCGGTGCCGCCAAAGTGATCATTTCCGCTCCGGCCAAAGGCAATGTTAAAACCTTTGTCATGGGGGTCAATGAAGATGAATATGACCCAATGGTTCATCATGTTGTGTCCAACGCATCGTGCACTACCAACTGCCTCGCCCCTTTTGCCAAGGTCATTCTTGATAAGTTTGGGATCAAACGCGGCCTGATGACTACCGTACATGCCTATACCGGCGATCAGAGGCTGCTTGATTTTCCCCATTCCGACCTCCGTCGGGCACGGGCCGCTGCATTATCGATGATTCCGACCAAAACCGGTGCGGCTGCAGCGGTATCTCTTGTTATTCCCGAATTGAAGGGCAAATTTGATGGTCTGGCGGTGCGGGTGCCTACACCGACGGTGTCTCTGGTCGATGCCGTCATGGAAGTGGAGAGGGAGACAACTGTCGACGAAGTCAATCAGGCCTTGAAAGAGGCGGCAAACAGATATCTTGGCTATACCGAATTGCCACTCGTTTCCATCGATTTTCAGGGCAATGCACATTCTTCAATCATCGATGCCCAGTGCACCAAGGTGATCGGCTACTTCCGTCAAGGTCATGAGCTGGTATGATAATGAATGGGGCTACTCCAATAGAATGCTCGATCTTATTCTTCATATGGAGGCGAATAAGGCAATCTGATTCCCTGTCTTTCAAAGAATATCCTGGTTATACGCCTTTGAAGATCCGTCTTCAAAGGCGTTTTTTTATCTCTTGCCACAGCATGACTTTGTTCATTATATTCAAAAGATGCATGCTGGAATGATTTTTAATGCCTGTCAACAATAACGAAAATATGGCCGATATGGAAGAAACAGCCAACAATAGAGTAATTGAATCTGATGCCTTGAAGGCAAACCTGATCGAAACTGCCGGTAGTGTAGTAATCAGCAATGATCTGCTGGTGCTGCTGGAAGTAGTAGAACAGTTCAACGGGTTGCACACCACCCTTGAGAAGCTGCTTTTTGAGGTTTGCCACCCGTTTCGAAATTGGAAGATTATTTTGCCGCAATTGCGAAGTTTTGCGCTGAAAAACATCAATCATTACCGTACCCACAAGCTTGGACCACAAGCCTTCGGCCTCTTTGCTCGGCTTTTTTTTGAGGCAATGCATGACACTCTCCGCGAATGTTACGCTCCTGTCTCAGGTTGTTGGGGCGCAGATGGTCTGGCTCGATAAAATAGTCAGCCAGTTTACCAATGACGATCTGCGACGTTTCGGATCGGAACTGAATACCGTTTTCGGGCGATTTACCGAATTTGAACGAACCGACAGATTGATAATGATGCAGATAGTACAAGGTCAGCATCCTTTTGCAAAGATAGCGAAACAACTTCTCGTTATTACAGCTAAGGATCGGAGCGAGTTTGATTTTGTCCCCTTGGCGCGACTTGTTCAAACCATACTCGCCAGATGCTACCATTATTGGCTTAGGGAAGATGATCCGTCTGACTTGGTTCCTTGATCGCTGCAGCATTCCGGTGGCTGATTTTCACTCTTCCAACCTTTTTCAGGCAATCTCCCATGCAACGATGGAACAGCATTTGGCGGCAGTTAAGGATCTTGATCTGGAAAAGGAGCCATTCGTTGCCCTGCAGGCCATGCTCGAATATCCAGAACATATAGATATCGTCAAGTACTACCGGGCGATGCCGAACAATCTGGTGGCGGCAGAGACGGTTTTCCGTGAGATTGAACAACAGGGCATGAGTCATCTCCATCATTTTAGTGAAAACAGAAAGCTGCTGTTTTTATTTAAAATCATGGATACCGATGGGCTGTACCTCATCCATGAAGAGACTCTGCGGGAAATTAATCGCAGTCTCGTGCAGCTGATCAGACAACAGAGTTTTGAGGAGATTGAGGAGTTTCTCCTGACCGCTTTCAAATTACTAAAAGCCAATGTCCGGAAATTTCCGCATACCTCCCTGCAATGTATTCAGGTACTGGGCGGGGAGGTGTTTGATCGAGGCAACAGCCGTATGGTGGAGGCCTTCCTCTGGGGTGTAGTACGCTTTGGCTTCCAACATGCAAGCGTTGTCGGTGTAGACGAAAATTGGCAACCCCTCGCGAATCCGGCGCATTTGGCCAATATCCGGGTGTGGCTCTATCTGATAATGCGGGAACCGAAGTGGTGTTCGACCCTGTTTTCGGCCCTCATTATCCACCTTAAACTCTCGGGCACCTGTGTTAAAGATACCGATCTTTTTCAAAGGGACATTACCCAGCTTCTTAATCATCCGATTGAGCCCATTTATAACCTGTCAAAGCAGTTTACCAAACTCATGCCGGTTTTCTTCAATGAAATTGGTTCGGAAGGAGAATTGCGGGATGTGTCAACCGAACTTGACGAAATCCATAAGCGAAAGGATGTGTTGATCCATTTTCTTCGTAAGCAGGGACACGTCGAGAGTTCCAATCTCATTGTCGATTTTGTCCAAGCAATTTTCCTTTTTTGGAAGACTGGAGATAAAACATTGCTTATCCCCTATATTCCGGAAGAGGTCTACAGTCAGGTTGCGGCCGGCGGCGAGTATGTCGATGACCTTATGACTCTCAGTGCCAGATTCTGGCTGGGCATGGGTATCGACAGTGTTCGGGATATTCTCGGAAAAGGCAATGATTCAATAAATACCTTCCTCGCCGGCCAGACTGATCTCCAGCCCAAAGAGGTTCGCCGCTTTGAATTACTGGTGCGGATGTATAAACTGCTTTACAAGAAATATAATCTGGGCGTTCAGCAACTGCGGTCGGAAATTCTCAAGGCAGTCAATGATGGCTTTCCCGAGATGGAGCGGTTACTCGCGGATCTCGACCATGCGGATACTGAGCATTGTCTTGAAGCCCTGCTTACAGCTCTTGAAGGTCTTAAAAAAATAATCCTTTCCGAGGACACTTTTTTGGCCCAGGAGGATATCTATTATAAGCGGCATATTGCAGCCGATATTCCTTCCGTGTATGGTCGATACAAAGAACGGAAGTTCGACGCCCTCAGCCTCACCTTTCGTCTGGAAAATCTCGCCAATCTATATCTTGAAAAGCTGCCGGAAACGGTCAACCTATCAATTATCACCCAGGCGACCTTTTATAATATAGTACGATGTATAAACCTTTTTCTCCGGGCTTTGGCGATCGATGGTATTACTTCCCGGAGGCTTTCCACCTATCTCTCGCTGCTGGAAACATCACTGAAGGTTCGACGTTTTTCCTACACTCAGTATCTTGATATTTTCAGAGGCATGTCGGAAGGAGTAAAGGACATCATCTATGCTTTTTATACCAATATCCATCAGAATAATCTGTCGATTATCATTCCCCAGATTGGACGGGAAAATCTCCTCGAGAAATTTGCCAATTTCTACGATGAATCGGAGGTGGGAACAACCGTGCAAAGATTGTCCGAGGTGTTTTTTCGGGAACTGATCTCCTCCACCTTCGGCTTGCAGCATCTTGATAATTTCATTCTCCGAATCCTCCAGACCCTCGAAAATCAGAAAGATCTGCTCGACCAGGAACGGCTGGATCTGCTTATGACCTATAACCCCGAGGGGGTATTGTCACTTCTGCATAAGCCTAACCCCTACACCAATAACCTCATCCATCTCGGCAATAAGGGATTCAACCTTGCGACACTCATTGGTGACGGGAAAAGTGTTCCACCGGCATTTGTTCTGACAACAGAAATTTTTCGCTGTCGAGAAATTGTCTTCGGTTATGTCAAGACGCGGGAGGAGTTCATGGAACGCGTGCGCCAGGCCTTGACCGAGATCGAGCAGTTAACAGGGAAGACCTTTGGTTCGCCGGAAAGGCCGCTGCTCTTGTCGGTTCGTAGCGGGGGTGCCATTTCCATGCCGGGAATGATGGCCACAATCAACAATGTTGGTTTGAATGAAGAACTCATTGCCGAACTCATTGCCAACCATGGCAACGGGTATCTGGCCTGGGATAATTACCGGCGCTTTTTGCAATCCTGGGCGATGATTTCCGGGATCGGCAGAGAGGATTTCCAGATTCTGATGAATACTGCTAAGGCCAAATACGATGTGATTTTAAAGAGGGATTTTTCCCCGGCACAGATGCAGGAACTGGCACTTTCCTATCAACGACTTATTCGCCAAAGAGGGCTCGGAATACCTGATGACCCTTGGCTCCAGCTGGTAAATGCCATTCAGTTGGTGTTAGATTCCTGGGAAACCCAGAAGGCTGTGGAGTATCGCAAGATCATGGATGTTTCCGATGCATGGGGAACAGCGGTCATTGTTCAGGCCATGGTCTTCGGCAACAAGAGTGGCAATGCCGGGTCCGGGGTGGTTTTTACTGCCCATCCGTATCGTAAGGTTCAGCGAGTTGCTCTCTGGGGTGATTATGCCTATGGCGATCAGGGTGAGGATATCGTTTCCGGACTGGTGTCGAGTCATGCCATTTCCGTTGAACAGGCAAAGCTCGATGGTCGGCCCGAGGATGAAACCCTCGAACTTCGTTTCCCTAAAGATCTACCAAAAATTACTACATATTTCTCGAGAACTGGTTTATGAAAAACGATGGAATCCACAAGAGATCGAGTTTACCTTTGAGGGACCTGAGCCGACGAGCTCTATCTTCTGCAGACCCGTGATATGATAACCATCAAGAAAAAGGAGCATCTGAATGTCTTTGTCGAAAGTCCTGCACTCGAATCCGCGTATCTCGGCAAGGGGGTCGGTGTTTCCGGCTCGGCACTTTCCGGCCGGGCTGTTTTCACTGAAGAAAATATTCGCAAGCTGAGACAGACTGACCCGGCGACACCCCTCATCTTGATTCGTCAGGATACCGTTCCTGAGGATATAAAAGTCGTGAGTCAATCCGATGGATTGCTCACCTCGAGGGGTGGACAGACCTCGCATGCCTCGGTGGTTGCCGTACGCCTGGAAAAAACCTGCGTTGTCGGTTGTCGGAGTCTGAAGGTCTATGAGGCTAGAGCAGTATTGCGAAATTGCCGGAGTGAAAATAGGTTTTGGTGATCCTATTTCCATTGATGGTCGCAATGGCCAGGTATTGAATGGGTCACCCTATAGTTGAAGAGTATCATATCCTGCCGATATGATATTGTTTTCAGGCACGATTTTTATGGACAAAATCATAGCCTGGCAATGGGGATTGAGTTATTGCATGTTTCTTGCTTACGGAATGTAGGAGCAAATAATGAAGTGGTTGTTGAGAAAATGGAGTTGTTTGCTATGTTGGGAGGGAGAGATGTCTCAGAATAAAGGATATAGAAAAGGTCCAAAACTATTTTCATTGGCCAGAAAAAAAGCACTCATGCTGGGGGTGCCACAAGAGAAGGGGGTAAAGCTTGCCGAACTTATCTGCCGAATCCAAGAGCAGGAGGGCAATACCTCCTGCTTTCGTCAGCGAGAAATTTGCTCACAGACCACTTGTTGTTGGCAGGCGTCTTGTGGCGTTCTGATGTCGCAAGAATAAAGAAGAGCAACTATGCCGGTTATTATCGATTTTCCAGGACCCCAAGTTTTTTCAGGATGATTCCCATAGGACAAAACTTGGTGAATCCGAACTGGAAAAGGTTTAAGCCGACGAAGGCCGTAAAAAAGAGCCAGTATGTGCTGTGAAAAATTGGACTGGCCTCGACGCCTAAAGAGAGGCTGAGAAGTATAAAAAATCCGGCAATAACATGTATCCAATCGGTGATTATCATGATTGTTTGTCCTCAGTGAATGATGAGTCTAATGTGATTAACAATTGGGGCAGAAGAGAAGATGCATTTTCTTTGATAAGTTCGAGAATTCGTTTATCGGATAATTTTATTGTAAATAAAATTAGCATCTTTACGGTAATCGATAATCCCTTGACCTCGCAATATATTCAAATGCTGCGATACATTGGCATTGGTGGTTTGTACTTGTTCTCTTATTTCGCCCACCGAGAGTTCCTTGTCCTGCAAAAGACAGAGAATTTTCAAACGAATAGGATGGGACATCGATTTAAGAATTTTCGCCATTGCATCAATTTGCTCGTCTTGCATATTTTCTCCTGTTGCTCAGTATTTCACTTTTTAATGTAATAGTTGTATTGATTTTGTAAAGTGTTTTTTTGAAATCTTTGCAACGATTAGACTTGAATCTGCAAAGAGAAAAGAGTTAATTGATATCGAATTTTTTGTGGAAATGAACTTTCACAGAGGAGGTTTGATGATGATACACTCGTTGCTGACTCCAGATACTGTCTGTTTGCAAGTCATTGATGTTCAAGAAAAACTGATGGCCAAGATTGACAATGCACTCTGGTGTCATTTCAACAGTCGAACTCATGATCAGGTGTGCGCAAATCCTCAATATCCCGATTCTTGCCAACACCCAATATATCAAAGGGTTGGGCCCTATGTGGGGAATTTGGAAGCCCTTGTTTCCGGCATTCAACGTTTTGATAAGGTTGAATTTAACGCACTTGCGAACAAGGCAACTGAAACTTTTCTCTCTGGGCTTCCTGAAACCGTAAAAACCATAGTTTTAGTTGGCGTAGAAACACATATATGCATCTATCAAACTGCCATGGGATTGCTGGAGCGCGGGTTTGACGTGTGGATTGTAACAGATGGAGTATCAGCGAGAAAGGCCGGTGATCATAAGGCTGGCCTCAATCGATTACAGAGCGTTGGAGCAAAAATCGGGCCGGCCGAAATGCTGATATACGAACTACTCGGTAAGGCCGGCACAACAGAGTTTAAACAGGTACTACCGCTTATTATTAACCGCGTTGATTAACGTTATACCGTATTGGTCTCGGGAATTATGAAAGGAAATGAAATAAGAAGCAGGTTTTTGAACTATTTCAAGGAAAGTGGCCATACTGTCGTGGAAAGTTCCTCACTTGTCCCGAAAGATGACCCCACCCTCCTTTTTACCAATGCCGGAATGGTTCAATTTAAGATGGTGTTTATGGGAGAAGATATACGGGACTACGTGAGGGCTGTGAGCAGCCAGCGTTGTGTTCGTGCCGGTGGCAAACACAACGATCTAGAAAATGTTGGCTATACCGCGCGACATCATACCTTCTTCGAAATGCTCGGTAATTTTTCTTTCGGCGATTATTTCAAGGAAGATGCCATTCGTTTTGCTTGGGATTTTCTCACGGCTGAGCTGGGTATTCCCGCCGAAAAGCTTTGGGTGTCAATTTTTGAGGATGACGATGAAGCCTATGCCCTGTGGGACAAAGTCGAGAGTCTGCCAAAAGGGCGCATTGTCAGGATGGGTGAAAAGGATAATTTCTGGGCTATGGGTGATACCGGACCATGTGGTCCTTGTTCGGAAATTCATATCGATCAAGGCATCGCAGCCGGTTGTGGTCGGCCGGATTGCGCTCTGGGGTGTGACTGTGACCGGTTTCTTGAGTTATGGAACTTGGTGTTTATGCAATTCAACCGTTCTGCTGACGGTATATTGACCAGATTACCAAAGCCAAGTATTGATACAGGAATGGGCCTTGAGCGGGTTGCTGCGGTTCTACAGGGTAAATTCAATAATTATAATTCAGATCTTTTTATTCCGATCATCGCCAGACTCGAGTCTCAGTCGAGAAAAACCTATGGCAAAAACAATCAGGATGATACTGCGATGCGGGTTATTGCCGACCATGCCAGGGCAACAACCTTTCTTGTTGCTGATGGTGTTCTGCCGAGCAATGAGGGTGCGGGGTATGTGTTGCGGCGGATCATGAGAAGGGCTGTTCGTTACGGCAAACACCTCGGCTTGGAAAAACCCTTCATGAATGAGGTTTGTAATGCCGTTGTCGGTGAAATGGCCGGTGCCTATCCACATCTCAACGGTGCCCTGTCCCTTTTGGCTAAGGTGGTCGCCAAGGAAGAGGAACGCTTTCGTGAAACTCTTGAAAACGGTTTGGCTTTACTTGACGAAGAGATCTCGCGGATGAAAAGGGATAATTTGCAGTGCATCCCGGGTGACTTTATTTTTAAACTTTATGATACCTTCGGCTTTCCTTTCGATATTGTACGCGACATCGCTCTCGAGAAAGGTTTTGATTTCGATGAGCCCGGTTTTCTCTTAAAGATGGAAGAACAGCGCAGAAAATCGCGCTCATCGCGTAAGGATGATAATGTTAAACTCCTGGATGAGGGGGTAAAAGATCTTGCCGCAGCCGATAAAAAGACTCAGTTCATCGGTTACCAAGAACTCTCCACTATCGCCAGGGTCCTGGGTTTGCTGGATGATGAAGGCCGGAAAGTGAACAGCCTCGCCGCAGGGCAGAATGGGCGACTGTATGTGGGGCTGACACCCTTTTATGCAGAAGCCGGTGGACAAGCCGGCGATTGCGGTGAGGTCTGTTGGCAAGGAGGTCACGCCAAGGTTATTGCTACTTTTACTGCCGGGGGCAAGATCATTCTCCATGAAATCAAGGTAACTGAGGGACTTCTGCAAGAAGGAGCAGAAGTATCTTTGGATGTCGACAAAGCCAGGCGTCGGGCTATTGCAGCACACCATTCGGTTACACATATGTTACATGCAGCACTGAGGAATCTTCTGGGCGATCATGTAAAGCAGGCTGGTTCAATGGTCGGGCCTGAACGATTGCGTTTCGATTTTACACATTTCTCACCTCTTTCAGAGGAGCAGCTCGAGCAAATCGAACTCTTGGTGAACGAGCAAATATGGTTCAATGTACCGGTGACAACCAAGATATTAAGGCGAGATGATGCCCTCAAGGAGGGTGCAATGGCCCTTTTTGGGGAAAAATATGAAGAGAATGTGCGGGTTGTATCAATTGCCGATTTCAGTAAGGAACTTTGCGGGGGCACGCATGTCGCAGCGTCAGGCGAAATTGGTGTTTGCAAAATACTTTCTGAGAGTGGTATCGCATCAGGGGTGCGGAGAATTGAAGCATTAGCCGGCCATTCAGCCTTTGCGTTTATTCAAGCACAGGGCCGCAGGGAGCGGCAAATTGCCAGGATCCTGAATACCGGCAGTTCCGGCGAGATTATCGCTAAAATTGAAACGCTGCTGGGCCATGTACGGACAATGGATAAACAGATAGCTGATTTGTCTCGACAACTGGCGAGTACTGATTTCGAAGAACTGATGCGGAACTTTGTGTCTGTTCAGGGAATTAAAGTCATTGCCTCGGAACTACTCTTAGATAGCCAGAAAACACTGCGTGAGGTTGGAGATCGAGTCCGGGAAAATCTTGTATCCGGGGTTGCCGTTCTCGGTGGCAGCATCAATGGCAAAGCTGCATTATTGGCCGTTGTAACAGATGATCTTACGCTGAGGATAAGAGCTGGTGATATCATAAATAAAGTCGCAACATTGGTAGGCGGAAAGGGTGGTGGAAGGGCGGACATGGCGCAAGCTGGCGGACCGATGGCCGACAAATTGAACGAGGCTATCAAATCGGTGCCGGATGTAGTCAGGAAACTCCTCCATGAATAGAAGTACAAGTGATTTGGGGAGTGACATATTGCGCCCATTATGCGACTGTTTGAATGTTTGGGCCACATTTAAAGTACTAGCTGGATGGCACATATAAATTAGTTGACAGAGTAATATATTTACAGTAAGAATTTTTTGCTATTGTGAATGGTGGTTCAGTTTGATTTGTTCAGTTTTAGTCGTTATTTTCTAGGTATATCGTATGCGGTCATCATTCATTTCGTAGATGAATGTTAAGTTTTTTCGTTTTATCTTAGTTGAGCAGGGAGCTACTAACATGATTACGACGGATATTACTTTGTTTATTCAGATTGTTAACATGGTTGTGCTCATGTTTCTCCTTAATGGAGTTCTTTATAAACCTATAAGGAACGTTCTCAAGGAGAGATCTGAAAAAATGCGGGGCATGGAGGAAAACATCTCGAAGTTTGAGAAAAATGCCAAGCTACGACAAGAAGAGGTAGATGCGAAAATGGCGAAGGCGTCAGGCAAGGCAAAAGCTGCTTTGGATTCCGCCCGTGCTGAGGCACAGGCCGTAGGTGATGCTAAGCTTGCTGCGATTCGGGCTGAGGCTGATACAGCTAAGGAGGCAAAGCTTGCTGAGCTTAGAGCTCAAATCGAGAGCGCCAGAACCAGTTTGCGATCCAATTTTGATGGATTTGCAACCGATATGGCGAGTAAAATTCTGGGGAGGAGTCTCTAACTATGAATGGAGTGAAGTATATTACCAGGTTTGTAAGTCTGCTTGCATTAACTCTTTTGTTTGCCGTGTTCAGTGGCTCGGCATTTGCCGCTGAAAAGGCCGGCCATGCTTCCGATACCGATCAGGCTGTGGCTACCGATGGTGGGCATGGTGCAGCTAAGGTTTCTAAGAGTTTGTCGGCCGAAAAAGTTAAAGATCTTGGTTGGAGGGTCGTTAACTTTATTGCGCTTATGATAATCCTTGTGAAATTTGGAGCAAAGCCAATTGGAGCGGGTCTGGCAGGACGTCAGAAAAAGATTAAAGATGAAATAGAAGACTTGCAACAGAAACGAGCCGACGCAGAAAAAACGTATAATGATTTTCAGGCCAAGCTTGCAACGGTAGAATCGGAAATTGATAAGATAGTTGATCGAGCTATTGCCCAGGCTGAAATCGAGAAAGTTAAAATAATTGAGAAAGCAGAGCAAGCTGCCCATGATATCCAACGCTCAGCCGAAATGGCCATTCAGAATGAACTGACAGAGGCTCGTAGGACCCTGAAAAATGAGGTCGCTGATCAGGCTGCAATAATGGCTGAAAAACTCATTGTAAACAATCTTACTGCGGACGATCAGGTGAAGATCATTGATAATTATTTAGCTAAAGTGGGGGCAGTACAGTGAAACAGACAATCCTCGCACGACGTTACGCCAAGGCAATTTTCGCCATAGGTCAGGAACAAGCTACATACGATCAATACAATGAAGTTCTTCAGGGATTAGCTGCTTTGTATGCTTCTCACCCTGAAGTTGCCGATGCCGTGACCAACCCGCTGTATCCCCTTGATGTTAGAGAAAAGGTTATGGAGGGAATTGTGGCCTCAATGGGTGTGGATATGGTCATCGGAAACTTCTTGAATCTTTTGGTTCGAAAAAAACGTGCTGAATTACTGCCTGAAATTGCAGAGGCATATCAGTCCATGGTTGATGGAGCGAAGAACATCAGTCACGGCAATGTCATTTCAGCGGTTGAACTGAGTGATGATTTAAAAGCAAATGTTCAGAAGGTTTTAGAAAAGTTAACAGGCAAGAAAGTTAAGCTCACGACCAGTGTCGATCCCGCCATCATTGGTGGCATTATAGCCAAAGTCGGTGATCTGGTACTGGATGGCAGCATAAGGACACAACTTGCAGGTTTAAAAGATTCCATTAAGGGGAGAGAATAGATGCAGATCAAAGCCGAAGAAATCAGTCAGATTATCAAAGATCAGATTGGGGCGTACGAGACCAGTATAGATCTTAATGAGACCGGTACCGTTATCTCAGTAGGTGACGGTATCGCCCGTGTCTATGGCGTACAGAACTGTATGGCCATGGAGCTTTTAGAGTTTCCTGGTGGAATCATGGGCCTTGCCCTGAACCTTGGAGGCGGACAATGTTGGTTGCGCTGTTCTTGGAAATGTTTCGGGCATCAAGGAAGGTGATATTGTCAAGAGAACCGGAAAAATTGCCGAGGTGCCTGTTGGACCGGCCATGGAAGGTCGCGTTGTTGATGGTATTGGTGTGCCGATCGATGGTCTTGGACCGATCAAATCGGAACTCAGTTCGAAAATTGAGGTTCTTGCTCCTGGTGTTATTGCCAGAAAGGGTGTACATGAGCCCTGCTATACCGGATCTAAGGCTGTTGATGCCATGACTCCGGTCGGCAGAGGACAGCGTGAGCTGGTTATTGGTGATCGTCAGATTGGCAAAACCGCTCTTTGTGTTGATGCTATTATTGCCCAGAAAAATACTGATATTCATTGTATCTACGTTGCGGTTGGGCAAAAGAAATCAACAGTTGCTCTAGTTGTTGAGGCACTGAGAAAACATGGTGCTATGGCATATACCACTGTTGTTTCGGCCTGTGCTTCCGATCCTGCACCAATGCAGTACATCGCACCCTTTGCCGGATGTGCCATGGGTGAATATTTCCGAGACAACGGTCAACATGCACTGATTATCTATGATGATCTTTCAAAACAGGCTGTTGCTTATCGTGAACTCTCCCTCCTGTTGCGTCGTCCACCCGGACGTGAGGCCTATCCTGGTGATATTTTCTTCAACCATTCACGTTTGCTTGAGAGATCCGCCAAGGTAAATGATGCACTTGGGGCAGGTTCTCTTACTGCGTTGCCGATCATTGAAACCCAGGCCGGTGACGTTTCCGCCTTCATTCCGACCAACGTTATCTCAATTACCGACGGTCAGGTATATC
Organism: uncultured delta proteobacterium; assembly: GCA_963754865.1. Lineage (GTDB taxonomy): Bacteria > Desulfobacterota > Desulfobulbia > Desulfobulbales > Desulfocapsaceae > Desulforhopalus_A. Next base: position 488,664 of record CAVWHG010000006.1, on the reverse strand, counting down.
TTGAACCGAACCTTTTCTTCTCCGGTGTTCGACCTGCCATCAACGTTGGTCTTTCTGTTTCACGGGTAGGTGGTGCCGCTCAGGTTAAAGCTATGAAACAGGTTGCCGGTACTCTTCGTCTTGATCTTGCACAGTATCGTGAGCTTGCAGCCTTTGCAGCCTTCGGTTCTGATCTTGATGCAGGAACCCAGGCCAAACTGACCCGCGGCGAGCGACTTGTTGAGATTTTCAAACAGCCGCAGTATCAACCGCTGCCAATGGAAAAACAGGTGACAATAATCTATGCCGGTTCCAATGGATATCTTGATAAACTGCCGGTTAATACCTTGGCTGACTATGAGACAGAGCTCTACAGCTATATTGAGTCCAATGAACCGAGCATTTTCTCTGATCTTGACAAGGAAAAAGTGTTCACTGATGCAATTAAGGAGAAACTCAATAAGGTGTTGACCAGCTTTGGTGATACTTTCAAGGCATCCAAAGGTCTTAACTAATCACAAATAGGTCAAGATATGGCGAGCTTAAAAGAAGTAAAAACGAAGATCGCGGGCGTTAAAAAGACAGCGCAGATCACCAAGGCCATGAACATGGTCGCTGCTGCAAGATTGCGCGGTGCTCAGGAAAAAATGGAGGCATTTCGACCTTATGCCTCCAAATTCAATGAGACAATGTCCAATCTGTCAGGAGGAGCAAATACCACAGGATTTCCATTGATGGAAATTCGCGATGTCAAGACTGTTGAGATTGTGGTTGTTACTTCTGATCGCGGACTTTGCGGTTCCTTCAATGCCAATATCATCAAACTTGCTTTAAAAATGATAGGCTGAGTATGAGGCTGGCCGGAAAAAAAGTAAGCTTTGTCTGTGTCGGCAAAAAAGGCAGTCAGCTTCTTAAAAAACTGGCAAGGTTAGGAAGAGTTACCGTGATATCATGGGTAATTTTCAGATGTTTAATGCCAGAGAAATTGCCACGGATATTGCTGATCAATTTTTGAGTGGTGCAACTGATAAAGTTGAAGTTCTCTATGGTCATTTTAAATCAGTTGCAGTCAGATTCCGGCAGTTTCTCATCTTCTTCCTGTACAACCGACAAGTGTGGAAGAAGAAACCGAGAAAAAGTTTTCAGGAGATTACATCTACGAGCCTTCAACCGAAGAAATCATGGATGTCCTGCAACCACTGTATCTCAATGTCATCATTTATCATGCAATGCTCGAAGTCGGGGCAAGCGAACATGCTGCCAGGATGACAGCAATGGATAATGCGACGAACGCATGTAAAGATATGGTGAAAAGTCTGAGCATCATTTACAATAAGGCTCGTCAGGCTGCGGTAACAAGTGAGCTTATGGATATAGTTGGCGGAGCGGAAGCCCTGAAATAATATATTATCTCTAAGATAATCCAAGACTTTTGAGGAGAGGTAAGGCCCAATGAGTGAACAAAAAATAGGAAAAATAACTCAGGTAATCGGTCCTGTTGTAGACGTCGAATTTGAGCCCGGTAAACTCCCTAATATTCTGAATGCCTGTTATGTGACCAATCCCGGCATCAATGATAAAGAGGATAATCTGGTAATCGAGGTTGCACAACATCTTGGTGACAATGCCTGTCGCTGTATCGCTATGGATCAGACCGATGGTCTTGTTCGGGGAATGGAGGTTAAAGATACTGGTCTGCCGATCACCATTCCTGTTGGTGATGCAGCCCTTGGCAGGATCATGAATGTAGTTGGCAGGCCGGTTGATGGACTTGGTCCAATCACCTCCAACAAGACCATGCCTATTCATCGCGAGGCTCCGCTCTTCACTGAGCAGAACACCGAGGTGCGGGTTCTGGCGACGGGAATCAAGGTAATTGATCTTCTGGTTCCGTTCCCACTTGGGTGGTAAAATGGGCCTGTTCGGTGGTGCCGGCTGTGGTAAGACCGTTATCATGATGGAGATGGTTAATAATATTGCCATGCATCACGGTGGTATTTCAGTATTTTGCGGTGTAGGTGAACGTACTCGTGAAGGCAACGATCTGTACCATGAGATGAAAGAATCCGGCGTTTTGCCGAAAGCAGCGCTTGTCTATGGCCAGATGACAGAGCCTCCGGGAGCGCGTGCCCGAGTTGCTCTTACCGGCTTGACGGCTGCTGAGTATTTCCGTGATGAAGCAGGTCAGGACGTTCTTCTCTTTATTGATAATATCTTCCGTTTTACCCAGGCCGGTTCCGAAGTTTCAGCTCTTCTTGGTCGAATTCCTTCGGCGGTTGGTTATCAACCAACATTGGCTACTGACCTTGGTGCCTTGCAAGAACGTATTACTTCGACAAACAAAGGATCAATTACTGCCGTACAATGTGTGTACGTACCTGCAGATGACTTGACCGACCCTGCCCCTGCAACTACCTTTGCCCATCTTGACGGTACGGTTGTTCTTTCTCGGCAGATTGCTGAGCTTGGAATTTATCCAGCGGTTGATCCACTCGACTCTACCTCGAGGATTCTTGATCCTAATGTTATCGGCAAAGAACATTATCTGGTTGCCCGTGGTGTTCAGGTTACCTTACAGAAATACAGGGATCTGAAAGATATTATCGCGATTCTCGGTATGGATGAGTTGTCTGAAGACGATCAGCAGTTGGTTTCCAGAGCTCGTAAAGTACAGAGATTTCTTTCTCAGCCTTTTACCGTTGCCGAAGTTTTCACCGGTATGGCTGGAAAGTTTGTAAAAGTTGCCGATACCGTTCAAGGTTTCAAAGAGATACTCGAAGGAAAACATGATGATCTCAACGAAAACTCCTTCTATATGGTTGGCTCCATTGATGAAGCTGTAGAAAAGGATGCCGCATCTAAAGGGCGCAAGTAAATAATCTTGCTTAAGGGGAAAGTTCGATGGGACAACAGATAAGACTTGAAGTCGTAACGCCAGCCGGTGCTAAAGTTAACGAAGACGTTGATATCGTTAATGCACCTGGATTTGGTGGAGACTTCGGTGTGCTCGCAAATCATGCACCCTTTCTGTCGACAATCAAAATTGGTACTCTTACCTATGAGAACGGCAACAAAAGAGAAAGTCTCATGATCAGTGGAGGTTTCTGCGAGGTTTCAAATAATAAGATCACTTTCCTTGTGGAGAGTGCTGAAAAGGGTAGTGAAATTGATGTAGAAAGGGCGCTAAAAGCAAAAGAAAGAGCAGAAAAACGTTTGGCTCAAGCTGCTCAGCAAGCTGAGAATTTTAATCGAAAGAGAGCTGAGGTTGCTTTGCAGCGAGCTCTAGCTCGAATGAAAGTCTCCAGCATGCGTTAACTATCTGCCGCCAAACGTCCTCACCATCGCAACGGTGACAAGGTGTTAAATTAAACGGAGGGATGGCTCTTTTCCTAAGAGTTGCCCTCCGTTTCGTTTATTTATAGCTGAGCAGTTGTGTCACTTACATATGCTCGGATACCTTCAGTAATCTCTTTGGTAAGCATCTCTAGAAATGTCGGATTCTTAAGATTATCTAAGTCCTTCTCGTTGCTGATAAATGCCAGTTCGATCAATATGGCAGGCATTTGTGCCCCAATGAGGACATAAAATGGGGCCTGTTTGACTCCGAGATTTTTTATATCAGTGAAACCGCGTTTGTCGGCTTCTGAAATAATGGAGTTGTGAACTTGTTGCGCCAACCGAGAAGATTCATCAATCTTTGAATTTTTCATGATATCTGAAAGAATATCCTGAAGTTCACTCATCTGATGAGTTGATGTTGCATTTTCTCGGGCGGCAACCCGCATTGCCTCGGCATTGGTAGTAAGATTGAGATAATAGGTTTCCATACCCCTCACTTTTGCGGATGGATGAGCGTTGATATGGAGAGAAATGAAAAGATCGGCATTGTTGGTGTTGGCGAGGGCAGTACGTTCTTCAAGGGAAATAAAGGTATCATCCTTTCTGGTGAGAACAACTTCGCAACCAAGTTCCTTTTTGAGTATAGGTGAAAGCCTCTTTGCAACATCCAGGACAATGTCCTTTTCTTTCAAGCCAAAGGCCATTGCACCCGGATCTTTGCCTCCATGGCCGGGGTCGAGAACGATCTTTTTAACACCAAGACCTAATTGCTGCGCAAGAGAAAGTGGTTTAACTTCAGGAACTGCGATTATCTTGCCTGGTTCAATCTTAGCTGGTTCTGAGGAAAGTTTTATGTTAACCGCATTTTTTTTATTATCACGTAAGACGATAACATTATCTGGTGATTGACCTTCAACATGTTTTACGTTTTTTTTATCAGTTCGAGCATCGGTTCGGGCGATACTTGATGTACTCATAGGTTTTGGCTACTCTTTGGCAATTTTTTCCCCTCTGACATCAATAACTACACGAAACGGATCAGGGAGACTGTAAATTTTGTAACTGCTTATTGATTCAATATCTAGGACTACCCGAACAGTATCAGGCGAAAATTGGCCAGTGCGAATCCGCTTAAGAAGTCCATCTTCAATTGGTATGGGTGAACGATATTGAGGCTCTATATAGCTTTTCTTGAAATCTATATAGAGCCTTCTCGGGGTGTTTTCTGTTTCTTCAAGAAGAATTTCTTTATAGTTTACCGGGCCGGATGCCATCATAACAACACGAGTGTAATTATCCGATGACCAGTATTTGACAGGTAAAACATAGCTGAGTTTATTATCCCGCGAGATGATACCATGATTTTCGGGAGGGCAATATCATGCTCCAGGGAAAGAACCTTGAGCAGGTTTTCAGCCTCGGGATGCATGTCACCGTTGGGATAGTTGTAACGATCTCGCTGAGATAATCTGCAGCTTGTTGGGGGTTGTTCTTTTTTTCCAGGGACAGTTGGCCAAGGGCAGAAAGGCATCATCTGCAAGACGATGTTGCGGAAAAAGTTTGGTGATTTCCTGTAAAATAAGAAATGGATTCATCAAGGTCCAGACCATTTTGAAAACGATCGTACATCTCTCCATAAATGCGACCGAGCATAAAAAGGCATGAAGGAGCAATTTCCGATTTAGGGTTGGAAAGATAGATGCGGCGAAAATTCCTGGTTCCTTTCAGCCAATTGTCTCTTGATGTTGAAATCTTAGAATTAGTTTGCAGTTGATTGTAGTAGAATTTGGCTTCATCGTAAAAGCCTTCCTACTGGAAGTGGTTTGTCTCGGTCCTCATCGGCTAACTGGCCATTGGCCGGGATGCACAGCAGGGTTGTAAAAAATAAGAGTGAAATAATGATGGCGGTGCGAATCATTGTATGAAAAGAGTCTCACTCCCGCAAAGAGATGGCTGATCGGCAAAGAAGAATATAATAATTATTTGATACTAGACGACATTATACAGGAAACATAGAAACATGGCAAAATAATTAGGTCAATGAAACCGGCTAGCTCAGGGTTAAGGTGGAAAAGCTTGATCATGTATAGGGGAAATACTGGCTTGCATCTCAGGGCAAGCAGTGGAAATTCATGTACATACCGGACTCTAGTACCTTCATGAAAGTGATTGCAAAGATGGTATTTTTTCTTAATGATTTAACATTGTTTTCAAGGCATAGAGACGGGTCAGGGCGTCAATAGGGGAACATTCATCCACATTGATCTTTTCCAGGAACTCTCGAATAGGATCTGCTGGAGGGGAAAAGAGAGAAAGCTGCACAGAACATGTTCTGGAAGATTTGTCTTTTTTCAGTGTTTGTGGGTCAACAACCGATTGTTAAAGTTTCCACGTTCAATATTTTTGAGAATTTCCTTGGCTCTTTTAACAACGCTATCAGGGACACCTGCGAGGCCTGGCGACCTGGATGCCATAACTTCTGCTTGTTCCCCCTTGTACCAGTTTGTGGAGGAACATGATATTCCCCTGCCATTCACGAACGGCGATCGAATAATTCTGAACCCGCGGCTTAGTTTTTGCTAGTTCGGTGAGTTCATGATAATGGGTAGCAAAGAGAGTTTTGACACCTTTTTGGTTTTTTTCGACAAGATCTTCAGCAACTGCCCATGCGATCGAAAGGCCATCAAAGGTTGACGTGCCTCTGCCGATTTCGTCGAGAATGACGAGACTCCTTTCGGTCGCATTATTCAAGATATTGGCTGTTTCGCTCATTTCAACCATAAATGTCGATTGACCGCGACGGAGATTATCCATAGCACCAACACGGGTGAAAATCCGATCGACAATACCAATACGGCACTGTCCGCCGGAACATAACACCCCATTTGAGCCATGAGAACAATCAGAGCAGTTTGGCGCAGGACTGTCGATTTCCCAGCCATATTCGGTCCGGTAATAATAAGCATCTCATTGGATTTTTGGTCGAGATGGACATCATTAGGAACAAATTTCCCGGAAGGCAGTGACCTTTCAATTACCGGATGACGCCCTTCAATAATATGGATATCATCACCATCATGAATTTCCGGACGACGATAGTTATACTTATAAGCGACCTCGGCATTGTTGGAAAGAAAATCGAGCTGGGCGAGAAAACGGGCAGTTTTTTGAATTCGGCTGGAATTCTCGGAAAGTTGCAGTCGAATAGCTACAAATAAGTTGGTATTCCAACTCGATTCTCCGGTCTTCTGCTCCAAGGACTCGGTCTTCAAAATCTTTCAACTCCGGGGTAATAAAACGCTCGGCATTTACTAGAGTTTGTTTGCGGATATAATGTTCCGGCACTTTTGCCTCTTGGCTCTTGCTTACCTCAATGAAATAACCAAAAACCTTATTGTAACCGATTTTCAGTTTCGCAATGCCGGTGGCCTCCCTTTCTCTATTTTCTAGGTCGAGTATCAACTTCTTTTGATCACGCAGCAGCACAACAATCTGATCCAATTCTTCATTGTATCCTTGGTTGATTAGATACCCTTCTCGAGTGCTAAGCGGAGCTTCAACATTAATTGCCGTTTCGAGGAGGGTGTGCAAATCAGATAAACAATCAAGTTGCCGACGGATGGCGATGAGTTGGGATGGTGTCACATTTTTCCAGGAGATTGAGGACGGCAGGAAGGCATGCCAGGGAATTCTTCATTGCCAACATATCCCGCCCATTGCCGGTGCCAAGAATCATTCTGCTGTTGAGTCGCTCGAGGTCATACACGTTATCGAGCAGGGCTCGCAATTCTTTGCGTAGCGAACTGTTTTTGAAAAAGAAAGTTACTGCATCTATGCGATCGATAATGCGATCACGTTGCTGCAGTGGAAAAAGCAGGTTATGCTTCAGTAATCTGGCTCCCATGGGTGTACAGGTATGATCGAGAACGGAAAGCAAGGAACCCTGCCGATCCCCCCCGGCAAGGGTCTGGGTAAGTTCGAGGTTGCGACGGGACGAGTCGTCGATATGCAGGATCGAACCTATATCGAGAGGGGTGAGTTTTTCAATATGGTGGATTGCCGATTTTTGTGTTTCGCCGATATATTCAAGAAGGGCCCCTGCGGCGAGTATTCCTGCAGAGAAATGGCCACAACCAAAACCATCCAGGGTAAGCACTTGGAAATGATTGTAAAGCAGATCAAGAGCTGTTGCCTCTTTATAGATGGTACTCTTCCTTTCAGTAATACAGAGATCGGGAAGAATGAGTCGCAATTGTCGGAGAAAAGGATCGAGACCGGTCAGTTCATGTGAGGAGATGAGCAATTCAGAAGGGGTCAGCCTTGCTAACTGGTCGAAGATATTTTCGGCTTTGTCCTGTTGAGCGGGAAATTCACCGATTAAAAATTCTCCGGTACTGACATCCAGAAAGCTGATGCCATACGAATGGCTATTACCGGTTTCATTACCGACAAGGGAACAGAGATAATTGTTGCTTTTACCATCAAGCAATTGATCATCGGTGATGACCCCTGGAGAAAGAATACGAATAACTTCTCGTTTTACTATGCCTTTAGCTTCGGCCGGATTTTCTGTTTGCTCGCATATTGCTACTCGCTGTCCGGCATGAATGAGCTTTGCTAGGTAGGTTTGTGCTGCATGATAGGGGATACCGCACATAGGGACCTGGACTTGATCACTTTTTTTGTTTCTCGACGTGAGTGTAATGCCAAGAATTTTCGATGCGATTATGGCATCATCAAAAAACATCTCGTAAAAATCCCCCATCCTGTAAAAAAGAATGGCATTTTTGTGCTGTTCTTTAATTTCGAGGTACTGCTGCAGCATAGGGGTGATTTTGGTTATGGAATCCATGTTCGGTTGTTTTCGTTGAGAGAAAGAAAATCGGGGGAGAGTCGGTCAAAAGTCGTCTTCAATATGTTCGGGAATAGTCCTGATGTCGGCAAGAACAGTGATGAAATTATGATCGCCGTTCCAGCGTGGAACAATATGGAAATGGAGGTGGTCGGCAATACCTGCTCCGGCAACCGAGCCAATATTGCAGCCGATATTAAAGCCATCGGGGCGAGAGATGTTTTGTCAAAAGAGACGTAGCTTTTTTGATCATATTGATTACAGCAGTGCTTTCTTGCTGTGAAAGCTCGGTTATGCATGGAACGTGGCGGGCAGGAGCGACAAGAAGATGGCCGTTGCTGTAAGGAAAACGGTTGAGAAGGACAATAACCAAGGCGTCACGATAAAGGAGAAGGAGTTTTTTATTTGCGGAATCTTGACCGTCCGGTTCAAAAATGCATCCGTTTGTTTTTGGGGCATTGCCGAGGACATGTTCGAGGCGCCAAGGGGTCCAGAGTGTTTTCATGGTAAGTGAGAAAAGAACAAAGAGAAGATTGGATGTCGGTATCCTCCAGTAGCTTAATGGCACATTATAAGCAGAGCTGATCAAGGCGCATGGAAAAAAGACAAGGGGAGTCCATTTGCAGCAATGATAGAGCAAAAAATTGGTAAAAGGGAAAAGTCCCTTGGAGGTAAAAAGCAAAACTAATCTTTTACGCTTGCAGAATCGAACAGAAGACAAGTATAATGCGGGGTTTTTAAAACATTAGGTGCATTTAACTCATGGGGATAGTTAAAATTCTTCGTCTGTTGGATGGGTTAATGTTGCCGAAGCTCGTGTTTTGCCGCAAAGACGGTTCAGATAAAGAAGATATGGAGAAGTACGATGCTCAGTGCCTCTGATTTACGCAAAGGTCTCAAAGTTCAGATAGATGGAAACCCATACATCGTCACGGATTTTGAATTTTCAAAGCCCGGCAAGGGGCAGGCCCTCTATCGATGTAAGATGAGAAATATGATTTCCGGTAATCAGTTGGTCAAAACTTACCGTTCCAACGACAAGTTTGAGAAAGCCGAACTCGATGAGCGAAAGATGCAATTTCTCTACAATCAGGGTGAAGAGTTCCATTTTATGGATACCGACAATTATGAACAGCTCAGCCTGACTAAAGACCAGATGGGAGATAACATCAACTACCTCCTGGAAAATATGGAGGTTGAAGTTCTCTTTTTTGATGGTAAACCCATTGATATCACTATTCCTACCTTTGTCAACCTGGCCGTCACAAAAGCCGATCCATGGGCTAAGGGTGACACCTCCGGAAATGATACGAAACCGGTTACCGTCCAGACGGGTTATGAGTTGCAGGTTCCTCCCTTTGTTGAGGAAGGTGACAAAATTCAGATTGACACTCGTACCGGACAATATGTCACCCGGGTAAAAGAGTAAACTCAGTGTTGAGCATTCAGGGGCTGCATGCACGAGCGGCCTTTCTTCGCTGCATTAGATCATTCTTTCATGACCAGGGGTTTCTTGAAGTTGATACTCCCCTTCGTCAGCCCGTCTTTATTCCCGAAAGCAATATAGTTCCAATCTCCTCTGAAGGCCAATATCTCCAAACTTCTCCGGAATTGTGCATGAAAAGGCTCCTCGCCCATGGCTGCGAGAAGATTTTCCAACTCAGCCACTGCTTTCGTAAAGACGAAGTGGGCAGGATCCATCTTGTAGAATTTCAGTTGCTTGAGTGGTATAGAACAGGATGCAATTACCACAAATTGATGGATGATTGCCAGGGTTTCCTGCTCTATCTATATGCAGTAATGAAGGATTATTTTGCCGCCGATGGTGCTCTAGAAGCCGTGGATCTTTTTTCCGGCATCGATTTGTCCCCTGAGTGGCAAAGATTGACGGTTGCAGAAGCATTTATCCAATATAGTCCGATACCTCTGGAAAAGGCTCTCGATTTCGGATTATTTGATGAAATCCTGACTGAATATGTCGAGCCTCGTCTTGGTATGGACGCACCAATGTTTCTTTATGCCTATCCGTACCAACTAGCTTCTTTGGCAAGGAAAAGCCCCTCAAATCCAAATATAGCCGAAAGGTTTGAGCTTTATTTAAAAGGGGTGGAGTTGGCAAACGGTTTCTCCGAACTCACCGACGAGCAGGAACAGCGCAGCCGGTTTGCGAAAGAAATTACCACTATTCATGCCCATAACAGCCATAACGTCGCTATGCCGGAACGCTTTCTCCAAGATCTTGGAAAATTAGAGGAGGCGGCTGGTATCGCTTTGGGTGTTGACCGTCTCTTCATGCTTGCAATGAACTATGACAGTATAGTCTCAGCGGTTACCTTTGCGCCGGAAGATTTTTGAGAAATCTTCCTTGAAATTTTTTCTGCCAGTACCCTGGCGATGCATATGTTCTTCCAGGATACGCCTCTCTTTCTGTCGGGCTGAGTGGTTGCGAGGCACGACAATTAGCTGTTTGGTGTCCGGCCTTAGCCCTGTAACATACATGGCGGTTGACAGGGTGCCCGGAGTAGGGGTGAAATCCTGGAATTTTCTTGCCACGAGTCCCAACCGTTGTAAATCTAAGACTAATCTTTCGACCAGCTCTGGCGTAGAACCCGGATGCGAGGTGATTATGTATGGAGAAAGCTCAATTTTTTTGCCGATTTTTTCACCTATCTCCCGACATTTAAGTACGAAGTTCTGAAGAAGGGCGTGTGGCTCCTTGTGCATTAGGCATAGCAAGGCATCATTGCTATGTTCCGGAGCAATTTTCAACGCACCGGGGTTGTGTGATCTGAGTATGGCTTCCAGCAAGCGCGGAGTTTGCAAGAGAAGCTCCATCCGCAAACCGGATGAGATGAAAAGATGTTTTATGCCATTGAGCTCGGAAACAGCTTTGAGCAGGGATAGAAAGGATTCTTCGTTTATCCGCAGGTTGGGGCAGAGTTTTGGGTAAAGACAATCTCGGTTTTTGCACGATCCGAGAGCACAGCTGGTTCCGTAAAGATTAGCCGTTGGTCCTCCAAGATCAGTAATGGTTCCTCCAAAATCTTCCATTTGCGCAATGCGTTGGCATTCTGCAACAATTGATTGCCGGCTGCGCGAAATGATTGCCGGCCCCTGGTGTCTGGTGATGGAGCAAAAGGAACAGTTGCCGGAGCAACCCCGGACGATAGTCACCGAATGCCTGATCATCCGATAAGCGGGAATTTCCTGGCCGAGTGGATGGGGGCGGCGCGTGAAAGGTAAGCTGTAAAGTGCATCAAGTTCCTCTGTTGTTAACGGCGGAGGGGCAGGATGCTGCACAACCCAATGGGTCTGCTGGCGTTGCAGAATAATTCTCGGGGAACATGCTCGAGCATGCCGATCAAGTTCTATCTCTGCGTCAAGGAATCGATCCGGTTTTAAATGCATTTCTTCCCAGGAAGGGAGGGTGAGGAATTTTTTGCAGTTTTTTGCCGCGAAGTCAGGATAGTACTCAACCAGTTCTCGGTCGGTAAGTCTTAGGCAAGTACCGGCAATGTGTGAAAGCGGAGCTTTACGTCGGCATTCTGCGGCGATTTCCAGCACTGCTTTCTCGCCCATGCCATAGACGAGAATATCAGCCTTGGCATCGGTCAAAAAAGAAGATCTCAACCCTCCCTGTTTATAATCATAGTGGACAAACCTTCGCAGAGAGGCTTCTATTCCCCCGAGAACGATCGGAATACCACGAAATACTGAGCGGGCAAGGCTTGCATAAAGAAGGCTGGCGCGATCGGGGCGTCGTCGTTGCGATTTGCTCTGTGTCTCACCACGCCACGGATTGCCGCCTGGAGAATAGGCATCGGTGTCGCGAACCTTACCGTTGCCGCTATAGTTTGCGACAATTGAATCAAGATTTCCGGCGGTAATGCCGCAAAAGAGCAACGGTGTCGGAAATGCCCTGAAATCTGCCGAAGTATCAAAGCGAGGCTGGGCAAGGATGGCAACTCGGTAACCATGATTGAGAAGCAGACGTCCTATAAGGGCGACTCCGTAAGAGGGGTGGTCGACGTAACCATCTCCGGTAACGAGTAAGATGTCTAGGCCGGTCCATCCTTGAGCAAGGCACTCTTTCCAGGATGCAGGCAGGGGTAGAGGGGTGGTGCGGTTCATGAGGTGCTGAAGCAGCTGGGGTGTTTTATTAAGATACGGTCGATAAGGGGTGATTCCCGGTGATCATTTTTGACGCCTGAGGCCAAGAGAAATAACCTCACCGCTGCAACCCTTGGGTGTGGTAGTGAGAACTGCCTGCAACGGTATACTATACTTTAGACAAGTAAAAAGTTTTTGCAACGTGTTCGTCCAGTGACAGATAAATTCGGACTTATGTTGTTAAATATGGTTATCTAAAACAGGGTCCGTTTTGCACAGAGAGGCAAAGTGTTTCAACTGGAGCAGAAAGTGCTTGCCAGTTACAGTCAAGGGGATGGAACATGATACCGAGTAAAAAGGAGGTGCGAATAGTCCTTGCCGATGATCATGTCCTCATCCGCCATGGCATAAAAAAAATTTTAAAAGCCAATGAAACATTTCGCGTGGTAGGCGAGGCGAGCAGTGGCGAGGAACTCATGGGTTTTCTCGAAACTTCGGAAGCTGATTTTATCATCCTTGATATCGCCATGCCCGGTATCGGCGGTATGGAAACCATCGGCAAGGTGAAAGGAAGATATCCCTTGATAAAGATACTGATGCTTACCATGTACAAGGCCAAGGAGTACTTCTACAATGCCTTGTCGGCAGGGGCTGATGGGTATCTGATGAAGGATGACTCTGACAATGAGCTTCTGGTGGCAATCGAAAAAATTTTGTCAGGGAAAATTTATATTTCACCCTTTATGGCTGAAGATCTTGCGGTCGATGTCATATCCATGTGTCGAAATGGAAAAAGATGTCTTTTCCAGGAATTAACCAGACGGGAAACGGAGATTTTGCAACTGGTTGTCAAGGGCCATACCAGTAGACAAATGGCTGAACATCTCCATTTGAGTCAGCGAACCGTTGATCACCATCGTTCTAATCTCTTGCGTAAATTCAACCGAAAAAACAGCGTGGAAATGGTCAATTATGCTGTTCGTAACGGTTTTGTCACCTCAGAATGACCCGAAGGCTCGTCATTTGACTGGGCATAGGTAAAAATACCTAGAAAAAATAAGATATATCCGACGATTGTTTTTTCCTGTGAAGCGGCTAGAAATACATGCTGCTTGAAGGGAAATGGCAATAACCAATAGAAAAGGTCGGATCAAAATGAACAAAGGTGAACTGGTTGCAACGATAGCAGGAGTTGGCGGAATAACGAAGGTGCAGGCAGAGCAGGCGTTGGACAGAGTGCTGACGCATATGACCGAGGCCATGGAAAAAGGTGAGAGGGTAAACCTGTCCGGCTTTGGTTCTTTCAGAGTGGTGGAGAGAGCGGCCCAAAAGGGGAGAAACCCGATGACTGGACAAAGCATCACCATTCCTGCCCATAAGGTGGTAAAATTCAGACCGGCAAAAATGCTCTGGGGCAAGATACAGCGAGAATCTTGTCTCTTCGAGAGACCCCGGGCAAGATAGTCAGCAAACATTGATACCTTCTTAATGCTGGGTTGTTCCGGGGACTATCAAGGTTGTCGATGCTTGAAACTAATGGGTGCTGCAGTCTTGGGAATGCAAGCGGAGCCTCCAGACCAGAAAACCGGCGACAATCATGAGCCCACTCAGAAATTGCCCCATGGTAAACAAGCCGAGAAAGTAGCCTAGTTGTGGGTCAGGTTCCCGGAAATTCTCGGCGAGAATTCGCATGCAACCATAAGCGAAAAGAAAGAGCGCAAAAATGCTGCCATGCGGCCAATATTTTTTATGATGCCAAGGTCTGTGGTGCATGCTCCAGAGAAGGACAAAGAGGAGCAACCCTTCCAGCAACGATTCGTAGATCTGGGAAGGGTGGCGCGGCAATGGGCCACCATCGGGAAACACCATACCCCATGGCAGATTGGTGACGCGACCATATAACTCACCGTTGATAAAATTGCCGATCCTGCCAAGTCCAATACCGATAGGAATGGTCGCGGTATAAATATCGGCTGCCTGCCAGAAATCAATCTGTTTTCTTCGACAAAAAAGCCATCCGCCAATTATTAATGCAAGACATGCCCCGTGGAACGACATGCCGCCGCTCCAGGTGGCTGGAATTTGCAGTGGATGGGCGAGATAGTATGAAAAATTATAGAACAGGACATAGCCAAGTCGGCCGCCAACAACAACGGCAAGTATGAGAACCATATTGAGGTTTTCAAACTGCTCTTCGAGCTGACGGAAATTTTGTTCACGTATTTGTTTTCGCACCAAATAATAACTGGCAAGAAAACCGAGAACATACATCAGCCCGTACCAACGAATATGCAGTGGACCAAGGCTGAAAATGATCGGGTCGATCCGGGGAAACGTGAGAAAAGTCATTGTGTAGTTTTGTCGGGCAGTTACGGTTCTTTAGCCATTTTTTTCAAGTGCACCTGCAGCACTGAGATTGCAGCGGGGGTGATTCCTGAAATCCTTGAGGCCTGGCCGAGTGAAATCGGTTGAACCCTGGTCAGTTTCTCGACAACCTCATTGGATAAACCGGAGAGGCAACGATAATCAATATTCTTTGGCAAAGCAACAGCTTCCATCTTTTTGAAGCGGGCCACTTGTTCATCCTGCCGATCGAGATATCCTTTGAATTTTACCTGCAGTTCAATTTCTTCTTTAACCCCGCTGGCAACAATTTTGGCAAGGATCTGTCGCTCATCAGCTTCGAACGGCAGGGAAAGAAATGAATCGATAGACAGCTCCGGTCGTCGTAATAGATCGGCAAGAGAACATTTTTGTTTGATACTGCTGCTGTCTAGGGCTGTCAGCGCCTCGTTTACCGCTGGGGCAGGTCTTATGACAATGGCCTCAAGACCATTTTTTCCGTTCTGTATGGACTGTTGTTTAGCGAGGAATTGCTGATAAACAGGTCTTTTAACCAGCCCAACGTCATAACCGATGGCGGTCAGTCGGGCATCGGCGTTGTCCTCGCGCAGAAGTAGCCGGTATTCTGCCCGCGATGTGAAGAGCCGGTACGGTTCCTTGGTTCCACAGGTCACCAGATCGTCGATAAGCACCCCAATATAGGCCTGGGAACGATCAAGGATCAGTGGCTCCAGCTGGCGGCAGAAGTGAACCGCGTTGATGCCGGCGATGAGCCCCTGGGCGGCGGCTTCTTCATAGCCTGACGTGCCGTTGATCTGCCCGGCCAGGAACAGACCGCGCACCTGCTTGGTTTCAAGAGAAGGGTGCAGGCCCAGCGGGTCGATATAGTCGTATTCAATTGCATAACCCGGTCTGATGATCTGGGCTTTCTCCAGACCCTTGATCGAATGGATCATGGCAGTCTGGGTAGCAAGCGGCAGGCTGGTCGGCAAACCGTTCGGATAGACCTCGACGGTATCGAGGCCTTCCGGTTCGAGAAAGATTTGATGCCGATCCTTTTCCGGAAAGCGCATGACTTTGTCCTCGACCGAGGGACAGTATCTCGCACCAATCCCCTTGATTATTCCGGCGTACATAGGAGATTTGTCGATGCCGGCCCGGATTATTGCGTGGGTATTTTCATTGGTGTAGGTAATGTGACAGGCGAGTTGCGGCAGGGTGTAGCCACCTTTCGAGGAATATGAAAAATGTGCCGGAGGAGAGTCACTGCGCTGGATCTCCAGTTCACTGTAGTCGATCGAATGAGCGGCCAAACGCGGCACAGTCCCGGTTTTCATGCGGCCGACGGCGAAACCGTTTTCCTTAAACCAGGTGGAGAGTTGTTTTGCCGGAGCGTCACCGAGTCGTCCGGCCGAAAAGTTTTTCAGTCCGATGTGGACAAGGCCGTCAAGAAAAGTTCCGGTGGCCACCACCACCGCCTTGGTGCGGATTTCCTCTTCGAGGGAGGTGAGAATTCCGGTGATCTGACCGTTTTTGACGAGAAGGCCATCGACCACCGTTTGCTTGATGGTCAGATTTGCCTGGTTTTCCACCACCGATTTCATGCGCAGCCGGTAAAGCAACCGGTCCGCCTGGGCGCGGGAAGATCGTACGGCTGGCCCTTTGCTGGTATTGAGCCGACGAAACTGAATGGAGGTCGCGTCGATATTCCGCGCCATCTCCCCGCCGAGCGCATCAATTTCCCTTACCAGATGCCCTTTGGCCAAGCCTCCGATGGCGGGATTGCACGACATGGCCCCAATGGTATCGGCATTTATTACCGTGAGGAGGGTTTTGCAGCCCATTCTGGCAGCCGCCAGGGCTGCTTCACAACCGGCATGACCGGCGCCGATCACCGCTATATCGTATTCTTCAGTCATCATCCGTTCCTAAGGAGCTGGGTGGAGGTATGTCCACAAGTCGAAAGTTTGCTGTGTTAATCAATGGCGGGGTAACTCTTTTTGCCACCAGATCACCGCCCAACGGGGTGGGGACTCGCGACGCAGAGTCAGTTGGTTGTTCTCATTTTTGATTATTTTCCCTTGAAGATAGTTTTCTAAAGCGACAGTTTCGTCGGCTGTAATATCGTTAAACATCCAACTATACGACCTGATTGCCTCCTCCATAGAACTGAAAGTCATCTCCCGTTCGAGGGTCAACATTGAAATATTCGGGTGAATATCCAGCGTATACAGGATGTTGATGGTATAAATGTAGTCGGGACCGGCGACAAAAGGTCGCCCTATTGCGGCAAACGCTGCCATATCAAAGGGAGTTGAGCCTACCCTGTCGCTGAGAAAAACATATTGTGTGGCGTAGCTATCAATCTTTTTCAAGGCAGACGCAAGATTCTCGACGCCCATCGCTCTCGATGCAATAGCGATGTCATGAGGGCGGAGGCCCTTGTCCTGCCAATCATCTTCCCAGGCGCAATGCATGGTTTTGATATTAGAAATCTCTTCTTTTAAGGCGAGATCGTTCAAGACTTGAAGCATGCCGCTGGAAAAATCGATGGCGGTTACAGACCCAACTTTGCCGGCAATGGGGATGGCCAGAGTACCGGGGCCCGAGCCGACATCGAGCACGGACATGCCGGCTTCGAGCGGTAGCAGGGCGAGGAAGAGATCGATATACGCCGAACTTTTATTTCGAGTGGCAAACGAGTTGGCCTTTGCATCCCATTCCTTCGCACCCTTGTTACGCCATGCTTTTTTTTTGAGAGCATTAGCTCGGAGATCGGCCCAATCAATGTCAGCAAAAGTATGTATTTTGGGATCAGCCATTCAAACAAGGAAATATTTTGTAAAGGAAAGTATCCTGTTTGTCGGGATTAGGGAAAAACGGGAGTACAAGAAAAAAACACCCTCTTTTGCAGGCAGAAGCATAGCATAGCCGCCGTCCTTGCGCAAGATATGGCAGGGGGCCGGGACAAAAATGTTTGACACCGCCCACCATATATGGTTAATATTCCTCTCTTGTAATTTGTCGTTCCGCAGATGGCCATATCGCCAGGGCGGGAAAAACCTGGTTTGGAGAGCGGTGCCTGTAACAATGCAAGCAGTGTGTTTTCCGATCGTTGAAGCACAAAAAAGACATGGTTTCACCATGAATATACCAATGAGGAAGTAACAAATGAGCAAGCGAACATTTCAGCCAAGTATTCTCAAGCGTAAACGCACCCACGGTTTCCGTGAAAGAATGAGCACTCGAGGAGGTCGGGCGGTCTTGCAAGCTCGCAGAGCAAGGGGCCGCAAAAGGCTTTCGGCTTAACCCTTGGCAGGCAATCGACTTCGTAAAAGCAATCTTTTACGCAAGGGGTGGGAATTTGAGCATGTCTATAGCCGCGGAAAGCGTTTGCAAGGTGCTGGTTTCACCTTGATCTGTCGACCGAATATCACAGGATCGAGCAGGTTGGGCATAAGTGTTCATCGAAATATTCGTGGCGCGGTGCAGAGAAACCGCCTTAAACGAATAATCCGGGAGTCATTCAGGCTGTGGCGAGAGCATTATCCGGTTGGAATGGACATTGTTTTCGCCGTTCGTCCGGATTTTTCCCAGTCACATCCTAAGGATATCCGCATGGCGGTGTTTCCTCTTGTGTGCCGCATTGGTTGTTCTCGGGAAGCATGAAAAGATGACAAGCGGCCTCCTCAAAGCAGCGTGTGTTGGGCTATTAAAAGGGTATAAATATTTTATTTCACCCTTTTTGCCGCCAAGTTGTCGCTTTTTTCCAACGTGTTCCGCATATACAATTCAGGCAATTGAAAAATATGGTGCCATTCGGGGGATTTTTCTCGGCATACGCCGGGTCCTCCGTTGTCATCCTTTTTCCCGAGGCGGTTATGATCCGGTACAGTAAGCGGGGCTATTGTCGGATCTTCATGTTAATTAACACAATTCCCCTGGTGTTGACATATCACGGTAGGTATAAATGGATAACTACAGAGCCTTTCTAGCCATCATTATTTCTTTTGTAATTCTTGTTGGTTATCAGTATTTATTTGTCGGTTTCGATAAACCGGCCAGCGTCGATCAAGCGGTTCAACAGCCTGCTGCCGATTCGGCGAAACCGGCAGTCGTGCCGCAGACCCCAACGCTTGTGGCATCTTCTCCGGTCGTTGCTCTAACGATTCCGGCATATGACCGGAAACCGAAGGAGATAACCATTGAAACCGATTTATATATGGCGATTATGTCGGAAGACGGTGGGGCAATAAGAAGTTTTGTACTGAAAGAACACAAAGAGACCCATGCCAAGGATTCGCCGGGGATGCAGTTAGTGAAAACCGATGCGAGCCAGGGAGATTCGCTCCATTTTTCCTGGGGCAGCGTAATCGGGACGCAGGTGCTGTATGCAAGTGATAAAGAAAACCTGAAACTGTCTGGTGATGCGGGCAAGGGCGAGTTGCGGATGACGGCCCAGGCAGGCAATGGACTGCAAATTGAGAGGGTGTATAGTTTCACCAACAACAGTTACCTGATCGGTCTCAGCATAAAGGTGAAAAACACCTCATCCGCACTTGTTCAGGGACTTCCGCAACTGCATCTCCTCAATAAGCATTTTCTTGGAGCCGACAGTCCTGCCCAGAGTTTCATGTTTGCCGGACCAGCTGTTTATTTAAACGGCGAACTCCAAGAAGTGCCTGCGAAGGACTTCAAAGATGGACCAAAAACCCTGCAGGGAATTATTGATTGGGCCGGGTATGAGGGCAATTACTTTCTTTGTGGACTGTTGCCAATCGAAGGCTCTGGGGTTTCTTTTACCATGCAGGGCAACGATGATCTTACGAAAATGCAGCTTTCCGGGACTCAAGATACCCTGCAGCCTGGTACGGAAAAAGAGTATAAGTATAACGTCTTTTATGGTCCGAAAAAGCTGACGTTGCTCAAAGAACTCGGAAGCAACCTTGATAAATCCATCAACTTCGGCTGGTTCGATATTATTGCCAAACCGACTCTGTGGTTGCTCAATTGGTTTTACACGTACCTCCATAATTACGGTGTGGCCATCATCTTGGTCACCGTGCTCTTCAAGGCTGTTTTCTGGCCTATTTCCCAGAAGGGCATGAAATCAATGAAAAATATGCAAAAATTACAACCCAAGATGGTCAAGATCAAGGAAAAATATAAAAGCGATCCGACCAAGATGAACCAAGAAGTTATGAATCTCTATAAAACCTACAAGGTTAATCCTCTTGGCGGCTGTCTGCCAATGGTGTTGCAGATTCCGGTGTTTTTTGCACTCTACAAAGTCCTCCTGATGGGCATTGAGCTGCGACATGCACCTTTCATGCTATGGATAACCGATCTTTCTGCCCCCGATCGTTTGTGGCTCGGCTTTGATATCCCGTATCTCGGGGGATTGCCGGTACTTACCTTGCTGATGGGAGCGTCGATGTTTTTCCAACAAAAACTCTCGCCGACCACAGCCGATCCGACGCAGGCAAAAATAATGATGTTCTTGCCGGTGATTTTTACATTCATGTTCCTCAATTTTGCTTCGGGGCTTGTCCTCTACTGGTTTGTCAACAACCTCCTGTCCATCCTGCAACAAGTGCTTATCAATCGAGATAGCAAGAAAGCGGTCGTCGTCGCCTGAGATGTGAAGATCACGAGACGCAGATGAAGTTGCAGAAAATGTATGTGAGATATTTTCGAAGAAGGTAAATAAATGTCTTTAGAAAAAAACGATTTTTACGGTAAGGATGTCTCTGAAGCAATCAAGAAGGCCTGTGTGGTCCTTGGTGTTCCGCAAGAAAACCTTGATATCGAGGTGGTGGAGACCGGTTCCACCGGAATCTTTGGCCTGATTCGCAAGAAAGCCCATATTCGGGTGCAAATAAAACCAGTGATAGCAGAAGCGGCAGGGATCTTTGCACTCGATTCTTCTTCTCCTGCCTGCGAAACAAAAGAAGAAGAACAGCAGGTACCGGAGATCGACTCCGTCTGCGGTGGCCCCCAGTCTTGAGACGGTCCGCGATGAGGAAGATGACGAAGAGGATGAACAGCTCCTGGTCGAAACTGAACAGGAAGGTGACGCTAGTTCTGAGAGCATTGAGATCGTCAAGGAAGAATTGCTCCGCATAGTCGAATTGATGGGATTTCCTTCAACCCTCGAGGTGGAAACGACCGGGTTGGCGGTAATCTGCACCCTGCGAGGTGAGTTTGAGGAGAACCTTGCCGGACCGGATGGAAAAGTCCTGGACAGCCTGCAGTATATCCTGCGTAAGATTGTCAGCCGCAAGGTACAGGAACGGCTGAGAATTTCCATCAATGTCGGAGCATTTCGAGAAAAAAGGCTGGAGGAGTTGAAGGTCAAGGCCGCCGAACTGGCGGCGCTGGTCAAGGAGGACGGCAAAACCCAGGTTTTGCCGGGCCTCAATCCCTCAGAGCGCAGGATAATTCATATGTTCTTTCAAGAGGACAAGGAGATTCGTAGCCGTTCAGTCGGAGATGGTCTGTTTAAGAAAATCCTCATCTATAAACCAGGTAAAGGCAAACGCCCAAGTGGCGGACGTAAACGATCCTCAGGCAAGGGCCGACAGGGAAAATCCGGTCCAAAAAATACCTCTGAGTCCTGATTGCTGCACGGTAACCTACCGCAACTGGATTTGTTGGGAGAAAACAAAAAGGTGAATCTTCCATCCAGTGAAGAAACCATTGCCGCCATCTCCACTCCACCCGGTGCTGGCGGGATCGGCATAATTCGCATGAGCGGCAGGCTGTCTCTGCAAATTCTAAAAAGTCTCTTTCGCCCTAAAGGCGCCGCCTGCTCCTTTGTCACTCATCGTCTTTATTACGGTCATATTCACCATCCCCATGGTGGCAAAATCGTCGACGAAGTCCTGGCTGTGTATATGGCCGCCCCCAGTACCTATACTCGGGAAGATGTCGTGGAAATTCATTGCCATGGCAGCTTTCTTCGTTCTGCAAAATGTCCTTCGAGCTCATTTTGGCCGGCGGCGCTGTTCTTGCCGCTCCCGGTGAATTTACCAAGCGGGCATTCCTCAATGGTCGTATTGACCTGACCCAGGCCGAGGCGGTCATCGATCATCTTGTCTGCGAAAACCAGAAAAGGTGTCGATCTGGCGCAGGAACAACTGTCCGGTGCGCTGTACCGGAAGATCGATCCGATTCGCCAAAGTCTTATCCACATGCGCGCCTTGGTTGAGGTGGCGATCGATTTTCCTGACGAGGATGTGGAGATCGTCGATCATCGACATCTCGCCGAACAGGTGACTCTTGAGGTTGCCATCCCGCTGCAAAAACTTCTTGAAAATGCTGATCGTGGTAAATTATATCGCCAAGGTGTTGCCATTGTTATTGCCGGCCTGCCAAATGTCGGTAAGTCAAGTCTTCTCAATGCCATCCTCCAGGAGGAAAGGGCGCTGGTTACAGCAATTCCCGGCACCACCAGGGATTCAATCGAAGAAATAATTGATATTTTCGGCGTTCCGGTGAGGATTATCGATACCGCCGGTATCCACGATAATGCTGGGGAAGTCGAGAAACTCGGCATCCAGCGGGCCAGGGATCTTATTAATAAAGCCGATTTGGTTGTTTTCCTCATCGATGGCTCCAGGGAAGTTACCGAAGGCGACCACAGGCTTTATCAGCAGATCCGGCATAAACCTCTTTTGCCGGTCATTAACAAGATCGATATTTGCGGACAGAATCGCCCGGATCTTTCAACACTTCATGAAATTGGTCATTGTTTAGCGATTTCCGCCAAAAAGCAATTGGGCATTGATAAACTGAAACAGGCTTTGTTTGAGGCTATTACCTCAAGAAGCGAGCAGTGGGAAGAGGGCGGATGCGCACCCAATGTCCGACACGAGCAGGCACTCATGGCAGCACACCAATCGTGTGTGCGAGTTCTTGCATCCCTGCAAATGCATCTAACCAACGACCTCATCGCCGTCGATCTACAGGATTGCCTTGATCAGTTGGCGGAAATAGTCGGGGAAACCACCTCTGAGGACATTCTCGATGTCATATTCGCTGAATTCTGCCTGGGCAAGTAATCAATCATCGGGAAGCAAGAAAGGTACCATTCCGATATTCCTGAAAGGCTTGAACCAGTTCTTCTTCAGTGTTCATGACGATCGGCCCTTGCCAGGCGATGGGTTCGTGCAGCGGTACGCCGGCCATGAAGAGGAAGCGCAGGCCCTGGCTGCCGGCGGTGATGGTGACCTCATCACCATCGGAGAACGAGATCAGCGTAGTGTTGCCACACTCTGAAGTCGCGTCCGGAGCAAAGCGGCCGCCGCCGCCGATCACATAGGCCATGGCCCTATTGCCGGGGCGAGTCGGGTGGGTGAGGCGGCTACCGGCGGGCAGGGTGATATCGAGATATTCGGGATCGGTGCTAATGTCGGTGATCGGACCGGCGGTGGTACCGATACGGCCGCAGATGATCTTGACAATCGCCCCGGAAGCCTCACATATTTCTGGGATTTCCGCTGCGGTGATACCTCGGTAACGGGGAAGGCACATCTTCTCCCTGGCCGGGAGATTGAGCCACAGCTGAAAGCCGTGCATCGCGCCGTTTTCATCGCCCTTCGGCATTTCCTGGTGGATTATGCCGCCGCCCGCCGTCATCCACTGCACGTCACCGCTGGAAATAACCCCGCTGTTGCCCAGGCTGTCGCGGTGTTCGACCTCGCCTTTCAGCATATAGGTGATGGTCTCGATGCCGCGGTGCGGATGCCAGGGGAATCCCGGGAGGTAGTGGGCCGGGGTGTCGGAGCGAAAGTCGTCGAAGAGGAGAAAGGGGTCGTTTTTCTCGGGGTTATGAAAACCAAAGGCCCTTTTTAAATGCACGCCGGCCCCTTCCCGGGTGGCAATGCTGGTGACGGTACCGGCAATCGAGCGGTTTTTTTTCATGAGTTTTCCTCCAAGGGTTATTATGGGTTCGTGGGTTGCAACCGGTCAGTTTTTCTGGGCCAGGACATCCAACACCAAGCCGATGTCGGCCTCGGTATGGGCGGCGTTGACCTGAAAACGGATGGTTTCATCACCCTTCGGCACTACCGGAAAGGTCAGTCCTACCACAAGAATACCGGCCTTGAAAAGTCGTTTAACCAGGGCATGGGTTTTCACTGTGTCCCGGACCAAAAGCGGCACTATCGGGTGGGGACCGGGGATTGTTTCGAAGCCCAGCCTTTTTAAGCCTTCGCGAAATTGTCGGGTGCGTTGTCGCAGGTTATCCAGCCGCTGCAACCCCTTGACGCTGTCGCAGATATCGAGGGCCGCTTTTGCTGCGGCGCAGTCGGCAACGCTCAGTGGATTGGTGTAGATATAGGTGTCGGCCCTCTGGCGGATCGCCTCGACGACCATGCTGCTGCCGGCGATAAAGCCGCCGTTCACTCCGAAGGCCTTGCCGAAGGTGCCGATAATGATGTCCGGAACCTTGCCGCAGGATTCTGCGGTGCCCCTGCCGGTAGCCCCATATGCCCCGATACCGTGCGAATCGTCGACGACGGTGATTACTCCGTCGGTAAATTTTTTGCTGTAGCGGTCGGTTATTTTCAGGATTTTGTCGATGGGTGCATAGTCGCCGCGCATGCTGAAGATGCCGTCGAAGATCACCACGACCCGTTCAATGCCCTTGCCGGCTGATTCGAGGCACTTTTGCAGGTCGTCCATGTCGTTGTGGGCATAAATGCCCTTGTTGCCACTCGGTACCCCGGCGATGCGCATGCCGCGGATGATCGAGTTGTGGTTGAGCTGGTCGCCGATCCAGTGTGTTGCTTTGCCGCCGATGGTCAGTGCCAGGCCGCAGTTGGCGGTGTAGGCGGAGTTAAAGATCTTCGCTGTCTTTTTACCGACAAAGCGGGCGATACGTTCTTCCAGGGCGACATGATAGCTGAAGGTACCGTCGATAAAACGCACTGCGCCCGGGCCGACGCCGCAGGCGTGGGTGGCGTTGTCGGCGGCAGCGATCAGTTGCGGGTGGTTGGACAGCGACAGGTAAGAGTTCGAGTTCATGCGCAGAAAACGCTGCTCCTCGCCCTTCAGCGAATAGCGCGGCCCCAGGCCGTTTTCCGGGGGATGATAGGCGGTAATGATACGCTCCGGCGCCTTGGTACGGCCCTCTTCCTGCAA
The DNA here is from genome assembly GCA_963754865.1 of uncultured delta proteobacterium. GTDB lineage: Bacteria > Desulfobacterota > Desulfobulbia > Desulfobulbales > Desulfocapsaceae > Desulforhopalus_A. The sequence goes on along the minus strand of CAVWHG010000006.1, from coordinate 463,895 downwards.
GATCTTCAGCTCTGCCTGAAGTGCCCGATCAAGTCGTGTCTCAATCATCCTATTACCTCTCAGTCCAGTTAAGAATGACCTTGCCCGACTGGCCGGAGCGCATGACCCTAAAGGCCTCGGCAAAATCGGTGTAGTGAAAGCGATGGGTGACAAGCGGGGTGATGTCGAGGCCGGTCTGGATCATTGCGGTCATTTTATACCAGGTTTCGTACATCTCCCGGCCGTAGATACCCTTGAGGGTCAGGCCGTTGAAGATCACCTTATTCCAGTCGATGGCAGTTGCACCGGGCATAATGCCGAGCATGGCGATTTTGCCGCCGTGGCACAGGTTGTCGAGGATCGCGTGCAGGGCGGCCGGGTTGCCGGACATCTCCATGGCCACATCAAACCCTTCCTTCATACCCAGCTCTTTCTGCACGTCGGCGAGTTTTTCGCGGCCGGCATCGACGGTACGAGTGGCACCGACCTTTGCCGCCAGGCTCAGGCGGTAGGGGTTGACATCGGTGATCACCACGTGCCGTGCCCCGCCGTGTTTGGCGATGGCCACGGCCATACAGCCGATGGGTCCGGCGCCGGTGATGAGGACGTCTTCGCCGAGAATATCAAAAGAGAGGGCGGTGTGCACGGCATTGCCGAGAGGGTCGAAGCAGGCCAGGATGTCGAGGGGGATGGCCGGGTCGCAGACCCAGACGTTGGTGACCGGAAGAGCAAGATATTCGGCATAGGCGCCTTGGCGATTGACGCCGACGCCGCTGGTATGCATGCACAGGTGGCGGCGACCGGCCAGGCAGTTACGGCAGTGACCACAGACCAGATGGCCCTCACCGGAGACCAGGTCGCCCCGCTTGAAGTCGTGGACATTGTCGCCGACCGAGTCGATAACGCCAACAAATTCATGACCAATCGGCATCGGTACCGGAATGGTCTGCTGCGCCCAGGCATCCCAGTTGAAGATATGGACATCGGTGCCGCAGATGGCTGTGCGGACAATCTTGATCACGACTTCGTTTCTGTCGGGTACGGGAACTGGTATTTCTTCAAGCCAGAGACCCTCTTCCCTTTTCGCCTTGACCAGCGCCTTCATGGTTTGCATCGGCTTCTCCCTTGGAAAGAAAATTGAAAATATATGATTTCCGGAAGTGTAGCATATTGTCCGGTAGTATTGTATCTTTTCCCGATTGAGAGTTTGGATATCAAGTCGGCTATGAGCTGTAATGTGTCACCTTTTGTCGCCATTCTGCCAATCTTTAGAGAAAAGCATCACAATTTTTACACGCAATAATTTTTAGAAACAATTACAGGATTATAATTGGTCTGTGAGGTATGTAAAGAGATCTGTTTTCTACCGATTCATATCGATTGATCAAGCCCCACTTTACATATATTTCTCTATCACTGTCAAATATCCTCATGAATTTATGGTCAATTATGAAAATCAGTCGGGAACTATTCGATCTGGCCCCAAAGTTGCTCAAAGTAGAGTAGTATAAGGGCGAAGTGCCTATGCTGCAGACCGAATAAAGGGTTCATTTCCGTTGCTTTTCTCGGTCGTAATTGTCTGCCAGGATGTTGGTTGGGTAAACACTATCAGGGATATGAATGATGATGCCGATTGCCTCTGGGCCTGTACCCCAGATACCTTCCTGTAAAATCCGCGGGCGTTTGATCCCCGCCTACGATTTTCTCCCCCGGTTGAAAAAGCTCTGTCTCTCCCTTGGGTTCAAGAGGCCGAATATTACAAAATCGGGAAAATTGGCACTGTCCAACGAGAGTTCAAGCAATCTTTCGAATGTGACGGTTCCGGAGCCCGATGGTGGAATTGAAGGGCCGGACGCCATTGTCGTCCTTTCCACGAAAGTTCCCTACGAACAGAACTGGGGTGGCTATAGCGGATTGCCTGAGGGGTATTTGCGAGAAAATTCTAGCGTGAAAACGGACGAAACGCCGGCTGATTTCATCCTCCCGTATCTGCAGCAGTATCAATTCGCCCAGACCCATATCCATCTGAGTACTGGCGACGCCGGCCGAATTCTTATAACTGTCCCGGATTTCTTGGTTACTAACAAAGAAGATGGTAACGAATACCTCCTGAAATTAAAGATTGCGGAAATTGCCGAGCTCAATACCGAGGGGCTTGTTTTACCCCTGCAAGTCGTTGGCCCCCTGCTTACTTTTACTGTGGCGCCGCATTTTTGCCAGGCCTTGGAAAGTAAGAGTTTTCCATGGAAGACCGATCGAACCATGCCGATCGGTGAATACCTTTCTCCGGAATTGTTTGACTGTCGCGAGCCATCGGCGACGGTTGGCAGTTGCAGTCCCTTCGTACCATTGCTGTTGCCGATGATGCCCTGGATTGTCAGCCACAGAACACCACACCTCGCTGCCACTCTCGTCCACCTGCAGAAAAACTTTGCAAGGGAGCGAGAGAAGTTTGCCGCCACCGGTCCCAATGATCTCCGCAACCTCCTTTGTGTTGCCGGATTGGACATCGACATGAAAGGTTTCCGGGGCAGGAAAGAAAGCTATTTTGTGCCATGGCAGGCATGCTGGAAGCGCCATGGCCACTGCTATGGCGATATCTATCCCTTGCTTCAGGATGATCTGTTCGTTGCCCTGATGAATTACGGCCGGGATGACTCCTCCCCATAAGGCCTCTGACAAGTATTCTCGATGACGAAGGTTTATTGACATGTTTATAGTTGAAACTGCGGTGTTGGCGGCTCTGCTGTCGGCAATCGTACCGCTGTGTTTTTATCGCCTGCCCTACATCCAGAGCCAATTGTCTTTTTTTCTGCTCGGGATTGCCGGACTCACGGCGTCCTGGGGCGGAGGAACAGCTCTGCTGCTGCGGACAAGCGAGCAGGTGGTCCTGCCCATCGGCTTGCCTTGGCTGCATGTCTCGCTCTGCCTTGATCCGCTTGCCGGTTTTTTCCTCTTCATCGTCGGATTTGTGACCTTTATCGCCGCCTGTTATGGACCCGCCTATATTCGCGAATATATCGACGGGCAGATGGGTATCGGCCCCCTGACAGTGTTCACCGGACTGTTTGTCGCTGGTATGTTTCTCGTGTTGTTGGCCGCCGATGCCTTCTCCTTTATGCTCGCCTGGGAGTTGATGTCCGTCGCCAGCTATTTTCTCGTCGTTTTTCAGCATCAACGCCCGGAAAATCGCCATGCGGCCTTCATCTACCTGCTCATGGCGGTTGTAGGCGGGGCATTTTTATTTCTTGCCTACGGCGTTCTTGCCGGTTTCTCCGACGGTTTTAGCTTTGCCGCCATGAAGTCCGCCACTCTGAGCCCGACCTGGGCGACCATTGCCTTTACCTTTGCCTTTCTTGGCTTTGGTTTAAAGGCCGGTATTGTCCCCCTGCATGTCTGGCTGCCACTCGCCCATCCAGTCGCCCCGTCCCACGTCTCAGCGTTGATGTCCGGGGTCATGCTCAAGGTTGCCGTCTATGGGTTTATTCGTTTTGTCTTTGGCCTGTTGGGTGGTATTACCTGGCAGTGGGGTGTCGCTGTCCTCCTGGTCGGCTCGGCGTCGGCGGTTTTGGGGGTATTGTACGCCCTGATGCAGCATGATCTCAAACGTCTCCTTGCCTATCACAGTGTCGAAAATATCGGCATCATCTACATCGGACTTGGCCTGTCGATGATTTTTTATTCCACTCATCACCTGGAAATTGCCGCCTTGGCCTTAATTGCCGCCCTGTATCATTGTTTGAACCACGCTCTTTTCAAGAGCCTGCTCTTTTTTGGTGCCGGGGCCATCCTGCAGCAGAGCCGGCAACATGACATGGAAAAGATGGGCGGACTGATCAAGAAAATGCCGGTCACCGCCACCTGCTTTTTGATCGGCTGTATCAGTATCTCCGCCCTGCCGCCATTTAACGGCTTTGTTTCGGAATGGCTGACCTTTCAGGCCGCCTTGCAGGGGCCGATCCTGAAAAGCGGCATTCTCGGGGCGATGATTCCTGTGGCCGCGGCGATGTTGACCTTGACCGGGGCGCTGGCGGCTGCCTGTTTCGTAAAAGTCTACGGCATCGTTTTTCTCGGGCGCCCTCGCACTGCGGAAATTGAAGGTGCGACTGACCCCTCCTTTGGCATGCAACTTGGCCAGATACTCCTAGCCGCCTGCTGTCTTGGTTTTGGCATATTTCCGACCTGGACGGTTCGGGCCCTGAACGGCATTCCCGAAGGCCTTATCGGTGTCGGTTTGTCGAGTGCCACCGACAAGGGGTGGTTGTGGCTGACCCCGGTGAGCGCCGAGACCGCCTCCTATGGTGCCCCTGCGGTTTTCTTCGGGATTTTGGTGAGTTGGTTGATTGTCTTTGTGTTTCTCCATCCGCTTCGGCGTGACAACCGCATTCGCATTGCCCCAGCCTGGGATTGCGGCTTCGGGCCGCTCAATTCGCGTATGCAATACACCGCCTCGGCGTTTGCCATGCCGATTCGTCGCATCTTTTCCTTTGTCTGGCTGATCGTCGAAAAGGTTGAACCGGCCGGCCATGGCAAAGGAGCACACTATATTCTCCGAATAAACGACCGGCTGTGGTTCTTGCTCTACGTCCCCATTGGTAAACTCATGCTGAAAATTGCTGAAAGGACCTCGCATATTCAGGGTGGGAACCTTCGTGTCTATCTCTGCTACTCCTTTTTTACCCTCTTATTTCTCCTCTGGGTGATAGTATGACCGGCTGGTTCTGGGTGATTGTCAAAACCCTCTGTGTCGTCCTGGCCGCACCCCTCCTTGCCGGGTGGGTCAAATGGTTGAAATGCCGCTTGCAGAATCGACAGGGGCCGCCGCCCTGGCAACCTTACCGCGATCTGCTGCGGCTTTCCCGCAAACACGTGGTCCTGGCGGATACGGCGTCGCCGATCTTTCGCGTCGCTCCGTATATTGTCTTCAGTGTCACCATCCTCGCGGTTTCGATTGTCCCGGTAATAACCGTGCAGTTGCCGGTTGCTGCTCTCGCCGACGTTATTGCCTTGGTCGGCTTTCTCGCACTTGGCCGCTTTTTTCTCTCGCTTGCCGGCATGGATGTCGGTACAGCCTTCGGCGGTATGGGGTCTTCCCGGGAGGTGACGATCTCTTCTCTTGCCGAACCGGCCTTGCTCATGGCCTTTTTTACCCTCGCCATGAATGTATCAAGCACCAACCTGTCGACGGTCATAGCAAACCTTGCCCAGCGGGATTTCACCTTGTATCCCTCACTCATCTTCTCGTCAATGGGCCTGATCCTTGTTGCCATAGCCGAAACCGGGCGTATTCCTATCGATAATCCGGCAACGCACCTTGAATTGACCATGATCCATGAGGCGATGATTCTTGAATACAGCGGTCGCCATCTGGCCTTGATGGAATGGGCTTCCATGCTGAAACTCACCCTTTATTCGCTCCTCATCGTTAATTTGATAGTACCGTGGGGGGTCGCACTGACTCTTGTTCCCGTTGATCTGGCCTTCGCTTCCCTGATTGTTATCGGTAAACTCCTTCTTTGGGGCGTGATCCTCGCCGTTTCCGAAACCATCCAGGCAAAGATGCGGCTGTTCCGGGCGCCGCAATATCTTGGGTTGGCTTTTATCCTCAGTCTCCTTGGCATGATGAGCCATATAATTCTTGAGGTGCAGTGAGATGCTGATAGCCTCCCTAACTCTGCCCGAGCAGGTGGTGCTGACCCTTGCCGCTTTGATTTTGTTGTCTTCCTTCCTTCTTTTGGCCCAGGTTCGACTCGATAGCCTCATCAATACCTTTGCCCTGCAGGGCTTGCTGATATTTTTGGCAACCGTGCTCATGGCCTTTATCGCCGGCAAATACCACCTGCTCATCTCTGCCGCCTTGACCCTCTTTCTCAAGGTGTTTTTTATTCCTGGACAATTACGCCTTCTGGTCATTCGTTTAAATATCCGGCGCGAGGTGGAGGTTATCGGCAACCCATCGCTGGTCATGCTTTTTGCCGCGGGCCTGGTGCTCTTCAGTTACTATGTAGCCCTGCCGATCCGTGAGTTGTCCCTGCTGTCGACCCGCAACACCATCGCCATATCGCTGGCGGTAGTGCTGATCGGCATGTTGATGATAATTTCCCGACGCAAGGCGGTTGCCCAGGTGGTCGGTTTCATGTCCATGGAAAACGGCTTATTTTTTGCGGCGGTGGTGTCCACCCATGGCATGCCGATGGTGGTTGAGTTGGGAATCGCCTTTGATGTGCTGGTGGCAGCCATCTTGTTCGGCGTATTTTTCTTTCATATTCGCTCGGAGATCGGCAGTCTCGATACCGATCGCCTCAACCATCTCACCGAGGTGGAAAAATGAATGCCCTTGGCGCAACCTTGTTCTTTCCTCTTGCCGGCATCATCATCCTCGCCTTTATCGGCCATAGGCCTGCCGCTAAAACCGTCAATCTGGTGGTTTGTACATTAACCTTTATCACCGCCCTGCTGTTGGCTATACAGATCTTCCAGCAGGGGCCGATTCTTTCGGTAAACAAGGTTTTCTACATCGATGGCTTCAATGTTTATCTCATCTTGCTGAATGCCTTTGTCGGCATGACTACCGCCGTATTTTCCGGACCCTACATGGAGCATGAAGTGGCCGTCGGCCGGGTCGGTGACGGCAGAATGCGACTCTACTACTCAATGTATCAGGGCTTTCTCTTTACCATGCTGATGGCCTTGTCGACCAATAATCTCGGGATTCTCTGGGTTTCGGTGGAAGGCGCCACTCTGGCGACGGTGCTCCTCGTCAGCCTGTATCGCACCCATGAATCGATAGAGGCCGGGTGGAAGTATTTTATTATCTGCGGCGTCGGTATTTCCCAGGCGCTGTTCGGCACCATCCTCGTTTATTTTGCGGCGGTACGGATCATCCCCAGTGCTGAAGATGGCCTGCTTTGGACGGTACTGCAACAACATGCGGCACGGATGGATGGCGGTGTTCTCGCTCTGGCCTTTGTCTTTCTCCTTGTCGGTTACGGCACCAAGGTTGGTCTGGTACCTTTGCACAACTGGCTGCCCGATGCCCACTCCGAAGGACCGACACCGATGTCGGCGATTCTCTCCGGCTTGCTGCTGAATATTGCCCTGTATGCCATTGTCCGCTTTAAAATGCTGGTCGACCCGGCCCTGGGCAGCCATCTGGCCGGCAACCTGATGATGGCATTCGGCATGCTTTCCTTCTCCGTTGGCGGGCTTTTGCTGCATCGGCAATATGATGTCAAACGGATGTTCAGCTATTCTTCCATTGAACATATGGGCCTCATGACCTTTGCCTTCGGCATCGGCGGCCCCTTAGCCACCTTTGGCGCCTTGTTGCATATGATTGTCCATTCGCTGACCAAATCGGCAATTTTTATCACGGTCGGTCATGCCACGCACATTGCCGGGACCCAGAAGATGCTGCAGATACGCGGCCTGATCCGTACCCAGCCCTTTGTCGGCTGGGGCCTTCTTGTCGGCACCTGTGCCATCGCCGGTTTTCCGCCGTTTGGCGTCTTTACCAGCGAATTTCTCCTCTTTACCGCCACCATTAAAAGCTATCCGTGGCTGGCACCACCCCTGGTTTTGGGTCTGGCGGTGGCTTTCGCCGGCTTGTTTCGCAATCTTCAGCCCATGGTCTTCGGTGAGCCACCGGCAGGGCAAGAACCCATTGTTGCCAATATGTGGCCGGTTTTCATCCATCTGGCCGTGGTGCTCTGGCTCGGTATCGCCATTCCAACGGTACTGGCGCAGTGGCTCAACCAGGCTACCATTATGTTGGTCGGCAAGGGGGTTTTATGATTAGTCAGGCGCATCTCGGCTGGCAACGCCTTTCCCCGGACACCCAGTCCCTGGTGCAGCTCCTTGGTGAAGCCGGGATAGCGACAAAGGTGCAAAGCACTCTGCAAGGTCCGGCCAAGGTTGTGACCATTGACCCTGGATCCTGGGGCAAGGCCGCCGCCGTTGCTGCGGCAAAGCGTGTGCGCTGGTGTGCCGTATGGGGTGAACACCGTCCGCCGGAGATCGACATCTTTGCCGCCCTTGCCGGCAGGGATGGCCATCTCCTCCTGCATACAACCGTTGCCGACCGGCAAGGAGAGCTGCCCTCACAGACGCCTCACTATCCAGCCGCCAATCGACCGGAAAGATATCTCCGCGACATGTTCGGCGTCCGCTTTTTTGACCATCCGGACCAGCGCCGCTGGATGCGCCATCAAGCCTGGCCGGAGGGGCAATATCCCTTACTGAAAACCTTTCCGCTCGCCGGAACGCCGGAGGAGATGACGCCTCCCGATTGTCAATATCCTTTTGTTCCGGTCGAAGGGGAAGGAGTCTACGAGATCCCGGTCGGGCCGGTGCATGCCGGCATCATTGAACCCGGCCATTTCCGTTTTCAGGCCATGGGGGAAGATATCCTCAGCCTTGAAGAACATCTTGGCTATGTGCACAAAGGCATTGAGAAATGTGCGGAGGGACGCGATGTCCGGGGGCTTGCCCGTCTTGCCGGGCGGGTCTCGGGAGACAGCACGGTGGCGCACACCTGGGCGGCTTGCCAGGCCTGTGAGGCGGCAGTCGGTTTGACCCTGCCGCATCGGGCGCAGATGCTGCGGGCAATTCTCGCTGAGCGGGAACGCGTTGCCAATCACCTCGGTGATATCGGCGCCTGCTGTAATGACGTTGGTTTCACCTTTGCCCAGGTGCAGTGCAGTCGCTTGCGGGAGATCTGGCAAAGACAGAATAATGCTGTTTTCGGTCATCGCTTACTGATGGACGTCATTATACCCGGTGGGGTAAGCCGTGACCTTGACTCCGGGCAGGTCGAATCGCTGAACAAAGGCCTTGAGCAGTTACGCTTGGAGCTGCGCGAGTTCCTGCCTCTCCTTTATGAATATCCGTCCCTCCAGGATCGCTTGCGCACAACCGGGGTGCTCTCTCTTAAAAAGGCCCGGTCCCTCGGGGTTCTTGGTTATCTTGCCAGGGCCAGCGGCGAATGTTGGGATCTGCGGCGCGATGCACCCTATGCCCCCTATAATGACATGGTTGTTACCGTGCCGCACTGTTTGGAGGGAGACGCCTCCGGTCGGCTGCGGATACGCGGCGATGAAATCCTCGTGGCCCTTGACCTCCTTGAGGAAATGCTGAAAAAACTGGGGCCTGGACCGGTCGCCATGGAGTTTCCCGAGGTTCAAAGGGATTGCCGCGGTATGGGATTCATTGAGGGATGGCGCGGCGAAACCCTCGCCTATGTGCACCTGGACGAGGGTGGCAAAGTGGTCAGGTATTTCCCCCGCGATCCGAGCTGGCTCATTTGGCCGGCGCTTGAAGCAATGATGGATGGAGTCATCGTTCCTGATTTTCCATTATGCAACAAATCGGTAAACGGGTCGTATTCCGGCCATGATTTATAATCGGCAAGGTTGTTTGACGCTTTCTAGGGGAGGAGTATGTTTGGAGTTCTTGGGAGAATCTTCACAACCGGTTGTTTGACGGAGAAATTGCCTGTGCATGACGAGGCGGTGCGGCAACTCGGCTCGGTCTGCCAAAAGGAGATTGCGCGCATTTTCGGCAAAAGCCTGGCGATCAGAATGGTCGATGCCGGTTCCTGCAACGGTTGCGAACTGGAGATGCATGCTCTGAATAACAGTTTTTACGATATTGAACGCTTCGGTATCCATTTTGTCGCCTCGCCGCGCCATGCCGATCTGCTTTTAGTCACCGGCCCGGTCGCACGGCATATGCAGGCGGCCCTCAAAGGTACCTATGATGCCACACCCGACCCCAAGCTGGTTATCGCCATGGGCGATTGCGCCGCGGATGGCGGAGAATTCGGCGTTTCCTATGCCAGTTGCGGCGCTGTTGCCAATGTCATTCCCGTCGATGCGATCATTCGTGGATGTCCTCCGAGCCCGCTGCAACTGCTCCAGGGTCATTTTGCAACTGCTGGGGCAACGCTGACATCGTCGCGTTTCGGAGAACATATAATCAGAGTTTTTTATGCTGAATACGCTGAGTCTCAGGGCAAAAATAGTTGGTATCTTCGTCGCTATGATCAGCATAGTATTGGTCGGCGAAGGCGGGATGCTTTGGTACACCTTTAGCATGGATTCCATGGTTTCTACCATGGTCGAAAAGGAATTTCTTCTCTACCGGACAGCGCAGGATATGGAGTTGACCCTTGCCAATCAGAAAGGTCTTCTCACCTACTATCTCGTGGATGGTGATTCTAAGTGGTTGAAATCACTTAGTCAGCAACGAGAGGTTTTCAATCGTTATCTGGAACAGGCACGGGCCATGGATCTGCATCCCGAGCAGCGGACACAGATAAATCTCATTGCTCGGAAATTCGCCGAATATGCTGCCGCCAAAGACGATGCCATCGAAAATTACCAAAGCGGAGCCCAGCTTGGTTCAATTTCCAACCTGCATGAAAAACAGCGGGAAATATTTTTCAGTCTCCTTGAACAGTGTCGTGATTTCAGTGAGGAGCAATGGCGGCGTATCAACGAGAAGCAAAATACCGGGAGTATTCTTACCAAGAAGATGCGCATGGGTCAGCTCGGGGCTATCGTCACCTTCGCCATTCTCTGTATGCTCTTTATGTTCATCCTTTACAAATATATCCTCAGACCGATCCGCGGCCTGGCCATAAAAACCGGCGGGGCTCCCCAGGAGAGTTATTGGGATGAGGTGGATTCCCTGGCCCACTCCCTGAAGGGTATGATGCGTGAGTTTGATCAGACCAGTGATGAACTGGCAAAAAGCCGCCGGCATCTTCTCCAGGCGGAACGGATGGCCATGGTCGGCGAGCTGGCGGCCGGGGTGGCGCATACTATCAGAAATCCCTTTACCTCCATCAAGATGCGGATGTTTTCCTTGACCCGTTCCCTGCATTTGGACGCCGTACAAAACGAGGATCTGCAGGTGATCGCCGATGAAATAAGCCGAATAGACAGGATTGTCCAAAACTTTCTTGAATTTGCCAGGCCTCCCAAACTCCGTCTGGCGGAATGCTGCCTGGGCGATGTGATACGTTCGGTGCTGACCCTCCTTGAATACCGATTGAAGGCCTATAATGTCGAGGTGAGCTACACCTACCGGCCGGAACTGAAGCTGGTCAGGGTTGATGCCGATCGTATCAAGGAGGCGATGGTCAATCTCGTGATCAACGCCTGTGAAGCCATGGAAGGTGGAGGCCACATCTCCATCGTCGAATCGCGCGGCACGGATCCGGACCTGGGTGAGATAGCGATTATTACCGTCAGCGACAATGGGCCGGGGATTCCACCGACGATCATCGATAAAGTCATTACCCCGTTTTTTACTACGAAAGAAGAAGGCTCCGGACTCGGCCTGAGTATTGTTTCGCGGATCGTTCGGGAACATAGCGGCAGATTCATCATCAAAGCGGCACCGGTCCGGGGTGCCGAATGTACACTGCAACTGCCGGTAAAGGGAGCAAGACATGAATCGCATCCTGATAATTGACGATGATCGGCAGCTTGGCGTGAGTTTTGCCAAGATCCTGTCTCAGGAAGGGTACACAATCGCCAATGCCTTTTCCGGGCGGGAAGGGATTGAAATGGCCAAGACCTTCGGACCGGAGCTGGTCGTTCTCGATATCCGACTGCCGGACATCAGCGGGCTTGAGGTTTTTGCCGTCATTCACGAACTCTTTCCCAAGCTGCCGGTCATCATCATCACTGCTTTCGGCACCACAGATACGGCCATCGGCGCTATCCAGAAGGGGGCCTACGACTATATTTATAAGCCTTTTGATATTCCCGGAGATGCTCCTCCTCATCGAAAAAGGACTGGTTGCCGGGCGCTGCATGTCCTCGCCGGTGGAGGTCAACCCGGATGGAGCACCAGTCGCTGGACGAGAGGCCTTGGTTGGCGGCAGCAGCCGGATGCTTGAGGTGTATAAGGCCATCGGTCGGGTGTCCGGCACCGATGCCACGGTGCTCATCAGGGGCGAGTCGGGAACCGGCAAGGAGCTGGCGGCGCGGGCCATCTACAACCATTCGCGCCGTGCCGAGCAGCCTTTTGTCGTTATCAACTGTGTGGCCATCCCCGAGACTTTGCTTGAAAGCGAGCTCTTCGGCTACGAAAAGGGCACCTTCACCGGAGCGGTGCATCGCCGTGTCGGCAAAATCGAGCAGGCCAGAGGCGGCACGGTATTCCTTGACGAGATAGGCGATATGCCGCTCTCCATCCAGGCGAAATTTCTCCGCCTGCTGCAGGAAAACAGCATCGAAAGGTTGGGCGGCAAGGAGCCGATAAACGTCGATGTGCGAATCATTGCCGCCACCAACCGCGATCTTGAGGCGGCGGTGGCGGCAGGAAAATTTCGGGAGGATCTGTACTACCGTCTGCGGGTAGTGACCCTGACTATGCCGCCGCTCAGGGCGCGTATGGATGATCTTGAGGTTTTGGTTGACTATCTTCTGAAAAAATTGTCGGTGGAACTGGCCATTATTAATCCGGGCATCAGTGCTCCGGCGCTTGCCAAGATCAAACTCTATGATTGGCCCGGCAATATTCGCGAGCTGCAGAATACCATGAAGAAGGCTTTGATCTTTAACCGCGGCGCCCCTCTGCAGCCGGAGGAAATTACCCTTGCCGAGGCATTTCAGGAGGTTCGGCCAAGCGACAGCACTCTCCCGGCCTCCGAGGCTATCCGGCCATGGATCAAGGCAGTGCTCCGGGCTGAAAAGCAGGAACGGCTATTTGACGCCTGTCTCGATCAGGTGGCGGCTCTGATACTTCATGAGGCCCTGCATCTCACCGGCGGCAATCGGTCGCGGGCGGCAAAGTTGCTGGGTATTTCCCGGCCAACCCTGCACGCGAAAATTGACAAATACAATCTTGGCACTTTGTCCGAAACAGAAGAAATACTGCCGGATGATGTGGTCAAACCCTTCTCGATTTTGTAAAAGATTCTGGGGAGATATTTGTAAAGAATTCCTAGGTTAAAAACAACTTGCGAGAAAGAATTGAATGTCATTCACACAACTTGATGCTGCGGTGCTGCCGGACGGTACAATCCAACTTGAATGGGAGGATGTAGCCGCAAGGCTCAACCAACAAGGTGAAGAGCTGCAAAATCAAATATTTGCACACTATTCCGCCGATCCACACAGTTGGTTTTTTCAGCTCGGTTTTTGCAATAAACATAAACCATTATCACCCTCTCTCGCTTTTTGGCGCGACTTTACAGGGTTTTTTATCGAGAAACTCCGCCTCACCCCCGACATCGAAAAGTATCGTGGTGCGTTGGCGTTTCCCTTGGCCGATGACGATCTTCTCCGTTTCCGGGAAACGGCGCCGTTGATGTCCGGCGGGGAATACCTCAGCGATGAAGTGTTTCTAGACCTGTGGGCTTGGTTGCACAAGATATTTGCCGAAAAGATAGCAGCCTATGACGGCTCGGTTGCCGAGTTCATTAAGCAATACAGCCCGGACATTCACCTGGTCGGGCGGATTTATTTCCATCTGGTTGAAAATAAGAAAGGTGACGCGCCTTTTGCCTTTCTTGCCACCTATTCGACACGCCTCAACGACCAGGGCGAATCACGGCATCTGCCGTTAAAATACGCCTTGGAAGAATATCGGGGCGACCAGGAGAAATTGCTCCAGCTCCTGGTGACTGTTCACGAAGCTTCGCGGCGAAGTGACTTATTGGCGAAGCTCCTTAATTCCGGCGAGTTGTTTCACCCGCTCTCCTGGTCGGCGCAAGAGGCATTTGCCTTTTTGCATGAGATACTGCTTTATCAAGAAGCCGGTATTCTCTGCCGCATCCCGAACTGGTGGAAGGGTAAGGCCGCGGGTATTGGTATCCGCATCAGCATCGGTGAGAAACCGCCGGCTACGGTTGGCATGGCGGCGCTGCTTGATTTTCGTCCCAGGCTGATGCTTGGTGATACAGAAATCACCGAGGAAGAAGCCCGTCATCTTCTGCAGCAGTCGGAGGGCCTGGCCTTATTAAAAAACAAGTGGGTGGCAGTCGATTCGGAAAAACTGCAGCAGACGCTTGCCGCCTATGAAAAAGCCCGGGAACTGAACAGGGAAGAGGGGATCAGTTTTCTCGATGCCATGCGTTTCTCCATGAACCCGCAGGCGCTTCTTGGTCCAGGGGATAGCGACATGCTTGCTGGAGTTGCCAACGGCCAGTGGCTGCAAACGGTTCTTGCCAAACTCCACCGTCCCGCTGAAATCAAAACCATCAAAACCGACAAGTCATTTGCAGCCAAACTTCGGGGCTATCAGCAGGATGGTTTGCAATGGCTACATTACCTGCATACCTTGCAATTCGGCGCATGTCTTGCCGACGACATGGGGCTCGGCAAGACCGTGCAGCTTCTCGCCTTTCTCAATGCCCTGAAAAAAGAAAAGAAGAAAACCGGGAAATCAGCCGGGGCCTCGCTTCTCGTCATTCCGGCATCGCTTCTGTCCAATTGGATGAACGAAATACAGGCATTTTTCCCGGATCTCAAATATCTTGCCGTCCACCCCGATCTCCATAAACCGGGCAAGGTTCCTGAACTTGATCATAATCAACTTGCCGAACTCGATCTGGTCATCACCACCTACGCCCTGACCCAACGCTATGCATGGATTCAACAGGCTTCCTGGCATTATATAATCCTTGATGAAGCGCAGGCCATCAAGAATCCGGGGACCAAGCAGACCAAGGCGATCAAAAAACTAACCTCAATCAATAGAATAGCCATGACCGGCACACCGGTCGAAAACAGATTGTCGGATCTGTGGAGTCTTTTCGACTTCCTCAACCCGGGGCTACTTGGCAACGCCAAGGAATTCAGTACCTTCACCAAAGGCTTGGCCGATGACCCGAATGGCTACGCCGGACTGAGAAAGGTGGTTAGCCCTTTCATCCTCAGGCGGTTGAAGACTGATAAGTCGATTATTTCCGATCTTCCCGACAAGGTAGAGGTAAAGACCTGGGCAGCCATGAGCAAAAAGCAGACCGTCCTCTATGGTGAAATGGTGGCGGGGCTAAGGAAGATCATTGAAAATGCCGAGGGGATCCAGAGAAAGGGTGTCATCCTGTCAGCGCTTATGAAGTTCAAGCAGATCTGCAACCATCCGGCCCAATATCTTGGCCAGGAGTTGTATGAGGAAACCGACAGCGGCAAGTTTGCCAGGCTTCGGGAAATCTGCGAGATTATCCACGAAAAAAGAGAAAAAGTCCTGGTCTTCACCCAATTTAAAGAGATGACCGAGCCCTTGTCCCGGTTTTTGGCAACTCTTTTCAAACGACAAGGCTTGTTTCTGCATGGCAGCATCCCGGTCGGCAAGAGAAAAGAACTCATTGAAAAATTTCAGGAACCTGAATATGTTCCATACTTTGTTTTATCGCTCAAGGCCGGAGGGGTCGGACTCAATCTGACCGCCGCCAACCATGTCATTCATTTTGACCGGTGGTGGAATCCGGCGGTGGAAAATCAGGCCACCGACAGGGCCTTTCGTATCGGCCAGAAAAAGAATGTCATGGTCCATAAATTCCTGACCAAGGGCACGGTGGAAGAAAAAATCGATGCGATGCTGACCGCAAAATCGCAGCTCGCTGGGGAGGTTGTCGCCGCGTCCGGCGAGAACTGGATAACCGAAATGAGCAATGAGCAGCTGTTTGATCTCTTTTCCTTGCAACCATAATTAATATTGGAGCGACGGGTATGAGCTACTGGGGATATCCAAAATATGTGTCCGTTGGCCAAAAAATGGCCAAAGCAGAGAAAAAACTCAAACAGCTGAGGAAAAAGATGCCGGATATCCATCCGGTTAATCTTACCGGCAACAGCCTGGCACGGACCTGGTGGGCGAAAAGCTGGAATGATAATCTGGAGCGCTATGCCGATTATGACAACCGCATCGGCAGAGGCAGAAGCTATCTCCGCCATGGTGCAGTACTCGACCTGAAAATTACCCCCGGCAAGGTGACAGCCCTGGTCATGGGCACAGCCGCTAATCCCTATGAGATAACAATTACCATCCAACCGGTTTCCGCAAGCCATTGGCAAACGATCAAAAAACAGTGCCAAGGCCATTTGAAGTCGTTGCAGGATCTGCTCGCCGGCAAGTTTCCCAAGACCCTGGCGGAAATCTTTTTCACCCAGGAACAAGGGCTCTTTCCAACCCCGAAGGCCATCCGTTTTCATTGCAGTTGTCCTGACAGCGCCTTCATGTGCAAACATGTGGCAGCCGCGCTGTATGGCATCGGTGCCAGGTTCGATGAAGATCCTTCATTATTCTTTAGGTTACGGGGGGTAGATAGCGGAGACCTGATTGCCGATGTGGTACAAGGTTCGACGGATGAGTTGCTCAACAAGACCAGAAAGAAAACTGCCAAGGTTATTGACGATGCCGATCTGGCGGACCTCTTCGGCATCGATATGGATCTTAAGCCGGACTTTTCCGACAAAGAGCCAAAGGCGTTAAAGGGAAAAGTATCAACAAAAAAAACAGCACAATCCGTCCATGCACCAGCCAAGCATAAAAATATTCCCAAATCGCCACAAACGGCCACCGCCCGTGTCGCAGCAATCATTGCCGAGGGGATCTCCGGAGTCACCATCGCCGACCTGGTAACAAAGACCGGCTATCCGAAGAGTAAACTGTACGCTGTCGTCCATAGGTTGAAACAGGAGGGGAAGATAAAGAATGCGTCGCACGGGGTGTATATAGCGGTCTGAGCAGTTTCTTCGCTTGAGCAGGACACCTGGAAACAGCTGGTAGCTCTGGCAACGAAATAGCCGGCTGCGGCTGCGTTTAATCTCAGCAGCCGCAACTGGATGGAGCCTTGCCGCGAAGTTTCGTAACCCAGCTGTTGATGATATAGGCGGCGCAACCGCAGCCGTCATCGGGATTAACGTAGATGGCCGCGGTCGGGCAGTTCTTCGCACAGGCCCCGCATTCCATGCAGGCGTTGCGGTCGACGATTTCGGCCTTGCCGTCCTGTATTCGGAAGATGCGGTGCGGGCAGACCAGCCGGCAGTTGCCGCAGCCGATGCATTTTTCAACGGACAAATGCAGAATGGCGGTGTCATCAAGATATCTGAAACCTTTCACGAAATTCTCCTTAGTTAGACAAAAGGCTCAGCAACCCAAAAGAGCAGGGCGAGAACGGCTGAGCTTATCTGAAACGCCAGACCGTGGCGCATCTCCTTGGCTACCCCGGACAGCGAGGTATACGGCGTCGAGCCGGTAAAGTTCATTGCCAGGAAGGCGGAACAACCGCTGATCCAAAGGAAAAGGGCAAGCATCTCTATGCCGTTGGTCGGCGGCAGGCCGACAAACAGCAGCAGGGCGGCAGATCCACCGGTAACCGCGCCCTTCATCCAGAATTGGCGAAACGGCAACCACGGCAGCAAAAGCGGTGTGGCCACCGCCCCGGCGAGCACTGCCGCAAGTGTGGCGACAAGCAGCCTGGTGCCACGGCTTAAGGCGAGGCCCGGGGAAAAGAAATCGGGCGAAATTCCCGACAGGATAAAAAAGATCACGGCGGCAATGGCCAGCTGTTTCCAAATAATACAGAGCTCAAGCGGCAGTAAGACTGCCCGCTCGCGCAGGGTAAAGGTCACCGTGCGCATCTTTTCGCTGGTTTCCCCGGTCCGCAGGAATTCCGGCAGATCGGCGGCGAGAATCGGTCCGAAACGACCCCTGAAGCCGCACAGTTTTTTCAACTCATGGGCTGTGACGCCGCTCGCCGAGAGTTGCGGCAGCAGCAGCTCGCGGTGGCTGACAACCTGGTCGAGTTGAGCTCTTTGTACCTGATAGGCGACTTCCTCGGTGGAAAATGTGCCCTTGCCGGCTGCACACCAGACATTGATGCCGCGGGTGTCGATAACCAGAATCCAGGCATTTTGTCCAGCCAGTTCCCGGCGCAGGGCGTCGAAGCTCAGTTTGTAGTTGGCGGTAACCAAAACCGGCGAGTCTTTATCCGCCGCCCCAAGGCAATACAGGCCCGGGGTAATTTTATAGTTGTTACGGGTAAAACCTGTCCTGGCGCCGATCGTGCCGACATTGTCACGCAGAGTAAGAGATGTCGCCACCCGTGGCACCGGGCCGACCGGGGTGTCGACGAAATCCGCAACAAAAGGGAGAATGGCATAGCCGGCACGTTCGTTGCCACTGGACCGTGGCGGTGGTTTCGGACCTCAGCAGGCGTCGGCTGGTACTTCCGTGGGCACTTGGCAAGGGATTGCGGCAGGTTGCAAGGATACTATTTTTTGTTGGAGCTGGATGCCCACGCTGTCCTCCAATGGTCTTGATGGGAATTGTTTGGTATGTTCAACCTTATGTAAGCATGGTGAACCCTTTTTCAAGGTCCGTGCGAAGATCTTCGCAGTCCTCAAGGCCGATATTCAGGCGGATGATGGTTTGGTCCTTATACCTCGACGGAGTGGCGCGCAGGGTCTTGGCGGCGGTCAGCAAACTTTGGAAGCCGCCCCAGCTGTAACCGAGCCGGAACAGGTCCAGGGAGTCGATGAAGGCGGCAAGTTCAGCCTCTGGATAATCTTTTTCGAAGGTGAAGGCAAAGAGGCCGGACGACCCGCTAAAATCCCTTTTCCAAATATGGTGCTCGGGGTGGCAGGGCAGAGCCGGGTGCAGAACCGCATCAACCAGTGGAACGGTCTGCAGCCATTTGGCCAGGGTCAAAGCCGATTGTTCGTGCTGCCTCAGCCTTACGCCAAGTGAGTGCAGGCCGCGCAGGGCAAGATAGCATTCCTCGGCCGGGGTATAAATATCCAGGAGTTTGTAGAATTTTTCGAACTGCCGGGCGTATTTTTCACCGACGGTCACCGTTCCGGCCAGCACATCGGAGTAGCCGGAGATGTATTTGGTCACCGAGTGGATGGTCGCATCGACCCCCAGCGCAAAAGGTTTCAGGTAAAGCGGTGTAGCCCAGGTGGCGTCGAGCAGGGTGACGATATTTTTCTGTCGGGCGATGGCGGTGATTGCCGGGATGTCCTGGAGTTCGAAGGTGATCGAGCCTGGAGATTCGAGGAGGATGAGCCTGGTGTTCGACTGGATATACCGCTCTATATCGGTGCCGACATTGGGCGGCACCAGGGTATACTGGACATGGTATTTTTTTTGCAGAACCTTGCGGCAGAATCGTTGGCCCGGGTGATAGGCGTTGTCGACGACGAGAATGTGGTCGCCGCTGTCGCTAAAGGCCATGAGGGCAGTCTGGATGGCGGCAATGCCCGATTGGAACACCCTGGTGACGGCGCCGCCCTCAAGTTGCCGCATCGCCTCCTCGAATTGCCGCTGGGTGGGCAGCCGGTCGGTGCCGTAGCTGATACCCGCATAGTCGTTGTGTTGCGATTTGAGCATATCGGCATAGCAGTCGAAGAGCACGGTCGAGCCTTTATAACAGGGTGGGTTGACGGTTCTTGCCCGGGTTGTATCTCTTTCCTGCCAGCTACAGGCGATTATTTTGGTATGATCTTGCATTGTGTGTACACCCGATGAAAAAAGTTGCCGTAGGTGAGATGAGCGGATTGAAAAATCAGCCCTGCCAATGTGCGCTGTCATATTTTGCGAGCTTATCAACCTTACCACAAGACAGACTGAAGAAGTGAGAAGTATCTTTATACTCTCCATTGTCGGTGGCTTTAGAACTGGGAAGAACGTCTCGGGAAAACAACCTTATGGAAATAACTGCAACCTGCAACGGTAATTCACCTCGACTATTTTAGTGCCTACTTTAAAATGGTCTTGACCATTTTAAAGTAGGCACTAAAATAGTCCCATGCGATATATAACTTCCGCCATCTGCCTTGACCTGCAAAAGAAAATGGTCTTTATCGGTGGCCCAAGACAAGTCGGCAAAACAACCCTTGCCCGGCAGCTGCTCGCCGATGCCGGGAAGGGCCGCTATTTCACCTGGGACTACGATGAAGACTGTCGTGCCCTGCTGCAAAAACGCTGGAGTGGCGAAGATGCTCTGCTCGTTTTCGACGAATTACACAAGTATCCGCGTTGGAAGGCCTGGGTCAAGGGTTTGCACGATGTGGCCGGCGAGGTTCATCGAATCCTGGTGACCGGTTCGGCCCGGCTGGATGTTTACCGGCAGGGCGGCGATTCCCTGATGGGGCGTTACCATTATTGGCGCTTGCACCCCTTCACCCTGGATGAGATTCCACCCGGTATCGACACGCGTCAGGCCTTTCAACGCCTGATGACCGTGGGCGGCTTTCCCGAGCCGTTTCTCACCAATGACCTCCGCGAAAGCCGGCGCTGGCGCAAAGAACGCTTTGACCGAGTTCTGCAGGAGGATATCCGCGATCTGGAAAGCATAAAAAATATTCAGCAACTGCGACTGTTTCTCGATTTATTACGGACACGGGTGGGGGGCATGGTGGTGCTTTCCAACCTGGCTGGGGACATCCAGGTTGCACCTCAGACGGCAAAGGCTTGGCTGGAAGCGCTGGAGCGGATGTATGTCCTTTTTCGAGTCTTACCCTATTCTCATAACATCGCCCGTGCCCTGGTTAAGCCGCCCAAGGTCTATTTTTTCGACAATGGCGATGTGCCGGATGCAGAAGGCCCGAGGTTCGAGAACCTCATCGCCGCAACCCTGCTGAAGCGGTTGCATTATCTTGAAGATTACGGCGGTCATCGCTGTGAGCTCCGGTATATCCGCGACAAGGAGGGCCGGGAGGTGGATTTTGCCATCTTCAAGGATGAGGTGCTGGAGGAGTTGCTGGAGGTCAAATTCGGCGACGAGGAACTGTCGCCGGCGCTACGCTATTATAACGAGCGCCTGCGTCCGGCGCGGGCGACGCAGATCGTTGCCACCCTTACTAAACCCTACGATCGCGATGGCATCCGGGTCACCAATCCTTTCCTTTATTTTGTCGACAACGCCCCATGGGGCGGCTGATGAAATGAGAACAGACAGCTGATTGTTGTATAGATCGGGATTTTGGTGATCAAAAAAAAGCCGAGCCACATCCCTGTAAAGATGCAACCCGGCTGACTTGGAAATCCCGTGGTTTTCCGTCCCTGTCTCGCGGCAGTTTAGGCTTTATAAAATTCCTTAAACGAATAATTCGTTATTGAAAAACAAATAATTGCAGTATGTCAAGCACAA
Organism: uncultured delta proteobacterium; assembly: GCA_963754865.1. GTDB lineage: Bacteria > Desulfobacterota > Desulfobulbia > Desulfobulbales > Desulfocapsaceae > Desulforhopalus_A. Next base: position 442,801 of record CAVWHG010000006.1, on the reverse strand, counting down.
TCGTTACCAAGAAAGCGAGTTGCTGCTTTCGTGTATTTTGTAAATTGAATTGACAATTTGTGCGAATACCACTAAGCTGCCGACATGATACCAAGAAAGGCACACGCAACCCTGCTACGTCTGTCCCAGAGCTTCCCCGTTGTTGCCGTTACCGGACCGCGACAATCGGGCAAGACCACCCTTGCCAGGTTGACCTTCCCCGACAAACCCTACCTGTCGCTGGAAGACCCGGACATCCGGGCCATTGCCGAGACGGACCCGCGCCATCTGCTGGCAAGTTATCCGGACGGCGCTATTCTTGATGAGGTGCAGCGGGCACCCCATCTCTTTTTGTATCTGCAAACCTCCGTTGACGCTGCACTCCGTTCCGGCATGTACGTTCTGATCGGCTCGCAGCAATTCGGTCTGCTGTCAGGGATCAGCCAGACCTTGGCGGGACGGGTGGGCCTCATTCAATTGCTCCCCTTTTCCGTTGAGGAACTGGCAGATGCCGCCATCCTTCCCGATCACCATGATATCCTGCTTCATCAAGGCGGCTATCCACCGCTTTATGATCGCACTTTATCAACCGGTGACTGGTTTGCCGGGTATGTCACCACCTATGTGGAACGGGATGTCCGCCAATTGATCAATGTGCGAGATCTAGCGATCTTCCAGCGTTTTCTCAAAATGTGTGCGGCCCGGACCGGGCAATTGCTGAATTTATCATCACTGGCAAGTGATTGCGGAATTACCCACAACACCGCGGCATCCTGGATATCGGTCCTTGAGGCAAGCTACATTATCCACCTGCTGCGTCCACACCTTGGTAATTTTAATAAGCGACTGGTGAAAGCGCCCAAATTGTATTTTTGTGATGTCGGTCTGGCCGCCTGGCTGCTGGGAATTCGCAAGATGGAGGATGTAGTGTTTCATGCCCAGCGGGGCAATCTTTTTGAAACCCTGATCGTCTCGGAATTTCTCAAACGATGCTGGAATGACGGTATGCCCTCCAATCTGTTTTTTTGGCGTGACAGCAAGGGCCTGGAGATTGATCTCCTTCTCGAACAGGGCGAGATGCTGACGCCGATCGAGATTAAATCGGGGACGACTCTTGCCGACGATTTTTTGGATAATCTGAAGAAATGGTCTTTACTTGCTGGAAATCCTCAACAAACCTCCTGGTTGATTTATGGGGGGGAGCGTTCGTTCATTTCCGGTGCTACCCAGATCACTCCCTGGCGACAAGTGAAAAAGGCCGGTTATCAGGTGAACTTTTGCGCAATCCACGATAGACATGAATAAAAAACCAGCCACCCTCTTTTTTGATAAAGACGACTTCGAGCTACTCCGTATTGTTAAAGATGTTATGGGCGGCAAGAATCTCTCCAAGAACCTGCGTTCTCTGCTGGTCGAACACATGCATCCGAACGGTATCAAAGAGATGGCGGCGACCAGGGGCTTGCGGATTGCCTACGCCATTGCCAATCTCCTCGGTTCTTTCAACGAGGGCAAGGCTGGCGATCGGATCAAGTCCCTGCGTTCGCTTCGCGACGAGGTCTTTCTGTCTTCCACCACCTTTCATCAGGTCAATACCGCCAGGGCATTGCTGCAGATCATGAAGGAGCTGCTGCGCAGTCCCGATAACGAGATACGCCAGTTGAAACTGGCCCATGATTTCCGCATGGTTTCAACGGGCAATCCGCGGATTGTGCGCAGGCAGCTCGCCAAATATCATCTCCTTGAGATGCCCGAGGAATCGAACCAGTTCACCTTCGATGATCATGTCCACGATGCCAATACCAAAGGGCGTAAATCGCCCACCCACCTCCTTATGGATGCTTGGATCAAGGGCATTCGTCACCTCACCGTGGTTTATTACAATTTTGTCAATGCCGAGGTGGTTGAGGAACTGATTGAGGCGAGCAGGATTCTTGATATTCAGGTCCAGGTCGGCATTGAGATGTCAGCCCGTTTTCGCGGCAAGTATGTTCGGTTCACCTGGGAACCGCATGGTTTTTTCGCCAACAGGTCATTCCTGAAGTTCCTCGAAGAGGAGTCGGTCAAAAGGCTCCTCGTAGCGGGACATCAGGTGTCGCAGTATCAGCAGAGATATGTTTTTGATGTTTTGGAGGTGTATAACCATCGCCATCGCCTGGATCTTGGCCGTGACCTGGACTTGACCCTTGAGCCCCTTGAACGCGAGGAATTTCTCCGATTTGTTGGTGCCGGGCAACCCTCGGTCCTGCATCTGGCAAGATTTATTCACAACGACCTCGCTGCCCAAATAGATAAGGAAGTGCCAACCTTACTGAAAGAACAGCCAGGGGCGACAAAGGAAAGGCAAACAGAGCTGCAAAGGCGTCTTGAACATTTTGCCACCTATACTCTCGAAACTCTTATTGAGCAGTTCCTGTTGCCATGCCGCAATCCGGAGGTTCATGATCCTGCTAATCCTGCCGACGGTGTCGATCTCCCCGAGTTGCTGCTGCTTGACCCTAAGGCCCTGCTGGCCAAACTGCTTTCCCTCCACTCCAGTTCCCGGTTCACCCTCAACCTCAGTAACCTGACCATTCATGACACCCTGGAGTTGTTGTACACCTGCGAAGGGATGATCAGCCATATCGAAACCTATAACCTCAAAACCGCGGCGCACGGGGTGACAGCTAGTCATGGTGTTGCCGAGTTCGCCTGCGATGCGGTAGATATCAAAAGTCCCGAACAGCATTATTGTTTGGTAAGCGATTTGCAGCAGGCCCTCAATGAGGATAATGTCATCACCCTTAAACGGGCAATCCGCGCCATCATCTGGGATTTTGAGGAACAGCGGATTCACCTGAAAAATTATATTGACCTGCTGTCCGCCGATAAACCGGACAAGGGAAGGCTGGAGGATGAGTATGGGCAGATGCTCGACCGGAAGGAACATTTGCTGGATATTCTCTATAATCTTGAGACATTTCACGGGTATTACAAGAAACGCATCCTCGGTTCGCGCATCGGTTCCGGCTCGACCGGGCAATCCGATAATCAGTATGGAATGGGCTTGGTGGTCCTCGACACCCTGCCGGCCAGGGCGCAAAAAGTCATAAAAGAGGAGATCGGTGGGGGGAAGAGGCTGCTTCTGCCGGTCAGTGCTTACCTCACCAAACATACGCACAGCCGCCGCCATGCATCTTCCGACGGCCATGGCAAAAGGAGTTTTTGGGAAAAACATCGGCTGGTAAAGGCAAGGGTCGACAAGCCATTTTCCGACTGGAGCCTCGACGCTTTGTTGGTGCATCCGGGAAAGCCGGGTAATATCGCCACCCTGGGCGGTATCATTAGAAATGGTGACGGCGACAATCGCCACACACGGACAAGGGTCGAAGAAAAAATCGAAGAACCGTGGACCTACTCTGAATACCAATGTGAAGAACACCCTGAAGGTGCTGTTTGGGTTTATTCCCGCCTTCCTGACTTTCAGTCTCACTAAGGACTGGTGGTTGCTGGCCTACCTCGGGGCCTTTATCTGGTTCGGCATTACCGGTTTTCGCAATATCATTCAATCGGTGCTTGGCGGTGGCGGTTTGCGTCGTTCCCCCCTGTTGCCCTGGAACTCGCTGGTCAGCTGGAGCCGCATTTCCGACTCCCTGCTGTATACCGGATTTTCCGTACCGCTCCTTGATTTTCTCGTTAAGACCCTGCTTCTCGAGCGGACCTTCGGCATCACCACCAGCACCAATGCCATTGTCCTCTACGCCGTCATGGGGCTGGCCAACGGTATCTATATCAGCAGTCATAATATCTTCCGGGGACTGCCGCGCGCCGCCGCTACCGGCAATTTTTTCCGCTCCATTCTTGCCATTCCTTTGGCTGTTTTGCTCAACTCGATCATTGGTCTTACACTGCAGGTATCGGGTGTGCCGGATGTGGCGGGTGGCTTGCAGAAATGGGCGGCGGTCATCTCCAAGTTTGCCTCCGACTGCGTTGCTGCCGTCATTGAAGGACTGGCCGATCGACAGACCAATATCCGGGCCCGGCTTGTCGCCTACCAGGCCAAGATCTCCCAGCTCTTCTCGGTCTTTTCCCGTATGGAACTGCTGTTTCCGGAAGAGGATGTCCTGGAGATGCTGCAGTCACCGAAGATGATCATGGAGACCCTTAATTATGAGGCCCGCGATCAGGAAAAGAGGATTATCGTCAATGCCCTCGACCTTATGTATTTCTGGATGTATCCAGCCACGGGCCGAGCGGGCACTGGAGATCATCTTCGAAGAAATGACCAAGGAGGAATGGCTGATTTTTTATCGCTCGCAACTGGTGCTGAAACGCTACCGGGAGATCAGCCAGGTTTTTGTCGACGGTTTGGTCGGGCGGAATTTTTCCAAGGCCCTGTCCTTTTATCTGGACCGGTTCGAGGAATATCTGAACGATCTGGAAAAACTCGGCAAAAGGAAACAATGAGAAGGGCCATTAAAAAATTGCCGCAGTTCCCGAAAGCTTTGTTTCTCCTGCTTGACTTTGCCTCTTCCGGCCATAATGTTATCGGCACGTAAGAGGTGATATACTACCCAGCTTCCGCAAGAAAAGGATTGGTTATACTGCCCTCATAAGGGGTAAAGGTGTCTTTACATAATACACAGGAGACTTTCATGCTGCACAAGAAAATGGCTCAGGCCTTGACCGAACAGATTAACAAAGAGATGTATTCCGCTTATCTTTATATGTCCATGTCCGCCGCTTCCAATAAGGTCGGGCTGAAAGGTTTTGCCAACTGGTTTATGGTGCAATACCACGAAGAGATGTTCCATGCCATGAAGCTGTACGAATATGTGCAGCGCCAGGGTGAAGAGGTCAAGCTTGAAGCGATTAAGGCCCCACCCGCTGAATTTTCTTCGCAGCTCGATATGTTTACCCAGACCCTAACCCATGAGCAGTATATTACCAGTTCTCTCAATGAACTGATGGAACTAGCAATCAGCAAGAAAGATCATGCAACCAAGATTTTTCTTGAGTGGTATATTACCGAGCAGGTGGAGGAAGAGGAAAACGACAACGACATTATTCTTGAATTAAAACTCATCGGCGATGATCCCCACGCCCTGCTCATGCTCGATCGCGAGCTTGCCGCCAGGGTAACAACGGTGCCCACCGATTACAGCAAGGGCGTTGAGGCGGCGGCAAAAGCCATGGCATAAGTCGCCGACATATATTTTTCCGTACCGATTCCCGCAAAGTTCGACGATAATGCCGGGGAGTGCCGGAAGGCACTCCCCGGCATTATGTTTTTTGCTCAATTGTTCGCATATGGAGAAGTGGAATGGCCCCAAGATCGTCCCTGCGCAGTTCTCGCTCATCGAAAGAAGATGCAGTCGCGGCCCTGCGCAGTGCGGATACCCCGCAAACGGTGTCCGCCAGTTATCGTCTGTCGTACACCGATATTGATTTTCTCACCAGGGAGGAACTGCGGCCGGTTCGTCTGCAACTGGAATTATTGAAGCCGGAAATGCTCCAGCAGGAGCATGGCATCGACGCAACGGTAGTGGTCTTCGGCGGCAGCAGGATTCCCGAAAAGTCGGTCGCCGTGGAGAATGTTGCCCGGGCGGAGCAGGCGGCCGCCGCCGATCCCGGCAATGCCGACAGCATGCGCAAGGTTGCCATCGCCCGGCGGATGCTGGCGAAGAGCCATTATTACGAAGAGGCCCGCAAACTCGGTGGCCTGCTGTCGAAGATCTATCATCAGCAGTCCGTGCCGCAACCTGGTGGTCATCACCGGCGGCGGGCCGGGCATCATGGAGGCGGCAAACCGCGGTGCCCGGGACGTCGGGGCAAAGACCATGGGGCTGAATATCGTCCTGCCCCACGAACAGGCACCGAACCCCTACATCACCCCGGAACTCTGTTTCCAGTTCCACTATTTTTCCATCCGCAAGATGCATTTTCTCATGCGCGCCCAGGCCCTCATCGCCTTTCCCGGCGGCTTTGGAACCCTTGATGAACTGTTTGAGACCCTCACCCTTATCCAGACCAAAAAGATCAAACCCCTGCCGGTCCTCCTCTTTGGCCGCGAATTTTGGCAAAAGCTGATAAACTTCGAGTTTCTCGTTGAAGAAGGCGTGATTTCGCCCGAAGATCTGGATATTTTTAAATTCGTGGAAACCGCTGAAGAGGCGGCAGAGATCGTTGAAAAATACTTTGCTTCTGTAAAAGCAGCATGGGTCGATCGGCGCGGTCGGTCAGCTCGAAATGGCGAAGTTTCTTAGGCAAAAAGCTGCATGAAGCATGATTCTAAAGGGTGTTTATAACTTAGCAAGGGTATGCATTACATGGACACAGTCGATACGGAAGTCGTCATTATCGGTGCGGGTTTGGGCTGGCCTGACCAGCGCCATCCTCCTCGGGGAGATGGGCATCAAGGCAACCATCATCGAGCGAAGACCCGTTCCCGGCGGGCTGCTGCGCAGTTATGCGCGGCAAGGCGTTGATTGTGCCGTCGGCCTGCACTATTTCGGCCCGGCAGACAAGGGTGAGACTCCTTCGCCAGATGTTTGACATACTCGGGGTGACTGATAGGCTTAAGCTTCGACGTCTCGGGACCGAGGGAGTGCTGGAACGCTACATCTTTGACGACCTGAACTTTAATCTTCCAGCAACTCTGCCGGCATTTAAAGAGGCCTTACTGGATCTGTTTCCGACCGAAAAGGAACCGATAGATTTCATTATCACCGCTCTGCAGTCCATGTCGCAGGGGCTGTGCCTTGATGCCGGCGGCAGTATGCAGGTCGAGTCCTTTTTCCTTTGCCGGACTTGACCAGAGTATGGAGGAATTTCTCGCGGCCTCCGGCTGCTCGAGAAAGCTCCACGATATTCTCACCGTCCACGGATTCTGGACCGGCCTGCCCATGGATAAATGTCCGGCCCATCTTCTTCTCTATACACTGGGAGCCCTTCTGCTGTCGGCATGGGAGCTTGGCTGCACCGGCAGGCAGATGGCCGATGTCTACGCCGAGCGCGCCCAGGATTCGGGGGCTGACCTGATTCTCGGCGATCCGGTGCAACATATTCTGGTCGATGACGGCCGCGTCTGCGGCGTCCGACTGAAGTCCGGCCGCAGCTTTTCCTGCAAGAAAATTCTTGCCGCCATTCACCCGAAGCTCGTGTTGCCCATGCTCCCCGGTGAAGCTCTTCCAGCTGCGTATACCGAGGGGCTTATTAAAGCTTGGGGAAACGGGTGGTGCGGTCTGCGTGCATCTGCTTGTTGACGGGAAACAGCAGGAGGCGCGCAGCTATAACATGTTTCGCATTCACAAGATCGACGGCGTCAATATTGATGGAACATTTCTCCAGGTGCGGCCCAGCGAGCGGGCCGGCTATAATCTTCTGACAATCATCGGCGGCTCAAAATATTCGGACTGGCAGCAGTGGCATGAGACGCAGACAGGAAAGCGAGGTGAAGACTACCAGCAGGTGAAGATGGAGGCGGCGCGGTCATTGATAGAGATCGCCGGCAGTGTCCTCGGGGCTCTTGGCGATTACACGATTCTCGATATTTCAACGCCGCTGACGATGCGTGATTGGGCGGCAAGCCCGGAAGGATCGATGTATGGACTTATGCGGTCGGTGACCAATGATCTGCAATATGCCGTGTTGACTCGTATGCCGCTTACGGTCATTCTATCTGGTCGGTCAAAATGCCATTGCCCCGGGGCTTCTCGGGGTGACGCTGAGTGTCCTGCGCGGTGTCGGCGAAATCGCCGGTCGGGGCAGGTTTCAGAAGTTTCTTGCTGCAAGGCTTAGCGAACATATGTAGCTGTCGGTGCACGCAGATACCGGCTATGGCGATCGCCCATTCAAGTTTGCCGATGCTTCGTCTTATTGATAAACACTTTCATGCCGGTCATTTTGTGCGGTGCTTGATGGGCCGGGGAGTGGTTGCCGGCTGTCTTTTGCCGACGCCGTTGCCGTCGAGGCCAGGGTGCGGGTCCGTTCCGGATTGATAAAATCGAGGATCATCGACGCTGTTTCCCGGGGTTTCTGCAATTCCAGGTCGTGGATGCCGTCTTCAAAGGACACCAGGCGGACAGTGGGCAGATGGTTTTTGAAATAGTCGATATTCGTTTCCGTCATCTCGCGAAAGGAGGATTTATTCCCTGAGAAATACAGCACGGGGGCCTTTATAACCTTGGCTTCTTCGGTGAAATCCTTGGAGGTTCGCAGGGCGCGTGCGAGACTGAGCCAGGTTTGGCGAGTTGCGGCATCGGTGTAATGGGAGATGATTTCTTTGATACCGGCCTTGTTCTCGTCATCCATAGTGGGCCAGGCATAACCCATGACATCCTTGGCGATGACCCCATTGAGCAATCCCGAACGGATCACCCCAATGATTGCATCGCCGAGGATCGGAGTGTCGAGCCCCTGCTCCATTCCTTGATAGGGCGATGGTTTCGGCATGATGACGGCCCCTTCGATGCAAACCACGGCACTGACTCGGTCCGGGTATCGCGCGGCAATGTTCAGGGCGATCATGCCGCCGTAGGAAACCCCGATGAGTGTGCAGCGTGGGATCTTCAGCTCATCCATGAGATTGACGATCATATCGGCCTGTTCCGGGACGGTATAGCCAAAGTCGGCGGCTGGCATATCCGAGTCGCCTGTGCCGAAATTATCCAGTGCGATCAGGCTGAAATGTGGAGCAAGAAGAGGAAGCATAAGGGAAAAACCGCGGTAAGTTCCGAAAAGCCCGGGGATGAGAATAGCGGGAGGGCCTTCTCCCGCCTCAACGTAGTGGGCATTGTGCTTTTGGGCGGTGGTGAATCTGTCTATGCCAAATTCGGCGGGTACCTTTGGGGCGCGCAGGGTGTCGCTATTTTTGGCCACCTGAGCGCAGGATGTGCACAGGAGGAGGAGCAGGAGGAGCTTTGTTGGAAAGGCAATGGTCTTGATTGTCATAATCATGCAACGGTGATCGGGGAAATTCCCATGAAGCTTGGATGCATATCGGTGAATTCTTAGTCGCCTCTGAGTCATAGAAAGCGTCTGCCGGCAAAAAGGCAGCAACCGAATTTTGATGGCACATACAATATTGGAAAATGGCAAAGCAAGCAATAAAGAATCGATGGTCAAAGAGGATGAAAGGTGGGAAAAAACGAGAGATAGTTCATCTCTTGCACCTTGACCTAAACTTTTCGCCGTTGTAGCATCATCCTGTACCATACGGAATGCGTCTCCTGGCCCCGGCTGTCGCAGCATTACGTGATCCGGCGCCGGAGAATTGCCGGATGGCAACCTTCTTCTGCGACGAAGAATATCAAGCCGTTAAACATACGTTTTTGCAAAGGAGTCACCAATGAAAATCTTCTCTGTTGTGTTTTTTACCTTGCTGCTGGTTGCCCTTTCTTCGGCATATGCTCTTGATTTTCAGCAGTACAAGACTGGTGATTTTGATCAACTCATGGCTGTTCCGAAGATCAAGTCAGGAATAAAGATGGTGGTGCCGCAACAGATTCATTTTCGCGCAGTTCTTGCCGCGCCGGTACAAAACTGTAATAGCGATATTCTCAAACGAACTATGGTGATGCAGGGCAGTAAAAAAGAGGTCGTTGACAACATGGCCCTGAGCAAATGCTTAAACATCAGGTCGGCAAAAGGGGCCTCGGGCTCGGTATTTATTGAGGACAAAGTGGCTGAGCGACTGTCACGCGAGGCTAAGCCCGGCGAGGTTGTCGAGTTATTTTGTACGTATCTGTATATTAGCCCTGCCGGGCCGACGCTCCTGGTCAATGAATTTAAAAAGATCAACTAAGCCGTTGTAAAAAAATAACATGGCCAAAGGAATGCCCGGAACGGCATAAGGAGCCGTAACAAAATGGGTAAAAATGGCCAGATTATTTTGTAACGGCTCCTAAAGAGGCAAAGAAGCTATGAGCGCGACAACATATCTCCTCGCCGGCTGGCTGATCGACGGCAGCGGCGGTCCGGTCCAGGAAAAGGTATTGCTTTCGATCGTTGACGGCAGGTTTGCGGCGATTGAGAAATATGTTCCCGGCAACGGGCTCGATGCCGCGCTGCTAACCGATTTGTCACATTGCACCGTTCTGCCACCCCTGGTTGACAGTCATGTCCATCTGTTCATGTCCGGGACCACCGATAAACCGACGCGGGCACACCAGCTGGTTGCCGACTATATAGAGCAACGCCCGGTTATTGCCCGGCATCTGCATGACCTTTTTTCCCATGGGGTTCTTGGAGTTCGTGATGGCGGCGACAAAGGCGGTTTTGCACTGGCGTATAGACAGACCAAGGAAATGCATCCGGAGGTGATTCTCAAGGTTGTCGGCCGGGCCTGGCATAAAGAGGGTCGTTACGGCGGCCTCATCGGCAGAGTCCCAGGCGACGGTGTGCGTCTTGTCGATGCCTATGGGCGGGAGGATGCAGCGATCGATCAGGTGAAGCTGGTGAATTCAGGCTGTAACAGCCTGAAGGTCTTTGGCCGGGAAACCGAGCCGCAGTTCGCAACGGAGGAGTTGGCGGAAATCGTAGCGGCGGCGGAAAAAACCGGGAGAAAAGTCATGGTGCATGCCAATGGCCGAGAGCCGGTGCGCCGGGCCATTGTCGCCGGTTGCCAGTCGATTGAACACGGCTTTTTCATGGGCCTAGAAAACCTCGAACTGATGGCGAAGAAGGGCATTTTTTGGGTGCCGACGGTTTTTACCATGAAGGCCTTTATTGCCAATTTTGACCATGCCGGTGACCATGCCGACCTGCAGGTAATTGAAAAAAACCTGGAACATCAACTCGGCCAGCTGACTTTGGCGCGGCAGCTTGGTGTCAACGTCGCCATGGGGACCGATGCCGGCAGCCTCGGGGTGCTGCACGGCGAGTCGATGGTCGAGGAAATGAAGCTCTTTCGGAAGGCCGGTTACAGTCTTGCGGAAACGATCCGCTGTGCTACCAGTAACGGAGCGCGGTTGCTCGGCCTTGACGATTTCGGCCTGCTGGCAAAAGGCAAGACGGCAACCTTCCTGGTCGCCAGGGGCGCTCCGCCACAACTGCCGCGCAAACTTTCCTACCTTGAGGGTATTTATATTAACGGGCAACCGAGCATCTTGTATCGTAAAAATCCGGTCAAAAATACTGTCGCTAAGGGCTGAGCTCAGCTCCCTTTCTGATATTTTAAATTTTCCCCTCCGTCGCTATCTATCCATTTCCAGGTTGAGGCTATCTTTTTGGTAAGGCCTGGTGCCCTTTTCTTTTCTCCGAATTTCAGCTTCGACATCTAGAAGGTGTTCGTTTGCTCTTTGGCCAACGTCGGCTAAAACCAACTGCTCTCAAGACATAATAATACAAATATGTAATGTTAATTATATATAAATAACAAATATGTTGTTTATTTTACTTGTTTTTCCCGTCGTTTGTTTCAAAATATCTATTTAACAGACTAATATTAAAGGATTATTAATTATTAATCTAAACGTGGCATTTCTTTTGCTTTAACTACGGCAAGAAAGCATGAGATTGAAAATCCATCTTTCAGAATATGTATTCTAGAAAAACAAAAGGAGAGAAGGAGGATGAACATCACGACCATTTTTACAAGGATTTACCGAGGGCGGCTTGTCGAATCATTCCTGTTTGGCATCGAGGTTTGTATTACAGATCGAGAGTTCAGCCGCAGTAAAAGGAGTTGACGACGCGGGAAGATAAGGAGAATCACTGTCATTAACGGGCACTTGGCCGGCGAACATTCAACTGTAATGCCGGCAGCCTATAACAACACAAGGTGTCTGACTGGAGGAATATGCAATGAAATTTGTTACAGCAATAATTAAGCCATACAAACTTAACGAGGTGCGGGAGGCCCTTACCGCCGTTGGAGTCGCTGGTGTGACGGTTACCGAGGTAAAAGGCTTTGGTCGCCAGAAAGGCCATACTGAGATCTATCGTGGGGCGGAATATGTGGTTGAATTTTTACCGAAATTGAAGGTCGAAGCGGCTATTGCCGATGAGCTGCTTGATAAAACCATTGAGGCAATTAAAAAGGCGGCACAAACCGGTCAGATTGGTGATGGGAAAATCTTTGTCTTCGATCTTGAACAAATAATGCGAATTCGTACCGGTGAAACCGGTAACGAAGCAATCTGATACCGGAGGGAGTGATCTCATGAAAAAGTTATCTGTCTTTATTTTTGCCCTGTTTGTTATGCTGCTGATCGACAATCTTACCGGCACTACCTTTGCTGCCGATGCCCCGGTACCCAATAAAGGAGATACCTCCTGGATGATCGTTGCTACCGTACTGGTGTCACTGATGTCGATCCCTGGGCTCGCCCTGTTTTACGGTGGCCTGGTGCGCACCAAAAATATGCTTTCCCTTCTGATGCAGGTATTTACCGTCTTTTCCCTGTGCATGGTTCTTTGGGTCATCTTTGGCTACAGCCTGGCCTTTACCGAAGGTAATGCCTTCTTCGGTGGGTTCAGCAGGATCTTTCTGAAGGGTATCACGGTGGACTCGGTGGCCGCCACTTTCAGCAAAGGGGTGGTTATTCCCGAATTGATCTATGTATTCTTTCAGGCAACCTTTGCTGCCATTACCCCGGCTCTGATCCTGGGAGCCTTTGCCGAGCGCATGAAATTCTCTGCGGTGCTCGCCTTTATTGCCCTGTGGTTTACCTTTGCCTACCTGCCGATCGCTCATATGGTTTGGTTTTGGGCGGGTCCCGACGCCTATACCGATGCCGATGCGGCTGTCAAAGCCGGGGCAACCGCCGGCTTTCTCTTTCAGAAAGGGGCGATTGACTTTGCCGGTGGTACCGTTGTCCATATCAATGCTGCCATCGCCGGTTTGATCGGTGCCTTTATGGTTGGCAAGCGGGTTGGCTATGGAAAAGAATCGATGGCGCCGCACAGTCTGACCATGACCATGATTGGTGCATCACTTCTCTGGGTCGGTTGGTTCGGCTTTAATGCCGGTTCCAATCTTGAGGCAACCGGTATGGCGGCTCTGGCCTTCGGCAACACCATGACCGCAACCGCCGCAGCTGCCCTTTCCTGGCTCTTTGCCGAGTGGATGCTCAAAGGTAAACCGTCAATGCTCGGTGCTGCATCGGGTGCTGTTGCCGGCCTTGTAGCTATTACCCCGGCCTGTGGCTTTGTCGGAATTGGCGGCGCCCTGGTATTGGGTCTTCTGGCCGGGGTGATCTGTCTCTGGGGTGTCAATGGTCTAAAGCGCATGCTCGGTGCCGATGATGCCCTCGATGTCTTCGGTGTGCACGGAGTGGGTGGAATGCTCGGAGCACTACTGACAGGTGTCTTCGCCAATCCTGACCTCGGCGGCGTCGGTGTGTATGATTATGTCGCCAACAAGGTGGCCGATTATTCAACGATCGACCAGGTGATAAGTCAGCTCTGGGCTATTGGCACGACCCTTGTCTGGTCCGGTGTGGTCTCCATCATCGCCTACAAACTGGTGGATCTGGTTATCGGTCTGAGAGTCACGGAGGACGAAGAGCGCCAGGGTCTGGATACTATCAGCCACGGTGAGTCGGCTTATAAATATTGAAAGTTTGAGCAAATAGCGTAAAAAGCCCCCTTCCGAATTTGTTCCGGAAGGGGGCTTTTTTGCGCAGTCAGTCCGGGGATGGTTCAGTCGACGCGCTCGGCGATCATGGCCATGCCCATGCCGCCGCCGATACACATACTGAACAGACCGTGTTGTTTGCCTTCCCGCTGCATCATGTGCATGCCGGTTACCACCTGACGGGCGCCGGTGCAACCGATCGGATGGCCGATGGAGATGGCGCTGCCGACCTGGTTGGGCAGGTCGGCAGCGATATTCAGTTCGCGCATGCAGCCAATGGCCTGGGCGGCAAAGGCCTCATTGAGTTCAATCATGTCGATGTCCTGCATGGTCATCCCGGTTTTTTTCAGGGCGGTGCGTATGGCCGGTACCGGCCCTAAACCCATATAAGCCGGATCGAGTCCGCCGGAGGCAAAGCCCTTGATCTCAAGGATCGGTTTCAACCCCAGTTTCTTGGCTTTCGACGCAGACATCAGCAGTACCGCCGCCGCCGCATCATTGATACCGGAGGCGTTGCCGGCGGTGACCGAGCCGTCTTTGGCGAAGACCGGACGGAGTCGGCCCATTTTTTCCATATTGGTTTCCATTGGCCGTTCATCGGTATCGACAACCATTTCACCCTGCCGGGTTTTGATGATGATCGGCACGATTTCCTTTTTGAAATGGCCTGCCTGGATGGCCCTGCGGGCGCGTTCGTGGCTCTGGACGCTCAGTTCGTCTTGTTCTTGACGGCTGATGCCGTATTTGCCGACGATATTCTCGGCGGTTATGCCCATGTGGTAGCCGTAAAAAATTTCATAGAGACCGTCAAAAACCAGGAGGTCGGTAATATCGCCTTTGCCGCTAACCTCCATGCGGTATCCCCACCGGGCTTTCGGCAGAGCCATCGGCACCATGGACATGTTTTCCATACCGCCGGCAATGATTGCCTCGGCCTGTCCAGCCATGATGGCGGTGGCGGCCAAGGTTATGGCCTTGAGGCCGGAGCCGCACACCTTGTTGATGGTGAAGGCCGCGGTTTCCTTGGGAATGCCGGCGCGGATCATCGCCTGGCGTGCCGGGTTTTGGCCTTGGCCGGTTTGCAGGACATTGCCCATGATGACTTCGTCGATGGTCAGGGGTATGGCGGCCTGATCCCAGGTGCCGGCAGCGGTCTCAAGAGGAATTGGTCCCTGACCTTTGAGAGTCTCGGGTTTGCCTGTTTCCATGGCGCTATTCAGTATCGGACGGATATTATTTCGTTTCAAAACCTCTTTGATGACTGTGGCACCCAGCTCTATCGCTGGAATATCCTTGAGCGCGCCGCCGAAATTGCCGACGGCGGTGCGTGCTCCACTGACAATCACAACTCGTTCCATGATTTCCTCCTGAAGGTAGATGACAGTTAACGTAAAATGAGAAAATATTGAGTGCACTATATTACTGTATGATTCCGGTCAGGGGAAGGATATATTCACTTGTTATGATTTATGCCTTTCTCAATATGGCGAGTGAGTGGGAAATTGTGTCGCTTTTGGTTCGTTTGGGTCATCTTAAGGGATCATGGCGACAGATATTGACAGCTGCTTCGTGGCGGGCTAAATCGTTGGCAAACTATGTTTACAAGCAATCGAACCAGCCGCGGGGATCGTAACCGTTCCCCCAAATTTCAATAGTAGCAAGCAGCGTTCAATAATGAGTGAATCCTACGAAACGAAATTTCTGACCACAAAGGAGGTGGCAATACTCCTTAAAGTCAATGAGAAAATGGTGTATTCCCTGGTTGATGAAAAGGGTTTGCCGGCGACCAAGATCACCGGTAAATGGATGTTTCCCCGCCGCATGGTTGAGGAATGGCTGGAGATGAACGTCCTTAATTTCAACCGGAAAGGAGTCGAAAAATCAGCCGATTCCGGCAGGCTTCTGATCGCCGGCAGCGACGATCTGCTTTTCGGGCAGAGCCTGACCCTTTTTCACAAAAAGGACCACGGCATTGTCGCCTTTTTTGCAGGTCTGGGCAGCATGGGCGGGATCAAATGTCTGCGCCGGGGCTTATGTCATATTGCGGTTTGCCATCTGCTCCAGGATGACAACAACGAGTACAACTTTGATTTTGCCGAAAAGGAACTTGATCGGTTGCCGGTATTTGTCAATTTCAGTAAACGCGAGCAGGGCATTCTGCTCCGGAAGGGCAATCCGAAAAACATCAAATGCATCGCCGATCTCGCCCGACCCGGAGTGCGCATTATCAATCGACCGGTGGGTACTGGAACTCGGCTCTTGCTCGACTATGAGATAGCCAAATCGTCTATTTCTTCCTCCGACATTGATGGTTATCAGATGGAAGTTCCACGGCATTTGGATGTGGGATTGGCGATTCTCGCCGGTCTGGCCGATGCCGGTCCGGCGATCCGCCCGGTTGCCGGACTCCTCGATCTTGATTTCCTGCCGCTCCGTTGGGAACGATTTGATCTCCTGATCGCCCGCGAGCATTTTTTTGATCAAGGAGTACAGCAGTTCTTGGGTCTATTACACGATTCGGCATTTCGCAAGTTGGCGGATTCATTTATCGGCTATGATCTTTCACTTTGCGGCACAATGGTTTATCCAGATATTCTAAACAACGGAGAATAACAACATGAAAAAAATAGCTTTGGCAGTGGCAGGTCTGTTTGTGCTGGCCGCGGGTTTTGCCGGCCCGGTTGCGGCGGACGAGAAAATATTGAAGATGTCGACCACCACCAGCACCGAATCTTCCGGGCTTCTTGATGTGCTGCTTCCGGCCTTTGAAAAAGATGAGGGGATCAAGGTCAAGGTCATAGCCAAGGGAACCGGGGCGGCTATTCGTGACGGCATTGACGGCAATGTCGATGTGATTTTTGTCCATGCCATCGACCGGGAAAAGGAGTTTGTCGACAAAGGCTTCGGTACCAGGCGCTTTGCCGTCATGCATAATGATTTCATAATCATCGGTCCGGCCGCCGATCCCGCCGCTATCAAGGGTCTGAAGGATTCCGCCGAGGCCCTGAAGAAGATCGCCGCCGCGCAGGCCCCGTTTATCTCCCGCGGTGATGACAGCGGTACCCACACCAAGGAACAGGAGATGTGGGTCGCCACCGGACTGCCGCTCACCGACCATGGCCTGAAATTGACTAAGGATGGTAAGGAAACAACGGTACCTGCAAAAAAACCGTCTGATTCCGACCTTTGGTATATCTCAATCGGCCAGGGCATGGGCAAGACCATCACCTATGCCGATGAAAAAAAGGCCTATACTCTTGCCGACCGTGGTACGTATATTTCCTATAAATACGGCAAGAAGCCGGCGGTCGACCTGGAAATCCTCTTCGAGGGTGATGCGCTGCTCGCCAACCCTTACGGCCTTATTCCCGTCAATCCCGAAAAACACCCACACGTCCAGCATGATCTGGCAATGACGTTTGCCAAGTGGCTGACTTCGGCGAAGGGTCAGGCGGTAATCGCCGGTTTCCGATTGGAAGGCAAACAGCTCTTTTTTCCCGATGCGGTGCAATAAGACCTTGTCATGGACCTGATAATCGAGAGCTTCAGGGCCGCCATTCTGCTTATTTTAGCCTGGGATCACGAACTCTTGGCTATTGTCGGCTGTTCACTGAAGGTAAGCGGCCTGGCCACGGTATTTGCCGCCGTGGTCGGGTTGCCGCTTGGTTTTCTTATAGCCTTCTCAGCCTTTCCCGGGAAACGCCTGACCGTGACTTGTCTGAATACCCTGCTTGCCCTGCCGACGGTGGTCATTGGTCTTCTGGTGTATACCCTCATCTCACGACGGGGCATTCTCGGCTCCCTCGACTTGTTGTACACCCAGAAGGCGATGATCATCGGCCAGATTATCCTCATTATCCCGGTGATCGCCACAATGACCATTGCGGCGATCAGCAGAATCGACAAACGCTATCACACAACCGCCCGGACTTTGGGCGCGAATTCTTACCAGGTGGCCTGGGTGGTCTTTATTGAGGCTCGTTACGGGATAATTGCGGCAGTCATTGCTGCCTTTGGCCGGGTGATTGCCGAGATCGGTATTTCGATGATGCTCGGCGGCAACGCCAAGGGGTTTACCCGGACTATGACCACCGCCATGGCCCTCGAGTATGATAAGGGCGAGTTCATCCTGGCGGTGGCTTTGGGAATAATCCTGATGAGTCTTGCCTTTGCCCTCAACTTGATATTCCAGCTCTTTCAGGGCAGGGTCGGGGTCGATGCTGTATGAAATCAACAAACTGACCAGGGTGCATCAGGGCCGGGTCATCCTTGATATCCCTGAACTCGTCATCCCCGCCGGAATAATTACCAGCCTCATAGGTCCGAATGGGGCGGGGAAGACAACTCTGCTGCATCTTCTCGCATTTCTCGATACCCCGAGCAGCGGTGCGATCAACTTTCGCTCCAAGCCTGTTCAGTTTGTCGAAAAGGATTTACACCTTCTGCGGCAGCAAGTGGTTCTAGTCGACCAGTATCCCATTCTCTTTACCGGCTCGGTTTGTAAGAACCTCGAATTCGGCCTGAAAGTGAGAAAGATTGAAAAAAAGAAACGAAGGCACCTGATAGAAGAGGCTTTGGAAATGGTTGGCATGCAGAATTTTATCAACGCCGAAGCGCATAAACTTTCAGGCGGCGAGACCAAGCGTATTGCCTTGGCAAGAGCTCTTATCATCAAGCCGGAAGTACTGCTCTGTGATGAACCTACAGCCAACGTCGATAGCGAAAATCAAGAGATAATCATAGGTATTCTGAAACGCACCAACGGCAGGGAAAAGATTTCGATACTCTTTGCCACCCATTCGCTTTCCCAGGCCCAGCGATTAGCCGATAAAACTTTGATTCTCAAAGACGGGCGGCTTTCGGACCTTTCGCGGGAAAATGTTTTGCCGGCTACGATAATCGGGCAAGATGAGGATAAAGTAATCTGTCGACTGAACAACGAAGTTTTCATAACAGTGCCTGCCGGCTGCCATTCTTCCAGCATCGGCAGTGTGCGAATTGTTGTCAATCCATCAATGATCAGTCTTTGGCACAGCGGCGAGGGATTTGAGGCTCAAGGAAATCTGCTGCCCGGCAAGGTGGTGAAAATTGCAGGAGGCAATGGGCAAATAAAAACTACCATTGACGTCGGAGTGCACATTGATATCTTTCTTTCTTTGCCGGAATATGCACGAAAACCGCCGCTGATCGGCGAAGGTGTTTTCTTGCATATTCCCGACGAGGCAATAACCATCGAGTAATGGTTACATGCCGGGGATGCAGTTCCGGCATTTCTCCAGGTATATAATCTTCTTATAACGGCTTATTTCACCGAGACCACCGGACAAACTGCTTTGAGAATGACATACTGGGCGGTTGAGCCAAAAAGAATTTTGCCGACCTTGGACCTGCTTTTCACGCCGATCATAATTTCATTGCAATTATTTTCTGTAGCAAAGGTCACGATGTCTTCCCCTGGTGTTTTGCCCCGGATGAGAAGATGGACTTCGTGTCTGATTCCCCGGTCGGCCAGAAATTTCTTCGCCTCTTCCAGCTTTTCCTCAGCTTCCACTACCTGCTCCTTGGTGGTTTTATCGCCACCGGGAAGTGAGGTGACCAACAGTACCTCGCCGGCAAAGGCCCTGGCATGTTGCGCTGCCAGTTCAAGGAGATCCTTGCCGACGTTGGTCCCTCTGTAGCCAACCAAAATTTTCATGCGTCCCTACCTCCAGCGAAAAGAATTAAAAATGCGATTGTAATCAATTTTATTATATGGATGGTACCGGCAAATATTACCATATTCCGGTAGATGTAAAGGAGGAAAAATCATCAGTAATTCCTTTGTATTTCGCTTATTGCACGATGTTGATTGTTTCCTTTGGGTGATTGGCAATATATTGCCGACGCGCAGTGTGAAAATTGCGAAGATGCTGCTCGATTGTGTCGCCACGCAACTCAACGCCGAAGCTTTTGTCTTTCGCCGGCTTACCTGTTTCAAACAGCTCTTCGAGAATCCTTAGGCCCACCTCGCTGCGATAATGCGACTGTTCCCAGTAGTTCTGCATGGTATCCTTGCCGGTAGCCTGAGGAATTTCTTCGCTGGTAATGCTGTTAAAACCGGAAAAATCAAAAAGCCGGATATTGCAGCCTCCACGTCTTCGGTTGTCAATCATCTGCACCAGAGATCTTTTCCAGTTATCAACATCGTCCTCCAGTGTGGTCCAATATGATAGCTCGGCCAAGGCATGAATCGGCTGAATATACAGCCGAAACTCTGTGCCGCTTTGGCAATAATTTCCGGTCACCCAATCAAGAAGACGGATGGTGGCCGCAACATCCGGAGGATTTCCGAGAGGTTCTTTTTTCTTCAGGACCTCCTCGAAGGCCTTTTTCGTGCCACCTTCATTGCGCATAATTACTTCCAGGCATTCTGATGATTTATGGCCATAGTACGCCAAAAGTGATAGGCAGCTCTGCTCGGATTTTCCCAACAAAATATTGAGAGCATCACCCGTCATCGCCATGGAGACAGAACGTTTAATATTCAGAAAGGCTCGCAGGATTGGATAGTATGGCCCTTTGGCAACCAGCTCTTGAGCAAAATCGGTGTTGCCGGTTTTTTCTCTGAATTGCCAGCCATAATCGAGGCCCCAGACAACAATCTCAGGGCGGTGAAAAAAAGCTGTGTGCCTGAGCATGTTGACGGCATCGCCGACGGAGGCGCCACTGATTGCCAGATTGAAAACATGCTTCCCGAAGAACAAGGGGCTGTCTGTTGGCAAGCCAATTTCAGTTCTTGAACTGCCAAGGAAAACAACCTCGGGTTGGTAGCGATAGGCAGCGTAGGTTTTGGCCCAGGGCATAATTTTTTGTTGTGCCGGACTGAGCCGATGCAGTAAGGGGCTGTCCCATTGGTGGATGAAATAGGGATCAACCGCATAGTTCAGGGTGACAATGACAGCCAGAAGAATGAGTGCCGACACACCTATGGTGAAAAAATAGACGGTGAAATTGATTTTATCGGATGAATTTTGCATGGGAGCAGGCTCTCTAGAATTGAGCATAAATAAAATCACTGGTCCGCTCTATGCTCAAAATACAGAGGGCAAAGATACAGCCTACCGTAAGACCCCAAAGGAAATTTGGTGTCCATTTTGCTGCAACGACTGAAGGTGAAGTGAGTTTTGTCCCCTGTTCTCTCCCTGTGAACAAAAACAACTCGTTGGTATTGGGCATATAAAAGGCAACAAATGCACCTAGGAGCAACATGACGGCACCCAGGGCATCAATTTCGGTAACCATAGAGATGCCATTATTTCCAACCATACCGGCTAATACCCTGAATGCCGACGCCACATCCGGAGCACGGAAAAAACACCAGGCGATCATCACGGCAATGAAGGTAATAATTCTATTAATCGAGTTCGACAGCGCAGTCGGCTGCCGGTATTTGTTTCGCAGTGAATATTGCCAGCCATGCTGAATACAGAGATACAAACCATGCAAACCTCCCCATATGACAAACGTCCAATGCGAGCCATGCCATAAACCGCCCAGGAGCATGGTTAAGATTAAATTGCGATAGCGCTGCAATTGTCCCCGGCGGTTGCCACCGAGAGGTATGTAAAGATAATTTCGCAGAAATCGTGACAGGGAGATATGCCATCTTTGCCAAAAATCACTGACGCTGGTCGCCTTATAGGGGGAATTAAAGTTAATGGGTATATGGAATCCCATGAGCCGTGACACCCCTATGGCCATATCGGAATAGCCGGAAAAATCATAATATAATTGCAAGGTGTAGGCCAGCATGCCAAGCCATGCCTGAAAGAAATGTGGGTCGCCGGCGGCAAAAAGAGGGCTAATTATCGAGGCGAGGTTGTCGGCAATCAAGAGTTTTTTGCCTAGGCCAAACACAAAAATCGATATGCCGACAGCAAAATTATTAGCCTTTACCTGATAATGTTCGGGATCGGCAAATTGCGGCAACATTTCCTGGTGATGCAAGATCGGTCCGGCAACAATATAGGGGAAATAAGACGCAAATAACAGGTAGTGGGTGAAAGCCAATTCCTTGATTTTTCCATGATAGGCATCAACTAGAAAGGATATTTGGGTGAAGGTAAAAAACGAAATACCAATGGGCAGGATAATGTTGAGCAGAGGGATATTGCCGGAAGTAACATCATTCAAAGATACAATAAAAAAATTAACGTATTTAAAAAACCCAAGAAGACTCAAGTTAAAAGTGATTGATGCTGCCAACCACCACTTGCCCCTGGTTGGGGTTGCGGAGAGTATCCGTTTGCAGACAGCGTAGTTAATAAAAATTGATACCAAGAGAATGGGGACAAATCGGTAATCCCAGGAACCATAGAAGAACAGAGACGCCATCACCAGCCAAATAGCCGCCCATTGCCTGCTCTTTCGAGAAAAGAAATAAAAACCGAACAGAGTGACAGGGAGGAAAAAAACAATGAAAGAATAAGAGTTGAACACCATATATGCACCAAAGCCCGATAAGTTGGAATTTTTCTGATACCCCTTCCGGGTAAAGGAGATGTTTTTGTTTCGCACAACCCTCCTTTTGTGGGTGATGTGGGCACGAGTGTACCGCAAGACCCCAATTCTATCCAATAACTTTTTTATAAAATATATCAAAAAGATACTTTGCAAATTGGCTTGAAATGTTTACCTATATGCTTGTTATCTCGGCACGACGGGTGCGTTCATCTCCAGGCAGGAAGCGGCTATGCGACACAAATATCCAAAGGATTTGGTGCAAGAACTTGCCGTGCTCTGGCGACTCGGACCACCAGGGATGGAGATTTCCAGCCCGGGCTATAAGCGACTGCCGGATACCGAGGTGCTGGAGGAGCTGATTTCGACGGCATACCAGGTCAGTCAGATGCAGGAGGAAGCTCGCGGCCTTCGTTTCCGGCTCATGCTTTGTGAACCTGATGACGTTGATGAAGATGGCGTCGGCGAGGCTCTTGGTCTCTTTACCCTCAATTTTACCGTGCCGCGCCCCTACAACGAATATGCGCTTCTCAAACTCGGTCCGTCCATAGACTACAACAATTCCCTCATCGGTATTCGTCATCGGAAGGGTGAAGGATTACAGATCTGGGGTCTGATCCACTCAGGATCGCGGTGGATGCATGTCATTCATGGCGGCAGCAAACAGGCCACCCCCCTGCCGCCGGCGCTCGGTGTAAATATCCTGGGCTCCGGTCGACTGATTGTCTGCCGGGGGGTCGAGATTCTTGCCCAGTTGAGCGGTGGTAAGATCATATCCCCCTCGACCAATGTCTTTCGTTCGCAGTGGGTTGCCATGCGATTTGGACAGGTGCGAAGTGAACTCGAGACAATGCACGAGAACAATCCGCACTACGACCGGGGGGCATGGTCGCGCATCGATCCTTCTTTCATCCCGGCCCTTTATCTTGAATTTTTCAAGCATGTTATCAGCACAGTCCGGCGTTCCGGGCATGGCGGGACGATCATATCTTTCTCTGCCGGAATGGATGGTCTGGTGGCCCATGATAACCCCTATATCGATCTCAAATATCGGTTTGATGAAAAAACCCCTCGTAATCAGCTGAGGAAGATCGTTCTGCGCATCATGGAGGTCCTGGCGCGTAATTGCGGTCGGCTCTATGGTCCCGAATATCTGGCGGGATGGAAGGATTATGTGTCGCTGCAGACGGAGGAGTTGGCCCAGCTTGATGAGCGGGTGTTTAAGTATGCCAGGTTTATCGCCAGGCTTACCGGGGTTGATGGCGCCGTCGTGACCACCGAAGCTCTTGAGATAATCGGATTTGGCGGCATTATCCAGGGAGCCATGGAAATGGGGGGCAGCGTCGCCCGCGCCCTTGACCCGGAAGGTGTTCGCCGCCAGGTGGAACGGGTTGAAAGCGTCGGCACCCGACACCGGTCAATGTACTATCTCTGCCATAAGCTGCATGATGTCGTGGGGATAATCGTTTCCCAGGATGCTAAAGCCAGCGTCGTTACCTGGAAGGGTGAAAAAGTCACGTTCTGGGATGTCATTCCCATCGATTTTGCTTAAATTCCCTTAGTTATTTCCAGCTCTCAGCTTTCCTTATCTTTGTCGGATGTGATGATCGTATTTTTTTAAATAGATTGCCGAAAGGGTTAGGAAAGCAGTGATAGTGAGCGGACCGTAGATGATCCCGAGAACCCCATATACCGTCATTCCTCCAAGAATGGAGAGAAAAATCAGAAGGGTATGCATATGCACCTGGGTGCCGACCATCTTCGGCTTTACCAAATTTTCGACCCCTAAAGAGAGAATTAAGTAAAAAACAACAAGAAAGATACCCTCATTCATTCTATCACTGATCGCCAGTATCAAAGCGGCAGGAATCATCACCAGGCCGATGCCGAAAATCGGCATGAAAGCAATGACTGCCATAACACAGCCCCAAAGAATTGGAGAATTGAGGCCGAGTATTGAGAAGATGATGCCGCCCATGACACCTTGGATGAGTCCGCAGATGCCGTTTCCCTTGAGAATCGCGTTGGCAATCTCTTGGAATTTATCGATCAGCAGGCGATTCTCATCTTCCGGCAGGGGCGAGATGTCAATGATGTATTCTATCAGCTTCGGTTGATCGATGAGGAGAAAAAAAATGACGAGAATCATGAGGAAAAACATGAAGAGAAATTGCAATACGTTTGCCGCCCAGGCGCTGGCCTGGTTATAAAGCAGCAAGCCACTTTGTTTAGCCAGGTAGGAAAGGGTGTCGGAAATCTGTGACGGCTCGAACTTGAATCCGACCTGTTTCAATTGGTCATGGAATTGCAGAATCAAAGGGCTTTCCTCGATGAATACCTGGAGCCTCAGACCAATATGACTATCTCGACCCCAGTTGTACAAATTGAGCGCTTCATCGGCCAGTGAAAAAACGAAAAAAATCAGAGGAATAAAGACAATAGCGATAATCAGCAGGCAGGTGAGTGCCGAGGCAAGCCGGCAGGGGAGTTTTTTGCTGATGAAAACATAAATCGGCCGAAAGAGGCTGGTCAAGAGAAAGGAAAGCACCAATGTCGACCAAAACGGCCAGAGAATCACGCCAAAGAAAAAGATAGATACAGCAAATACTAGGAGAAAATATCTGATACTCACAGGGCTTGGGGAGTGGCCGTTTGGCTGATGACGTGTCTTGGTGCCGCTCATTTGTGTGTATCTGAATCAGTTCGAGGTTGGGGGATTTGAAATAGGGTTGCAATTGTGCCAACTGCTGAGGTATTCTGAACTCTTGTCTGGAAACTCTACGGCAAGGGAAGGTAACATCTCGTCTTGGATAAAAATTATAGATCCTCCTGTGGATTAAGCAAAGAAAAATAAGTGTTACCGAGGAGATTTGGAAAATGTGTGGAAGATCTTGAGATTGTATTGGAGAAGGTGCCCGGGGAAAAATTAAAGAAGAAACCATCACCCGAAAAGCTCGGATTTGGTGTTCACTTTACAGATTACATGTTCCTTATGCAATGGAGTCGAGAGCATGGTTGGCATGATGCGAAAATCTGTGCAAAAGAAGAATTTCGACTCGATCCGGCGGCAATGGTTTTCCATTATGGTCAGGCGATATTTGAAGGTCTCAAGGCGTATCGAGGTAAAGATGATCAATTGTTTCTTTTTCGTCCGAAGGATAATTTTGAACGGATGAACAATTCAGCAGTACGCATGTGTATGCCGCGTATTCCTGTGGAAAAAACAGTCAACATCCTTAAGTCGCTCATCTATCTTGAGAGAGAGTGGGTGCCGCGAGCCGAGGGGGCAAGCCTCTATATTCGCCCGACAATGATTGCCGTCGAACCGACCCTTGGCGTTAAACCATCGTCACTCTACTCTTTTTATATAATTATGTCTCCCGTCGGAGCCTATTATGCCGAAGGGTGCAACCCGACAAAGATCTATGTCAGTGACCAGTATGTCAGGGCGGTAAAGGGCGGAGTTGGCAACGTAAAAACTGCCGGCAATTATGCGGCATCCCTGTATATGTCGGAAATTGCCAAAAAAGAAGGGTGTACGCAGGTCTTATGGCTGGATGCCTGCGAGCACAAATATATTGAAGAGGTGGGGACGAGCAACATTTTTTTCAAAATAGATGGCCAGTTACTCACCCCGCCACTGGAAGGCTCGATTTTAGGGGGAATAACCAGGGACTCCGTTATCAAACTTGCCTCCAGCTGGGGAGTGGATGTGGTTGAGCGCAAGATCGCGATAGATGAGGTGCTCAAGGCGAATGAGGAGGGCAGACTGCAAGAGGTCTTCGGCACCGGCACCGCAGCTGTCGTTTCGCCAGTCGGTGAACTGCTTTATAAAGACACCAGCTACAAGATACATGACGGCCGGACCGGAGAATTATCGGCCAGGCTCTATACTGAACTGCAAGCCATCCAAAAAGGTTTTCAAGATGATCCCTGCAAATGGCTGGTTCGTGTTGGATGATTACATGCGATTCTCATAATGGGGCGGCATCGTTTCGAGTCGCATATGCCGCCTATCGCCTTTCGTTTTTTTTAAAAATCACCCCTTGATTTTTAAAGATGACAGCCTATATTTTTGCGCAGTTCGATACACCACCCTGAAAATCGGGCAAAAATCAATTTGGGACTCCTTATATTTGTCTGTGAGTCCCTTTTTCCGTAACAAATCATTTGTCTAGTTAGGAGGTAGTAATGAAGATTCGTCCATTGAATGATCGTCTTTTGGTGAAACGACTTGCAGAAGAGGCAAAAACAGCAGGTGGAATCATTATCCCTGATAGTGCCAAAGAGAAACCGGCCGAGGGTGAAGTTGTTGCTGTTGGCCCTGGAAAATTGAATGATAAAGGTGAAAGAGTTGTCCTTCAGGTTGTTGCCGGCGACCGAGTATTGTTTTCGAAATACGGCGGGACCGAAGTGAAAATTGATGGCGATGACTTTCTCATCATGCGTGAAGACGATATCCTTGGGGTTGTAATAAAATAATTCAGATACTTCTGAAATTATTTTGAACTGTGATATTTATAATTGATAACATCTCGTTGAAAAAGGGAGAATAGAATTATGGCTGGAAAAGAAATCAAATATGGGGTCAAAGCCCGTGAGTCGATCCTCAACGGCGTTAATGTATTAGCGAATGCTGTAAAAGTGACCCTCGGCCCGAAAGGCCGCAATGTATTGCTCGATAAGTCGTACGGAGCACCGACAATCACCAAGGACGGCGTAACCGTCGCCAAGGAAATCGAACTGAAAGACAAGTTTGAGAATATGGGCGCACAGATGGTCAAGGAAGTTGCTTCAAAAACTTCTGATGTAGCCGGTGACGGCACTACAACTGCAACTGTTCTTGCACAGTCGATTTATACCGAAGGCGTAAAACTTGTTGCCGCCGGCGGCAATCCTATGGAGATCAAACGCGGTATCGACAAAGGTGTTGCGTGTGTTGTTGCTGAATTGGCCAAGATCGCCACTCCAACCAAAGAGCAGAAAGAGATCGCCCAGGTTGGTACCATTTCTGCAAACAACGATGAGACCATTGGTAATATCATTGCCGAAGCCATGGACAAGGTCGGCAAAGAAGGCGTTATCACTGTTGAAGAAGCAAAATCAATGGATACCAGTCTTGATGTCGTTGAAGGTATGCAGTTCGACCGCGGTTACCTTTCTCCCTATTTTGTCACCGATCCGGAGCGCATGGAAGTAACCATGGAAGAGCCTTACATCCTCCTGGTAGAGAAGAAAGTTTCCAGTATGAAAGATCTTCTGCCGGTTCTTGAATCTGTTGCCAAGATGGGCAAAGGTCTTTTCATCGTTGCTGAAGACGTTGATGGTGAGGCCCTCGCCACCCTGGTTGTTAATAAGCTTCGCGGCACGCTGAGTGTGGCTGCTGTTAAAGCGCCTGGCTTTGGTGACCGTCGCAAGGCGATGCTTGAAGATATCGCTGTTCTTACCGGTGGTCAGGTTATTACAGAAGATCTTGGTATCAAACTTGAAAATGTCACGGTCAGTGACCTCGGTACCTGTAAGCGCATTGTCGTCGATAAAGACAACACGACGCTTGTTGACGGCGCCGGCGATAAAGAAAAACTTGCTTCACGTGTCAAGCAGATCCGTGCCCAGATTGAGGACACCACATCTGACTATGATCGCGAAAAACTGCAAGAGCGACTTGCTAAACTGATTGGTGGCGTTGCCGTCATCAATGTTGGTGCTGCAACCGAGATTGAGATGAAAGAGAAGAAGGCTCGCGTTGAAGATGCGTTGAATGCAACTCGTGCAGCTGTCGAAGAAGGCGTTGTTCCCGGTGGTGGTGTTGCTTATCTCCGATGCCTCAAGGCACTTGCCGCACTTGAATTGAAAGGTGAGCAAGCGCTTGGGAGAAATATTCTTCTTAGGGCACTTGAAGAACCTATTCGTCAGATCGCCAATAATGCCGGGCGTGAAGGTTCCGTCATCGTCGAACATGTGAAGGGACTTGAAGGTGCAATGGGTTTCAATGCCGCCACCGAGGAATATGAAAATCTTATTGCTGCCGGTGTTATTGATCCCGCCAAGGTTACCAGAACCGCACTGCAAAATGCAGCTTCTGTGGCCGGCATGCTCCTCACTACCGAGTGTGTGATCGCCGAGATTCCGGAAGAGAATCCTGCTCCAGGCGGCGGAATGCCCCAAGGAATGGGCGGAATGGGCGGAATGGGCGGAATGATGTAAGGTTTTTTCGGCAGGACCCTGATTGCCGAAGTATTCGAAACTATTGGAAGGTTCTGTTTTGCGCAGGGCCTTCCAATTTTTTTGTAAAATCATCCTCACATGTTGCTTGAAAAGTATTGACATGGAAAGATCGATAAGGTAATTATTTTCGCCTTATCGAAAGGCGATGTAGCTCAGTCGGTCAGAGCATGCGGCTCATATCCGCAGTGTCCGGGGTTCAAGTCCCTGCATCGCCACCATTTACACTCTAAGCCATTGGTTTAGTTCATATAAAAACCCGAACATTTGCCACTTGTACAAAACATTTGTACAAACAAGGTGGGAAAAATGATTCGGGTTTTCTCATTTCTGCAGCGCAATCCTGACAGCGGCATACTGTATTTTCATTATGCCATTCCTAAGCGTTTCCAGCAAATAATCGGCAAGAAGGAGATCAAGATATCTCTTCGCACAACTGACAAGTACGTTGCTTATCCGCTCGCTATGAAATATCAGCTAAAGTTAATGACATTGCTGTAGAACTTACAAATTTCTGGATAAACAGATCAGCATAATCATTTGTGAGAGCGCATGTATGCCCCCGCACTTATCATCATTGACATGCAACGTGGCATGGCCAGCAAATCCGCCGGTCAGAGAAACAACCCAACGGCAGAGCAAAACATCGCATACCTTCTTGCTTCCTGGCGGGCAGCATGTGCACCAATTGTTCACGTCCGCCACATCTCAAGAACACCGACCTCGCTATTCTGGCCGGGCCAACCGGGGGCTGAATTTCAACCGGAGCTCGTACCGCTCTATCACGAGCATGTTGTCGAAAAGAATGTTCCGGATGCCTTCATAAACACTGGGCTTGAACGCTGGCTTCATGCCCGTGGCATTGACCGTGTGGTTATCGTCGGGGTTAGCACAAATTATTCGGTGGAATCAACCGCCAGAACTGCCGGAAATCTGGGGTTCAAGACTTTCGTTGCTTCCGATGCGACATTTGCATTTGCGAAGGTAGATTACAGCGGCCAACCTCACACACCGGAAGAGGTCCATGCGATGTCACTGGCGAATCTGGATGGCGAATTTGCTACGATTTCGACGACAGCGGAGCTGAAATACATACTCTAACAAATAGTTGCAAGCAACAGACACTGCGTCTTCCGTTTTTTGCGTCAGAGGAGATTCGCAGTTCCCCAAACCAAGCGCTGTAGCGGACAGGAAGTGATAACTTGCATCTTAACACCAAGTCGCACTGATGACAGATGACCAAGTTACCAGAGG
Organism: uncultured delta proteobacterium; assembly: GCA_963754865.1. GTDB lineage: Bacteria > Desulfobacterota > Desulfobulbia > Desulfobulbales > Desulfocapsaceae > Desulforhopalus_A. The sequence goes on along the minus strand of CAVWHG010000006.1, from coordinate 413,286 downwards.
CCTTTCACTCTGGCGCAGGTATGATAATCTTCTGACAAGGGATATGTTGCCAAATACGGTGAATATCACCCTGTTTTCGCTGGGCATAGGTCTTGGCGAGTTGTCGGGGGAAAGTGGTTTTACTCATTGGATCGGCTGACTTTCATCGAAAACAGTTTTTATGAACCCTGAACAAAGCAACTGTCTCTCTCACATATCACCTTCAATCTGAAAAAGCTCCCGATACATTCTGACGGTTTCCCGCAGCGTCGGATAGTGTCGGTCAGCAAAATACTTGTCCGACAGTCCTTTTTTCTCGTGCCACTCGATCGCTTCCTTCATCCGGCCGGCAATCACCAGTTCCGCTCCACGCTCATGCAAAGTCTGAGCTAGATCCTCTAGCTCGTAGTAACCGGTTACATCCATTTGGGTAACGGGTATTGCGTCCACCACAAACCATTTCAGGCCGCTGCCGGCGGCATTGATCGCTGCGAGGGACTGCTGCTTGAAATAAGGGGAGTTAAAGAAAATCAACGGGCCATTGAAGCGGAACAGTACCAGACCGGGATAAGTTTCCGCCTCGGGATGACGAACAGTGGAATGGAAACCCGACATTCCTTTGATCTTACCGAGAATAGCGACACGCGGCTTGGCGCTGAGACTGACAAAGCGCAGAATGGCCAGAATAACGGCAACACCTATAGCCTGAATCGCACCGACCCAGATCACCCCGATAGTGGCCAGGAATGAGAGGGCGAACTCGGATCTTCTGAGCCGGTACAACCGGCCCAGGGCTTGTAGGTCGAGGAGTGACAGTGATGCCATGACCAGCACCGCACCGAGGGCGGCGACAGGCACGCACCGCAGGGGTTCGGTAAGAAAGAGCAGGACGATGGCGACAGCGGCCGCCGCAACCAAGCCGGTAAGCTGCGTCCTTCCTCCCGACGCGTCCGCCATTGCAGTACGCGAGTCGGCGCCGCTGATGGCGAAACCCTGTGAAAGTGCGGAGGCGATATTCGCCACTCCGAGAGCGGCGAACTCCCGATCGGTATCGATCTGGTAGCGGTTCTTGGCGGCAAAGCTACGGGCGGTGAGCATCATGCTGGAGAAACTGACCAGGGCCAGCCCCGCCGCAGCACCGGCAATCTTATCCAGCAAATTGAGATGTAAGCTTGGCAGCTGCAGATCCGGCAAGCCGGCCGGTACATCACCCAGCACCTTCACGCCCATAGCCTCCAGATCGAGCCCAGCCACGATCAACCCGGCGGCGACCAACCCTACCAGCGCGGCAGGCAGGCGGGGAAAAAGTCTGGGAGAGATCAACAGGACAGCAAAGGTGCCCAACCCCACCGCCAGTGTTGGCAGGTGGGTTTGACCGATTTTCCCGAATAGTTCAGCAAGGTGGGGGATGATACCCCCCTCGGTCTCGATGGCAAACCCGAACAGCTTGCCGAGTTGGCCCACCAGGATATGCAACGAGACCCCGTTGAGAAAGCCGACCAAAATCGGTTTCGAGAGAAAGTCGGCAAGAGCGCCTAGTCGCAGAAAACTGGCACCGATGCAAAATATCCCGGCCAGAACGGCGATTGACACGGACAATGACATATACAGGTCCGGATCACCGGCAGCCAGCGGTGCCACGGCGGTTGCAACCAGGGCACAGGTCGCCGCATCCGGACCGACTATCAGTTGCCGGGAAGTACCGAATAGGGCATAGACGATCATCGGCAGGATGGTCGAATACAGACCGATAATAGGGTTGAAACCGGCCAGTTCGGCATAGGCGACACCAACCGGCAGAGCAACAGCGGCAACCGACAGGCCGGCAATCAGGTCATGGGAAAGATCGGCGCGCCGGTAACCGAGCAGAGCCGTCAGCCCCGGGACTATACGGGCCAGCCGGCCGGTCGATGTGTTGGTTGTCATTGATTCTTTTCCAATCATTATCGGTGACCTCCTCCTAAGAAGTGCAGTGTGGGTCGATTATTCTCTTTTGCGCCCAACAGTGTCACCTGAGGCTCCATCAAGATTTTTCTGTATCTCCGTACCTCATTCATTTCGTTTTGGAAAGAGAAAAACCCGCACCATTCGAGTGAGGTCAGTCGTCAATAGTGGAAAATTAAACCTCTCGTCGAATTGCTTTTCTGCAAAATATTCCTTTCCAATAATAGCTGGTGAACAATACCCCAGTTTCTTCTGTATTCGCGCTCGGTTATAGAATATTTCTATGTGCTGAGGGATCGTATAGAATCCGATAACCGTTTTGCCGCTTAATCCAACATAGGTTTGGGATGAGTTCGCTTGCTCGGCTTGTAGTGCGTGACGAATAAGGAAGAGGTTGAGCTCGGGCTGTCCGCAATCGAAGGTCTCGATCTCGTGTGTTCGCTGTAATTTTTCTATGAGCAGGGCGTCTTTCACGGCTCAGCGTCAAAAACGGAGGGCCCCCTAAACAGCCGTTCAAGGCGCGGTTTGCGTTGCGGTGGTGTGTCGAGGGCGGCAATGAAAGCCCCCCATGTTTTTTCGTCGAGCGTGAACACCTTCCGATCAGCTAACCGTTCTTCGTAGTCATATTTAAAACTTACTTAAATTGCCAGACAATGTCAGAAAATTTGTCTGGTTCATCACTATGCAAAAGAATGCTGATCTCTGGAAAGTGGCTTCAACCGATTAATCTGTTTTGCTTCAGGGCTATTCATGGCATGCCAAAGATCCCAATCCTGTTGCAAGCCTAGCCAAAAATCTGCAGACATACCCAAAACACGAGACAACCGCAATGCAGTATCCGGAGTTACCGAGCGCCTGCCTTTGATAATTTCGTTCAGGCGAGGGTAGGAAACGCTCGAGAAGACGAGCAAGTTCTGTTTGTGTAAGGTTAAGTGGCTTGACAAATTCCTCCAAAAGCATTTCCCCCGGATGTGTCGGGGGGCGTTTACGAGGCAGCCGCCGGCCAACATCAGTGGTAATCGGTGATTTCAATTTCGTAGGCATGGCCTTCCTCCCATTTAAAGCAAATTCTGTACTGTTGGTTGATGCGGATACTGTATTGATTCTGCCGGTTGCCTTGCAAGCGGTCCAGTCGATTACCTGGAGGCACATTTAAGTTCATTGATCTCTTGGACCCGGTTAATTTGGTCCAACTTTCGGCGAGCAACCGGCCAAATAGATTGAGGACAGCATCTTCGAGCTTCTCGAGATGCTATACCATGAAAAATGTCCTCAGTACCGGTTGAGTTAAAGGTTTTTATTCGTCCTGTATCTTAGGTACAAATAATTATTGACGAGCAGGAATCGTTGTGTTATTAAAGCCGACTCTTTTTGCTAGAGGATTTCTGGCTTGAACATTTTCAAGCTTTTATATATTGGGTCTGCCGGTAACACGGCAGACCCTTTTTTTTTGAAGCTCGGGGTTGGTAGTAACCTTATTTTTCTTTCTACCACCTTTGACCGTATGGTATAACTCACCCATAAGACAATGAATGTAGAAATGCTATAGGGAAGGATGCCCATAGGTTTTACGAGAACAACGGTTTTGTTAAATTAAAAGAACAGATTGTTTATATCAAAAAAATAAGAATGTCCTGACTTTTGAGCATCTTTGCAAACCGAGTTCGGGATTAAAACACTAAAGCTTGAAAAATAATATAAGAGAAATTGCAATGGCAAAAGCAGCATTTATCGGATTGGGGGTAATGGGATATCCGATGGCAGGACACTTAGCGAGGCAAGGTCATGAGGTAACCGTATTTAACAGAACTCAGAGTAAAGCAGGCTCTTGGGTTTCTCAACATGGTGGCCGGTATTGCGACACTCCTAAAAATGCGGCTGAAAAACAAGAATTTGTTTTCATTTGTGTTGGCAACGATGACGATCTCCGGCAGGTGGTATTCGGCGATTCAGGTGTTCTTGCTGGTATGGCCCCTGGAGCAATACTCATTGATCACACCACAGCGTCTGCAGATGTTGCACGTGAAGTTGGATCGGCTTCTCGTGCTATGGGTATTGGTTTCTTAGATGCCCCAGTTTCCGGTGGTCAAGCAGGGGCGGAAAAAGGTCAGCTCACGGTGATGGTTGGCGGAGATGAGGCTATTTTTGCTTCGGCTAAGCCAGTTATAATGAGCTATGCCAAATGTGTTGAGCGTTTAGGCGATGTCGGTGCGGGGCAACTGACAAAAATGGTGAATCAGATTTGTATAGCGGGCGTGGTGCAAGGACTCGCAGAAGCATTGCATTTTGCTCGAAGTGCCGGATTGGATGGCATGCAAGTGGTTGAAGTAATAAGTAAAGGTGCAGCCAACTCATGGCAGATGGAAAATCGCTATCAAACCATGTGGCAAGGAAAATACGATTTAGGCTTTGCTGTTGACTGGATGCGCAAAGATTTGAGCATTGTCCTTGAAGAAGCACGTCGCAATGGATCACACGTTCCACTCGTGGCTCTTGTTGACCAATTTTATTCAGAAGTGCAAGGAATGGGAGGAGGACGCTGGGACACCTCGAGCTTGTTAGCCAGGTTGGAAAACAATCGAAAATAGGTAAGCCGTTGTAAAAAAATAACAAGGCCAAAGGAATGCCCGGAACGGCATAAGGAGCCGTAACAAAATGGGTTGAAAATGGCCAGGTTATTTTGTAACGGCTCCTAAGTCTGGGGATGGCCTTCGTTCTGGCAGTTTAAGAGACAACGGGTTCGTGCTGCTTTGAACACTGAAGATGAGGGATTTCTTTATTCTAATTCATCCATGTGACTTGAGAATAATGCATAAATTACAATACACCAAGCATCTTTATAGAACACCGGATCGCCCTCTTTCATTGCTATCAAAAATGTTTCCCTCCGCGCTCTTTTATCTTCATCTCATTGGTATTGTCTTGCGATCGAGTAGGGTGGCTAAAAGAGGCAATTATGGAGACGAAGATTGGGTTAGCAGTAGCCTGGATGTGTTGCGACGACTAGAACTGGCTGGGGTTAAGATAGATATATCGGGTGTTGAAAATATAGAGAGACAGGATGGACCGGTTGTTTTTTTAGGCAATCATATGAGCATGATGGAGACAATGCTTTTGCCTGTGATTATTCAGCCGATTATGCCGGTAACTTTCGTTGTAAAGCAAAGCCTGCTCACTTATCCGTTTTTTAAGCATATAATGCAATCACGTAATCCTGTTGCCGTCACTAGAACCAATCCTCGGCAGGATTTCAAAGTTGTCATGTCCGAAGGGGTCAATAGGTTGCAAGAGGGTATTTCGGTCATCGTATTTCCTCAGACGACGCGATCGCATGTATTCGATCCGGAACAGATGAGTTCGATCGGTGTGAAGCTAGCCAAAAAGGCCGGGGTTCCAGTTATTCCTGTGGCTTTGAAGACCGATTGCTGGCAGAACGGCTCCTGGATTAAGGATTTCGGCAGGCTTGATGTTTCCAAGACGGCGTATTATTCCTTTGGTGCTCCCATAAAGATAGTGGGCAAAGGTGATGAGGAACAAACCGAAGTCAACGCGTTTATTACGAGCGCACTGAAAAAATGGGGGAATCCCCCTATGTAATGAAGAGATGCAAAACTGGATTCCTGGTTTTTATAATCGAGGTAATTGTGCCGGCCACTGAACTTTTTCATGATGGTCAAAGATGATGGCGGCGTTAGTCGTCTTCCTCATCTTCAAGGAATTCGTCATCTTCAGGACCTACGTTCTCCACATCTACTTCGTCGTCGGCAAGGATTTCGTCATTTTCTTCCTCGTTTTCTACAAAGATATCCTCTTGACTGATTAAGTCGTTTTCATCATCCAGGCCACTTTGCTGTCGAATTGCTTTAGGAATTTTCGATTCCGGCAGGATAAGTTCTGTGATTTTGGCAATTTCTTCTTTCAGGCTCACATCCTGTAAACAAACTTCACAAGTGGTGGCATGTTGCTCCATGAATGAGACCATGCGCGCCGGAGCCATGGTCTCATCACGAACACTGAGATACCATGATTTAATCATTTTAATTAATCTTTCACACTGCATGTAGGGTAAGAATCTGGTTCCTGGAATTTTTAAAAAAGCTGTGATTGTTGTTTGACACCATGTCAACGTGACAATAAAACTTGATACTATAATAAATAGTTGTTTTCAAGGTCAACACTTATTAGTATATTCGTTGATTTTTACTGCAAACTTTGGAAGTGGATAGGGCACTGGTGGCTTTCCCGGACTTCAAATCCGGTGTAGCGGGTTAATAGCCCGTTAGGTGGGTTCGATTCCCATGCACTTCCGCCACATTACGGAATCAGGCACACTGCCTGGCTATCTTTTTCATCTTATCTCATTTTATCAGTGGATGGCCCATGTTTTGACGCTGTTCTACATATGCTTCGGCAACTTTTCGTGCAATGTTTCTGATGCGTCCAATATATCTGGTTCGTTCGTTGACGCTAATGGCCTTCCGAGCGTCAAGAAGATTGAAGGTGTGTGAGCATTTAAGGCAATAGTCATAAGCAGGAAGGATCAATTTTTTGTCCACGAGTCTCTGGGCTTCTGCTTCATAAGTGTCAAAAAACATCAAGAGCTTTTCGACATTCGCCTCTTCGAAATTAAAGGTGGAAAATTCAACTTCCGCTTGGTGAAAGATTTCTCCATAGGTTATCTGCTCATTCCAGGCAATATCGTAGACGCTTTCAACCCCTTGAAGATACATGGCAATACGTTCAAGACCATAGGTTATCTCCACCGTTGTTGGGTAGAGTTCTATTGAGCCTGCCTGTTGAAAATAGGTGAACTGGGTAATTTCCATGCCATCCAACCACACCTCCCATCCAAGGCCTGAGGCCCCAAGGGTCGGCGATTCCCAGTCATCTTCAACAAAGCGGATGTCATGTTCAAGTAAATTTAGTCCGAATTTCTCGAGACTGCCAAGATACAACTCTTGGACATTCAAAGGCGATGGTTTGATGATAACCTGGTATTGATAATAGTGTTGCAGGCGATTGGGGTTGTTGCCGTATCTGCCGTCGGTAGGGCGTCGTGAAGGCTGTGGGTAAGCCGATTTCCAAGGTTCTGGGCCCAAGGCTCGGAGCAATGTGGCGGGATGGAATGTTCCAGCCCCGACCTCCATGTCGTAGGGTTGTTGGACAACACATCCCTGTTCCGCCCAATATTGACTCAACTCAAAGATAATATTTTGAAAGTTCATGGAAATTCCCCAAGGTCTGCCTTAGATCAGTCTGCCTTAGATCAAGGAATATTGTTAAGTACTTCTTTAAATAACGCTGTATGCTATCTCGCTCTGCAATGATCCTGTAGTATATAATTGGTATCTTGACTTTTGTCTATGGGGTCATCATTGTGTTGCCCTGGAAGGGGGGAATTGCCATTAATAAAATCACAGCTGCAGCCAACCTAATTGATCATCGATCACATTCTATGCAGAAATTTTCGGTTTTTCAACAATCTTCAGAGATCTCGCAACTTCTTAAAGTGGCGAGCACTATAGCCATTGTTGGTTTGTCTCCAAAAGAAAATCGACCGAGCAATATGGTTTGTCGTTACCTCATTGCTGCCGGCTATACGGTATTTCCCATCAATCCAGGACAGAATGAAGTTCTTGGCATGAAGTGTTATCCGAATCTTGGGGCTTTGCCTTTTCCAGTCGATATAATAAATATCTTCAGGAAATCAGAGGAAGTCCTGCCAATTGTCGAGGAAGCACTGACATTGCATCCTCAGGCAAAAGCCATCTGGATGCAGCAGGGCATCAGGAACGAAGAAGCCGCTGAACTTGCAAGAAACCATGGGATTTTGGTGGTCATGGATCGGTGCATAAAAATTGACCACGAAAATTTCACTCGCTGTTAATCGCCGTCGGAAACAATTTTCCACTCTCCTGCCTAACCATGGAACCTAAGATCCTCAGCATTCGTGGCGCACGAATGCATAATTTGAAAAACATCGATGTCGACCTGCCACGCAATAGCCTGGTGGTATTTACCGGGATTTCCGGATCCGGCAAATCGACTTTGGCATTTGATACCCTGTATGCAGAGGGACAACGGCGCTATGTGGAATCTCTTTCGACCTACGCACGTCAGTTTCTTGGACAGATGGATAAGCCCGATGTTGATGCATTGGAAGGGCTATCACCGGCGGTTTCCATCGAACAGAAAACCACAAGCAAAAATCCACGTTCGACAGTGGGTACGATAACAGAAATATATGATCATTTGCGCCTGCTTTTCGCACGCTGCGGGCATCCTCATTGTCATCAGTGTGGAAGTGAAATTCAGGCTCAGTCCATAGAAGACATGGTAAATGCCCTAATGTCCCTGCCGGAGGAGACCAAGGTCATCCTCTTGGCCCCTCTGGTGACCGATAGGAAAGGGCGGCACGAGCAGCTGCTCATGAGAGTCCGCAAGGAAGGTTTTGTTCGGGTACGTATCGATGGAGACATCCTGCACGCTGATGATATTACACCGCTTGATAAAAATAAAAAGCATTCCATAGAGATCGTTGTTGATAGACTGGTTATCAAGGAATCTGTTCGTCGTCGCTTGGCTGAGTCCGTGAGTACTGCTGTCAAGCTTACTGAGGGCCTCCTCGTGGTCTTGTTTCCTGATGATGCATCAAAGAAATTATTTAGTGAATTTGCTGCCTGCCATAAATGCGGGATTTCTATGCCACCGCTTTCCACCCAGCTGTTTTCCTTTAATAATCCGCAAGGAGCGTGCTCCGAATGCAGTGGCCTTGGAGTAAAACAATTTTTTGATCCTGTTCTTATCGTCCCCGACACACGTAGGGCGATAAGTGATGGGGCTATCGCACCGTGGGGGTGGCGCAAGGAAGAATCGTATACAGGACATATGCTGGAGTCCGTTGCCAATCATTATGGTGTTTCGTTGGAGACACCGTTTGAGAATCTGCCAAAAGAGATTCAAGATATATTTTTGTATGGTTCGGGAGTTGAGGAAATCACTTTTCATTATCGCAAAGGACAAAGGGTTCTGTCAGCTGTGAATCGGTTTGAAGGAGTTATTCCTCAACTGGATAGACGATTCCACGAAACGCAGTCATCCATGATTCGTGAAGAACTTGGAAAGTACATGAATGAACAACAATGCACTCTTTGTTCCGGCGCAAGGCTAAAGCCTGAGGCCCTGGCCGTGCGAATTGGCAAATGGTCCATATTCGACATGACCTGCTTATCAATAGAAAGGCTCCTCCAGGAATTACCGGTGATTCCCCTGTCTGTTCGCGAAAGGAAGATAGGTGAACCTATTCTCAAGGAAATTGTTGATCGTCTCTCTTTCCTTGAAGATGTAGGTTTGGGATATCTTTCGCTGGAAAGAAGGGCAGGGACCCTTTCTGGAGGTGAGGCACAGCGCATTCGCCTTGCTTCACAGATCGGGTCGCGGCTGGCAGGAGTATTGTACATCCTTGATGAGCCGAGTATCGGCTTGCATCAACGGGATAATCAAAAGCTTATCAATACGTTGTTGGAACTGCGTGATTTGGGTAACAGTGTTATTGTCGTTGAGCATGATACCGATACTATAGTTGCCGCTGATCACGTCCTTGACATGGGGCCGGGGGCTGGTATTCATGGTGGAAATGTAGTATTTAACGGATCGGTAAAGGATTTGCTCGCTTGCCAGAGCTCAATAACCGGGGCTTATCTTTCCGGGCGCTTGGCAATAGAAACTCCAAAAACCAGACGACCTGTGCATGAAGAGAGCGGGAAGTGGTTAATGTTGCAGAATTGCAGCATCAATAATTTGCAAGATTTAACTGTTTCCTTCCCCATTGGTGTTATCACGTCAGTTACTGGGGTTTCCGGATCAGGAAAGAGTTCTCTGGTAATAGAGACCCTTTATAAGCTGGTAAAGGGAGGATTGAATAAAAAGAGCACAACATATAGCCAAGATGGAGCAATATTAACCGGTTTGGAGTGTATCGATAAAATCATTGATATCGATCAGAGTCCAATAGGCCGGACGCCTCGCTCAAACCCGGCGACATATACCGGCGTTTTTACCCCGATTCGTGAACTGTTTGCTCGTTTACCGGAATCTCGTTCTCGAGGATATAAACTTGGGCGTTTTAGTTTTAACATAAAAGGAGGGCGGTGCGAGGCGTGTGAAGGCGAAGGGGTAAACAAGATAGTCATGCACTTCCTGCCCGATATTTACGTTGAGTGTGATACCTGTAAAGGGAAGCGCTATAACAGCGACACTTTGGAGATTCAGTATCGGGGAAAAAACATCCACGAAGTTCTCGCCCTCACGGTTGAGGAAGGTTTGAACTTTTTCAAGAATGTTCCGGCGATACATACAAAACTCCAGACACTTTTTGACGTGGGACTTTCATATATCTCACTTGGCCAGTCTTCGGTAACCCTGTCGGGCGGCGAAGCCCAGCGAGTCAAACTGGCCAAGGAACTCTCCGGCAGGAGCAGTGGAAAAACCATCTATATTCTCGATGAACCCACCACCGGTTTGCATCCGGCAGATATTCAACATTTGCTCAATGTACTGAATCGTCTCGTAGATCAAGGCAATACGGCAGTGATTATTGAACATAATCTCGATGTAATCAAGACAGCTGACTGGATAATCGATATCGGTCCAGAGGGTGGAGATGGCGGCGGGCAACTCGTTGCAGTTGGGACTCCGGAATCAATTGCCAAATCAAGAAAATCCTATACTGGGAAATTTTTGCAACAGGTGTTGTAAATTCATGATGGTTAGTCAATAAATAGGTTCGAGGACTTGATTCCAGTTTGGAAGTGCGTTCTAATAGAATCCTAAGCTTACTGTACATCACCGATAAACACCATTTTAAAAATTTGGAGAATACAATGGCAGAAAAAACAAATGAAGGGAATGCACCAAGACCTGAATTCCGCATGCAAAAAATGTATATAAAAGATTTATCATTTGAAAACCCTAATGCGCCGCAGATATTCACGGCCCAGCAAAAAATGGATCCAGGCGTTGAGGTCAATTTACAACTCAATAATAACCAGATTGATACTGATCATTGGGAGGTGGTTCTGAAAATCACCGCCAAAGTCTCCTCCAAAGATGAGAACAAAGTGCTCTTTATCCTTGAAATTGAACATGCTGCCGTTTTCATGCTGCGAAACATACCGTCGGAGCACATCCAGATGCTCCTGGGTGTCGACTGTCCGACACTGCTGTTCCCGTTTACCCGGCAAATTGTCAGTCAGGTTTCGGTGGATGGCGGGTATATTCCATTTCTCATGGAACCGGTCAATTTTATGGCACTTTTTCAGAATGCCCAAAAAAAGAAAGAAGAGGTGAAGAACTAAGAATTGGTAAAAAGGAAAGGGACGATTGACAACTGTCAATCGTCCCTTTTTGTTGCAATTTCAAAGAGAAATTACAGGCCGTATGTGACAAAGTGGTTAACAAGCGCGTCGACCCCTTTATCGATGGCCTTATTGAACAGGGTATCATACTGCTTGTCTGCAAATATGGATTGCGGAGAAACAAGAACTCTCACCCTGTTGGTCCAGATGACGTTTCCTGTTGCTGCTTCCTGAACCCAAATGCGAAGTTGTACTGCCGCCTGATCAATTTTTCCGCTGGAATGCGAAACCACACCAAGACCAGCACCAACCCCTGCCCAAGTGATGGTGTTTGCGCTTCCGTCGGCCATGCCAAAGAACGTTTGGCCTTCATTCCAGGGCCAGGTGGCATAGTTGTAACCCATAATACCGCCTATCAGCATTCCGGTAAGGGCCTCGTTTCTTTCATCATAGGCATCAGAGCTTGCAAAACCATTGAGAACCCTGTTTGTACCGCCGTTGACAAATGGTAAAACGCCCTTCTTCCATGGAGCCCATGTGGCTTCCTGTCTGGTTTTATATTCAAGAATTCGTCCTCGGACAATGTAATCAGCATTGAATCGGCGCCCCATTTTAGCAATGGCATTCGGCGTAACAGCATGTGTTCCCGGGCTTCCGGAAACACTTTTGCCGGAGGGCATTTTTTGCAGTTGAATGTATCGTTGTAACTCATTTTGCATGACATCAGACCAGTCGCCACCCAATTCAGCAGTTAAGCTTTCAGTATTATTTCCCTCGTAGTTAACAATGTTTATAATATTTTCATCAACGAGATAGCCAAAAACATCTTCCTGGATGGCCATGCTGAATCCATTGGCAACCAACCTATCGGTAAGGGCTTCAGTGACGGACAGGTTGCGTCGATAGGCTCCGGCAAGATCTTCTGCAGAGGTATAATCAGCAAAAGGGAGGATGATGACGGTTTGTCCCTTTGCCGGCAGCATTGCGATGTGGCGAATCTGGTACATGAAGGGTCTCAACAACAGTCTGACCACAACCCATAAGCAATACAGCTGAAAGCAGATAGAGTACGAATTTGAACTTCTGCATGATTATCTCCCTGAGAATTCTAATTAAATCGTAATAGTAACAATTTTCAAAGGTTTTAAATAATTCGTGGCTTGAGCAGAATGATAAGCTCTCGTTTTTTAGCCAATTTTGTTTCTTTACCGAAGAGGTACTTGAAGAAACCAAGACCACTTGTGCCGGGTACGAAGGTTCCGTCATCTTGTGTTACACTAGAGATCAAGCCACCAATTACCAGCATCTCCCCATTATTCACTTTTACGGTTGTGCTCATTTCGCGGACATTGATTATTGGAAGTCCAATGGTTCCAAGACCTACCGCCCGATATTCTATGGGTTCCACCAACTCCGACGTGACTGGAACAAGGTTGAGAATGATTTGTTTATCATCTAGGATATTTGCAGTTAATGCCAGACCAACTCCAGAGAGTGCCCGTGCAGTTTCGGCGGAATAGGTTATAACGCCGGCATCGCTTACATCGGAGGTAATGGAACTTATATAGGTAACATTGCGACCAACGGTGATAAGCGCCGGCTGTCCGTTCATGACACTCAGCTTCGGATTGGAAAGTATGGTCGCTTGGCCTTGCTGCACTGACGGCATTAAGGAATGAATCAAAACTGAAAGCCGCAACTGAAACTGCTCCGCTGAGGGCTCCAGTGACACCCTGGGAAAGGATGGTGGCAGCCGAAACTCCAGATGATGCGGCTGCTCCGGCCACGTTGCTTATAATGTTTTCGGCTACGTTGCTGCCGACAAAAGTGCTGCCGCCAGTATTTGTGAGGAGTGGATCAGCAGCCGTATAGTCGAAAGTCTTGTCGCCGGTAGTTCCTGTGGTATTCGTTGTGGTATTTGTATTTGTATCGGTATTTGTGTTGGTCAGCGTTTTCGAGCTATTTGTCGTATCTGTTTTTGTATTCGAGTACGTTTTTCCCCCGGTGAGTGACCCGGCACTCACTGAAAGATTTTTAAGAAGCATGTTCCAATCAAGGCCTATGGAGGAACTGTCGTCAAGATGTACCTCGAGAATTTTTGCCTCAATGACCACCTGTTTGTATAATTCTTTTTGCAGTGATTTGAAATATACCTCAAGTTTGTCAAGTAAAGGACGAGGAGCGGTTACGGTTATTAATCCAACAGGTTTGTCTATAAAATATGTGTTGCCGACAGTAGATTTACGAAACGTAGCACTTACGAGTTGCTCACTGAGAGTTGTGTCTTTTTCAGAAGCACTTTTAAGCTTTGAATCATATTTCTTGGTTTCTTGCGCGACTTGCTTATTTAGGGATTCTTGACCAGCTTTTTTAGAGGCATTAGACTCTACTGAGTCAGTCGACCAGATGTTGAGAATGGCATTGAGATTGTTCTCAATGCTGCTCCAAGTATTAAATTCAACGCCTCCTGGTGAACCATCGCGGAGGTTGCTGATTGCAACGCCATCTGACGATAATGAAATTTCTCCGGCAACGTTGGCGTTTTTATCACCCCCACCTTTACCACCACCTCCACTACCGCCACCTAAGACATCACCTCCGGTTTTCGTCTTGAATGTCTGTTTAACAAAAGGCATGGCAATATGGAACTGTCTTGTCTCTTTATATTTTACAATAATAGTGGAACCTTGCATCTCATGGTAATAATCAACCTGACGCAGGAGATTATCAATGGCTTGAAAAAAATCATCACTTGCATTGATATTAACATCAACCAATACATCTTTGTCAACATCGCTGGCCCATGAAACATTCATACCCTTGATGGCAGCAAGTCTTTTCATGATATCCCAGAGCGGTTGCGGGCCGCGAGTGGAGGTGATTCGAGCCTCTACTTTCAGTTTCCCTTCATCTTTAATCGCAAGATCTTCACTCCCCTGTTTATCAACCAGATATGTAGCGGTTTGATATTTAACCGGCAAACTGGCATGATTGTACAGCCTCGACTGCAGCCTTGTTGTTTTCTACCGATTCAAGAGAATCTTTGACTACTGCGGGATTTTCTTTCGGTGTCTTGCTTTCAGTTATGCAGGAGGTAAGAATAAGTGAGAGTAGCAAGAGGCTACTGCAATAGAAAAAATTCATTAGAGACTTCATAACAACCTCTTGGACAGAAATTTTGGAGAAATTACTTGATTGCATAACGCTCTTTCAATGTAAATCCTTTGTAGCTACACGTCCTTCGATGAATTTCTTTAGGTCTGGTCGTACTTGGAAGCCGGAGCCAAGAACTGCCCGATACTGTTGAGTAGCCTCTTTGACGCGGCCGATCTTATCAAGAATTCTGGCCTTGGCAACCATCACATCGACATTCTCACCGTAATGCGTTTGATATTTGTCGAGCAACTTCAGGGCAGCTTCGTTTTGACCATTGTTTTCGCTAAAGGCGGCATAGCTGATGAGGGCTTCTTTCATTGGTGGTGTACCGCTGATGCTCTGCGTAAAAAATTCGGAGGCCTCGCTGATCTTCTGCATGTTTGCACAACCGATACCGGCGTAGAGCGCTGCACGGGTATTCGCGGGATCATGCTGTAATGTTTTTTTGGCAATGAAGACAGCATTGGCGTTTTGGCCAAGATTCACCAAGTAGAGCGTTGTTAATCGATTGGCGAGTACTGAATTTTGCGGCCAGAGTTCAAATGCTTTTGCATAGAGTACTACGGCTTCTTCAAATGCTTGTTGATCTTCGAGATTTTTTGCCTTAGTCATGAGGTTTTTGGCCTCAACGATTTCCTTAGACTGAGCCGCCGATTTTTCAATGACCAGAGATTCTTTTTCGATTACCTGCACATCAGCTTGAACAGCCAGATTATCTTCAGCGCGGGTAGGCCAGGTGAAATCCTTTTTGCTTGGATAAATGACAATCGTATTGAAGCGTTCTTCTTTTTTCAGATCCATTAAGTTGAGGATAATATCGAGAGCGAAATCCCAGGGCACATCATTGAGTGCCAGGGTCAGGACACCTTGAACTTGTTCGTCAACGATGATATTGAGATCGGTTATTTGTCTAAAGAGACGAAAAACGTTGTGAATATCGATTTTATAAAAATCTACACTAATACGTTGTTTATTATATCCGGAAAAGGAAAAATCATTTTCGAGTGCAGAGGCCTTGGCAGAGGCAGAATGTGATTTGCTGCCAGGTTTTGCAGAGCCGTTGTTTACGAGATGCTGTGACGAGCCGATAAGTGCATCAAGAGTGCTGTCATCGCCGGCTGATTTTTCGGCTGCTTGTCCTTTTGCCTGAGAATGTGTTTGTGCAACTGGAGTTTCATCAATAACCACATTCAATCCGTCAGCAGCGGGGGTAACAGTATATTTAAAGAGTTGTGAACTTGCAGAATCAAAAACAATGCGGGCACCTTTTCCTTTTGGTGCAACCCTGATTTTGGCAACTGAAGTACCGATTTTCTTTTCTGTGACAAGTTCGTTGATTTTAACGTTGCTTATATCAATATACATCCTTGGCGGTTGATCAGCAGTTCCACCAATGGTGTCAACGGTATATTTATCAACTGCAGCATTTGCAATGAATCGTTATGGTGGTGGTGGTAGGTGTGCTGGTAACCTTGAAGTCCTTTAAAGAGAAGAGGCCTCCCTTAGATTCATTGGCGGATGTGTTTGTGCTCTTTGAACTTGCCGGCAGCAGCTTGATCTGCAAATTATTATCCTTGGCAGACACTGCGTAATCATGACTGTCTGCCAAGGTGAATTCAAAGCGCATAACCTGCGGATCTTGAGTTTTAAGATCCGTTACGGCAATCTGTGCAAAGCGATTCTCCGGAATTTTTGCCATTGAAGGGTCTAAATCTTTTGCGAAAAAGGCTCCAGCAACATCGACTATGACCCTGAAGGGAGAAAAACGTTCCGACACAGTGTAAACAGGTGGAGACGTTCCGGAGATATTGTAGGTAAGAGTGTTGTCGGTAACAGCGACTTTGAATGTCGGTGATCTCATACGACACCCCCGGTTCGGACCTTGCTGGTGGAATTTGAAAAACGAGCAAAAGGCAAAATGCGAACAAAACAGCTGGTTGGAGTTTGGCTAGCCATTTAAGCATTTTCTATTTCTCTCCCTCTTTCTTGAGTAACATAACGACCTCGTTGACGGTTTTCTTTCCTGCTCGAGTCACGGTTGTCTCTTCAACAATCACGGATTGTGGCGTGAAGTTCTTGACAATACCACGCCGCCCAACTTTCGTCCCTTCTGAAAGAACATATCCTTTGCCGGTGGAGTCTTGAACCATGGCCATATTTTCACTACCTTTTTTTATTAGTGCCACGAGAGTAAGTTGCGCTGGTTCAAAAAGTTGCATGCCGGTCAACGGTTCTCCGCTCTCAACGACTTCATCCATATCAACGTTGGATGTCGCTGCTTTTTCGGTTATAAACGGAACAAAAGGATCCGGTCTGTTTTCCAGTTTATATTCAAACGCATTGACTGTTGTTTGTGCCGGCAGGGAGTTGTCGGGTTAGTGGTATCGTTATCGCCTGAAATGACAATACTTGGCCAGAATGAAAAAATAAAAAGGCAAACGGATATGCCCAGAAGGACATTCGTATGCGTGTTTGTCGAAGGAGCGAAAAATGAACGATCAATAAAACGGCTCATGAGTCTCATTTTTTAGGAGGTTTGGGAAGTTCAACGTTCGTGAAACGATAAGTTAATAATATGCAATCAGAGTTTAGAAGCATTTCCCCGCCGTCTTTTTTCGGGGAGCTCATTTTGATATTGGATACGGATACTATTCGTTCAAGTTTACTTACCTGATCAAAAAAGAACCCCATATTGTGATAAGGTCCTCTGACATTAATAGTTACCGGTATTTCAGCATAGAAATCCTTAGGGACGTCAGCCATTGGTTTGAATGTCAAAAAATCGAGTCCGGCATTTCTCCCCAATGCTGAAATATCCTTGAGAAGTTTGGGTATTTCCTTTTCTTTTGGCAGGAGTGTCGATGACTCTTGGAAGACGGCCATTGCTTCTTCTAGTTCTTTTTCAAACTTGGCGAGGTTCGCTGCTTTTGCTTCAACCTCTTTCACTTCCCGGTCAAGGGTTGATTTTGTACCCTCAAGAGCACCAATCTTTGTACTATTAGGTTGATAGAAAGCGAAATAAAATATCACCAGGGGAAAGAGGGCGATCACAGCCGCAATGCCGAGTTTCACCCTAGGCGCGAGAGGGATATACTTTTCGTCGATAAAAGTTGTGAATGCTGCGTTGCTTTTTTTCATGCTGTCATATTTAGCAGTAGTAAATTGCGTTATTTCTTTCCATCAGCAACTTCTTTTTTTGAATCGGGCTGTGCAACGACACATGTTAATTCGAAGCTCTTAAGATTTCTTCCTGATACCACTTTAAGTGAGGAGCTAGTAAGTGTGACATCTTTTACAAAAGGCGATTCCTTGAGATTGTCCATAAATTGTGCAACAGTCTGATTGTCAAGGGCGACCCCGGAAAGGGAGAGAGAAGCATTCTGCTGTTGAAGAGATTCCAGCCACATTCGCTGTTTATCTACTCTTGTTGCAACCTCATCAAGAACCCGAACAGTAAGTGAGGAGTCGGCTTTTAACTTACGGATAATCTCCGTCTTTCGCGCAAGTTCTTCCCGATCTTTTTTGAGTTGAGATATTTTATTGAGTGTCGGGGTGTATGACTCTTTTTTCTTGTTGAGGGCGCTAATGTCAGTTTCAAGGTTATTAATTTTCTGTGATTGAAGAACGGCTGTTACGGCTAAGGAAGCAAGGACTATAATAAACAGAATCACCATGCCAAAGAATTGTTTCTTGGCTTTGGCTCGTTTTTTGAGTTGCCGAACAGGCAAAAGGTTGATCTTGAGCATTCTGTATCCTTGGCAATGCTAAGTTATATTGCAGAGGGTCTGAGAGCAATCCCTGTGGCGATAGCCATTTCCGGACCAATACTGAGGAGGTAGGCAGGATCAATTTTTTTGGGATTCGAGTCCATTTTTAGAAATGGATTGAAAAGCTCTACAGCAATTTCTGTTTCCTGTGCGAGAAAATCGAGAAGACCTGTAACCTTTGCACCGCCACCACTTAATATCAGTCGATTGAGAGGTTGATCGGGATGATTCGAGTGATAAAGGTCAATGGCTTTTTTGATCTCAAGTACCCATTGGGTGCAGGTTGTTGAAAATATCCCTTCCACTTTTTGTCTTTTCTCTTCACTTGGTAAAAATCCGAGCTTAATCGCCTCCGCCTCTTCAAATTCAATATCAAAAACATTCATTATTTGTTCGGTGAGTTGCCGGCTGCCAACAATAATGTCCCGGGCTACTACAGAAATTCCTTGAGAAATTATATTGATATTCATTTTTGCAGCGCCAATATCAATCAAACCAACATTTTCATTTACTCGATAGTTATGTTCGTAACTGTTTTCGAGTGCAAAACCGTCAACATCGACAATAACCGGATTGAGATTGATACTTTGCAACATTTCCAGGTAATCATCGACTATCTCTTTTTTGGCAGCGACCAGCATAACGTCAGTACGATCGCCTTCTTGTAAATTTGTTTTCAGGTCTTGGAAATCCAGGTAAACATCCTCGATATCAAAAGGAATATATTGTTCCGCCTCGGCCATGATATGCTCTTCCAGCTTGGTCCCTTCCATAACCGCCAAATTAACCTTTTTAACTATCACCGAGTAACCGGAAATAGAGAATCCAACCGTTCGATTCTTGATTTTCAAATTATTAAAGAGATCGGCTATGGCCTTGCTGACCACCTCTGGATCATTAAGGGTCCCGTCATCCACCGCACCCTCCGGGAGAACTGTGCTGCCAAGAGTAACGATAGCGTAGCCATTTGACGCTCGTTTCAGTTGACATACCTTGACAGCATGAGAACCAATATCTAGGCCGACTACCAAATCTTTTTGAACTCCGAACGGCAATTTCATGACAAAGAAGGTGGGGAAGATTAATCGGGAGACAGTCACCCCGAGTCGGTAATATACCAAAACACCTGACTTTTCGTATACATACCACTATTAGGGCACATAAAAAATATTTTGTCAAGAAAAGAAAGGCGATTTATTGGGAAAATTGCTTATTTTACAAGACGTTAAAAAACATTTTTTTCATAAATAAACTCGTTTACACAACATATGGAAATATGTTTCTCGCGAAGCTCATTATATTGTGGGTTGAGGAACTCAGTTGAGGTATCTCGAGTTTTTCTAATGTAAAGAGGAACTCGCTTGTAATTAGAGCATATTTCAGGTAGTTTTGCCGAGGCGATTTTGCGACGAGAAAAAACTCAATTTACGAAGAGGTGCAGTTTGTCAAGAGAAGGAAGAAAGAGTATTTTTCGAGAATATTTCGAGGCTATTTGTATAGCAGTTCTCTTAGCCCTATTTATAAGGACGTTCGTTATTCAGGCCTTCAAAATACCTTCGGGGTCAATGCTGCCTACTTTATTGATAGGCGATCACCTGCTGGTAAATAAATTCATTTATGGACTGCGCATTCCTTTTTCCGGCAAGGTGCTGGTTCCCTTTAAAAAACCAGAGCGGGGTGATGTTGTTGTTTTTCGCTATCCAAAGGATAAATCGGTTGATTATATAAAAAGGGTTATGGGTACACCAGGGGATACCATTGAAATACGAACAAAAAAGGTTTTTGTAAATGGGGAACCGATACAAGATCCCCATGCCCATCTCAGTTCACCTGCCGTTCTTAATGCTGCCTCTAGCCCGAGGGATAATTTTGGTCCAATACTGGTGCCGGAGGGACGCATCTTTGTGATGGGCGATAATCGTGATAATAGCTATGACAGTCGTTTCTGGGGATTTGTCGATCAGAAAGACATTCTTGGCAAGGCATTTGTTCTCTATTGGTCCTGGGATATTGATAAGCCGCTTTTGTCTTTCGAGCGACTCGCATCCGTAAGGTGGGGACGGTTAGCAAATATCATTGATTGACAGAGAATATGGACGATAAAATAGAACAGAATTACTCCTTTCAGCACAAGCATATATTTGGTATTGAACAGCTTTCCGTTGCCGACATCGTTCATATTCTTGCCACCGCCCGGTCTTTTCGCGAGATTTCAAATCGACCTATCAAAAAAGTCCCGACCTTGCGTGGCAAGACTATCGTAAATCTTTTTTTTGAGCCTTCCACCCGAACCCGCCTCTCCTTCGAGATCGCCGCCAAACGGATGAGTGCCGACACCTTTAATATTTCCGCCTCAACCAGTTCTGCAACCAAGGGTGAAACCCTGGTTGATACCGCCCGAAATATCCAGGCCATGAACCCGGATGTGATTATCCTGCGCCATTCGAGTTCCGGTGCTCCGCAATTACTTGCCCGATATATAGACGCCTCTGTTATTAATGCTGGAGATGGCGCACATGAGCACCCGAGTCAGGGGCTTTTGGACATGATGACCGTAATCGACCACAAAGGGGAGCTTAAAGGGCTGAAGATTGCGATCATCGGCGACATTGCCCACAGCCGGGTGGCCTTGTCCGATATCATTGGTTTTACCAGAATGGGGGCGCATGTGCATGTGGCTGGACCACAGACCTTTATGCCCATGCACATTTCCCGGCTTGGTGCTACGGTGTGCTCCGATGTCAAGGATGCCGTGCGAAATGCCGATGTGGTTATGGCCCTGCGGATTCAGATGGAAAGACAAAACGATTCACTTATCCCCAGTTTGCGAGAATATTCACGCTTTTTTGGTGTGAACTGCAATCTTCTCGAACTGGCCAAGAAGGATGTCATAGTTATGCATCCGGGCCCAATCAACAGGGGCGTTGAGCTGAATCCCGACGTTGCCGATGGCAACAGGTCAGTTATCCTTGATCAAGTTACCAATGGGGTGGCGGTTCGGATGGCACTTTTGTATCTGGTATTAGGCGGAACCAAAGGAAATGACGGCCAAGGCGAGGGGAGATGAGCAGGATAACACGGTTAAAAAATGGTCGAATTATTGACCCGGAACAACAAAGAGATGAGGTCGCCGACCTTTGGATCCGGGATGGGGTGATCGTCGACCCCTTGTCGGTCAACGATACGGCTGTTGACATTCAAAACCTTGAGGGCTGCTGGGTTGTTCCCGGTCTCATCGATATGCACGTGCATCTTCGTGAACCGGGAGAGGAATATAAGGAAACCATAGAAACCGGTTGCCGGGCTGCAGCTGCCGGCGGGTTTACAGCCGTTGCCTGCATGCCCAACACCAAGCCGGTAAACGACAAGGGTTCGGTCACTAGATTTATACTTGAGCGGGCTGCATCGTGTGCGGCCAGGGTTTATCCTGTTGGAGCTATCAGTCAGGAAAGCGTCGGCGAAAGACTCGCCGAGTTCGGGGAACTGAAGGATGCTGGTGCGGTGGCCTTGACGGATGACGGGCGACCGGTCGTTGACAGTCGACTCATGCGCCGTGCCATGGAATACGCATCTTCCCATGAGATGCTCATCATGTCACATGCCGAGGAAATTTCCTTGAGCAGGGGCGGGTGTATGCATGAAGGAGAGATATCCACCCGTATGGGACTCAGGGGCATTCCGGCCGCTGCCGAGAGCATTATGGTGTTTCGCGAGATTGCCCTCGCCGAATTGACCGGCGCTCGAGTGCATATCTCGCATGTGAGCAGTGAGCAGGCAATAGCCCTGATCGGCAACGCTAAAGCGCGTGGAGTTAAGGTCACCGCCGAAACTGCGCCGCATTATTTCACCCTCACCGAGCAGGCAGTCTTGGGATATATCACCAATGCTAAAATGAATCCGCCGCTGCGAACGGAAAAGGACCGACAGGCAATTCGCGCTGCCCTTGCGGATGGTACTCTTGACGCTATTGCCACGGATCATGCCCCTCATTCAGTTCTGCAGAAAGAGGTGGAATTTAATCTGGCGGCGAACGGGATTGTCGGCCTGGAAACATCCTTGTCGCTTTCTTTAGCGCTTATTCGTGAAGGCGTTATCGACGCTTCCCGTCTCGTGCAGCTCATGAGTTGCGCCCCTGCCAAGATTCTTGGGGTATCCGGCGGTTCCCTGCGCATTGGGGAAAGAGCGGATGTTACGGTTATCGATCCGGAGAGGCGGTACACCTTTCTTGCAGAAAAAAGCTACTCCAAGGGAAGGAACACCCCCTTTGATGGCTGGAACCTTCAGGGAAAGGCGATTTTGACGATTCTTGCCGGGAGGATCACGCACCAAGACCTTTGATCTTTAGTAACCCCTTTGGATAGCTACTCAGATATTGGAGGGAAGTGCGTTGACAATTTCAATGCCCTCGGGGTTGACTCTGGCCTGATAGACAAGAATCCTGACACCTGCGGCGTTCGCTTGCTTTAGGGCCTTGCCATAAGCGGGATCAATATGAACGGCTGGAGCAAAGCGAACTGCGTCCATGCGCTGGACGAGGAAAAACATTACAGCGGCCGAACCTTCCTCGACAAGACGAGTAAGTTCCTGAAGGTGTTTAGCACCCCTGGTTGTTACCGCATCGGGAAACATTGCACAGCCATCGATTGCCAGAGAACAGGTTTTTACTTCCAAATAGGTGTTACAGCCCCCTTGTACTATTCGTAAGTCAAGCCTGGTGTGACTGGAAGTCTTGATTTCGGCGGTAACTCTGTCGACGTGTCTGAATTCGGCAATGTGTCCGTTCAAGATTGCCTCTGCTACTAATCCGTTCGTTCTTGTGGTATTCACACCCACCCAGGTATCTCCAGACTTAATCATCTCCAGCGTATATCGATATTTTCTCTTAGGGTTATCCGACGTTGATAGGCAAACGGCGCTTCCCGGAGTGGAACAGGTACGCATAGAGCCGGTGTTCGGGCAATGGGCGGTGATGATGTTACCATCGATGAGGTGTATGTCAGCCAGGAAACGTTTGTATCTTTTTAGAAGAATGCCATCGGTGAGCGGGGAGGGAAATTGCATGATAGAGAAGGGTTGTTAACTCATCTTGAGGTTGCGAATTAGCACAGTTAGTGATACTAATTGTGTGACAACAATTTGCATGATGGAAGCATCGATACTCTTCCCGAAACAAATCTCTGGGAAGAATAAAAGAAAGCCATTCTAATAGAAAAAAAGGGGAAGGGCTATGAAATTAGGAATCAACGGTTTAGGAAGGATAGGTAAGCTTTCCCTCTGGCACCATGTGGCGAGAAAGCATTTTTCCGGAGTTGTCGTCAATATCGGCCGGGAAGTTGGGAAAAATCTCTCGGATCTTGCGGCAATGCTCGAAAAAGATTCAACCTACGGACGCTTGGGGGCCTATCTGTATGGCCACAAATGCCCTCGGGTAATCGAAGAACTCAATCATGACAAGGGAACCATGGTGGTGAACGGTATACCGGTGACGGTTCTCCGCACAGCCAGGAATCCCAAGGATATAGCCTGGCAGGATAACGGTGTTAAGCTGGTAGTTGACACCACCGGCGTGTTCACCGATCCGACCACCGACCCGAACGCTGAAAAGGGTGCCTTGCGGGGACACATGCAGGCCGGGGCTGAGAAGGTCATCCTCTCAGCACCTTTCAAAATCAAGTCAAAGGGCTTGGATATGCCGGCCGACGCTATCACCACGGTGATGGGCATCAATGATGAGATGTATGATGCGGGGCAACATTCCGTACTTTCCGCTGCGTCCTGCACGACCACCTGTTTGTCGTATATGATTAAACCGCTACTGGAAAAAATCGGAGCCGACAAGATACTCAGTGCCTCCATGGTTACTGTCCATGCCGCCACTGGAAGTCAGCAGGTCCTTGATCGACTGCCCAAGACCGGAGCCACCGATTTTCGTAAGAACCGCTCCATCCAGAATAATATCATCCTCACCACAACGGGTGCGGCAAAGGCACTTTCTCTGGTTATCCCGGAGATGGCCTCCATTGGTTTTATGGCTGAGTCGGTGCGTATCCCGACCACCACCGGTTCCCTGATTATTCTGGTGGTCAATCTCCAGGATGAATTGGACAGTCCATTAAAAAGAGACGCAATTAACACCATATACAAAGAATACTCGGAGGTGAATCCCTATCTGAAGTTTTCCGAGGAGCAAAATGTTTCTTCCGACATAATTGGTTTGCCGGCGGCAGCGGCGGTCATTGAAGGCACTGAAACCCACACCAGGACGGCAAATATCCAGGTCAATCTGGCCAAAGTGAAAGCCGACAGCCTGAGGCCTGGTGCCGATCCGATTGTCAATGTCCCGGTAACCCAGGCGGTTGTTTATGGCTGGTATGACAACGAACTCGCCAGCTATACCAACATGCTTGGCGATCTGACTGTACATGTCAGTGAGGGGATGCTTTAATTTACTTTGATGATCCTGCGCACCATGCAGCCAGAGGATCTTTGCGCTGTCGGGGAGATTGAACGTTATACCTTGACACCGTGGTCACCGACTTCGCTCGGGCAGGAGTTAAAGGTGCAGCAAGGAGTATGTTTTGTTGCCGAAACCACTGACCAGCGGCTAGTCGGTTGGTGTGCTTGCCGCCTGATATGGCCTGAGGCGGAACTTCTGAAAATAGCGGTTGCCGAACGGCAAAGGAAAATGGGCGTCGGAAGCGTTCTCCTGCAACATCTCATTGAAGACTTGCAAGGACAAAGCGTTACCACCCTTTTTCTGGAAGTTCGTGCTCAAAACAAGGCAGCACGAAGTTTTTACAATTGCCATGGTTTTCGTGAGGTCGGCCTGCGACACGCATATTATTCCGAACCGGAGGACGATGCGCTGATTTTAAGAAAAGATATCTGTTGATCTTAGGGTAAACAATCAAGCAGATTGGGGGAATGCGATGAAATCAATTCGTGATTTTAATTTGTCGGGTAAAAGGGTGTTGCTCCGGGCCGATTTCAATGTACCTATGGACGAGCTAAACCGGATCACCGACGATACCCGGGTGACTATGGTCTTGCCGACCATCCGCTATATCCTGCAAGAGAAAGGAAAGCTCATTCTCTGCTCGCATATGGGGCGCCCAAAAGGAAAGAGGGTGGAGAGTCTCAGTCTGGCGCCGGTGGCCAGCCACCTTCAGTCCTTGCTTGGTGTAAGGGTCACCCTGGCCCCAGATTGTGTTGGTCCAGAAGTAACGGCAATGGTTGAAAAAATGGCTGGAGGAGAGGTGCTCCTTCTCGAGAATTTGCGTTTTCACCCCGAAGAAACTGCCAATGATCCGGTGTTTTCTGGACAACTGGCAAAGCTTGCTGATGTATATATCAATGACGCCTTTGCCGCCTGCCATCGGGCCCACGCCTCCGTGGTCGGGGTTGCCGAACGAGTGGCGGAAAAAGGGGCAGGTTTTTTGCTGCAGACGGAAATGGATTATTTTTACAAATCCATGTCCGACCCGATCAGACCTTTGGTGGCAGTTATCGGCGGTGCCAAGGTTTCCTCTAAACTTGGTGCGCTTGAGAATATGCTGGCCAAGGTCGACGCCATGATCATCGGTGGCGCGATGGCCAACACCTTCCTGAAAAGCATGGGTTTTGAGGTTGGTGCATCGAAAGTGGAGGATGACCTTCTGGAAACCGCTAAGCGCTTTGTTGAAGCAGCAAAGGCTAAGGGCGCTACGCTTTACCTGCCTGTCGATTTTGTTGTCGCCGATCGATTTGCCGCCGATGCAGTGACAAAAACCGTGACCTTTCGCGATATTCCTGCCGGATGGATGGCCCTCGATATAGGCCCTGCTTCGACCATCCTCTTTCAGGAGGCCCTGCAAGATGCCAAGACTATCATCTGGAACGGTCCGATGGGGGCTTTTGAGATTGACGCCTTTGCCCGCGGCACCATGGCCATGTGTCGTATCTTGGCGGCAGCCCATGCCTTGTCCATTGTCGGTGGCGGTGACTCAAACGCGGCGATGAAGAAATCGGGGGAGGAAAAAAATATCTCCTATATGTCCACCGGTGGCGGTGCATTCCTGGAACTCATGGAAGGCAAAGTGCTTCCTGGTGTTGCCGTACTTGATTGTTAAAGAGTGTTGAAAAATCTGGAGAATGACATGGGAAAGCGAAAAGCCCTGATTGCCGGCAATTGGAAAATGTATACTACGGTTGTCGACGGCTGCCGACTGGCCCTGGATGTGGCCAAAACTTGCAGCGATTTTACCGACAGAGAGGTCCTCATAGCGCCACCCTTTACCATCCTCAGCGAGGTGGCGCATGTTCTCACAGGCAGCAAAATTATTGTTGCTGCGCAAAACGTCTGCTGGGCGGAAAAAGGTGCATTTACCGGTGAGATCTCGCCGACTATGGTGCAGGCGGCAGGCGGCAGTGCGGCAATTGTCGGCCATTCGGAAAGACGGCAGATCTTCGGTGAAACCGATGAATTGATCAACAACCGGATGAAAGGAGCCCTTGCCTTTGGTTTAATGACCATACTGTGTATTGGTGAAACACTGGAAGAACGCGAAGGCGCTCAGACTTTTAACGTGCTGACAGAGCAGCTCCGGAAAGGGCTGAGGGCGTTGACTGCCGCAGATATGGCAAATGTGGTCATCGCCTATGAACCGGTTTGGGCGATAGGTACCGGCAAAACTGCGAGCAAAGAGCAGGCCGAAGAGGCCCACGCCTTTATTCGAGAAGTTCTTGGAAAAATATTTGAAAAAACCGTTGCCGAGCAAACTCGGATATTGTATGGTGGCTCGGTTAAACCAACCAACATTGACGAGCTCATGGCTCAGATCGATATTGATGGAGCCTTGGTTGGCGGTGCTGCTTTGGATGCCGAGTCATTCGGACGAATAATTAATTATAAATAAAACGAAAATCCGAAAGTTGTATGGATACTTTGCTTACCATCGTACACGTCATTGTCTGTCTCTTTCTGGTCGGCATAGTTTTGCTTCAGCACGGCAAAGGTGCGGATATCGGCGCGTCGTTCGGCGGATCCAGTCAGTCACTTTTCGGAACGGAAGGCCCACTGCCGCTGCTCAATAAGATTACAACCGCATCGGCAATAATTTTTATGTTGACTTCCGTGACATTGGCGTATATTTCATCCCGAAGTGGAAGCACTTCGGTTATGACCAATGTCACTGTCAGCCAACCGGCACAGGTGCAGGTAACACAACCCATGGCTAAAGATGATGCGGTCATGGATGCTCCAGCTGAGAACAAAATCGGCACGGAAGCCGAGCCAGAAAAAACCTCGAAATAGGTGAACAACAAACTTGCCGAAGTGGTGGAATTGGTAGACGCGCACGCTTGAGGGGCGTGTGGGGAGACCCGTGCCGGTTCGAGTCCGGCCTTCGGCACCAGTTGATGTAGTAAAGAAGTCCAAAGAAGTGCAAAAGCCCGCATACCTGAAAAGGTTTGCGGGTTTTTTGTTGTCCAGTGAATACCAACGAAATACATTGAAATCCAGGCATAAAGTGGGTACATATGCGGGTACGGCGAAGAGTCATCCACGTACCCACTCTGTTTCTGGAGGAAAATATTATGTCCCTTACTGATCTCAGACCTCGTAAATAGGGGTGGAAAATCAGCCATTTTTTTGGACATTCTTTATCGGCTCTTCACCGACCTCAACTGCAAGCCATTTGCCGGTGGGAGTACGCGCTCCGAGATTTGTCAACTTGCGACAAAGTTGCTCTTGGTCAAATCGGCGGCTGGGTTGTTGCAGGGGCTCAAGCCTAACAGTGACATCTGTTTTAGTTGATTTGATCCAGCCTTGGCAACTTGTGATTGCATAAAATAAATCCACCAGCTCATTTTCTTCATTAAAGCTTGGTCGTAGCCAGTCGACCATTTGCTTTCGCGCATTCCAGACGGAAGATGTTACAAAATCAAAGAGATACTTTCCTTCATCGTCAATCCGCTTGATCGATTTGTAACTCTCAAGGTCTGAGACGTTCACACGCTCCGGCAGCAGTTTTTTCTCTTTTTGGACAGTTGCCAGCGCTAATTCTTGTTCGGTGATGGTGTTTTCTAGCCGCTCCTTGACGCTATTCTGGCGGGGAGTGTCATCTTTTTTGGTGGTAGCCTTCGCTTTGGCCAACTTTTTGTAAAGCTTATTGAGTTCGTTCTTCATCGAGGCGATACGACTCCCCTGCCTTTTTATTTCAGGATTGGCAATGTCCTGTCGATCGCTTTCGACCAATTTGAAACCAGGATGATAATGGAACGGGTGACGATCGCTAAGATGCTTGAAGGTATTTTCAGATGCCCCCCAGCGGTGCAGAATCGCTTGGGCGCACTCTTGCGTGCTCATATTCATGTCGCCGGTCCAGGCAAGTCCGCTTGCTCTTCGCTTGCTGGTCTTGTTCCACACGTAGATACGCCTGAGCGTTACATTATGCCTCTTGGTCTCACCAGATTCCGGAGCGATGGCCAACGTCTTTTCCCCCTCAAAGACACCGTACTCCTTGTCATTAAAAAGAAACTCCGTGACAAATCTGCTTTCTTCAAGAGCCGCAAGTTTGTCGGCATCGGCATGTTTTTCCCAAGTCACAAAAGGAATTCCCTCCTTGACAAGGCTTGCAAAAAAATCCTCTCCACTGCCCTCTCGGTCAAATACCATGACTGGTTGGCGCGGCACTTCGCCGGCCCATTTCTTCCCTAATGCCACTATATGTGCACGAAGATCTCCCTTGCCTTCCTGTATTTCAAAATCCACCACCCGGCCGCTGGCATCACAGGTCACCATATTGGTCCGACCGGGAACCGGCATACGTCGTTGGGTGTTGTAGGCCGAACGAACTTGATGCTTGCCGGTGTACGGTAAAAGATGGCCGTCGCAAAACCATAGCCAGATCCCTACAAGGCCTGTTCGAATTTGATATCGAAAAAAATCCGCCTGTAAAAACCGCGAGACCTGCAGCTGTGCCGCGCTATAAAACCACTCCCAAATTATCGGCTTGCAGGCAATGCGCCTTATTCCAAGCACCAAACCCGCTTCACGGGTGCGGATATTCTTCAGTTGCTCTATCGAACCGATGTTGGCTGCCGCCATCAAGACGAAAACCATGAAGGGGGGAACAGCATCTGTCTTTTAAGATGGTCGCTTCCAGGCAGTTTTAAACTGCAAGGTGCCTCCTGCTGACGGGACGATCTCGACTACAACGAGCGTCCCGTTTATTTTTTTCTCGAATTTTACCGACTGCCTTCCGGCCTGTATCGATCCTTCCGTTATTTTAGTTGGCTCACGTAGAACAAAAGCTATCAACCCTAAATCATCTGCGGTTATTGCCTGTTGCGATGGCTGTCTTCGCTCCTCGGCCTGTCGAGTGCCGTGCGACTTTAAAGCATGGACAATATTATTTGCGACCAGCTCGAAAGATGGCCGTTAACATTCACTCCTGTTAACTGTTTTATCCTCGCCGCCTCTTTCCCTCTGATCTTGCCAATCACTAGATTGTCAGGCATGCCGCCACCGAGAGTATCGTCGATGAATGCCTTGGTGTCCTTTGGCAATCGCTAAATTGCTTCCCTGATGGCCTTACCGGTAGCGCTCTGTTCGCCCTCCCGGCGTTCAATGGATCTCAGGATGTTCTGAAATACCGATGTGTCGCCAAGAACCCTCCTGACGTGGACGCCGAATTTATGGAGCAATACACCCCAGGCTTCGCCCTGCTTGATGTTGCCTTCAACCAGATATACCTTGCCGTCCGGCATGGTATATCCTTGAACGCGATCGTCTTTTGAGTATTTTATTTGAAGAGATGCTTGAACTTTCCACGGCAATAGGCTGATACCTGCTTCCCGTGCTTCCGGAAAGATTCTATCTCGGAGGGAGTTAAGTGACTTGCTGCGGAGGATGAACTGTCCTTCTTTTTCGGTAAGGGCTGCGGCGGTTCCGGCGATGTTGAAATCTTGCAGGAATCTATTAAGGCTTTCTTTTCCATAGCGGCCCTCCAATGCGGAAATTGTTTCTGACTTTACTGCCTACTTGATTTATTCTTATAAAAACGTATATTGTTGACGCATGAATACCATTAAATGGCACACCAAGGCTTTGAAGCAACTGCGCAAGATCGATCGACAGGACAACCTCGATCCGTTCCGCCGTCAATTCTTTGGCTGGCATGCCCGATTGCCAGGGAGTTAAGGCCCTGACCAATCACCGGTATGGCTACCGGCTGAGAATCGGTCATTACCGGGTGCTGTTTGACTATGACGGCGAGGTGCGCATCGTCGAAATCCAGGAGGTTAAGAAACGCGATGAACGTACATACTGATATCCAAATTATCCACGACCGCAATGGAGCTCCCGCGTTCGTGGTGCTACCTTATGCCGACTGGCTGGCCAGTCGCGACCGCCAGGAAAACCTTGTTCCCAACGAAGTCGTCAATCTCACCTTCGATCACGACTGGTCGCCGATGCGCGCCTGGCGTGAACACCTCGGACTCACCCAGGCCGAGGTTGCGGCAAGGGCAAACATGACCCAGGGAGCCTACGCCCAGATGGAGAACAGCGCCAAACCGCGCCGTGCCACCCTGAAAAAGATAGCCATGGCCATGGGGCTGACTGTCCGAGCAGCTCGATTTCTAAAATGCGGCCTATGTCTCCCGTCGACTTCTGGATGAAATACTTTCCTGCTCCATCCCCGCAGTACTGTTTTCCCGATACTACTTTCTTGTCAAGCGTTGAGGTTAGCAGGGTTCATCGCCGACTCTGCATCATCGAGTCGGCGATCCTTTTTTCGGCTTCGCTGTTCCTAAAGAGCATCAGGAAGTATGTTCAGCTATGACCTCGAGCGACTGAGGTAAAGGTGTTCATGGATCAGTTAAGCTCAGTATCTGATCACCGAATTTAACATTGCCAATGCAACTCTCTGCAATCGTGATATCGTGTGCCGCTGTGCCCTCTCATGTCATGGAATATATAGAGCCAACGTTGGCTGTCTCACTGGTGCCATCACTGTTCAGAAAAAACCGTCATGACATCCAAATGCGAACTGTGTCATTATGGGAGGATCTCTTATGATTTGTCGGCCAGTTTCACGACAGTCCGAGGTTTGCAATAATGGCTTCCCGGATTTCAGCCATAGCGTCGAATCGGCGGGGGTAATCAAAACGATAATGGATCAGTTGAGTTGCCATTCCGGCCACTTGGTGAAAATGGGAAGCAAGTAAGGTCTGGTCTTCAATATCGAGGAGGAAAGAATGCTTCATCCATTCCACAAAGGCCTCGGAGGCTTGCATTGGGTGGAACTCGGGGGAATCGGCACTGCCATTGCCAAGGAAGTATGCCCGGTAAAATGGCCTAGGCTGGGCGCAGAATGGAATAGCAGACCCCGCCAGGAACCGCGACTTGGAGGTATATGACAAGGAAGGTGCAGGCTTTGACCCTGGAGCCAGAAGTGCTTTTTCACTGTCGAGCCAGAGGCGAATGGAGGGATGGCCGGGGAGAACCCGGAATGCCGTGCCATCATGTTCCACGATCAAACCGTCATCGGTCAGGAAACGGTAACCGCCCCTTGCAAACATAGCGGCAAGCGAAGACTTGCCCCGCCCTGATACGGCCACGAATGCAACGGCGACGCCTGCCACTTCGACTGCGCTGGCATGAAAGACCAGTTTTCCGGATTTGCTCAAAACTAGCGGTAGTACCTGATTCAGATATAGATGCCGGGCCGTTTCTCTGGTTGCATAGGGTGTGGGGGCGCAGGAGACCGTCTCGCCGTCCGCGGAAATCACAAAATCAGCCAGATGGGGAAAGCGCAGAAGATAACCGGTTTCCATACGGTGAAACTCCGTCCTCACCTCCCCGTCGGGGAAAATCCATTGGTGAAACGGCTGGCTATCGAGTGGTGCCTGCTCTCGTGCACCGACAAGTGCAAAATTGATCGTCATTCAATCTACCTGTCGGACAAACCATACAAAAACCTGCCCCAATGGCTCAGTTGCATGGTCTCCGATGGGGGTCTTGTGAACATCCACCATATCCTGTGGCCTGCTCCGTGCGACTGCCCGCTCCGGCCGCGGTCAATTCCCCAATACTGCCGAAGCATATCAGACGGGGTTTCTGATAAGGCAGTTTTTTTTCCTCCCTGTCATACAAAAACTGCTGATCCAGCCTGGTTTCCTTTTCCATTTCTATTCCTAGAGTTTGTAAAATTACCCTCTTGGCTCCTCGTTATAATGAAGCGACGGCGCTATCAACTTTCCGACAACTTGTCATCCGCAAACGATCCAGCCAGAGGGTTAGTGTTATGACCATGAACACCTGTTCGCGGTCTGCTGCATTCGGACCGGCATCGAACCGCCTCATTAGTTCCTGCAATGAGCGCTGATTTATATATTTTCCAAGCTGAGTGCCGGCCAACTCGAGCGCGCTCCTGATCCGTTCACGGTTCTTCTCCAACAGGTGATCGACAAATCGCCATCCCAGATGATCTTTCCGTTGATTCCAGCGAATATCAGTGCCCAACCACGGCGAAATGGCCGATCGTACAAGATACTTGGTCCAGCCATTCCGGACTTTCATACAGAGGGGAAGGCGAAGATACAATTCGACAAGGCGCATGTCCGCCCAGGGGTGTCTCGGCTCAACACTATAACGGGCGGCAATCCGATCGAATCCCTCCATCCCGCGGGTAATACCCGGCTGGGTCAATGCGTGGATATGTTCTCTTTGGCCGCCGTGGTGAGCTATGATCAAAGATTCTTCCTGCTGCCTCTCAAGTCGCTTTATAAGCCGGATATCAGCGGCGAAATCCCGATTGATCAGGCTGTGCCCGAATGACCCACCATGAATCATTCTTTTAAAGTACAACCTGAACAGCTTCAATCGTTCAGAGGCAAGGGCATCCCAAACACTTCTGAGGAAGATAGTCATCGGCGGAGTTGATTGCAAATAAGAATTGTTGACGCTTGCCCGCTGGGACTCCATCCAAGCCCTGCGCCATTCGCCTAAACGCAGTATTTCGACCATATAGCGGATCGGGGTCGAGGTGGTCAGATCGCCATCAATCCCGTCATGCATCACGCGATGGCCAGACCGTTCAGCGGCAAGGTACATCATTGCCGGGAGAAGGATCGAGTTGCTAACCGGGTGGGCGTGTGTCAGAGCTGCCTCCGCTACATCCTGCCCTGTTACGATTCCTTGCAAATCGGGTAGCGAAACCACCTGAGCATAATGTTCATATCCATTCACCACAGCATGAATCATGCGGGTTTCAGGACACTCGACCGGACTGCTAGACACCACTGAAAAGGTGTGCATTTGCATACGGGGCATCTCTTTCATAATGGCCCTAGCCATTCCCGCTATGCTTGCCGAATCTATTCCGCCACTCAGCATTAGGGCAGGATGTCCCAGGGATCTCATCCTACACCTGACTGCTGTACTAAAAATCGACAGGAACTCCTCTTCATACCCGATATCGGACCCCCCCGCTCCCCCATCCTGAGGCTCGAGTTGCCAGTATGACCGGATGGTCCTTCTGCCGGATTGCTCAATGGTCAGTATGTTGCCTGGGGGCAACTTGGAAATATCTCTGAGCCACGACTGTTCAAGACCAACAGGCTCAAACTGCGGGACGAGCACGCTGGCGATTCGGTTTTCATCGGGCTCGTAGGATATCCCGGGCAACCCAAGAAAAGCCTCCTCATCTGAAGCAAATGCGAAATACTGTGGGCCGTAATAACAATAGAAGGGCTTGACGCCGAAGTGGTCGCGGGCGCAGAAAATTTTTCGTCGATTCTCATCCCAGACGACATAGGCAAAATCACCAAGCAGATGAGATGGACTATCTTCACCCCAAAGGCAATAGGAAGCGAGCACCAGTTCGGCATCGGTATCGTTACGGAGCACTCTCCCTTTGCCCTGCAATTCATTCCGCAATTCCAACCTATTGTCCAGCCGTCCATCCAACACCAGAACGAGGTTTTCCCGGGCATAGGTCACAGGTTGTTGTTCATCCACAGACTCAGGGGTGGCATGGAGCATACAGTGGCCCAGCGCCACAGAATCCCTGATCCAGTGATGAATACCATCGGGACCGCGACAGGACATGGCAGCTGTCATTCCTACAATCAGCCTTGGGTCGGCGGGTGCGCCGTCAAAATGGATGATGCCTGCGATGCCGCTCATGATCAGCCTGCCTTTGAAAAACTCCTCTGCATGCAGAATATCTTTCTGAGTATCTTCCGGATAAGTTAAGAATACAGGCAGTTCCGCAAGAAGGGAAGTGCTCTAAATATGTTATCGGATCAAACATCCACATTTGTAAGTAACCGCACCCAAAGGGCGGAATTTTTATGAATCCCCCCCTAAAGGAGTGCATGACCCTGCCCCAGAAGGAGCGGGTCGCGAGTGTTGCTGCAACTATTGCTTATTCAAACAATTTAAAAGCGATACTCGAATTATGTAAAGGGAATATCGCGTAATTGCCACAACGGTGATCTCTGAGGCGTTCTGTCCTGGTATGCGTCCGCCTTGTCGCTCCAAACCATTGCAGTTCCTTTGTGCTGTTGACAAAGGCTGCAATGTAACTGGCAATACTGTTATATCCGTTGAACTCTCAGCTATCATCAAAGGCCGATTCGATTTCTGCTCTCTTGCTTAAGCTGAGTTAGGCCCAATCGCTTTCGACCCGAAAAGCCTCGTTAGCTGTTGTCATTCCCTACAGCAAGGCGTGTTTTGATGTTTTCCAACCACTTTCGTTGTGTCTGCGGGTCATAGAACAATGATGTGTCTTCGTCGAAGTCGGTGTGTTCTTGAAGGCTTGATTCCATCGTTTCCTGTCCCATGTTTTTCAGCTTTTCAATGAGTTCTTGCTGGACTTCAGCATAGCTGACGCCGAATGCAATGTAGCTTTGCAACTCGTAAGCGGCTGTACTGGTCAGTTTGCGTGCGACTAATTCCGCCAAGGCGAAATGAATCTGCTCGTGCTCGAGGACATATTCCTTCTTTCTCCTGTCAAGCGCCGGATTCCACCAGGAACATTCCGGAACGAAGATCGCCTCAAATTTAAGGTTCGAAATTGTGCCGGAATAAAACAACATATCCTGGTAGTTCGCATGAACGATGTGAATTTTCAAATCACGGGAAGGACGGATACTTATACATGAATGTGCACCGATAGTGTGATCATACTGACGATATTCCGGCGGGAGAGACGGTGCCTGGAAATCTTCAGCAAGCAGCTGTCGGTAGCTGAATCCCTTCCAGCTGGCAAGGTTATCATCACTGAGGGGCATGAAAACGCGGTTGGGCGTGTTCGGGCAGCTGGGCGCAACCCGCAAGCAACCCCAGCAGGAGCAAAAGCAAGAGATTTCTTAATCGGGTTCGATGATCCATTTGAAATTCGTCTCTGGCAGTACTGCCTGAGTCATGCGCCTTGTGGGCACTGGATAACCGGAGTTGTACCGCCATTTCAATGTCAGAGCGCCTGCCGGAAAAGAGGATTCACCGTTGACCTTTTTACTGCGGCTGTGCGGCAGCTTTGCTGATCAGTAGTCTTTGCCCAGGATAGATAGCTGCACCCGGCTTGAGACTGTTGAGCGCGCGGAGTTCTTCGACACTGAGCTGGTTCGTCAGGCTTATTCTGTAAAGGTTTTGACCACTTTGAACCACGTAATAGCGGTTGGCAGAGGGCCTTTCCTCAAGGGTGACCTGTGGTTGAATATGTGCCTTGGTTTCCGGGGGCACTGCCTGGGCGATGTCCGTGACAGGCGTTGCATCTGAGGTCGGGAGGTGAATCGGTGGTGCTGTTGAAGCGGTCGGGTGCGAAGTATTGAGCGATCCCGAGGGTGGTAGGGGTTGGATCAGCTTCGATTCTGGTTGCATCGTTGTTTCCCAGGAGTTTTCCAGTAAATAGGTCCGTTGGTTGTGGAGTGCGGCAATCTGTTCGTTAAGTTCACGAACCAGAGTATCACCATTGCTATCTGGCGATTTTTTCAACTCAAGGAGATGCAGCCGTTCTTCGAGTGCGGCGATTCGCTCACTGTCATGCTGGTTGCTCAGCGTTTTCTGCAAGGCAAAGAACAAGGCGACAACCGAGACTACGCCGAGACCAATGGCAATAGGTTTCCAGGGAGAGTTTTGCCGTCTGTTCGAGGTAACGGCGACTCTGGCTGGTCTGAAGGGGGGAATCGTCTGTTCGCGATAGTCCTTACTCCACTCCGGGGCAAGGTTGCCGGTGAAATAACGAAGGTCTTCTTTGGTGATTTCGGTAAACATTATACCGCTTAAAAAAGAGGGCTGCCCATTCTCGGTATAGCTTGGTGAGGTTCTGACGACCACTCCTTTGGCCGAGATGGCATCATCATGCTCCGGGATTTCGATGACCATCCGGAACTGCTCTCTCGGGTGGAACTCGACAGGAACGTTGATCAACGCACCGCCACGACTGATATTGACTATCCGGCCGGAGATCGCTTCACCATCCCGGTCGATGGTCAGCGGCCAGTCAAATGTGGCCCGTGGATGCTGGCGCATTTCTTGGGTTGTAAAAATGGCTCCTCGCCTGTCCCATTTCTTCTCCAGCCCTTCTCTGTGATTGGCCTTATCGTGTACACCTGAAGTTTTGACCATCCTCAACCTGTTCTTGTATTGTTTGTGGCAATTTTCTAGAACTTTCAGTGTATCAATAAAAGTGGAGTGATCGCAAAGGGAAAAAGCACAGATGGCTTGATGATGTCTGTGCTAGAACAGAATAGATTTGCCCTGAGTATACGTCGGGTTGGGCAGAGTACACTCTTTCCTGAGCATAGGTGTCACAAGGCTCCTTGCAACGCACACCATAAAATAGGGATGGGCCGGTTCTCATTTTGCGTGAAACAGATAGCTATCTTGGATCTGCTGAGAATACTGGAAAATTGGTTGATTATACCGGAATCTGCTGTAAAGAGAGGGTTGGCGTTTCCTTCCTTTTTTTTTACTGCATTTTGAACAAATCCCATTTTGGAGGAATTATGAACAAAGCAGAACTCGTAACGAAGATGGCCGAAGGAGCAGAACTGACAAAGGCACAAGCCGAGAAAGCGCTCAACTGCTTCATCGCTGTAACCACGGCTGCTCTCAAGGATGGAGACAAGATAACCTTGGTAGGTTTCGGTACATTTAATGCGGTAAAACGCGCCGCTCGCATAGGCCGTAATCCACAGACCGGCAAAGAAATTAAAATAGCTGCCAAGACTAACGGCAAATTCACACCAGGGAAAGCTCTCAAGGATCTGAACCCAAAGCCGGTCAAAGCTGCGCCGCAAGCAAAAACAAAGGCTAAAAAATAGGATCAAAGACCTCTACCCTAGTTATTTCCCGGTGATCGATGCCTAGGGTGTATATGATGTGACCAAACTGGATGTCTTCCAACGTCCACAATCATATTTGTCTTCAGCTCAATCCGCCTCTCAGCAGATATAGATTTGCCATGGCAAGCCTCGGTTTGTAAACATTCCTCACGGTTAAGCTTATTCCTGACACTACAATGTTGATGTGACACTAGCTTCCATGCAAGAGAAAACAGATCAGCCGGTTTTATTTGGTTTTGATAATGGGTCAGTCAACACTTCATCGACGGTGTCATGACGACTCCACATGGTGGCGCGGGTTCACAATGATATGTTTATGGTGTAGCAAGTTTTTGCATACTATAAATCGCCTCGGCAAGGCCGAGTTTACCATCGTTATTCACATCGGCGCTCATGGTGATAGTGCCGGATGGTGCCTGACCAGAAGCTATCTGCAACAAGACTATAACATCTTTCAACTCCCAGAAACCGTTCGCATCGACGTCTCCGGGAAGGTCGCCGAGTCGAACGGTGATCAGGAATCCGGTGGCCGTGGCAGAGAGCACACTGACAGAGATCTTGTTGGCAATATCAGAAAATATTTCCCCAACCTCCCACCTTGCCCCGCCGTCGCCGGTATTGCCGTTGCCATCGGCATCGATTACATAGGCGGGGCGACTGCGAGTGGTATCAACTTCATGAATGACAACTGCCTGACCGGGGAGCTTAATGTCATACCCGGTCTGACGCCGAACCTCGACGGTGTAAAAATGGCTGCTGGATCCGGCAATGGGAATCCGGACCATCCGATAGCTGCCTGTGGCCGGCAGAGCCAACTGTTCCATGGTCAGGCTAATTTTGGTATTTTGCCCAACGAGATATTGCTGCCCGGCTGGGATCCAACCCAGCATGTCCTTGTGGTATGAAATGATGTGCTGCCCCAAGCAACCATAGATCGCATCCGTCGAGCGATTGCAGTTGGACCAAGTGTCACTCATGACATCCCATTGATTGTCGTAGGTCTGCCCATAACTGCCGGAAGAATGCGGCAAGCCGAAACCATGTCCCATTTCATGAGCAATGACCGCTATGGCGGAATAGCCCCATGGCGGCTCCCAGGTTATGCTCCAGGACTTCGATACCCCGTCCAAAGTCATGAACCTGGTTCCTCCCCAAGCATAGCCATTGTCAAAATTGGTGTTGAACATCATATTGATGCCTGAATACAGGGAAAAATTGACACTGGCATCAGCAGCGGCAAGGCAATCGGTGCGTAATAAATCAAGATTGGCGCCCCCTTGAGTGTCGGTGGGGTTATAATAGCTTTCCGGATGGGGCAACACAAACCACCCTGAAGCGCTGCTCCCGGCAACATTTACTGAATTATATGAGAGTTCTCGCCAGTAATGATCCAGTCCGGGTTTTACGTTCGCATACATTCCCTGAAAATACGCCAAATTTTTGGGCTCGTCGGGGTAGTCGCTGAACTTGCACATAATGGAAACCCACGGTCGGGCACCACTCACCATCGCCAGAGTGTCCCCTTCCATGGCTTGTGTGTGCGGCGACTGGACAAGATAGATTGCAGTCACCACAAAAGGCGAGACTGCACCTCCTTGTGCCCTGGCACTCGCTTGTGCACCACCCTGAATACCCACATACCTGCCGTTCAATGACAAGAGATCCCCTGGCGATGCGTTTGCCGATTCATCGAAAAGAAGGGGAGTGATTTCCCCGTTCTCCTCGGTAAGATGGTAAAAAGGTCCGTAGGAAGCCCCCCTTGAATCATCGCCCCACAAAACGGTGAACCAGCCACTGCGATCCACTTCCCCAGCAGCCCAAGCCGGAACAATCCCGACACCAAGCAGCAAGGCAGCCAGAAAGGCTACCATAACAAGCCCACCCACTCCATTCTGCTTAAGATTCATTTTCTACCTTATTTATATTTTTTACCCGGAGTCAAAGGATATGTACCCTTTTCACCAGGCATTCGCACCTCATGTTTTGGTGTTCTTGAATGGAAGGGAAAAAACAGTCATCCTCCCGTCCAGCAAGCAAGATAAATGCCGTTTCGAAATATCAGGGTGTTACCAAATCAAGGAAGATCTATTTTCCTCTGATTTTCGACTGTTGAAGGAGCGGACGAGGGGCAGCGATAGTTCTTTTGCATTTCAATATTGTGATTCAAAACGCTTTCCTTTGTCTAGATTACACAATTGAAAACCAAAATGACATTGTCAATGACGTCCGCCTTCTGGGTAACCTGAATTGCTAGAGACAGCGTTACCAACCCGCCTCAGAACGGTTTCCCGTTTAGCAACAAAAAGGATGAGTGAACCTTTTCTCAGTGCGGAAAGGTATCCGCTGGCAATCCTTAACTAGAAGGTACACCCAAAGGATGAACTAATTCCTGAGAGGGTCGGATCGGCTAATAGCCGAGCATTGTTCAGAAATGGAGCAACTGCAAAGAAGAGCTTACCAAAGACAATGCCAACCTTCAAGAATTAACATTGCCCATAGCTTCCATTTTTTGAGCTTGGGTAAACTGCTAAACTCGAATGATGGGTCGGAAAATAGAACTCCTTGAAGATTTCCAAACATACAGACGAAAAAATTTCAATCTTTATAATGTAAATTCAAAATTATACGTTGATTTCCGCTACCTTTTTCTGTCGTTGAATGACTGTAAATCCGACAGACTCCGAGGTAGATTAAATCACGGGTATGCGGCAATATCATTCATCCGAACCTGCGATCGTCTTGGAATGTCTTTCAGAGGCGTATCTCAGTGTTCTGTTCTCGTAGTTTCTTGTTGACTTGATATAAATGTTATGTATATATTAATATTTATAATTAATTAACTTTAATTTATATTTAAGCTTAAGTTAACTGCCTGTCTATCACTGAGATCTGTTAGAGTATGAGGTTGCATGAATTTAGGAACCTTGATCAGAAAATATCGGAAAGAGAAGAAGATGACCCTGAAAACCGTCGCGGAAAAGGCCTCCATCTCCGAGGGTTTTCTAAGTCAGGTTGAAAATGATGTCAATTCGCCTTCGGTCGACACTCTGATCCGGATCTGCAATGCCATTGGCGTTAATGCCGGCGATCTTCTCTCCCAGGTCAGCAAACAGGAGAAGATCGTCCTGATCAGAAAATCCGAATGGGACGAGATCGATCTTTCCCATACCGGTTTTGTTACCCGCCGGTTTTTCCCGCCCGATTACCGGACCATCATCGACTCGTCCATCCTGGTCGTTGAACCGGGCAAATCAATCCCCGTGCGGAAAAATATCAAAAACGGCCAGGAGGTCCTCTGTGTTCTGAAGGGATCGATCGAGCTGATGCTGAGCGAGGAGACACTTGCACTGGTTGAAGGCGATTCCGTTCATTTCTGGTCCAATCCCGAAAGCCAGAAGATTACCAACACCAGCACCACAACCAGTTTTGTCCTCTGGGTGGGAACACTGTAATGCACTTTCGAAGACATCAACCATAACCAACAAGGAGACCGATGTATGATCACATTCAGCAAACAACAGTTGAAAATCCCCAAACTGCAGCGACCGGTCTATCTGGTCACGGCAGGACAATCCAAGTTTGACCGCGCCTTTCCGGACAAGCGCACCGAAGAACTCTGCATCGACTGCCTTCACCATGGCGGCCGCCCTGCTCGATATCTCGCCGGCTGAATTGAAGCGATATATACATACCTGTTATTACGGTCATTTTGCCGACCATTTCGGCGATCAGCTCTTGGGTGAGTCCGTCATCCACGACCGGCTGGGCCTGGACCCGCTGGGCAATGTCGGGGTGAAGACGGGCGGTGCCACCGGCGGATCGACCCTCTGGGAAGGCTGTGAAGGCCGTGGCCTCGGGCTACTCGGACTGCGTTCTCGCCATGGGCTGGGAGCGGATGGACGAGGTCCCCACCGACGAGGGAAACTTCCTTATCTCCTGCGCCGCCGATAAGGACTGGGAGTCGCCGCTCGGCCATATCTATACCGGCTATTATGCGGTCATGGCCCAGCGCTACTGGCAGATCTTCGGCAAATCGGAGGATTCCTTCCGAAGGACCCTGGCCGAGATCGCCGTCAAGCATCACGGCTACGCCCGGTTCAATCCCTTTGCCCAGTCACCGATGAAGATCACCGTCGAGGATGTGCTGAAATCACCGGTGGTCGCCTATCCGCTGCGGGCCCTCGACTGCTGTCTGATGAGCGTCGGCGCCGCCTGCGCCATCCTCTGCGATGAGGATACCGCCTTCAAACTCACCAAAAATTCGAAAAACAAACCCCTGCGGATCTGGGTTGCAGCCGGTTCGCATACACTTCGTCCCGCCGACAGGCGTGATATGGACATACCGCTGCTGCCCAACGAGACCGCCGATCAGTACAAGGATCTGGGCGAGCGTTTCCCCGGCGGGGAGCGCTATCCCGGATTCACCGGTTTTCTCGCGGCCAGGATGGCGGCCTATTACGGCTATGGGATGGCCGGCATCACCGACCCGACCAAAGATCTCGATGTGGTCGAACTCCACGATGCGTTTACCATCAGCGATGTCCAGACCTATGAGGATATCGGTATCCGCCCCTACGGATACGGTCGGGACTATGTTGAATCCGGTGACTGCTACCATACCAATCCGCATACCGGAAAACCCGGCAAGCTGCCGTCAAATCTCTCCGGCGGATTAATCGGCTGCATGCATTCGGTAGGAGCCACCGGGATCATGCAGACCTTCGAGATAGCCACGCATCTCTGGAACAGATGGGAAGAATTCCATGGTGACGAAAAGCTCTGGAAACAATTCAACCGGGAAAAACCCAGCGACTGGACCAACCTGCAGGTGGTGGGCGCGAAGAGAGGAATGGCCATAAGCCATGCCGGTGTTGGTTCGCATGTCACATCGACGATTCTGATGGATCCCGATCATCTGATCAAGAAAGACGCTTAAAGGAGAGATACTATGAGCACGTTCGGACAGGTTTATGTCAAAAACAATCAATATAAACTCAAAGGTGCCTTCCATCACCTGACGCCAAACACCCCGATCCGCAACGCTGATGACGGCTGGAAGCTGCTGGGGGTGACCAATCCGAGGGATATGACCTATATCCATTCCTATGGCGGTGAAGCTGATCTTCTTTGAATCACTCAGCCAGGGCAAGCTGCTGGCGACCCGTTGCGATAACAAGAAGTGTGAGACCACTGGAACCATCTATATCCCGTTCCGGACCCACTGTCCGGATTGTCTGGGCAAGAATACGGTCATCGATCTGACTGATATCGCCAAGAAAACGGCGAAAATACATACCTTTATGGTCTGTGCACGGTCCGGGGCCTTCAATATGCTGGACAAACCCATCAAGTTCATCAATATCGAATTTGATGGCGTTGCGACCATACTGATGAGTTACCTGAGCCTTGGTGACCCGGCATTCGGCATGAAGGTGGTCCCGATCTTTAAGACCAGCGGTCCGACCTTTACCATTCTCGATCTGTCATGGGTGCCGAAGGGAACTACAAAAGAACAACTCCCCGAGGGATTCAGTTTCTGATGGAAGATGCTTTTGGCAGGTAAGTTGTCGTTGAAAACTGCTCCGGCGGGGGCAACTGACAGGAAAGGAGCGATTCTTGCCAGGAATCTTGCCGGAATTTCTTGCTAATATGATATCACAACCACATACTATCACTACAAAAAATGGAGATTGTACATGAACCGGCCTGATATAAAAGTGGGGAAATCAACCATCGGTACCATTGTAGATGTTCTGGCAGAAACCATAGGTGATAACATTGGCCTGGAGTACCACTCCCTGGACATCACACTAAATTTTAAGCAACTCCGGGAAAAGTGTAACGCTGTCGCCAAAGGTCTGATGGCCCTTGGTATCGCCAAGGGTGACAAGGTTGCGATCTGGGCCAACAATCTTCCCGAGTGGGTCTACGTCCAGTATGGAAGCGCCCGGATGGGTGCGGTCCTGGTCACAGTCAATACCAATTACCGCAGCAGTGAGCTGGAATATCTTCTGCAGCAATCCGATTCCACCACCCTTATCCTCACCGGCGGTATTCGCGAGCCTGATGACTATATCAAGGTATTGAACAAGGTCTGTCCGACAATCAAGGACAGCGAGCCGGGCAAGCTCCACTGCGAGAAACTCCCCTTCTTCAAGAACATTATCTATCTGGGAAAAGAAAAGATTCCCGGGATGTATAATTGGGACGACATTCTGGAAATGGGTAAATCGGTATCAGATCAGGAGCTCAAGGTACGGTTGGACTCGCTTCATCCCGATGATGTCATCAATATGCAGTATACATCTGGAACGACCGGCTTTCCAAAGGGTGTCATGCTTTCCCATACCAACCTGATCGGCAATGCCCTGAGCATGGCCGAGTGCATGAAGCTGACCCCGGATGATGCCATGTGTATTCCGGTGCCATTTTTTCACTGCTTCGGCTGTGTCATTGGCACATTGTGCTGCATGGTCTCCGGTGCCACCATGGCTCCGGTCGTCTCATTCACAGCCGCCAATGTATTGAAAACCGTCGAGGCTTCCAAATGCAACGCCCTCCTCGGTGTACCGACCATGTTCATCGCCGAG
The DNA here is from genome assembly GCA_963754865.1 of uncultured delta proteobacterium. Lineage (GTDB taxonomy): Bacteria > Desulfobacterota > Desulfobulbia > Desulfobulbales > Desulfocapsaceae > Desulforhopalus_A. Next base: position 369,159 of record CAVWHG010000006.1, on the reverse strand, counting down.
TTTGAGGAGATGGACAAAAACAGCTACGACACCTCAAGCCTGCGTACCGGCGTCATGGCGGGTTCAACCTGCCCGGTCGAGGTCATGAAGCGAGTAATCAAGGACATGGGAGCAAACGAGATGACCATTGTCTACGGTCAGACCGAGGCCTCCCCCGGTATCACCCAGACCCGGGATCAGGATTCTCTGGAGCTGAAGACCACAACGGTCGGTAAAGCCCTGCCAAACGTCGAGGTGAAGATCGTCGACCTGGTCACCGACCAGGAGGTAGCCAACGGCGTTCAGGGAGAACTCTGCACCCGAGGTTACCATGTAATGAAAGGGTACTACAAGATGCCCGAGGCAACGACCAAGACAGTGGACAAGGACAACTGGCTGCACACAGGCGATCTTGCCATCATGGATGACAACGGCTATTGCAAGATTACCGGCCGGATCAAGGATATGATCATCCGGGGTGGAGAAAACATCTACCCACGCGAAGTTGAGGAATTCCTCTACACCCATCTGAAGGTCAAGGATGTGCAGGTCGTAGGCGTCCCCAGCGAAAAATACGGTGAAGAGGTTGCCGCCTTCATCCAGCTGAAAGCCGGTGAAACCGCCACGGAGGCAGAGATCAAAGACTTCTGCAAGGACCAGATATCATTTCATAAGATCCCTAAATCGATCTTCTTTGTAAATGAGTATCCAACAACCGCCAGTGGCAAGATCCAGAAATATAAACTCAGGGATCTGGCTACAGAGCACCTCAAACTGGATTCAGCAAAACGCTGATCTCAACAAAGAGGAAGGCCATGTCAAAACCACTCTGGAAACCATCAGAGCAACGAATCAAGGCTTCCAATATGTACCGGTTCATGCAAGAGGTGAACCAGACATACGGAACACATTTTGCCGACTACGACTGACCTGTATCAATGGTCTGTGGAAAATTTTGAACCCTTTTGGGCTGAGATGTGGCGTTTTGCCGGCATCAGGGCCTCAACGGGCTATGCAAGGGTGATTGACGATCCGACCAAGATGCCGGGTGCGCATTGGTTTCCTGGTAGTCGTCTGAACTTTGCCGAAAACCTCCTGCGCTACCAGAGATGATACAACAGCCCTGATATTCCGAGGCGAAGATAGCATCCGCAGGACCTTGACCTATAGGGAGCTCTACGCGGCAACAGCAAAAGTTGCAGCCTCCCTGCGCGCAATAGGGGTCTGTCCTGGTGACCGGGTGGTCGGCTTTATGCCGAATATGCCCGAATCGATCATTGCCATGCTGGCTGCCGTAAGTCTCGGGGCAATCTGGTCATCCTGCTCCCCGGATTTCGGCATCAAGGGGGTGCTTGATCGATTCGGCCAGACCAGACCCAAGGTTCTCTTCTGCGCCGACGGCTATTTTTTCAAGGGAAAGGCACTGGACAGCCTGAATAAGATTGCTGGCATTATCAAAGAACTCCCGTCCATTGAAAAGATCATTGTCGTCCCTTATACAGAAGAACGGCCCGATCTGGTAACCCTGCCCAAGGCCGTTCATTATGATGATTTCTGCAAAAATGATGCTGAAGAGATCGAGTTTGCGCAACTACCCTTCGAGCATCCCCTCTATATCATGTATTCCTCCGGCACCACGGGCCTGCCGAAATGCATGGTCCAGAGCGCAGGCGGGGTATTGCTGCATCAGCTGAAAGAGTTGATGCTCCATACCGACCTGAAGCGGGAAGACACGATCTTTTATTTCACCACCTGCGGTTGGATGATGTGGAACTGGCTCACCGCCTCGCTTGCCATAGGTGCAACACTTGTCCTCTATGACGGCAATCCGTTCCATCCTGGTCCGGACGCCCTGTGGCGGATGGCCGAAGAAGAAAAAATCACCGTCTTCGGTACCAGCGCCGGCTATATTGCGGCCCTGAAAAATGCAGGCGTCAAACCGGGTAAACAGTTTGATCTGCATTCGCTGAAGGCCCTGCTCTCCACCGGCTCACCTCTTTCCAAAGAAGATTTTCATTTCATCTATGACGAAGTGAAAGCAGATATGCAGCTGGCATCCATCTCGGGCGGCTCCGACCTGAACGGCTGCTTTGCACTTGGCAACCCGATGGGGCCGGTCTATGAGGGCGAACTCCAGTGCCGGGGACTCGGCATGAAGGTGTTTGCCTATGACGAAAACGGCAGACCGGTGGTGGGAGAGCAGGGCGAGCTGGTCTGCACCGCCCCCTTCCCCTCCATGCCCATCGCCTTCTGGGATGACGAAAGTGGTAAGAAATACAGATCAGCCTACTTTGATAAATTTCCGGGCATCTGGACCCATGGCGACTTTATCGAGGTCACCGAACGGGGCGGTCTGATCATGTATGGACGATCCGATGCCACCTTAAACCCCGGTGGTGTCAGGATCGGGACGGCTGAGATCTACCGGGTCATGGAGCAGATGGAAGAGATCGAAGACAGCGTCGTTGTCGGGCAGGAATGGCAGAAGGACAGCCGGGTCATCCTCTTCGTCAAGATGAAAGCGGGTATTGCCCTGACCGATGCCCTTAAGAAGATGATCAAAGAGAATATTCGGGCCAATGCCTCGCCACGGCATGTTCCGGCGAAGATACTCGCAAGCCCCGGATATCCCCTACACCCTGAACATGAAAAAGGTCGAGCTTGCTGTCCAGAAGATGATCCATGGCCGAGAGGTCAAGAACAAGGATGCCCTGAAAAACCCTGAGGCCCTGGATTTTTTTGCCAACCTTTCAGAACTGAATTCTTAAGCCAGGAGAAAATATGAAGACATTATCTCTCTTGAATTTCGGCCTGGGAGAAACAGCCAACCTGATGCGAGAGTCGGTTCACGACTTCGTCAACAAGGAAATAGCCCCACTGGCCGCCGATATTGACCGAAATGACCAGTTTCCACCCGAGCTCTGGCAGAAGATGGGCGCACATGGGTCTACTGGGTATTACCGTGCCCGACCAATACGGCGGCGCGGAAATGGGCTACCTGGAGCATGTCATCGCCATGGAAGAGATCAGCCGGGGATCAGCCTCGGTGGGTCTGGCCTACGGGGCCCATTCCAATCTCTGTGTCAACCAGATCAAACTGAACGGCACGGAGGAGCAGAAACAACGCTACCTGCCGAAGCTCATTGCAGGCACATATATCGGTGCGCTGGCCATGAGCGAGGCGGGTGCCGGTTCCGATGTGGTCGGCATGCGCCTGAGGGCCGTAAAGCAGGGAAGCAACTATATCCTGAACGGCACCAAGATGTGGATCACCAACGGACCCAATGCCGATGTCCTGGTCGTCTACGCCAAGACCTCTCCGGAAAAAATGCATCAGGGTATCACCGCCTTTCTGGTGGAAAAAAACATGCCGGGGTTTTCCACCAGTCCCAAACTCGACAAGCTCGGCATGCGCGGTTCGCCCACCTGCGAGCTGGTGTTCGAAAACTGTGCGGTGCCTGAGACGCATATCCTCGGCAAACTGGATCGGGGTGTCGAGGTCCTGATGAGCGGACTGAATTATGAACGGCTGGTCCTTGCAGGTGGTCCTTTAGGCATCATGGCAGCCTGCATGGATGTGGTTCTGCCGTATGTCCATCAGCGCCGTCAGTTCGGCCGGGCAATCGGCGAATTTGAACTGATGCAGGGAAAACTAGCCGATATGTATGCGACCTGGAACGCCTGCCGCTCCTATGTCTATACCGTGGCCAAGGCAGCAGATTTGGGCTCGAATATACGGAAAGACGCCGCCGCAGTTATCCTCTATGCCGCCGAAAAGGCCACCTGGATGGCCCTTGAAGCGATCCAATGCCTGGGCGGCAACGGCTATATCAACGATTTCCCGACGGGACGTCTCCTGCGCGATGCCAAGCTCTACGAGATCGGTGCCGGCACCAGCGAGATCCGTAGGATGTTGATCGGCAGAGAACTGTTCAGGGATACTGAAGAATAACAAATTTGGAAAAGGGCAAAAGATGCCCTTCAAGGAGATACATGATGTCAGATAAAGACATTAAAATCGGAGAAAAAATCAGAGGACTGAGAATCGCAAAAGAATTGTCAATAGCCGATGTTGCTCAGCTCACCGGTATACCTGAATCAACCCTATACAGTATCGAAGGTCATTTGGTCTCTCCCCCCCTCGGCAATCTTATCAGCCTGGCAAAGGTGTTCGAGATTACAGTAGGAGAATTTTTCGGGAGCGGCGGGGACTCTTCCTATTGCATCGTCAGAAGTAGTGACAGAAAAACCGTGTCCCGCTTCAACTCAGCAGACGGCACGGCTGGAGGATACAGCTACGAGTCTCTTGGTCAACACAAAAGAAACAGGCACATGGAACCTTTTCTTGTGACTCTTTCTCCTGTTCAATCCTCAAAGATTGAACCAAACCAGCACATTGGAGAGGAAATCCTTTTTGTTCTAGAAGGAAAAGTTAAAGTCAGGCTCATAGAGCATGAAGAAATCCTGAACCCTGGCGACTCCATATATTACGATTCAACCATGCCTCATGTCGTTTCATGTTATGGAGAAGAACCGGCAACGATACTGGCAGTGATTTATGCCAAAGAAGAGATGATAATTCTGTAGGAGGTCCTAAATAATCACATAGCGTTGGATTGCATACTTTTCTCATCTGGACACTGAAGAAATTCGGTTTGAATCTCACGAATCTCATCAATTCTGTGGATGATCTTCGGCAAATCAACCTTGTTTTTCGAAATGTTGAGTGGCAGTTATCACCGGCGGCGTGGAAATACAAAAAGTGGCGACTTTAAAATATTTTTTTTGCCGTACCAATTTTTTCAGTGCGGCAGGGTCATTTTCACTTTGAAATTCAGCCCTCAATCTGCTCTTTCATGCGAAGATTTTGCCTTCAATAACGACGGTGTCTGCGTGATGAAGGATATATTTAATCTCCAATGTTCTTAATCAGGAGTTTATCTCCGAAACTCCTGATTACCGGCAAAGTACCCATGATAAAAAAACCTCACCACCCCTTCATATTGCCTCTTACGAGCTGTCGCCATTCTCCCCCGTACTATCGCGATGTTCGAATACTTCTTACGGGTAGGAGTTATGTTAATATGGAGTTGCTATCAGTTGTATCGATGTTCGATTTGGCAATCAAAGCTCCGGTGTCTGTCTGAACCACTGGCTCAAAATACAGGAATTATCGTCAGAAAGAATAACCCAACATTCAAAGGCAGCGTAATTCGAACCAGCAACTATGGTCAATTATTGTATAATTACATTTTTTTATCGACCCTAGAAATTGAGTTACCGACTGATCACCAACTGTTTCCATTTCTTTTCATAGCTTTTGTCCCGAGATAAATCGATAGAAGATATCCCTCGTCAGTTTTATCTGAGAAAACCCCCTTGACTATAAATTTATCAAACGTTACATATTATAGTAACGTTTGATACATTTTTTTATTAATCCGTTCGGCGATAGACGGACATCAAACAAGCAAATGCATAATGATTATATATCTGTAATCATTTAGAAAGTAAATATATTCAATGTTTGGCAATCATCAGCGTGACTAATAATTCTCAAATCAACCCTGGAGAATATTGTTGATGGAAAATAGCTATAAATTTAGCTGGTTGTTGTTTTTTTATTCAATCCCTGCAACTCCGGTGAAAAACCGAGTCAAGGTCTGGCGCAAATTGCAGAAAACTGGAGCCGTTCAACTCAAAGGCGGCGTGTATATTCTGCCATATGCCGAAGAGCACCATGAGGCTCTGCAATGGATGCTGGCCGAACTACCCGGCTTAAAGGGCGAAGGACTTTTGCTGAAAACAGACAGCATTGAACCTTTACAACGGGAAGACATCGTCGTTTTGTTCAACGACCAGCGACAACCGCAATACCAGGAAATTGTCAAAAAAATCGATGAATTTTCCGGCCGGCTGCGTAATTTGCGAAAAGGCGGCAAGGATAAAAAAGCCACATCGTTATTTAGGCAGTATGAAAAAATACAGGCTGAGTTCCAGGCAGTTCAGCAGCGTGATTTCTTTCAGTCGGACATGGGAAAAGATGTGGTTGCGCAGCTTGGGAATTTGAGAAAACAGTTGGAAGAATTTTCGGCAGTCGAAAAAGACCACAAGGGATTAATCTCGACACCATTGCCTAATGGCAGAAACATTACCAGCTTCTCCGGCCTGATCTGGCTGACCCGCAAGCGTCCCTTTGTCGATAGAATGGCCTCCGCCTGGCTGATCCGCCGGTTTATCGACCCCAGAGCATCCTTTCTTTTCAAGGATGAGAGCGAACTGAAAGCTCTCACCAGCGAACTGCAAGTTTCCTACGACGTCCGCAATGGCGACTTCACTCATATTGATGATTTATGCACCTTCGAGGTCTTGACGAAAAGTTTTGGCTTGGTCGATAAGGGCCTCGACGTTCTCTCCCGGATTGTCCACGACATCGACATCAAGGACGGAAAATTCGCCGCTCCAGAGGCCCATGTGATTGAAATGATAATAAAAGGTATTCGCAACAGAGCTTTGCCTGATAGCGAGACCCTGGAACAGGGCATGGCTATCTTTGAAGCACTCTATCTTTCCATAACAGAAAAACACTAAAAAGGAGTAACAGTATGCCAAGTATCGAAAAACATATAGGTTTCATTTCTAAGTAAAGAGGCATGAAAATGGAGTCACGGACAAATTTTTATGGTCTCTGCTGCTCCGGCTTTCTCGCCAAGGCATCCTATGCCCTGGCGAGGACACCGGTGCTGGCCCTGTTTGCCGCCTCGTTTGGCGTAGGCCCGGAGGCCATCGGATTTGCCGTGGCCATTTCAACCATAACCGGAGTATTCTTTAAAATGCCGGCCGGGGTTATCTCTGATATCATTGGTCGGCGCAAAACCATGCTCATCGGCCTGGTATTCTTTGCCGTAATCCCTTTTCTCTATCTGTTGGTGCACTCGTACAACAGCCTGCTGCTGGTTCGTTTCCTCCACGGCTTCGCCACCGCCATCTACGGGCCGGTAATCATGGCCGTGGTGGTGGATATGGCGGGAAACAAGCGGGGTGAGATGCTCTCGCTCTTTTCTTCAGTAACCATTGTCGGCAACCTTGTCGGTGCGCCGCTCGGTGGTTTTCTGCTCGGTTGGCTGGCCGGAGGCGGTGAACAGCAGTTGGCCCATTTTCACGTTATCTATGGGGTGGTTGCCGCCCTTGGTATGGTCGCCCTTTTCGTCGGGATCTGGGCCAGCAGTTCAATGCCGGCAGGCGGCAGCAACGGTACGGGAAAATCCACTGTTGCCGCGGTAATCAGTCATTTTTTCCACAGCCTGAAAAACATCCTCACGGACCGCCGGATCGTCGTGACCAGCAATATGGAAGGCGTGCAGAATCTCTCTGTCGGTGCTCTTGAGGCATTCATGCCCATTTATATTGTTATGTTTCTCGGCTATTCGGAGTTTCAGGCGGGTCTCATCTGGGGCGTACAGATCCTCGTCACTATCCTAGCCAAGCCTCTGATGGGCAAAATTTCCGACAAACATGGTCGCAAACCCTTGCTCTTCTGGGGCATGTTTGTCTGTGCGTTGCCCTTTGCTTTTATACCCTGGGTCAAAGACTATTCCATTCTCCTCTTGCTTTCGATGGTTTTTGGACTCGGTGAAGCCATCGTCACCTCGTCGTCTGCCGCCATGGTCGCTGATTTCTGCCGGGAAGACAATATCGGCTCGGCGATGGGGGTCTTCGGTACCCTCTATGATGTCGGCCATGCTACGGGGCCGATTCTCGCCGGTCTTCTGATAGGTTTGTCAAACGGTCAGGATTTTCGCCTGGCATTTGCGATCATTGCCGCTATACTGGTGGTATCAGCCTTGTTCTTTCGCCGGACAATACCGGCCTCCTTTTAACATAAGGTGAATTATATATGGATACTGCACCTGTTGCCAAAGTAGAATCGACAGAACAAATAGTGCCCTCTTTCAGAGAGGCCTTTCTGTTCTGGTTCAAACTCGGCTGGATCAGTTTTGGCGGTCCGGCAGGCCAGATTGCCATCATGCACCAGGAGTTGGTTGATGACGAAGAAGTGGATCAGCAACGACAGGTTTCTCCACGCCCTCAACTACTGCATGTTGCTGCCTGGACCCGAGGCCCAGCAACTGGCGACCTATATCGGCTGGCTGCTCCATAAGACCAGGGGCGGAATTGTGGCCGGGGTGCTCTTTGTCCTGCCCTCGGTGTTCATTCTCTTTAGCCTCAGCTATATCTATATCGCCTTTGGCACCTTGCCTTGGGTAGCGGCGATCTTTGTCGGGCTGAAGGCGGCAGTTTTAGCCATCGTCCTGGCAGCAGTCATTAAAATCGGCAAGAAGTCACTGAAGAATAATGTGTTGATCGCCATAGCCGTTCTTTCTTTCCTGGTCACCTATTTCCTGAATATTCCCTTTTCCAGCCCTGATTCTTTCGGTTGGTATCGTCGGCATTATCGGCAGCCAATTTTTTCCGGATCTGTTTTTACCGGCGAAGAAATCAACAGACGCCACCGCTCTTGCAGAGTCAAGTCGGACAGCACAACCAGGCAACTTCTTTATCAAGAAACGTCACCATAGTAGCACTATTCCTTGCACTGTGGATTCTCCCTTTCCTCGGCCTCTATTATCTTCTGCCCGGCTCGGTGTTTGCGACGGAGGCCTTCTTTTTTACCAAGGCAGCCTTTCTGACCTTTGGCGGGGCTTATTCACTGCTCGGCTACATCGCTCAGGCCGGTGTTGAGCAATACGGCTGGCTGACCAGCCTGCAGATGATGGATGGACTTGGACTCGCCGAGACGACCCCCGGCCCGCTGATCATGGTTGTACAGTTTATTGGCTTTCTCGCCGGCTGGAATCATCCCGGATCTCTGAGTCCATTCCTCGGTTCGGTTACCGGCTCGCTTGTGGCCACCTATTTTACCTTTCTGCCGAGCTTCATGTTCATTTTCCTCGGAGCTCCATATATTGAACGATTGGCCGGCAATAGCAAAATGTCTGCCGCCCTGGCCACCATTACCCCTGCCGTTGTCGGCGTTGTCCTCAATCTGGGCGTATGGTTCGGGACTCATGTCTTGTTCCAGACCAGTGGTTTTGCCTGGTTTTCGGCGATCCTGGCCGTTGCGGCATTCTGCTTGATGCAGTTTTACAAAGTCGGTATTATTCAGATAATCGCCGGAAGCGGCGGGCTTGGCCTGCTCTGGTACCTGCTCGGTTTTTAGGAGCCGTTACAAAATATGGGCCATCTTTACCCATTTTGTTACGGCTCGTTATGCCGTTCCGGGCATGTACTTGGCCATGTTATTATTTGACAACGGCTTAATGCTTTGCACACCTAAAATTTAACCTGGAGAAAAAATTATGAGTACGTCCATTGCGGCAACAGAACTGAAGAACAAATTATCGCAAAAAAAGGTCTGCCTGCTTGATGTGAGAAGAAAAGCGGATTTCGAGAAATCACCGAAGACTATTGAGGGAGCAGTTTGGCATGATCCCGAAAAAATGGCGGAATGGAGCAAGGCACTGCCCAAAGATCAGGAGTTGGTTGTCTACTGCGTCAAAGGGGGCTCGGTGAGTCAATCGGTTGCAGATGCGCTGCAGGAAAGTCATCCCGAAGTGAAATTTCTCGAAGGCGGTATTCTCGGTTGGCCGGATGGGCAAAAATAGGATTCAGCAAGAGCTTGAACCAGGAAGATATATAAAGTTATATTTTTACCATCGACAATCGCCCGTTCACCCTCCAGTTTGAAATGGCGGCGAGCGACACCTTGTCAACCGGAGCGCTGATTTTGCCCCTTGCGTATATTACGGGAAATAAAGCCAGGGCTGCCGGAGCCAAAGCGGCAAATCTCGCTTTTATGCATTGTGAGATGGCTATGTCGGTTTATGGACAAAGGCCGATTCTGTTACCTTATTCAAAGATTTGGAAATACTTCCAAGCGTCTGAAAAATTCAAAGCATGGATTGGATAACCGACCAGATCGCCATCGGCGATGCCCTTGATGCAGTCAAACATGCCCCTCAATTTGATTCTATATTATGTTTATTGTCTGGCTGTTGCGCAGAGAGGGCCGATATCGATGGCTATTGCGTGCCATTACTTGATGGGCCAGGGAACAGCCGAGAATATGTCCTTGCCGCAATTGATTTTATCGCTGCACAGGTTGAAAACGGTTGCAAATTGTTAGTGCATTGCCAAGCTGGCAGAAGCCGTTCAGTGTGTATTGTTGCAGCGTATTTGATGCGTCACAAAGGACTTTCAAAAAAACAGGCAATAGCAACAATTGCTCAAAAAAGACAGATATGTCTTTCAGATGGCATTGAGGAAATTTTTAAGCACACCTGCACGAGCAAGCCATCGTTGTTGTCCTGCTTACTTGCTTTTAGAATCAGGAACATCTTGCCTAAACCGCGATCAGGAAATTGATGAGATAGACAATGAAAGGATTACTCAGGTTTTTTTCACAAGCAGACAGTTGTGTGTTGCTTTCGGCATCTACAGGGAAGCATGTTGAAAAATTTCGCCATTTCAGGGATTTTTTGAACAGTAATCGTGATGCTCTACGTCAGTTGGCAGAAATGGAGATGCTCTATTACAGCGGGCAGTCTTTTACCTCTGCCGATATCGGTTACCACTACGAAAACCTCTTCGGCCAGGTGCTCAATCTAGTACGTTGTCTCAACGCCCTTGCGGATAACCGTTTTACCGTGCTCTCGTTGAAAGCCAATGAGATTAACTCCTCTATCACCTCGATATTACGTCCTCAGATTAGCAGGAGTGCGTTGGCCGCCGTAGTATCCTTATTGGAATTGCAGCCATCAGATATCGGCAGCGCCGGCAGTAAAGCAGTACATCTCGCCACAATCTGCAGGCAGACTGATCTGCTGATCCCCTCAGGGTTTGTCGTCACGGCGACCGGCTACGACCTTTTTCTGAGAAAAAACAAAATCGATCAGATGGTGCTGGATGAGTTGGCGGGGATTTCACCGGGTGATCCCAAACTCGGCGAAGTGAGCAATCGCCTTCAACAGCTTGTCCGTGCTGCGCAAATTCCGGATGAGCTTATCGAATTATTGTATACACACTATGAAGCTGTTGAAAAAAATACGTTTCCCAACGTCCAACTCGCTGTACGGAGCAGCGCCGTCCGCGAAGACTCCGAGGCCTCATTTGCTGGTCAGTACACCTCGGTACTCAATGTCCCCCAAGAAGGAATAATCGACGCCTTTAAGGAGGTAGTGGCAAGTTCTTTCTCCCCACGGGCCATAGCCTATCGTCAGATGGCCGGTATCGACATAACAGAAACACCCATGTGTGTTCTTTGCCTGGCGATGGTTAATCCTTTTGCAAGTGGTGTTCTTTACACTGCTTCTCCCTTGGATGGCGACACAAAAACAATGCATATAAGCGCGGTGTTGGGACTGGGAGAAAACCTTGTCAGTGGCGGCTCCGCGGCCGATAGCTATGTTTGGGACAGGTCAACGGCACGCATCATAAGCCAGGAAATAGTAACAAAGAACAATCTCCTTGCCAATACTGATGAGGATACCGATAACTCTAATAATGCCGGAATCCTTTCTGAAACAGATCTCGGTCACATCGTCCTGGCGGGCAATATCTTGGAAGGGTTGTTTGCCTGCCCCCAGGATGTTGAATGGGCTATTGACGACTCACACAGGCTATTCATCCTGCAATCCCGTCCGCTGCATATCCTTCCGAAATCTCTCGAACCAGTCCTTGAGCCAAGCAACGTCGTACCTTTGATCAGAACGGGAAACAGCGCTTCCCATGGCTTGGCCATAGGACATGTGCACATCGTTTCAGAACAGGAAAACCTTGCGTCAATACCTGATGATGCAGTCCTCGTAACCAGGACAGCCTCACCTCGTTATGCAGAAGTAATGGGCAAAATAAGTGGCCTGATCACGGAAATTGGCAGCCCCACCTGTCATCTTGCCTCAGTAGCGAGAGAGTTTGGCGTGCCGATGGTCGTCAATGTCAAGGATGCTACCCGCCTTCTTGCAGCAGGGAAAATGGTTTCGCTGTATGTACAGGCTGAATCTACGATATATGAAGGCATTATCGACAATGATCGACAAGCAGGCAAGCCAGCGAAAAGACGCATCCTCGACAGTACTGTCCATAAGAGAATGCGATCTGTACTTGATTTTCTTTCACCTCTTCACCTGATCAATACCGGTGATGCAGATTATCTGCCCGAAAACTGTTCCTCTTTGCATGACATAATTCGTTTTGCCCATGAGCAGGCAATACATGAAATGTTCAATCTTTCTGCCATAGCTGAGGGAAGTTCGATTTCCGTGAAACTCTCAACCCATATCCCGCTGACCCTGCATCTCATTGACCTCGGCGGTGGACTCAAATCAGGACTCAGCACCTGCGATACCGTCAGAGCTGAACATTTTCTATCTGAACCGATACAAGCATTATGGCGGGGGTTCACTCACCCAGGCATCAATTGGCGTGGTACCCTTCAGATTGACGGTAACAGCTTTCTGGCTCGCATGGCGGCCTCGGCCACCTCGGAATTTGGGCCTGAACCGGGAGGAGACAGCTATGCCCTCATTGGCACCGACTATCTCAATTTTTCAGCACGATTTGGCTACCACTTTGCCACAGTCGACACCTTTTGCAGCGACGAACCCGACCATAATTATCTCTCTCTCCAATTCTCGGGCGGGGCCGGGACCTTCTTTGGCAAGACACTTCGTCTTCAATTCCTGGGTAAAATTCTTAGTGAGTTTGGCTGTACAGTAAATCTTCAAGGAGACTTACTGGAAGCTTCGTTCAATCGTTTTCCACGTGGTGAAATGCTTGATTGCCTTGATCATCTTGGTCGATTATTGGCGAGCAGCAGACTGCTGGATATGGCTATCGCCAACCAGCAGGAAGTCGATACCTTGGCAGCGGAATTTTTACGGGGCAATTATGATCTGGTCAACCATAAGGCGCGAGTGCCGCTGGAATCCTTCTACACGCATTTGGGAGATTGGCAGATCACAGAGGAAAACGGAACCACATGCTATCTTTCAGATGGCTCTCCGTTTATGAACAATGTTGCATCCAGCGTCTTCGGTTTAATAACAAAAACCTTTGGTCGTTCATATCAGGACCTGCTTGATACCGTCGGGGCATATTTTTATTTTCCCCTGGTTATATCAAAACAAGGGGAAATTGGTAATGCCGCAATTTCACTTATGGTGAAACCGCTGCGAGGAAGTATCGATCAGGCTGGTGGGGTCGTTTTTGGTTTGCGGGATATCGGCAACTATTTTGTGTTGAGGATCAACTCACTTGAAGATAATGCAATCCTCTTTGAATTCATCGACAATAAGCGTTTTGAACGTGTCCGTCTCAAGATCCCTGTTGATAGGGGAATTTGGCATACTCTGCTAGTGACAGTGAACGACATGAAAGTAACTTGCACTGTCAATGAGATGTTGATGTTTGACTATCTTGCTGAAAAATCGATACAGGGTCACATTGGACTTTGGACCAAGGCAGACTCCGTTACACTTTTTAAAGATCTGAGATTTGAAGCTGTTCAAAGCAGTATACATTAATCTGTGTTCCTTCCGATGGCTTCAACGCTTTGTTTTCAAAATACTTTACTGGTTGAGATGGGTAAATTTATCGATCATATGGGGAAGTTGGATGGCTCTCACCAGTTCTTGCTGGAAGGTGTCTTCCAGGGTCAGTTCCAGGTATTGAACACTGCGGCATAATCGGTCAGCTTCTTTTCTCTTTTGTCGGTTTAGCAGGGCTGCCCTGCATCCGTCTCCTGCTGCATTGCCGACACTGTGGACGATTCTTTCGAGGGCAGTCCGGGATCATTCCAATCACCCGTGCGAGATGATTGTCAATATGGGAGCCGAAGGCCCCTGCTATTTTGATACTTCCCAAAGATGTAACGCCCAGTTTTTTCATCATCAATTTGCAGCCGGTGTAGATGGATGCCTTCGCCAGTTGAATCTGGCGAATATCCTTTTGCGTGATAACTATGTCCTTGCCTATACTGGTTTCATCGGCATATGCCAGAATAAATTCATTAAACCCGGTTTTTTGATTTTTTCTGAAGCGTATGCATTCTGTAGCCTTTGCACTGAAGGCGCCGCTCTTTGCAACAATGCCGGCAAGGAGCAATTCTCCTAGTGCATCCAAAATGCCTGAGCCGCAAATGCCTTTAGTCTTCATGTCTGCAGGGGTCGAGTCCTTTCTCCAGGTTTTTTTGCCGATCACCTTATAATCCACTTCCGAGGTTGTCGGATCGATCTTTACCCGTTCAATGGCCCCTGGTGCTGCGCGCATGCCGAATTCAATTTGTGCTCCTTCGAGTGCTGGGCCTGTGGCGCAGGAGGAGCAAATCAGCTTTTCTCTATTTCCCAAAACCAGCTCACCGTTGGTACCGATGTCGATGATAAGTTGCATTTCTTCTGAATCCTGCGGGGTCTCGGCGAGCATTACGCCGATGGTATCGCCGCCAACATAACCGGCAATACTCGGTAAAAAGAAGGCTTTTGCTCCTGGGTGAACATTTAGGCCTAAATCGCGGCATTCCAGGCTGATGCTCTGATGGATTGCGGGAGAGAAGGGAATAACTCCAAGAGGTTCAGGGTCAAGTTGGAGAAGAATATGGTGCATGGCGGTATTGGAGCAGAAGGCCAGGTCGATGATGTCTTCTGCAGTAATCCCCGACATGGCCGATGGTTGCAGTTCCGGGTTACTTCTCACGTTTTTAACCGCTTCTTCGATCAGCTCATTGATCGTATTAATGACGTCCTTGCTCATCCTTGTAAGTCCGTCAGGATGACCCATGTGATAGGAGATGCGTGATACGACATCTTCTCCGTATTTAACCTGGGGGTTCATTGCGGAAACGGTGTCGACGACTCGGCCGGTTTCAAGGTCGCAGAGATATCCTGCGATTGTTGTGGTGCCGATATCAAATGCCATGCCGTATCCACCGGTGGTTGAGCCGGGTGTAATTCTGATTATCTCCTTGTCCATCCAGACTGTTACGGTTATTTCCCATTCTCCGGTTCGCAAGGCTTCGGGCAGAGAGCGCAGCGCATAAAGGTTTATCTCAAGGGATGAGAGTGCGTGTTCTTTTTGAAGACAGCGGCATATCCTCTCAAAGTCAGCTGTTTCATCCTCAAGGGTGGCGGCTGGTACTGTGATGTGGTAGTGCTTCACGGCAGGGTCAAGTTCAATGTCAATCTCTCCTGCTGCCTTACTTACCACCTGTTTGCCGCCTTTGGAGGCCTCGGGGATGTAAATCAGCAGATCTCCCTGCACTGTTGCAGCACAGCCAAGGCGGCAGCCTTCCTCTATCTCTTTGGCCGCGAGAATTTCTGTCTCTGAGTTCTCGAGAGGGCTAACATGATCCTGGCCGGAACGTACACCGAATTTTTCAAATACGCCACTTTCGATACGAATCCGACATTTGCCGCAGATTTGATGATCACCGCAGGGTGCCTCAATGTCTACGCCAAGAAGACGGGACGCTTCGACGATGGTGATGCCTCTGGGTACCCGTCCCCTTCTGCCCGAGGGCTGGAAAATAACTGTCGCTGTCTCATGCTGCATCCTGTTTACACTCCTTTCTGTAGATCTATGCAACGACGAGGTCAAGTTCGCCGATGCTAGGACTCGAAAAGTATCCCTTTAATCTTCTTTACCGCATTGTTTCTAATAGCGTCTATTGCCTCCTGGACTCCTTCATTGAGAGGTGTTGGCAGATGATCTTTAAGAATAGCTCTTGCCTTTGCGACTGCCTTATCGAGAAGAGTTTTTGAGCCGAAGTCATTCCAGGTGGCCAAGGGCATTCTGTTGCTGAGGTCCGGTAGCCAATGTTCCTTTCTGAACCCCTTCAGGGTGTGGTGGGTGTTGAGAAAATTGCCCTGTGGACCAACTTTCCGGATAACATCCATGCTGATGTCTATATCGTCTATGGTGAAGCCGCGAGCTAGGCGTTTTGCAAAGCTTATTATTTCTGCGCAGATAACCAGTGCTGCAGGATGGCCAATCATTCCCTGTCCTAGGTAACCAACATCATGAATCAGGTTGGCGCCGTCAAGGGCGGAGGTGAGCAGTGATATTCCCCATTCCATACCAGCCTGCTGGTCGATGCAGCAGGCGTCGCTGACGCCTGCTGTACCCCACATAGGGATGCCATAGTAGTGATAGAGGTCGGCACATGCCGATATGGCGAGCCGGTACTCCGGACAGGCGTATACGCAGGCAGTTGTTTTCATGTCCAAAGTGGACATGCCGAAACCCGAAATAATAGGTGCACCTTTGCTGCGCAGTTGATGCATGACCAGGCCAGAGAGCGCTTCGGCATTTCCAACAGTGATCGCGCCGGCAAGGGTTATTGGTGCTGTGGCACCTGACATCATGCCAGGAGTGTAAGTGACGGGGATGAGATTGTCGGCACAGTAGAATAGCTTTTGTACGGCACCGGCAGTGTGGCTCAGAGGAGTCAAGGGCTCAGCATAGTGGATGTGGAACGGTTTGTCCTTGAGGATGTCGGCACCGCCAACTACAGCTGCGGCAATAGTATTGATGACAGCTAAATCCTCGGAGCCGGCTGCCGTGAAAAAGATCGGCTTTGCTGAATTTTCAACCTGGGCTTTGAAGGAGTCGATATAGCTCATATTCATCGGCGAATCATATGGCAGGGCATAGGATCCTGTGAAGTCGATTTCCTCGAGGGCGTCGGCTACCTTCGCTGCATTGGCCACATCTTGCAGTCGAGACTGGCGAATTTTGCCTGTGTCAAGATCGTAGGTGTTTACCAGGTCGGTACCCATGCCGTAATGTTTGCGATTGCCCTCAAGGCGCATGGCTTCTTGGCCCAGCCGGTTATATATGGTTATCCTTGATGGGGCGCTGCGGATGCACTCTTCGATAAGCCAATTGGGAATTTGGACAATACTGTCGGCCTTAACCCTGCAGCCGGCATCGCGCATCATCTCAAGGGCGTCCTTGTGCAGGATCTTTACCCCGACGGTTTCAAGAAGTTCCAGAGTGGCACAGTGAATACGTTTTATCTGTGCCTCGTTCAATACCCGGTATTCAGGGACGCACTGTAACTTAAAACCGAGACTCATTTTGCTCTCCCAAATATGTGTGAAACAGCCGAACAGGTGCACGGACTTGTGATTTAAGATTTGCCCGAGATCCCTGCCTAGTATGCAGAAATTTCATGAAAAATTGAAAGCAGGCTGGAGAAAAGGTGGAGTCATAAAAGGTCCTGTATATACAGATAAATTCCTTATTGTGTAATTGAGGGCATATCCTTTGTCAAGACTTATCAGAGAAGAAGTCGTGTCGTATCTTGAAATCATGTGGAGTTAAGTTGCTGAAGTATGGTAACGTAAAGGAGTTTAGGTGCTCATTTTTCTCTCAGAACCGAGTCCGTGTTTGCGGTTTACAATCTACACCAATGCTATGTGTGTGCCGGTGCCGTTATGACCCCAGGTTATCCCTCTGAAGAATTATCTCCTTCTTCTCTGCCGAAGTTCAAAAGAATAAAGGCGTACATCCTTGATGGGATTGCCTCAAAAAGCTTCATCGATGCGTTACCATCGGAAAACAAACTGGCTGATTTCTTTTCCGTGAGCCGTATGACTGCCAGGAAGGCCATGGATGAGCTTGAGAGGGAGGGCTTCATTGTCCGGGTGAATGGGAAAGGGTCATTTGTAAAAGGACAGAAGCATTATTCGGGCTTTTTTCGGGTACGGCCCTTCAGGCTCTGGGCGCGGGATTTAGACGTTACACCCTCAACAAAGGTGCTGAGCGCTGGAGTTATAGAACCGCCGGCTGAGGAGGCACGTCTCCTGGGTTGGCCGAGGCAGGTGGTTCGCGTTGTTCGACTCAGCTATTTCGACAATCTGCCGGTACGTTACGCTATCCATTACATTTGCATTGAAATGGCGGCGGGCATTCTTATGGATGATCTGGAAAAGGAATCCATCCATGAGCTACTTGCCAAGAAATACCGCGTTGGAATAACTAAAATCTCGCAGGATCTGATGGCAGTGAATCTTCCTGAACAGATTGCCGACGCCTTCAATGTTGCGCCGGGTTATCCGGCATTTCATTTTAAGCGGGTGGAGTATTCAAATAACCGGCCGGTCTGCTATGTTCACTATTATATGCGTGGTGAACTGTCATTCAGGGATGTGTTTTCTCCGAAATTCGATACCTCACTGCACCGGGGATAGAGGCGCTTAGAGGCAGAAAATATAACATTTTTGGACTTTATTTTGATAGAAAAATTACGATAATGTAATGTATTATGCATAATAATTCGTCGTTTTGTGGCCGTTTTTGTGAGAAAAATCAGGATTTATTTCGCTTTGTTCGGTGTTGTGCCGCTGCTGGTCAGGTAAAATACGCTTGACAACGTTGCCGGCTGTAGAATATAGCTTTTACCTGTATATACTGGTTTTGCATGTTTGAGCCGTACCGGTTGTGGAGGAGTATAGCCCCAAGAAGGGAGGCGTGCTGTGCTGAAGAGCAATCCTAATACTTTGGAGTAGTGTTATGTCATTGGAAAAATTATGTAAACTGATTGAGGACGGCGATGCTGAAGAGGCAAAAATAGCTACTGGGAAACTGTTGAAAGAAGGAGTTGATCCTCTGGAGATGATTGACTCGCTGACAAAAACCATGGCCCATGTCGGAGACCTCTTTGCCAAACTCGATATCTTTCTTCCTGAGATCATGCTTTCGGGAGAAGCCTTAAGTGCAGCTGTTGATGTGTTGGCCCCCTATTTAGATGCAACAGGTGGCAGGGAGGTAAAAGGCAAGGTTGTTCTTGGCGTGGTTAAGGGTGATCTGCATGAGATAGGTAAGAATATCGTCAAACTGATACTTGAAACCAATGGCTTTATTGTAAAAGATCTTGGGTATAATGTTGATCCGCTCATCTTCGTTAAAGAAGCAGAGGCAATGGAAGCAGATTTCATCGCCTCCTCGTCGCTTATGACTACAACCATGCCTCGTCAGCTGGAGATCATAGAAATTCTCAAATCAAAAGGAATTCGGGATAAATACAAGGTGGTTATAGGCGGTGCTCCGACATCGCAGATGTGGGCGGATAAGATCGGTGCGGATCTGTACTGCTATGATGCTAAGTCGGCACCGGTGTTATTCTCTGCAGCACTGGCGGGTAAATAATCCTACGACAATTGCAACTGGTTTTTCGGTATTTAAAGGTCTCACTGAAGACCGGGAGGTACACATGGCAACACCCTATCGTCATTGGGAAATTCTAGAACGATCAAGAACAGGAAGGTTTTTGGACGAGAATGACTTTCTCCCCAAAGTTTTTTCTCCGACCCTCAAGAAACTCATTAAAAAATATGGCATTAAATATGATCCAAGAACTCCTTGTCCCAGTGACGAAGAAATGGCGGATAGAATTTGGCAGGCGGCCTGGGATCTATTTAGGGATGTGGGGTATTACAATACCGACTCGCACCGGATTATTGAGGTTGCCGACGAGGAAATAAAGGAAGCTCTTTATATGGCTCAGGGGCAATATACCGTGGGTAGCGGCAGGGAAGCCAGGGTTATGAAGCATCGCTCCATCGAAGATACCCAGCCTCCTTTCTGCATCATGAGTCCTGACATCACCGTCGATGAAAAATACCACCAGTCGATGTGTATGGCATATCTCAAGGAACCCCTCCTCGATGGTTTGTGTGGTCCTATTTTAGAGGAAACATTTGGTCATCTGATCGAATCTGGAGGGCCAAGCGAGATTTCAGGCTGTATTCAACATATTCAGAACCAGAAAATGGCTGCACGGCTTCTTGGTCGGCCGGGTGTATTCATGGTTGCAGTCGGGACCGCCGAGCACGATTCGGGGCAGATTGCCGTCTCCAATAACGAGTGGGGCGTGCAGACAACAGATGCACGTTTAGTCGGTTCGTTGACGGAATTTAAAACGGCTGATACTCTGCTCAACAGGTCTCTCCACTATGCTCAGTATGGTTCTTTCACCGGCAATCTCACTGGAGCAATTTACGGCGGCTGGTGCGGCGGATCGGAGGGAACAGCCATTGCAACAGTTGCCTATAGTCTTATTGGACTTGTTATTCATGGAGCCATGTTCAATCAGCACTTCCCTTTTCATCTCAACTATGGTTCGAATACCACGCGAGAGCTGCTCTGGTCGATTGCCATGGCAGGACAGGCTCTGAGCCGAAACAGCAAGCTGCTCTATACTTCCAACGGTTTTGCCAATGCCGGTCCAATGACGGAGATGCTTTTCCGTGAGACTGCTGCACATGCGCTGGTATCAACAGTTACCAGCTGGCAGTTATGGGAAATGGCGTCAACCAGAAATAAATATCGCAACAGGGCCACACCGCTTGAGGCAAGGCTAGGATGTGAAGTGGGCCATGCGGCCGCCCGACAGGGAATGACCAGAGAGCAGGCCAACGAAATTGCCAACAGGCTGCTGGCCAAGTACGAAAACAATGCAGCAGATGCGCCGATGGGATGCGAGTATCACGAATGTTATAATGCAAGCAAAGCTGTACCGACAGTTGAGCATATGGATATGTTTCGCCGGATAAAGGATGA
Organism: uncultured delta proteobacterium; assembly: GCA_963754865.1. GTDB lineage: Bacteria > Desulfobacterota > Desulfobulbia > Desulfobulbales > Desulfocapsaceae > Desulforhopalus_A. The sequence goes on along the minus strand of CAVWHG010000006.1, from coordinate 348,561 downwards.
AATCGCCGAGATGGGAGTTGAATTTCTTTATTAATATAGCCAGGCAAGCCTCGGGGTCTGCCTGGAAGAATTATCACCCATTCCTCCGGATCATCATATTTTACCGCAATGACCAGCTCTTTAAGTTTTGATCTCACTGCCATAAAAAAAAATGTCTCATTGGAGGCAGTAGCCCGGTATTTTGGCGGTAGTGACTATAAACTCTCGGGAAAGACCAGGGAGCGGATTGCTCCGAGCATTTTCGCCGCAGCTGATCTCACTGTGCCTCGGGCGGTACACCAACTCATTCCCGTTTGCCGAACAAATCGAGGGGGAGGTGTTCGACTGGAGAATGGTTTGGACTTGAAACTTCCTTTCTGCTTTACGGATTCGGAAGCCAGATTAGTTGCGGCTGTTATTGGCACACTGGGTGACGGATTGGAAAAGCATTGCAGAAAATTGGCGAAAAGGGGAGCAATTTACACCTCAACACTTTTTGATGCGGTTGGCACCGCAATGCTGGACCTGCTCAGTGAGGAGATATGTAATATGCTCCAGAGAGAGTGCAATGGGGACGGTTTAATGATCGGCAAGAGGTTTGCACCTGGGATCAACGGGTATCCCTTGGAGCAGCAGCGCCTGCTCTTTCAGTTGGTTGATCATAAATCTGTCGGAGTCTTTTTAAATTCGTCGGCGGTTATGGTACCCACAAAATCAATTTCATTTTTTCTCATGATGACGGAAGCCACCTCGGGTGTTGAGATAGAGCATAAGTGCGGTGAGTGCAAAATGTTTCATTGTCAATTTCGTATGAATTCACTACAACAGTCGAAGGTGTTGACGTCCTGAATGTTTTGTCAACTAAATGATATTTTGATGAATATTGTAATAATTGGCAATAGTGCTGCCGGCCTTAGCGCTCTTGAAGCCTTTCGCAAGCAGGATCAGATTTCCTCGGTTACTGTTATTACATGTGAAGAAACCAGGCCCTATTCCCGGGTGATGCTCCCGTATTATCTTCGCGAGAAGATTTCCTATGAGAAAATGTTTATCCGTGACGATCGCTACTACGAGGGGCTGAATACCAAGTGCATCCAGGGAAATGTCGTCAATCTTTTGCCAGAGCAGCGGCAGGTTGTTCTTAAGAGTGGACAGGTCATTCCCTATGACAAACTGCTTATTGCCACGGGTTCATCGCCGGTAAAGCCACCCGTCAAAGGGCTGGCAGGTGAAGGAATCCATCATCTCTGGACACTGGATGATATTCGCCGAATGGAACCTTCCTTTATTCGGGGAAAGCGTATTGCTTTTCTTGGATCCGGGTTTGTTTCCCTCCAAGGTGCCTGGGCAGCACTTGTGAAAGGGCTTGATGTTGCCGTAGTTGAATTAATGGATCGCATAATGCCGAAGGCTCTCGATGAGAAGGGCGCCGAGTTGCTGGCATTGAAAATCAGAGAAAAGGGTGTGGATCTGCGTGTCGGCAAGCTCACAACGGAAGTGACCCGGTCGTGTATGGGTGAACTTGTATTGCACTTTTGCGACGGGAGCACTCTTGTTGTTGATTTGGTAATTGTCGGCACAGGGGTAAGGCCAAACATAGATTTTTTAAAAAATACTGAAATTTCATGCCAACAGGGGATATTGGTAAACGAGAGGATGGAAACGACTCTTCCGGGCGTGTATGCAGCCGGTGATGTTGCCAGAGTTCCCTCCTTTTTCGACGGCATGCCGGTTGTTCATGCACTGTGGCCCACAGCAATCGAGACAGGAAAGGTTGCCGGTAACTGTATGGCTTCGAAGGATGATGTATATTTAGGGAGTTTGAACATGAATGTGACCCAGATGTTTGATGTTACCGTTGCCACCATGGGAGAGTTCATGGATGGCGAGGATAGGGATAACTGGATTGATGAGCGTCTGGCCGAAAACCAGTATTTAAAAATAGTGTCAAAAAATGGTGTGCCCATTGGTGCCGTGGCTGTTGGAGAATCGGAACTTGTCTGCACTTTGGGTATGTTGCGGCCTTTGATCAGGGGGAAAGTCAGAATAAACGGAACACCGGAAAACCTGAAGACGATTATGGCCAGAAACATTTCACTTCATCATAAGGCTTTTCAGGATAGAACCACTTGATGAAAAGGGCACATCCCATGGATGTTTTTGCTAAGAAGGACGACACATGCGGTTCATAACCATGGATGTCAAAAAATGCGTTGTCTGCAGGAATTGCGAGTACGCATGCGCATTCCGGCAGTCAGGGGATTTCCGACTCGAAGACTCAAACATAAGGGTTGAATACCACGGTGATGTGAAGATCTGTCTTCCTCAGACGTGCATGCACTGTGATGATCCATGGTGCCTGGAAATCTGCCCGGCCGCCGCCGTCGTCAAGGATCAGATCACCGGTGCCATTGAAATTATCAGTGAGAGGTGTATCGGATGTAAGATGTGCATGCTGGCCTGTCCCTTTGGCAACATCCATTTTGATAAGATCAATATGGTGAGCAGAAAATGCAATCTCTGCAAAGGGGAGCCGAACTGTGTTGCATACTGCATCTCTGGCGCGCTTCAATATATCAGGGTCGAGGATTCGTGCCTCAATAACAGGAGCATATTTAGACGGTTTATTGAGTCGATTTCAGTCAGTAACGAAGAACCCAGAAGCGGCCAGCGGCAATGAAAGATTTTGCAGGAAGAAGAGAGCACTATACGTCGTTGTGCCGAATGTGTGATAACCGTTGCGGCATCAACGTGTTTGTTGAGAATGGCACCATTGTGGAGATCACCGGTCTTAAGGAGCACCGATGGAATAACGGCCGTCTTTGTGTAAAGGGAAGACTGGGCGTCGATCTGGTTAATGCGCCGGATCGGATACTGACCCCCCTCAAACGAACGGACAATGGTTGGCAGGAAATTGATCTGGATCAGGCCTATGACGAAATAGCTGAGAGGGTAAGGACAATTCAATCCCGATGGGGCGAGAGAGCAATGAGCGTCTGGAAAGGGGAGGCCCTTGGCTTCCTGACTCAGGAGGCTCTGTACCGGCGCTTTATTCATGCCATCGGCTCACCCAACTATTTCTCCAACGATTCAGGATGCTATGTCGGCAGATGGATGGGGTACGCGATTGTCACCGGTGACTGGGCAACACAGGACTTTATACACTCCAAATGCGCTGTCATCTGGGCGAGCAATCCTCCATATTCCCAACCAAATCTTACCCAGTCGATTTTTAAGGGAAGGGAGAGAGGGGGGAAACTTATCGTCATAGACGTCAGGCTCTCCGCCATCGCCCGTCAGGCGGATGAGTTTGTGCAGATCCTCCCTGGAACCGATGGAGCGCTGGCTCTTGGGCTGGCAAGGCAGCTTATCAAGGATGATGCCATCGACCACCCTTTTATCGATAACTACAGCGTTGGCTTTAAGGAATATTCCCAATATGTACAAGAGTTTACCCCGGAACGCGTGGAACAGGAGACGGGAGTGGTTGCCGAGAAGGTGGTGTCGCTGGCCAGAGAGATCGGCGGAAGGCGGCCTAAGGTCTCCATCTATGCAGGAAACGGCCTTGAACAACAAGAGAACGGCATAAACAATATCAGGGCGATTGCCTGCCTCGATGGTCTGTTGGGGAATTTTGATCATGAGGGGGGGAATTTCTGTGCAGAAAAACCCAAGTTCAGAGATTTGACGCTGTATAACGAAAAACCGCTGCGTCATCTGGGGCCCATCGGGGCGGACAAGTACCCGGTGTTGTATAATGTTCGTCAGGAATGCCATACAATGACGGCCATGGACACTCTCCTGACTGAAAAACCCTACCCCTTGAAAGGTATGATACTTGCCGGTGCCAATCCAGTTCTGACCAATCCAAACAGTGGCAAGGTTATTAAGGCGCTCAAGGCCCTTGATTTGTTTGTCGTCAGAGAGTTGTTCATGACCGAGACGGCCGAACTTGCAGACTACGTGCTCCCTGCGGCGACGTTTCTCGAGAATTCGGAGTTTCATTGTCACCCCATTCACCAGACCATCAGTCTTTCAAAAAAAATAGTTTCCTTTCCCGGTTGTGAAAGTGAATTCATTTTCCTGAAAAAACTTGCGGAAAAACTAGGGAAGGGTGAATATTTCCCGTGGAAGGATGCCGAGGAGCTGAACAGGTGGATGCTGCAAGGTACCGGTATCAAATATGAAGAAGTACTGGCTCATCCCGAGGGGCTCGAGTATGCTCCGAGACGTTACCAGAAGTATATACAGCAGGGGTTGCAGACTAAATCACAGAAATTTGAGTTTGTCTCAGAGTATCTAAGGGAATATGGCTATTCGTATCTTCCCGAGTATATTGCTCCTGCCTATGTGAGGTCGCCTAACTCGGAATATCCCTTTGTTATGGTGACGGGGGCAAGAAAGGTTTTTTATACGCATGGGAGAAACAGAAATTTCAAAAGATGCATAACAGCCATTCCGCATCCGGAAATTGAGATGCATCCTTCGGATGCCGAGGCTCTTGGGGTTGGCACAGGGGATATGGTGACCGTGACTTCAACTGTGGGCTCGGTAAATATACCGGTAAAAGTTGTACAGAATTTTGAGATTTTACCGGGCGTCACCCAGGTAACTCATGGCTGGAGAGAAAGCAATATCAACCTCATTATCCCCGATGACAGGAACGATCCCGTTGACGGTTTTCCGTTGATGAAAGCGGTGGAGGTAAAGATCACACCCATTACACAACTCTAAGCCGTAAAGGAGATAGTAATGACCCAAAGTTTTTCACATGGCACGAAACTACCTCTCGGAGTTGTCGAGAGAAGTGTTTCTCGATTTGCCAAATTTCCTGTGGTGCACGGTATAATTTACCTTTTTGTGATGTCGGCAATGGGTTACATTATTATTCGAGGGGCGTTGCAGCAGGGGTATCATTGGCAGTGGTATCGGGTAACCCAGTTTTTGTTTATCCTCAAAGACGGCACCTTAACCTTTGGACCGCTGCTCCAAGGGCTGAGAATTACCCTTTATATCACCTTGGTCAGCATGATTCTGACCTATGTTATCGGATTGCTGACCGCCCTCCTGCGCCTATCTGATTCAATGATCGGGCGGGCTTCTGCCAAGGTTTACCTTGAAATCGCCCGAAACACCCCGCTCATCGTCCAACTCTTCTTTATCTATTTTGTTGTTGCCCCGATTCTTGGGATTGATCGGCTGTTTGCAGCCATACTTGCCCTGAGTTTGTTTGAAGGCGCCTATGCCTCGGAGATCTACCGTTCCGGGATCGTTTCCATTCACAAAGGGCAATGGGAAGCCTGTCACAGTCTGGGGATGACCAGGTTTGACTCATATCGAAAGGTTATACTTCCTCAGGCGATTCGCAGGGTGTTGCCGCCATTAACAAGCCAGACCATTTCCCTTATCAAGGATTCATCTCTTGTCAGTGTCATTGCCGTCTATGAGCTGACGATGCAGGCAAACGCAATAGTCGCTGAGACATTTTTAACCTTTGAGATTTATTTTACCATCGCAGCCATCTACCTGCTGTTGACGACATCGATATCGCAGCTTGTGGCTCTATTGGAAAGGAAATTCAAGGTGTATAGCTGACGGACATCCGGTGAAAGCCACATCGGGGTAAGACCCTTGGTGTTGTTTTGTAAGTATTTGCTCATCATTGAACGAAAAGAGAAAGCGCATGGTTGAAAAAGAATTTGGCGACTATATCATCAATGTGAAGAATATCTGCAAGACATTTCCCAACGGTGTCACTGCCCTCAGTAATTTTTCAACCAACATTCGCCGGGCTGAAGTGGTTGTGGTCATCGGTCCCTCGGGGTCCGGAAAATCAACCTTTCTCAGGTGCCTTAATGGTCTTGAAGATATTGATTCCGGAGAGATTATATTTGACGGAATCCCCCTGGATGACAATAAACACAACAGGTTACAGATCCGCAGGGAAATGGGCATGGTCTTTCAGTCGTTTAACCTTTTCCCGCACATGACGGTTCTGCAGAATGTCATGCTGGCCCAGAGGCTTGTGAAGAAAAGTTCGGCTATCGTGGCGAAGGCTGTGTCCATGGAGTTGCTTGAAAAGGTGGGGATAGGCGAAAAGGTTAATTCCTATCCAAGTCAGCTCTCAGGCGGGCAGCAGCAAAGAGTCGCCATCGCCAGGGCATTGGCATTGAAACCGAAGGTGATGCTGTTTGATGAGGCGACCAGCGCGCTGGACCCGGAGATGATCGGCGAAGTTCTTGAAGTAATGAAAACGTTGGCCCGGGAGGGAATGACTATGATCTGTGTCACCCATGAACTTGGTTTTGCCCAGGAGGTCAGCGACTGGGTGATTTTCATGGATGAAGGAAGCATCGTTGAAGGCGGCACCGCAGACGATTTCTTCTCAAACCCCCAGGAGAAGAGGACTAAGCTGTTCCTTAGTCAGATTTTATAAGATAGAGAAGTTGACAAAAAGGAGGTGGAAAAAAATTGTTAGGATTGGCAATAATTGAAGATAGACACTTTACCAAGGAGATGAACATGAAAAGTATCTTTACCAGTATGTTATTTGCAGTTACCTGTACCTTTCTGGCAATGACTATTACCCCAGTATTTGCAGCTTCAGATGTGCAGGGCGAATTGGCAAAGTCCAGCACGATTGAAAAAATACTCCTCAGTGGCAAAATGACAGTGGGAATGTCCACCTTTGTTCCCTGGGCCATGCAGAGTAAAACCGGAGAATGGATCGGCTTTGAAATTGACGTTGCGAGGCGTCTGGCAAAAGACATGGGCGTTGAGATTGAGTTTGTTCCGACCAAATGGGATGGCTTAATCCCATCGCTTCTGACAGGAAAATTTGATCTCGTCATTGCAGGTATGACTGGAACTCCCCAGAGAGCACTGAAAATCAATTTTACTCAGCCCTATGATTTTACCGGCACCCAGATCTGTATCAATAAGGCGTATGCTGACAAGATCAAAACCCCTATGGATTTGAATGATCCTGCCTATACCGTTATTTCACGTGTCGGTGTTACCGCTTCTGAAACTGCAAAAAAAATGCTCCCAAAAGCCCAAAAGAGATTATTCTCCGAGAACGGCTCGATGGTGCAGGAACTGCTGAACGGCAAAGCCACAGCTATCATCCAGTCCCTGCCGGAACCTGCCCAGCTTGTGGCTCAGCACCCGGATACGCTGACGCTTCTGCCAGGCACACTGACAAAAGAACCGATCAGCATGGGGGTTCGTAAAGGCGATCCAGACACCCTAGCCTATCTCAACAACTGGATAGTAAATGTGCAGGCTGAAGGTTTTCTGGAAGAGAGAGCAAATTACTGGTGGCGCACCATGGAATGGCAGTCTTTGCTGCAGTAGTTTTTCCTGATGTTCAGGGGAATAAGGATCTAGCCGAAATGGTGCGGATATTTCCGCACCATTTTTCTTTTATTATGCTTACTGATGGACATCTCGGCAATGAGAAGAAAGTTCACCTTAACAGTAACAGATTTGCTCGTTGGCACTTTTTTGGTATGCCTTGGGGCATTTTTTGTTTATCGGGTAAAGGTTGGCCTGAACTATACCTGGGCCTGGGATTCCATCACTCAATTTATTTTTCGCTTTGATACGAAACAAAATGCCTGGGTGTCTGGTATTCTCATGACCGGTTTTTATACAACTATCCGCTTGAGTTTCTGGGGAATTATTCTTGCCACCGTCTTTGGCGTTGTGAGTGGTATTGCCAAGACCAGCAGCATCAAATCGGTACGATGGTTTGCAACGACCTATGTTGAGACAATGCGCAATCTTCCGCCCCTGGTCATTATTTTTATAGCCTATTTTTTTGTGGGAGACCAGATTCTTGCTCCTCTTAAGATAGATGACTGGGCCCGTTCACTTTCTCCGCAGGGGCAGAAATATCTTTCAATTTTCTTTGCCAAGCCGGGATACCTTACCCAATTTTTTGCTGCCCTGATGACTCTGGCCATTTTTGAAGGCGCCTATATTACAGAAATAGTGCGAGCTGGGATCGAATCCATTCACTCTGGGCAAGGGGAAGCTTCCCATGCTCTGGGGCTCACAGGGTACCAGCAGATGCGGTATGTCATCCTGCCCCAGACATTTCAGAGAATTATGCCACCAATGGCCGGGCAGTTTATTTCACTTATTAAGGATTCTTCCATTGTTTCGGTAATTTCTATTCAGGAACTGTGCTTTCAGGGCATTGAGTTAATGACAAGCACCCTGCACACCATTGAGATCTGGACGGTGGTAACCGTGATGTATCTGACCTTGACTCTCCCCTGTTCTTTGCTTGTTGATAAACTGGAAAGCAGATTAAATCTCAGTCTGAAATAAAAATGGCAGACGGCTGAACACCTGTTACCCTGTTATTGAGAGGGTTATTTATATCTGCATTATTTGGAAAAATGAGAGAATGTTTGTAACAAAAATTCACATTACTCCGCATTAACTTTATGCATAACTGGAGACGCTAGATGGCAAAACAAAAACTTATTGATGCAATTAGAGGTAAAAGAACCGAGAATGCACCGTGGGTGCCCTATGCCGGTGTTCATTGTGCTTTTCTCATCAATGAATCAGCTGATAAATATTTGCAGGATCCTGAGTTGATGGCAAAAGGGTTGATTGCGACTGCAGAAAAATATAAGGCGGATGGGATTCCTCTGGTATTTGATCTTTCCGTTGAGGCGCACTCTCTGGGCTGTGATCTGGAGTGGTGGCCGGATAATGTTCCCTCGGTAACCACGCATCCCTGTTCGAACATGACTCCTGAGGAGGCAGGCATACCGCTGCCCACCAGAGATAGGGGCAGGTGGCCCGTTCTTTTTGAAGCGGCTAAACTCGCCAAACCCAGGCTGGACGAACTGGATTGTGCGCTGATCGGTGCTATCTGCGGGCCCTTGACCCTTGCATCGCATCTGGCTGGTGTGAGAATCTTCACGGATGTCATTAAAAACAAGGAGTTTGTCCACTCCGTCATGAAGTGTGCTTCTCGGGCAGGAGCAGTTGCCGCTCAGTTCTACATCGATATGGGGTGTGAGATCATTGCAATCGTTGACCCCGTTGCCTCGCAGATCAAGCCGGCGACCTTTGAGGAGTTTGTGACACCTTATGTCAAGGAAGCGGTCAAGGTGATAAACGATGCCGGCTGCACCTCTGATTTCTTTATCTGCGGCAATGCCACCAAGGTCCTGAAAAATGTGTGTGAACTGGATACCCATGGTTTTGCCATTGACGAACAGATGAATATGAATTTCGTCCGTGACCTTGCAAGGGAACATGGCAAGGGGTTCGGCGGCAACCTGAAACTTACCCTGGCTCTTAGCCTGGGACTTATTTCGCCCAGGGAAGATGCCATCGTCAGTCTGGCTGCAGGAGGGCACATAGGCTATACCTTCGCTCCTGGCTGAGACATGCCCTTTGATGTTCCGGCGGAACATATTGAACAGGTTCTGGAAGCCAGAGAGTGGTTTGAAATGCATTACACCAAGTATCCTCTGTCTTGGTGAAATATTTATTATGCAAGGGTCCAGTATGGTAGATAAAATAACTATTGATGTTCTCACCCTCGACAGTGTCCAGTGCGCTGCCTGCGGGTATATGATGGAGTCCATTGCCGCCCTGCCCGATGAGGTGCAGGAGATGATTGAGTATAAGGAATGGTCCATTAAAACCAAGGAGGGGATTGGCAAGTTTACCCAATTGAAAGGAAAGGTACTCCCTTCTATCTGCATTGAAGGTGATGTGGTCTTTGAAAGCATCATTCCGCAGTATGAAGAACTGATAGACGAGATGCTGAAGAGGGCTCCAGGTCCAATGATTGACAGCCTTAAAGCCGCCCGTAACAAGGGCTTTGACTTTTCAAAACTGAACGCTAACCTCAAGAAGGCTGGTGCCGGCCTGAATACCAAGAAAGGCTAGCGGTCCCCACAGGTTATGGGATCTTTGCTGGAAAACAAGCGTCAGCCGGTTCCCAGTTTTTTTCTCCAACACTATTCTGCGAACAAGCCGGGCAGGCAAATATGGGCAACAACACATCGGTACTTCTCATTACCGGCTTTCTGGGAAGCGGTAAGACAACCTTTCTCAATCGTATTCTCAGCAGTTTCCCCAAAGAGTTAAAACTCGCCATATTAATGAATGAGTTTGGGGAAATCGGTATCGACGGGACCCTGGTTGAAGGTGATGATATTGATATGCTGGAGATCAGTCGAGGATCAATTTTCTGTGTCTGTGTTAAATCCGATTTTATCAAAGGACTGTACGCGCTTAGCGTGAAGATAAAGCCGGATCTTCTCATCATTGAATCAACGGGCGTAGCCAATCCGTCAGATTTAAGAGGCGATCTTCAGCTACCGGTTTTTCAGGGCAGATTTACATTTGCCGAGCAGGTCTGCCTTATAGATGCGGTCCATTTTCTCGATGCCTTTGAGGTTTTTGCCTCTGTTGAGAAGCAGCTATCCAGTTCCACCGTTTTTATAATCAACAAGACAGACCTGGTGTCTATTGATACCGTTGACAGGATAAAGGTCCTTGTTCAGCAGCACCATCCTGAGCCCCTTTTCGTTGAGACAAGCTATGCAAATATCGATTTGCAGTCCCTGTCCTCACTGCCTTTTGGCAAAAAAGGCGACTCGCCAGGGTCCCCCACCGCTGGGCAGGCTGAGGTGTTGAGCGAAAGAGACCTTGATGACTATATCAGTGCTCTGTTGGCAGACCCGGATCTTGAGTCTCAGCCACCTGACAACCTGGCCTCTGTGACCTATACCTGGCATGGCCGTGCTCTCTGCGAGCTGGGTGATATGGCAGGGAACCTGCCCCCGTCAATTGTTCGCGTCAAGGGATTGGTGAAAACAGAGGAACATGCTCATCTTTTCAGTTATGTCATGGGAGAGTGGACACTTGAGCCATCAGGAGTAAAGGCTGGTGAGTCTCCCATCCTCAATATGCTGGTGTTTATCGGCAAGCCGGAGGGCATCGGCGAACTGGCCAGCTATCTGCCATCGCCTCAATGGTCTGCCAGAGAGGTACTGCAGCCTTTTGGCGGGATTATCAAGATGCAGTAAAGTGCAGCAATCTGGTGAAGGTTTGAAGGGAAGAGACAAAATAGTCATTGAGGTGATGTTCAAGGCGGACCATTGCCTTATCTGCCGATATATGGATGAAGCCATCCGTGAGATCCTGCCCGCCTACGAGCCTTATGTGGAATACCATCGGGTGGATATCCTTAAAGAAGAGGGCAAAAAACGCTTTCTTGAGCTTTCCGTTTCTTTGTTTGGTGAAGAAGGGGTATACAAGAAACTGCGAATTGCTCCAATTCCCTCTACGTTCATTGACGGTGAGCTGTATTTCGAAACCATACCGCCACGCCCCTTGCTGGAAGAAACTCTTGCTGAAATTATTGCGCAGTCCTTTCCCAAAGGACATCTATGACCAAAGGACAGCCGAAGGCGAGAGTCTCTTTGATTTTCATGTCGGCAGGCAAGTCGACGGGAATTGCAGAATCCTGAGTTATAGCCGATGGATCATCAAACCGCAGGCCACAAACGCGACCAATGGATTGGCAGAGACGGACCAGCTCCTGGCGGTCGAGCTGGTCAACCCGGCCGAAGTTGTGGATGATTTTGGCGACGGGTTTGCGGGTATCCGGATGCCGCTCGTTATGGGCGAGCTGGAAGTATTCGACGACCGAGCCGTCCTTGTTGGTGCGCTTTGTGATTCGTAGATACATGCTTACCGAATTAGCATGTGTCTCGATTAAACGCAAGGGTTAAATTATATATCGTGTGCCTACAATATTGGACAACACCCTAACAATCGATGATTTTATGATACTGATTTTACTGGAAATAAATTTTCAGGTACAGCGAAACCCGGCCTTTTTATGCTTACAGGCCGCAAACGCAAGATTTCCTGAGGCCCACCATGGAAAAAGTTAAGATTGATATTTTGCTGACTGACTTCAGGCAGTGAATGGCCTGTGTCTATATGGCCAAGTCGGTAAAGGATTTACCGAAAGAGATACAAGGGTATATTGATGTTTATGAATGGGATATGAGGACCCTTGAAGGGCATGGGCGGTTTCGGGAACTGAAGGGGCGTTGTCTGCCGTCAATTGCCCTTGATGGTAAACTGATGTATGAATCCCTTATTCCTCCCCAGGAAGAGCTCATTGCTGAGATCATCAGGCTGTGGGGGCTGAAAAACAATGGGAGTGTGCCATGCAAAAGATTATCACGAGTTGTTGGTATGGAGATCGATGAGGCACCTTTTCAAGCGGGAGCCAGGATGATCCGGTTGCCGTAGGTGGATTATTACTTCCTGCGAAGTAGGGTGTTCCGGCCGATCTTACCAATATCGACCGGAACACGCCCTCTCAACAGCCCAGCTGTTTAAAGAAATCGTTGCCCTTGTCGTCGACTAAAATAAATGCCGGGAAGTCAACTACCTCGATTTTCCAAACCGCCTCCATGCCCAATTCCGGGTAGTCGAGGCACTCGACCTTCTTGATGTTTTCCTCGGCCAAAAGGGCCGCCGGGCCACCGATCGAGCCAAGGTAAAAGCCGCCATGTTTTTTGCAGGCATCGGTAACCTGTTGGCTGCGGTTGCCCTTGGCGATCATGATCAGCGAGCCGCCCTTGCTCTGCAGCAAATCGACATAGCTGTCCATCCGCCCGGCGGTAGTCGGGCCGAAGGAGCCGGATGGCTTGCCCTGCGGCGTCTTGGCCGGACCGGCATAATAGATGGGGTGCTTGGTCAGATATTCGGGCAGCTCCTTGCCGGCGTCGAGCAGTTCCTTGAATTTGGCGTGGGCGATGTCCCGGCCGACGACGATGGTGCCGGACAGCAGCAGCGGTGTGGAGACCGGGTGCTTGCGCAGTTCGGCGAGAATATCCTGCATGGGTTGATCAAGATTGATTTTCACTCCATGTTCGTGCTTGCCGCGATAGGCCTCGGGGATGAGACGGCCGGGATTGCGGTCGAGTTCTTCGAGCCACAACCCTTCCTGGTTGATCTTTGCCTTGATATTGCGGTCGGCCGAGCAGGAAACTCCCATGCCCACCGGGCAGGAGGCACCGTGCCGGGGCAGGCGCACCACCCGGATGTCGTGGGCGAAGTAGACACCGCCGAACTGGGCGCCTATCCCTAAGCCGCGTGCTTTTTCCAGGAGTTTTTGCTCAAGCGCCACGTCGCGGAAGGCCTGGCCGTGCATATTGCCCTCGGTGGGCAGGTTGTCGTAGTACTTGGTGGAGGCGAGTTTGACGGTTTTCAGGCAGGTCTCCGCCGAGGTACCACCGATGACAAAGGCGATATGGTAGGGCGGGCAGGCGGCGGTACCCAGGTATTTCATCTTTTCCACCAGAAAACTTTCCAGCCGCTCCGGATTGAGCAGGGCTTTGGTCTCCTGGTAGAGCATGGTTTTGTTGGCGCTGCCGCCGCCCTTGGCGACGAAGAGGAAGCTGTAGGTGTCACCCTCCGTGGCAAACAGATCAATCTGCGCCGGCAGGTTGGTGCCGGTGTTTTTTTCCGTATACATATCGAGGGCCACGGTCTGTGAGTAGCGCAGATTTTCTTCGGTGTAGGTTTGGTACACCCCCTTCGATAACATTGCCGCATCATTACAGCCGGTCCAGACATTCTGACCCTTTTTGCCGATGATGGAGGCGGTGCCGGTGTCCTGGCAGATCGGCAGCTCAAAGCCGGCGGCGACCTCGGCGTTGCGCAGGAAGGCGATGGCGACACCCTTGTCGTTCATTGATGCCTCGGGGTCGGCGAGAATGCCTGCCACCTGCAGGTTATGGGCGGAGCGGAGCAGGAAGGAGACATCGCGCATGGCCTGGCTGGCCAGGGTCGTCAAGGCCTCTGGGGCAATTTTGAGGATCTTCTGGTCGTTAAAATCGACGATCTTTACATACTTCTGTGAGTCGGGAAGGAGACGGTAAGTGCTCTGGTCTTTGGCGAGTGGAAACGGTTCCTGATATACGAAATCCGGCATGGTCTTTTCTCCTGTGAAAGGTGATGGGGATCTTCGGCAGCGGCCAGGATGTGGCCTCTGCCGTCAAACATAAAGCTGAGTTGAGCAGCTTGTCTGCTCGTACGAAACTTATGCCCTTGCGGTATAAAAACAGCGCCATTGTATCGGTAATAGCTGTTTTTGTCAGCAGATCATTGTGGTTCCATCACTTTTCAAGAGAGCTTTTTCAACCGCAGCCGCCACCTGAACCGCTGCAGGTTCCTTCGGAGCAGGGGTTCTTGCGGCCACGCAGGAAGGCGGTGTTGCGGTTCTCGTAGACGATTGCCAAGCCCTCTTCGATAAAGCCCGCCGCCTCGACCGGTTTCACCCCGGATTTACTGAGGATGTCAAAGGGGGTCTGGCCGACGCCGCTGACCAGCACCGCCCGGCAGTCACCGAGAACCCTGGCCATCTGGTGCCAGCGTTTTATGCCGCCGCCGATGGCCGGGGTTGGTCGCTCTTCGACCTTGCGGAAGCCGTCGCCATCACGTTCCCAGATTTGCAGGGTACGCGCCTCGCCCAGGTGTTTGTTGACCAGAATGCCCTCCTCCGTTGCTACTGCGACATACGGTCGCTCAGCGGCCGGCATTGGCTTTAAGGTTGAACAGGTGGTCAGGCAGCCGCGGAATTCTTCTGTGCGATCGTCGTCCAAAAGGCCAACTGCATCAGCGCGGCAGCGGGTGCAGTGGCGCATCTGTGGCAGATACTTTTCGGCTTTGGCCCTGAGTTCCTCCATCATCTCCTTACTCGGCTGCGGGATGCTGCCGAAAGGGGTGTCGGCGTTGGGAAACATTGCCATACAGTTGAGCAGGTCAACCCCCAGCGCCTTCATGGTCCGGGCCACCTCTTCAACATGCCCGTCGTTGATGCCGGGGATAACGATACAGTTGACCTTGACGGTGATGCCGTGCGCCTTCAACTTGCTTATCGCCGCCAATTGCCGACTGAGCAGCATCTCAGCCGCCTGTCTTCCCCGATAGATAACCTTGCCGTCCTCGACCCAAGCATAGATCTTCTCGCCGATTGCCGGATCGACGGCGCAGACGGTGATGGTCACGTGCGAGACGGCAAGGTCGGCCAGTGTCTCTATATAGGGGCCGATGGCCATGCCGTTCGACGACACGCAGAGCAGGACCTCCGGATGGTTTTTCCTGATGGTTCGCAGGGTGGCGATGGTCTCCGGGCCGTTGGCGAAGGGATCACCGGGACCGGCGATACCGGCCACCGTTATGCGCGGCTCTTTTTCCAGGACCTTCTGCATATAGACCCCGGCCTGGTCCGGCGAGAGAAGGGTGGTGGTAACGCCCGGTCGCGACTCGTTGACACAGTCGTATTTGCGGTCGCAGAAATTGCATTTGATATTGCACTTCGGCGCAACCGGTAGATGTACCCGGCCGAATTTGCCTTTGGCATCGGCATGAAAGCAGGGATGGTTGCGGAAATCCTGGGATTTTGAATTTTTCATAATGGATCCTTGTGGTGGATGCTGAATGGAACTCACATATAGCTGTAGCCGACCGATGAATCGTCCTGCTTCTTTTCGATCAAGGTGTTGGTGATGAGATCGAACAGGGCCTGGGCGCCGTGGTAGCCGAGATGGAGGATGCGTTGGCCGCCGATCCGGTCGTGGATGGGAAAGCCGACCCTGACCAACGGCAGGTTCTCCTGGCGGGCAAAGGCGTAGCCTTTTGAATGGCCGACCACCAGGTCAACCTCCAGTTCCTTTGCCAGGGTCTCGATATCAAAAAAATCGACATCCTCTTTCACTATCGGCATTGGGCAGTCGAGGCCCTCTATGGCGGTGGCAATACCCTCGGCCATCCGGCCGCTTTTACCGCCTGAGGCACAGAGCACCGGTTTGACGCCGATCTCAGCGAGCAGGCCGGTCAGGCCAACCACCAGGTCCTCCTCGCCAAAGACCACTGCCTTTTTGCCGAACACATA
Source organism: uncultured delta proteobacterium (assembly GCA_963754865.1). Lineage (GTDB taxonomy): Bacteria > Desulfobacterota > Desulfobulbia > Desulfobulbales > Desulfocapsaceae > Desulforhopalus_A. The sequence goes on along the minus strand of CAVWHG010000006.1, from coordinate 332,621 downwards.
TTTGTGGCCGTCGACCATGCTGTCGACCAGTCGACCACGGGCCGCCGCATGTTGCGCTGGAATTTCCCGGCCGCTAAGTTCGGTCAACAGCGCGAAGAAGGCGTCGGTGGCGCGGATGCCGATGGGCAGTCCCCTGCGATGCAGCGGTACGCCGTGGACATCACGGAGGACCGTGCCGGCGGTGGTCTTCGGCAGGGTCGCCCCGAGTTCGATGGTCGCTTTCGCCCCGCCCATGGCCCTGATGGTGGCAAGGGGTGTGCCGCCATCAGGAATAAGCGGGTAGTCATGCAATGCCGGCCCATCGAGGGTGTCGGAATAGTCGGGGAGGATGGTGGCGGTGATGCCGAAGTCACTGCAAACACTTCTTAGAAAACGGATGTCGGCAGGCGAAATAAAGCCGCCGAGGAGATTGATGCTGCCGTTTGCCGGCACCGCCACCGCCAATTGTTCGACCACGGCGCGCACAGCAGCATGGAAGCCCTCCATATGCGTCCCCGAGTAGCTCGGGGTCGACACGTGGACCAAGAGAGGCGAGTCGGCGGTGGCAAATTCCTTGCGATACTCAGCTAAAAGCATGGGTACGTCGTCACCAATGGTCTCGGTCAGGCAGGTGGTGGCCACGCCGATAAGTTTTGGATTATATTTGCTGGTGACGTTTTTTAACCCCAGTTTGAGGTTCGGGCCGCCGCCGTAGATGGCGTTTTTCTCACCCAAGGACGACGAGGCGATATCGATCGGTTCGTTGAAATGGCTGATGATATAGCGGCGCATATAGGTGGCACAGCCCTGTGAGCCGTGCAAAAAGGGCACACAGCCTTCGATACCGCGGAAGGCGATGGAGGCGCCGAGGGGCTTGCAAAGCTTGCAGGCATTAGTGGTTGCAGTATAACTGGGCATCTTTGTCATGATTTTTTCTCCTCTGTCCTGCGCGGGACAAATTTCCACACCGGGCTCATCACCGAGCCGTATACCTCGCGGGCAAAATTGAGCATTCCGGCAAAGCCGGCGAGCATCTCCTTACGTTCATGGTTGTGGTCGCAAAAGGCCACGCCCATTTTGTAGGCGATGGGTCGCTCTTTGACTCCGCCGACCAGGAGGTCGACATCTTTTTCTTTTAAGAATGCCGATAATTCAAGGGGATTCGAGTCATCAACGATGATGGTTCCCTCGTCGGTAATCTCTTCCAGTTCGATATAGTCTTCCTTGGTGCCGGTCTGCGAGCCGACCATCACCACGTCCATGCCGATGAGGCGGAAGGCCTTGACCAGGGAGAAGGCCTTGAAGGCGCCGCCGACATAAATCGCCGCTTTCTTGCCGGTCAGGGCCTTTTTATAGGTGGCCAGTTCGGGGAGCAGCGTCGAAAGCTCCGACTTCACCACCTGCCGGGCCTTTTCCAGCATCTCCGGTTCCCCGAAGTGGCGGGCGACGCTATAGAGCGCCTCGGCCATATCTTCCACCCCGAAATAGGAAACGCGCAGCGAAGGAATGGCGTAACGCTTCTTCATCATGTTGGCAAGGTCCATGGTCGAGCCCGAGCACTGCACGACGTTGAGCGCTGCGCCATGGCAGCGCTGTATATCGGCTATCCGCCCGTCGCCGGTGATATTGGCGACCACCTCGACACCGATGCGCTCGAAGTATTCGCGAATCAGCCAGATCTCTCCGGCCAGGTTGAAATCACCGAGGATGTTGATTGAATGTTTGCCGATGCCGGAGGTGTCACCAGTCCCCACCAGCCGGGCCATGGCATGGCAGGCGGCTTCGTAGCCGGCCCGTTTGTTGCCCTTGGTACCGTCGGACTGCACCGGCAGCACCGGAATACCTTTCTCTCCTGATACCTTTTTACAGACCGCCTCCAGATCGTCGCCGATCAGGCCGACGATGCAGGTCGAGTAGACGAAGGCGGCCTTCGGTTGATAGCGATCGATGAGTTCATCAAGGGCTTTGGCGAGTTTTTTTTCCCCGCCGAAAACGACATCAAGTTCCTGGAGATCGGTGGAAAAGGACAATCGATGCAGCTCCGGCCCCGACGACAGTGCGCCGCGGATGTCCCAGGTGTAGACGGCACAGCCGATCGGTCCGTGTACCAGATGCAGGGCGTCGGCAATGGGGTAGAGCACAACCCGCGAGCCGCAGAAGACACAGGCGCGCTGGCTGACGGCGCCGGCCAGACTGTCCTTGTTGCAGTCCAGTTCAAAGGGGGCAGAGCCTTTTCTATGGATCTGATTGGATCTTTCTTTCAGGAGGGGCTGGGTGCTCATCGGCTTGGTCCTCTTGGTCAAGGTGAATGGATGCGTTACTTATCCACCTTACAGCAAGGGTCATGCCAGACTGAGGAAAGTAGAAATATATAAATTAAATTGGATTATTAGCGTGTTTCTTCGAGAAACCTGCAAGGGAGTGCGGTAGGCCGCTGTAGCAAATCCTACAAAAATGCAGGGAGGTGACTTGTTTTGTAGATGTTGCCGTCTTCGAACCTATGATGGTGGAGGAAGTGGGTAATTTTTCTTCGATAACCATCACATTTCTTCGCAGCGTTTTCCCTTTTGTAAGAAATTTGTAAGATACCTGAAGTAAATATCCACGTACATAAAGAGAGGGGTGCCATGACCGACAACCAGATGGATTGCATTATTCGCAGCTGGAACCTGTGTGACAAAAACACCAAGGTCAGGATAGCTGCCGAGTTTTTCAGTATTTTACGCAATGGTGAGCTGCATGGCGACTGGTGGCATTTCCTCGACAAGAAACTCTCAACCTCAACCGGGCATGATTTTTACTGTGACACCTAACCAAGAACAAGATTTGCTTATTGAATGGAGCCTTTATTCCCCGCAGCAACAAGAAGTCATTCTTACAGAATTTCGCCACAAATTTCCTGGTGAACATAGCCAAGCCGACCTCCTCGAATTCCTCAAAGAAAAACTTGAGATTGTCGGGTATTGGGAGAAAATGGGCCTGGTTTGAGCCCCGAGTCTTCGTTTCTGCAGAGCAGCTGTTGATCTCCTTTGAAGAAGATACTTGAAATATTTGAGGAAAGGAGGCATGTAGAGCTGATCACCGGCAATTAAGGATCAAGATCGTTCAACCCATTGACGAACGGATTCAAGCGGATCGCGGGAAATGGATAAATCAGCACAGGTGCTTCTATATATCGCGGGGAACGGCTGGCTCGCGGGAGACTTGCACTGTTCCTTTCTCGCCGCCGGTGAGTATAATGAGAACTATCGTGGTTTCCGGGCAGCTCGGGACCTATGTCTTCCGAATCAACCACGGCACGCAGCTTGGTCTTGCCAACAGGTGGAATACGAATTCACGGTCCTGCAGGCGGTATTTCCCTCGGGGGTCACACCCCGGCCGCTGCCGATATAGTCTTGATGCCGGAGGTCTTGGCCAGGGGGTACTTGCTTATGGAATACATCCCCGGCAGGCCCCTCGATTATGCATGCGACCTCGAACATTGCCGCCGAGATCTTTGCCCGCATCCATGCCCTGCCGCCCGATCCGCGCCTGATCGTGCAGGCAGATCCGGTCACGGCTATTGCTGCCGAATCCCTTGGCTTTGATTCAGTCGCTATGATAGCGGCCAGTATCGCGAGGTGCGGCAGTTGCTCCTCGAGTATCACGAGGAGATTGTGCAATCTGCACGCAGCACCTCGCCGCTTTTTTCAGCGGTGATCCTCTGTGTATGGTCAACACCGAGGTGAATTCCGGCAATTTCCTCATACACCCGGCAAGATCCTGCCTGATCGACTGGGAAAAGGCGGTAGTGTCCTGTCGCTACCAGGATCTCGCCCACTTTCTCGCGCCGACCACGACCCTTTGGAAAACCGACTGCCGCCTCAGCGACGAGGACAAGAAGGACTTTCCTTGCATCTTACCGACAGGCCCTTGGCCTCGACATTTCCCTGGAGGAACTCACCGAAAAAACCGCTTTCATGGAGAGGGTGATTCTGCTGCGGGCCTTGAGCTGGTGCTATATGGCCTATCATGAATATACCGGCAAGAGCAGGGCCTTGACCAGCGACGTCACCTTTAAGAAAAATTGTCTCTTACCTGGACGAGGCCCGATGTTTCTTACAATAGATGCGGTCTGCAAGGGCTATCAAGGGCAGCGAATTCTTCGACAATGTTTCTTTTGCCGTGGCCGAAGGGCAACTGGTGTCCATCATCGGTCCGTCCGGGGCGGGGAAAACCACCCTGCTGAAAATCATCGCCGGGCTTGATGCCGCCGGATTCCGGAAGCATCCGCTCGCGGGCCGATCTCCTGCACAATCCGGCCATTCTGGTGTTTCAGGATTATGTCCTCTTTCCGACCATGACGGTCTTTGACAATGTCGCCTTCGGTCTGAAAACCCGCAAGGTGGAAAAGGCCGCCATGAGCGACAAGGTCATGGCCATGCTCGACTATTTCGGTCTGGCCGACAAGGCCCGGCAGTTTCCCGGACCAGCTTTCCTCCGGCCAGCAGCAGCGGGTGGCACTGGCCCGGGCGATGGTGGTCAGTCCCTCGATTCTCCTCCTCGATGAACCGTTTGCCAACCTTGACCGGAATCTGAAGAGCGGCACGGCCGAATTTATCCGCTCCTTTCAGAAGGAATACAAAATCACCACCATCAGTGTCACCCACGACCTGCAGGAAGCCTTCATGATGTCCGACAGGATCGGCATCCTTCTCGACGGTGTGCTCTGCCAGTATGACGATGCGCCTGTGGTCTACAATCGAACCGGCATCTGCCCGGGTGGCCGCCTTCCTTGGCCATGTCAACACCATTCCGCGGCGATATTTTTCCCGACTCGCCATCCTGCCAGCCAGATTGCCGGTAGCGGTGAGGCCATCAGTGTGCGGGCCGAATCCCTGGTTCTCGAAAAAGACCCGGGTGGATCCGGTGTCATAGAAGATATTCTCTTTGCCGGTCAGTATAACGTCTGCCGGATTCGAATTGACGATCTGATCCTCACCGCCTATAGTTCCGGCAGCGATTTGAACATCCATGATCGGGTCAGGGTCAGGGTGAAACAGTACATTCAACTCAAAGGGGACTGATTATGCGATGGCTGATGCACTTGGCGGTTGATCGGATGGTGTTGCTTGCTGGCAGCAGGAAATACGGTGCTCGGCGGCGGATAGCGGCGCCGTTTGCCGACATGGTGCAGCAGGCCAAGGGCAGCGAGGTCAAGTGGTTCATGTGGGGCGGCTCGACGACCATCAACTCCTGGGTCGATACCTATGTGGCCGGGGCGGTGAAGGAGAAATACGGTATTACCCTCAAGCGGGTGCCGGCCGATGCGGCCGTTTTCGTCAACAAACTTCTCACCGAAAAACAGGCCGGCGGCAGCAAGGGCAGCATGGATCTGCTGTGGATCAACGGTGAGAATTTCAAGAACGCCATGGAAAATGGGCTGCTCCAGGGGCCGGTAACGGACCTCCTGCCCAATTTTCCCTGGTTGATCCGGCCTCCGTCGAATTCGATTTCGGTTATCCGGTGCAGGGCTATGAGATTCCCTACGGTCGGGCCCAGTTCGTCTTCGAATACGATTCGGCCAAGGTGCCGAACCCGCCGAAGACCTTTGCCGAATTGAAGGAATGGATCAAGAAAAATCCAGGAAAATTCACCTACCCCAAGCCACCCGATTTTACCGGCTCGGCCTTTATCCGTCAGGTTTTCTATGCAGTCACCGGTGGCCATCAGCAGTATATGGCCGGTTTCGACAAAGGGCTGTATACCGAAAATGGCGCCAAAGGTGTGGGAGTATCTCAACGAGGTGAAACCGCATCTCTGGCAGCAGGGCAAGAATTACCCCAAGGATATGGCGGCCCTTGATACCCTCTTTGAGCGCGGCGAGGTCCTGCTGAACATGAGTTACCATCAGGCCAGTGCCCAGGGCAAGATTCTCCAGGGCCGTTACAAGGATACGGTGCGCACCTTGGTCATGACCGACGGCTCCATCTACAACACCCACTTTACCGCCGTGCCCTTCAACGCCCCGAACCGGGCGGGGGCCTTGGTGGTTGCCAACTTCCTTCTCTCGCCGGAGGCCCAGTTGTCGAAAAATCGATCCGGCAAACTGGGGTGATTTTACCGCCCTCGACCTTGCCAAATTGAGCGGCGAGGATCGCCAAAAGTTTCAGACCCTTGACCTGGGGGCGGCAACCCTGCCCCTCGCTGAACTCAGTCAGGCGGCGGTGCCGGAGATACCTTCGGAATATCTCGAACATCTGGAAAAGGATTGGGAAAAGCTGGTACTGCAAGGCAAATAGGGATGCGACGCAGAACCCGCTGCTGCGTCTGCTGCCGCTGCTCCTGCCGTTGTCGCTGGTCTTCGGCTGCGGCTTGGCAATCACCCTGCTGCAGTCGTTTGGCCTACTGATGTTTTCCTATACCTATGATGACCTGTTCTTTGCCTACAGGGAATTGTTCACCGATCCCTGGTTTCTTCGATCGGCGGCATTTTCCCTGTATGTTGCCGCGGCGAGCAGCAGTCTGGCCATCGTCATCGGCACGGCCCTGGCCTATGCACTCTGGCAGATGCCGGAGAGATACCGAAATTTTGCCATTGTTTATAAAATTCCCTCTGATCCTGCCGCATATTGCCGTCGGCTTTCTGGCGGTCATCTTTCCTGGCGAAGACGGGGATCATTGCATCCATGGCCTTTCATCTCGGGCTCATTGATTCCTTCGAAGGCTTTCCGGACCTCCTGTATACCTCGGCCGGCATAGACCTCATCTCCGCCTATATCTACAAAGAGACGCCTTTTGTCATGGTCATGGTGTATGCCATGCTGGTCAGATTTGACCGGCGGCAGATCGACACCGCCAGGATGCTCGGTGCCGGGCGGGTGCGGATCTTTTCCACCCTCATCCTGCCCTTTATTCTGCCGGCCATCAATACCACCTTTATCATTCTCTTCATCTTCACCTTTGGCGGCTTTGACCTGCCCTTTGTCCTCGGTGACAGTTATCCCGGGATGTTGAGTATCCGTATTTACGAGTATTTTTTTCACAAGGATCTCGCCCTGCGCCCTGTGGCCATGGCCATGCTGAGCTTGATATTTGTCTTTTCTCTGTCCTTTATCGGCATGTACCTGCGCCTGTCGGCAAGTCTTGCACGGGGGGTGCGAAAGCTATGATGGGAGTGGTGACGATCTTTGCAGTTTTACTCCTGCTCTTTGTCCTGCCGGTCATTGTCCTGTTGCTCGCCGCTTTCTCTTCTTCCTGGGCCTTTCCCGAGGTTTTTCCGGCGGTTTTTGATCTGCGCAGTCTGCACTATCTAGCGCAACACCGGCAGGATATCGGACTCAGTCTGCTGTCTTCCTGTCTCTATTCCTTTGGCACCGTCGTTTTGACCTTTGGTATGACGATCCTGCCGGCCAAGCTCTTTGCCAGAACCGATTTTTTCGGTAAAAATTTCCTTGAAGGTCTGTTTCTTGCCCCGGCCCTGATTCCGCCTATGGCCTTTGCCATGGGGGCGCACTTTATCTTTCTCCGCCTGGGGATTGCCGACACCACCATTGGGGTGATCCTGATTTTGAGCATCATCAGTTACCCCTATATGCTGCGGGCCCTGACTGCCGGCTATCAGGCCTATGGCGACAATTTTGCCCTTTGTGCCAAGAATCTCGGGGCCTCACCCATAAGGATTCTTGTGGCGGTTGAGTTGCCGCTGCTGCTCCCGGCAATTCTTGCCGGGGCGACGATCGTTTTTCTCGTCGCCTTTTCCGAGTACTTTCTGGTCTTTCTCATCGGCGGTGGCACAGTGCCGTCCTATTCGGGTTATATTTTTCCGATACTCAATTCTTCCGACAGGAGCGTCGCCTCCCTCTTGACCCTGGTTTTTCTCGCCCTGCCGATTGCCTTCTTTTTTGTCATCGACCGGCTCATATACAGCGCCTATCGCCGGCGGGGAATGCATTAGAGGCTGCGGCGATCGTTTAGGTATCCCTATCTTACCACCAGGACAGGGCAGGGGGCGGTTTGCAGGACCCTGGTGGTTACGCTGCCCACTATCAGGTTTGTGAGGTTGCTGTAGCCTCGCGACCCAATGATGATCAAGTCGCATTTCTCGATTTTTGCGACCTCGGAGATCATCTTCCCAGCAGGTTCCTCCATAAGCCGATCTTCAACCGCGATATTTTCACTCCTCAGGCGTCGGACAAAGGGGGCAATCACCTGTTCGCTTTCTCTGAGTATCAGGGCAATGCGACTGTCGCGGTAGGGTTCTCCCAGGTTTATCGGAAATTTTTCATGGCAATGCACGAGGATAATTTCAGCCTCGAAGACTTTGGCATACTCTATGGCCCTTTCCAAGACCACGCTGGAATGTGGTGATCCATCAATTGCCAGCAGGATTTTTTTTTGACCCATGGTGTTTCTCCTTTTTTGAATGTTATTTCGGCGATCATCAACCTGCTCATGTTCATTTCGAAAATCTTCGAGGAGTTCTATCTCCCTTCCCATCATTACTATTTTAAGAATCGCCGAAAATGCAGGACTGAACTACGTGAAATATATATTTAACAAACAATAGTTTCACTTTGAAAACTGAAAACCATGAAAAATTATATATCTATCAAGAAAAAATACATTTTAATGAACGGTTTTTCAGCGAAAAGAAATTGATTGAGTATTTTTGGGGTTTAAAAAACACTGGACATGAAGCATTAATTGACTAATATCTTCAAAAGATCATGTCGGTAGTTTAATTAACCCAGAAAATAATTAAAAGGAATACAATATGAGTGAACTCTTAAGAATTATTTCCCATTCGCGCCGCCTGAAAAGTGCCGTCAAAGAATTGAGTACTGAGCAGCTGGAAGACATTAAGGACAAGTTGCAAGCAATAATTGAAGAGCGTGTTGTCGAAGAAGCTGCTGAAAAACTGGAGAATCAGGAAAGACTCGACAAGATCAAGAAATATCGGGAATTGATGGCGGCTGATGGAATTCACCCGGATGAATTAATAGATATTTCTATTGAAAAATCAGGGAGAAAAAATCCTCGCCTGCCCAAATATGAAGTCTGGAACGAGGCTGGTGAGCGTATCACCTGGACCGGTCAAGGTCGTATGCCTAACGTTTTTAGGGCACGTATCGACTCCGGTGAATCTCTTGATACATTTCTTATCGAATAGCTTCGCCGAAGACTGTATTGGGACAAGATTCAAAGATTGAATATGTTGGGGATCCGTAACTTAAGAACTCGGCCTATCGTTATATTTGTTGCGGTTCCCCGCGCTCGTATCTTATTTTTCTGATATCGTTAGTAGTCCATTTTAGAATTTTACTCAGGTTGTCGGCATAAAATTTTAGAATGTTTGTCCGTCACGCCTAACCTGAATGTCGCTTTCTGACACACCCTCTTTCTTGTAACCTGCCGGGTATGTTGTACACAGTAGCAGGGTCTCGTTCTGCGGTAAAAATTGAAAAACCATTAAAGAGCAATTAGCCGAGGTCAGTTTCCGGTTTGACGGAAGTTGGTCAAGGTAACTCCGGTCAGCACCAGTAAACCGCCCGCCAGAACGGCTGGTCTGATCGTTTCATGTAAAATAAACCAGGACAGCAGCAGGGAAAAGACCGGTACAAGGTTGATAAAAATCCCGGCCCGGCTGGCACCGATTCTTTTGATACCTTTGTAGTACAGGGAAAAGCCAAGGGCTGTGCCGCAGACTCCAAGATAGGCGAGGCTGAGCCAGGACAAACCACTGATTGCCGACAGATGGTGGCTGAACAAGCCCTCCCCGGCAGCCGGAAAGGCCAGGAGCAGGGTACCGATGATCGATGAATAACAGACGGCAGTCAGTGGCGGCATGGAGCGAAGAACCGATCTGCCAATCAGCGAATACGCCGACCAGCTGAGAACGCAACCGAGCAGCGCCTGCTCTCCACGACCGAATCCGCCGGTAAACAGCGAACCGGGTTGTCCGTTGCTGATGACCATGACCGCTCCGGCCAGCGACACCAGGACGCCGCAGATTTTCAGAAAAGTGAGGCGTTCCCGGAGAAAGAGCGCGGCAAAGATGGTGATGATCAGCGGCGTGCCGGCAACTATAAGCGAGGCCCGCCCGGCGCTGATATGGTTCAGGCCATAAAAGAAAAGGACGTTGTAGGCAAATACCCCGGTCATGCCAAGGAGGGTCAGAGGTAGCCAGAGCTTTGGCCGCGGCATACTGAATTTGCCTTCAAGGCTGCGGGTCACTACTGCCATCGCCACCGAGGCGATAAGAAAACGGAGAAAGGCGGCGCTGGCTGGTTCAACCGCACCCGCCAACAGTCTGCCGGCGATGAAGGTGCCACCCCAGAGAAACATGGTAAGGATCAGAGAAAAATAGGTGAGCAGGGGCATGGGTGGCATTCCTGAAAGGTTCATGAAAATTCCGCCGGCGGTTCACTCCGTCTGCAAGTTTAGGAGCCGTTACAAAATATGGGCCATTTTCAACCCATTTTGTTACGGCTCCTTATGCCGTTCCGGGCATTGCTTTGGCCATGTTATTTTTTTACAACGGCTTAGTGCTTAAAAAGTATAGACTTTATCTGCAACTACTCTGTATAGCCTGGTACAAACGTTCTACCAGAGCCTGATTGAAGCCATGTGAGGTCATGTTGGCGGTAATGCGCCCCCTGATGGAGAAACCGAGCAGATAGAGATCGCCGATCAGGTCCAGTATCTTGTGGCGCACGAATTCGTCGGGATAGCGGAGTTCCGTATTGATGACTTTGCCCTCGTACATGATGATATGGGAATTGAGATATCCACCACCGACCTTTCCAAGTCTTTGCGCCATTTCGATATTTTCAAAGGTGTTGAAGGATCGAGCGGGGGCTATCTCCTTGGCGAAAGATCCTTTTTCTGGGTTGAAAGTGAAAATCTGCTCTCCTATGGGTGAAGGATAATCAACCCTCATGACTATTTCGAACCCTGCAAAAGGCTCGGCATAGATATGCTTTTCATGCCTTGCATCGTTTCCCACCCCTATCTTTTGGCGGATGACAGCAACCTTGGTGCTAGCGGGCTGCTCCTCTATTCCTGCCTGTTCGATCAGGTCGCAGAAGTCCTTGGCGGAACCATCTATGTTCGGTACCTCATCGTCGACCTTTATGAGCACGTTGGTTATGCCGTACATGGAAAAAATTGCCAGCAGGTGCTCAACAGTGCGCACCTGTTGCCTGCCGTTGTCCAGCGTCGTCGAATTGGCCGAGAAGGTCTTCAATGCGACAGTTTGCGAAAAATTTCCTAACGATGTGATATGTCCGCGGATAGTTTGCCCGTCGAGAGTTTGAAAGACAATTCCTTCATTGATTTCCAGAGGACTGAGGATGATACCGGTTTTCCGGCCGCTCAGCAGCCCGACACCGTTCAGAACAACATTTTCTTTGAGAGTCCGCTGAGGTTCGGGCGAATCGATTACCTCCACCATACCGGGGGGCATCAGAAGGTCGGCACTGGCAATCTCAAGTTCCGTATCCGAAGGAAGGAGAGAGTTGCTCCTGGAAGGTCGATGCTTAATGGCAGATTTTACCTTATCAAGCAAGACCTCGAGATGCAGCGGTTTTTCCATGAAATCGTAGGCACCGGCCTTTATGGCGGAAACTGCTGTCTCGATGCCGGCATGGCCGCTCATCATGATGATGGGGAGGGCGGGGAACCTGCCTTGTAATCGTTTCAGAAGTTCCAAGCCGTCTAAGCCTGGGAGCCAGATATCCAGCATAACGAGGGAGGGCTCAAAAGTATCGAGTTCCTGCCAGAAGCTCTCTGCATCGGAAAATACCATGGCAGGGTACCCCTCGTCTTTCAGGATATTCGAAACTGTGGAGCAGATGTAAGGTTGATCATCTACAATACAAATAGGATTCATTTCACTCTTGTCCAAAATACGTTGATTATAATTGACACTCAAAGTGGCTATGATACGCGATTAGAGAAAAGAGAGCCATGATGAATTGCATCATGGCCAATATCTTTCTCAATATCATGGACTATGACCTAACAGAAATTAGTGCCTGTGGTGTCTAAAATTGCATTGCTTTTCGTGCCTCTTGGCGCAGCAGCATATCCATGATAACCAGGGCGGCCATGCCCTCGACTATTGGAACGGCCCGCGGTACGACGCACGGGTCGTGGCGGCCTTTGGCCTCAAGGATTGCCTCCTGCCCGGAAAAATCAACGGTCGACTGGGGCAGGGAGATGGTCGCCGGCGGCTTGAAGGCGATGCGCAGGGTGATCGGCTCGCCGTTGCTGATGCCGCCCTGGATACCGCCGGAGCGGTTGGTAAGGGTGCCGAGCCGCCCGTCCTTCTGGGTAAAGGCGTCATTATGCTGCGAGCCGCGTTGTCTGGCACCGGCAAAGCCGGAGCCGATCTCAAAGCCCTTGGTGGCCGGGATAGCAAGCATCGCCTGGGCAAGTTTTGCCTCCAGCTTCTCAAAGGTCGGTTCGCCAAGGCCCACAGGGACATTGCGGATAACGCAGGACACTACGCCGCCCACTGAATCGCCGACTTTTTTCAACTCAGCGACCAACCTTTCCATCTGCGCTGCCGCCTCTTGGTCAGGGCAGCGGATAAGGGTGGCATCGACCTCCTGCCGGGTAATGATATCACTGTCTACCGCTTTTGCCTCAATTTCCCCAACGCTTGCCACCCAGGCGATGATATCGATCCCCAATTTCTCTTTGAGGATCTTGGCCGCTACGGCCCCCGAGGCAACAGTGCCGATGGTTTCCCGGGCGCTCGACCTGCCGCCGCCGGAGGAGGCACGGATACCGTATTTCATCTGGTAGGTGTAGTCGGCGTGCGAGGGGCGGGGGATGTCGCACATATGGCCGTAATCCTTTGGCCGCTGATCCTTGTTGGCGACCTGCAGGGCAATGGGGGTGCCAAGGGTTCGACCGTTCTCGGTGCCGGAGAGGATAACCACCTGGTCAGCCTCCTGACGGTCCGTTGACAGGACGCTCTGGCCGGGACGCCTGCGGTCAAGCTGGGTCTGGATGTCTGCTTCGGTCAGGGCCAGGCCCGGCGGACAGCCGTCTATAACCACGCCAACCGCTTTGCAATGCGATTCGCCAAAGGTGGTGACACGAAAAAGGGTACCAAAACTGCTGGACATGGGGCGTTCTCCTCATTGTTGAACATGGCTTTAGCCATTATTTTTTCTGATAGCTTGGGGTAAGATTATGGTAAGAGTATAAAGCTCATGCGATGATTGCAGAGCAAGCAATTTTATTTACATTCGGTACATAGAATAAATGAAAACCAACGAGTCGCCACCTTTTTCTCCGATTCTTGTGTTGTTTCTCGGAGTCGTTGCCATTTCCTTCGGGTCGATTCTCGTTCGTCTGGCGCAGGGACAGGATGTGCCGTCCTTGGTGATCGCCGCTTGGCGGATGACTCTTGCTTCCGCAGTTTTGTTGCCGCTGGCTCTGAAGAACCGACGTTCTGAACTTCATCGGATGTCCGGCTCTGCCTGGGGGCTGGCGATTTTTTCCGGCTTTATGCTGGCGCTTCACTTTGCCAGTTGGATCAGTTCGCTGGCCTACACGTCGGTTGCCGGTTCGACGGTACTGGTAACAACATCACCCTTGTGGGTTGGCTTGACAGCCCCTTTTTTGCTCAAAGAACCATTGTCGCAAGCGCTAAAGATCGGTATCGCCCTGGCGATGCTCGGTAGCGTGTTGATTGGTGTTGCCGATGTGGTGGCTGTGGTCGATGGTCACTTCAGATTCAGCCTTTCGCAATTCACCAGTCAGCCCAACCCACTTCTCGGCAATGGACTGGCTCTTCTCGGCGCATTTGCTGCTTCCGCCTACCTGATTATTGGCCGTCGTTTGCGGTTTACTTTATCTCTGCTCAGCTATACGGCGGTTGTCTATTCCGCTGCCGCTTGCTTTCTTATTATTATGGCCTTGGCGAGTGGCTATACCCTGCGTGGATATTCGGCCGTTGCCTATCTGGTAATGTTCCTTATGGCCCTTTTCCCTCAACTGATCGGCCACTCATCCTTTAACTGGGCGCTTGGCTATCTCTCCGCTGCTTCCGTCTCCGTCGTTGTCATTGCCGAACCTGTCGGAGCAACCATACTGGCATTACTGATCTTTCAGGAAATCCCCAACGGGCTCACCCTGGCGGGAAGCACCCTGCTCCTTGCCGGGATTGTCTATGCCAGTCGCCCTGCTCGGAAAACTGTCGTTGCTTCGACGTGAGGTTGCATTTGCAAAAAAATCCCATATTGTTTTCCCGCAAATGAAGGAGGGTGGAGAAGCGGTGGTTTTATTTATCAACCTGAGATCGTCAGTGAGTATGTAGGGGCTGGAATTCTACCCAAGCCCTGATAGATGCGTTGCAACCTTCCCCAAAAAGCGGGATGCAATGCAGCACTCGGCAACCGGCACTCGGCAGCGGAATAGAGGAGAAAAAGCAAATGGCCAAACCCGCGAAAATGACCAGGGAGGAACGCAGCTGGGTGCTCTATGACGTCGGTAACTCTGCCTTTGTTTTAGTGATGGTGACCGCCATTATGCCTATTTTTTTTAAAGACTTCGCGGCGGCGGGTATGAGTGGTGTTGAATCGACCGCAGGTTGGGGTTTTGCCAATTCCACCGCGTCACTTATTCTTGCGATATTGGCGCCGGTGCTTGGGGCCATGGCCGATTATAAAGACCGAAAGAAGTCGTTTTTTCTCTTTTTTTTCTACATCGGCATTGCCTTTACCGTTCTCCTGGTGTTCGTCGGCAAGGGGCAGTGGCTGCTGTGTCTGATTCTCTTTGTTGTTGCGCGGGTGGGCTGGGCCGGGGCCAACATCTTTTACGATGCCTTTCTGCCGGACGTAACCAGCAGGGAGCGCATGGATCTCATTTCGGCCAGGGGCTATGGCTACGGCTATATCGGCAGTGTCATTCCCTTTCTCATCATCATTGGCCTCCTTCTCGGCAGCGGCATGGCAAATGGCCTTCCGGTCGGGCCGACCAGGGCCGGATTTCTCATTGTTGCCTTGTGGTGGCTCGTTCTTTCCCTGCCGGCGATCAAAAACCTCCGCCAGGTCCACTATCTACCCGCCGACTCGGCACCGGTGCACCAGAGTTTTTTGCGGCTGTGGCGAACTTTTAAGGAGATTCGCCGCTATAAGCAGGCCTTTCTCTTTCTTGCCGCCTACTTTTTCTATATCGACGGGGTAGATACGATTATCTCCATGTCCACCGCCTACGGCCGGGATCTCGGTTTTGGCGTGTCCCTGCTGATCATCGTTCTCCTGGTTATCCAGATTGTCGCCTTTCCCTTTGCCCTGCTGTTCGGCAGGTTGGCCGGACGTACTTCCACCCGGCGGATGATCTTTGTCGGCATCGGCGTGTACTGTGTCGCCACCCTGGCCGCCTTCTTGCTGCCGGTGATCGATGATATGTTTGTCAAGACACTGGCCTTCTGGGTCATCGCTATCCTGGTTGCCTCCTCCATGGGCGGTATTCAGGCGCTCAGCCGAAGCTACTTTTGCCGCCTCATTCCGCCGGAAAAGAGTGCCGAGTTCTTTGGGTTTTACAATGTCTTTGGGAAATTTGCGGCGATAACCGGGCCTTTCCTCATGGCTGTCGTTGGACGGCTGACTGGCGAAACTCGCTGGGGGGTGTTGAGTATCCTGGTGCTCTTTGTCGTCGGTGCTTTCCTTCTCAGTTGGGTTGAGGAGTGTGCCGAATAAGCCCATATAAGGAGGCTTACCTTTATGAACTTCGCCAATGAAAAGTAGTCTGCAGGCAACGAGGATAGAACAGGCCGAAAAACTTCTCACTTCTTGCACCCTTTGCCCTCGGGACTGCCGAACCAACCGTCTGGCGGGTGAACTGGGCTACTGCCGGAGCGGGGCCTTGGCCGAGGTGGCAAGCTACGGCCCGCATTTTGGTGAAGAAAGCGTCCTGGTTGGCACAGGCGGCTCGGGGACGATCTTTTTCTGCGGCTGCAACCTGCTTTGCAGTTTCTGTCAGAACTATGCCATAAGCCATAGTGAAGAGCGGGACTGCCGGGCGGTTTCAGAACGCGAACTGGCGGCGATCATGGTCGAACTGCAGGAGATGGGTTGCCATAATATCAACTTTGTCACGCCCAAGTCATGTTGTGCCGCAGATCCTTGCCGCCCTGCCTTTTGCCATTGCCGCCGGGCTCCATGTGCCTCTAGTTTATAACTGTGGCGGCTATGAACGGGTCGAAACCCTGAGGCTGCTGGACGGAATAATCGATATATACATGCCCGACGTCAAATTCTGGGCTGCCGAGTCTGGCCGACGGTATGTGCATGCCGCCGATTATCCGGAAAGAATGCGGGCAGCGCTGGGAGAGATGCAGCGGCAGGTGGGAGATCTACATATTGGGCAGAACGGTCTTGCCGATCGCGGCCTCCTCGTTCGTCATCTTCTCATGCCGGACGGTTATATGGAGGCACAGGCGATTTTTCAATTTCTGGCGGCAGAAATCTCGCCGAACTGCTACCTGAATATCATGGACCAGTACCGCCCCTGCGGCGAATTGGCCGGACGGGCCGATTCCATCACTCCGGCAATGTATGCAAAGGCGCTGCAGGCCGCAGAAAGGGCGGGTCTCAGCCGTCTTGAGCGCCATGATATCGCCGCCCTCATCCGCCGTCTTCTCTCCTTTTAATCATCAAGTTAAAATACGTTTGCGGTTTTCAATGATCTGGCCCCAGGCATAGAAAAAGAGGCCGACAGAGCAGCCGGCAATACCGCCCAGCTCCCATCCATTCAGCGATTCACCGAGCAGCAGCCAGGCCAGAAGGGCAGTGCTCACCGGCACAAACGACATAAAGATGGAGACGGTAATGGTACCGATGCGGGCGATGGCATAGGTTGAACACATCAGGGCGCCGATATTGACAATGATCCCCTGATACACCGCCTGGCTGAGGATTTCACCTATTCCGGCCTGGTTAAGAGAGGTCGGGAAAACGAACCACAGCGGCAGAAAAATAACGGTGTTGACCACCGGCACGGCGACCAGCACATCCCGCCACGTAAAGCTCCAGAAGCGCACGGCGATCATATGCGCGGTATAACAAACCGCGGCACTGAGCAGCAGGAGGATGCCAAAGAGATGGTCGGTTGAAAAGGTGTCGCCTCCAGCCATGACGAAATTGGCAATAAAAATCAAGGTAATCGCCCCGTAACGCAGGGCCGAAACCCGCTGCCGCAGGATAAACCAGGCCGCCACCGCACCAAGAACCGGCAGCATGCCGTTGACCAGGACGCCGGCATGTGCCGCTTTCAGTTCTTTCAGGCCGTAAAAGCTGAGCATAGTGTAAGGACAACCGATGCCGAGGGCCATAACAAGATACTGGTGCAGTTTATACCGTGCCCAGCGATGGCGAACGATCAGGGGCAAGACGCAGAGCAACGCCGTCAAATATCTGATCAGGGTAATATCCGCCGGTTGCAGGTTGGAGTGCACGCCGTAGCGGGAGATGGTAATCCATCCCGACCAGGCGCAAACGATAAATATACAGGCAAGATAGGCCCGGAGATTGATCATTTGCGCCTTTGGCAGGCTTCGTCTTCCGCTCTGCCGCCTTCCAGTATGTGGTTTGAAGCGGACAAGGCAGCTATTTTCAAGGCCTCGGAATAGGTCGGGAAGTTGAAGATATTGTCGATGAAGATATCGATTTTGGCATTGTAGAGCATGGCCATCTGGGCGATATGAATGACCTCCGTCGCTCCGCCGCCGATGATATGCACGCCTAAGATCTCCCTGGTGTCGCGGTGGACGATCATCTTCAGCATGCCTTCGTTTTCCCCTGAGATCTGGCCGCGCGGCAGTTCATGGTAGCGGCAGCGGCCGATGACGATTTTATAATCACGGGCACTGGCTTCTTCCTCGGTGATGCCGACATAGGAGATCTCGGGGATGGTGTAGATGCCGAAGGGAAAGATCTGTGGAAACGATTCTACCCTGGATTTCAGACCGTTGAGGGCGGCCAGGCGACCCTGGATAATGGAGGTTGAAGCCAGGCTCGGCCAGCCGATGACATCGCCGACCGCGTAGATGTTTGGTGCGGCGGTCTGGAACAGTTCGTTGACTTCGATGTAGTGATGTTTGTTCAGCTTGATTCCAGCGAGGTGTATGTCAAGACCGACTGTGTTGGCCTCGCGCCCGAGGGCGAAGAACAGGCAGTCGGCCCTGAACACTTTTTCGCCCCCCAGGGTTACCTTTGCACCGGAATCGACTTTTTCAATCTGAAACTTGCCGCAATTATTAATATAGTTGATATTGCCGCCGGGGAAATTGTTCTGCAGCTCGGTGATTATTTCATGGTCAAGAAATTTCAACAGCTTATCGCCACGGTCGAGGAGCGTTACCTTCACTCCAAGGGCGGCAAAGATGGTGGCATATTCCGAACCGATAACGCCGCCGCCGAGAATAATCATGCTTGCCGGGATCTGCTTGATACTGAGAATCGAGGTCGAGTCGAGAATCGTCTCGTGATCAAAGGGTATCTCCGGCGGATTGCGGGGATTCGACCCGGTGGCGATGATGATCCGTTCGCCTTCGGCCTCTATCGCCTTGCCTTCAGCAAGGCTTGTGACGATAATCCTATGGTCGTCAAGAAAGCGCGCTGAGCCGCGGATCAGGGTAACGCCGTTACGTTCAAGCTGGCAGGTGATGATCGCCTGTTCCTCTATGCGCACATTATAAAGACGCTGTTTGAGCTTCTCCATGGAGATTTCCGCATCCTGGATGGAGCAGGAATCGTCCTCGAAGACCTTGCGCTTCAGGTGGCCGGTGAGGTAGAGCACCGCCTCGCGCAAGGTCTTGCTGGGAAAGGTGCCGGTATTGACGCAGACGCCGCCAAGCGATCCTTCTTTTTCCAGAACCAGGACTTTTTTACCGGATTTAGCGGCGGTCATTGCCGCAGCAAGGCCGGCCGGACCGGTGCCGATGATGATGAAGTCGTAGAAAGTTGCCGTCATGTGTTGTACTGCCTGTTTTGGGTGGAAGAGGTTGGTTGCTCCGTAGGTTGTCGGCCGGTAAAGTGCTGCAGTCCGGCGGCTATGAACCTCCCGCCAAACGTATGCCCTCCGGGGGCAAAAATAATTTCCTATTCTTACACCGCTCCTTGGGATTTGCAAATCAATCTCTCCGCTCTTCGTAGCAGGTGCAGATGATCAGCGAAGCGGCAAGGCTCACATCAGACCTTGGGACCGGGCGAAATGCAGATCCTCCGGCGTATCGATATCGCGCAGGGTAGGCAGGACGGCGGGAACAATGGCGGCAGTCATCAGGCGCTCGCAGGTAAGGGCAAAGACCTCGGGGGTGGACCAGGCGATTTGCTCAAAGAGTAAGGGGTAAAGCCGGTCGGCGACGTCGGCGCCTAAACCGATCAGGTAATAGCCGCCGTCGTGGCTGGGGCCGATGACGACTGCAGAATTTTGTAAGGCGGCAAAGGCATCGGCGAGTAGATGGGTGTCGATCCCAGGGATATCGCTGCCGATCAGCACCGCGTTCCCTGCACCGGCGGCGAAAACGTGGCTAAAGGCGGCCCGCATGCGCATTCCGAGGTCTCCCTGGACCTGCGGCACATAGGTCAATGTTCCCAGCCAGGAGGCCATTTTTTTTTTGCTGCCGCCGCAATAATACACAACGGTCTTAATACGATATCTTTCAGTCAGGGATCTTGGCTTGTAAAGCAATTTTTTCGGTCAGCAACCTTTGCACTCCGGCGGCGCCCTCAGCCCCGAGGGCTGGGATCAGCCGGGTTTTGCTCCGACCGGCCTCGGGGTAGCGGGTAAAGAGGAGAAGACGGTCGCGACAAGTCATAACTGGATATATTAAGGGGTAAGCGATGCGCCGCCGGTGTCACGGTTTTGCAACCCGCACCACCGATTTGCTGTTACAGGGTCGTTTGGTCAATGCTCACAACCGTTACCTTATTGCGGCCATTCTTTTTCGACAGGTAAAGGCCTTTGTCGGCTGCCTCAATAAGCTCTTGTTGGGAAATGGTGTCATTCTCGGAGTACTGGACGCCACCAATGCTGATGGTGATTTTGATCGAGCTGCCATTGAAAAGCGTGGTGACGGCGGCGGCGCAACGTCTTAGTCGTTCGGCGAAAACCTTTATGCCGATACGATCGGTCTCCGGCAGAATAACGGTAAATTCCTCTCCACCGTAACGGGAGACTATATCACTGGGCCGTACCGCATTGCCGATGGCATTGGCAAGATTGATCAAAACCAGATCGCCTGCCGGATGACCGTGGACGTCGTTGACATCCTTGAAAAAATCGATGTCGAACATGATCAGGCCGAGAGGATGGCCATAGCGTTTGGTGCGGGCCATTTCCCGTTGGAGAATTTCCTGGAAGAACCGGTGGTTGTGAAGGTTTGTCAGGCCGTCGCGAAAGGCCATTTGCTCAAGCTGGACATTCGCCTGGCGAAGTTCTTCGGCGAATCTTTCCGATTTGTTTTTTGCCTCCTTCAGGGCCAGGACCAGTTGTTCGTAGGAGAAATTTAAGCGACCCAGTTCCTCGTTGGCCTCCTGCAGTATTTGCGAGTATGGCTTAATATTGCCCGGGTCTATATCAAAAATTTGCAGGATATCGACGCTTTTTCTGGCGACATCGTCAAGGAGTTCACGGCTTCGTTCCGGGGCGATGTCAAAGGATTCTGACAGTCGACTCTGGAGTTCCTGGACAAGGCTGGTGGTTTCGCAGCCATTACAAATGGCCGACAAATGGTTGGCAATTTTCAGTACCAGGGCTGTGTGGCGATATTCGGCCGGGGCGAGATCGGGGCTGTGATGGAAGCTTGTAGGAACGGTGATGGATTGTGGAAGGCCCCAGCTGTCGAGAAGCAGGCAGCCGACCTGCTGATGATCATAGCGAAATAATTCCTGTTCGATTGGGACAAGGTTTGTCCCCCCGCTGACGATACAGTGTTTCAAAACTGCATCATATTCCTTGCCCTTGGCAAGATAGAGTACAAGAACCCCGATATCCTGAAGCAGACCGGCAACAAAGATATCTTCGTCTTTTTTCTTGGTAAGCCCCATTACCAGTTCGGCGGCCACCGCCGCAGTCACCGACCTTCGCCAAAAGTAGTCGAAATCAAAGGAGGAGGAGTCGTCGCTACGAAGATCTCCGGTGATAACAAAAGAGAGGGCGATGTTTTTGATGAGATTGGAGCCGAGAATGGAGAGTGCACGGCTGATGTTGCCAACCTTGTTAGGTAGGGAGTACATCGCCGAATTGGCGATGCGCAGCATCTTGCTGATCAGCGCCGGGTCGGCTGAGATTATTGTTTCAAGATCACCCAGTGAAAATTCCGTATTCTGAACGGTATTAAGTATCTTGACGGCAATTGCCGGCGGCGATGGCAGGTTGATCTGGTTTTTGATGAGAAGGTTCATCTCGGAATTTTCTAATTCTTTCGCCATAAGGTCCCTGGGTTCTTTTTAATCATAGTGGATTTCATTTTATCTTTGTTGCAGGAATTTGTAAATGATTACAAATATCAATTTGTCATGCGGGAAGGAGATGCCGCTGACTGGTCGGCAACTATAACCGAAAGTTGAGCGACCTTGAAGAAAAAAGCTTTGCTGGTCATGGATTTTGCGGTGGCGGCAGTGGGGCGGGCTGTTCCATAGCGACTTTGCTTAATTCTATTGATGAACTGATAATTAATTGGTATCAATGCCGTCGTACGGAGGAGTGCCGGAGCGGCTGAACGGGACGGTCTCGAAAACCGTTGTGGAGGAAACTCCACCCAGGGTTCGAATCCCTGCTCCTCCGCCATACTAGGTATTTGAGCCATCCGAGAAAGTCCAGATAACCCGCTTCCATCAAAGGAAAGCGGGTTTTTTGTTGTCCAATGCTGTTTCAGGCTGTTGCCCTGGAATGGCTGGAGAAGTTCAAGCGTGAATGGTCAGACAGCCATCTTAAAGGGATAACCGGCAGGATACGGCGCGAGCTTTTCCCCTGGATCGCGGCGGTAGGCCGGTGGGTGAGATCACAGCGCCGGAACTGCTTCTATGTATTCGGCGGATTGAGGCTAGGGGCCACCTTGAAAATGCGCATAGGGCTTTGACCAATGTTGGGCAGGTGTTCATGTATGCCGTTGCAACCGGCAGGGCTGAACGTAATCCAGCGGCAGACCTGCGGGGAGCAATCCCGCGTCCTTCCGTTAAGCATATGGCAAGTATCCTTGACCCGTCAAAAGTGGGTATCTTGATAATAAGTGAGTGGCAGCAACGGCATAATTTCCGCAATTTTCATGAAAAATCAGGTGAGGATTCAATCTGCATGTGAGTTTTAAGATGTCGGTGGCTTCTGGTATCAACACCTTAGGTTTGATGAGTTACCAGTTAACAAGATTCTAGAAACGGATCCACATCCTCTCCAGATTAAATCTTGATTTTCATTTTTTTGATAAAAAGATCTGTTCCAATGCCGACAGCGAAAGCCCACCCCATGTTCGGAACAGCTAGAGCAATACCGGCTATCAATAGAGCAATAAAATATTCCTCATTTGTCTTCAGACTTTTCAGCAACGGGCAGAGTTCCAACCCGGCAAAAACAAGAAGTACACCCAAAACTGATTGAGGAATTATTGCCAGCAGTGTAAATCCAAGTTCACCAAGCACCAAGGCGACAACTACGAAAAAAATGCCGATCATAATTGGTGCACCTCCAGTTCTTGCGCCAAAACGATAATGGGCCGCCAAGCCCCCAGTGCCATGGCACATCGGCACAGCCCCAAAGAACCCGGCCGGGAGATTCATGATCCCCATAGAAAAGGCAAATTTTCCGGCTTTAGCTTTGGAGAGATGGTGATTGCCAGTGAAAAGGCTGGTGCAAGTATCTGCGGTTCCAACGCATGCATTGCCGATTGTGAGAGGGATTTGAGGGAGGATCAACATAATGAAAGCTGTCCAGAAATCCCCGGCAGATGGATGAATAAGATGCATATCCGTAGGCCCGAGAGCGATCTTGTGCCCTGCCAAGCCACCCAAAGCAATTCCGGAAACAATGCCGACAGCAAGTGCGGCGAGCGCTGCGGGAAATCTCTTGTTGTCAAGAAGGAGGAGAACGAGGCAAAAGACCACGATGCCAATGATCATATTGATTGGGTATTCAGCAAAGCTGCTCTCTATTCCAGACATGAACACATTCTTATTCAAGATAAGCTCGATGCCCTTCTTGAGGAAGATGAGCCCCAGGGTAAGTTGAATACCCCTGACCACCGCCTGAGAAAAAAACTTGGCAATCCGGTCGACCATTCCAGTCAAAGAGAGCACCAAAAGGATGATACCGAAAATGATTCCCGAAGCACCTATTACTGATTCGCTGATCATTGCCGGATAAGCGATGGCTATGGCACCTACCGCTTTCAGTGGCTGTACGGGTATCGGCAGGCGATAATAATATCCGGCAACAATATAAAAGAGTCCAAAGGCCAAGAATACCGAGGAGGGACTTAGTTTGTTGATGAGAATCATGGCCACAACTATTGGCAGTAATGTACCTAAATCACCAAAAGCCCCTGATAACTCGACTCTATCAAACTTGTGGGTTGTTTGATGAGTAGTGGTATCATTTTCAGTCTGCTCTGCCGAAGTTCCTTTGTGGATACGTATCGGCTCATTCTCGGCGACTTTATTCATTGGCTTCCTCTTCCGTAAATTTAATTGAGATTAAATGGCGGTTGACTGAAACACGAATATAATTATATTCGAGACATAATACCCAGGTTTCGCGTCTGTTGTCAAGACGTATATTTGCCTTTTCCGTATCATAGAGAATGTGTTAGAGATATGTGTGAGGTGGAGCTATATCCATTGAAGAGAACGGATATTAATTTTGGATACATAGAACCTAGGAAAGGTAAATTATGACACTTCGGGACCTTATCATTCCAGGGATCGAGGGAAGTGAGGCCCTCGATTCCCTCCAACTCAATCAACTTGAACAGTCCTTCCGCCAATGGTTTGAAGAAGCTAGCTCCCGTAAGGACATCCGTATCTCCAGGAAACGGATTTATATCATTTTCCTGCTTATCCGCTATACCGGAGCAAAGCTCAATGAGGTTTTAAAACTCAAACCTTTCGGGGATATAGACACTGACCGCCATTGTATCATCTTCCGCATGCATGAACATGCTGGTGAGGGTAGCATGCGGGAGGTACAGATCCCCGACACAGTGTCCAAGGTGCTCCAGTTATTGTTGGCTGAGCCACATTTTCAGCAGCCGGCCTGGAAACTGTTTAATGTCGATCCTGGATTTGTGCGGCGGAAATTCTATGATCGGAGCAGCTCCTGCGGTTTTCCCAGTCGCCTCGGGGGACCGGAAATGATCCGCAAGGCCAGAGCTGTAGAGCTGCTCCGCAACAACATGCCCTTGCCTGCGGTCCAGAGGATCCTGGGTCATTCAAATCCAAACCTCACAAGTGCATACGTAACCTTTTCCGATGAGGAATTGCAACGAGCAGCAAAATTTCACATCGATAGAGAATTTGCACGCAAAACGAGCGCCTGCAATTCCTTCTTCGGCAAGATCAGCGCCATCCACAAGGGCGATATTCAGGCTCGCATCGAACTGGTGACTATCGGAGACGTAATGGTGCAGGCGATCATCACTCATGGCAGTTTGGAAAGATTGGGGCTTTCTGTGGGAAGACTCGTTACAGCCGAGATCAAGGCTCCTTGGATTCTTCTTATGAAACAAGAAGATGAGCCGAGATGCAGCGCTGAAAATAGATTCAACGGTATTGTTGAAAGGATCGCCAGGGGAAAGATTAATACAGAGTACAGCATCCGACTGGCAGATGGCACGGAGATCTGCTCAGTCACCGGAACTCACAGCAAACAGCAACTGCAGGAGGGGGACCGGGTGTGGGCGCTTTTTAACTGTTACGCTGTTGTTCTGCATGTCGACTGACCGGACGGGTGCTGGTCATCAAGGATTGACTGCTGGGAGGTTGTCAAATACAACAGGTATTAATTATATAACATGATAGGCAAGTGTGTCTGTTTTGGTTGTTATTTGTAAGTTTGAAGGATCTGATTTGCAATTATTGACAATATCCTCTTTGCAAGCTAAGCCAATTTCGTTGGTTGAGCATACTCCCCCTCAAGTTTTCCTTTTCATCAGGCCCAACCGATCGCCTATCTTGGCAACAGCAAGGGAATTTCGATAATGGATACGTCTTATGAAACCAAATTTCTGACCACAAAGGAGGTTGCAATACTCCTCAAGGTAAACGAAAAAATGGTGTATTCCCTGGTCAATGAAAAGGGATTGCCGGCCACGAAGATCACTGGCAAATGGATGTTTCCCCGCCGATTGGTGGAGGAATGGCTGGAGATGAACATCTTTAATTTTCGCAAGAACGGGGTGGAAAAGTCAGCGGATACTGGCAGGCTCCTTCTCGCTGGAAGCGATGATTTGCTTTTCGGGAAAGCACTGACTCTTTTTCACATAAAGAATCAAGGCGTTGTCGCCTTTTTTGCCAATCTCGGTAGCATGGGCGGACTCAAATGTATGCGCCGGGGCTTATGCCATATTGGAGTTTGCCATCTGCTTCAGGATGACAACAACGAGTACAATTTCGATTTTGCCGAAAAAGAACTCGACCGCTTACCGGTTTTTGTCAATTTCAGCAAAAGAGAACAAGGTATTCTGATCCATAAAGGTAACCCTAAAAATATTCGCACGATCGCTGATCTTGCCCAACCTGGAGTGCGGATCGTTAATCGACCCATGGGTACCGGAACCCGTCTGCTACTTGACTATGAGATTGCTCAATCATCTGTTTCCGCCTCGGAAATTAACGGTTATCAAAATGAGGTTTCCCGACATTTAGATGTTGGATTGGCGATTCTCGCTGGACAGGCCGATGCCGGTCCGGCAATCCGCCCGGTGGCTGGACTGCTCGATCTTGATTTCCTACCCCTCCGCTGGGAAAGGTTTGATCTTCTGGTAGCCCGAGAACATTTTTTTGATCAAGGAGTGCAACAGTTTTTGGGCCTGCTTCATGACCCGGCTTTTCGGAAGTTGGCAGATGAATTCGCTGGCTATGATCTTTCGCTTTGCGGCACAATGGTTTTCCCCGAAAATATATCCAATGGAGAATAACAACATGAAAAGAATTGTTTTGGCAGTGGCAGGGCTGTTTGTTCTGGCGTTGGGTTTTGGCGGACCGATTGCGGCAGAAGAGAAAGTTCTGAAGATGTCTACAACCACCAGCACCGAATCTTCCGGACTTCTCGATATCCTTTTGCCGGCCTTTGAAAAAGACGAAGGGATTAAAGTCAAAGTCATCGCTAAAGGCACCGGAGCTGCGATTCGTGACGGCATAGACGGCAATGTTGATGTGATCTTTGTCCATGCCATCGATCAGGGAAAAGGAGTTTGTCGACAAGGGCTTCGGCACCAAACGATTTGCGGTAATGCATAATGATTTCATTATTATCGGCCCCGCGGCCGATCCCGCTGGCATAAAAGGTTTAAAGGATTCCGCCGAGGCCCTGAAGAAGATTGCCGCAGCGCAAGCCCAGTTTATCTCGCGTGGTGATGACAGCGGCACCCACACCAAAGAACAGGAGATGTGGGCTGCCACCGCACTTCCGCTTACTGACCATGGCCTGAAAATGACCAAAGATGGTAAAGAAACAACCGTTCCGGCGAAAAAACCGGCTGATTCGGACCGTTGGTATATCTCAATTGGCCAGGGCATGGGAAAGACTATCACGTATGCCGATGAAAAAAATGCTTACACCCTTGCTGACCGTGGCACTTATATTACCTATAAATATGGCAAGAAACCTGCGGTAGATCTGGAGATCCTTTATGAGGGCGATGCGCTGCTCGCCAATCCTTATGGTCTCATCCCGGTCAATCCGGAAAAGCATCCGCATGTCCAATATGATCTGGCCATGAAGTTTGCGACTTGGTTGACATCGGCGAAGGGCCAGGCGGTTATCGCCGGATTCCGGCTGGAGGGAAAACAACTCTTTTTCCCAGATGCGCTGCAGTAGATTTTCACCCCGATGCGGGCCGTGGACAGCGGCCCGCAAAGAGTTTTTTCTGTGGAGCGGCAACCTATTTTGTAGGTGTCCGAAACTGATCAATACTCTCTGGGGGGAACTTATTGAGAGGGTACACCTCCGACAACAAAACCATAGTTTGCAAGGATTTTCTGGCCCTCAACGCCAAGTATGAACATAGCCAGATGCCATGCTTCTACAGGGGCACCGTCAAGGACAATGAGCCCATAGTCCGCTCCCACAGCCAGTTCCGACGTGATATGCACGATTTGTAGTTTAGGCACCTCTTTTTTCGCCAAAACTGCATTGGTGCAGTAGGTTAAAAAGATGTCTGCCTTATTCTCTTCCATAACCCAGCCATACTGATTGCGTCCGTCTGGAGCCTTTGCATTGTCAGTACCGCCCGTTAATTGCAAGGCCTTGCCGGAGAGCGGTTCGAAGGTTCCGGGCCTAAGCTTGCCGGCCTTGACGAACAACTCCCAGGCATAATCTCCGGCTGGGTCTGCCTTTGGGGTAGAAATACCTACACGGACGTTGGGATCAAGCATCGCTTCCAGCAATTTGTCCGAGGAAACATTCAAGCCAGGCTGAGCAATAGCACACAGATTATTCCGAGCGAACAGAACCACCGGCCGGCCATACCCTTTTTCTGACAGAGAAAGAGGGTGTTCCAGATTTGCCGAGGCGAAAATATGTGCCTTGCCACCCTGTTCTATGCGTTGCCGAAGCAGCCCAGAGGGTTCGAATTCTGAATGTATGCTGTTGCCGCTGGTTAGTTCAAAGGCTTTTACCACATCGCTGAGAGCCGCTTTGAGACTGCCGGCAGCATAAAGATTTACCTGCTCTGCCTGGCCGAGGAGCGGCAATAGAAGGATGGAAACAAAAAATACCGCATCAAAGAACATTTTACGCATAGTATTACCTCATGGTTTTTCATTAAAGCGACAAGCCACAGGCCAGAGACAGCGACGGCTGGAAGTGAACATAGAAGCAGAAGGAGCACCTGGGGCAGTCGCAAGCTGGAAATAATAGACTTTTTTCAGCCAGACTGTCAAATGGCCAAATGTTATAGCGGAAAAAAAACTTATAATAACAAAATATTACTAGTTAACTCCATCTGAAATGAGCCATCATCCGAAAGTGAACCTTTACCTAAAAACCAAGACCTGGATAGAAAACGCCGAGCATCAGCTTCTTTTCGGTAAAGGAAAAACTGAAATTTAAGCGCTCATCGAACAGGAAGGTTCGATTGCCAAGGCTGCCGAAAAGTTGGACATTGAGTCCTTCGCCTATTTGCTACACCTTGGGTAATACCGAGCATTCGCATGGCGTCGACGATGTAAAAACCCTAGCCAACCTTGCCATGCTCACCGGGCAGATCGGCAAACCGTCCCGTGGCGTAAACCCGCTCCGCGGACAAAACAATGTCCAGGGCGCCTGCAATATGGGGGCCTTGCCCAACGTCTTTCCCGGCTACCAAGTGGTCACCAACCTCGCCGCCCGGGCTAAATTCGAGGCGGCATGGGGGAAAAATTTGCCGGCGGAGATTGCTTAGCCATTTACCAAAAAAGAAATGCAACGCACGAAATACAAGACTCCCCCGGTGCACAGAAGGGCAAATGGCAATAATTGAAGGAAAAACTGTTTTTGGGAAAGTTGCGTCAACTGGTCTGAGCTAACTTCGTAACCGATCTCAGCGTTGTAAACACCGACACTCGAGCCGTACAGCACTTCAAAAATAAACATGACAACAAGATATGAGAGGATGGCCGCAAGCATTTTGTTTAACTCCACAGTGTTGACCCAAGAGATTTATTTCTTGAACATCAAATACCCTGTTGCGAAATGTATTAAGGTGATTTTCAGTAAATTACCATAGACTTCGCGATCGACTACGGGCATAGATATACAAACCATGTCCGTAGTCGATTCATTGTTTGTAAATGATCGTTCCAACATGCTCACCATTGAGGGCCTTGGTGATATTACCTTCAACCAAGCCGTTTATGATCTGAATTTTTTCGATAACCTCGCTGTTCTGCATAATCTCAAGACAGGGCCTTTCGATTACCAGATCGTCTTGGTCGCGATCGAGAAGGTCTTTGGCGCCTATCTCGGCAATGAATTTGGCGTCCGGATTTTTCTTAGGGTCCTCGGTGTACAGGCCTTTTTCATCCTTGATAAACAAAATGGTTCGTGAACCGATTAAATCGGCCAGGATAACCAGACCGACATCGGTACGATGGATGGGGATACGACCGACCTTCGGTTTGATGGCAAAGTAGTCATATGGTGGCATGCCGGGCATTACCGGAATGATATTTTCAGCAAAATAGGTCGGCAGCTTGACGATATCCGAATGTGATATTTTTATCCCACCCCAGGGAGACAGCAGGGTGGCGATCATCAAGGCGTTTTGTTCCGATACCATGCTGCCGAATTTGGCAATTACACCGGTTGGCATGCCCATCTCCAGGCCGATAGTATAGATATGACGACTACGTGTGCCGCCGCCGGTGGTAATAAGCATCTTGTGGTTCTGGCGGTTGCGAACGATCTCTTTCAGAATCGCCGGCAAGGCTTTGACACCACGATCGCAGATTGATTGGCCACCAATCTTCATTATCGCGATATCCGGATACAAACGCTCTTGTGGGGCAATATCCAGCTGAGCAATAAATTCCTTGCTGACCAGACTTTCGCCCATGAGCGCACTTTTCACATGCAGTCTTTTGCCATCTTTTTCACGGACCAGTGCCATGGTGATCTCCCTCTGATATATTAAAATGTTGGTCTAAAAGTCACTGATGTTTTGGCCCACGTTTCAGAGCAACAAGGTCGGCTTTGGCCGCACCGGCAATCTGCTCCAGTTCTGTTTTACGAAAATGGTTGCCATATACTCTCAAATCTATGCCACTCACAGCTACTATTCGATAGCGGGGGTTTTTTGCCCCTTCGTGTGCCTTTTGTCGTTCTCTGTAAAAGATCTTTCCAGCCATTCTTCCCTCCTGCCTACGGTTCAATTTGGTACAACGTTAAGCTATAGTATATGGCTCACGCCAAAAGATAGCAAGTGACTCTAGTGTGTAACATTTGGTTATTATTTGTTATTCTTTTCCTGTTTCGAAGGCATATTTGACAGCCTTCCCCCAAATATGTCTAATACCGCCTTTCTTCGACGACTGAAGGCCATCCGGTGATAGCAAAGGGCATAATTTTTTTCTAAAAAAATGTTTTTCTCAATGGGAATTATGAATCTTGTAAAAATTTTGATCAGTATCGATGACACTGACAACCTTGAAAGCCCAGGTTCTGGAACTGTAGCGGAAAATTTGGCAGGCACACTGCAAATAAAAGGGCTTGCCGAATGTGCTGCACTCACCCGTCACCAACTCTATGTACATGACGATATTCCCTACACGGCTCATAATAGTGCCATGTGTTTTCAGGCGTTAGCGCTCCGAGCAACACTCCCTGACATCATCCGCCACAGTCAGGAATTTTTGCAGCAGGAATCGGCTAGCGGATCCGACCCTGGCTTATGTATTGCAGTTGCTAACGCAGCTCTTGACACGGAAGCCTTAATTGCTTTCGGCCGGAAAGCTAAACAAACTATTGTGACTAAACAAGCAGCCGGCGATTTGGCCCGTGAGTTGGGGGTACATCTTTCCGAGCATGGTGGGACTGGGGGAGGCATTATTGGGGCAATCGCGGCAATCGGTCTGCGGCTGCAAGGCAGTGACGGCCGCTTTCGAGGGTGGCATCATCTTGGTAAAGCGGGAGACATTACAACACCGGCTGATTTATGCGCGCATGAGGACATTGACGCAGTCATCACCGATGGAGGTCAACGGCTTTTCGGCGACATCCCGATTATCTTTGCCGAAGACACAATAAAGACGGTTTTAATGGAAGGAATTCGAGTGATACCAGTTACTCGGTATTCCGACGGCGACAATGGCGTGATGTGGAAAACTCTTGAGAGAAAGACTATCAAACGGTTTTAGATGAGGCCGTCATGCCCCACGATCATCAACACGCCCTGGCCACATATCACCAGGTAAGCTGACGAGGTAAGGCCGCCGACCGATTTCCGCAACTTTGTCGGGGCGGTCCTGACGATCTATGTGTATGACGATGAAGAGTATGCGGCGACCCTGGATCTCTGTAACACCTCCTCTGCCTATGCCCTCACCGGTGCGGTCTTTGCCCGGGAGCGGAGTGCGGTAAGTTGGGCTCTGAACCGTTTGGAGCATGCCGCCGGTAATCAATCCCCTTAGCTGGTCGTAGTCTCGTTACCTACAGCGTGGTAAGCAAATCCCTTAGGAATAATCTAAACAAAACAATAAGATGTGTGAATAAGTCGTTCTTTGACATCTTAAGGAAATGTGTTGTTTGAAGAATCATGGGTGATATACCTCTGCCTGAGTTGTCTCAAGATGAACCGATTTTCCCTTTCCACGATCGTATGCGGGAATCATCGGTTCGTTTTGGCGGCAATGCACTGCAATGTTTTTTCGGTTCCTCCGCGAGTATTGCGTGGGGAAGAGCCTAAAATCATCAAAAAGGAGAGCGTATGAAAATCACCAGGAGGAGATTTCTGTCCATGTCCGGGGCGATCGGATCAGGGGTGGCCCTGTCGTCGCTTGGGCTGGATCTGACCGCCTTGAAGGCCCATGCTGCCGGACTCGGCAAGATGGACCGGATTCGGTCGGCCAAGCAGACGACAACGATCTGTTGTTACTGTTCCGTCGGCTGCGGAATGATCTGCAGCACCGACCGGTTGACCGGCAAGATCTTCAACATTGAAGGTGACCCGGATCATCCGATCAACGAAGGTTCCCTGTGCGCCAAGGGTGCCGGCATCTTTGGTCTGACCGAGGTCAATCAACACCGACTGCGCAAGGTGCTGTATCGGGCGCCGAAGAGCGACAAGTGGGAAGAGAAAGACTGGAACTGGACCCTGCAGCGCATCGCCCGATTGGTCAAAGATACCCGTGACGCTGATTTTATAACGAAAAACGACAAAGGCGAGGTAGTGAACCGGGTGGAAACCATCGGCCACTACGGCTCCTCGAACATCGGCAACGAAGAATGCTGGACCCTGAGTGTCGCCTGCCGGGCGATGGGTCTTATCAACATCGATCACCAGGCCAGGGTCTGACACAGCCCCTCCGTATCGGCTCTGGGAGAGTCGTTTGGCCGTGGTTCGATGACAAATCATTATATCGATTTAAAAAACAGTGACTGTATTCTTATTATGGGCAGCAATGCTGCCGAAAACCATCCGATAGCCTTCAAATGGATAATGAAGGCAAAGGACCGGGGCGCCAAGATCATTCATGTCGATCCCCGTTACACCCGCACCTCCGCCCGTTGCGATTATCATGTGCCGCTCCGTTCCGGCACCGACATCGCCTTCCTCGGCGGGATGATCAAATATATCATCGACAATAACCTCATCCAGGATGAATACGTCAAGTATTACACCAACGCCTCACAGATAATAAGCGGCGGCTATGACTTCAAGGACGGGTCTGTTCTCCGGCTATAACCAGGAGAAACGCAGCTACAATAAAGAAACCTGGACGATCGAAAAAGACGAAAAGGGAATTCCCGTTCGCGATTATACCCTGGAGAATCCGCGGTGCGTCTACCAGATGCTGAAAAAGCACTATGAGCGCTACACCCTCGATCAGGTCTCGTCGATCACCGGCGTTTCCAAGGAAAATCTTCTCAAGGTGTATAAAGAATACGGTGCCACCGGCGCCAGAGATAAGGCCGGCACCGAATGCTATGCCCTCGGCTGGACGCATCATACCACCGGCAGCCAAAACATTCGTACCATGTCGATCATCCAGCTGCTCCTCGGCAATATGGGGATCTGCGGCGGCGGTATCAACGCCCTGCGCGGTGAGCCGAACGTCCAGGGCTCGACCGACCATGCCATCCTCTACAATATCCTGCCGGGGTATTTGAAGATGCCCTCCGGCTCGATCGACACCCTGCAGAAGTATAACGACAAATACACCTCGAAGTCGACCGATCCGCAATCGGCCAACTGGTATCAGAATTATCCGAAATATACGGTCAGTTTTCTGAAAGCGATGTGGGGCGACAAGGCGACCGCCGACAATGATTTCGGCTATTCCTGGCTGCCGAAGCTCGACGACGGCAAACATCACTCCATCCTGCATACCATCGACAGCCATGTATGCCGGCAAGATAAAGGGGTTTTTCGCCTACGGCTCCAATATCGCCGTCAGCTCGCCGAACAGTACCAAGGTCCGCAAAGGCCTGCAGAAACTGAAGTGGATGGTTAACGTCAATATCTTCGATAACGAAACCGCTTCCTTCTGGAAGGCACCCGGCGTCGATCCGAAGAGCGTCGATACCGAGGTCTTCCTCCTGCCGGCCGCCGCCAGCATGGAAAAAGAAGGCAGTCAGAGCAACTCCGGCCGCTGGGTACAGTGGCGCTATAAAGCCGCCAACCCACCGGGCGACGCCCTGTCAGACGGCGACATCAACATGCGCATCATCGATGCCCTGCGCGACCTGTACCAGAAAGAGGGTGGGGCCTTCCCGGAACAACTTCTCAACCTGAAATGGGATTATAAAGATGCCTGGGGTAAGTTCGATGTCCGTCAAGGCCTCGAAGATCATCAACGGCCATTATACCAAGGATCTGACCATCGAAGACCCGACCGGCAAGGCGCCGAAAGAGGTGAACCTCAAGGGCGAACTGGTACCGACCTTCGGCAAGCTCATGGCCGACGGCTCCACCTCCAGCGGCAACTGGCTGATGTCCGGCAGCTTCGAGCAGAAGGGTGCCAACAAGATGATGAAGCGTGGTAAGGAAGATCCGACCGGCCTCGGCCTCTTTGCCGAATGGGCTTATGCCTGGCCGCTCAACCGCCGCATCATCTATAACCGCGCTTCCTGCGATCTCAACGGCAAGCCCTACAATCCGAAGATGAAGCTGCTGGAGTGGACCGGCGACAAATGGGTCGGCGATGTTGCCGACGGACCCTGGCCGCCACTCGGTGACAAGGAAAAAGGCAAATATCCCTTTATCATGAAGGCCGACGGTGTCGGTGCCATTTTCGGCGCAGGTATGGTCGAGGGTCCTTTTCCCGAGCATTATGAACCGCTGGAAGGACCCTTGGCGAAAAACCCCTTGTCGCCGGTGCTGGTCAATCCGACAATTACCATCTTCAAGAGTGACCTCGACAAGGTGGCAAATGCAGACGACAAATTCCCCTATGTCTGTACCACCTATTCCTGCACCGAGCATTGGTGTTCAGGTTTCACCCGCTGGCAGCCCTGGCTGCTTGAGATGATGCCCGAGGCCTATATGGAGATAAGCGAGACCCTGGCGCAGAAACTGGGTATCAAAAACGGCGAGAAGGTCAAGGTGGCATCGGTCCGGGGCGAAATTCCGGTTGTCGCCATGGTCACCAAACGCCTTAAACCCTTCCAAGTCGAAGGCAAGACCGTGCATGAGGTCGGCATTCCGTTCAACTACGGCTGGCGCTGGCCGGAAGGAGCGGCCGATGCTTCGGTCAACTATCTGACACCCTCCGTGGGTTGCCCAAATACTTTCTGTCCGGAGTATAAGGCATTCATGGTCAACATCAAAAAGGCTTAAGGGGGTGAAACGATGAAACAAGAACTTATAAAACTGATCGATCTCTCGCGCTGTACCGCTTGTCGCGGCTGTCAGGTTGCCTGCAAGCAGTGGAACGAAATGCCGGCCGGCAAAACCAACAACTTTGGAAGCTATCAGAACCCGCCCGACCTGCAGTGGAACACCTGGACACTCATCAGATTCCAGGAGATTGAAGACCGGGGCGGCAACGTCAAATGGCTGTTCAGAAAAGACGGCTGTATGCACTGTACCGATGCGGCCTGCATCAAGGTCTGTCCGACCGAGGCCTTGTATCATACCGAATTCGGCAACGTCGCCTTGCACGACCATAAGTGCATCGGCTGCAAGGCCTGCATCCCGGCTTGCCCGTTCGGCGTGCCGAAGATGAATACTGAAACCAACAAGATAAAAAAGTGTGACCTCTGCTACACCAGGTTGTTGGCCAATCAGCCGCCGGCCTGCGTTCTGTCCTGTCCCACCGGAGCGATCACCTTCGGCGATCGCGACGCGATGCTCGCCAAGGCCCACAAACGGGCGGCCGAACTTGGCGGCGACGCCAGCGTCTATGGCGACAAGTTCGTCGACGGCACCCATGTCATCTACGTCCTGACGGAAAAGCCGGAGGTCTACGACCATCTGCCGACCGATCCGCAGATGCCGGCGTCGATCATCGTCTGGAAGGATATCTTGAAACC
This sequence comes from uncultured delta proteobacterium, assembly GCA_963754865.1. GTDB lineage: Bacteria > Desulfobacterota > Desulfobulbia > Desulfobulbales > Desulfocapsaceae > Desulforhopalus_A. Next base: position 297,257 of record CAVWHG010000006.1, on the reverse strand, counting down.
GGCCGGTCTCATCACCGCGGGAGCTGTGGTGGCGGGCGCCTTCCTGCACTATATCACCCACGGGCCGAAGACCCCGGAAGAGGAAACCACATGTGAAGGAGGGAAAGAATCATGAAGAAAGGAATGATTAAGGCCACCGGGCCTTTCGAACGAGTAGTGCACTGGTGCGTCGCCCTGTCCTGTCTGTTTTTGTGTGTTACCGGGATGTCGATGATGTACCATTCCTTGAACGTTGTCGGCTCGTTGGTCGGCGGCATGGAAAATGTTAAAATTCTTCACAATTATGGCGGTATATTTTTTGGAGTCAGCCTTTTCTTCACCATTCTCATGTGGTGGCGGGAGGCGGGGATCTTTTCCTTCCCCGAGGATCTGCAGTGGATTATGGCCGCCGGCGGCTATCTCTGGAAGGTAGAGAAGATGCCGGAGGTCGGCAAATACAACCCCGGCCAGAAGATGTTCTTTCTGGCGGTGGCTCTGTTTGGGGCGGCCATGGTAGCAAGCGGACTGATCATCTGGTTTCCCGAAGGTTTTGCGGTTGGTACCCTGACGGTGGATGTACGTCCTCCATGCCCTCGGTTTCGTGGTGATCTTCGCCTTCTTCTTTGTCCATCTTTACCTGGTGACCATCGGTGCCCCGGGCTCTGCGCCGGCGATGTTCACCGGCTGGGTGACGCGTGGCTGGGTCAAGACACAGCATCCCAAGTGGTTGAAGGAAATGGAAAAGGATGGAACCCTCGTGGTGTACGACGGCAAGAAGTGCTCCGGGAAAAAGGTCTAAACGTGATAGGCATAGTTTTTGTGCCACATCTCATTAAGAGGTATCTCTCTTGATGAGGTTGCTCATCTTCCAGTAAGGTACCGGGGTGTGACTCCTCCGGTACCTTTTTTCAGTTCGGCCTCGTTCACAGTGAGTTCGAGCGCATGCGCAACAAGGAACAATAATGGCAAATGACACCTATGAAACTGATGACTTGGTGAAGGAAATCGAGCGTCTCTGCAGTACAAAACCCCATCTGCAAACCTTGCTCAAGGCCTTTGGTCCCATGCTTCTGGAGAAGAACCAATGGCTCACGGATACGGCCATTGATCCGCAAACCTTGCCGATAGATCCGCTTCGCTTTGCGGAAGGTATCCCGCTCAACCGGCAGCATCAGCTTTTTTCCGAGAATGATCCCTGGGGCAGTGCCGGCTGGTCCTCGGCAAAGGCCATTGCTGGGGGATTCCCGCATCTTAGCCAAGACATGGAAGTGCTTTTACTTCGATTTACCGAGGGGAAGTACGATTGCTTCCCCCTGTTCTTTGTCAACAGCAAGGAGGCGGATGGACAGCTCGCCGATAAGGCGGCAGAACTGGGGCTTTCCCCGGTATCGCTCCACTTCTTTCTACGCGTTCTTAATCGTTTCATGCTGACGAAAAAAGCCAGGGATTTGCAGGCGGAGCTTGCCGCCCATCCTTGGAACCAAGGCTATTGCCCGGTCTGCGGTGGTTTTCCCCATCTGGCTATCCTTGGCGACAAAGGGCAGCGCCAGCTGCAATGTGCAGATTGCGGCCATTCCTGGCCGTTTGCCCGTCTCACCTGCCCCTACTGCCAGCATGAAGATCCGCAAAACACCAGTGTTTTTTTTATCGACGGGCAACAGGAAGATTCTGCCTTCACCTGCGACAAATGTCGCAGATATCTGCTCACCGCCAACCGTTCTGCCAGTCTCGGTCGCCCCCATGCCGATCTCATTGCCATGAGCCTTATCCACCTCGATCTCATTCTCCAGGAAAAGGGGTATAGCCCGATGACCGAGTGTGAGTGGAACAGTTTTGGCCTTGCGGAAGATTGAAGTGCGGAAAGAAGCCTCTCCGCCTTGTGACCAGCGTTTGTCGGGGGCGCGATGTCTAATCGATCCTGTTAGGAAGCAGTGCGGATGGCCACCATCTGGATATTGGTCATTTCTTCCATGGCAAAACGCACCCCTTCGCGGCCGAGTCCGCTCTGGCGGTTGCCGCCGTAGGGCATGTGATCGGCACGAAAGGCGGGGATGTCGTTGATGATTACGCCGCCGAAATTGAGACGGTTGATCGCTTTGAAAACACGGTCGATATCTTTGGTGAACACCCCGGCCTGCAGGGCGAATTTGGAATCGTCAGCCTGCTGCAGGGCATCCTCGAAATCTTTGCAGCGAATGACCGAGGCGACCGGGGCGAAGACCTCTTCCCTTACCACCTTCATGGCGGCGCTGACGTTCGTTAACACTGTCGGCTCATAAACCGGCCCGTCCTGTCTGCCGCCGCAGGCTTTTTCGGCCCCTGCCGCTATTGCCTCGTTGACCCAACTGTCAATTCGCTCAACTTCTTTCATGGCAATCATCGGACCGACATCTACTGCCTCGTCAAGCGGATTGCCGACCACCATGGCCTTACTGGCGACAACGAATTTATCGAGAAAGGCCTCATAGACCTGTTCCTGGCAATAGATGCGCTGCACTGAAATGCACACTTGACCGGAGTTGTAATAGGCCCCAAAGGCGCAGCGCTTGGCGGCAAAATCGAGATCGGCATCGGGAGCGATGATCACCGGTGAGGCGTTGCCCAATTCCAGCGTCACTTTTTTAATCCCGGCAACACTGAGGATATGCCTGCCGATCTCCGGACTGCCGGTAAAGGTGATCTTATCGATGCGCGGATCGGTGATCAGCCATTCGCCGACCGTCCCACCGGAGCCAACGACCAGATTAATCGCTCCCGGCGGCAAACCGGCCTCTTCCAGGATTCGGACGAGTTTGCAGGCGGTGAGCGGGGTAGTGCTGGCCGGTTTCAAAACGACGGAATTGCCCGCAGCGATGGCCGGAGCGATTTTATGGGCTACCAGGTTGAGAGGAAAATTGAACGGACTGATCGCGGCGATGACCCCCACCGGACGCCTGGTCCAAAAACCGAAATAGCCTTCGCCGGAGGGCACGGCATCGAGCGGCAGAGTCTCGCCGTGCAATCGTTTCGCTTCCTCGGCGGCAAGAGTGAAGGCACTTTGTGCTCGGTCGACCTCGGCCCTGGCAAATTTTATGGCCTTGCCCGCCTCGGCGGCGATGGTGGCGGCCAGGTCCTCACTTTGTTCGCGGAGAAGTGTGGCGGTTCGCAACAGGATGTCCGCCCGCTTATGGGCAGGCATTACCGCCATGATCACCTTGGCGCGAAGAGCTGCGGCGATGGCCGCGTCTACATCCGTTTGCCGGGCGGTGGCGATAGTGGCGATGGTCTCTCCTGTGTACTTGTTCTTTACTTCCAGCGGCGCACCGCCGGCCACCCATCGCCCGTCAATAAATAAGCTGTAATCCATGATTTGACTTCCTATTGTCATTGCTTTTTATAGACCGTACTCCGCAGGTTTTTCAGGGAGTACGGTCGGTCTGATTGCTCGTGTTTTTCTACACCGCGGGTTCGAGCCGCACCGCGCAGGACTTATACTCCGGCGTCCCGGCAATTCGATCGCGGTGATGGGAAGTGAGGATATTGGTCAACGCGTCCTGATGATGGAAGGTCATGAAGACATTGCCCGGTTGCGAACGGTCGGTGACCTTGGCACGGACCTTCACAGCCCCTCTTCGTGACGAAACCATAACCCAGTCTCTATCCTTAATGCCCAAGACATCTGCGTCCTCCGGGTTGATCTCGACCCGCTCGATCGGCACCACCTCGGCAATTCCCTTGCATCTTCTGGTCATCGAACCGTTGTTGTAATGCTCACGGACCCTTCCGGTTATGAGGACAAGCGGATATTGTTCGTCCGGAACCTCTCCGGAACCTATATGATCGAGAGCGACAAAGGTGGCCAGTCCGTTTGCTCTCGAAAAAAGATCAGTGTAGAGGGTGGAGGTGCCGGGATGGTTTTTATGCGGGCAGGGCCACTGGATACCTTTTTCCTCAATACGGTCGTAGCTGATGCCGCCGTAAATCGGTACCAGCGAGGCGATTTCATCCATGATTTCGCCGGGATTGTTGTAGGACATCGGATAGCCCATCAGGGTCGAGAGTTTGCAGAGAACCTCCCATTCGGCCATTCCGGCAAGGGGTGGGATGGCCTTTCTGACGCGTTGAACCCTTCTTTCACCGTTGGTAAAGGTACCGTCTTTTTCGGCAAAACTTGCCCCCGGTAAAATAACATCGGCGAAACGGGTCGTTTCGGTGGGGAAGATATCCTGAACAACGAGGAATTCCACCGCCTCAAGGGCCTTGCGAACATGGTGCAGGTCAGGATCGGTCTGAGCCGGATCTTCACCAAGAATAAAGATTCCTTTGAAATTTCCACGCACACATTCATCGAGCATTTCTATCGATTTGAGGCCTGGTTTCTTGTTTATTTCCACGCCCCAGGCCTTGCCGAATTTCTCGCGCACCAGTTCACTTGTCACCGGTTGGTAGCCGGGCAGCGTGGCCGGCAGGGGACCAAGGTCGGAGGCGCCCTGAACATTGTTTTGTCCTCTGAGAGCCATGATTCCCGTCGAAGGTCGACCAATCTGGCCGCAGACCAAGGCCAGATTGGCAATGGCCATGGCGTTTTCCGTGCCTGTCCGATGTTCAGTCACGCCGAGCCCGTAGACGATCATCGCCTTCCCGGCATGCGAATACATACGCGCAGCCTCGATGATTTTTTCCTTGGCGACACCGGTCAGTTTTTCCACCCTGTCGAGATCGTATTCCTGCACCTTTGCTTTCAGGACCTCAAATTCCTCTGTCCTGGCGGCGATGAATTCCTTGTTTTCCCAGCCGTTTTCAATGATTACGTTGATTATGCCGTTCAGCAGGGCGATGTTGCTGCCGACTTTCAGTCTCAGCCAGATATCGGCCCTTGCCGCCATCCAGGTCTTGCGCGGATCGGTGACGATCAGTTTGGCCCCATTATTTATTGCCTCTTTCAGGTAGAGTGAGATAATCGGATGCCCTTCCGTCGGGTTGGAGCCGAAGAGAAAGAGGGTGTCGATTTCCGGCATCTGGGCGAGCGAGTTGGTAGCAGCACCAGCGCCAAGGCTTGTGGCCAGACCGGCCACGGTTGGGGCGTGTCAGACCCGGGCGCAGTTGTCGACATTGTTGGAGCCGACCGCGGTGCGCACCCATTTGGCAAGCAGATAGTTTTCCTCGTTGGTGCAGCGGGAGGAGGAGAAGCCGCCGACCTTGTCCGCGCCATGTTTGGCGATAAGCTCCTTGAACTTACCGGCAACAAGTTCCAGCGCTTCATCCCAGGATGCTTCCCGATACCCGTCTCCTTCACGGATCAGCGGAGTGGTCAACCGATCTTTATGGTGAATAAAATCGTAGCCGTAACGGCCTTTGATGCAGAGATTACCCTTGTTGACCGGGGCATCGTAATCGGAATCGACGCCGATCACTTTTTTATCTTTCACCTTCAGGTAAAAATTACAACCCGTGCCGCAGTATGAACAGGTGGTTTTGACCCTTTCTACCTCTGAAAAGCGGCCGGCCCCTCGGCTTTTTCGGTTGGTCAACGCCCCCGTCGGGCAGGCGGATACGCACTGGCCACAGAACTCGCAATTTTGCAGGCTTCGAGGTTTTTGAAAGGCGGTGTCAGGCATGGCGACAAATCCGCGGCCGGTCATATCGATGGTGCCGGCCATGACCACTTCGTTGCAAATTCTCGTGCAACGGCCGCAGACTACACATTTGTTCGGTTCATAGGTAATAAAGGGATTGTCTTCCTTGATCGGCAAATTCCACTTTTCACCGCCGAATCTGTTGAGGTCGGCGTTATAGGAATAGGCCATCTCCTGGAGAGTGCAATCTCCTGACGCCTCACAGCACATGCAGTCGTTGGGATGGTTTGACAAAAGGAGTTCGACAATGGTTTTTCGTAACCGCGTAAGTCTGGGGCTTTCAGTAGTTACCTTCATGCCATTGGTGGCCGGGGTGGTGCAGGAGGTAAGGGGTTTGGCCACTCCCGCCACATCAACAATGCAGAGACGGCAACCACCATATGGTTTGAGCCGAGGGTCATGACACATGGTCGGGATGGGAATTCGTTCATCCTGACAGACTTGAAGAATGGTTTTGCCAGGCTGGAATGCCACTTCCCGGTCATTTATTGTCATTGTTGGTAATTGGTTCATTTGGTCGATCTCCCGAGTTGTTTTTTCAATTAGCTGAACTTGGAGGGACAGTGGTTAAAGCTCCTTGCTCACGTCAAAAATCAATGTACCTAGGAAAGAGAGACCTAATATACCGGAAGATCATTTAATATGCAAATATTGCATATTAAAGATTTGCCATGGCAAGCATCGGCTTGTGAACATGCCTCACGGTTAAGTTTATTCCTGATAGGTTTTCTTCTGAAGAAATATTAGCAAAGACAGAAACCGAGCATCAAGGCCAATTCATACCCTGAATATACTTTGTTTGAGCATTTCGAAAACGTGCGTTCTTTACCCAATTTTCGGCTAGGGTTTTGGGAAGGGTTTCTGCGTTTAAGTGAATAAAGCCTCGAACAGGCTGGAGAAAAAAATTGCAAGATCGCTACAAGGTTATTGCAAACGTTGTGCAATTGGTAAAAGAATTTCTGGATGCAAAGGGGATGACCATAATCAAGAAAGTAGGCTTTGACTTTTACATAGGACATATTAAACTGGCGGAAGAGACTTTGTTTTGTTGGTACATTTGTTGGTATATTAAAAAATATACTTCATTTAATATGCTTAATATCAATATCTTGATTGGTTGATTCAAGCGCCTGCTCCCCATATCGATTTTTGAAGACATTGAAGAAACTTGAATTGACCCGCAGCCATTTATGGTTTGCGGGTTTTTTGTTGTCCCGGGAACTATCAGTACCCCTTTTCGTTATCGTTCAAATAGGTTTTATACGTTATCAGGGTTAGGAAGGACCTTTCAAGAGCAGATCGAAGCAAAACTCGGGCTCCTTCAAGAGACTTTCCCAGACCAGGAACCGGCTTCTATTCTGGCTCAAGCATCCCCGCCTCATCTTTCAATCCACAGCGGGAAGCACAGGCATATTATGACCAGCTGATTCCGTTGTCTGAACAATACCAAAACCCGCAACAATACGCTCAGGCCGTCGCCGAATGTGCACTAAATCGACCGGCTGAATATGTTATCTTTGATCTCCATGCTGTATTGCGTGGATATTCGCAATTGATCGGCACGCACGCAACCTATATCTTTTTTCATGAAATAAGCAAAGAATCACAGCAATATCCAATTTGATGAAAATTTCAGACAGAAATATCCCTACAAATCCATTGAACGCCTGGCACCGCGACATCTGACCATACCGTTCCGATTCAATGACAAATAAGTCTACCTCCTAAATAAATTTACAGTAAACATTTACAATTCCGGAGTTTGTAGGAAACAGCACTTTTGATGTGGCAACGTTAACCCTACGACTTGAGCAAGGGATTGGCTTCATCATAAGTGTCCTTCAGAGAAGAAATGGGGCGAGGTTTAGGTTCCACTTTAGAGACCAACCTGAAGATCTCTCACATGCAGTTCGTCAATCACCGCCCGCATGTTTACGGTGTACAACTTCTGCAATGCTCATCAGAGTTTCATTGAGAGTCTCATGATGAACAAGAGTTGGGTCAAACCGCAGCATCCAGAAAGTAATTTGGATGCAGAAGCCGATGACGAAAGCGGATATCACAGTACCTGCCCCCACCATTCCTCCTAATATCCAGCCAGAGATTACAGCGGCCAGTTCAAGACAACTTCGGCAAAGACCGACCGGTTGACCGATTTTTCGTGTCAGAGCAACCATGAGGCTGTCTCGTGGGCCAGCTCCAAAACCTGAGCCAATGTAGAAATATGAGGCGAGAGAAATAACGAAAAGACCTGCAAGCAACACCATACAACCTGACAGCCAATGGGGCATAATTGGGATGATGTCAAGACGGAGCAGGAAGTCCATGAATATACCGATCAACACCATGTTCAGAAGCGTTCCCAGGCCAAGTTTTTCCCCCATGGCAAAAGTCAGAAGAACGATCAGAAGACCAGTGATGATGGATACATTTCCAATGGTCATGCCGATGGTCTTGCCCACTCCGGCATGAAAAACCTCCCATGGGGCATAGCCGATATTTGCTTTCATCGTGAGAACAATCCCCAGCGCATATAAACACAAACCGGCAAGCAGCCTGGCAAACCGTCTAGTCAGTTCTCTCATTTTTCCCTGCCATACTGTATTCCCTGTTTATTCATATGCCACTTTAAGACACATGCTTTAATGCCAAGCAGTGCTGCCGGTCATTTTTGCTGCGATGTTGATGTCCATATATATTGTTTCATCAAGATAGGTTGAAGGCAGGGAGTTCATTGTTTTTTCAATTGCCGCGGCTGGACATCCCTTCTTGGCGGGTGGTAATGTTCAAAAGAGAGACTGGTCTCCCTGATATGCATTGTAGCTGAAAATAGTTTCAGAAGAGCTGTAAGCTTGCTGGGTTGCCGTCGTAATCTGATTTTTTCATGGTAGCATACTATGTGCTGGTTTTCATCATCGACGTTTGTAAGAAAAGGGGTTCGTTCGGCTGAAGCGTATTTTTACCTTCAGCCGGACTTACCACAAAAGGTGAGAAAAAATGTGTGATTCCAAATCTCAGACCAGTTCTCATAATTTCCTCCCTTGCAGGCGCTTGCATTCTTCATACTGTATGGTAAACACTATTGGGGTGGTGAAGGTGAGCCGTTCCGTTTTGTCCAAAGAAGACCTGAGGTGATAACGGTATGAAAAAGCTCTTTTATTTAATCAGAGTAATAGCGGCGGTATTCTTTGGGGGAGCGTTGATTTTTGCGAGTAATCCGGTCTTGGCTGCGGAAAAGAAGCCCAAGGAAAAACTGGCGGTACTCGATCTCGCTGCCAAGCATGGCGTGGAAAAGAGCTTTGCCGAAGCGTTGTCGGTTATTGTCCGTGATAAACTCCATAGCTTTGGCGAGTATCAGGTGATGAGCAAGGAAGACATCCAGGCGGTTGCCAGCCGGGAGCAGTTTCTGCAAGCAATGGGCAGTGATGATGTGGGTAACACAAGTCTTGTTAATTTCGGGCGGGCAATAGGCACCCGCTACATGGTGGCTGGGGATGTTTCAAAGCTTGGTTCGACTTATACGGTGAGCCTCAGGATGCTCGATACACAAGGGGAAGATGCGGGTGTCACCAATCGGGTCAGCGAAACCTGCAAATGCTCGGAAGATGCGATGATTGTCACGGTTCAGGATGTTACAGCAAAGTTGGTCGGTAAACCTACAGCGGCCACCGCCGCTAAAAAAGCCGAGGAGATCGAGCAGCAGCGCCAAGTGGCCATCGCAGCGGAACGGCGCAAGGCAGAGGCGGAACAAAAACGATTCGTCGCGGAAATCGAGAAGCTGAAGAAAGTTAAGGAGCAGGCGGCGGCCGAGGCTGAGCAGAAGCATATTGCTCAATTGTTGAAGAAGGAAGATGAAGCAGCTCGGTTTCGAAGCGCCGATGAGAAGGCACTGGCCAAGGCTATGACCACGTACCTGAAATCTTCAAGACAGGGGATTGAAGAATTGACTGGCCAGGCGAAGGAGGGAAACTTTTTTTCAGCTATGATGCTTGAGCGAAAATACAGAGTGGGTGTCGGCGGAGCTGAAAAGGATGAGCTCGCCGCAAAACGTTGGAAGGGAGAAGCACTCAAGGCAACAGCCTCTTTGGAGCGGTTAGCTGGTAAAGGCGATGTCATTGCACTCAGTTGGCTTGGGAATAACTGTTGGGATAGCGAGATTCCTGAGGAACAGGCAAAAGCCCTTCATTATTTCGAAAAAGCGGCCAAGCAAGGATATGTTTATGCCATGGCCCGCCTTGGCTGGATATATGAAAAAGGCAAGGGAGTCTCCCAGGATGAGATCAAGTCGTTGGAATGGTATTTAAAAGCTGCGGAAAAAGGTTATGCTCCAGCCATGACCGCTATTGGTTGGATGTTCGATAAAGGCAAGGGCGGCATAGCCAAGGATGAAGTTAAGGCGGTGGAGTGGTACCGGAAGTCCGCAGAGAAGGGTGATGCTTTGGGTATGGCTAGATTCGGCTATATGTGCGCTCAGGGCAAGGGTGGTTTAACAAAGGACGAAACCAAAGCAGTTGAATGGTATAAGAAAGCCGCAGAAAAAGGTGACGCTTTAGGGATGAACAATCTTGGTGCGGCGTACCATAAGGGTGAGGGTGGTTTAATCCAGAATGATGTGAAAGCTGTGGAGTGGTATAAGAAAGCCGCCGATAAGGAGCATGCCACGGGAATGGCCAATCTTGGTTGGATGTATGAAACCGGCAAGGGCGGTATAGCCAAGGATGAGGTTAAGGCAGTGGAGTGGTACCGGAAGTCCGCAGACAAGGGTGATGCGTATGGAATGTCCAGGCTCGGTTATATGTACGAGATGGGCGGAGGTAATCTGGTCATGGACAAAGACAAAGCGGTCGAATGGTACAGGAAGGCCGGGAAAGATGGGAACGAATGGGCGCTTAATCGATTAAAGCAACTGGGTCAATAACTATATCGCAACTTTCTCAGCGCGGAGAGGTATCTCTTGGCAAGTGTCAGTTAAAAGCACAGCCTGTCAGTCAGGGAGCGACGGAGTAGATGGATCGAAAAACTCAACCGGTATTGGTGTTGGGGGCCACCGGCTATGTCGGTGGACGGCTGGTGCCCCTTCTTCTCGAACGCGGCTGGAGGGTGCGCGCGGCCGGACGCTCCGACAGCAAAATCCAAGGTCGACCCTGGGGTAGTCATCCCAACCTGGAGATCGTCGTGGCCGACGCTCTTGATACCGCGGTTCTCACCGAGGCCATGCGCAGCTGCCGGGCGGTGTTCTACCTCATCCATTCCGTCAGGCCCGGAGAACAGGATTTTGCCACCCTGGATCGGCGTATTGCTTATTCGACGGTGCATGCTGCCCGCGAAGCGGGAGTGGACTGGATTCTCCATTTCACTGGTCTAGGCAACCCGGCGCATCTCTCGGAACAATTGCGGGCGCGGTACGAGGTGGGTGACATCCTGGCTTTGGGCGGCGCCAAGGTGACCCAGCTGCGGGCGTCTCTGGTATTAGGCTCGGGCGGAGCCTCTTTCGAGATGATCCAGGCCTTCTGCAGCTATCTGCGGATCATGTTCGCTCCACGCTGGATGGATACCAAATGTCAGCCCATTGCCATTGCCAACGTGATCGAGTATCTGGCCGGCTGTCTGGAACACCCTGAAACCGTCGGCCAGGTTTACGAGATCGGCGGTCCGGACGTTCTCAGCTGGCGTGAACTGTTCCGAATTTATGCCGAGGAGGCAGGGCTGCCGCACCGTCTCGTTGTGGTTCTGCCCATGCGTATCCATCAAATTTCCATCTGGTGGATGAATCTGGTGACCCCGGTGTCCGTGGCTCTCATCCGGCCCCTGGTGGAGCGCATGCGCGAGGAAATCCTCTGCCATAACGAAAGCATCCGAAAGATTGTCCCGCAGAAGCTCCTTTCCTGCCGGAAGGCCATTATTATGGCCTTGGAGGAGGTACGTCAGAACGAGGTGGCCTCGAGCTGCTTTGACGCCGGCTCTACCCGTCTACCGGACTGGGTCGGAGGGCAGGCCAAACCCGAGGCCAGGGTTTTCCGAGACACCTTCGCAATAACCCTGGAAGGTCCTCCCGACCTTGCCTGGAACGTGGTCAAACGCATCGGTGGAGACGCCGGCTGGTATTTCGGCACCTTCCTCTGGCGGTTGCGAGGCTTCGTTGACGAACTACTCGGTGGCCCGGGTTTGTCCCGAGGCCGTCGTCATGTCGATACGGTGGCCATGGGTGACCACCTGGATTTCTGGCGCGTGGTGGCGGTGGAGGAAAATAGCCGTCTCCTGCTCCGGGCTGAAATGCTGGCTCCGGGCGAAGCTCTTCTGGAATTCCGGGTCCAGGCGCTTCCAACCGGCGCAACCGAATTGCGGATGACGCCGAGCTTCCAGCCGCGAGGGATCTGGGGGAGGATCTACTGGTGGCTTATCGCCCCATCCCACTCCCTAATCTTCAGGCCAATGCTCAAACAGATGGCCAAAGCCGCCGGCGTCCGTATCCTGAGTGGTCCATCTTGAATATGAAGGCACCCAAGCTTCATTTCCTGAATACCGGGCTGGTCTTATCTTTTGCAGATCAGAGAGCCTGGACAACTCCGGGTTGCATCCCCTGCAAGGGGCTATTTTCGAAAGTTGGGTGGTGTCGGAGCAATGTTCTACGGCGCGGCTGCTCGGCTGGCGCGGCGTCGGCAAGATTTTGCATCAGACGTTATCGCAGCAACCGGGCAGAGACATTTTTACTCATGGTCAGCACAGTTTTTCAAAATCTCTTCGCATTTGAGAACCCACAATCACTGCCACGACAAGAGATAGATCCGGTATGGTGGCTATAAGCTCCCATCAACAGCCATTTGACGCAAACACAATCGACTATTGATTCGGACAATCAGGCAAAAATCAAAGAGGATCAATCTACCGCTCTCGATTTTCAATGCTGTAGATTGAGATCATGTGGGAAGACGGCGTTTTACCAACCGGCTAATCCAACTCATGGACGGCGGGGTTACTTCTTCGTATTTCTTTGGTGAGCTTGCTCCGTAAGATGCAGTTGGAAAATTCCAAAAAGGAGGCATTGTATGTCTGAATCCATTACCCGCCGAACATTCATTAAAGGGAGCACCGCTCTCGGCGTAACCTCGATCCTCGGCGGCGGTATTGCCGGATGGATACATAAGCCGGCCTACGCCGCAAGCGACATCGACATTGTGGCGGTAACGGGCGCGGATTATTTCCAGAACACCATCAAAGCCGTGGAACTCCTCGGCGGCATGGGCAAATTCGTTCCCAAGCAATCGAGGGTGGGGCTGTTGATCAATTCGCCCTGGGACAATCCGGGCAGCTACGTGCGACCGGATATTGTTCTGGCGGTGATCCGCATGTGCCGCGAGGCCGGGGCCAAGGAAATCGGCGTTTTCAAAGACCTCAGCAGCGGCTACTGGAAACGCAGTGCCCTTGCCGAGAAATTCCGTGACGAGATTCAGAGCCTCACTTCCATAGGCGGTGACCATACGGAAGTGTCTATCCCTCGCGGTCGATCATTGAAAAAAGCCGATGTCGCCAAGGCCCTCCTCGGCTGCGATGTGTTCATCAATATTCCCATCGCCAAAGACCACAGCGGGCTTGGGTTTACCGGCACCATGAAGAATATGATGGGCTTGACCTCATTCACCACCAACATGTTTTTCCACCACGGCTCGGGGAAGCTCGGCTGGTACGACGATGTCGATTTCCTGGCGCAATGCATCGCCGATGTCAATCTGGTGCGGAGGCCTGACCTCTGCATCTTCGACGGCACGGAAGTGCTGGCGACCAACGGCCCGCGGGGGCCGGGCAAGATCATCAAACCGCAGAAGGTCTTCGCCGGTGTCGATCGGGTGGCCCTTGATGTGTATGGCGCAAATCTCCTCGGTATCAAAGGGGAAGAGATCCGCACCGCCCAGTTGGCGCATGAGCATGGGCTGGGAGAGATAAACCTTTCGCGGCTGCGGATTGAAGAGGTGACCCTATGAAGTTGGCATGGCCGGAAAGAGCGCTCGCACTCCTGCTGTTCTGCCTGGTGGCCAGTGCTACGGCAGGGCAAGCCCCCGAAAATCTTACCGGTTTTCTGCCGGCAAGCGGCGAGGTGATCGGTTTGACGCAAGGCGACACGCAGCAGAGCTACCATGGCGATGACCTTTACCAGATGATCGACGGCGGGGCCGACATCTACCACGAATACGGGTTCCGACAGGTGCTGAGTGCCGAATATCTGGACGGTCGCGGCAAAAGTATCAAGCTTGAGATGTACGAGATGGATAGTCCAGTCGCGGCCTATGGCATCCACAGCTTCAAGGTTGGTGAAGGTGGCAAGACGCTTGCCATCGGCCAGGAAGGGCGCCTCGAAGACTACTACCTCAACTTCTGGAAAGGCAACATGCAGGTGACGCTGATCGGCCAGGATGCGGAGGAGGAAACCGTGCATGGCGTTGTTGCGCTGGCGGAAGCCGTCGCCGCCCGTATCGCGGAAACGGGCGAGCGACCGGAGCTGGCCGATCTCCTGCTCCAGGAGCCGCTACCCTTTTCCCAGGCCAAATACCTTCGTGGGCCGATTGGCCTCATGAACAATTACCTCTTCGACCGGGAAAATATCTTCCGCGTCCGCGATGGGTTTATCGGCCGTGTCGAGGGTTGTCGGGCCATGGTGTTTCGCTACGTAAACGACAGCGAGAGCGCTGAGGTCTATGCATACGCCACCGGCAAGCTTTCTGCCGGCACCAGATTCACCAACCAAACCCGGCAGGAAAATCAGTACACCATGGTTGACCGCAAGCAGGAGTCCCTTATGGTTAAACAAACGGGGCGGCATATCTCCATCGTCATCGGGCCGGATGCGGAAAAGGTAAAATCAACCTCGGAGCGGTTGGTTGCAAAGTTGCACGGCGCATAGTGCGCAGCGAAAATTTGGGAGGATTCCATGGATCGTCGTGATTTCATGAAAAAAGTGATTGGCACCGGCATTGTTGCCGGATCAACCGTGGCCTTTGGCGACTACGCCAAGCTGTTTGCCGCAGCCGGTGCTCCTCCGGCCTACGATCTTGTTGCCGTCAAAGGCGGCGAGCCGGAAGCCATGTTTGACAAGGGCATAGCCTCACTCGGTGGCATAGGCGAATTCGTTCCCAAGGGCAGCAAGGTTTTAGTGAAGCCGAATATCGGCTGGGATGTGACCCCGGATCGCGCCGGCAACACCCACCCGAAACTGGTGGCGCGGATTGTTGAGCAGTGCCTTGCCGCCGGCGCGAAGCAAGTCTCCGTTTTCGATCATACCTGTGATCCCTGGGCGCAGTGCTACAGGAACAGCGGTATCGAGAGGGCGGTGAAGGATGCCGGTGGACGGATTGTCTCCGGCGACAGCGAAGGCTACTACCAGAAGGTAGCCGTGCCGAACGGCAAGCGGCTCACCGAGGCTAAGGTGCACGAGCTTTTTTTGGACGCCGATGTGTTTATCAACGTGCCGATATTAAAGCATCACAGCTCGTCGATGGTCACCATCGGCATGAAAAACCTTATGGGCGTGGTATGGGATCGCGGCTTCTGGCACCGCAATGACCTGCACCAGTGTATTGCCGATTTCGCCTCGTACCGCAAGCCGACGCTTACCGTGGTCGATGCCTATAATGTAATGAAACAGAACGGCCCGCGCGGGGTATCCGCCGGCGATGTCGTGGCGATGAAATCGCTGATAATCTCGCGGGACTTCGTGGCCGCCGACGCCGCTGCGGCAAAGCTCTTTGGCGCCGAACCCAGCGACATTCCCCATATTCAACTGGCGGCGGAGATGAATCTCGGCCGGATCGACCTGAACGGACTGTCGATCAACCGCATCAAGCTGTGATAGTATGCGGCTGCACCGGTTAAAAGTCCTTCGCGTCGGCGTGGCGCTGGTCTTCTTTACGCTGATCGCCCTGGTGTTTCTTGATTTTCACAACCTGGTCGCACCATCCATCGCCAGGGGTCTGCTGTACCTGCAGTTTGTCCCGTCGCTGCTGCAGTATGTGCATACGGCGGCCCTCGGGGCGGCGGGATTTATCGTGATTGTCATGTTCACCCTGCTCTTTGGCCGAATCTACTGCTCGACCCTTTGCCCCCTCGGAACGCTGCAGGACGTGATCGGTTTTATAGCCCGGAGAAAACGGCAGCGGCGCGGCTTCCGTTTCTCCGAGCCGCATACTGCCCTCAGGTACTCCATTCTTGCCCTCACGGTTCTTTTGCTCCTTTCCGGCAGTGGCCTGCTTCTTAACCTTGTCGACCCATTCAGCAGTTTCGGCCGGATCTCCGCCAATCTTTTTCGCCCCGTGGTCCTTTTTGCCAACAACCTCGTCGCGGTGATCCTTGAGCAGTGGGGGGTGTATGCCCTTCCCCGGGTGCGTTGGGCGGTATTTGCCCCGAGCGGAGCCGCTGTATCGATGGCGACGCTGCTGCTGGTCACCTGGCTTGCCGCAACTCGCGGACGCCTCTACTGCAACACGGTCTGCCCGGTGGGGACGCTGCTTGGGCTTTTTGCCAGGATCTCGTGGTTGCGTATCACCATCAACCAGGATGGGTGCAAGGGCTGCAAATTATGCGAAGATGTGTGTAAGGCCGGCTGCATCGATTCTCGGCAGAAAACGGTGGACAGCAGTCGCTGCGTCAGCTGCTGTAATTGCCTGACAGTATGTCAAAGAAATGGACTGCGCTATGAGAATAAATGGCGAAGGCGCTCTTCTCCGGTCAAGGCAAACCAGGAGCGGCGTGAGTTCCTCCTCAATTCGGGGGTATTTCTCTTGGGGCTCGCGGTTACGCCCGAGCCAACCAAGCTTATCATCCAGAGCAAGCCGACGACGATTCCCGAGAAGGTGACCTGTCCGGCCTCGCCCCCCGGCTCCGGTAGCATCGCCCATTTTACCGCCACCTGCACGGCCTGCCATCTCTGCGTCAGCGCCTGCCCGTCGCGGGTTCTCGTACCTTCGCTCTTCGAGTTCGGCCTCGCTGGCGTCATGCAACCGCGGATGAACTATCGCACCGGCTACTGCAACTACGACTGCACGATCTGCATGAACCTTTGCCCGAGCGGTGCCATTTTGCCGCTGGGCGTGGAACAGAAAAAGCTCACCCAGCTTGGTGTCGCCAAGTTCATCAAAGAAAACTGCGTGGTCTTTACCGACAACACCGCCTGTGGTGCCTGTTCCGAGCATTGTCCGACCAAGGCGGTGGATATGGTGCCCTATGCCAACCCGGCGAATAAAGACCTGAAGATCCCGGAGATGAAACCGGACTACTGCATCGGCTGCGGCGGTTGCGAGCACGCCTGTCCCACCAAGCCTTACAAGGCGATTTTCGTGGACGGCAATGCGGAGCACAAGCTCGCTAAAAAGCCGGTGGTAAAGAAGATCGAAGCAAACATTGACAACAACGAGGACTTTCCGTTTTAATGCCTTACAGATTATATGACAACCCACGTCAAGGTGAAGAGGTAATATGAATCACGGTATTCTTTTCGATCATTCCCGTACCGCTCGAATCGGTCTGCCGGAGGCGGTTTTTTGCGAAGGAAAGCCTTTTGCGGCGATTGTTGAGCTGCTCTCCCAGTTCGGCAAGGGTTCCGGGCACCCTGTCCTGTTTACGCGCCTGGCACCGGAAGTTTTCGCGCAAGCGCCGGAAGCAATTCGTCATGGCTTTGACTATCATCCTTTGTCTCGCACGGCTTTCGGCGATACGCTGCCGCCAAAGACCAAAGGCAGGGTTGCGGTAGTCTCCGCAGGTACGGCGGATAGTTTCGTGGCCTGGGAAGCTGTGCGGACGCTGGCGTATCTGGGCATTGAACACAAAATATTCGAGGATTGCGGCGTTGCCGGACTCTGGCGGCTTGCGGAACGTCTGGAGGAGATCAGCGCCTTTGACGCGGTGGTGGTGGTAGCCGGGTTGGACGCCGCTCTGATCAGCGTCATGGGAGGCCTCACGCCCAAGCCGATCTTCGGCGTGCCAACTTCCGTAGGATACGGCGTGGCGCAAGGTGGCAAGGCAGCGCTTATGAGCATGCTTTCAAGCTGTGCCCCGGGTGTTGCGATCATGAACATTGATAATGGCTATGGCGCAGCCTGCGCAGCGGCAAGGGTGGTGAACGGATTATGAGCGACACGGCAAAAAAAAACTTGCCCGAGAAACCTTCATCCTTCTGGCCTAGGCTGAGGCTGCCGTGCATGAGAAAGAACTACAACTCAGCATGGGTAAGAAAATCATCATTTCCGGGGCAACAGGAATGATCGGCACCCTGGTTCTTCGGCTTTGCCTTGAGAATCGGGAAATGAAAATGTGTGTGTCGTTAGAAGCATTCACCCCATTCTTTGACATAAACATTATCATATTCGATACTGTTTAAGTATTTGAAACCGTTGTTTAAATAAAAATTATTGGCTCTGCTTTCTTTGAGAGCCATCAATTTGATATTCCGTCTTTCATTTTTTCCTTGTTCAATGATTTTATCAAGGACGAATTTCCCAATTCCCCGGTTTTGAAATTGCGGAAGAACATAAAGATGGTTTATAACGATTTCTTCATTTTCTTGTTTGCTGATTATGAATCCAATAATATTTGTCTTATAAATCAAGCATGTGGTGTACTTTGTTTGAAAGTCTTGGGTTAATCTGGCTCTTGCCCGGGTGGCATCAAAACGGCCAATTTTCTCCAGACTTTCCCGCATTGCCGCAATTCTGATCTTTACCAGCTGGTCAAGATCTTCTGTTTTTGCTTCGTGTAACTCAATATCAATAAAAGGTTTTTCCATATTTTCCGGCATTGAAGCGTGGAGATCACAGGGTCAGGCAGTGAGTAATATCCCGGACGTCGGCAAAGGTTGCGATGGCGAGGATTCTGTCGCGAAGCTCAGCAACCTTCGTCATTGGCAGTGCTCTGTTGGCTAATATTTCGAATTTTTGGATTATTTTATCCGGAGACAACGGGTTCTCTGGAGCGCCACCGGCATAATCGACATGGCCGGTTATGACATTGCCGTCAATGGTCGTAAGGATGAGATACGGTTCGGAATCGAAGGGCAGTTCGGGACTTTCGATCAAGTGTACCAGGTCGGCCAACCTCCTCACTTCGGGGTCGTAAAGTAGTGGCGCTTCGTATTCGCCAAGAAAGGCCTTGCCGGATACCAGGGCCACCGCGAGGCTGTAGGACAAGCTCAACTGCGCCTCAATCCTGGTCGCTGGAAAATCGACTTTGCCGATCATCTGCATCATCTCCGGAATACAGCGAACTTCGATGGAGGCTATATCTGCTGGTGTCAGGGAATAGCGGCTTTTCGCATCGAGAACAACATCGAGGCTGCTGTGGATATCGCGACAAGCCGCATAGGGTTTAATGCCGCTGCGCAGGATGCCGTATCCCGGCGGACGTTCGCAGGTCAGGGCCTCCGGTTGCGGCTCAGCCCTGGCATAGGTTCCTAGAAAGCCGCCCCATTCGGCTTCGAAGATATGCGCCGGGCCGGTGAATCCGGAACGAGCCAGGCAAGCGGCAACAACGCCCGTCTCGGCAGCTCGTCCGACGTTGAAACGCTTACTCATCGCTCCGTCCATGGTGAAGGCCCAGGTTCCACCGGTAAAAGTGCCGGCGAGTCCCAAGGCCCAGAGGGTCTGCTCGCGGTTCAAGCCCATGGCCTTGGCGGCTGCTGCCGCGGCGGCAAAACTGCCGCAGGTACCGGTTGAGTGAAAGCCGTCGCCGTGGTTGTGCGGGCGATATCCCCCGGCGCTGTCCAGGACCCTGCGTCCCACCTCGTAGCCGACGACCATTGCTTCCAGGGCCTGTCGCCCCGAGAGGGAGGGAAAGGCTTCAGCAATTGCCAGGATTACCGGCACAACAACGGCACCGGTGTGATCGACTCCGCCGAAATCATCTAACTCTCTGGCATGGGCGACAATGCCGTTGTGCAGTGCCGCTGCAGTCGGCGAAGCGGTGCCCCTCGTTCCCCAAAGCGTGCATGGACCACCGGTGGGAGAAAGGAGCGCGACAGCCTTGCCGGCCGCCACCGCTTCTGGCGTGTCGCTTCCCGCCAGGGCGGCGCCGAGGAGATCGAGGAGGAGGTACCCGGCATGCCTGACAACAGCGCTGGGAAGAGAATCGAGATCGAGACGGGTGCTGTAATCGGCCAGATGTCCGGCCAGGGTCTTGTTCACCAATTTTGCGATCTTCATAATAATTGCAAGGCGGTCATCAGCGACGATGCGGCGTTTTCGCATCCTTTACCATGAAGGATCTCAGTGGTTGAGAATCTGGCTGAGAAACATGGCGGTTCTATCAAATTTCGGGTGGTTGAAAAAGTTCTCCGGATCGTTTTCCTCGACTATCTCTCCCCCGTCCATGAAAACAACGCGGTCGGCGACGGTTCGGGCAAAGCCCATCTCATGGGTAACGCAGAGCATGGTCATGCCGGATCCGGCCAGATCGATCATGACATCAAGAACCTCCTTGATCATTTCCGGATCGAGGGCCGAGGTCGGTTCATCAAAGAGCATAATTTTCGGGTTCATACACAGGCAGCGGGCAATGGCTATCCGCTGCTGCTGGCCGCCGGAGCATTGCCCCGGATATTTGTGCGCCAGGTCGGGAATTCGGACCCGCTCCAGATAGTGGAAAGCCAATTCCTGTGCCTCTTTGAGCGGCATTTTACGGATCCAGATCGGCGACAGGGTTAAGTTTTCGAGAACCGTCAAGTGCGGGAAAAGGTTGAAGTTTTGGAAAAGCATGCCGGTCTCCCGGCGGACCTTGTCGATACGTTTGACGTCATTGGTGAGCTCGATACCGTCGACGATGATCTGGCCCTGCTGGTGCACCTCAAGCCGGTTGATGCAGCGAATGAGCGTCGACTTCCCCGATCCGGATGGGCCGCAGATAACCAGTTTCTCGCCGCGTCCCACCTGAAGATTGATGTCTTTGAGAACATGAAAATCCTTATACCACTTATTCACACCGGAGATGGTGATGGCAGGGTCTCGTTTTTCCTTCTCGGGTGTTGACATCGTTGTCATGATTGGCAATCCTCTGGTCGATCCGGCTTATTGTTGGCTGGTATGGTAGTTTTTTTCGAGATAAACGCTGTAACGCGATATGGCAAAGCAAAAGATCCAGAAAACAATGGCGGCAAATACATAGGCCTCTTTGGTGAAACCGAGCCATTCAATATCGGCCATTGATGCCTTGGCGACACCCAATAAATCGAGCAGCCCTATGACGGCCACGAGTGTGGTGTCTTTCAGCAGCGACAGGAAATTGTTGGCTAAGCCCGGGATGACAAGACGCAGCGTCTGGGGAATGATGATCAGGGCCATCATTTTCCAGTAGGGCCAGCCGAGGGCCATGGCCGCTTCAAATTGGCCCCTGGGGATGGCCTGCAGGCCTCCGCGGATAACTTCGGCCATGTAGGCTGCGTAAAAGAAGGCAATGCCGACCAGTGCCCGGAGCAGTTTATCGAAGGTGACATTCTCCGGCAAAAACAGGGGGAACATCACCGAAGCCATGAAAAGAACGCTCACCAGGGGTACGCCCCGGACAAATTCAATAAAGGTAACACAAAGGGTCTTGATAACCGGCAGGGTTGAACGTCTGCCGAGAGCAAGCAGGATGCCGATGGGCAGGGCAGTGGCCATGCCGGTTCCGGCGACAACCAGGGTCAGGAAGAGGCCTCCCCAGAAATGGGTTTCGACCAGCGGCAGTCCGAAAACGTTGCCGACCAGCATGAAGAAGGCAAATACCGGATACACGGTAAAGATGAGTACCCAGCGCCAACCCGCCGTGGTCAGGCGACTGACGAACAGGAGAAAAAGTGTCAGGATGACAGCGGTCAAACTCACAGCTCCTGCTGCTTTACCGTCGACGTAGGTGCAGACGGTATAGTAGACGATTACGCCGCTCGCGGCAGCCAAAGCCATTCCCGCAACGGTTGCCAAGGTCTGGTTGCCGAACAATTCGAGGAAGGGTCTGCCTTGGAACAATCGATGAAGAGCCAAGGGGGCAAAGAGATAACATGCAATGAAAACTGTGGGAATTGATCCAAACAAAAAAAATACCGTCAGGGTTGCGGCCAGACAGAGAAGCACCTGTCTGCCGGTGTCGCGCAAGAGAGTGGGGGCAAGGATCGGCAGGATGGCCACGGCGAGGACAATGAACACGAAATTCACCCGCCAGCGTTCGACCAGGGGATAAAAGCCGTAGAGGAAGACCTCCAGTCGGACCTTAACAAAAACCCAGCAGGCCCCCTTGGCACCGTCCTGCGATGCAGCGTCACAGACCCCGCGCGAGTCGCCAAGCCAGGAGGCGTTGAGGAGCCCCCAGCGGAACAGCGGCGGCAGGGTCAATACGAGCACGGCGATGCTCAACAGGGTCAGCAGGGTGTTGCCGGGTGTTGAGAAAAGGTTGGTTCGGAGCCATCCCAGGTATCCCGAACCGAGACTCGGTGACGGGGCGGACGGTTTCGGCCTCCAAGTTTTCAGCATCATCGATTCCTAAAGGCCCCGGAGGGCAAACTTTTTGTTGTACCAGTTCATTATCAACGAGATGACCAGGCTTATACCGAGATATACAGCCATGGTGATACTGATTATCTCCACCGCCTGCCCCGACTGGTTGAGCGCCGTACCGGCAAATACATGGATCAGATCCGGGTAACCGATGACCACCGCCAGAGAAGAATTCTTCACCAGGGTCAAGTACTGGCTGATGAGCGGCGGGGTAACGACCCGCATTGCCTGGGGAATAATAATCAGCCGGTAGGTCATCCACGGCTGATGCCCAAGGGCGAAGGCCGCCTCCCTCTGGCCCTTGTCTACCGCCAGGATCCCGGAACGTACGTACTCGCCGATAAAGGTTGCCGAGTAGAGGGTCAGCGACAGCCAAAGGGCGATCAATTCAGGCAAGATTGTCATGCCGCCCTGGAAATTGAAACCACTGAGGGTCGGTAGCTGCCAGTGAATGGGAAAACCCGTGGCCATCAAGGCAATGAGCGGCATGCTGACGAGGAGGGTAATAGCCACCGAGACGTCGGGGAAATGGCGTCCCGTCCGCAGTTGCCTCTTTTTGCTCCACTTAAACAGAAAAATGGAGAGGATGATGGCCCCGAGAAAGGCGAGGGGAGTTGCCATGAACCCAGGTTGAAAAATCGGTTTCGGGATTTGCAGGCCACGATTGCAGAGAAATATACTGTCGCCGATGTGCATGGCCAAACGTGGCCCCGGCAGAGGGGTGAGGATGGCCAGGTACCAGAAGAGAACCTGGAGGAGGAGGGGGATGTTGCGAATCACCTCCGTATAGGTCTCGGCCATCTTCGAGACTATCCAGTTGGGGGAAAGTCTTATGATACCTAGAAAAAAACCAAGAAGAGTAGCAAAAAAAATTCCCAGAAATGATACCAGCAGGGTGTTGAGAAGTCCAACCATAAAGGCGTCGACATAGGTGCTTTTACTGCTGTAGGGAATGAGCGTCTGGCTGATATCGAAACCGGCAGGGTGAGTGAGGAAAGAAAATCCAGTGGTTATGCCTGCCTTGTTGAGGTTATGGGTAATGTTGTAAAGGGCATACGCCGCTAAACCGATCAGCACTGCCAACACCAATGCCTGGGCCAGCCAACCCCGAACCCGGGGATCATTGAGCAGATTCCTCTGCGGTTCATGGTTTTCGTTGCGGCTACCTATGGCCATGCGAACTGTCTTCCTCTTCGGCAATGCGGGAATTGAACAAAAGTCAAAACCGCAGGAGGCTACCCTGCGGTTTTGATGCGCTTAAATGTCAGCCAACTTGGCTGACCCACACACAAAAAAACTACCTGATGGGCGGTGCGTACATGATCCCGCCTTTGGACCAGAGGGCATTGACACCTCTTTCGAGACCGAGTCCGGTATTCGGGCCGACGTTACGTTCGTAGATTTCCCCATAATTGCCGACAAGTTTGATGATCCGATAGGCCCAGTCGCGGGTAAGTCCCATGTATTCGCCATAATTGGCATCGACACCAAGAAAACGCTGGATTTCCGGGTTGGTCGATTTCATCATCTCATCGACATTCTTAGAGGTTATTCCTAATTCTTCGGCGTTGATCATGGCAAAGAGCACCCAGCGGCCGATATCGCTCCACTGCTGGTCACCCTGGCGCACCGCCGGTCCGAGGGGTTCCTTGGAGATCACTTCCGGCAGGATCAGGTGATCCTTGGGGTTGCTCAGGGTGCTCCGCCGTGCGGCAAGGGCCGAGGCATCGGTGGTATAAACGTCGCAGCGGCCGGAATCGTAAATCACCGTCGCCTCGTCGGCCGACTCGTAGACCACCGGCTTAAAGGTCATCTTGTTGGCGGAGAAATAGTCGGAGATATTAAGTTCGGTGGTGGTTCCGGCCTGGGTGCAGATGCTGGCACCGTTAAGTTCTTTGGCGCTCTTCACGCCCAGGCTCTTTTTCACCAGAAAACCCTGGCCGTCGTAAAAGATGGTGCCGACGAATTCAAGACCGAGCTTGGTGTCACGCTGGTAGGTCCAGGTGGTGTTGCGCGAGAGAATATCGATTTCCCCCGACTGCAGGGCGGTGAAGGCCTCCTTGAAGGCTACCGGGGTGAAGCGGGCCTTGCCGGGATCATTGAAAATGGCGGCGGCAACTGCCCGACCGTAATCGACATCCAGACCGGTCCATTCCCCTTTGGCATCGGGCGCGGAGAAACCGATGACCTTTCCCGATACGCCGATGTTGACATATCCCTTTTCTTTAACGGAATCGAGGGTGGAGGCCACTGCACTGCCTGCCAGCCAAGCCGTAACTGCCGATGCTACTGCCAATGTCTTGATGAATTGCATACTGGTTTTCTCCTTGTAATTATTATTCTTACCCCAGGTACAAATCGGTGAGCGTTACCCTTTCTGTCAATTGACGAAACCATGTATCGTCGCAATTGCGGACGCTCGAAAAGAGTCCCTGTGGCCTATGGTGAAGATGAAGAATTATACTTTCCTATTTTTCCATGGCAAGACCTTTCCATTTCCGCCGTGTCCTCTCCGACAAATAAAAGCAATCGGCGGCAGGATCAAAAGAAAGGGAAGGGGTGTTTTCTCTCCGTCATGAGGAGCAGCCTTGCACTATCTTCCATCAACGTATTCCTGCAGGTAGTTGAATCCTTCGGTCAGAGCTCCGTCCCGAGCGATTGTCGCCCTTCCTATTACTCCCCCGGCATCGTTGCCGAGGAGTTCCGGCAGAACCTTTTCGACGAGATCATGGCCGAAATTAGTCGAGGCGTCCCTGGGCAGCTCGCAGGGCAGATTGTCAACGGCCATGACGGTAATGTTGGCCTCGTCGGAAAGGGGGTTTTCCAGCTGGTCATCGCAGGGATTGTAGTCGTAGAGAGGCTCTTCGATGGTGCTCGGCCGCTTGGTACAGGGAATGGAACCTTCGATGTCGCAGGTGATGTCGGCAATGACACTTATCTTGAAGTCGTCGCCGAGCATCTCCTGTCTGGTAAAAAGAGGCGGGGCCTTCGGGTCCCAGAATGCCGAGGCGATAAGGATATCGGCCACCGCTGCGTACTTGATGAAGTCGGCCTCAAACATCTGCGGGGTGCGGTAGAACGCATTTCTGCTGAAGGCCTCGTCGTCTTTGCGCCGATTATAATTGCGGGCGTTAAGCTGGACGAAGACCGGGAAATCAAACCACTCTTCGAGAAATTGCCGCGGCGTGACCTTGCGAACTCCCAATCGTGCCAACACCTCCATGGCGCCCTTGGCGACCCGGCCACCGCCGGTGAGGACGATCTTTATCGGCGGCAGAGTTATTTTTGTCAATTCCGACCAGAGGTCCTCAAGATTAAAGCAGGTATGAGCGCGCCGAGTGTTGAACAGATTATAACGTTGCCCGTAGGTCCAGATACCGTTATATGCCCCGACGATGCCGGCCCACCGGCCAAAGGCGATGATCCGCTTGCCGGTCTGGTCGGTCAGGGTTTCGTAATCGATGAGCCTAATATTTTTACGGAGGATCTCTTGCAGCAAGCCCCTGTTGTACGGTTGCTTCTTGATGGTGTGGCTAAAGAAAAAATAGGTTTTTCCGGGGAGCAAAAGCTCAAGCGGCACCTCCTTGACGCCGAAAATAATATCGCAATCCTCCAGGGAATCGACAAGCCGGATGCCTTCCTTGGCATACTCCTGGTCCGGATAACATCTGATGTCGCTTTTCTCGGCGACCACCTCGACGTTGGGAAACCGGTTCATGACAATCTTGGCCTGAGCGGGGGTAAGTGGCACGCGTCTATCGATGGGGATTTTGCCTTCCCGTATGAGGCCTATTGTTGTTTTAGGCATGGTTTTTTCCTTTTTCAGTAAAGTCTTTTATTCGAGATGTCCGGGGCGCAGAGAGGTATTAGCGGCTAGCATGGTATTCTTTCGACTGATCAAACCCCGATAAACGGGACTCTTTTCAGTACCCCCTTGAGGGGTGTAAGTACCTTTACGAAATTCTTTCTTAAAGGACAAGAAATGAATTTCTAAGGTACTAAACGCAAGTTATTTCTGCGCTTGACATGTCGATAGGGATTTCATATACACCGCTGATTATATCAATGGTTTGCCCAGGAAAAAAAACATGTATATCGCCGAATGCTCCGCTTTGGCTGCCGCCCTCTGTTGGTCATTCGGCGGATTGTTATCCACCACTCCGACACGTGCCTTTGGTGCCCTCAGGTTCAATCGTCTTCGTTTGACTATTGTTGCCGCCATTCTTCTCGTTGTCACCTTGCTTTCCGGAGGCTGGCGGACTCTTGAGCTGCATTCGCTGCTGGTCCTGGCCTTATCGGCGCTGGTCGGCATTTTCATCGGCGACACCCTGTTGTACGCCGCCTTGAAGCGCCTTGGTCCGCGACGAAGCGGAATTTTGTTCACCATGAATGCGCCGATAACCGTTATCCTCGGCTATTTTTTCTTCAAGGAAACCCTGCCCCTCAATGCCGGCATCGGTTGCCTGCTGATCATGGTGGGTGTCCTGCTGGCGGTTTTTTGCGGTGCTGGGGCGAACCAGAAACACGCCTTTGAAAAAGTGCAAGGCTCCCTGGCAACAGGAATTATTCTTGGTTTTATGTCGGCACTTTGTCAAGCAATTTCTATTCTTGTCGCCCGGCCGATCATGGTCTCCGGGGTCGACGCGGTGGCCGCATCGGCGCTTCGGGTCGGCACGGCGGCCTTGCTGTTAAATCTTGTGTTCCTCCTGCGTCCAACCCGGAGCGAACACCAGTCGATCCCTTTGACCCGAAAACTCCTGGGGCTAACAGCCATGAGCGGCATTGTCGGCATGGCTCTGGGGATGACCTTTGTCCTTTTTGCCCTGGCCCATGGCCCGGCCGGCCTGGTGTCGACGCTTTCCGCCACTTCGCCGATTCTTATTCTTCCCGTTCTGTGGATGGCAACGCGGGAAAGGCCGGCACCGGGGGCCTGGGCCGGTGCTTTTCTGGCTGTTCTCGGTGTGGCATGTATCTTCAGTCCGTGGGCACTTTGAGGCGGTGGAAGAGGGAGCTCCGGTGTTGCAAAAGAAAGTGGGAAAGGGTAGCCTAGAGACTATTTAATGGATTGTGCTCGGCTATATCAGGCGATGGGCTCTTGCGCGGGGCATGTTGTGTTTTCGGGCCCTCTGCCGCTTCGGCTAAACATGAGATACTTATGTATAACATCGGAAATCAAGGAGGAAAGAAAATGAGAATGACACAAGGCCTGGTGGTTGTTTTCGTGGTTGCTTTGATCAGCTTCGGGGCGGTACTCACCCGGGAGCTCAGGGCTGCCGACGATAATAAGGTGGCTTTTTATGCCAACATTACCGCTGTTGAGCCGATCATGGAGGCATTTACCAAGACCTCCGGCATCAAAGGTGAATATACCCGGATCTCAACGGCCAAGTTTCTTTCCACCGTTTTTACCGAATTCGAGGCCGGCAAACTGATGGCGGATGTTATTCAAGCCCCTTTGCCGGTCCTGGAAATGCTCAAGGAGAAGGGGGTCATTTCCTCCTATGTGTCACCGGCGGCAACCGCCTATCCGCAATGGGCCAACAAAAGCGGTATCCAGCTTTTCGGCATCGAGTACGTCGGCCTGATCTACAACAAGGAGCTGGTCAAACCGGCCGATGTGCCGAAACGCTATCAAGACCTGGCCG
This sequence comes from uncultured delta proteobacterium, assembly GCA_963754865.1. Classification (GTDB taxonomy): domain Bacteria; phylum Desulfobacterota; class Desulfobulbia; order Desulfobulbales; family Desulfocapsaceae; genus Desulforhopalus_A. The sequence goes on along the minus strand of CAVWHG010000006.1, from coordinate 269,516 downwards.
ACCCGAAGTGGAAGAATAAGATTGTCATGGCCAATCCGGTCAGTCATCCGACCACCATCTGCTGGCTCGTCGGTCTGAAGGAAAACATTTTTGCCTCGGATGCCGAATGGCGGGAATTTCTTAAAGGTCTGGCAGCTAACAATCCGATGTTTGTCGCCTCCTTCGGCCCAACCCCGGCACCGATAGAAAGTGGCGAGAAGCTTATCGGCATTTCCATGCCGAAGTATATCGTCACCAAGGCCCCGGCGCCCCTCGACTGGGCCCGGTTGGAAAATCAGCCTTTGATGGGTACGCCCCGGGCCATGGGCATTTCCACCAAGGCGCCGCACCCGGAAGCGGCAAAAAAATTCATGGATTATTGGCTGTCTAATGAGGCCATGACCATTCTCGCCAAAGATGTCGGCGAATACGTTCTGGCATCGGGGATTTTTCCACCCATCGACGGTATGGATAAGGCCAAGGTCATCGCCATCAAGGAGCTCTCCGACGAGGAGATCGGCAAATGGGGTGAAGAGTTTAAGAAGATTTTTGCGGTCAAATAAGCCAAACGGCAATGGAAATTCAAATAACCGGCCTTCGCAAGCACTACGCTTCCGAAGGCCGCCTTATCAAGGCCCTGGACGATGTCGATCTGACCATCCCGGCCAATCGCATCTACACCCTTCTGGGGCCTTCCGGCTGCGGAAAAACCACCCTTCTGCGCAGTATCGTCGGTCTTGAAACGCCTGATCGGGGGGAAATTCGCATCGGCGACGAGATCGTCTACTCCTCGGAAAAAAACATTGCAGTTGCCACCGAGAAGCGCGGCCTTGGTATGGTTTTTCAAACCTACGCCATCTGGCCGCATATGAATGTTTTCGATAATGTCGCCTATCCGCTGCAGAATCGCCAGGTGCCGCGGGTGGAGATCCGCCGGCAGGTCCGCCGGACCCTGACCCTGGTCCAGCTGGAAGGCTTTGAAAACCGCCCGGCCACCAAGCTATCCGGCGGCCAGCAACAGCGTGTTGCCCTGGCCCGGGCCCTGGTAGCCAAACCCAAGGTCATTCTCTTTGACGAACCGTTGAGTAATCTCGATGCCAAGCTGCGAGAGGAGACCCGCAAGGAGTTGAAGACCTTTCTGAGTGAAATGCAAATTACCGCCGTGTATGTCACCCACGACCGGGTTGAGGCCTTGGCCCTGTCCGATACCATCGCCGTGATGCGTTCGGGGCGGATCATTGAGACCGGTTCACCGAAGAAGATCTACTTCAATGCCGAAAGCAAATTTGTCGCCGATTTTATCGGTCGGGCCAATCTGGTGCAAGCTGAGGTGCACGAACAACTTCCCGAAACCACGGTCGTGCATTCGGCAATTGGGCGGATGAACTGTAGAAAGACCAGCTTTCGTGTCGGCGATGCGGTGACCCTCTGCCTGCGCCCGGAATTTATCACCCTGGCCAAGGGCAAGGCCTGCGGGGCAAATGTCGTTTTCGGCACCATCGCTACCATGGTCTTCGTCGGTGATGCCTTTGAGGGGGAGATTCGCGTCGGGGAACAGCTTCTCCTCGCCCGGATGGAACCGGAAACCGATCTGGCCGTAGGCGATGCAGTCGGCTTTCAGGTCAGCCCCGCCCACTGCCTGCTGGTCGCCGGGTAAAAGGGCACCATGACCGGCAAGCACAGCAAATTAACCTTCTTCCTCATAATCATCGTCGGTTTTCTCACCGTCTGTCCGGTGGTTATGTTGGTTTTCGGCAGTCTTTCCAAGGGCCTGACCGCCTCCGGAGAGTTTACCCTCGGCAAATACCTTGCCGCCTATTCCGATCCGGCACTGTTCGAGGTCCTGTGGAATACCGTGGTGTTCGTGGGCGGGGCATCGCTGTGCGCCACGACCCTGGCCCTGTTCCTCGCCTATCTCAATATTCGCACCGATATTCCCGGCAAATTCATCTTCGGCGTCATCTCGATCATCCCGATGATGATTCCCCATGTGCTCTTTTCCGTCAGCTGGGTTCTCCTTCTGAACCCTTCCAACGGCATACTCAACCTGATGCTTATGGAGCTTCTGTCCCTCGACCGGGCCCCGTTCAACATTTACTCCCTGCCTGGGATGATTCTCGTCGAAGGCTTGCTCGACCTGCCCATCGCCTATCTCATCATCGCCCCGGCCATGGCCGCCTTTGATGCGTCCTTGGAGGAAAGTTCACGGGTCTGCGGCGCCTCCACCGGAAAAACCATTTTCCGCATCACCCTGCCGGTCCTCCGCCCGGCCATTCTTGCCGCCTTTATTCTCTGCGTTATTCGCGGTCTGGCCTCTTTTGCCGTGCCTTCGGTGGTCGGTATGCCCGGGCGCATCTATGTGCTGGCTACCCATCTGTACCAGATGGTCTCGACCGGTTTTGCCGCCGATTATGGCAAGGCCGCCGCGGTGGGGATGAGTGTCATGGTCGCCTCGATCATTCTTATCTACCTGTATCGCTACCTGACCTCGGCCGGCGACAAGTATGTTACCATCGCCGGTCGCGGCTACAAACCGACGATTATCCAACTCAGAAGGTCGAAGATGCCGCTCTTTTTCATCCTCGGTGTTTTGTCGTTCGTCCTCATTGTCCTGCCGGTGCTCGTCCTCGTTTATACCTCTCTGGTGCCCTATTCCATGGTGCCGAGTGCCAGGGCCTTTTCGATGATGGGGCTGAAGCATTGGATCGAGGTGCTCAATGACCCGATATCGCTGCTGTCGCTGAAAAACAGTTTGTTCCTCGGGGTAGTCGGGGCTACCGTCGGCATTGTCCTGTCGATTTTTGTGGCCTACGTAATCGTCAAGGTGCGGAGCAGGAGTGCCGGCCTCCTGGAGTCGCTCAGCTTCCTTTCCTTCTCCTTCCCCGGCATCGTCATCGGTGTCGGCTTTATGTGGTTCTTTGTTCGAACCCCGCTGTATGCGACGATCTGGGCCCTGCTCATCGGCTATATTGCCACCTATCTGCCCTATGGGATCCGGCCGCTTTCCAGTGCCTTTGTGCAAATCCACAATCATCTGGAGGAATCGTCGCTGGTTTCCGGAGCTTCCTATCTGACGACTCTGCGGCGCATTGTCATACCGCTATTAGTTCCGGGGATCGTTTCCGGCTGGGTGTTGATGGCCACCATGTTTGTCCGCGAACTGTCCCTGTCGGTGGTGTTGTCACGGCCGGGAACGGAAGTTCTGGCGGTGCAGATCCTCCGCTTTGCCGAGGACGGCCTGTGGGGCAGATTGTCGGCCCTGGGCATCATGATGATCGGCATTTCGACCCTGCTGGTGATCCTCGCCAATGTGATCGGCAAGAGATTTCGTCCGGCAGAGACCTGAGCATCGGGAGAAACTCGGCGATGATGACAACCGCAGCAATTTTGGACCTGCGCCAGGCAAAAGCAAAACAGGGATGAACTGACAAAAGTTACAAAATAGTGTATAAGAAAATTGTATACAATTTGCCTTGAAGAAGAATTGGCCGGCAAACACCGGCAGTTGGCAAAGAACCGCTTCAAAAGCGGTTCTTTGCCAACTGAGGTTAAGCAGAAAACACCACGGGAGAAATCATGGAGAACATCAAATTTGTACTCGACAGGGACCCGCATGAGCGGGAGTTTCATCAGGCAGTGAGCGAAGTTATGGAGTCGATCCAGCCGGTGCTGGACAAGAATCCGCAGTATCGCCGCGAGGCGATCCTCGAACGTATCGTCGAGCCGGAGCGGGTCATTCTCTTTCGTGTTCCCTGGGTCGATGACCAGGGCCAGGTCCGGGTCAACCGCGGCTTTCGCATCCAGATGAACAGTGCCATCGGTCCCTATAAGGGCGGGCTGCGTTTCCATCCCTCGGTGAATCTCAGCATCCTCAAATTCCTGGCCTTCGAGCAGGTCTTTAAGAACGCCCTGACCTCCCTGCCCATGGGCGGCGGCAAGGGCGGTTCCGATTTTGATCCGAAGGGCAAGTCGGACAACGAGGTGATGCGCTTCTGCCAGAGCTTTATGGCCGAGCTGTTCCGGTATATCGGCCCGAACACCGACGTGCCGGCCGGCGATATCGGCGTTGGTGCGCGGGAGATCGGCTATCTCTTCGGCATGTATAAAAAGCTGGCCGGTGAATTCACCGGTGTCCTCACCGGCAAGAGCCTCAACTGGGGTGGCAGCCTCATTCGCCCCGAGGCCACCGGCTACGGCTGTGTCTATTTCGCCGCCGAGATGCTCGCCACCCGCGGACAAAGCCTGGAAGGCAAGACCTGTCTGGTTTCCGGTTCCGGCAATGTCGCCCAGTACACCCTGGAAAAACTCCTCGATCTCGGGGCCAAACCGCTGACCTGTTCCGATTCGTCCGGGTATATCTATGATCCGCAGGGCATTGACCGGGCCAAGCTGGCCTTCCTGAAGGATCTGAAAAACTTCCGGCGCGGCCGGGTCAGCGCCTATGCCGAGAAATTCCCGGAGGCGACCTTTACCGCCGTCGATCAGAGTCTTGGTTACAATCCGCTGTGGAACCATAAGGCCGATTGCGCCTTCCCCTGCGCCACCCAGAATGAAATCAACGAAAAGGATGCCCAGAATCTGGTGAACAACGGAGTCGTCGGCGGTTGCCGAAGGGGCGAATATGCCGACCACCCCGGAAGGTGTCAATATCTTCCTCGACCACAAGCTTCTTTACGGACCGGGCAAGGCCGCCAATGCCGGCGGGGTCTCGGTGTCGGGTCTTGAGATGTCGCAGAATTCGATGCGCCTCAACTGGCCGCGCGAGGAAGTGGACAAGCGTCTGAAGGGGATCATGCAGAATATCCACCGGATGTGCAAGGAAACCGCCGAGCACTACGGCGCTCCCGGCAACTATGTGGTGGGAGCCAATATCGCCGGTTTTGTCAAGGTGGTCAATTCGATGATCGACCAGGGCGTGGTCTGACCCGGTAACGCTGTTGGAGAAAATACCGCAACCGGAGAAGACTGCAATACGACCGAGGACCCCCCTCCCGAATTTTGTAAGTTACCTCCGGTTTGGCGAAACCTGGGCCCGATAGTCTTTGAGTTTTTCCTGATATTTTCAAACACCCTCCGGGGCAAAGACCTTCTGCAGAGCGGGAATCATCGCATCTTCGAGCTCCTGCAAATAGGCATCCCACCCCTCACCAAAACGGTAAAAGGCCATTGACGCCATTTTTTTGGTGATAATGGCATCTCGGTAGGGCTGGAGTTGTTTCGCGTTCAGGATGGCCATTATCGCGGCCTCTCCGAGTTTTTCGCGGAGGACTGCCGGAATGTAGTGCTCCATTATCTTCCATACCAGTTGCCGGGGTCGCGAGGATCTCGGCAAGACGTCCCTCCAGCAGATCCTGCAGGGCAAAAATCTGCTCGCTGGTGACCTCCGAGAGCACAAACAGCGGCTGAGTCGGATCGGCTTCATGCAAGCGCAGGAGCAATCCGGTCTCCAGGCGCGAATAGCGATCAACCAAACCGATGATATCCTTGATCAGAGCCCAGCGGGTCAGCGGATCGTTCTGCAGTTTGTCCTCATAGCCATCCTGAAGAAGAAAAGCGGTAAGCACCTCGGCAATCGAGCTGCTGAAGACCCCGCCCTTGTTGGCAGTCGTGTCCTTGATCTGTTTGATATTCGAATGGGTGGCGATATGCCGTCTTGAGCCGTCATCAAAAAAGACGTTGGCCCCTTCGACGATAAATTGCAGTTCCTGGAAAAGATCGAGAAACTGCCGGACATTGCCGTGATGAATGGTGTCCTTGAAGCCGCCGCAGGGAATAAAGGCGCGGATATCCGCCTGGCTGATATATTTGCGGTTGGCGGGATTATAGAGGAAATTGCGGTGAAACAACGCCCCGTCCTGCACCAGGGTGCCGTCGGGAAGGGTGACATTGCCGGCCTGAATCGGCACCCTGAAGCCCTGACTGCTCAATTTTGCCGTCGGAAAACCAAGAGAATTTACTCGCGGCTGGGAGTTGCGCATGAAGGCCAGCTTCATCAACTCTTCTTTATCGAGACCCTGGGGATCAAAGAGGACCGAACCACCATCGATGATCAGACAGATTTTCCCCTTGTAGCATTGGATCTGGTTGGCCCCGAGATCGCCGTCCGGGCCGCCGGTAATCATCAGGTTCAGATCTTCTTCCCGCTCGTTATAATGGTCGATAAGGGTTCTGAAGCTGCCCATGATGGAGGTGGTGGTCATCCCGGAAATGGTCAATTTTCCCCCGATTTCCGCATAAATTGCCGCCATATCCTCGGTTGTGCACAGTGATTTTCCATCAACCTGCAGTTCAACCCCCAGATTGCCCCGGTCAAACAGGCCGAAAGTCTCGGCCGTCTGACAGCAGACCGTAGGTGTCGTGGGGAATGCCAAAACTCTTGCCGGTGGTCAAGGTTCGCCAGTAGTCGATAGCCTTTTGCCCTTGGCATGATAGGCAATGTCGTCCATGAGTGGCGCGGTACCTTCATCCGGCCCGAAAAAGACCATCTCCGGCTTGCCGTAGTAATCAACAATCGAACTGTCCGGCAGCATCAAGTCCATGATTCCTTCGGTATAGTCGTTCAAGCGCCTCTTTGCTGTAGCCGGCATATTCCGGCCGAGGGATAACCACGCCCTTCGAACCGCTTTCGCAGATATCCTTGTGCTTCAGCCGCTGCGCCTTGGGACCCAGGGCATAGTTGAGGAGAACGGCGTTGTCGAGTTCCGTGTCATAGTTGGCACGCGACACGCGAATCAGTCGCAAACCGCCACGGGCAATATCGGCGGCCCGCAGATGCGTGCCGCAGGAATAATGGCCGTTGACGAAAAAAATGCCGAAGACAAAGCGGCTGAACACCAGGGGATCGAGAATTGTGTTGTCAAAACGGAAGGAAAAAGAGCGTTTTTCCGACTTTGTAGAAATTGGTTTTCAAGGTGCAGTTGACAATCTTGCACATAAACTTGAAAATCTCATAACCGAGGGGAAAGTCGATGAACCGGCTGGCGATGATCTTTTCAAACTCCTGCCATTTTTCCTTCAGTTCCTCGGCACCCATATGTTTACCCACCGCCGGAGAAAATTTCTGTTCAAAAACGGTATAGAGAAAGCCAATGAGATCGGGGTTGTTGGCAACGGTATCGAGGATCAGCCGTGCCGTATAGGTCGATTTGTTGGAACTTTGTACACGTTTGGCAGAAGGCCTCGCGCTGATCTTTGCTGGCAAGATTCTCGAAGAATCTCCCGGTCGGCAATGTTTTCGCTCTCCTTGAAAATAAACATATGGGCGAAATCAATGGCATTGCCGGCAAAAAGCATTTCCTGGAAGCTGATTTGGCCCTGCAGATACAGGCTGGTAATCGGCCCGACGGCAAAGGCCAGAAAGGCGCGAAGATCGGCGACGACGCCATCCTCCTGCTTTCTTGTCAATTCGCCGCCGACATACAGGGTGCAGATGGATGACGAAACCGACGCCTGTCCCAGATACGGTTCCCAATAGGCGCGCTGCAGGGTCAGATCATGGTCTTCAAGGATTTTGCGCAACACCGGCAGCTGGGGAGAGGCAAAATCGGAGTTGAACATCAGCCGCGTCTCGCCGCTTTCCGGCAGGTTGAAGACGCCGATCAAAGGGATGATCGATTGTTCACTTTCTTTTAAGAATTTTTCATAGCGCCTTCTCGTCGGTTCCGGCGTCACATGATAATCGCCGGCGACCGTGAAGAGAAATCGCGATTTTTCAAAGACTTCCTTGGAATAATCGGGAACCATTTCCGGCCTGACAATATAGGTGTAATAGCGGCTTTCCGGGCTGAAGTAATATTCCCGACGGTGGCCGGCGATCAGGTGTTCGAGCACCGTCTCCATGTTTTCACGGGTATCTTCCGTGGCTATTCGCACCCACTGTACCGTGCCGGACTGGCTGGCATCAAATTCCACCTGGGCGACGCGGCCGTGCAGAACCACCCGGCCATCGACAACCTTGATGGAGGTGGCGATGGATTGCAGCAGATTGGCCAGCGGCGCCTTGCGGATATTTTCGAAGAAATATCTCGGCAAGCCAAGATCCTGGAGGAAAATCCCAGCCGCTAGATTAAGGCAATTGGCAGTCAGCAGGCCTTCCGATGACAAATCAATAACCGCCTCGTAAAGGACTCGCGGATCAAGTCCGACACTCTCGGCCTTGGCGATAATTTCCGCGCCCCTGGTGGTGGAAGAAGTGAACTGCCAAATGTTCCATCATATCTCCTTGGTAATGGCGCAGAAAATCCCAGCACCACCCTGGTTTCGCAAAAAACCAGAGCGGTGAAGACAAAAGGAAGAGAATTCACCGGAAATTACCGGCGGAATTGGGCACCGAGAACGAGGCCGAGATCGAAGGCCCGGTTGTTCATGGTCAGGAAATCCGTGGGAACCCGGTCGGCAACCGAGGCCATGACCGATTGCGGCTGCAGGATCTCGGTGATGCCGATGAGGGCGCCAAGAACGCAGATATTGAAGACCACCGGTTTGCCGATCTTTTCCATAACCGTTTCATACATCGGCAGTTCGATCTGTTTGGCATCGACCTTGCGTGTGGTCTGCACAAATCGCTTGTCGGTGAGCAAGGTGCCGCCCGGCCGAATGATAGAAGAATAAGTGTTATACGCCTCCTGCGTCAGACAGACGAGAATATTCGGCTGGGTGACTTCAGGGAAATTGATTTCCTTGTCGGAGATGATGATATCGCTGCGCGTCGCCCCGCCTCGGGCAGCCGCCCCATAGCTCTGCGCCTGGGTGGCATTCAGACCCTCATAAATGACCGCCGCTTCAGCGAGAATAATGGCCGCGGTAATGACGCCCTGACCACCCGAACCCGAGAATACCATGCGTATCCTGTTCATGATATCTTCTCCTTCATTGCATAAGCGATAATCTTGTCATATTCTTCGCAGTATTCCGGCCGCTCTTTCTCGACAAAAATGCCGCGGGGGATGAGATGGGGCTTCTCCTCCAAGGCCTTCGAACCAAGTTTGGCGGTATTGTCACGGTACAGCCCCAGCATGTTGGCGGCGTCGCCTTCCTTGTTCCTGCGGCCGAAATGGGTCGGGCACTGCGACATGATTTCGACCACCGAAAAGCCTTTGTGGACAATGGCTTTGCTGAGCATTTCCGTGCACTCCTTGACATGAAAGGCGGTGGACCGGGCGACAAAGGTCGCCCCCGCAGCCTTGGCGAGCTCCACCACATCAAAACTACTGTCGATGGTTTTGTACTGCGCGGTGGTTGCCTTGACCCCGGGGCCGGAAAGCGGTGAAAACTGACCGCCGGTCATGCCGTAAATCCGGTTGTTCATGACAATGGCGGTGATATCGATATTACGCCTTGCCGCATGGATGAAGTGATTGCCGCCGATGGCCAGGGCATCGCCATCACCCATGGGTACGATAACCTTCAGATTCGGCTTGCTCAGCTTAACGCCGGTGGCAAAGGTCAAGGCCCGGCCATGGATGGTGTGCAACGAGTGAAAATCGACATAGCCGGAGATCCTCGCCGAACAGCCGATACCGGAGACCATGACAATTTCATTCTTGTTCAACCGCAACTCTTCGATGGCATGGATAAGGGCGTTGAGGATCGTCCCATGGCCGCAACCGGGGCACCACATGTGCGGGAAAAACCGGTCCCGTAAATAGTCTTTGACTGCCATATTATACTCCCCTCCCCTGGATGACCCGGAGGAGTTGTTTGATGTCTGAGGGGGTGATGAGCTGTCCATCGATGCGGTTGGCAAGAAATACCCGATCGGGGTTTTTCACCGCCGCCTTAACCTGGGTCAAAACCTGGCCCATGTTCATCTCCACCACAAGAACCGCCTTGGCACCCGAGCATTTTTCCTTGACCAGTTCCGTGGGAAACGGCCAGAGCGACTGCAGTTCGAGAACGCCAATCTTTTCCCCCTTGTTCCTGCGGTTCTGCGCCAGGTGAATGGCCGATCTGGCGGAAGAGCCGTAGGAAACCAGGATATACTCCGCACCCTCCAGGCAATGTTCCTTGTAGCGGGTGATGGCCTGGACATTGTTTTCGATCTTATCGACCAGGTGGCGCAGCAGGCCGTTGACTATCTTCGGGTTATTCGATGGAAAACCCCACATATCGTGGAACAGGCCGGTGACGTTATAGCGGTGTTCGCCACCGAAGTCGGACATCGGCAGGCGCCCATCCTCCCTGGGAAGATAGGGATGATAATCAACATCTTTGGCAACTGAAGTACGCAGCCGGTCAACGATTTCCAGCTCACCCTTCTCGGGGAGGATGAGCTTTTCGCGCATATGGCCGACAACTTCATCGAAAAGCAGAATAACCGGGGTACGATAGGTCTCCGCCATATTAAAGGCATGCACCGTCATTGTAAAGACATCCTGATGGTTGGAGGCGGTGAGGGCGATGATCGAATGATCGCCGTGCGTGCCCCAGCGGGCCTGATTGATATCGCCCTGGCTGACATGGGTAGGGTTGCCCGTTGACGGTCCACCCCTTTGCACATTGGCGATGACGCAGGGAATCTCGGCCATGCAGGCGTAGCCGATCGCTTCCTGTTTTAAGGAAAACCCGGGTCCGCTGGTGGCCGTCATGGCTTTTTTGCCGGTAAGAGACGCCCCGATAATGGCGCACATTGAGGCAATCTCATCTTCCATCTGGATAAACTTGCCGCCAATTTGCGGCAGACGTTCGGAGAGAAGTTCGGCAATTTCCGTTGAAGGGGTTATCGGATAGCCGGCATAAAAATCGAGCCCGGCGTAGAGAGCCCCTTCCACACAGGCTTCATTCCCCTGCACAAATCGAATACTCTTAGGCATTTTCCTCCCCCTCCTCGGTCAATACCTCAACGGCCAGATCCGGGCACCGCAATTCACACATCCGGCAGCAGATACAGTCAGTCGGCCGTATTGCCACCGCTTTATCCGAGCCATCCAACTCGAGAACCTTCTTCGGACACAATGCAACACATATTCCACAGCCCTTGCACCAATCCCGGTTGATGACAATCGCCTTGAGCTTCTCCCTGGCCATACTCCCCTCTTCTTATTGTTGATTGCAAGCAATTCAACTTTGGCTTTTCAGTTTGCCTCTTCTCTCACCAATCCGCTGGTCGATGATAGCCAGGACCTCGCCGCATCTGCCTGCTGCTCTGGCGGCTATGGCGTCGGCTTCCAGGCGTATTGCCTCAGTATATTCCGGATCATCAATGCTTCGCAGATTTATCAGGACATTCTGCCAGGCCCCCCAGATACCGGTCTCAAGTGCCCTTGCTCCCACCTGGACATCAGAGGCGGAAGCGGGGTTGCCGTAACGGGCAACAATGGCCAAGGCATCCCAGGCCGAATCGCCGAGGCGCATGGTGGTCAGGGGCACGGTAACGGCAGTTTTCAAGCCGGCCTGCATGGCCAACCTGCGGCTGCTCTTTTCTTCTGCCGTGTTTTTCGGCAGTTTCAGGGCAAGCATATATTCGTTGAAAGCCGAGGTGTCGGCATCGATCATGGGAATCAACTGCTGGCTGAGGGCATCAAGAACCGGCAGAGCCTGCTGCATCTGCTTGCCTACCTGCTCGAACTTACGCACCCCATAGGTCAGCTGTGCTACCATGGCGCCCAGGGCAGCACCGACCGCCGCCATCATCGCCGAGGCAGAGCCGCCACCGGGGGCTGAACTGCGGGCCGCAACCTCTTCGATAAAGCCGCGAACCGAAAGAGAGGCCAGCGGTTCGTTCGGCGGTTCGGCCACCAGATACTCAATAACCCTTTTTTGCGGAATAAAAGGGGCAATGGCATTCAGACCAAGTCGTTCCGTGGCCAGGCGAATCTTCTGATCTTCCCGATAGATAAAGATATTTTCCCGGCTGATGTAATAGTCAGCCGCCGCCAAAAGCGCCTCTCGCGGCACCAGGCCGACAATTTCCGAACCGGCCACCCCGACTCCCAGAGCCGCCGCCTCTTTTTTCACTTCCTCGTAGAGGACATGGATGGGCGTTGTTCGATAATCCATGAGATTGACTGTCACCTGGGCCATTTGGTATTCATTCACATACCAGCCCATGCCCTGAACGGCCGGCAGACGGCCCGGTTGATCATCGCCGCGACCGGTTTCCCGCAGGTTGAGAGCGATGCGGTGGGCCTGGTTCGCGGTGCCAAGGATATTGACATTAAAGGCAATGAGAAACATCCGCGCCCCGGTAACGGTTGCGCCCCACTCGGGGACAAAGGCGGCAGGGCCGAAATCGGGCAGCCAGCGGCCATCCGTCACTTTCTTGGCCAGACCTTCGTATTCACCATCGCGGATATCGGCAAGCCGCCGGCGGTAATCCTGCCGCGCCGCTTCTTCATACAGATATACCGGAACCTGCAGTTCTTCAGCCAGGCGCCTACCAAATTCTTCGGCAATGGCGACACACTCGGCCATGCTCACGCCGGAAACCGGGACAAAGGGACAGACATCGAGTGCTCCCATCCGTGGATGTTCGCCATGGTGTTTGCGCATATCGATAAGCTTACGGGCAACGCGGGCCGCCGCCAGGGCACCTTCGACTATAGCCTGGGGATCGCCGACAAAGGTATAGACCGTGCGATGGGTGGACCGGCCGGGGTCGACATCGAGCAACGAGCAACCACTCGTGCCGCGAATGGCCGCGGCAATGGCTTCGACGATCTGTTGATCCTGGCCTTCGGAAAAATTAGGTACGCATTCAACTATTTTTTTCATATATGAACTCATCGATTAGAAGATTTTTTCGCCACGCTTATAAACCGCCAGCAGTGGTGAGACGCCGGCATGAAAGGCGAGAATGGCCGGACTTTCGCCATCAAGCAGGAGAAAATCGGCCTGTTTGCCAACTTCAAGACTCCCAACTTTCCCGGCCAGGCCAATGGCATACGCCGCATTGAGAGTGGCGGCCGTCAGAGCTTCGGCGGGTGACAGCCCCATATTCAATACCGCCAGACCAATAACAAAGGGCATGGATTCACAGAAACTTGATCCGGGATTACAATCGGTGGCAAGGGCCAGGGGCACTCCCTTAGCCAGCATGTCTTTGGCTCTGGCGTAGGGCTTTCTCAGACTGTAGGCAGTGGCCGGCAAAAGAGTGGCGACAACCCCGGCCGCGGCCATTCGGGCAATGCCTGCATCGCTTGCCGCCAGCAGATGATCGGCGGAAACGGCCTGCAGTTCGGCGGCAAGGCCGGCGCCACCCAGATCATTGACCTCATCGGCATGGATTTTTATCCGAAAGCCCAGATTTTTTGCGGCGGTCAACAACCGGCGGCCCTGTTCAATGGAAAACACCCCCTTTTCGCAAAAAATATCGCACTGCTCGGCAAGTTTTTCTGCTCGCACCTGCGGCAGCATTTCTTCTATGATAAGGTCGATATAGGCATCTTCCCGGCCCATAAAAGCGGGAGGAACGGCGTGAGCGCCAAGAAAGGTCGAAACCACATCAAGGGGGGTGCTGCGACCAACTCTTTTTATGACCCGCAGCATCTTCATTTCATTTTCCGTATCAAGACCGTAACCGCTCTTGATTTCCACAGAAGTGCTGCCAAAAGACAGGGCTTTCATTGCCCGCTCACGGGTCAACCGATACAGTTCTTCTTCTGAAGTTTGCCGGATGGCCGCCACTGAGGAAAGGATTCCCCCGCCTTGACGCAGGATTTCAAGATAGGTTGCTCCCTGTAAACGCAGATTAAATTCAGCTTCACGGGGGCAGGTAAAACACAGATGGGTGTGCGGATCGACGAACCCGGGAATCATACATGCGCCGGCCGCGTCTATCTCTTCATCTACTTCTACAGTTTGCAGAGACGCAAGCACCTCACTTTCCGCACCCATTCTGGCAATCAAGCCATTTTCAATAAGGAATGCCGCCCGGGAAATATGCAGCAGTTCCCCTTGTTTTGCACCGGCAGCGGGACAGCCATCGTCAAGCGGAGTGAACAAGGAGGCGTTGCGCACAAGTTTTCGTATCATGGTCTGGCTCCAAAGTGCTTAACAGGCTATTTACTGAAAATAGTTCCAAGAGCTTTCTCGACCTGAGTATCATCGACGAGAAATGGCAGAGTGATCTGATCGCCATTGGCATTGTCACGATTATAACCGGCGGCCACTTCAAGGGCATTGGCATTTCTCGCCCAATTGCGGCGAGCTACTCCGCCCATGACATCCCAACTCATGGCGCTGCGAATAATGGCATCAACTCGCTCGCTGCCATCGAGAACCAATCCGAATCCCCCGTTGATGGCCTTGCCGATGCCGGTGCCACCGCCATTATGCAGGGCGACCATGGACATGCCGCGGGCGGCATTGCCGGCAAAACAGTGCGTGGCCATATCGGCACAGACATTTGAGCCATCGAGGACATTGGCAGTTTCCCGGAAGGGCGAATCGGTGCCGCCGGGATCATGATGATCGCGACCGAGCATAATCGGCCCAACTTCGCCGGAGCGCACCATGGCATTAAAGCGCAGGGCAATCTCGACGCGACCGTGCGCATCCTGATACAGGATACGAGCCTGACTGCCGACGACCAGCTTATTTTTCTCTGCATCTTTGATCCACAGATAATTGTCGCGATCTTCACAACGGCGCTCCGGATCGATGCAGGAGAGAGCCGCCTGATCGGTGCGGTGCAGATCTTCCGCCAGTCCGCTCAAACAGACCCAGCGGAAGGGCCCGTAGCCGTAATCAAAGATCGGCCCCATGATATCTTCGAAATAAGAGGGAAAAACAAAACCATCCTTGGCATCAACCCCGTTGCGTACCACTTCCAGGACCCCGGCATCGAATACCGCTTTCAAAAAGGCGTTGCCGTAATCAAAAAAGAAGGTGCCCTGGGCGGTGATTTCTTTGATGGCGGCGTAATGGCGTTTCAGACTGATATCAACGAGTTCGGTGAATTTCCCGCGATCAGCGGCGAGCATCCGGGTGCGCTCCTCAAAATTCAAGCCTTGCGGACAATAGCCGCCGTCATACACCACATGACAGGAGGTTTGGTCGGAGAGCAGATCGACCTTCACCTTTTGCGCAACAAGATACTCGATGAGATCAACGATATTGCCGTGAAAAGCGATGGAGCTGGCCTGTTTTTTCTGCCTTGCCGCTTCAGCAAGTTCTACGGCTTCAGCCGGACTGTCGGTCACCAGATCGACCCAGCCCTGTTTCTCACGGGTGGTAATTCTGGAAAGATCGACTTCCGCGGTTATCGATACCAGGCCGGCAATCTTTGCTGCCTTTGGCTGGGCGCCACTCATGCCGCCCAGGCCTGAAGAGACAAAAAGCAGGCCACGTAAATCGGCACAAGCCCCGACGCCGCACATCTTGCGACCGGCATTGAGCAGGGTGTTGTAGGTGCCGTGCACGATGCCCTGCGGGCCGATATACATCCAGCCGCCGGCAGTCATCTGACCGTAGGAGGTGACGCCCATCTGGGCGGCAATTTCCCAGTCGGTGGGATTATCATAGAGTCCGACCATCAAACCGTTGGTAATGATGACCCGGGGATTATCGGGAGATGAAGCAAAGAGGCCCAAGGGATGACCCGATTGCATAACCAGCGTCTGGTTGTCGGTCATCGCCTCCAGGTACTTTTTGATGAGCCGATACTGCATCCAGTTTTGACAGACGCTGCCGGTCTCGCCGTAAGTCACCAGCTCGTAAGGGTAGAGAGCAACTTCGAAATCAAGATTATTGTCAATCATCAACTGGAAGGCCTTGCCCGCCAGACAGTTGCCTTGATACTCCTGCACCGGCCGGGCTATAATCCTTCCCTCCGGTCGGAAGCGATAGCCGTAAATTCGGCCACGGGTGCGCAATTCATCTAAAAATTCCGGGATCAACAGGGCGTGATGACGTTCAGGAATATAGCGCAGGGCGTTGCGCAGGGCCGTTTCCGTCTGCTTGCGATTCAGGCGAAAACCCCGGTCGGGAGCCCTTCGTATGTCATCGAGGAAAACCGGTGGTTGCGGGAGATTCTCATCCAGATGGATTTTCATTGCTTGAGCGATTTCGGTATTATTGAGCATGTCATTTCTCCTGGAGACGGTGGCGGCACGCCAGTGCCTATTGTATATACAAGTATATTTACCATGTCGGCTTTTCCAGGTCAAGAAAAAAACAAGCTAACTTCCAGTAACATTGACATTCGAAGTATTCACGTGATCTGCAATCTTGTTACTTACAATTTTAATTAATAATTACGAGATAAAAGAAGTTAATCCACAGTGTATAAAGATTAACTTTCAGAAGTAGGGTGCCAACCTGTTTATGCATAATTACTTTTATTACGTTGAGATTTTCCCGATACGGTTGTATATATCACCAATGACACTCTTCGGTAATGTGCGATGGAGATGGACTCCGTCAGCTCACCTTTTGCCTAACGCCCTCAACAACAATCTGAATGAACAGCAACATACCACCGATGACCGGAAAAAAACCGCAGCCACTACCGCTCTATCAACAGGTTAAGGAATTTATTGGTAAGAAAATCACCAATGGAGAATTGCAACCTGGGATGCGGGTTGATTCGGAAAATGAACTGGTGCATGCTCTGGGGGTGTCTCGGATGACTGTTAACCGGGCACTGCGGGAGCTCACCAATGAAGGTCACCTTCTGCGCCTGCAGGGGGTCGGGACGTTTGTGGCCGGCCGTAAACCACAGTCGGCGATGTTTGAAATAATTCCCATCAACGAAGAAATAGAACTCCGGGGTGGGCAACACACTTGTGAAGTACTGCTCCTTAAGGAAGAACGGGCACAGCCAAAAGTAGCTGCCGCATTAGAGCTGGCGAGTTACGCCTCAGTTTATCATACCATTTTGCTGCACAGGGAGAACGGTAAACCGATCCAGCTGGCCGACCGTTACATCAACCCTTTGGTCGCCGGGGATTTTCTAAAGCAGGATTTTCAGCGTATTACCCCCAGCGCCTATTTGTTGAGTCTGTTTCCGGTTTCAGAGGTTGAACATGTGATCGAGGCCATTATTCCTGAGGACTGGGTGAGAAGCTATCTTGCTATCAATGAAGCTGAGCCCTGCTTGGTTCTGCACCGCCGGACCTGGGTGGGAGAACTCATCGCCACTCAGAGCACCTTCTACTATCCTGGTTCGCGGCACAGTATCGGCGGCCGATTCAAACCAAACACAGCAAGAAATATACTCATTGCCTGAAGGTATTTGGTCACATGCCAGCCCATGCCCGGAATGGTCGGCAGACGGTCGGACTGACCATCGCCCCGACCGGGTTTCCCGCAGGTTGAGAGCTATGCGGTGAGCCTGATTACCCTTCGATCTAGCTTATTTTTTAACAAAATTAATCACATTCTGAACACAAATGCTGGACTTGACCTGAATCGCTTCCTGTGTATAAAATCCTATATGGGACGTTACAACAACCTTGTCCATATTCAACAGCTCCTGGCAGGTTGGGTGGTCGAGATCTAAATCATCCAGCCCTGCTCCTGCTAACAAGCCGTTCTTCAAACACATGGTAAGCGCGTCCTGGTCGATAAGTCCTGCTCGTGCAGCGTTGATCAGGATAGCGTGTCGCGGCATCTTCTGAAGTTCCTGATGGGCAATAATCCCTTTGGTCTCCAGGAAGCAGCGGCATATGGACTGTAACGATGTCGCTCCGAGAAAATATCTCATCGAATCCGACATATTGTAAAAGGCCTTCATCTTCCAGTTCTTTGCTCTGGTAAACATCATAGCCTATAATTTTCATGTCAAATCCACGGGCGATGCGTGCCACCTGCACACCAATGGCGCCGGTACCTAAAATTCCTAGAGTTTTTCCAGCAAGTTCGTGCCCTTCAAACAACTGCCAGTTATAAGCCCTCGTTTTTTTTACATCCTGGTGGGATTGAGGAATTTTTCGTAATACCGCAAGCATCAGGCCGAAAGCAAGCTCTGCTACGGCATGTTCTTGAATACCCCGGAACATTGGTGACTTTTATACCAGCCTGTTCTGCCTCCGTTAGGTTGACATAATCAGTGCCTGTGGCCCATAGAGAAATCATCTGCAGATTCGGAAGCTCCTGCAAAAATCCCCTCCGGGTAATGAGTCCAGCCGGATATGAGGATTTCTGCGCCTTTCGCTCTGCACAAAATTTCCTCCCTGGAAAGAGGAGTACCTGTATTTATTACCAATTCTCCGACTGAATTGAGAATTCGCATGTGTTCTTCGCTAAGAGCTACGTCATCCATTACCACGATCCGCATTCAATCACCTCCGGTCCTTCGCTTGTGGGTCAGAAATTGCCATGGTATACGCATCTGTCAATTGACTAGATCCGCGGGTGTCCGGTCCTCGAACATATCCATGGCGTTTTGCACCGTTCTTCTTTTTAGCTCGGCATAGGACTCTTCAGAAATATAAGAAATATGGGGTGTAACAACAATACCCTGGCAGTTGAAAACCGCTTCCTTGAGAGTCGGCGGCTCCACTCCGATGACATCCAGAGCCGCACCGGCAATGCTACCTTCTTGAACCGCTTTGATAAGATCCTGCTCAACGACAATTTTGCCACGCGCTGTATTGATGAGATAGGCGGATTTTTTCATTTTCGCGAAGTCTTCATACTTGAATAAGCCTTCGGTCTCGCTGTTGAGGATAGGACTCAGACTGATGAAATCAGCTTGCCCAAGGCCATTCTCCCATGACACCTTTTCAATTCCCAACGAGAGCATCGTTTCCTTTTCAACATAGGGGTCATAGGCAATAACTTTCATGCCGAGAGCTTTGCCTTTTTCAGCAACAGCCTTGCCGATTCTTCCGAGTCCGATTGTCAGCAAAGTTGATCCCTTTATGCGTCGTATTTTCTTGTCGTACTGCTTGTGCACCCCATTGGCCCTCCTTCATGGCTTTTTCATAGGAGAGAATCTGTTTGTTGAAATGATAGATGCAGGCAATGACATAATCCGCCACATCTTCTTTGCAATAATCGGATACATTCGTCGACGCTTATGCCCATTTCACGGGCGGCAGCTACATCCACCCGATCATATCCCGCCACCGTAAACAGCAATGCCTTTACAATTCCGCAGTTTGCGGATTACGTCCCCAGGAATCGTGGCATATATCTGACAAAGAATCATGTCCGCTCGAAGTCCAAACTCTTCGAGATCCTTCCCATAGTCGTATGACGAAAACTTGATCGTACAGTCTGGATATCTGCGCTGCAACATTTCCTCCTCAACCAAATAATCCGGCCATTCTTCATCGATGATCCATATTAATGGTTTCACTTTGTACCTCCCACGCAGTGTTGCTCCCGAGGATATTTTGTCACCAGGCCGTTGTTGGCATCAACTCTCAGCTCCATCCCCATCCTGGATCTGCTTATAAAACTCCGGAGGCCAGTCGATCCACCATCGGCATCTCCATGATGATTGCACTGGCCACCAGGACTGTCTCCGGGTTCTCTATAATCATGGCTTTGGGAGCATTGTTATGGATTGAAAGCTGATACATCCCATCAGCCTGGACAACGGAACTGCCTTTCCCGCCGGGGAAGACCAATATTTTTCCCGAAACACTTTTCCCTTCCAAAGAGTGCCCTTTTTCAATGACTACACCGGTTTGCGGATCGATGAGGTAAAACATGATGTCGTCTGTAGAGATCAGGACTTCCCCTTCAGCATAGCCTTCAGAGATTTTATGGCATGCAAATGTTGTATCGTTCATCATTTAACCTCCCCATTCAAAGCAGCTTCGACGCATTCTTCAAGATTTCTGATCACAAAATTAATACCTCTACGTTTTGGATAATACGCACATTTCGGGGACTCGGTGACCCCATACTTGCCATTCAGATGATTCCAACATGGCTGATCAGGACAGGAGTCCTCGACGATATGACCACCGGCGCTCTCAATAATCTCTACAAGCCCCATTCTCAAGGCCATCTCCTTGGTGTGACTTGAAGTCAGTATCCACATCTCCGCCTTGAGCTTTTTGCCTTTCAGCATTGTGCAAATCTCCTGCACTTGATTCAGGCTGAAGTGCGGACATCCGAACATTGCAAAATCTATTTTACGGTTCCCTGCTTCAGATATCTCTTGGAGGATACCCTCCAGATCTTCATCGGTGATGACAACTTTCCGAGCAGCTTCTCTGCCGCCGAATGCCGCTTCCAGCGTCGGTGCTTCAGGGGTGAATCCGACGATATGATACATGCCGTATGCCCCGGATGTGTTGAGCTGGGCGCCGAGATTCATCAGTGCTTCCGGCGTTATCCGGCTTGGCAGACCGGTGAATACAGGGATACCTTTGCCGATTTTCTTGCCCATGTACCCCAGTAACTGATATTCGAAATCCGACTTCATCTCAGCCTGTACTTCGACAATGATGTCGCCTTTTCGGTTTTCATCCAGCAGTAACCCATACTCCGGGACAAGGCCGGTGATTGCCGCGCATAAAGCGCTGTTGGCCCCTTCTCGGTTACTCCTCGCTCCCCAGGCGGCATTGATATAAGGTGTTGCACTGGATTCGGAAAAAGCGGTAATTTCTCCAAATTGCGGGATGTTGCTTCCCAAATAAGGGGTGCAGTTGTATGAAAGGATCGCCCCCAGGCTCTTATAGGCATTGTGGGTTCGCTGCATAAGGTTTGCGTCCGCATCCGAAACCATCCCAAGGTTCTTAAAATAGGACAGGCAGAATCCAGGGTTGACCGTTGGTGCGATTTTACATTTTGCCCCGGCATGCAATAATTTCTCAGCAAACCACAAATCTGCTTCCTGGTTGCTCAGTGCCACATGGGCTCTGGTTATGGGTACCATCCGCTTGGCGTAAAAGACTCTCCTATTCCGACCTGGATCTTCATGGCGATGGCTGTACCTTGGCCGTGTTTGCCATCGATCATATCCTGCTGTTCTTCTGTAAGTTGCATGGTGGTATCCTGTGAAATTAGGGAATTCTTGAGTGGGTTGCTGACTATCATTTCAGTAAATTAACGAGAAAGAGCGACGTGGCAGGGACGTAGGTGGTAATCGCCAGAGCAACACACAGCGCACCGAAAAACCA
This sequence comes from uncultured delta proteobacterium, assembly GCA_963754865.1. Taxonomy (GTDB): domain Bacteria; phylum Desulfobacterota; class Desulfobulbia; order Desulfobulbales; family Desulfocapsaceae; genus Desulforhopalus_A. The sequence continues at coordinate 248,517 of CAVWHG010000006.1, read as the reverse complement.
TCCTATGTACTTCATCATTTCTCCCATCTTCAGGTTTCCAACGGCCATCGCGACGAAAAGGTTAATGCCGTAGGGCGGTGTGATAAAGCCGATGGCAAGGTTCATGGTCAGCATAATACCGAAGGTAATGGGCGACATGCCGAGGGCCGTGACAACCGGCAGCAAGATTGGCGAAAGAATAATGGTTGCCGGAATGTTATCGATCAGGCAGCCTAAAACCAGCAGGAACAGGTTGATGATCAGAAGGAGTATGATGGGATTGTCCGTTACGCTCAGAAGCGTTGCGGCAATGGCTGCCGGAAGCTGCTGCAGGCTTAGATAGCCTGCAAATGCCATGGAAAATCCAACCATGAAGGTGGTCACCCCATTGATTACAATCGTGTCCAGGAGGGCGTTGTAGATTCCTTTCGCGTCCAGTTCTTTATAAACAAACTTTCCGATGATGAGGGAATAGACCACTGCAATCACTGCAGCTTCGGTTGGTGTAAACATCCCGGCGTAGATGCCTCCCAGCACAACCACCGGTGCCAGCAGTGCCCAGAATGCCGACTTGAAGGACAGCCACAGCTCACGGCCTGTAGGCCATACGCCGGTTCCGGCATAGCCGTTCTTTTTTGACAGAATAATAACAGGTGATGAGAAGGACAAGCCCCATGATGAGGCCGGGAATAAATCCGGCGATGAAAAGGTCGCTGATTGAAGTGCCGGTTACAACGCCGTAGATGACCAGCGGAATGCTCGGCGGAATGATGACGCCGATTGTCCCGGCTGCAGCGGCCAAGGCAGCACTGAAGCCCTTGTCGTAGCCCTTTTCTTTCATCGCCGGGATCATGAAGGACCCTATAGCCGATGTTGTCGCCATCGCCGAACCGGATATGGCGGCAAAGAACATACAGGCGACCGTCGTTACCATAGCGAGACCTCCGGTAACAGCGCCGAACAAAAGCGATGCAAACTCCAGCAGTCGCTTGGCAACCCCCCCGGTGCTCATCAGGTTTCCGGCCAGGATAAAGAACGGAATGGCCATCAAGGGGAACGAATCACATCCGGCAATGGCATTCTGGGTCACCATGACCAGGGGAATATCGGTGAAAATCGCCAAGGTACATAATGTCGAAATCCCGATGGCATAACCGATTGGAACGCCAATCGTGATCAAGACCATGAAATGATCCAAAGAGCAATACCAGCTTCCATATCCCCCTATGCCTCCTTTCCTAAGCGAAGATTTTTTATGTCATTTCCAAGGGCGAGAAGTTGCCTGACCACCAAAACCGCGGAACTGAATGGCAGGGCTGCATAGACAATCCAAAGAGGAAGCATCAGGGCGGTTGACACCGATTGATTCTTCATCAAATTACCGACCAGCATGGTTCCGCCGTAAACGAAGTAGATATTGGCGGCCATCCAGATCAGGTCTGCCAGAATTTCCAAAACACGAATTGTTTTGGGACCCAAAACATTTTAGTGATTTCCACTTTGATATGCTTTCTGTCTCTGAAGCCGATGCTGGCACCCAGCCAGATCTGCCAGATGAAAATGTACCGAGTCAGCTCTTCGCTCCATGAAAGCGATGCATTGAAGGCATACCGCATGATAACCTGCAGGAATACGATCGCGACCGTGAGGACAAGACTTCCAATCAGGAAATATTCTTCAGCCTTATCATAAAATTTTAGTATTTTTCTCATGCCTTGCCCTCTTTTCTTGAGAGTTGCTCGTTTAAAGGATTTGGCGGAGCAGCGCCGGCTGCCCCGCCAGATCTCTATTTTACTGATTGTATTTGGCAACCTTATCGAACATATCCTGGCCAATTTTTTGGTTGTATTTTTCATACATGGGCTTCAGAGTATCAACGAACTTCTGGTGATTCTCAGGTGAGATTTCATTGATGACCAATCCTGAGTCCTTAAGCTTCTGAAGGAACATGGCGGTATCATCAAGCTCCATCTGTCGCTGACCTTCAACCAGATACTTTCGTGCGCCTTCGCTGACAATTTTCTGCTGATCGGCCGGAAGGCTGTTAAAGAATTTTTCGTTGATCAGGATAGCCAGTATGCCTTGTACATGATTGGTTAAGCTGTAATATTTCTGCACTTCGTTAAACTTCATTGAAAACACCAGAGAAGGCGAGTTTTCCTGGGCATCTACGGTACCCTGTTGCAGACCTGTAAACACCTCACCAAAACTCATGGGGGTTGGATTGGCACCCAAGGTTTTGAACATATCAATAAAAACCGGGCTCTCCATAACGCGCATCTTGATGCCTTTGAGATCTGCTGGTTCGTTTATGGGTCTTTTGCTATTTGTCATGCTGCGTGCGCCATTATAGGCGTATCCGAGATTCTTTAAGCCCACCGGGGTCAAAAAGGCATCCAAGGTCTTTCCAACCTCGCCATCCAAAGCGGCGAAAGCTGATTTGACATCTTTAAAGATAAAGGGCATATCGAGGATTCCAAACTTTGCATTGTAGGTTGTCAGCACGGAGGTCGCTGGAATGGTAATCTGCAATGTTCCCAGGGCAACCGCTTCGGTTTCTTGTCGATCGCCACCCAATTGGCCATTGGGATAGATTTCCACAGCTATTTTTCCTGCCGATTGCTCTTCCACGTATTGTTTGAATTTCACTGTGGCTTTATGAGTAGATCGATCTTCCGGTTCAACGTGACCCAGCTTAATGACGACCTTTTTCTCCGTTGGAGCCGCCGGAGTTGTTCCGGGAAAAATTCCAAGAGCCATTGCTAATACCGTTACGATAGCCAGTGTTTTTGTTTTCATTTTTTCCTCCAAGAGTTTTTTTGTTTCCTACCCAACTTCCATCTGTTACGTCAATTTTCGTTCTTTCTTGTCATGGTGAACATACAATGCACACCACATGCATACCACATGCATACAGCTTCAATCAATACTTTTCTACTGTTTCCAGCGACAACAAAAACCTGAACCTTGTCACATCGGTTCAGTATTTTACGTTGGGGTTTTTCAATATCAAATTTTCCGCCAGCAGAATATGGGCTTTCAATTCGTGCTTCAGCGCCTCAGCATTGCCACTTTTCATGATCTTGATCAGTGCCAGATGTTGGTTGATCGTATCAAGTTCATCACCCAGTGCGGTAGCTGATATTTTCTGGAAACGGGCAATTTTCATTCGAATGCCGGCGATGATATTGATGATGAAATCATTGTCACACTTCACAACTATTAACTCATGTAGCCTTGAATCATGTTCCGACAGGATACCGTAGCCAATCGGCTTTCCTGCAACAACATCTGCATAGAGTTTCTGCCAATCCTTCTCAATTATTTCCAATTCTTCTTTGGTGATTCTGGCCAAAGCGGAGTCGACTGCAATACATTCCAACGCGGAACGAACTTCAAAAATGTCATGAATCTCTTTGATGGTAATATGTTTTATAAAGGCGCCTACGCCGTTGTGTATTTCGATAAGCCCCTCACTGGACAATACTTTAATCGCTTCGCGAATCGGTGTTCTACTCATGCCGAGTGCTTGAGCCAATGCGTTCTCACTGAGACAATCGCCTGGCTTGAACTCGTTTTTCATAATGGACTCTTTAATAGAGCGATAGGCCTTATGAGCCAGGCTGCTCATTTGGCTGCCATTAGACACAATTGTATTGTTTGATCGTACGTTGCCCATTTCAGCTCCATGTTGCCTTTCGAACGTTGCATTCATTTTGTATTCATCTTGTATACATGTACCGGTGCCGCCTTGTCAAGCATTTTTTACTGTCTAGAAATGTTGCAGCAACACGCCAATACGTTTCCGGCCATCGACCCGCAGGACCAAAGGCTGCGGACAGTGCACATGAACCGTATGTGTCGTTTGCTCCACCACCGGCAATCCTGCCAAAGCATTCCAGTCGAAGCGGTCGTCTGGATCAATGCCGACGTTCAGATAATTGATGCCGAGTGAGGTAATGTTATGGAAGAAGTGCGAGCCCTGGGACGGGTCGGCGTTTATTGCCGGATGGGTTGTTTCAACGATTGCCCCGACCCCGCAGATATCCCCCCAGTTGACCGGGACGCCGAGCCAATGGTCGGCCGAGCCCCAGCGGCCGGGACCGACCAGGATATATTTCCTGCCTGCTTTCATCAGGCCGGCGTTGAGCTTTCCCAACTGCCGGGCCATGTCGACGGTGCGTGACGGGTCGAAGGTCTCCGGGCGGATATAGATCAGGTCGTGCATGCTGCGGTTGTCGGTATTGCCGAGGGCCTGGTGGCAAAGGCAGAAGGCCCGGTTCAGCTCGTCCTGGCCGATATCCACCTCGAGCATCTCTTCGCGGGCGCTCATCGGGCGGATCTGCAGGACGGCGAGACGCGCCTTTTGCCTCAAGGTCATGGGAAAATTGACGGCGAATTCGATCTCGACCGGACAGCCCAGGCCCTTTTGCCCCATGGCAAGAAGGGTGGTGACCGCCTCCGGCAGGGGATAGGCCTTGTGCTTGAGGATGGAGGCAAAGGTCAGGACCGGGAGACCGTGCGGCGTGAACTGATCGCGGATGCGCTGTTCAACCGGATCGTAGGTACTCGACAAAAACTGCACCGGATGCTCGTTTGTCGCCTCGGTGATCTGTCGGCGAATTAAAGTGTTGGCTTCACTTGCCCCTGGGCTTGCGTCCTGCCTGCCCATCTGCAGGGCATAGAAGCTCTGTTGGGCGTTCTTCAGGATGTCGCTCAACGGTGCTTCGTTGCGGCAGAATCTCCGGAAAACGCGGTGAGAAGCGGAGGATCTTCTCGCCCTCCATGACCGACTTGCCGAGGCCGAGGGCAATGGAGACGATGCCGTCCGCAGGTTGCATTCGGGCGAATGGATAATAGTTGAGGGACTGGGCGACGCCGGAGATTGCCGGGTAGTAGAATTGGCCGTAGCAGCTGCCGACGACCTCCTGGAGGATGACCGCCATCTTCTCCTGTTCGATCTGGTTGCCGACCCTCTTCGAGAAGGCCTTCGGTGCCCGGAAGTAGGTGGAGGCGTAGACCCGGCGGATGGCGTTTTCCAGTTGGCTGAAGCGAAAGGAGAAATCCGGGTGGTCGTTGGCCAGCATGCAGGTGTGATACAGCCCGGCGTAGGATTTGAACTGGGCGTCCTCTAGGATGCTGGAGGAGCGGACCGCCAGAGGGTAGCTGACCTCCCGGAGATAGTGGCCGAGCTGCTCTCGCAGCTGTGGCGGCAAGGCAGTCGTCTTTGCACCTGGTCATGACCTCTTCGTCGGTCAAATCATCCCTCGTCAAATCTGCAGGTGGTTCTGGTGGACGAATTCGTCGAAGGCGTCGGTGGTCAGCACCAGCGTCTGCGGTACGACGATTTCAAAAAACGGTCAAAGGGGCTTAGGAGTTCGCTGTGGCGATACAGAAGGGCCGAAAAAAAGGCCAATCCTCGGGCCTTGCCGCCCAGGGAGCCGTTGCCGGTCTTGGAAAAGTTGGTGTCAGGATCGTAGCGGTCCCGGTCCAAAGTTGACGATGATGCCGCGTTGTCGGGCAATGCGTTTTTCTTTGATGATGCCTGATCAGTTGGCGGCGATGTTCCTCCACCGTATCATAGGTTGAATCGCGCAGCGGCCGAACCTGTGAGGCCAGTTCGACCTCGGCCAGGGTGTAGAACCAGCGGGAAAAGTCGTTGTGCCGACTGTGGAAGAGAAAAGACTCCAGGGGGATGGTTGCCAGTTTTTTTTCGAGGGAATAAAGGTTACTTGCCTGATCATAGAAGGTGCCGTCCGGCATGCGAAAGACAAAATTGCCGTAACCAAGATGTTCGACAAGAAAGGTTTTGATACTTCTCCTGCAGGGACGGGGCGTTTTTGTCGAGAAACAGCGCCGGGATCAGTTTGGCATATTCGGCGTTATGGCTCTCCGAACTGGTGAGCATGCAGGGGATATCGAAGCGATCATGTTTAATGTGGCTGAGGAGCTGCAGGCCGGCGAGGCCATCGAGGACATGGTTGCGATGGTAACGCATGTCGGAGATCACTCCGAGGACGTACGGCTTGAATTGCTCGTAGAGGGTCCAAGGCCTTTTCGTAGGAATGGGCCAGAAGGATCTTCGGCCGGGTACGCATGGAGAGCAGGCGGTGTTCCTCGTTCAGGCCTTCCTCGATCACCGACTGGACCTCGACCACCAGTTCTTTGTAGAGAATCGGCAGCATCAGCGAAAGGTAGTAGGGGGAATCCTCGACAAAAAGGATGACCCGTACCCCGGCGGTCCTGGTGTCGGGTAAGGCATTGAAGCGGTCTTCGATGTTTTTCACGATGGCAAGTAAGATATCGGCCTGTCCCGACCAGTAAACTACCAGATCGAGGGCTTCCGGCTGCTCATGCCAGGCCGGTGATCGATTCCGGCAGGGCTTCCTGGTGGGTCAGCAGCACCACCGGAATCTCCGGTTTGGCCTTCTTGATTTCCCGGCCAAGCTTGAAGGCGACTTCGTCTACCGCCCGGGAAAAGGTGATAGCCAAGTCGAAAGGCAGGTCAGGGTAGTGCTCCAGGGCCTCAGCAAGCGACGACACCCAGGTCAGACGAGGCGGTCGGCTGAGATTGAGGCCCCGGTATTCATTGACGATCTGCTCCGAGATCCGGCAATCCTCCTCCATGATCCAGGCCTCGTAGGAGGTGCCGATCAAGAGGATGCTCTGCACCTTGACCAGCATGAGTTCGTGGAACAGTTTGAAGCGGGAACTGATTTTTTCTTTCTGGATCGGGAACATGGGGGCCTCCTGCTGGGGAAGATCAGGTTGTCGGGGAAAATTTGTTAAATCCGATCGACTGACACAAAGTATACCCGAAATGGTTATTTTCCGGATTAAAAAGTGCCGATCAGAGGAGATTGGCAATGGTTGAAGCAAGGCGGCTGCATACAGGAACGGGGCTTGTCCTCGAGAAAGGGGATTGCCGACCATTGCTGCTAAAGAATTTGCCGTGAAGGGTTACATTTCTCCTCATCAGTATTTACATTAGATCCTCAAGGTATACACTCCCACAGGATTTTTCAGCTGATATGAAGACAATACGGATTAAAAAGGGTCTTGATATTCCGATATCCGGCACCCCCGAACAGAAAATTCGCCAAGGCAATCCAGTACGGCAGGTGGCGCTGATCGGTGATGATTACATCGGCATGAAACCGACCATGCTGGTCAAGCCGGGTGACAGGGTCATTACCGGACAACAGCTTTTCACCGACAAGCAAAACCCCGGGGTGATCTTTACCTCGCCGGGTTGTGGCACGGTTGCAGCTGTCAACCGGGGCGAAAAGCGTAGATTCGAGTCGGTCGTCATCGATCTTGACGGCGATGAAGCGGTAAGCTTTTGCGAGCCGCTGGATACTCCGGAGCAACTGGAGCCGGCGGCCATCCGCGCCTTGTTGCTGCAATTCCGGGTTGTGGACGGCATTGCGCACCCGTCCCTACGGCAAGACACCGGCCATCGGTTCAGATCCCGCTGCCCTGTTTATCACCGCAATCGACACCGCTCCTTTGGCCGCCCAGCCGCTGGTCATTCTTCACGACTACCAGGTAGAATACCAGCTGGGGCTTCAGAACTTTAAGGCGTTTGTTGACCGGCCCCATCCATTACTGCACCGGGGCCGCGACGCTGCAACCCTATGAACAGGTAGACGGCCTTGCCTACTGGTCCTTTCAGGGTCCGCATCCGGCGGGACTGCCTTCGACCCATATTCACTTCATCGATCCGGTCCACGACACGAAGACCGTCTGGCAGATCGGTTACCAGGATGTCATCGCCATCGGCCATCTGTTGCGCACCGGTCAACTGCAGACCGAGCGGATCGTCGCCCTGGCCGGTTCCGGCGTTATTCAACCGGCTCTGGTGAAGACCAGGGTGGGCGCCTCGCTTTCTGACCTCTGCCGCCGGGAGTTATTCCTGGAGAGATTGCGGGTCATCTCCGGCTCGGTGCTTTGCGGCCGGGAGTCTACTGGGAACGCAACCTACCTGGGACGTTTTCATAATCAGGTTTCCGTTATCGTCGACGCAAATGGCCGTTCGCTATTCAACTGGCTGCTGCCGGGCATGGACCGATTTTCTGTGAAACCGGTATTCGCTTCGGCATTTTGTAAAAAGACCACCTTCCCGATGAGCACCGCTCTTTGGGGCGGGAGAAGGGCTATTTATCCCCTCGGTACCTATGATCAGGTTATGCCCATGGACATCATTGCCACCTCGCTCCTGAAATCAATTTCCAAGGGCGATACTGAGAAATCCAAGGCCCTCGGCTGCCTGGAACTCATCGAGGAGGATCTCGGCCTCTGCGGCTTTGTTTGTCCGGGTAAGAATGAATTCGGGTCATTTTTGCGCGAAGTGCTGACCGCCATCGAACAGGGCGGTTGACATCGCCATGATCCGTATCCCCACATCTTTTGCATAGGTGAGTGTCTGCAGATGAAATTCTTAAATAAAATGATGGAACAAGCAGGGAGGCACTTTGCCCCGGGCGGCCGCTTCGAGCGCTGGTATCCGCTGTATGAGGCCTTCGATTCCTTTCTGTTCGGCGCAAGCGGGACCACCAAGGCCGCACCGCATGTTCGCGATTCCATCGATCTGAAGCGGATCATGACGACCGTCCTGCTTGCCCTTCTGCCCTGCGTGTTCATGGCGATCTGGAATACCGGCTATCAGGCCAATTCGGCCATTGCCGCCATGGGCTTGCCGGGCCGAATGGCTGGCGGGGTGAGATAATGGCCCTGGTCGGCTGCGATCCGAAAAGCCTGCTTTCCAACTGTCTGCACGGCGCCCTCTATTTTTTGCCGATCTATATTGTCACCATGATTGTCGGCTCGATCTGGGAAGGCCTCTTCAATATGATTCGCGGCCATGAGTTTTCCGAGGCCTTTCTTGTCACCGGTCTGCTTTTTGCCCTGACCCTGCCGCCGACCATTCCTCTTTGGCAGGTGGCAATCGGCATCAGTTTTGGCTTGGTGTTCGCGAAAGAAGTCTTTGGTGGGGTGGGCCGCAATTTCATGAATCCGGCCCTGGCCTCGCGGGCCTTCATCTACTTTGCCTACCCGGCCCAGATGACCGGCGATGCGGTGTGGACGGCGGTTGACGGCGTCACCGGTGCCACCGCCCTTGGCCAGTTTGCTGCCGCCCAGCCCGGTCATACCCTGGACGGATTGAATATCACCTGGCTGCAGTCCTTTCTCGGCACCATTCCCGGCTCCATGGGCGAGACCTCGACCCTGGCCTGCCTGATCGGGGCCTTCATCCTGCTGATTACCGGTATCGCCCCCTGGCGGGTCATGGCCTCGACCCTTATCGGTGCCTTGCTCTGCGCCTGTTATTATTACTTTCACGGCAGCACCGTCAACCCCCTGTACGGCATTCCGCCGCATTGGCATCTGGTGGTCGGCGGTTTCGCCTTCGGCCTGGTGTTTATGGCCACCGACCCGGTATCGGCGGCGCACACCCCGGTTGGCCAGTGGCTGTACGGCCTGTTGATCGGGGTACTGGCGATCATGATCCGGGTTGCCAACCCGGCGTATCCGGAAGGGATCATGCTGGCCATTCTCCTGGGTAACGTCTTTGCCCCGCTCTTTGACTACTTTGTTATCCAGGCCAATATCAAAAGAAGGATGGTGCGCCATGGCTGAAGAATCCATCGCCAAACCCTTTTATACCGTGCTCATTCTCGCCTTTATCTGCTCGGCCCTGGTGGCCGGCTGCGGCGGTCGGACTGCGTCCGCAGCAGGACGCCAACCGTGATCTCGACCGCAAAAAAACATATCCTCTACGCCGCAGGCCTCTATGACCAAAATCGGACCATCGAGGAGATGTTTGCACCGATCGAGACGAGAGTCGTCGAACTTGCCACCGGCAAATATGTGGCGGACGACCACCATTCGTCCGGAAACCTACAAACAGCTGAAGGCAGCCTTGTCCGACGATACCGGCCGCCAGCTGAGCAGCACTGAAGACCGCGCCAGATTGCGCCGCCTGGAAAAATATTCCCTGGTGTATCTCGTGAAAGACGGCGCCAAGGTGCAGCAGTTTATCCTGCCGGTGCGCGGCAAGGGCCTTTGGTCGACGATGTTTGCCTATGTCGCTCTGGATGGCGATCTCACGACCATTCGCGGCATCTCTTTTTATGAACACGGCGAAACTCCGGGTCTTGGTGGTGAGGTGGAAAACACCCGCTGGCAGGACGGCTGGCGTGGCAAGAGAGTGTATGACGAGAGCGGGCAAAATCGGCCTCAACGTCGTCAAAGGCAAGGCGGCGGCCGAGGAGCCGGCAAAACAATACCAGATCGACGGCTTGTCGGGTGCGACGCTCACCACCAAGGGTGTCAACAACCTCATGGAATTCTGGTTCGGTGAGCACGGATTCAAACCTTTTTTCAGCGAGCAGAAGACTGTTGAGTCCGGGAATTCAGGACGAGGATAAAACTTTCTTCAGCCCTTTTTGGTTGCACGAGATAAGGCTAAAATAAGGCAAAAGGCAAATACTTTAAACCCCAACTCAACCGAAGAAGAAACCCCATGGCTGAAACCAATCTTAGAGCTGCTTACCAGCTCCGTCTTCAAACGCAATCCCATCGCTCTCCTGGTCCTCGGTATCTGTTCGTCGCTGGCGGTAACCGGCCAGATGACCACGGCCCTGGTCATGTCGATCTGTGTCGGTCTGGTCACCGCCTTCTCCAGCATGACCATCAGCCTCGTCCGCCACCAGATCCCCAGCAGTGTGCGGATCGGCCTGCAGATCATCGTTGCCGCCACCCTGGTCATCCTTGTCGATCAGCTTCTCAAGGCCTATTATTTCAGCCTGTCGAAACAGCTGTCGATCTATGTCGGACTGATCATCACCAACTGCATCCTCATGGGCCGGGCCGAAGGTTTTGCCATGTCCAATCCACCGATTGCCAGTTTTATCGACGGTATCGCCAACGGCCTCGGCTATGGCTTCATTCTTATGTCGGTCGCCTTTGTCCGTGAGCTGTTCGGCTCCGGCAGCCTCTTCGGTGTTGAGATCCTGCCGCTGACCACCAACGGTGGCTGGTATCTGCGCAACGGTCTGCTGGTCCTGCCGGTCATGCGCCTTCTTCCTCATTGCCCTGATCATCTGGCTGCTGCGCACCATGGATCCCAGCCAACAGGAGAAAGACTAATGGCCCACTATTTTGATATCGTTATCCGCTCCATCTTTCTTGAGAATCTGCCGCTCAGCTTTTTTCTCGGCATGTGCACCTTTATCGCCATCTCCAAACAGGTGAAGGCGGCCGTCGGACTCGGCGCGGCGGTGCTGTTTATCCAGGTCATTACCGTGCCGATCAACAACCTGATCTACACCTATCTGCTAAAACCCGGGGCCCTGGCCTGGGCCGGTCAACCGGATCTCGATCTCAGCTTTCTCGGCCTGCTCACCTATATCGCCATCATCGCCGCGGTGGTACAGATCCTTGAGATGGTCATCGACCGCTTTCTGCCGGCGCTCTACAACACCCTGGGCATCTTCCTGCCGCTGCTGACGGTCAACTGCGCCATCTTTGCCGGGCACCCTTTTTATGGTCGAACGCGATTATACCTTCGGCGAGAGCATTGCCTACGGCTTCGGCTCCGGCGCCGGATTTTTCCTGGCCGTGGTCGTCTTGGCAGGGATCCGGGAAAGACTCGAATACGCCGATCCACCGGCCGGACTGCGCGGTCTGGGGCTCACCTTTATTACGGTCGGGCTGATTGCCATGGCCTTTATGGGCCTGGCCGGACTATGAGATGTGAAGAGGGTTGATGACAGGATACTCAGCAACAGCAAGTGCATGAGGGATTCGGACCATGACTGAGATATATTACGGAGTGCTCTGCTTTCTGGCCATCCAGATGATCCTGGTGACCCTCATTGTTGTTTCCAAGAGGACACTGCTGCCGGAAGGTGAGGTTATCATTGAGGTCAATGACAATAAGAAAATTCCAGGTCAGGCCGGGCGGCAAGCTGCTGACCACCCTCTCCGAGCAGGGTATCATTCTATCGTCGGCCTGCGGCGGCGGCGGCAGCTGCGGCCAGTGCCGGTGTATCGTTCAGGAGGGCGGCGGCAGCATCCTGCCCACCGAAAAATCGCAGATCAACAACCGCGATGCCAAGCTGGGCATGCGCCTGTCCTGCCAGGTGGCGGTTAAAAGGGATTTGAAGATCAAGGTGCCGACGGAGGCGCCTGGAGGCAAAAAAATGGCGTTGCAAGGTGCTCTCCAACAACAATGTCGCGACCTTTATCAAGGAGTTGGTGATCGGCCTGCCGGAAGGCGATGGCGTCGATTTCAAGGCCGGCGGCTATATTCAGATCGAGGTTCCACCCCATTCCCTGGAATACCGCAGCTTCGAAATCGATGACCGATTCCTCGCCGATTGGACCAAGTTTAAGATGTTCCAATATAAATCCCATGTTTACACGCCGGTCACCCGGGCCTATTCGATGGCCAATTATCCGGGCGAAAAAGGCATCATTAAGCTCAATGTGCGGATCGCCAGTCCGCCACCGGGGCAGGATGTCACTGCCGCCGGGCCAGGTTTCTTCCTATGTTTTCAACCTCAAGGCAGGCGATGAGGTGACCATCTCCGGGCCTTTCGGCGAATTTTTTATGGACGAAAGCGAATCGGAGGTCATCCTTATCGGCGGTGGTGCCGGGATGGCCCCGCTGCGCAGCCATGTCTTTGATCTTTTTAAAGGTAAAAACACCGGACGCAAGGTGTCTTTCTGGTACGGTGGCCGGAGCCTCAAAGAGGTCTTCTACACCGAAGAGTTCCAAGAACTTGAAAGAAAATTCAGTAATTTTTCGTTCCACCTGGCCCTGTCCAGCCCCTTGCCGGAGGATAACTGGACTGGAGCCACCGGCTTTATCCACCTGGTTCTTCTCGACCAGTATTTGAAAGACCACCCGGCACCGGAGGATATCAACTATTATCTGTGCGGCCCACCGATGATGAACAAGGCTATCTTTACCATGCTTGAAGGTCTCGGAGTAGAAAAGAGCAACATCCATTACGACGATTTCGGCGGTTAAGAGAGACTCCACAGCGGAGGTTAAAATGCTTATAATCACCCCTATGAAGACCTTTGTTCTTACCCTGATCATTTCCTTTGGCCTGCTGCTTGCGGCGATATTTATCCTCAGTTACTGTAAGCGAAGGCAGAGCAGGACCAACCATGGATTGACCGGCATGTGCCACCAAACGGGCGGAGCTATGTGCAGTTCCTGCAGCGATAAGCTGCAGTCTCCCGGACGAAAAAATTTACACGGCAAATCCAAGTCTCAACCCTTGGAATAGCAAGCATGACAAGCGCAACGCAGTTCGCTCTCTTACCGAGAGGTAAAGATTGACAATGTAAGGAGTTCATTTTTTATAGAAAGGGAACGCACACGCGTTTAATGCAGGGGTGGCGCAAGGCCTGAGATCATACCCATTGAACCTGATCTGGATAGTTCCAGCGTAGGAAATTGCAGAAATATCGTAGTTGGTATCCTGTTTTGGTTTACTCTCTCCCGTTGTGTCTGCCCGTTTTCTTCTTCAATATATCTTTTTGAAAACGAGGCGCATCATGTTCGATTTGGCCGGTAATACCGCAGAAAATCTCAGAAAAATCCGTGAAAACAAACCGCTCATCCATAATATCACCAATTTCGTGGTGATGAACTATACCGCCAATGTCCTCCTGGCGATGGGGGCTTCACCGGTCATGGCCCATGCCGAAAACGAGGTCGAGGAGATGGTTGCCTTTGCCGGATCCTTGGTTCTCAATATCGGCACCCTGACCGACCAGTGGGTTGATGCCATGGTGCTGGCGGGCAAAAAGGCGACGGCTCTTGGGCAAACCGATTGTTCTCGATCCGGTGGGCTCTGGGGCCACCGCCATGCGGACCGCCGCCGCCAAAAGAATCCTTGCCGAAACCAGGGTCAGTGTCGTGCGCGGCAATGCCTCGGAGATCCTTTCCCTTGGCTGACCGGCAAGGCCGGCGGTAAGGGGGTGGATGCGCTGCATGCAGTCGATGATGCCGGGGCGGTGGCTAAGCAGCTCGCCCGGGACCTGCGGACGACCGTAGCGATCACCGGGCCGGTCGATCTGGTGACCGATGGTGCGAGGGTCGTGCGGATCGAAGGCGGGCATAATCTCATGCCGGTCGTCACCGGCACCGGCTGCTCGGCAACGGCGACCATCGGTGCCTTTCTCGCGGTTGATCCGGATGCATCTCTCGGCGGCCGCCACCGGTCTGGCCTTTTTCGGTATTGCCGGCGAGCAGGCCGGAGCAGTCTCCATCCGGTCCCGGCACCTTTATGATCAATCTCCTTGATGCCCTGCATTCCCTCACCCCGGATGAGGTGGCCCAGCGCTGCCGTTTCAGCGTTGATTGAAAGGGGGTCGATTGCCATGTTTGACTATTCGCTGTATCTGGTAACCGACCGGAGTCTGTCACGGGGCAGGACGACCTGTGAGGTGGTGAAGGCTGCGGTTGCCGGTGGCGTCACTGTTGTGCAGTTGCGGGAAAAGGATTGCTCGACCCGGCAGTTCATCGCCGAGGCCCGTCTTCTCAAACAGCTGCTGCTCGGCACCGGCATTCCGCTTATCATCAATGACCGACTGGATGTGGCTCTGGCGGTCGGTGCCGAAGGACTGCACCTCGGGCAGCAGGATATGACCATCGCCGATGCCCGGCGTATAGCCGGACCCGACATGGTGATCGGCATTTCCGCCGAATCCCTTGACGATGCCCTGCGGGCCGAGGCCGAAGGGGCGGATTATATCGGCATAAGTCCGGTCTTTGCGACAACCACCAAAAAAGATGCGGCCGCGCCTCTCGGTCTTGAGGGTATCCGCCGGATCAGAAGAGGCGGTCAACCTGCCCCTGGTCGGCATCGGCGGCATCACCTTGGACAATGCCGCGGAGGTGATGCAGGCCGGGGCGGACGGAGTGGCGGTGGTGTCGGCCATTGTCTCCGCCCCTTGTCCCCGGACTGCGGCGGCGGCGCTGAAACAGACGGTTGCTGATAGAAAAATAAAGAAGGAAACACATTCATGACACAAGAAAAAACATACTTCCGGGTTCTGACCATCGCCGGTTCGGACAGCGGCGGCGGGGCGGGCATTCAGGCTGACCTGAAGACCATCGCCGCCAACGGCTGCTACGGCATGAGCGTCATTACCGCCCTGACCGCCCAGAATACCCTCGGGGTCTCGGGCATTCATGCGGTGCCGGTGGATTTTGTCCGGGCCCAGCTCGATGCCGTTCTTCCGGACATCGGCTGCGATGCGGTGAAGATCGGCATGCTTTTTTCAGCCGAACTGATACAGAACCGTTGCCGAAGGGCTTGCAGCGACATGGGGTGCAGCGGATCGTTGTCGATCCGGTCATGGTCGCCCAGAGCGGCGATAAGCTCGTGCAGGATGAGGCGATTGATGCCCTGAGGAAATATCTCATTCCCCTGGCCGATATCATCACCCCCAATCTGCCCGAGGCCTCGGTTCTCCTTGGCCGGGATATCAGAGACGGCGGAGGAGATCCAGCTTGGCGGCAGTCGAGCTGGCCAGCCTCGGCTGCGGCGCTGTGCTCATCAAGGGCGGGCATCTGGAGTCCGGTGACTGCGACGATTGCCTCTACCTCGCCGGTGAAAGACGGTTGATAACTTTGCCCGGAAAACGCATTGCCACCACCAACAACCATGGCACCGGCTGCACCCTTTCATCGGCCATTGCCGCGAATATGGCCAAAGGGGCTGCGGTCGAAGAAGCGGTGCGGCGGGCAAAAGACTATATCACCGCTGCCATCGAAGCCGGTGCCGTCTACAAGATCGGCAACGGCCATGGACCGGTGCACCATTTCCACGCCTTCTGGTGATCCGCTCTTGAGCGCTTGACCCTGTCGCGTCGTTTGGCGGGAAGTGGCCGCCCCGGCAGTGATCATCGACAATATTACCGTGGCCTTTGGCGAGCGGCGGCTGTTTGATGATTTTTGCCTGCGGCTGGACGGAGGTCGGACCACCTGCCTTCTCGGTCCAAGCGGTTGCGGCAAATCGACGCTTCTGAAACTCATCGCCGGTTCCGGTCCACCCCTTTTGACCGGTGCCATCAACCTTGATCCTCCCGACGCCAAAGTCAGAGTGTGCCTGGATGGGGCAGGACGATCTCCTGCTGCCCTGGTTGTCGCTGATCGATAATGTCCTGCTTGGGGCCAAGCTGCGAGGCGAACTGACCGATGTCTTGCGACAACAGGCTCGTGACCCTCCTGCGCCTTGCCGGATTAAGCGGCCATGAGCACGACTTGCCCAGCCTCCTTTCCGGGGGGATGCGGCAACGCGGGGCCCTGCTGCGGACCCTGATGGAGGGGCGAGGCATCGTCTTGATGGACGAACCCTTCTCAGCCCTTGACGCCCTCAATCGCCAAAGGTTGCAGGATCTGGCGGCACAGATGATCAAAGGGCGGACGGTGCTGCTGGTCACCCATGATCCGCTGGAGGCCCTGCGCCTTGCCGACCGGGTAGTCGTCCTTGCCGGTTCGCCGGTCCGGGTGGTGGCAAATCTTGAACCGCCGGGCAGGCCGCCGCGCCCTCCCGGCAGCCCCGAGATTGCCCGGCAATATGGTGAACTGCTGGCCATGCTCATGGACGGAGACAACCTATGAAAGCCCGCCCCTTCTTCTGGTCGCCGGATTGCTGGCTCTGTGGCAGCTTGTCATCGTTCTCGCCGGGCCTCCGGCCTACATCCTGCCCGGTCCCTGGCCGGTGGCCAAGGCATCTGGTCACCCAATTTCCGGTCCTGCTCGGCCATTTACTGACCACCACCCTGGAAATGGTACTCGGCCTGCTGCTGGGGATCCTCCTCGGAACCTCCTGCGCCCTGGCCATGATCGTTTCTGCCCGATTGAAACGGTGGATGCTGCCGCTTCTCCTAATCAGCCAGGCCCTGCCGGTCTTTGCCCTGGCCCCGGTCCTGGTTCTCTGGTTCGGTTACGGCATGGCCTCAAAGATCGCCATGGCGCTCCTCATTATCTTTTTTCCGGTGACCGCCTCCTTTTACCAGGGGATGCGGCGAACCAGCCCGGAACTCCTGGAACTAGCCCGGATCATGGGGGCAAAACCTTTGGCCATACTCCGCTATATCGTTGTGCCTTCCGGCCTTCCGTCCTTTGCCGCCGGAGTCAGGATGGCGGCGGCGGTGGCGCCGATTGGTGCGGTCGTGGGGGAATGGGTCGGGTCCAGTTCCGGCCTCGGCTTTTACATGCTCCATGCCAACGGCCGCATGCAGATCGACAGGATGTTTGCCGCCCTGGTACTTTTGGCCGGGCTCTCTTTACTTCTCTCTTTTATCGTTGACCGCCTGCTGGCAAGGCTCATCTTCTGGGAACCTGAAAAAGGAAAAATCACATGAAAAAACTTGGTAAAAATCGTCGCGTCTCTGCTTTCTTGCCGCAAGCCTCCTGGCTGCTTCCGAGGTCATGGCCGGAGAAAAACTTACCGTCTTGCTCGACTGGTATGTCAACCCCGACCATGCGCCGCTGTATGTTGCTCTTGAAAAGGGTATGTTTGCCGCCAGGGGCTTGGATGTCGAACTGATTGCCCCGGCAAATCCCAACGATCCGCCGAAACTGGTGGCAGCCGGCAAGGCCGATATCGCCGTGTCGTATCAGCACCAGCACCAGGTGCAGGTCGATCAGGGCCTGCCGCTGACGCGCATCGCCACCCTTATCGCCACGCCCCTCAACTGCCTGGTGGTATTGGCCGACGGCAAGATACAAGACCATTGCTGATCTCAAGGGCAAAGACCATCGGCTATTCGGTTGGCGGTTTCGAAAACACCCTTCTCCAGGTGATGCTGGCAAGGGTTGGGTTAAGCCTAAATGATGTTACGCTGGTCAATGTCAATTTTTCCCTGTCGCCGGCCCTTCTGGCCGGTCAGGTCGATGCGGTAATCGGTGCCTTCCGGAATTTCGAGTTGAACCAGATGGCCATCGAAAAACGGCCGGGCCGGGCCTTTTACGTTGAAGAATATGGAGTCCCGGCCTACGATGAGCTGATCCTCGTGGCCAAAAACACCGACACCGCCGACCCGCGGCTGCGGCGATTTGTCGATGCCCTGGAAGAAGCGGTGCAATACACCATCAATCATCCCGAGGAAAGTTGGAAGCTGTTTGTCAGTCATGGCCGGGAAAACCTCGATGATGAGCTGAACCGGTTGGCCTGGCGCGACACCTTGCCGCGCTTTGCCCTGCGGCCGGGTGCTCTGGATAAAAACCGCTACAACCGTTTTGCCGCCTTTCTGAAGAAACAGGGGATGGTTCAGACGGTCCCGCCCCTTGCCAATTGGGCCGTCGAACTTCCTTGATGAAAGGCCTGATAAAGTTTTTCCCAAAAAGGATACATTAGAATGCAACCCGCTGCGCACATTGACGATTGGCGTCACTCCCATGTTTTTGATCAAGGCAACCCGCTGGCTGAAAGAAATACCCTTTTAGCGGTCATACTGACGGCCGTCATGATGGTTGCCGAGATCTGCGGCGGCTGGCTGTTCAACTCGATGGCCCTGCTGGCTGACGGCTGGCACATGAGTTCTCATGCCCTGGCGCTTGGCCTGTCGGTGCTTGCCTACGGAGCCGCCCGTCGCTTCGCCCATGATCCAAGATTTGCCTTCGGCACCTGGAAAATCGAGGTGCTGGGCGGCTATACCAGCGCCTTATGTTTGGTAATGGTTGCGGTGCTGATGTTGTACCAATCGGTCGAACGCCTGATTGCGCCCACGCCGATTCATTACAATCAGGCAATCGGCATCGCCATAGTCGGCCTGCTGGTCAACCTGGCCTGTGCCTGGCTGCTGAAAGGCGGACATAGTCATGAGCATCATGAACACCACGATGACGAAGGGCACAGCCACCACCATGATTTGAACCTACGTTCGGCGTATTTACACGTCATTACCGATGCCGCCACCTCGGTGCTTGCCATCTTGGCGCTCACCGGCGGAAAATTCTTGGGAGCCAATTGGCTTGACCCGGTAATGGGTATCGTTGGCGCTGCACTGGTGGCTATCTGGGCCTACGGCTTACTCCGTGATACCGGACGGGTGCTGCTCGATGCTGAGATGGATGCCCCGGTGGTGGCCGAGATTCGCGAGGTTATTGCCGCAAGTCCGGTCGATGCCGAGATCTGCGACCTGCATGTATGGCGGGTCGGCAAGGGCAAATATGCCTGTATTCTTTCACTCGTTACCAGTGGATCAATCGGCTCTGAGTATTTCAAAAAGCAGTTGCGTATCCATGAAGAATTAGTGCACATTTCGGTGGAATTGAACCATCACTTATAACCAAAAAAATTGGTACTGGAGAGCTATGACAAGCGAAAATAAGGATTTTAATGCGGCAGCGGCCAGTTGGGATGAAAAACCTGAGAGGGTCAAATTGGCCGGGGAGGTGGCGGCGGCAATCATCCGCCAGGTAGCCCCGAGCAAGGCGATGAAGGCGGCGGATTTCGGCTGCGGCACCGGACTGGTGAGCCTTAGGCTGCAACCCTTGGTCGCATCAATCACCGGCATCGACAGTTCACCGGGGATGCTGGACATCCTTAAGGCGAAGATCGTCCAGGGTAAATTGACCAATATTGACACCCGGCTCATTGATGTGGAAAAGGGCGAGACCTTGACCGGGGAATACGATCTGATCACGAGCAGCATGACCCTGCATCATATGCGCCGGCCGGAGGCCCTGCTTCGGCAGCTTAGCGCGGCTCTTGTTCCCGGCGGCATCCTGGCCATCGCCGATCTGGAGCCGGACGACGGCCTCTTCCACGATGACAATACCGGCGTCTTTCACCATGGTTTTGAGCGGGCGGCGGTGCGGGCGATGTTTGCCGAGGCCGGCTTTGCCGATATCCAGGACAGCAGGGCCACCGAGATGATCAAGCCGGGTTCGGATGGGAGCAAAAGGACGTTTGCGGTGTTTTTGGTCAGTGGTAGGAAGGTCGGTCTATGAGCAAAGAAGTTAGTAAAAGACAGACTTGGCCCTTTATTTCTGCCTGGGCGTTGTCTTCTGCTGCCGCTGTTTTGCAGATTAATTGCTGTTTACACGGTATATCCAGGATGTTATAAATAAGCTCCATGGGTGTTAGGGGAGAGGCTCTTTTTTTCAAGCTCACGGCGCAGTTCAGCAACATATTATTAACCGTACCGCAACCCTGCTGGAGATGAGAGCGTGGTCGGGCGTTCTGCTTCCAAGGAATCATTGGAAACATAACGACGAATAAAATGAGCGAATTTTCGAAAAACAAATAGATGAGACGAAAAAAGGCAGTGCAGCGGCCAAAGACATGTTTAATCAATATATTCTGGCTTTTTACGACAGTGGTGATCAAAAACAGATGAACACCTTTCTGCGTTCTTGTCTGGATGAAAGAGTTGTAAAAATAATGAAAGAATAAGCCTTTTAAATGGCACCTGCTGCCCTTGTGCCCGCCAACCTCGCGCCCAGTTCAAAGGCTTTCCGGCAATCCTCGGGGAAGACTGTTTTCCGTCTCTCCCGTCGCACTTCAGGGTCAAAATAATTGAAGACGACCTTATCGTAGTCCTCAAATTGAAGTGTTTCGCAGGACCAGAGAGATTCTGCCTGCCCGAAAATCCGGGTCAAAACGTTTTCGTTCAGACCAATATGTACCGGATAACGAAATTCTTCCATCAGGTGTTCCGGCATGTTCATGGTATAAATGAAGGCAGTCGGCATTTTTCGACCGAATAAGGATGCCGGTGGCATGGAGTAGATCAAGTAAGGGAAGAGTAGTCTTTCCATACAGGACCGCATCTCTCCGGTCACCGTACCGAAGTAAATCGGCGAGCCGAGGATGAGGGCATCCACGTCGGCGACTTTTTCCAGGACTTTGGTAAGATCATCCATCATTGCGCATTTTCCGTAACTCTTCCCGCCTTTAAGCTTGCAGGCAAAGCAGCTGCTGCAGCCCTTGAAAGCGAGATCATAAAGATGGATGAGCTCCGTCTCAGCGCCCTGCGCCGCCGCACCTTCCAGGGCCTTTTCCAGCAGTGTCGCGGTGTTCCATTTCTTTCTCGGGCTGCCATTGATTGCTATTATCTTCATTGTCATACCTCCTGGGTTTTTCAATAGTCGGGCGCAGTATGATAGTCAAGAAATACTTTTAAACTGGGCGTCCTTGCCGGAAGGGCAATTTTCACAATCTTTACATGCAGGCGCGGACGGTTGGCTGTTTGTGGAAATACGTATTTTCAGAATATATTGATGTAAATATAAAAATATTTTTAAAAATTTTGACATTTCAGCAAATATTGATTAAAAATATATAAAATAACTAATTTCAGCCCATAACAGACAGGCGGTAGCCTGACCGAACACACGCCATAATGGACATCGACGACACCAATATCCAGATTCTTCGCCACTTAAAAGACGGACGGAAATCCTTCAAGCTCATCGCTGAAGAGCTATCCGTCACCGAAAACACCATTCGCAGTCGGGTCAATAAATTGGTGGACGAGGGGATACTCAAGTTTTCCGGAACGGTTCAGGTTGATGTCCTGGCCGGCCATAACCTCCTGTACCTGGGGGTGAAACTGAAAAACATGGAGCTGCAAAAAAAGGCCGAAGAGTTCAGCCGCCTGCGAGGCGTGGTTTCCGCCGCGATTGTCACCGGCAGGTACGATATAATTCTCCAGGTCCTTTTGGGGCAGGGCTACAGTCTGCTGGAGTTCATCACCGAGCAGGTGGCCCGCATCGAAGAGGTGCAGACGGTGGAAAGTTTCATCGTCTACAAGGGCTACAATCTGAAAGTCCCTTATATTCTCTGATTCACTAAGCCGTCGTTTAACAATAAGTAATCCGTTTCAATGTCATAAACGGCATAAGGGGCCGTAAAGAAATGGTGAAAATAGTATGAGTCATTTCTTAACGGCCCCTAAACACTCACCACAGGAGACAACAATGATCGTCGGAATTCTCAAGGAAATCAAAATCGCTGAAAACAGGGTATGCATGACCCCCGCAGGTGTTGAGGTCATGTGCCATCACCAACATCAGGTTCTCGTCGAAACCAATGCCGGCAAGGGCAGCGGTTTCAGTGACGCCGAATATGTCCAGGCGGGTGCCACCATTGTTGCCACGGCTGCCGAGATCTTTGCCAAGTCCGACATGGTCATGCATGTTAAAGAACCGCAGCCGCAGGAATATGCCCATATCAAGAAGGGCCAGATCGTCTTTACCTATCTCCATCTGGCCGCCGATGAGCAGCAGACCCATGCCCTGATCAAGGCCGGATCGGTAAATATCGCCTACGAGACGATACAGAAGGCCGATGGTTCTCTGCCTCTCCTCACTCCGATGAGTGAAGTGGCCGGGCGAATGGCCGCCCAGGAGGGTGCCAATTACCTGCAGATGACCAAGGGCGGCCGGGGTATTCTCCTTGGCGGCGTACCGGGTGTTGAGCCTGGAACCGTCGTGGTTATCGGTGGCGGTGTCGTCGGCATCAATGCCGCCTTTATGGCCTGCGGCCTCGGTGCCAAGGTCTACCTGCTCGACACCAATCTCGACCGTTTGCGCTATCTCCGGGAAGTCATGCCCAGCAACTGTTTCCCGATCATGAGCAGTGTGCCGAAACTCCGCGAGCTCCTGGCCCAGGCCGATCTGGTTATCGGTGCGGTCCTCATCCCGGGCGCCAAGGCCCCCAAGCTGGTCACCAGGGAGATGCTGAAGGTCATGAAAGAGGGCTCGGTCATGGTTGACGTGGCCATCGATCAAGGCGGCTGCTTTGAGACCTCGAAGGCCACTTCCCATGACAATCCGGTCTACACCGTCGATGGCGTGGTGCATTACTGCGTGGCCAATATGCCGGGCGCGGTCGCCAAGACCTCGACCCTGGCGCTGACCAACGCTACCCTGCCCTATGCCCTGCAGATCGCCAACAAGGGTTGGAAAAAGGCCGCCCAGGACAACGTCGAGATCGCCCGCGGCGTCAACATTATCGACGGCAAGGTCACCTATCAGGCAGTGGCCGAGGCCTTTGGTTTGAACTTCACCCCGATCAGCGAACTTCTGTAAACGACAGACAGCACAATGCAAAAAGGCCGACGCGGAAATGAGTCGGCCTTTTTTGTTTCACTCCTCACCTGACGGCTTACCCTTCTCAATTCCTCGCTTGTCCCCAAAGCAGAAAGGCCTTGATAAAAGAATCGAGATTGCCGTCGAGCACCGCATCGACGTTGCCGGTTTCGTGCTCGGTACGGTGGTCCTTGATGAGCCGGTAGGGCTGCAGGACATAGGAACGGATCTGGCTGCCCCAGGAGATACCTTTTTTATCCCCGGCCAAGCCTTCCTGCCGCTCGGCATTTTTTTGTTTTTCCAGGGCATAAAGATGCACGGTGAGCATTTTCATGGCGGTATCCTTATTGGAATGCTGCGATCGCTCGTTCTGGCACTGGACGACGATTCCCGTCGGCAGATGGGTGATGCGGATGGCCGAATCGGTCTTGTTGACATGCTGCCCGCCGGCGCCGCTGGAGCGGTAGGTGTCGATGCGCAGATCCTTGTCGTCGATTTCCACCTTGATGGAATCGTCGAGTTCCGGCAGGACCATAACCGAGGCAAAGGAGGTATGGCGTCTGCCGCTGGCATCGAAGGGTGAGATGCGCACCAGTCGATGGATGCCCAGTTCCGAGCGCAGCAGGCCGTAGGCAAAGCGGCCTTTGAACATAATGGTGACGCTTTTGGTTCCGGCCTCATCGCCGGCCAGATAATCGAGGATATCGGTCTTAAAGCCACGGATCTCACCCCAGCGCAGATACATGCGCATAAGGATGGCCACCCAATCCTGGGCCTCGGTGCCGCCGGCCCCGGCATGGATGGCAATGATGGCATTGTTGGCGTCATGCTCGCCGTTGAACATGCACTCCAGCTCGGCCTGGGATAAACCTTCTTCAATGGTCTCTAAGGTGTGGGCGATCTCCAGTTCCAGGTCGGCATCCTTATCCTCCATGACCATTTCCAGAAAAAGTTCGGTATCTTCCAGATGTTTCCAACGGGCTTCCCAGCCGCCGATGACCTCCTGCAGCTGGCCGTGTTCCTTTTGCACGTCCTGGGCGGTATCGGCTTCATTCCAGAAACCCGGGGCCAGGGTCTGCCGTTCCAGGGCTTCAAGCCTTTCTTTCTTGCGGTCTAAGTCAAAGATGCTCCTTGAGAACGAGAAGACGAGTTTTGAGATCTCCGAGTTTTTGTTTGGATACAGCGGCACCGCTTTCGATAACCATAATTTCTAACCTTAACGCTAATTTTTTGTAATTTTAAAAGTTTTCCGCCGCCGTTGAATAATGGCAAGGCAGCTGCCGAGGAGGCCGATAGCCAAACAGGCGGGTGCGAAAAGATAGCCGTAACACACCCAGAATGTCTCGCCCTGCATGAGAGTTACCACTCTTGCCGCGGCAAAGGGGACAAAGATTTGCGATTGCAGATCTATTGTCCCGGTCGGGCGGATAAAGGCCGAAATGCCGGTGTTGGCGGAACGGACCAGACTGCGCCTGGTTTCAACTGCGCGAAACACCGCCATGGCCAGGCTATGATACGGGGCACTCGATTTACCATACCACGCATCGTTGGTCAAATTAATCAGAATATTGGCACCTGCTTTGACCCATTGGCGGGATATTTCCGGAAACACCGATTCAAAACAAATAAGTATCCCGGCCCGTGCATCCATCCATACGAGCGGTCGTTCGATCGTCCCGGTGCTGAAATTTCCAGCTGCTTCGACCAGGGGTGCGATAAACGGCAGAAATTGTTTTAAAGGCACATATTCGCCAAAGGGCACAAGATGTGATTTGTAGTATTTACCATGGAATTCCCCGTCCGGCCGCAGCAGCACGGCACTGTTGAAAAACAGTACATTTTGCGCTTTCCGGTCGACAACTTCGTACCAGGGTGCGCCGGTGAGAAGGGCGAGTTCACGACCTTCGACCAGTTTTCTCAGCGGCCCCATGTTATCGTTCTTTAACGGATAAAAGGGCAGGGCGGTTTCCGGCCAGACAATCAGGGAAGGGGGCCGGGAGGCCATGAGAGATTCGCTCAGGCTGAGATAAGTCTGGATAGTTGCCGCTTGTTGCGAGGGCGACCATTTGACGCTTTGGTCGATATTGCCCTGGACAATGCCGATGCTGAGCTGGGGCGTGGCAATGACCGTGGTTTGTTTGTGAACCTCGGCCAACCGCTGTTGTGAGTACAATCCGGCGCCGCCTGTAAGAAAGCAGGCCGGCACCAGGAGCAACAAAAGGCTGCGGCCCGAGGGCCAGGCCCTCACCAGCAGGAACAGCAGAGTATTGATCAAGACGATGAGAAACGTCACTCCGTGATGGCCAACCAGATCGGCAATCTGGATAGCAATTGGCATCTTGTACAGGGCGTAGCCGAGATCCATCCAGGGAAAACCGGTGAACAGCACGCTGCGCAGCCAGTCGAGCCCCACCCACAGCACGGGCAGCAGCCAGAGGGCGGCGATGGCCGGATAAATGTTGAGGATGACGTGCGCAAGGGCGGCAAATAGCGAAAAATAAAGGCCCATATAAAGAGCCAGCAAGAGCAGCGCCGGGATCGAAAGGTACCAGGCCAGACCGCCGTAAGTGCCGAGAACAATGACGATCCAGTAGAGGAGCAAAAGAAAGTGGACAAGGCCGGCGACGAGTCCGCAACGAGCAGCTTGCCCTGGGCTGCCGGTCTGAATGCTGAACAGCAGCGGAACTAAGGCCAAGGGCAGCAACGGCCAAAATTCGCCCCCACCCGGAAAAGAAATCCACAGGCCGAGGGCGGTGAGTGTCGCGAAAAAATACCGGTTGCGAAAGAAAGATGTCACTTTTTCTCTTGGTCCTCGGCAATCCTGCTGATACGCACCAGCTTCAGTTGTCGGGCATCGGCGCTTTTCGTCTCAAAGCGAAAACCATTGATATCGACAATATCACCAATAATCGCCAGCCGACCGAGGGTATGGATAATCAATCCGCCGACCGATTCGTAGGAGCCTTCGGGAAACTGCACATGGAAATGCTCCTCAATTACCTCAATGTCAACCCGGCCATGGACTTGAATTGTCTGCTCGTCAATTATCTCGATCTGTTTTTCATCGTTATCATATTCATCGTCAATTTCGCCGACAATTTCTTCAAGAATATCTTCCAGGGTTATCAGGCCCCGAACCGCGCCGAATTCGTCGATGACCATGGCCATATGCAGTTTGCGTTTTTGAAACTCGCGCAGCAGATCGACGATCGGTTTCGATTCGGTAATAAAGTAGATCGGCCGCAAATAACTTTCCAGATTTACCGGTCCGCTATTCGGAAGGGCGTCCGGTCGGGCGCAGAGTCGGAGCAGATCCTTGGCATGAATTGCCCCGATAACATGGTCGGGATTTTCGCGATACACCGGGATGCGGGTAAAGCCACTCTCTATGACGATATCAATGAGTTCCGACATCGGCGATGCTTCATCAAAGGATACGACCTCCGCCGCCGGAGTCATGATTTCCGAGGCATAGGTTTCTCGAAACTCAAGGATGGAGTTGATCATTCGTTCCTCGAGGGAGGAAATCAGTCCATGCTCTTCACCTTCTTCGAGAAGTTCCTGGATTTCGTGATCAAGGTCTTCCTTGGTTCCAGGTTTGGTAAAACTCAACAGGGATTTTAGGCGTTTCAGGACCCCATTTTCCTGGTCCGGCTCCTGAATGTCATTCGTATGGTCTTCGCTCATCGTGTGGGTTGGTTAGCAATCTGGTAGTGGAAATCGGTGTTTGCTGCGGCATTCTCTACAGATAAATAACATTCTAGCCAGAAAAATCAATCTTCTCTTGGCGATTCTTTCGTTCTCCGGCCTGAAAAATAGTGGGTGAATGGTCAGTTGGAAATACCTATAGGCCTGAAAATATGTGTTTTATTGCCATGAAATGGGGTGGTCGCGGATAATTTATCTTTTCTAATCGAAAGGGTATGACTATAGTAGCGTCGATTTCTCAGGTTCACTGTCCAATAGTCACCATTAAAATCAGCGAGGAACAGCTTGGAAGGAAAGGTTCTCATCGCCAATCGCGGCGAAATAGCCATACGGATCATGAATGCCTGCAAGGATCTCGGTCTACCGTATGTCGTTGTCTATACCGAGGCCGATAGAGATTCGGAACATGTACGGCAGAACATAACGAGCGGACCCGGCCAGAATGCCTGGCGGATTACCAGCTACACCGAACCGAATGACATCTTTGCCGTGGCCGATCACACCGGCAGCACTGCCATCCATCCTGGTTATGGGTTTTTCTCCGAGGATTTTCGTTTTGCCAGAAGGGCTACGAAACGCGACCGGCCCCTCATCTTTATCGGTCCGAATTGGGAGGTGATCCGCGATCTTGGCGACAAGATTAATACCAAACGGGTGGCCAACCACCTGGGGATTCCCACCATACCGGGAACGGACACACCGATTTACAACGAAATGGAAGCGGAGGAAATGGCTGCCCAGCTTCTTGAAAGCCAGAAGCAAAGCGGCGTCGAGCAACCTTCTATTCTCATCAAAGCGGCGGCCGGCGGCGGTGGTATGGGTATTGAAGAGGTCTCTGAGATTGAGCGATTTCGGAGAGTTTACCGGCAACTGCAAAACTATGCCAAGCGCCAGTTCGGTGATGGCGGCGTGCTCATCGAACAGTGCCTGCGCGATTATAACCATCTGGAGGTTCAGCTGGTTTGTTCGAAATACGGTGAACGAATCCATTTCAGTTCGCGGAACTGTACCATCCAGTCGACAGGTCGACAAAAAAGGGTGGAGGCGGCGCCCGGTTTCCATAAATCGGCCTTTGACTACGATTTTGACGAAAAGAAGGTCCTCGAGCAGATTGTCCAGTATTCCCTGAAGCTTGCCAACCACGTAAAATATGACAACGTCGGCACCTGGGAATGGATCGTCAGCAGGTCCGGTCAACCCTATCTTCTTGAAGTAAACACCCGCATTCAGGTGGAAAACGACATATCGGCGCGAATCAGCTATATTAATGGTCAACAGCCGAATCTGATTCGCGAGCAGATCCGCTTAGGCCTGGGCGACCGCCTCGGCTACAAGCAGAATGCGGTAAAATTTAAGGGTGCCGCCATCGAACTGCGCATTGTTGCCGAAGATACCCGGCGCGGTTTTGCACCGTGGATCGGTACGATCAATGAATTCAAGTTTCCAACGCATCCGTGGTCGGTGGTCTATACCCATGTGCCCTTTGACCGGCCGTACCCTATTCCCAGCGACTTTGATCCAAATCTCGCTCTGGCGCTGGTCTGGGGGGATTCGGTTGACGACGCGAAAAGCAAGGCCGTACAGTTTCTCAGTGAGACCATCATTGCCGGCACCGATGCAGGCAACAATCCGATCATCACCAATCTTGACTACCTGAAAAATAATCTGGATCGACTTCTGGCCTTTTAGAAGCGGTTATTAAATACTATGAAAGAATTACAAAAGCAGCTTCTGAAAATAGAAGAGCGGATCAATTATCTGCTACAGGTCAAGGATTATTCAAACTGGGGTAATCTCGACGGTTTTAAGAAGAATTGCGATGAGCTGAAACAGACCATTTATGATCACAGCGAGGAGAGTCTCCAGGGGGAGATCCGCAAACTCGAAGAATCGATCAGTTTTCTCGAAGAACGGGCGGAAGAAAACCTCACCCCCATGGAACGGGTACGAATCGTCCGCAGCATCCAGCGCTTCAGTCTGAAAGA
The DNA here is from genome assembly GCA_963754865.1 of uncultured delta proteobacterium. Classification (GTDB taxonomy): domain Bacteria; phylum Desulfobacterota; class Desulfobulbia; order Desulfobulbales; family Desulfocapsaceae; genus Desulforhopalus_A. Next base: position 219,771 of record CAVWHG010000006.1, on the reverse strand, counting down.
CATCCTCGAAAATGTCTACGAAGATTACACCGAACTGGGCGGTGAAGGGGACGCCAACGTCGATCCGGCGATGATCTGTGCCAAGGCCACCATCACCCGAAGACTGAAGAACAAACCCTACACCTCCTCGGTTATGGTCATTGGTCAGGAAACCGGTCACGGTGAGGAATTTCGCAATGGCGGCTCATGTCGACCGCAGGGCAATGAAAAGGCCCTGCGCTATATGCAGGTGGCGGAAACCGAAGGTATTCCCATTCACTTTTATGTCTTCACCCCCGGTTCCTACCCGGTTGAGGAAGGGTCCGGCGCGGCCCAGCAGATTGCCAGAAACATCTACGCCATGACCAAACTCAGGGTGCCGATGGTCTCGATGATCTCCGAGGGCGGCTCGGGCGGGGCCGAGGCCATCGGTCTTTCCGATTACCGGTTGATGACCTCACACGGCTACTACTCGGTTATTTCTCCGGAGGGGGCGGCGGCCATCGAAGGAAAAATCCGCGAGGGCTCAAAGGTTCCTCGGGAATTGATCGAGGTCTGTGCCGATCGACTGAAACTCACTGCCAAGGACAATCTGGAAAAGGGTACCATTGACCGGATCATCTACGAACCGATGCTCGGGGCGAGAAGGGATGATTTCACCTTTTTTGCCAAGCTCCGTGCGGAAATGCTCCGGGCCACCGACAAGGTAGTGCTCTCCGCCAAGAGCTTCAGCGCCATGCGCACCTATGAGATCCGGCGCAAGAAGCATCAACCGGCAACCGAAGAAACCCAGCTGGAATTGCCCTGGGATCTGAACCGGGTTGAAATCGACAAACTCCTGTCTCTACGTTCAAAAAAATACCTTGAACTCGGTCGCAACGGCTTTCTCGGCATGGTTGAGGCGGAGGAGGGGATCTATCAATCTCGCCAAGGTGAAAACCGAAAAGATCTACTACACCCTGCGCTACGATATCATGAAAAACCATAAGCGCCAGGTGCGCAAGGTTTTAAACGATGTTTCCGGGGAAAGCTCGGTGATGATCAGGCGGCTGACCGAACCCTTTACCGCCTTCATGGAGCTGTGGGGCAAAAAGAAAGAAGATAAACCACAGCGTCTCATCACCTATTCCGGTGGCGCGAGCCAGTTTGATGCCCAGTCACAGAGGGTCGATCCGCTGGAACTCACCGATACCTACACCAGTCCACTGGCCAACGAAGACCGTACCATCTCCTGCCCCAACGCCGAGAAACACGGCTGCAAGGATCTTTGGATTCCCGATCTCTACGGCGAATTTGCCGGGGTCTGTGAGACCTGCGGCCATCATTTTCCCCTGGAGCACAAGTGGTATCTGAAAAATATTTTCGATCCCGGCTCGATCAAACATTTCAACACCGAGATAAGTGCCGGCAACCCGCAGAACTACACGGGGTTTACCGAGCGGTTGCAGCGATCCAAGGATAAGACCGGTTGGCGTTCCGGCAATATGACCTTTCATGCCAAGGTAAACGGCATTCAGATCATTGTCACCATGCTTTATTCCGATTTCCGCAACGGTACGGTCGGATCAGCGGAGGGGGAAAAATTTACCCAGGCCTGTGCCCTCGCCAAACGGAAAAAGCAACCGCTGCTGGCATATATCCACACGACCGGTGGCATCCGCATCCAGGAAGGGACCCTCGGGGTTATCCAGATGCCCAAGTGCACCATGGCGGTGCGCGAATACATCGACGCCGGCGGCCTGTATCTGGTGGTGTACGATAATAATTCCTATGCCGGGCCGGTCGCTTCGTTTCTCGGTTGTTCCCCCTACCAGTTTGCCATCCGGTCGAGCCGGGTAGGATTTGCCGGGCCGCGGGTCATCCGTGAAACCACCGGCGCCGACATTCCCCCCGACTATCATTCGGCGCGTAATGCCCTGAAACGCGGTCATATCCAGGGCATCTGGGATCGCCGGGAATTCCGAAGAAACCTGCACAAGGCCCTGCTCACCATGGGCAGTCCTAGTCTTTACTATCGTTAAATCTCGCAGAAATATCCAGCAATTTTGCAGGGGAATCGAAGGTTTTCCAACCATGGCGCTGACCGGCAGGGATAAAATAGCTATCATGCGCAGAAAGCGTTTTTCGTTCCTCGCCGACAAACATCTCGATCGCCCCTGCGATTACCAGCCCACATTGGTCAAAGGCATGTTCATGGCCGGTATCTTCTTTTCCGGCAGCGATCTCCATGCATGCCATGATCAGATTGTTACCGATCTCCGCATGACTCATAATACCAGGACGAAACTCTTGAAGTCGCAGGGTGTTCACATTCGAGAAAACCATGTTTTTCTCCTTACTGTTGATTTTTATGCGCCGTTGCGCAAATAATTGCCAACGACACGACCTTTTTCCTTCAAAGTGCATTATATTTGCTCAAAATTAGAGAAAAGTATAGTTTTTCTTCATGCGGATTACCGCGGATATAATTAGGCTGATGTCTTGGAGCTGCTAAAGCACCTTTGTTTCCCACCCTCAACTTTCTTGTCGTCAATCATGACTTTCTTATCGATCCCCTCCACGCCTGAGGTATCTCGGCAAATGATTCCTGAGTACCCGGATGCCACGGCGGTGACCCTGGCGCTGCGACCGTTGTTCCACCCCATGTTTCAAGCCCTTCCGGACGGTATATCGGAATTCACCTTCGCCAATATCTACCTGTTCAGGAAGGGGCACCATTATGCGATTTCCCGATTGCCCGACGGGCTGCTGGTCATTTTGGGCCGGGACGGTGACCGGAACTTTTTTATGCTGCCGTTCGGGCTGCCGGACAAGTCGCTGCTTCATATGTTGATGGCGGACTATGGGCGAATGAAATGCGTGTCCACACCCCAGAAACCGCTCTTGCAAGCCATGGGGTTTGTCGTCAGTGAAGACCGGGATAATTTTGATTACCTCTACCTGCGTCAGGAACTGGCTGAATTGACTGGTCGGAAATTTCAGAAAAAAAGAAATCTTATCAAGGCCTTTATCAACAATTACCATTATGAGGGGCGGCCCCTTCTTGCCGAGTATCTCCCGGATGCCCTGGGCATCCTCGAATCCTGGCGAAACGAGCACGACTCTCTCGGTGATTATGTGGCCGCCAGGGAGGCCTTGGAAAAAAGCGAAGAGCTGCAGCTTTGTGGCGGCATCTATTATGCCGACGGCCGGCCAGTCGCCTACTCCCTCGGGGAAGAGCTGGCTTGTGGTACCAGTTTCGTTATTCACTTTGAAAAGGCCCTTAATCAGTACAAAGGCTTGTATCAGTTCGTCAATCAGGCCTTTGCTTCGATCATCAGTGATCCCTACACCACCCTCAACCGGGAGCAGGACCTGGGGCAGGAAGGCCTGCGCCATGCCAAACTCAGCTACCGGCCGAGCGGGTTTGTGGAGAAATTTATCGCAATTTTGCCGGATGCAGCAAGAAACTGATGGGCCTGCATGGATGTTGTCTACTCCTGGAAGTTATTAAATGAATCACCTCGCGCATCTTCGTGTTTACTTTCTGTGTATCATGCTTTTTGTGTGCACAGGGGTTTCATGTCAGGTCCAGGCTGAGGAAAAAGCCGATGCCAAGAACCCGGAAACCCAGGTCAAGGAAGAACCTGAACCCACCCTGATTGACCTTTTTGCCTGGTCGGGCATCATTCCTAAAGCATTGATTGATCTGCAGACGAAACTCGATGTCCTTCAGGGTGTTGAGGCGATTGACAAAGAGTTGCCGAAACTGATGGAGGGCGTCGCCGATCTGCAGTGGAGTGTCTCCCTGCTCAAGACTTCAACTGCCGAAAGGCAGATTATACAGGTTGAAACTGCTGACATGGAACTGGCTAAACTGAAATATCAGTTAACCAGATTCAATGAGCCTGTGACGCGGGCGATCACTGAGCTTTCGAAAATGCACCAGGATTGGAATACCAAGCAGCAAATGCTGGCAGATTTCAGAAAAAAGGCGGATCAGTCACTTGCCTTTGTCATTGAAGAAAGACAAGATCTTTCGAACGATATCAATACCGCCCTGCAGCTTATCGAAAAACAGTTGAATCCGACCCTTGCCTTGGGGAAAAAAGTCGCGGCACTGAAGGTCGATCTGTATGCGATTGACAGCAATATTCGCAGCATTAAGGCAGAGATTAGAAAAACCAGCACACAGCAGACCTCACCGTCAATGCTTTCTAAAGCATTCTACACTCGCATCAACATGGGCCTTGTTAAAGACAGTTTTGCCCGTGTCTCTGCTTTTATTGTCATGCAGAAGGCCAACCTCAAGGGGAATTTTAATTTTGTGCTGTTTATTGGCCTTGCCCTGATGTTGCTGTACTGGGGAGTTCATTGGACCGGGAGAGTGACTCCGGCTTCCTCAGCATGGTATCCTTTCGCCACGAGTCCTATGGCCACAACGACATTTCTGGTCTCGGCCTATTCGGTTCTTTTCATTGTTATACTGACAAAGATCGAGGTGCCGAAGGAGTGGGAGAAACTGCTGCATATACTGACTGTTTTCTCGGTCATCGGATTGCTCAAACCTCTTCTGATGATTGACTGGAGAAGAAAATTCCTCACCCGACTCTCCTGTTTTCTTGCCTTGTCTATGCTGCTCGTCCTTATCGGTCTGCCCCCGATGATTATTTTCGTCTATGTGTTCTATGTTTCGATTGTCGCCAGCATCGGTTACTTCTACCAGTTCAGAGGCAAAATGGTGCCCGAACAAAGAGCAACCACATGGATTCAGAAAACATGGGGGGTATTCCCACTGCTCATTGTCATCTCCGGCATAACCGGCTACGACCAGTTTTCCATTCTGTTTTTTACCGTCTGTCTGGCAACGGTAAATGCCATTCTCATCGTATGGGTATTTTACCGGTTGAACACCGGCCTGCTCGAACTGACCCTTTCGGCACTCCCCATGCCCCTCTGTCAGCAGGAATCAGTCTGTCATTATGAAACGCCTGCAACCTGTTATCAGCCTCATCCATATCATGTTTTTGTTTTCCGTACTGGGAGTTCTCTGGACCATCTGGCCAACCCCCGGTGAGGCAATGGCAAGTATATTCAGCATCGGCTTCAACCTGGGTGATGTCCACATTTCTCCTGGCTTTATCATGACAATCGGCCTGGTTTTCTATACAGCGATGATGTTGTCCAAAGCCGCCCAGGCACTCTTGCTGAGTGAGGTCCTGCCTCGCTACGATGCCGATACAGGGGTGCAGTTATCCATTGCCCGCCTGGTGCATTATGCGATTCTGACCATGAGTTTTTTTGTCATGCTCCGGGTTCTCGGGTTCAAGATAGAACAAATCACCCTGCTCGGCGGTGCCCTTGGCGTTGGTATCGGCTTTGGCCTGCAGGCTATCGTCAATAACTTTGCCAGTGGACTGATTCTGCTCTTCGAGCGGCCTATTAAAGTGGGAGATACGATCCAGATCGGTTCTGAATTCGGGGAGGTAAAAAAACTGGGATTGCGTGCGACTATCATTCAGACCTTTGACAATGCCGAAATCGTGGTACCCAACTCCGATCTGGTTACGGGCCAGGTGGTCAACTGGACCCTGGCCAACCGCAAGGTGCGGGTTCGGGTGCCTGTCGGCGTCGCTTACGGCTCGGAGGTGGCGAAGGTGATGGATATTCTCAAGGGTTGTGCCGAGGCCAACCCGATGGTCCTGAACACACCGAAACCCGTGGTTTTTTTTCTGGCTTTCGGCGCCAGTTCGCTTGATTTCGAGTTGCGGGTTTGGATTCCTGATTTTCTTGAGAAAACACAGGTGCTCAGCGATTTAAATCAGGATATCGAGGCAGAATTCGCACTCAACAGTATCGAGATACCCTTCCCGCAGACCGATCTGCATCTGCGTTCGGTGGACGAAAAGGCTGCTGTGAAGCTTCGCGGCAGACCGAGCGAGGGGGCAGAGACCAGCGAAAATGAAGTCGAGGCTCAGGAGAACCTTCCTAGTCTGGTGTGAGTATGCCAAGAAGGCCTGAAAAATTGCTTGACGAAGGAATTGCCCGGGCATTAAAAAATCTGGATTTCCCCGTTTACCGAAGGATCGAATCTCCTTCGGCACTTCAGTAATGTCATCAAGGAGAGGACCCATGGATGGTCAATACGCTTACGAAAAACTCGGACTTCTGTATCTTGGCCGGGAGCTTGATCTTGCTTCCGGGGTGCCTTCGAAGACGCCTCTGCTCTTTAAAAACAAGGATATGACCACCCATGCGGTGATTATCGGCATGACCGGCAGCGGCAAGACCGGGTTGGGAATCGGTCTTATCGAAGAGGCGATCATGGACAATGTGCCGTCGATTATCATCGATCCGAAAGGTGATATGGGCAATTTGCTCCTGACTTTTCCGGACTGTGCCGCGGCCGATTTCGTTCCATGGATCGATGCCGCCGAGGCGGCAAAAAAAGAGATGAGCGTTGAGCAGTACGCTGACGAAACCGCCAAGGACTGGAAGAACGGACTTGCCGCCTGGGGCCAGGGACCGGAGCGCATCGGCGCGCTGCGCAGCAAGACCGAGATGACCATTTATACCCCCGGCAGCAGTGCCGGAATGCCGGTGTCGGTGCTCGGCAGTTTTTCTGCCCCAGCCGCGGAAGTAGTGGCCGATATCGATACCCTCAACAGCCTGGTGAGTTCGACCGCCACCAGCCTGTTGGCCCTCGTCGATATCGTCGGTGACTCTCTGCAGAGCCGTGAACACATCCTTCTCAGCTCGCTTTTTCTTCATTACTGGCGTTTGGGACAGGACCTGAGCATGGAGGCACTGATCGGCGGTATAGTTACTCCGCCTTTCACGAAAATTGGTGTCTTTCCCCTCGACACCTTTTATCCCCAGCCCCAGCGCATGGCCTTGGCCATGACTCTCAACAATATCCTGGCCAGTCCGACCTTCAGCGTCTGGACCCAGGGCGAACCGCTCGACGTCCAGCGCCTCCTGTATGGTGAAAATGGATCACCGCGCACTGCCATTTTTTCCCTTGCCCATCTCAGTGATCCTGAGAGGATGTTCTTTGTTACCATGCTTCTCAATCAATGTATCGGCTGGATGCGCCGCCAGCAGGGTACTGCCTCCCTGAAAGCCTTACTCTATATGGATGAAATATTCGGCTATTTCCCGCCGACCGCCAATCCGCCATCGAAAAAGCCGATGCTCCTTCTGCTGAAGCAGGCACGGGCCTACGGCGTCGGGGTGGTGCTCGCCACGCAGAATCCGGTTGATCTTGACTATAAAGGTCTGGCGAATATCGGCACCTGGTTCGTCGGACGTTTGCAGACCAGCCAGGACCAGGACCGGGTGGTAGAAGGTATCGCCGGGGCAAGCGACGGCAAGCTTGATGTCCAGAAGGTGCGAAAACTGTTGTCGGCCATGAAGGGCCGCCAGTTTCTCCTGAGTTCAGCACACCTTGATGAACCGCTCCTCTTTGAAACCCGCTGGGTAATGTCTTACCTCAAGGGGCCGATCTCGCAAAACGATATCAAAAAACTTATGGAAGACAAGAAAAGACCGCCGGTTACGAGCCAGATTGCAGAGGAGAGACCCTCCGTCAGCGCTGTTTCCGGCGGGTTTACTGCTGGCAGTCTGCCGCCGGTTGTCGCCCAGGGAGTTGAACAACGCTACCATCTGCAGAATGTGGTAAGTCAGCAGGTCAGTTTTCAGCCCTGGCTGGCAGCGTCGGCATCGGTCAGATTTTTTAATAGCAGCCGTAATATCGATGTGGTCAGGGAGACGCGATTGCGTCTTTATCTTGACGAGAACTTTCAGCGAACCGATTGGGGCTCTGCGGAAACGATGCCTTTTGCCCTGGATGATTGCCGGGCCGATGCGCCTGGTGGCGGCAGTTACTATCCGCTACCGGCGAACATTGCCCAGCAGAAGGATGGCAGGGCCCTGAATAAATCGTTCGGAGATTATCTGTATCAGAATTCGCGCTTGGAATTGAGCCGGATCAAAGGTGTCGATTTCGAATCGAAACCTGATGAAAAGCCTGGCGATTTCAAAGTTCGTTTTAACGATTACCTCCGCGAACAAAAAGATCAGGCCGTGGAAAAACTGCGGGAAAAGTATCGGCTGCGGCAGACCGGCCTTGAGCAGAAATTGAACAGGGCTCTCGACCGGCTGGACAAGGAAAAAGTCGATGTTCAGGCCAAGACCGCCGATTCCTTGATCTCCTTTGGGGTGGCGGTGGTTGGGGCCTTTTTCGGCAGGAAGACGCTATCCGCAGCCAATCTCGGTCGCGCAGCAACCGGGGTGCGCAGTGTCGGCAGAGTGGTTAAGGAAAAGAGCGATGTCAAACGGGCGGAGGAAGAGATAGAGGAACTGCGCCAGGCCATGGAAGCACTATCAGCCGAGATTGAACAGAAGGCGACCGAGGTTGCGGATACCTTTAACACCGACCGCTATGAGATGGAAACCTTCACCATCAGCCCACGGCGCGGTGACATCTTTGATGTTCGTGTGGTACTGCTTTGGGAGATGGTCGCCTGAGATCAGGGGAGAGGGGCCCGTAACAAGAGAGTTAATGACCAAATTTCCAAGGATTTTTCTCTTCCAACTGCAAATGGCCTATTGTTACTTTCAAAGAGGCCCTTATACTATGTCCATTTGGGAATCAATAGTGAACAGGGGTTTGGAGATTCTTCTACGACAGGGCTTCGCAGAACAATAAAAATTAGAATGGGGGACGGCATGGCAAAGAAAAAGCAAAAATCCGGCAAAAAGACCTACGAAGTTATCGCAAAACACTATCCGAAAGTTATAAAAGCGGTTGAAGCATTGGGTACAACAGTGCGGGGTGCCGGTCCCCTCGATGAGAAGACCAGCCACCTCATCCAGCTGGCTGCAGCCGCGGCAACCGGCTCAGAGGGTGCAGTGCATTCTCATACCCGCAGGGCTAAAAAAGCCGGTGCCACGCCGGAAGAAATCGTCCACGCCCTTCTCATGCTCATCTCAACCATCGGCTTTCCGCAGGCCATGGCGGCTCTTTCCTGGAGTCGCGATATCCTGGATGCCGAAGAAAAAGAGAAAGAGAAAGAATAAACGGCAAACAGACTGTTCCAGTCTGGCGTTAACCGGCGCCGGACTATTTCCTGTGCTTTCTTGTCGCTGGCTGGGTCGCTGGGAAAGAAACTCAGACTGCTCTGTGGAGTATGGTGATGAGTAAGGGCAGGTTGCAGGCAAAGAGATGAAATGTTCAGCAAAACACAAGCGGATTGTTATTCTGACAGGAATTGTCTGTGTTTTTTTATGTTTATCAGTTTGTTATATAACCATCTCTCGGCTCAGCGACGAGATTCACCAAAAGTTTGACGGCAAGCGTTGGTCCTTGCCGGCAATTGTTTATGCCCGTCCGCTGGAGTTGTATCCAGGCTTGCACTTTTCCGCGGAGATGCTCGAAGAAGAGCTGCAATTGTCCGGTTACCGGCAGGAACCACAGGAAAAGGCTGCCGGTAGTTATACCCGTAATGGTCCGACTATCCGTTTGGTGACCCGCGACTTCCATTACCCCTCTGGGCCTGAGCCATCCCGGCAGCTGACTATCACCTTTGCCGCCGATCATATTGCTACCCTGGCAACCGGCGAAGGACGCAAGCCGGTCTCCCTGGCTCGCCTCGATCCGGTTCGTATCGGCAGTTTTCATCCCCTTGTTCATGAAGACCGCCTGATCCTTTCCCGAGCGGAAATCCCCGATCTTCTTATTGAAACCTTACTGGCAATAGAGGATCGTAATTTCTACTCGCACCATGGCCTTGCACCCCTGGCTATTGCCAGGGCCTTATTTGCCAATATCCGAGCCGGAAAAACCGTACAGGGCGGCAGCACCTTGACGCAGCAGCTGGTGAAGAATCTCTTCCTCAACCGGGAACGGACCCTATGGCGCAAAGTCATGGAGGCAGTCATGGCACCGATTCTCGAATACTCCTACAGCAAAGACGAGATTCTTACTGCCTATGTTAACGAAGTGTTCCTTGGTCAGGATGACAACCGGGCGGTGCATGGCTTTGCCCTGGCCAGTCAGTTTTATTTCCGCCGCGACCTGCGTGATCTGCACCCCGACCAGATTGCTGTTCTGGTCGGTTTGGTGAAGGGGCCGACCTATTACGATCCCCGCCGCAATCCAGAAAATTGTCTGGAACGTCGCAATGTGGTACTTGGAAGCATGGTAACCCGTGGTATTCTCAGCAAGGCCGAATACACCGAGGCTCTGGCCAGGCCGGTAACCGAGGTTGCCGTACAAAAAAACGGTTTTAACCGTTTTCCCGCTTTTCTCGACTTGATCAAACAACAGTTGGCCGGAGAATACCGCGAAGGGGATCTGAAAACCAATGGGTTGCGGATACTTACGACGCTTGATCCGGCAATCCAGCATCAGGTTGAAAAAAACCTGCAGGAAACCATTGGCCTTCTTGAAAACAGACAGAAACTTCAAAACCTTGAAGGAGCAGTAGTCATTGCCGGCAGAGAAAACGGCGAAGTGGTGGCCCTGGCTGGGGGCAAAAATCCACTATCGCCGGGATTCAACCGGGCCTTGCAGGCCAAACGGCCCATTGGCTCACTGGTAAAACCGGCGGTATATCTGGCGGCTTTACAAAAAGGATATAGCCTCGCCAGTCCCCTTGACGACAGCGCAGTTTCCCTGAATATTGAGGGTAGCGGCAAATGGCAACCGGAAAACTATGACCATAAAGAACATGGGCGGGTGCCGCTTTTTGCAGCTCTTGCCCATTCCTACAATCTCGCCACCGTTCGCCTCGGTATGGATGTAGGTCTTGATAATGTTCGTGCCGTCATCCGCGATCTTGGCTACGGGGAGGAAATTCAACCCTACCCGTCACTGCTCCTTGGTGCTGTCAATATGTCGCCGTTTGCGGTCAGCCAGATGTATCAGACCATTGCTGCGGGCGGATTTTATACATCCCTTCGGGCGAATAAGCAGTGTGATGGCGGCCGATCACACCCCCCTGCATCGCTATGGCCTGGAGGTGGAGCAGCGATTTCCATCAGAGATCATCTATCTCCTGACCCATGCCATGCAACGGGTGGTGAGCGAAGGCACGGCCACAGCGCTTTTATCTTCACCGCTGAAAAATCATGCAGTCGCCGGGAAAACCGGCACCTCCGATAATCTTCGGGACAGCTGGTTCGCCGGCTTTACCGGTGATCATCTGGCGGTGGTTTGGCTGGGCTGCGACGACAATACCTCTATCGGTCTTTCCGGCTCGGCCGGCGCCCTGCGTGTATGGGAGAAAATTATGCGGGGAGTGGTATCATCGCCACTCAAGCCTGTTGAACCGGAAAACATTGCCTGGATGGCCCTTGATCGAACGACTTTTGCCGGAGGCCGCAACGGCAACAACAGCACGCAATTGCCGTATATTGCCGGCAGCCTGCCGGTAGCCGTCGCTGACTCTCAGGCTCCTCCCAATAGCGCTAATAACAACAAGCCGAAAAGCGCTGCTGCGGGGATCTTTGAGACCATCGGCGGTTGGTTTAAATAAAAATATTGAAAATTGTAGCCAGTTATGAATGTTCCTCGTGTCTCCTCAATCTTCCCGCAACGCTATCGTTTGGCGTTGTTCCTACTCGTGGTGTTGATTCTCAACGGTTGCGCCGCGCCCCGGAAGACAGAATCGCCGTCGAGCCCGGTGATTCCCCCACCTTCGGAATATCAACCGATCACCGGGCCGGCCGCAGCTCTCTATAAGGAGGCCGATAGAGCGTTGCAATCTGGCCGCTTGGCCGAGTCGGAAATGCTGCTCGAGCGCGCCCTGCGCATCGAACCGCGCAACCCCTATTATTGGCATAGCATGGCCCAGGTGAAATACCGACAAAAGAAATATCATGAGGCCGTGCAGTTCTGCTTAAAAGCAGATAGCCTCGCTGGCAAGCAACCGCAACTCTTGGCCCGCAATAAGGAATTGCTGCAGCAGGCGAAAAAGGCAGTGCAGCCGTAGCGGGAAGGGCCTGTTCTTGACAGAAGGAGGAAGAGGCCGTAGATTGTTGACTCGTTAATTATTGAGGAGGCAATCAATGAGTTCCTGCGATGGATCTTTTTTCCGCCTTATTGCTCTCACCGGCCAGGCGATGCGCAGTTATGCCGATCAACGGCTGAAGAGCTTCGACCTGACGGTGGAACAACTGCAACTGCTCAAAGAATTGACAGTGGATGCCGGTAGGCCGCAGAGGGTTCTTGGGGCACTTTCCAGCAAGAGTCCTGCCAATATAACGAGAATTCTCGACCGGCTGGAAAAGAAAAAATGCATCGTTCGCCGTCAAAATCCAGGGGATCGGCGGTCGAGTCTCGTTTTTCTCACCAAGGAGGGGGAACGTCTCCGGGCGGAGGTCTTCAGTCTCTTTGAGGGGTTGCGCTCCGAATTGGTTCGGGGGATCAGCAACGAGAGCCAGCTAGGGGCTGTGTTGGTACTCGAGGCGATAAAAACCAATATTGAAAGGCTGTCTGACAAAAAACTTTGAAAGGAGTTGAACAGATGAAACAGTGGAGTCTGATTGTAGCCCTGGTGCTGAGTGCTTCCTTCAGCCAAGCCATGGATCTCGCCGAGATGCAGACCATGGCTTTGAATAATCGTGAGGTGATTCAGCAGTATATGACTATCTTGGCACAAAGTGAGAAAGAGATCATCCGGGCGAAAGGCGGCTATTACCCGGTGGTTGATCTCGCATACACCGCTAACGCCTTGAACGAAGCAAGCCTTCTCGAACAAAGGGAAAACGCGACCGCCATAGGCAAGGTCAGCATCAATCTCTTTGCCGGCTTTCGCGATAAATATGGCCTGCAGTCTGCAGAAATGCTGCAAGAGGTAGAACAGTACAAGCTGCAGGGCATCAGGCAGGATATTCAGCTGAATGTCGCACTTGCCTATCTGGCGGTGTTTGAGCGCAGGGCAAACCGTACGGTGGCCGAATCGGCCTTTCAGACCCTGGGAAAGATATATCAGGACGGTGAAAGCCGGTTTCAGGTGGGACTTATCGGCAAGAATGAGCTGTTGAAATTCCGTGTCGATTATGACAACGCCGATATCACCTTTAAATCCGCCGATGCCGGCTTGAAAAAGAGTGTCATTGACCTGTCTCGTCAGGTGGGCAGTGACGTCAATCTTGCCGACCTCGACTTTGCCGATTTCAATAGCCTTCCTCCACTGGCGGAGCGGGCACCGTATGTCGAAAAAATGTTGGCGGGGAGAAGCGAGATCAAGGCGCTTGAGGCAGCCATAGACGCTACTTCGGCACAGGTTGAAGCGGCAAAGAGTGGTTTCTATCCTCGGGTTGACGCGGTGGGCAGCTATCGGCGCTATGACGACAACTTTATTAACGGCAGTGGTTCTATTAGTGATGACGAGCTGCGGGCACAGGTGATAATGTCGATGAATCTCTACCAGGGCGGCACCACCGAGGCGACTGTTGCCAAGACCCTGCTGCAAGTTCGAGCCCAACGGTATGAACTGCAAGAGTTAAAACACAGTCTGGTCAATGAATTGGACAATGTCTTTATCGACCTGCAGGTGAGCCTTGATAATGTCTTGGTGGCCAAGCGCTCCATTGAACAGGCCGAAGAAAATCTTCGTATCACCCAGCTTAAATACGACGAGGGGCTGCAGCGGGAATCCGATTTGCTTGATGCCATAACGAGTCTGTCACGGGCTCAGTATAATTTCGTGGCGGTGATGCGCACGGTTTTTACTAATAACTTTCGTTTGACCAGAATGATTGGTGCCTTTTGACTATGGAAAGATTACTGATAATAATCGCTGCGGCGTCGATTGGCACCGGGTTTTACCTGTGGTTCTCATGGATGATTCGTAAGCCTGTCATGCGGGACTATATTGCGACCCACCAATGGCTCCTTCATCCCAATTCAATCTGCTATTGGCGCGCGGCATTAGCGTTGGTGGGTTTTGTCCTTTATTTTTGGCTGGGTTACCAGGCCATAGCTATATTTATTTTTACCTTTGCCGCCATCCTCGACGGGGTTGACGGTGTCGTCGCGAGAAGTTGCAATATGGCAACAGCCTGGGGGGAGACTCTCGATCCCTTATGCGATAAACTGACCTATCTGCCCCCTTTGGTTGGATTTGCTTATCTGGGGATTATGTCGATTGAGATGGTCTGGATTTTAGTGGGGGTCGAATTGGCTGGGCAGTTTCTCGCCAGACAGGTACTTGCTGCCATCAAACATTCCGTCGCTGCCAATAACTTTGGGAAAATCAAGGCTATCATTTGTTTCTCTCTGGTTATTTACTGCGCTTTGCTTGATGGGAATTCCGGTGTCATCGACATGGCTGACGAGGTCTTGGTCGCGTGCCTTATCCTTTCGGCGGCATCGGTGATCTGTAAATTCATTCCCAATAGACTCTATGCCGACATCCTTTCAACACTCAACTTCTTTTGCGGTATTGCCAGCCTTGTTCTCACCCATAACCACCATTTTGCCTGGGCAATCTTTGCCATAATCGTCGGCCAGCTCTTTGATCTGTTTGACGGCAGAATGGCGGAAAAACATGGCGGGACGAAATATGGACCGTATCTCGACGATATTGCCGATTTCGTCAGCTTCGGTCTTTCTCCGGCCTATGTCATAACCTTGGCCGCTGGATCCTGGACATGGATTTTTGGCCTGATCTACTTATCCGGAGTAGCCTATCGACTGATCCGCTTTGTTGCTGTTGATAAAAAACGCACCGATCTGCCCTACGGCATCTTCAATGGCTTGCCAAGTCCTGCCGGAGCCTTGGTTGTGCTTGGTGCTGCCTTGGTCGTACCTGCTGATTATCTGTGGATTGTGGCAATGGTGTCTGTCGGACTGATGATCAGCCACGTGCGTTTCGCCCACTTCGGTCGGGTAATTCTCAAGCAGATTCCCAAGCCAATTTTTTTTCTCACCTGCGCGGCACTGGTTTTAGTCATTGCCTTTATTATTAAAACGAAAAACGCCCAGATGTTCGGTTACCTCATTCTTCTTACCGTGTTGACATATATGATTGTTGGGAGGAAATGCCTGAAGGCAAAGAACTAAAGGATATTGACCAGATGAATATTTTTGCATGGCAGCTGCCCTCACCAAGAATTACCTTGTAAAAGGCATCTATATCAAGTACATTGCATGGACTTAATAAAAAATAGCACACTCTTTTCATGATATCTTACGCTGTAACTCCATTAGTTTCGATACCTTAAAAGTTTTTGCTGAAAATTTCAAAAGAAGGAAACCAGCATGAAACTTTTTATAGGTAGCCTGCCTTATAATATTACCGAGCCTGAGCTATCCGAACTTTGTGGTCAGTATGGCAGTGTCGTCAGTGCCAAGCTTGTTATTGATCAATTCTCCGGTCAATCCAAAGGATTTGGTTTTATCGAGATGTCTACTCGATCGGAGGGGCACAAGGTAATGGAGGGATTAAACGGCAAAGACTACAAGCATCGTACGCTGGTTTGTAACGAGGCGAAGCCCCCGGTTAAGAAAGGTGCCAGGCGCAGATAATCCGGTTTGAAAATTCAATTACTGAGTGTGTCGATGCGATGCACTCGGTTTGTTCACCAATGGTTCCTTAATGGGACCAACCACACAACTGTGCGACAAAGTCGCATAATGCACAAGGAGTAGTTACAATGGCTGAAGGAACAGTAAAATGGTTTAATGATTCAAAAGGTTTTGGTTTTATTGAGCAAGATGGCGGCAAGGATGTATTCGTACATCATACTGCTATCAAGGCAGAGGGCTTTAAGTCTCTTCAAGAGGGAGAGCGGGTAAGCTTCGACGTGGTCGAAGGTGCCAAAGGTCCGGCCGCGGCAAATGTCGTCAAACGCTAATTCTGTATTGCGTTAAAATATTTTCACCCCAGCTTTGGCTGGGGTGAAAAATGTCGGCAGGCCGTGTTTGAACGGATTGTTGCGAAAAGCAGGGATTTAGGTCCAATTCACGGAAGATGAAAGTCTCTCGGAGATGCGGCTGCAGAGAAACGATCCGTTTTATTTAGTTCGAAAGCAAGAACAGTTGATTTTTTCCTCGAGATATCTCCCCCCCCTTTTTTTATTCCCAACACACCAATCCAAGAGTACCGGTTTCTGGTTTCAGCCGTTCGCCGGCACTTGTCTGGCATACCCTTCTGGCCGTTTGTTAGCTGAAATCCCGGCGTAATTGTTTTTTATTAATCTTTCCGACGCTGGTTTTTGCGATCTGTTCGACGATCAACACCTTCTCCGGCATGCCGAATTTAGGGAGAGTACCATTGTCGACATGGGTCTGGATAGTGGCAAGTATGTCCTCGGCGCTCAAGGGCACATTGTTGCCAGGTTTAGGGACTACCAAGGCCACCGGCCTTTCGCCCCATTTTGCATCCTGAATTCCGATAACCGCCACTTCACTGACGCCCGGATGCTGACTGATGATATCCTCAAGCTCAAGGGAAGAGATCCACTCTCCGCCGGTTTTTATGACATCCTTTAGCCGGTCGGTGATCTGCAGGTATCCCTCGGTATCGATATAGCCGATATCACCGGTATGCAGCCACCCCCCCGCCCAGAGTTCCCGGCTCTTTTCTTCATCCTTGAAATACCCCTGGGTCAGCCATGGGGCGCGGACAACCACCTCGCCGGTCGATTTTCCGTCATGGGGTACCGGTTGGCCGCTCGGGTCAAAGATTTCCAGTTGCACGTTACTGATCGGCAGTCCGGTCCGACAGCGCATGGTTATCTGCCTATTTTCATCCCAACCGCGCATATGTGGCTTGAGGAGTGCTAAGGTCAGAATCGGGCAGGTTTCCGACATGCCGTAACCGGTAAAGACATTAATGCCGTGGTCCATTGCCTGCTTGCACATGCCCTTGGACAGGGCCGAGCCGCCGATGATGACCTTCCAGCGAGAAAGATCACATCCGGCTATGGCCGGATGTGACAGCAGCATGTGCAGGATGGTTGGTACGCAATGGGAAAATGTAACATCATGGGTGGTGACAAGACTGAGAAGTTTCGCCGGTTCGTAGCGCCCAGGGTACACCTGTTTGGCACCGAGCATGGTCATGAGGTAGGGCATGCCCCAGGCATGAACATGGAACATCGGGGTGATCGGCATATATACATCGGTGGAGCTGATTCGTGCTTGGCTGTCCTGGGCGCAAACAACAGAGAGAACTCCATAGGTGTGCAGGACCAGTTGACGGTGCGTGAAGTAGACACCCTTCGGCAGTCCCGTAGTCCCGGTGGTGTAAAAGGTTGTGGCAACGCTGTTTTCATCAAAATCCGGGAAAGTATAATCCTCCGGTTGCTCTTGTAACATACGTTCATATTCGTCGTCCTGGCCGCTCAGGGGGTCATTGTTGTCGCTCAAGAGGACGACCTTTTTCACTGTTGTCAGATTGTCCTTGATGGCGGCAAGCATAGGCAGGAACTCGGAATTGATAAGGAGGACATCATCTTCGGCATGGTTAATGGTATAGAGCAGTTGCTCGCTTGACAGGCGGACGTTGACGGTATGGAGGATCGCACCGATCATCGGTACGGCAAAATAACACTCGAGATAGCGGTGTGAATCCCAGTCCATGACGGCGACAGTATCTCCGGCGCGGACGCCGAGTTTTGTCAGTGCATGGGCAAGCTGACAGATTCGTTTACCTAACTGGCTGTAAGTAAACTCAAGCTGATCCCGGTAAATAATTTTTTGATCGGGTGCGTAAATCAACGACGTGGTGAGCAAGGTCTTAATGAGTAAGGGATAAGAGTAGGCGGAAGGCGTGGGGCTGAGAATTTTGGTCTTCATGATACACTCCTTGGGTTAAAAATATTGGTGTGGGCCGCTCCATCCTTTTCTCATAACCTTTTTCGGGAAATAAGGATGGGCAATTAAAAGCGGGCATTAATACATTACTAGCAAAAAAACGACCAGAGGTTGAGGAAAAATTACTGTTTAAGATACCGAGCTGTTAAGCGGTCGGGCTGATTGGCGAGGCGGATGGAAATGGGAAGGGAATAACTCGATTAGATTGCAAGATATGCAGTTATCTCTCTGATATTCTATGCATTAAATATCAATAACCAAAAAAAACTCATAGTGAGAAAGAAATTACTCATGCCGCTTGTCGATGAGATTGAATTGGCGCATTTTCAGATAAAGAGTCTTTCGTTCTATGCCGAGGAGTTGCGCAACACGGGTTCGATTCCAACGGTAGGTCTGGAGGTAGCGAAGGATGAGCTCGCGTTCAAACCGTTGTCCCGCCTCGCGCAGGGACAGTGTCTGGTCAACGCCGGGTTGCGTGAGAACCACCGTATCGATTCCGTCAGTGCCGGCATTCCTGCCGGGAAACTCGAGTATGTGGAGATTGACGTAACGTTGGATAGTGTTCTCAAGCTCCCGGACATTTCCCGGCCAATGATGGTTGAGCAGCATATCCAGGGCATGACCTTGCAGTGGGGGTGGTTTAATGTCCGGAGAATGTTTGTCGAGAAAGTGCTCAATGAGAAGAGGAATATCCTCCCGGCGTTGTCTGAGCGGGGGGATGGTGATCGGGATGATGTGGATGCGATAAAAAAAATCTTCTCGCATCCGGCCGCAATCAAGTAAAGTTCGGAGGTTCTGGTGCGTTGCAGCGATGATTCGGACATCGGCCTGCCGGCTTTGCAAGCCACCTAACGGCGTGTAACCATTACTTTCCAATACCCGTAAGAGCTTGACCTGCATTGCTTCGTCAATTTCACCCAGTTCATCGAGAAAGAGGGTGCCGCTGTCGGCCCGATCGAAAAAACCAGGTTTATCCTTTTCCGCACCGGTAAAAGCGCCTTTCTGATATCCAAAAAACTCGCTTTCCATCAGTCCTGCCGGAATGGCGGCGCAATTGACGGGAACGAAAGGTTTCCCGACCCGGTCGCTCATCTCATGGATGGCCTTGGCCACCAGTTCTTTGCCGGTGCCCGATTCGCCATAGAGAATGACATTGGCATGGGTGGCGGCGGCGCGCAAAATGAGTTCGTAGACCTTCTGCATCGCCGGACTTTTGCCGATGATTGCCCCAAATTTGTAACGGTCGCGAATGGTTTCCCGCAAACGCAAATTTTCTTTTGTCAGATAGTTTTCCCTTTCTTTCAGCGCTTCTTCGGCGGTTTTGCGATCATGGATGTCGATAATAACCGTCTGCTTCTGGGAAATGTCGTTTTCTTCCTGATAAACAGGGGAACTGACCGCATAGTACCAGCGTCCATCAAGAGGATTGCGGAACTCATATTTGACCGTTAGGCCTTGGAACACCTTGGCGTCATCACACCAGGAACAGGGGTTGTCAAGACCGTACAGTCGCTTATGGCAAGGCATTTCTTCAGAGTCGTCAGCCTGAAAATCTTTCTGGTTGCGGTTCATAAACAGCAATGAATGATCGATGGAAGAAATGTAAAGAAAACCTTCGAAGGCTTCGAGAATGCCGCTCAAGCGCGAGGTACTTTCGAGGAGATAGCGGCGTGTGGTTTTCAGAGAAGTGATGTCGAGGAGGGAGGCGACGCTGGCCTCCGATCCGGCAAGCATATCGACGCGCAAAAAGACATCCTTGAAAGCCCCATGTTTATCCCTCAGGGTAAATTCATATTCGATGGGAGTGCCGGCGGTTGCATTACGGCGGGACGCATGATAGTTCAGCATTTTGTCGAGATCTTCGGTCTTGGCGATGAAGATCGGCCATTTTATTTTACCTTCAATCTCATCTTTGCTGTATCCGGTAAGACTGACAAAGCGTTCGTTGGCTAGCGAGACGGTGGTGTCCTTTTCGATGATGATGGTGGCGGTGCCGGTATTTTCAAAGACGCTGCGGTACTGATCGACACTTTTTTGCAGGGCATGTTCGATGTCTTTTTGGCGGCTGATATCCTCGACGAAGCCTTCAAAATAAATCGTTTGCCCGGCAACATTCTTGGCGCTGCGGACATGCAATCGACAATCGAAAAATGATCCGTCCTTTTTTTGCCAGCGACTTTCGAAATGTTGAGGTTCGGTGGTGGCGGCGAGTTGCGCGAGCAGGTTTTGGCGAATCTTTGGTTCCTGATACAGGTGGACAATGCTGTTGTCGGTTCGTTGGCAAAATTCTTTGAAATTGGAGTACCCGAGCATTCTCGCAAAGGCTGTGTTTCCATCAAGAATTTGGCCGTCGATGGATGTACGGATAATACCAATGGGGGCCAGTCGAAAGAGCTCATGGTATTGATGCAAGTCGGCCTCTCGAAGAAAATTGTTTGGTGTTGGCAGAGTTTCAGGCATTTGTTTTTCCCAAGGTTCCTTTTCTTGTTTTGTTTTTTGGCATTGTCGTCAGGCGGTAAAGAAAGGTGAGGGAGCTAAGCGTCTCTGTTTTTAATAAATCTTTCGATGAGCAGACGGGAGATGGAGAGCATCGACGGCAGGACCGGCAAATCAGGCACCGAAAACCATCTGGCGTCCTCAAGCTCCTTTTCATCAATACTGATCTCCCCGCTTTTATAGGTGGAAGTGAAGCCGATCATCAACGAGTGAGGAAAGGGCCAAGGCTGGCTGGCCACGTAGTGAATATTGTCTACGCTAGACGGCAACTTCTTCGAATACTTCCCGACAGACGGCCTCCTCAAGGGTTTCTCCAGGTTCGACGAAACCGGCCAAAGTGCTGTACATCCCAGCAGGAAAACGCGGTGCTCGGGCGAGAAGAATATGGTCGTCCCGGACAATGGACATGATGACCGCCGGAGAAAGCCGAGGGTAACTGATAAAATTGCAGTTTGGACACTTGCGGGCAAGTTCGGAGCGTCGATCAATCATGGCCGTGCCGCATTTGCCACAGAAGCGATGTTCACGATGCCAATGGACGATTTGAATTGCCCGTCCGGCGAGACAGAAAACATCGTCATCAAGGGCTCCGAAAAGACTGCGCAAATCGCGGAACTCCATGTCCTCAAGTTTAGGCGGATCGGCCCTCAGAGCGGCAACAAAACAATCGGCGCAGGCATATCGGCCGAGATATCTGCTGAAAATCGGCTGCAGTCCGAGCTGCTCCGGGCTCTGTGTACAGATTGCTAGCCGGTTCATAGCCCGACCAATGGACGAGAAGTTTGTCCTTTGCAAAAATGAACCACCAACTGCAGCTTGCCGTTCCATTCGGTTGGACACCGGCAATAAAAGGCGATTTTAGGGCGAAAGGGGAGAGCATGGTCTTTGTCCAGTGCAATACGTTGTCACGTTTCGCTAGGCGCAGTAATGGTGGAAATGATTACCTGTTGATGTATTGCCATTCGGATGGTAAAAAGTCAAGATGTGGAAGTGAAAATATCTGTGATTTACCGCAGTTAGTTCCCTGACCATTTGAGCATGGCCAAATCTTTCCTGAATCTTGATCATTTTCAAGGCAGGAAATGTCTGTGGAAGCTCTGCCGAGAGCTGGAAAATATGGGGGAAAGGACGTGAAAATACTTATAGCGGAAGATGAATTTACTACCCGAATGATGGTTCAGGTATGTCTTGAGAACTGGGGCTACCGTGTTGAAAGTGTGACCAACGGCAATGACGCCTGGGCGGCGTTGCAAAAACCGGACGCACCCCATATCGCCATTCTTGACTGGGAAATGCCGGAGTTGGATGGGGTCGAAGTATGTCGGAGGGTAAAGGAGCTGGACGCGATTAACCCTCCTTACATACTCCTGCTGACTTCCCGGGACAGTAAAACCGATATAGTCAAGGGGTTTGATGCCGGTGCCGATGACTACATGACCAAGCCCTTTAATGACAATGAACTCCGGGCCAGGGTCCGGGTAGCCGAACGGTTGGTGCGCACCCAATCCTCCCTGTCGGAATCGGTGGCTGAGTTGAAAGAGGCGTTAAATCAGGTGGAGATGCTTGAGAATGGTGTCGAGGCTTGCCATGAATGTCAGAAAATTTTCAGTCCTTATGACGGGGAGTGGCATGGACTTGGCGATATCCTGGAAAATGGCGCCGACCCTCGGTTTATTGCCAACACTTGCCCCGGCTGCCTCAAGAAATAACGATTCAACAGCAGCATCTGCCGGCCGGCAAGACTAGACCGGACAGGTTTCCGTGATGCTGCAACTCTTACATTCCCACGGCAAACATAGCTTCCAGATCGTGCCGGGAATAGGCCTTAAAGGCCAGCATTGTTTCGGTTTTCTCGATTGCCTGAATGCTGCGCATTTTTTTGGTGACGAGGTCGGCCAGTTCGTCATTGGTGGCGACGCGCACAATGGCCACGAGGTCATAATTGCCGCTTACCGAATAGACCTCGGAGATACCGGGGAGAGCCTTCAGCAGTTCGGCAACTTCATTGATTTTTGTCCGTTCAACATTCATGAGAATTATTGATGTAACCATGTGCTCTCCTGTATACTTGTAGAACTGTTGTTTGATTTTTCGCGACGAAAAATGAGTGTCGGTAGATAGTAGTGCCTTTTTAGAGCTTTGACAATCAGCAGATGGATTTTTGCTGTCAACAGCTTGGATTTGAACAAATAAGGAGACCGATATGTTACAATTTTTTAAAGACTTATCGATCAGGACCAAAATTGCCGGTTTTGTTATCCCTTCGACCATAGCCTTTGGCGTTGTTATGACGATTCTGGCATTATCTCTACTTCATGATTATAAAACTTCCTCGCAAACCGAATTTGTTGCTGTTGTCGGCAGCATGCAAAAAGGGGGAGATGTCGAATCAACAGGTAGAAACACTGAAAAGCAACTAAAAAATATCATTGAAAAGGCTGATGAAAGAATCAACACTATCGGCATGCTTTTCATGTCTATCGTCGCTGCTGTTATAGTCCTCGCGACTATTGGTGCGATGATAATTTCCAGTCTTATCGCCAAACCTGTGCAAAGAGTAGCCGCTGGACTTGAGAATATCAGTTCGGGGGATGCTGATCTCACCCAAAGACTGCCGGTGACAGGCAACGATGAAACCGGAAAGGTTTCGCGATTTTTCAACACATTTTTAGAGAACCTCCAGAAAATTATTAAAAAACTTCAAGGAGATGCAGACCAACTTAATAGTGCTGCCAAATCAATTCATAGCACCCTGCAGATGATAAAAGAAAAAGCTACATCGACGAAGACCATTTCGCAAACGGTCTTCCGTTCTGCCGGATATATGAGCCAAGATATGAAGGACATCTCCTCGATAATGGAAGAATCAACAGGGCATATTAATGGCGTTTCCATTGCCATTGATGAACTTACTTCAACCGTCAACGAGATTTCCGCAACATCGGCTAAAGCGCATACAAATACTGAAAAAACCAAGGAAAAAATGGATGAACTGGAAGCTGAGGTAAAGATCCTTGGTCAGGCCGGGGAGGATATCAACAAAGTCACCGAGGCGATTACCGCAATTTCTGATCAGGTGAATCTCCTGGCACTCAATGCGACCATTGAAGCTGCTCGCGCCGGAGAGGCCGGCAAAGGTTTTGCAGTTGTAGCCAATGAAATAAAGGAACTGGCGAAACAGACGGCAAGCGCGGCAACAGAAATACAAGGTCGCATTGATCATGTCCAGCAGGTGACGAAAACCACTATCGCAGGAATAAAAGAGGCCGCGGAAATTGTTTCGGACAATAGTGGGATTGTGGCCACTATTGCCAGTGCTGTTGAGGAACAGTCGGTTACGGTCAATGAAATTTCCAAAACCCTTTCTGCCGCAACCGAACAAATCAGCCATTCAAATGAAAAAGTCTCGAAAGCAGCCGTTTACGCAGAGGAAATGGCCAAAATGGCGAATAGCGTCACCGCCGCTGCAATACAAGTAGACGAAGCCGTAGAGAGTATGTCCAAGACATCAGAAATGTTAGAAAAATTAGCGGAGAGTTCGGCAAAAACAACAAAGCAATTTCGAACCTGATGCAGGCGGTAAGAAGAAGAGATTGGCAATAGCGATTTTTTTCACGGATAAGAATCTCTCACAAGGTGTCCCTTATGCTTCCAGAAAGATATGAAGAGTTCTGCACAAAGATTGCCGCAGCCATTCCCGTCAACAATATCATTACTGATCCTTTGCGGACAATCACCTACGGTACCGATGCCAGTTTCTATCGGCTGATTCCCAAGATTGTCATCAACGTCGAAAACGAGAAGGAGGTGCAGTTTATCCTTCGTGCGGCCTATAAACTGAGATTGCCGGTGACCTTTCGGGCGGCGGGAACCAGTCTCTCCGGCCAGGCTGTCACCGACTCCATTCTCCTGCGTTTAGGTCAGGGCTGGCGTAAATATCGGGTGTTTGATAACGCCTTGAAAATCCAGCTCGAACCGGGCATCATCGGTAGTCAGGCAAATGCTCTTTTGGCCGAGTTTGACCGGAAAATAGGACCTGATCCCGCCTCCATCGACAGTGCCAAAATCGGCGGTATTCTTGCCAACAATGCCAGCGGCATGTGCTGCGGAGTCGAGCAGAACAGCTATAAAACCATCGACAGTATGCGGCTGGTTCTTGCCGACGGCACGGCGGTCGATACCGCCGACGATAAGAGTCGGGCTGAATTTATGCGGTCGCACGGCGATCTTCTGGAGAAGCTCAAGAAAATGCGGGTAAGGGTACTGGGCGATGAAGTGCTTGCCGAGCGCATCCGTTATAAATTCAAAATTAAGAATACCACCGGCTACAGCCTCAATGCCCTGGTTGATTTCGACGATCCCTTTGATATCATGATCCACCTGATGATCGGCAGCGAGGGTACGCTGGGATTCATATCCGATGTCGTGTATCGGACCGTGGTCGAGCATCGCCACAAGGCCAGCACCTTGATTTTCTATGCGGATGTACAGACCGCCTGCCGGGCCATACCGATCCTGCGGAAACTACCGGTCGCCGCCGCCGAATTGATCGACCGTGCCGGATTGCGGTCGGTGCAGGACAAACCGGGCATGCCGGAGTATCTGCGTCAGCTGGGGAACTCGGTTACCGCTCTCTTGGTAGAGACCAGGGCGGAAGGGGCAGAGATTCTTGCCGCCCAGATCGGCCGGATCTGCGCGGCGCTGAAAGAGTTGCCGACTGTTCGTCCCATTGCTTTTACCGATATTCCAGCGGAATACACCGCCCTGTGGAAGATTCGTAAAGGACTGTTTCCGGCGGTTGGTGCGGTGCGCAACACCGGGACCACAGTTATCATTGAGGATGTCGCCTTCCCCGGCGAACATCTGGCCGATGCTGCTATTGATCTACAGGGGCTCTTTCAAAAATACCGGTATAACGAGGCGATCATCTTCGGCCATGCCCTGGACGGCAACCTCCATTTTGTCTTCACCCAGGATTTTTCCATCCAGTCGGAAGTGGTGCGCTATCGGGATTTTATGGACGAAGTTGTCAACATGGTCGTTGAAAAGTATGACGGCTCCCTCAAGGCGGAACACGGCACCGGCCGCAATATGGCACCTTTTGTCGAAAAGGAATGGGGCGAGGCGGCCTTCAATCTGATGCGCGAGATCAAGGCCGTTTTCGATCCTTTTAATCTCCTTAATCCGGGGGTTATCCTCAACGATGACGCTATGGCGCACATCAAGGATCTGAAGCCGCTGCCGGCGACCCACGAGATCGTCGACAAGTGCATCGAGTGCGGTTTTTGTGAACCGGTCTGTCCGTCCAAGGACCTGACCTTTACCCCGCGCCAGCGCATTGTCGGGCGGCGGGAGATCAGCCGGAGGATGGCCGTCGGCGGTGAGCCGCACCAGGTCAAGGCGCTGGCTAAAGCCTATCAGTATCCGGGTAAGGATACCTGTGCCGCCGACAGCCTCTGCTCGACCCGCTGCCCGGTCGGTATCGATACCGGCAAGATGGTCAAGGCTCTGCGCGAGGAAGCAAACGGCAAGCTCGCACATACCGTTGCTGATTGGGTTGCCGATAATTTTGCAGGGGTGGCGAGGGCCATTGGCACAACCCTGAATACTGTTGATGCCATCCATGGCAAGCTCGGTACGCCGTTTATGGAGACGGCTTCGCAGCTCGCAAGAAAGGCGGCTTTGCATACACTGCCGCTGTGGAACCGCGAGATGCCCACTGCCGGCGGAAAAATCCAACCGCAGCCGACCCAGCCCGAAAATCCTTTGCAGGTAGTGTATTTTCCTAGTTGTGCCAGTCGCTCCATGGGCGGCCCGGGCCGGGCCGAGACGGAGCGGCAGGGGTTACCGGAGAAAACCGGCTCGTTACTGCAGAAGGCCGGTTGTGCAATCATCTATCCGGAGAAACTGGATCGTCTGTGTTGTGGCCAGGCCTTTGAGAGCAAAGGTTTTATGCGCCAGGCCGACCGGAAATCGAAGGAATTGTCGGACGCCCTCTTGGCGGTATCGTGTAATGGCCAAATTCCCGTACTCTGCGACACCAGCCCCTGTTTATACCGGATGCGGGCAACGCTTGATAAACGGTTGCAGCTATTTGAACCGATTGAATTTGTTCTCACCTTCCTCATGGACCGCTTGCAGTTCACGCAGATGGATGTCAAGGTGGCTCTGCATCCGACCTGTTCAACGAGAAAGATGGGGCTCGAAAATAAACTCGAGCAATTGGCCAAGGCCTGCGCCAAGGAGGTGGTGATGCCGGCGGATATTTATTGCTGCGGCTTTGCCGGCGATCGTGGTTTTAATTTTCCGGAGCTCAATGCCTCGGCACTGAAGGACTTGAAGGACCATGTCTGTACCTGCGAGGCGGGTTACTCGACCAGCAAGACCTGCGAGATCGGCCTCTCCCTGCATGGCGGCATTCCTTATCGGTCGATTCTCTATCTGGTTGATGCTGCGAGTAAGCCTATCGCCTGAGCCGTTGCCAGGAAATAGTGATGTCACGGTGAGTACAGTACGACCGTATGGTCCAGACCGTCCAGTTCCTCGTCAATGATGGCCGCCAGGATATGCCAATCACCGCCGGCGAGTCCTGCGCCGATTTTCGGGTAACCGATGCGTTTGCCGGAAAACTCTGCTTTGATTTTGGCAAAGAGTCGGCGGACCGCATGGTAATCAACCAGGACGTCGGCACCGTGGAAGTGATATTGGCTGTAGCCGTTGACGATGGTGAGTATGCGGCCATTACGGTTGACTGTGGCGTAACTGTAGCTGCCCAGCTTGTTCCGGTCACCCTTTGGCGTGACCAGATCGGCGGCGTAGGCCTCGGGGAATTTTTCTTGAATAGTCTTGGCTATCCCGCCGCCCATGCTGCAGAAACAATTGCAGCCATGGACAATGACATCAAATCGCCCTGCAAGGGCAAGGGTGATGAGATCGCCTTTCTCTGATTTCATAGCCTATTTCGCCCTTGGTCAGTTTGATTGTCCTGCTTGGGCCCTTTTAACCGCTCCATACAGGCGCACCAATTGTTCGAGGGCCTGGTAGTTCTGGGCTCCCACCAGTTTGTGTCGGCCCATTATGAAGGTCGGCACTGCGGTGATACCCTTAAATCGCGACTCCTGCCAATCCCTGTCCACCGCTTCCTTAAAGGTACGATCTGTCAAGACCTGTGCAGCTTCTTTTTCCGGCAGGCCAAGGTTGCGGGTAATTTCCAGTAGTACCGGGATTTTGGCGAGATTAACACCGTCGGCGAAATAGGCTTTGAAGGCAGCCAGATGAAACTCCTCCCCCTTGCCTGAGGCTATGGCCCACATGCCCAGTTCCTGCGCCAGCCTGCTGTTATAGGTCTTGGTTCTTGGGCCGAAGGGTAGGCCGAGTTCATCGGCGGTGGCCTGCAGGTGAGCTAGTATTTCTGCTACCTTTTCCGGTGCGGCCCGAAACAACTCTTTAAGAGATCGGCCTTCCTCCGGAGTTTCCGGGTGGAGGGGGAAGGCCCGCCAGCGGACACCTATGTCATATTCTTGCCGTAGTTTTTCAATACGCCCGGTAATGAAATAGCACCATGGTCAGATATAATCGGAAAAAATTTCGAGTTGCATCGACTGCGTCATTGTTCGTCTCCTTTTCATGCGGCCATATGCTTGGGTAACAGCCTGTTAAAATGTAATAAGGACGTTTTAATTGAGAATCAATGGAAATGACTGTCTCCAGGAACTCGGAAAAAGCAATTACCTGTCAACCGCCTTCAACTTTGGCAATTATTTACTTTTCAACATGGGGCAGAGTAATATTATGAAGGATTTCGATAGACAATAACAGGCGGTTCCTGCTAGGATCGTAAATCATTTAAATATTCACCTGCGAGCGGATTATGACGAGCGGCAGGGTTGGATAACCATCAATTGTTTGAATTCATGGTAGTTCATAGGTCACCTTCACTATGGAAACAATAATATTTTATTATACCGGCACCGGTAATTCGTTATGGACATCGCGTCTTGTCGCGGCAGAACTCGGCAATACAACATTGTGTCCCATGTTCCTGATGAATGGGGATGCTCTGGTTGATGTTGAGGCGATCGGCCTTATATTTCCGGTGCATATGTGGGGTGTACCCAGCCTTGTCCTGAATTTCTTGAAAAAGATAAAGCTGGATCCCGACAAATATTACTTCGCTTTTGCCGTCAATGCCGGCCAGGTATCGCGCACTCTCATTCAATTGCAAAACCACTTGGTAACCTTAGGCCTTGGGCTATCTCTTGGTATTGACATCGTGTTGCCGAGCAATTACATCCCCTGGGGTGGTCCGGGGCCGAGAGAAAAATTGGATAAATTGTACCTGGCGGCCAGAGAAAAAATCAAACAGGTAGCACCTCGCATCGCTGGAAAACAAACCGCCCCCATGGAGAAGGGGCCGCTATGGCAACGGATTGTGTTTACCGCCGTGTATAAAATGACCTTCGATATGATTCCGAAGATGGATGGGAGTTTTTGGGTAGATGAGAAATGCAACGGTTGCGGCATCTGTGAAAAAACCTGCCCGGTTGGCAACATTGTCATGACGGGAGAAAAGCCGACCTGGCAGCATCGCTGCGAGCAGTGCCTGGCGTGTATTCAGTGGTGCCCGAAAGAGGCCATTCAATATGGCAAGAAAACCCCAAAGTATGCACGCTATCATCACCCTGAGGTAACCCTGAAGGACGTTATAGGGGAAATGAAGGTGAGGGAATAAGATACACAATTGAGTTGTCGGTATAGACGCAGCACTCAATATCGTGTATTGACCAGAGTAACAGTGCCTGATACCAAGGCAAAGAAATCAAAATCAAGTTAAAGGTGAATTTTTGCAAACAGTCGTAAAGAAGTGGTTCCGTGATAAAGATTCTGGATTTCTCGATAACGGCAGTGGCCCGGACATAATGGTGAGCAAGGCCGACCTGGTAAAATGTCAGTTTTTGAAGGTTGGTGAAACCGTTGACTTCGAATGTCACACTGATAGTCAGGGATTAATCGCCAAAAAGGTCAAACTTTCCAATCAGAAACAACAAAACGGTCACAATAACGGCAACAAGAACACCAAGCCCTTTCGCTTTGGTGTCATGAGTTAAGCCGTTGTCAAAAAAAGCCGCAGTTTGGTAATATCATGCCGATAAACGCTTGGCGAACAGTGACCAGATGCCGGCCGCAGAAAGTAATGATCCACCGACGATATTGAAACGTCTTTGCGCCCGGGGTGAGCTGAGCAGTCGCCGGGCGGAGCCGGCAAACAGGGTATAGAGAGTGGCATTAATGATCGCCAGGATCACAAAGGTGATTGCCAGGAGCCAGAGTTGTGTCGTTACCTGGCCGGTGTGGTCGATGAATTGCGGCAGGAAGGCGACAAAGAAGATAATGCCCTTGGGATTGAGTGCGGTAACCAGATAGGTGTTGGCAAACAGTTTCCAGGGTAAGACGGGAGGTGCGGTCATGACAAGGTTTATTGTGCTAGCTCCAGCTCGCAGTAATTTTACCCCAAGATACAGCAGGTAGAGACCGCCGATAAGTTTGATGATCGTGAACCAGACGGCGGAAGCGGCAAGCAGGGCGCCGAGGCCGAGCAGGGAAAAAAACAGTGCGGTCGAGTCACCTAGGGCGACGGCGGCGACCAGCGGGACGTTGGCCTGGCGGCCGAGGGCAACCGAGTAACTGATGACGGTGAGGATGGTTGGCCCGGGAATAACCAGAACAACAGCCGAGGCAGCGACAAAGGCCAGCCAAATTTCAAAGGCCACGGAATCTCTCCTCGTCAAGCATTCTTGGCATGACGTGTTAAAAAGGTGTCGAGCTGGTTGGCAAAATTCCGGTGATCGCTTCGACTCTCAGTCGCCGGGCCACCGGTATTAATACCGCTTGCCCGCAGCGTATCCATGAAGTCGCGCATTTGCAGACGAGCTTTGATAGTGTCCGGCAAATACAGCTCACCACGGGGATTGAGGGCATGGCCACCTTTGGCAAGAACCATCGCCGCCAGGGGAATATCTCCGGTAATTACCAGATCCCCGGCACTGAGTCGCTTGACGATTTCATTATCGGCAACATCAAAACCGGGCGCTACCCGCAGAAACTTAATGTTCGGTGACGCCGGCATGCGCATCTGTTGATTGGCGACAAGAGTGAGCAGTACGCCGGTACGCTCGGACGCCCTGAAGAGGATCTCTTTGATCGCCACCGGGCAGGCATCGGCGTCGACCCAAATTTTCATTTCATTCCACATCTTCTCGCAAAAGGAAAACACCTCGAACGATTTTTAAGATTTTTCTTCGGTCAGATAATCCTTCAACTTTTCCAGAAGAGAATCGGGGAGTTCGCGGTTGTACATAAAGGCCTCCGCCTCATCGCCGGTTATCTGCTCTTTGATCTCAAGGGGTAGCGACCGCAAGACGGCTACCCTTTGAGGGTCGGGTTTTTCGTTTGGTAATCTTGCCATTGGTGCGGCTCCTGTTTGCTATGATAATGCTTTCTCGGCAATAAAGACCAAGGTTGGTGCTCTGTAAAATCGTATTAAAGTTGCTGTGATTGATCATTCGGTCAATGGCCGGCAATCACTTTTGCTACTTCATTACCAATAGTAGATCGCCGATCCACTCAATTCCTGCTCTATTTCCAGTAGTCGGTTGTATTTGGCGATACGTTCGCTGCGTGAGGCGGAGCCGGTCTTCAGCTGGCCGCCGTCCATGGCTACGGCGAAATCGGCGAGGAAGGTGTCCTCGGTTTCTCCTGAGCGATGCGAGATGAAGTAGCGCCAGCCGGCATCGCGACACATTCGCACGGCATCGATACTCTCGGTAACCGTGCCGATCTGGTTGAGCTTGATGAGCACGGAATTGGCGGTTTTTTCCTCGATGCCCCGGGAGATATACTGGGTATTGGTGACAAAGATATCATCGCCGACGATATCGATCTTGTCGCCGACCAGGGCGGTCAACTTCTTGAAACCGTCCCAGTCGTTTTCGGCCAGAGGATCTTCCCAGGAGACTATGGGATATTTCAGCACCCACTTGGCAGTCATCTCGATGAGATCGTCGGAGGTCATCCTGCCGCCGCCCGATCTTTTCAGTTCATATTGGCTGGTAAGATCGCTGGAGAACGAGCTGGCGGCACTGTCGAGAGAGATGGCGATATCTTGGCCGGGCACATATCCGGCCTTGTCGATTGCCTCGATAATGATCTCCATAACCGCTTCGTTGCTCGGTAGATTCGGGGCAAAACCACCCTCGTCGCCGACGCTTGTGGCCATGCCTTGTCCTTTCAATAATTTCTTCAGTACGTGAAAGGTCTCGGCGATGTACCTGAGGCCTTCGCTAAAGCTCGGGGCACCCACCGGCACCGCCATGAACTCCTGGATGTCGACGCTGTTGTCGGCGTGGGCGCCGCCGTTGATGATATTCATCGCCGGTACCGGAATCCTCCTGGCACCGGTGCCGCCAAGGTAGCGGTAGAGAGGCAGCCCGCACGACGTCGCGGCGGCCCTGGCGACCGCCATCGATACGCCGAGGATGGCATTGGCGCCAAGATTTGATTTGTTGTCGGTTCCGTCGAGTTCGAGCATCCTGGTGTCGATGGCCACCTGCTTTGAGGCGGACATGCCGAGCAGCGCCGGACCAATAACGGTGTTAACGTTACCAACCGCCTTGAGGACGCCTTTTCCCAGATATCGGCCTTTGTCGCCGTCACGGAGTTCGATGGCCTCGTTTTCACCGGTACTGGCCCCGGAAGGAACGGAAGCGGATGAGGTGGTCCCGTCCGCAAGTTCAACAAAGACTCGAACTGTCGGGTTACCTCGTGAATCGAGTATTTCCATGCCTCGAACTGTTGAAATTGTGTCTTTCATATGGCTCTCCCCAGAGTATTGCAAGGATTGAAAATCCGAGTCCTGTTGGTCAGGCAGTCGGTCAAAGATCTCTTCGCAATATAAAGCGATATGGGGCGTCTGCCAATGATTTTTACGGGTTACAAATTGGTGGGCTCCGATTGTCCCGAGAGGTCAGGAAATAGTAGTTGCAATGGCCCAGGGGAAGGTGTAGTAAACGAAGTTTATCTTCCGTGGACAGCGGGCCCGCATTTTTGCTTCATTCATCACCCATCGGTAGCACTTCGTGAGTTTCGAGAACAAACAGATACAAGAACCTGGCGCATTCAAGGATCGATTCATGCGATGGCTGTTTACGGTTTTCACCTGCCTTCTGGCCTGTGCACTGTATTTTCTTTTTTTTGTCAACACCGCCTCGGTCGAGATTGAACTGACTGTTGCCCAAAGGACCGATTTCAAAATCTATTGGGCGGGCGCCGGTAAGCTGTATTCCGAAAAGAATGTGGCAGCAGTTATTGTCACTCCGGAGCGTAAGCATTACAGCGTCTTTCTTACTGATATTGGCAAGGTAGCCCGGTTGCGCATTGATACCCACAGCTACAAGGGAGAGGCTACCTTGCATCAGCTGGTGATCCGCCAGGAAGGTTGGGCGCCGATCATCCTTTCGACCGCCGAACAATTCGACAGGTTGCTGCCCTTACAGCAGGTTGGCGAATTCCGGGTTGACTCCGACGGGCTTTGGGTGCGGTCCTCCGGCAATGATGGCAATTTTGAACTGTCGCTTGTCCCAGAAAGACAAGGACTGAACCTTGGCTGGCTGCTGCTGCGACTGGCGGTGATCTCCGCCGCAGTCTTTTGCGTGCTCTATTGTGCGTCGCCCCTGGCTGTCAATTTGCGGTTTGTCCCGGTACTGCTGTTCGGGGTCTGGGTGCTGATCGTCACCATGGCCGGCATCAGTAAAGACAACAGCCATCCGGACGATTATGTCCACATGTCGGCGATCAGCTACTACCAAGACCACTGGCTACCCCCGGTTATTGACGATCCGACGATCCGCAATACCTACAGTGCCTATGGGGTGTCGCCGCTGAATGATGGTGCGGTCTACTATCTCTTTGCCGGAAAGTTCCATAAGTTTATGCAGACCCTCAGCATCCCGGAATACCTCTCCTTGAGGTTGTTCAACGTTTGTCTCTTTGGGCTGATTGTTTTGTACACGATCCGCAACCGATATGCGCGGATGGTGGCACTGCCGTTTCTTGTTTCGTCGCAGATCTGGTATGTTTTCAGCTACTGCGCATCGGACGCCTTCGCACTGTTTTTTGCCTTTCTCGCCGCCGTTGAACTGATAAACCCCAACAGCCTGCTGCATCGTTATCTCAAGGGTGAGAGCTGCGTTGCCAAGCTGCTCGGCCTGGTGGTGCTTGGATTTCTCCTCGGGATTGTCTTTTTGCTGAAGAAAAATTACCTGCCCTTTGTCGTCTTCTTTTATCTGGTCCTGGCGGTCAAACTGTTTTTCACCGAGGAGTTTTTCTGGGAAAAAAAGGCGGCGGTCTTACGTTTGCTGTTGCTTACCTTGGTCGGACTGAGCATCTTCGGACTACGGGTTGGTGCCGATTACCTCGTCAACGGTTTTGACCGCGAAGAGAAAATTGTCCGTCTCCAGGAAGAGATGGCGCACCCCTGGTATAAGCCGGCGACCGAGATAGCCAGAAAGCATATCTCGCTTTACGGCAAAGCGCGTGGCATAACCCTGGCGCAGAGTATTCAGATCGATCGCTGGTTCGAGAAGACATTTCGCAGTAGTTTTGGAGTATTCGGCTGTTTCACTACCGCTGGAGGACAGATTTATTATAACCTGGTACGCTGGTCCGGTGTATTGCTGCTGGCGCTTGTCTTGGTAGCCATCTTCCGTAGCGGCGGATGGATCGGCAGCGGCCTGGCAATTGCTGCCCTTGGTATTTCCGGGGGCGTGATAGGCATAGCCCTGTATCACTCCTGGACGATAGATTTTCAACCGCTGGGGCGGCACCTTTTTTCCATCATTCCGATTTTCGGCATTCTTTACGGGTGGAATTATGCGGTAATAAACCGGCGTTTGCTGATTCTCTGCCTGACACCGATGTTTCTCCTGGCGATGTGCGGGGTTATCTTTGCTCCTTTGTTATCCGACGGCTGCGAGAACAATAGCCATAAGCACCCGACCGCTGCCGATATGGTTGGCAAGTGGAAAGCAGAAGCGACGAGTTATAAAGACAAACGTACCTATGCCGGGATATATGATTTTTATGCCGTCGGCAATCACACCTATGATATTATGCTCAGCGATGATGTCCATAAACAAGGGCGCGGAGTCTGGAGCATGATGGAAGGGACGGACTTCTTACAGATGGAAAACGATACCGGGGCCGTTTATTTTGGGATTATTGAAGGCGAAAACTTTACAACAATTACTATGCTCACCACCAACAATCAATGGGGCGTAGTTTTGACAAAGGAAGAAGAGGACAGCATTGACCCCCACCAAGGATGAGGCGTCCGGAATATCACATAGTCAACTTCTCGGTCACTGTCCTTCTTGCACAATGATTCATGATTTCCGTTTTAAAATTCATCACTTTTGGAGCTCTTCGTGAGTATAGAAAACAAAAAAAGTCGAGAGCCGGATACCGTCAAGATTCGATTGATGAAATGGCTGTTTACGGTTTTTACCTGCCTATTGGCCTGTGCTCTGTACTATCATTTTTTCGTCAACACCGCCTCTGTCGAAGTTGAACTGACGGTTGCCAAAAAGACCGATTTTAAGATTTATTGGGCAAAAGCAGACCAAGACTATTCTGAAAAGAATATGGCGGAAGTTACAGCCACTCCGGAACGTAAACATTACAGCCTTTCTCTCACCGATATAGGCAAGGTTGCCAGGCTACGCATCGATACCCACAGCTATGCCGGTGAGGCCACCTTGAAAATGTTCACTCTTCGGCAGGAAGGATGGGCGCCGATAACCCTGTCGACCGTCGAACAACTCGGTAAGTTGGTCGCCTTGCAGCAGGTTGCCGAATCGCGGGTCGATAACGATGGTCTTTGGGTAAAGTCTTCAGGGAGTGATAGCAATTTCGAGTTGCTGCTTACCCCGGAACGCCTGGGGGTGAACCTTGCCTGGTTGTTATTTCGGCTGGCGGCGATAGCCGGCATAGTTCTTTGTGTGCTGTACTGCGCTGCCCCCTTGGTGATTAACCTGCGTTTTGTCCCGGTGTTGCTGTTCGGGGTCTGGGTGCTGATCATTACCATGGCTGCGATAAGCAAGGAAAACAGCCATCCCGATGAATATGTGCACATGTCGGCCATTGCCTTTTATCAGGATCACTGGATACCTCCGGTCATAGACGATCCGGCGATTCGCAACACCTTCAGTGCCTACGGGGTGTCGCGGCTGAATAACGGTGAGGTCTATTACCTGTTTGCCGGCAAGGTCCACAAATTTATGCAGACCTTCAGCATCCCGGAGTATCTCTCCATGCGGTTGTTCAACGTCTGTTTGTTCGGGCTCATTGTTCTGTACACCATCCGCAACCGATATGCGCGGATGGTGGCGTTGCCCTTTCTCGTCTCGTCGCAGCTCTGGTATACTTTCAGCTACTGCGGCTCGGATGCCTTTGCTCTGTTTCTTATCTTTCTCGCCGCCTGTGAAGTCATAGACCCTAATAGCCTGCTGCATCGCTATCTCAAGGGTGATAGCTGGCTTACCAAGGTCCTCGGCGTCGTGCTGTTGGGCTTTCTCCTTGGCATTATCTTTTTGTTGAAGAAAAATTTTCTGCCCTTTGTCGTCTTCTTTTATCTGGTCCTGGCGGTCAAGCTGTTTCTTACCGATGAGTTTTTTTGGGAGAAAAAAGCTGCCATCTTCCGCTTGCTGTTGGTTACTTTTGTTGGCTTGAGCATCTGCGGCTTGCGGGTCAGCGCTGATTATCTGATCAATGGTGTTGATCGCCAGGCAAAAATTGACCAGCTCGCCGACAAGTTGGCGCTGCCCATGTATAAGCCGGGGACCGAGTTACAGAAAAAACATGTTACCCTGTATCGTAAAGCGCGCGGTGTGACCCTTGAGCGGATCATCAAGATCGATCACTTTTTTGAGCAGACATTTCGCAGCAGTTTCGGGGTATTCGGCTATTTCACCATCTCCGGGACGCAGGTTTATTATGATCTTGTGCGCTGGTCCGGAGTTTTTCTGCTGGCGATTTTTTTTGCGACCATTTTCCGTGGCGGGGGACTTATCGGCAGTGGTCTTGCAATTGCCGCTCTGGGTTTATCCGTGGCCTTGCTGGGGGCTTCCCTGTATCATTCATGGACCTTGGATTTTCAGCCTCAGGGGCGTTATCTCCTGCCGATTTTTCCGATATTCGGCATCCTGTATGGATGGAACTATAGGGCGATAAATGGCCGATTACTCATTTTCGCTTTGACTCCAATGTTTCTCCTGGCGATGTACGGTTTCATTTTTGAGGCACTGATGCGCATTCCTCGGGTTGTCTGGTTATAGATAAATAATTAATGTATAGAGAGAATCTTGTCTTTGACGCCCAACGACTCACCCCTCACTCATTGGTTCCCATTTTCCTGATAATAAAAAAGTACTGTAATAATGTCGGATAACATAACTAAAATCATCAAAATCCCTCTGGCTGACCAACTCCACAGTGGAAACGGGTCACCTTTTGCCAAGTATAGAAAAAAGGCGGTTGGTGAACTCTCCTTTTTCCGCCTTTGCGCATATGAATGCTTTACCCTGTTGTTCGCTAACCTCGGTGGTGCCCTTGGCTATGTCATGCGCAAGGCGGTGGCAAAGTATCTCTTCCGGTCGGTTGGTCCTGGCCTCATTCTCGGACGGGGGCTGGTGATTCGCCATCCGGCAAGCATGGCTTTTGGTGCCAATGTGGCGATTGACGATTGTGCTTTCATCGATGCCAGTGGCAGTGGTGAGATTGGGGTACAGCTCCGGGATGGGGTGGTTTTATCACGAAATTGCATAGTTCTTGGGAAAACCGGTCCTATCGTTCTTATGGAAAGGGTCGACGTCGGTTTTAATTGTGTCTTTGCCTCGGTCGTTGGTATCACCATTGGTGCGTCGACTATTATCGCCGGGAATTGTTATATCGGCGGTGGGCGGTATCACCATGATCGGCTTGACCAGTCAATCATGGACCAAGGGGCGTATTCCCGGGGTGAGATTATCATCGGTGAGAACAGCTGGATCGGCGCTGGGGCGATTATTCTCGATGGGGTAAAGCTTGGCAAAGGGGTAATAGTCGGGGCAGGGGCGGTAGTAACCAAGGATGCCCCTGATTACGCTGTGCTGGTAGGAGCCCCGGCGAGGATTGTGCGCATTCGCGAGGAGCAGGGGAACAATGGTGTCATTTAGATTGGTGATTAACAAAACGCTGGCGGCGATATATTTTCTCCTTATAGCGTGTGTATTCAGCCCAAACATGAGCTTCGGTGCGAAGACTGACCGGATCGGCGCATGGACCGGTAAGCATACCCGGCTGGTGTGGCTGCAGGATCAGGGCGATGGCTCCGATACCCTGGCGCATGGAGAGAATCTCATGCTCTTCGGTTATGACTCGAAAGATGGCCGGGGCGAGCGGCCGCTGCTACCGAAAATCAGTAACTATTTCCGACCGATCATCACTCCGGATGGGCAGCAGGTGATCGTCAGCAACCGTTTGACCCGACAGATGTACCTGCTTGATTGGGATTCCGGCAAGGTGCGCGAGCTTGGTGAGGGGGTAGCCGTTGCCGTCTGGGAGGACCCGAATTCCGGAGGTCTGCTGCGCCGCACCACTACCTGGGTCTATTGCTTTTCCGGTCTGCAGCCGGAGAATAAGTACGGTACATCGCAACCACTGTTCCGTTTTCCCCTGGAAAAACCAAAGAAAAAGGAACTGATCTGGGAGAAAACCAACATGGCCTGGGATAATATCCAACTTTCCCGCGATGGCCAGATGTTGGGCGGGCTTTTTCCTTGGCCGGACGGAGGAGTGTTGTGGACCAAAGATAAACGCTGGCAACGTTTAGGCAACGGTTGCTGGACTGGTTTCAGCCCTGATAATTCGAAATTGCTGTGGATCTTCGACGGCTTGCACCGTAATCTGCAGATCCATGATGTCGCCGCTGGAAAAGACTGGACAGTGAACATCAACAGCGCACCCGGTATCGACGGGTTGGAGGTATACCACCCGCGCTGGAGCAATCATCCCCGGTATTTCGCCATCACCGGCCCCTATGCGAAGGGCGAAGGCGACAACAGGATTGGCGGTGGCGGCGAAAAAGTAGAGATTTATATCGGTCGTTTTGACGAACGGATGCAGCGCGTTGAGGACTGGATAAAAGTCACCGAAAATGGGCGAGCCGACTTTTATCCTGAGTTGTGGATCGAGGGCGGCAACAAGGCCAGTCTGGCCCAGCAGGGTGAGAAAATCAGCGGGCCAGCCCAGGCAGAGAGTTGGCCGGCGGCACGGGAACATCTGGTCTATATCTGGGAAAATTTGAAGGCCGCCAACCAGTTGGATGAAAAGGGTCCGGTGGGTTTCTTCCAATGCAATATCGAATTGCGTGGCAGAGCCCTCTATACCAAAGATTTACAATTGGCAACCGCCGGCGGCTTCGGTGAAACCGGTGAAGCCGGTAAAAGGATTGCAACGGCTTTGGCCAGGAGCGGACGGGCGAGCATCGAATTTGTAATTTCTCCGGTGGCCGGCCAGCAAGGCACAATCCTGACATTTGTTGGAGGAGGGAAGACGCAGCTGCAGTTCATCCAGGACGGCGACGCTCTCCAGGCACTTTCAATCGCCAGTGCCGCACCAGTTTCCTGGCCGGGACTTCTGGTGCCCGGGAAAGCGGTGCATTTGGTGGTCAATCTCGACGGTAAGTATCTTGAGACTTTTGCCAACGGCCGGAGTGGTGGGAAAAAAGAGATGAAGGTCGATCTTGCCAGGGCGACCTTTGACACATTCTATTTGGGTGATACGACGGGCGCATTGCAAACCCTTCTGTCGGGCATTGCCGTCTATGACAACATGCTTAAACCGGAGGAAATTGCCACCAACAGCCGCTTGGCCGGCGCTCGTACTGCCCAGGGCCCAACAGCCGAAACGCTGGTTGTCGAGGGCACTGTGCAGACGACGACGGAAATTCCCGCCCCGGAGGCCATCGGGGCCTATCGTCGGGCGCTGGTGGTCAATACCTATGCGGTGGATAAAGTGATTCAAGGAGCCTACGGTCAAAGCCGGATCTTGGTTGCCGAATGGGCGATCCTTGACAGGAATATCGTCAAGTCATATCAGGCGCCTGCCCAACCGGAGCAGCTCGTTTTGGAGAAATTTGCGGACCATCCCCAGCTGGAAGGCGAGCGGCAGATGATGGACGTTTTTGAACCCGAGCTCGAAATGTACTATCGGTTGCCGCCGCTCATGGTAAAGTGACTAACGTCAAGTCTATTCTGCAAAATCCCGCTCCTCAAGTTGTAAACGATGTTTTTGCCGATACACCAGGTAGGCGATAAACCCCATTCCTCCAAGACTCAGTGATTTCAGGCGAAGAAACAGGCTCATGGCCAAGGTCTGGGCACCATCCACCCCGATCAAAAGGAAATACACAACAAATACCGACTCATAATATCCAAGATTTCCGAGCACCGTTACCGGTACCTGGGCGACGAGCATAATGGCGGGAACCAGCGCACAAATCGCCAGAAAATCAACCTCCACATGAAAGGCTCTGAATGTCGAATAAATATTCAGCCACATGAGTATGTTAAAGAGCAAGGTGAGAGAGATCAGACGGCCGACAAACCGTTGATTGTTTTTTACCGCGTCAGTGGCAATCTGCACCTCCCCTTTAAGTTTTTTGAGGCGCTCAAGGATCTTATAGTAAAGGTTCTCGGTATAGACAATCGGCTTGGCAAGTTTTACAAAGCACCTTCTTACCATGAGTCGGCGCAGAAGAGAGAAAAAACCTTCAGCCAGTTTATTGGGAACAGCAAAGGGATTTTTGGCGAGGGATAACCATACGATAATGGCGGCACAGGTCAGACCGACACCGGCTGGAATGAACAGGTATGGATTGCTGAGCAGCTCAATACGTAAGAACGGCGCAATTGCGGCCAGAAGAAAGAGAAAAAATACGCCGGAGAGTCGCTCGACAAAGATGCTGACGGCGGCATACGACTGATTTTCGATGAGCCGTCCGGCATAATAGGAACGCACAACATCGCCGCCGAAGGTCGAAGGCAGGATGTTTGAGAAAAAATAGTGGATGAGATAAATTTTAAAAAGTTCCCAGTACGGCAAAGCTTTGCCCTTGAGATCGAGAATGATTTTCCATTTGGCACAGCTTGCGGCAAGTTGCGACAGGGTGATAGCAAAGGAAATTGCAAACCATGGCCAGCTTATATTGTGAAAGACAGCAAACAGTTCATTGCCTCGAACAAAGGAAAGCAACACCGAAAAAAAGACCAGACTGATGATCAGCTTAAAAGCAGTTTGTAATGTTTTCGGTATCTTCTTCATGTGCCGCTGAATTGGGCGATTGGAACAAGCCTGGTCCTGATCAAGAAAAGGCTCAAAAGATTAAAAAGGTCAGATCACATTAAAAACAGGAAACAGTCCCAAACTTTCCCCAACCTATGCCATTCATTAAAGAAAAACAAGACAATCAGCGCAACTGGCTGCAGATTGGAAAGATCTTGGGTGATTTCCGGGAGGGGTGACCGTTGTCTTGCTGTCAGTAGGTCGTCCCCATTTTACGGCGGATTTTATAGCCCAGCAAATCCCAGAGGTAGCGCAGAAAGCCGATTTCGCCACTGCTCATTTTCAAGCGGAAGATATGGGTATAGCCCTTAAACAACCGATAAATAACATCGAAAACAAAGTTGTTCGGCCAGCGGATCATTTGGTGCGAGAGCTTACGCACCAACGGAAATTCAATGGCCAGGGCAAAAAATTTGTGCAGATTCTCAAATTCCCGTTTGGTCATGCCTTTGTTAATGGGTGATTCCACCTGATATGAGGCGTGTTGTATGTGGGAAGGGTCGAGATAGCCCTTTTCGACGCAAAGTTTGTGCATTTCGGTGCGGGGATACGGCTGGAAAATGGAAACCCAGGCATAGGCGGGCTTGACCTGGGTGTTGACTTCGATCGTCTCGTAGGCGTTGTCAATGGTTTCCTCGGGCAGGCCCACCATATTCTGGGTCATGATCGAGATGCCGTATTTATGGAACAACCGCGCCGCACCTATGATCTGCTCGTTGGACATATTGCGTTTCAGCAGTGTTCTGCGCAGGTGTTCATTGCCGCTTTCCACACCCATGGCGATGGTTATACAATTTGCCTCTTTCAGGCATTGCACTATCTCCTCATCAATGAGGTTGGCGCGGACGTAGCAAATCATTGGCAGACCGATGCGCTTTTTGTATTCCACCGAGAATTCCTTCAACCAGGCCCTGTTCATGATGAACAGGTCGTCATGAAAGTAGACGATGTTCAGCGGAAACCCGGCACGCACTTCTTCCAGTTCACGGATGACGTTGTCGACACTGCGAAGGCGACAGTATTTTCCCTCTCCACCTGCTTCTTCACGATAGAGCTTTTTCAGCATATGATTGAAACAGTAGGTGCAATCATAGGGACAGCCTCTGCTTGCCAGGAAGTGTTTGACACTGCTATGTTTGTAGGCATAGTATTTGAGGAATGAACCACGGTCCGGGAAGGGCAGGCTGTCGAGATCCTGAATCAACGGACGCATGGGATTGCGGTGCACCTCTCCGTCTTTTTTTACCCACAGGTTCTGTACGTCCGAATAATCACGGCCCTCCTTCAGTCGATCCAGCAGATCGACCAAGGCCTCATCACCTTCGCCGCGGCAGATGATATCGACGCCCTCTTCTTCGATGATCTCCGGGAAAAATGTGGGATGTGGACCGCCGAGAATGGCGATGAACTGCACATGCCGGCGAAGTCGCTTGATCAGTTCCAGGTAATAGTTTTCCGAACCGCTGGTGAGGGAAAAGCCGATGACATCGGGTTGGTATTCACGCACCGACCGAAAAAGATCCTTTTCCAGGTTGGTCAAAAACAGATCGGATTCATGGCCATGTTTTTTAGCATTGGCAATCAGGCACATGATCCCCATCGGGTCGGTGATATCCAGGGATGCAGTTTTATACACAAAGAGACATTTCATATCAGACACTTATTCCTAGCAAAACAAAAGGGGAAACATCATTCCCTCGTAGACTGAATCAGTAAGAAATTGGATAAATTCAATTATTCCAGCTTGCAAGGGAATAGCAAAGCTCCAATTCCGGTAATTTTTTTTGAGATTGTCAATATTTACAAAAAGGATCTCGCCTTTCGTTACAATTTCCTTGCGTCGGTGATGGGAGATGCATTGACGCAGTTCTTCCAGCAGGCCCTTCTCATAATCGTCATCGGCGGCATCGTGTTCAAGCAAATCGATAATGGCCACTTCCAGCGATGTCACGCTGGTGCCCGGGGCGATCGATAAAATAAATCGAGCCGGGGCAATTTCCACTAAGCGCAGCCAAGGAATACTCTCTAAACATCGACAGCGACCAATTACGATTAAGCCGGAATTCTCGGAAACCTTGACTATTTCAACTCGTTTTTCGTCACTGAAGGTTTTGGCGGCGATTTCATCAACACACTTGACGATGGCCTTGCCTCGATCACTGTCGATTTTTTTCAACTGTTGCAGGATACGGGCAGGAAGCGTCACGGTGACGGGGCCGCTTGGTTCATCAAATTTGCGGGGGCGCCCTGCTGTCATAGGTGTTTTCCTTGCTGTCATTTAGTATGCCCTTGGAAAAGTCGCCATAATAATAAATTTGCCAATGAAACTCAAGTTAACTTCCAGTGTTGAAATACTTTTCTGTCCGCAGAGGGTCCATCCCATTTCCGGCGTACCTTAAAACAGAGTGTTGAATACGCCACTTTCACGCAGGATATTCAAACCGATAAGCCAGAGCACCAGACCGCCGATTATTTCCGCCCAGGTACTGAGCCAGGTAAGACGGGCAACCCGCTGGCCGAGATGCAGGCCGGCGATGGTGAACAGTCCGGCAACGATGCCGATGATGATCGCCGGGGTAATAATTGCCACCCGGAGCATGGACATAGACAGGCCGACCGCCAGGGCATCAATGCTGGTAGCAATCGACAGCATGACCAGGGTCATGCCTTTGGTCGAATCTTTTCTGGGTGTTGCGCTATCCTCATCTTCATCGGCCATCACCGCTTCCTTCAGCATATTACTGCCGACCAGTGCCAGCAACACAAAGGCAATCCAGTGGGCATACGCTTCCATATAGCCCTGCACCGAGGTTCCGAGCCCCCAGCCGATGATCGGCATAAGGGCCTGGAACAGCCCGAAATGCCAGGATAATCTAAATGTTTGCCGGACACTTACCTGCTTCAGGCTGACGCCGGTGGCAATGGCCACGGCAAAGGCATCCATGGCCAGGGCCACAGCGATGCCGAGGATGGTAAGAAGATTCATGGTGTGATTCCTTCAAGGTTTCGCACAAAAACCCCTCTTTACCAGAAACGCTATACACCGACAAGGGCAAAGAGAGGGGGGAGGAAAATGTGATGCGATGTCAGAGTTGCAATCGCGAAGTTTCTTCGGCCAGAAAAACATTGAGACGGAGCAGTAGCCGGTTGAACTCGCGGATTGCCGCTTCTCCCGCCTCGGTGAGCAAGGCGCCGCCGCCGCCCTTGCCCCCTTTATTTGTTGTAACCAGTGGCGTGTCGGCATGGCGATTCATCGAATCTACGAGATCCCAGGCCTGTTTGTATGACATGGCCATGGACTTTGCCGCCTGGGAGATGGAACCCAACTCACCTATTCTTGTAAGCAAAATCATCCGGCCGAAACCGAGGTAGGTCTCACCGTCCTTCTCGATCCAGATTCTGCCCCGGCAGTAGAAGCCTTGGGGCGGATTGGCACGCTTTTTTCCGTCACGATGTTTCTTCATGGAAAAATATTAAACGGTAAAGTCGGGAGCGTGTCAAGACTGTACCAAGATTTCCATACTGAGAGGGATATTGAAGGTAGCGAATTTGACTTGTGTATCGATATATAATTTTGTATATAACGATGTTGTCCGAATGCGCAATAATAATTTCTGCGGTGAGGGTTTCAATAGCAGTAACAGCTGTAGAAAAAATACAATTTTGTGGCGCGATGCTCCCGGAAGGACATATTTGTATCGCCGGGTGTCACCCCTGATTGTGCATTGGCTGAGGGACTGTCGAAAGGGCTCAGGCATAACGACTGAATATTACAGTTTAGTCTGTGGCTGGAGTTGCGGTTTGACAAAATGGCATGCAATTTGAGAATGGCTTGGGATAGAAGAGAGAATCTCAATTCGCTTGCTGATACACCGTTGGTTCTCCGTCAGGTTGGTTAAAGAAAATGAAAGGAGCATGAAGATGAAAATGAAAAAGATGCTGTTTGCTGCAGTTTTGGTTTTCTGTGCAGTGGCGGCTGCCCCTGCCCGCGCCGGTGATATCAGTTTGTCCGCTGCCGCCAGCCTGAAGGATGCGATGAAGGAGATTATCGACGGATTCAAGAAGGTTCAACCGTATGCCATCGTCCTTACCAACTTCGGTGCCTC
This sequence comes from uncultured delta proteobacterium, assembly GCA_963754865.1. Lineage (GTDB taxonomy): Bacteria > Desulfobacterota > Desulfobulbia > Desulfobulbales > Desulfocapsaceae > Desulforhopalus_A. Next base: position 174,945 of record CAVWHG010000006.1, on the reverse strand, counting down.
CGGGGCCCTGGCCAAGCAGACCGCCCAAGGGGCACCGACCGATATCTTTATCTCCGCCAATGACCAGTGGCTTGACTTTGTCGTCAAGGAAGGCAAGGCAGACGCGAACAATACGGGAATTTTCGCCTATAACAAGCTGGTCTTCGCCGGCAAAAAAGGGGTGGCCATTCAATCCTTGGGTGACCTGAAAGCCCTGCAGCGCATCGCCATCGGCAGTCCGGCCAGTGTACCGGCCGGTCAGTATGCCGAACAGGCTATGCGCGCGGCCGGTATTTACGAGGAACTGGAAAAGGATAAAAAACTGGTGATGGCCCAGGACGTTCGCCAGGCTTTGATCTATGCCGATCGGGGCGAGGTTGATGGTGCCTTCGTTTACCAGACCGATGCCATGCTGGCCAAGGAAACGGAAATTCTCCTGGTTGTCCCCGATGATCTTTATGATCGTGTTTCCTATCCGATGGTTATAACCACCAGCGGCGAGATAAAGGCGGAGGCAAAGGCCTTTTATAGCTATCTTGCCGGCCCTGAAGCCCAGGAGATTTTGAAAAAATTTGGCTTTGTGACGGCAAAATAAATAATACGTGCAAAAGGCAAACGGTAGATGGAAACATTTTTCAATCTTAGCCCGCAGGATACCCATTCCATCTGGCTGTCGATCAAGGTCGCCTGTGGCGCTACCGTAATCACCACCCCCTTTGGCTTTGCCGTGGCCTACGTCCTGGCTTTTTCCCGGATACCGGGCAAAGCGCTGCTTGAGGGCTTGGTCAATCTGCCCCTTGTCCTGCCGCCGGTGGTAGTCGGTTATCTGCTGTTGATACTCTTCGGCCGGTCCGGATTCCTCGGACAATTGCTGCAGCGCCTGGACATTCGCATCATTTTCACCCTGTCCGGGGCGGTTATTGCCTCGGCGGTGGTCGGTTTTCCACTTCTCGTTCGGGCCATCCGAATCGGCATGGAGGGCATCGATCGCAATTGCCTGCAGGCGGCGCGGACCCTGGGAGCGGGCTGGTGGGACACCCTTTTGACCATTACCCTGCCGCTCTCCGGCCGTGCGGTTTTGGCCGGCATGACCATGATGTTCGCCCGCAGCCTCGGCGAATTTGGCGCAACCATTATACTTGCCGGCAATATCCCCGGTGTAACCCAGACCATACCCCTGGCAATCTATGAATATACCAATACCCCCGGCGGTGACTCAATGGCCTTGAACCTTTGTCTGGTATCGATCATTCTGTCTTTCACCGTGCTGCTGCTGAGCGAGGCGATTACCCGGACCTTGCGGAGGAACTGATCCTGTGCAGCTCGAAGTTGATATCGAAAAACACAACGGCAGCTTTTATTTTACCGCCTCGTTTTCCATCTTTGCCAACCGTTGCGGCATCTTCGGGCCATCCGGCAGCGGCAAGTCGACCCTCATGTATCTGCTGGCCGGTTTACAGCATCCCAACCGGGGGACCATTCGTCTCGGAGGACAAACACTTTTTGATAGTGGTAAGGGCATCAATAAATCCCCGGAAGAGCGACGGATCGGGGTGGTGTTCCAGCACGCCCACCTCTTTCCCCACATGGATGTGAAACACAACCTCCTCTACGGCTGGCGAAGGACACCGGCCACAAAACGGCGGATTACCCCGGAGGCCTTGACGGAGGTCTTGAATCTTGGTGGTCTGCTCGACCGTGGTGTCCACCGCCTTTCCGGTGGTGAACGGCAACGGGTGGCCCTTGGCCGGGCAATTCTCGCCTGCCCGCAGCTCATCCTTATGGACGAACCCCTGAGTGGACTGGATGAGGAACTCAAACATCAGATCATCCCTTACCTGAAAAAGGTCTTCCATGAATTCGATATACCTTTGCTCTTTATCAGTCATTCCCTTCGGGAAATGCGCTTGATGACCGATGAAGTTCTGGTTTTCCGACAAGGAGCCCTCGCGGGTCAGATGGCCACCGATGACCTGGCCCGCAGCAATATGGCCGCGGGTGGTCAAGGATACGCCAATTTGCTCGAACTCGGAAGGCCTTGGCCGGTTGGTGATTTATGGGCCTATCGCTGGGGCGATACTGAGTTGATTCTCACCGAGCAGGGCGAAAGAGACGACAACCTCTTCGAACTTGATGCCCGGGATATCGTCCTTTTCAAACAGCATCCATTGGCCACCAGTGCCCGTAATCTTCTCGCCTGCCGGGTCGTCGGGACCTTCAGGGTCAACAACCGGGTCGGTGTGGAACTGGCCTGCGGCAGCAGCCGTTTGGTGGCGCAGATTGTCCCTGAGTCGGTGCATGAGCTGGGGATAGTAGCAGGGGCGGAGGTGGTGGCGGTGATCAAGGCCTCTTCTTTTCGGAAAATCGGCTGAGAGTTCGTCTGCGCAGAACCACGAGCTGTGATTATGCTGCACTGAGGTGGCCGATATTCAGGCTTTGCACACAGTATTCCATTCCATTGCAGAGGATAATATTGCAGCAGCCACAGTCTTGTTTTATCCTGAACAGGTTGGCGAGCGGCATGCCGAGGATCGTGCAGAGGAATACCCGATTGATTCCGGCATGGGCGACAATGGCCAGCCGTTCGACGCCGCAATGGGCGACTCGTTCAAATGACGGCCAGGCGCGGTGCTGGACGTCGGCAAAGCTTTCGCCTTTGATTGGCCTAAAACCGGCGAGGTCGTTGCCCCGTGCAGCATATTCTCCAGGAAAACGATCATTGACCTCGGCAGGAGTCAGCCCTTGCCATTCACCAAGATCTATTTCGGCGAACTCAGGAACCACATCGGCCGCCCCGCAGCCCAGGCGGGCGGAAAGAATAGCGGCGCTTTCCCGGCAGCGAAGAAGCGGGCTGGTTAATATCCGTTCGATGCCTTGCAGGGTGGGATGGCCGGCGAGCATGCGTATCTGTTCCCGGCCCTGGGCGCTGAGGGCAAGATCCAGTTGGCCGATAAAACGATGCTGCCCGCAGTGCACGGCAATGTCGCCGTGGCGAATGAGATAAATAGTGCTCATGGGTCTTGCCCATTGCCAAGAAGGATGGTTTCAATACTATTGCCTGTTATTTGCTCCACCATGTCCTGGAGGGCAAGCGCATTGTCCATGCGCCTGCGGATGGCCCGACCGGCCGCCTTGTTGCCGGCGTACAGTTCGAGTTTTTCGGTAAAGCGTTGTCGCACCGGGACATGGTATTGCCCTCTGACCAGTTTATCGGCGAGGCAGAGGACCTCTTTTTCCGTGAGGGTGCCGGCGGCCGGCGGCAGGGTGTCCTTGTGGGCGACGACAATGTCGGCAAGACGATGCAGGCCGAGGCCTCTCAGCAGCTTAGCACCCGCCGCCTCGTGCCGCGTTCGACCCTTGGCTAGATCGTGGAGGAGGGCGCTGTTATAAAGGAGATCGGGGTCAAGATGTATCCCATGGCGACCCAGGGCCAAGCACAGGGCCTCGGCTACTCCGGCGACGGTCAGGCCATGCGTCAGTCCTTTCATGGGCATGGTGAGACGGGCCAGCGCCAGAGCCTCGGACCGTTCGCCGATTGCCAGCCGGTCCATATGCCCGGCAAGGACTGCGAAGTCCTCCGGGGTGTCAACATCGAGAAGAACGCCTCTGTCCCAGACCGGGACCATCTTGATCTCTTTTTTGTTTCGATGCGAAAGGAAGCCCTGCAGGCCGCCTTGGCCGTCATATTTGAGGATAGCCTGGATCAGGTACGCCGGGAAAAGAGGCGGGTGACCGGTTTCTTCCTCGAACCTCGGTAGTATCACGGCTCGACCGTCGAAGGCCGCCGTCAGGGTGGTAAGGATCGCTGGACGAACGAGTGGGATGTCAACCGGCAGGAGGAAAAAGCCGTCGACCTTGCGCAGACTGTGTACAGCCGCGCACACCGAAGAGTACATGCCCTGGGCGTAATCCGGGTTGTGCACGCATGTAAGACCCAGTCGCTTCGCTTCAGCTTCGACTTCCACATGGCGGTGGCCTGTCACCACCATGATTGTACGGATTTTCGCCTGGCGAAAGAGGGCGGCACAGCGGCCCAGGAGGGTTTCTTCGCCAAGCCGCATAAGCGGTTTAAAGTCGACCACCATCCGCGAGGAAAAACCGGCGGCGAGGATGATTGCCGCAAGCTTCATACCGCCATCTTTGCGCGCACCTGCACCATCTCGGCGACGATACTGAGGGCGATTTCCTCAGGGGTGTCGGCGTCGATGGCAAGACCGATGGGGCAATGGACCCGCGCCAGATCGGTGTCGCTCCAGCCATCGCCGCGCAGTGATTCATAAACCGCCGCCCGCTTTCTCCGGCTGCCGATCATGCCGATATAGCCGGCCTGGGTGCGCAGGGCCTGGGCCAGGACCTCGCGGTCGTGGAGATGGCCGCGGGTAACTATCACTACATAATCGTCCGGGCCAAGGTCTTGCAGACAGGCGGCAAAGGATTCAAGGACCCGCACCTCCCGGGCCTTCGGGTAACGTTCCGGGTTGGCAAATTCGCGTCGGTCGTCCATGACCACGGTCTGAAAACCGACAAAACCAGCCAGTTCGGCAACAGCCAGGGCCACATGTCCGGCCCCCGCCAGATGTACGGTGCCGGGATGGACCAGCGGTTCGACAAAGATCTCCCGCCCTTGGGACTCAAGCAGAAAGGGGGCACGCCGCCCCTTGCGGGTGATTTCCAAACGCAGGTCGGAGGGCAGGTCGGGGCTTTTTTGCGAATCGAGGAGGAGCAGGCGTGGTTCCTCCCGGTCCTGCGGCAGGATGGTCAGAAGCACCGGCCGCCGGCTACATTGGTATTCGTTTGCCAGGCGTTGAAAAAGCGGCAACATTGCCGGGTCGATGTGTTGCAACAGTACCGAGGCGGAGCCGCCGCAGGCCATACCCTCTTCGGCGGCCGAGGCGGCGGTCAGCTGAAAATCGAGGAGGGCGAAGGTCGTCGAGTTCGCCAGAAGCTCCCTGGCCTTGGCGCAGCACGCGCCCTCCAGGGCACCACCGCCGACGCTGCCGGCGATACTGCCGTCGCTCTGGACCACCATCCTGGCCCCCGAGGTTCGCGGCGCTGAACCGGAATTGCGGACAATACCGCAGAGAATCGCCGACCGGCCAAGTTTCAGGGTGCTGATGAGTTTATCGAGAACATGCTGCATATCTTTCTCCTGTGGAGCGCAAATCGAGGATGGTCCGTTTGACCGTATGGGTTGCGGCAAAACCGGTGACTCGGCGGATTGTCCCAAGGAGCAATCGGCCAGTCGCGACATTATCACGGATTGCCGGAATCAGCAAAATCTTTTGCCGAAAGTGTTCGACAATGGCGGTTTCGGCGCTTGTCGCCAAGATTTCCGCATGCAGCCGTTCCGGCCCATCACTATCAAGAATGATGCGGTAATCGAGAAGGCCGGGAATGGCATAAAGAACATCGTCCAGATCCTGGCTGTACAGCTTGTTGCCGGTGGGCAGGGGGCAAGCGTCAAGACGACCGCGAATATCCATAAGCCGGGCGGTGATTCCGCCGCAGCGGCAGGTTGAGCGCGCAAGTCGGGCGCTGTCGCCGGTGCGGTAACGGATCAATGGCATGGCCTCGCGCCCTAGAGTCGTAACCACGATCTCGCCAAGTACGCCATCCGCTAATGGCCGACCGCTGTGCGGATCAACGATCTCGACGAGAAGATCCGATTCGCGGAGGTGGCAGCCGCTATGTATCGTACACTCAACCGCCCCGCCAAGTCCCGTTTCGGTTGCGCCGTAGTGGAGAAACGTTTGGCAACCGCAGGCGGCTTCGATACGCCGACGCAGGGCGGGGGCAGCGTAGTCGGAACAGAGGAGCATCGATTGCACCAGTCCCGGCCCGATGGCCTCGGCCAGGGCCAGGAGATGCTGCGGTAGGCCGACCAGGCAGGTCGGCCGATCGCGGCCAATGATTTCCATTGTCTGCCCATCAGGTGGCCAATGGCCGGATGCTTCTATGCCGCCATCCCGGAGGGCTCGGTGCAGCAGATCGCCCACCGAATCGGCCAGGCTGAAGGGCAGAAGGATCAGGACCCTGTCCCTGGTGTCGACCAGGCTGTGCATACCGGCAAGGAAAAATTCCAGGGTACCGGCGAGATCGGCTGCAGTAAACCACAACCGTTTGGCAGGTCCGGTGCTCCCCGAGGTTTGCATGGTAACAATGCGGGCGATTCGACTTTGCGACACGGCAAGGAGACGCAGGCCGTTTTTAACGATATCGCTGCTACGCATAAGGGGCAGGGTTGCCAGGTCGGAGGGGCTTTGCAGGCTATGAATATCGATATTGGCCAGGCGTTGCCGATAGAAGGCGCTGCCTGCCGCAGCATGCTGTAAGGTGTGGCGAAGGGCCGCCATTTGCCTCTGCTCCAGCGCTTTTCTGGTAAGTTTTTCGCTGATGCCAAGCCGCTTGGCGGCGAGTTTATCGACCGACGTTGTCGGGATGTTTGGTATTCCGGTCGGGGGCGGTCGGTGCAGCCCTTGGCCGCCGCGGGCGGTGAGGTTGAAGCTGCAAAAGGGGATGAGGCGGCCATCCGCTTGGGCGACATGGACGCAGCAGCCGCGGAGGCGTTCGAGGCTCAGGTTCCAGCAATCCTGGAAGGCCATGGCCGAGAGGGCAAAGGTGTGATTGCGGGCCCGCTGCAGGAAGCGGTCGAGTTCGTCGGCTTTTTCCGGGACTGGCGGCGGTGTGTACACCGGGATTGACCCCCAGCGGCGGGCGGTGCCGGCGATGGCCAGGCGGGCACCTTCCTCAGCCGGGATCGGGGTGCAGTCGCAGGGGCTGCCGCCAAGTCGAGTTAACTGACCGCCCTCTTCCACCAGATATTTGGCGGAAAAGGAACAGAGGGCATGTTCGCAGCCCGGCGGCCGAAAGTCTTCAGCCTTTACTTGTCCAAGACTCTGGCCTTCGAGGGCCTGCATGATCTCCGGCAGGGTGATATGCTGTGGCGCAAAATCCCCCGGAAACCTGCCGAAATAGCTGATCGGCTGGAAGTGTACGCCACGGACCTGCGGTTGCCTCTGCAACCCAAAACGGACGATCTGCCATATCTGATCGATATTGACGCCGGGGACCAGGGTCGGTACGAGAACAATGGCCACTCCTGCCGTGGCTAGATTGTCGATGGCCAGGCATTTTTCGGCGAAAAGAGGACGGCCGCGCAGGGCGGTAAAAACCCGGTCATCGACTCCGTCGAACTGCAGGAAGACCGAGGATAGTCCTTCGTCCTGCAAACGTCCGGCAAGGTGCGGATCTTCGGCGAACCTCAGGCCGTTGCTGTTGACTTGAATAAAGGTGAAGCCGGCGGTTTTAGCTGCCCGGACAATCTCAGGCAGATCGGACCGCAGGGTCGGCTCGCCGCCGGACAGTTGCAGGTTGCAGTCGCCGCTCTGGGTCCGGATATTGTCAAACATCCGGACAAGGGTCGGCAAATCAGGCTCGGGGCCGCCGGGGCCGCTATCGGCGAAACAGACCGGGCAATGGAGATTGCAGCGCGGGGTGATCTCCACCAGGGCGGTACAGGTGCGCTGCCCGTGGCAGGCGCAGAGACCGCAGTCAAAGGGGCAGCCTTGGTCTTGCGTCGGGCGATTGGTGCCGAGAAAGGGGAGTTTCGGGCGATACCAGGAGGTAAAGGACGGTTTGCCCCGCCAAAGGACCGTCGAAAAGATGCCATGTTGCCGACACTTTTTCTCCATCCGCACACAGTCGCCATCGCCGAGCAAGCGACCGGTGATCCGCCCAAGACACTCCGGGCAGACGCTTTCCACATCCCCGAGATTTTTAGTCACCATGCAGGTTTTCCGCCGGATCAAAGCCATTGGCAACGAGGATGGCCAGGGCTCGCCCATAACACTCGCCGACCAGACCGCCGCAGATCGAGGTGTCGGGGCGGCCGTCGGCAACGATATCGCTGCAGTTGATGCCGCCGAACCGGGGCGTGGCATAGTCCTCGAACCACTGGGCGAGTTCAGCCTGCATCAGCGGTAATCGGTCGTGTGGTTCCTCTTCCGCCCGGCCTTTGCCGCTGTAATAGGCAAGGAGACAGGCGGCCCCGGTGAGCGCCCCGCACGCCCCTTTGGTCGCGGAAAATCCGTTACAGAGCCCGGACATGGCGCGGATAAGGCCGGGATTCACCTGCCCCAGCAGGTCGAGGGCCAAATGCAGGACAATCTGACTGCAACAGTAGCCCTGCCGGGCAAGCTTGAGGATATCAAAATCATAGTCGTTCATGACGCTTCTTTACGCCTCGCAATGAGAAGGAAAAGACCGGGACGGTTGTTGGCAGCCGCCGAACAGGCGGCGGCTGCCAGCTCCCTATCGCCGGTAACTGCCTGCCAGAAATTCTGCAGGGAGCCGTGGGCAAAAACAAACTCGGCGGCGGTTTGCTTGAGCAAAGGGCTGTGATCTTCCAGGACTTCAATGGTAAATCCGACCTCGCTGAAGATCTCCGTAACCGCCGCCAGACCACTTGCCCCGGAAAAGCAGCAGGGCAGCGGCCAGGCCCCGTTCTTGCCGCTGCGGTTATAGATATCGGTGAGGGCAATATGCCCGCCCGGTCGCAGAACCCTGTAAAATTCGCCGGCGGTTCCTCGGCGATCGGTGAGATTCCAAACACACTCGGAGAGGATCAGGTCAAGGCAGCGGTCGGCGAGCGGCAAGCGGGCAAGATCGGCCAGGGCGACCGAGAGGTCTTGCCGCCGTGCCTCGCAGGCGAGCTCCGGCTCGATATCAAAGCCCATGACCCGGCATATCCCGTGTTTTCGCAGCAGGGCCATGCTGGCACCGGTGCCGCAGCCGGCATCGAGTACCAGGCTTGCGGGAGGTGGGGCGAGGAGGTCGAGGATGCGCTGCGTCAGGATCACGCCACCGGGGCGGAGGCAAGGGCCGAGGCCCCGGCGCACGGGAGAGGACAGATACAGCGGTTTCATTTATCTTCGAGAAGTTGCTCCACCTCAAGGATCCGGCCCAGTGCCAACTCTTCGGCAATGAGAACCGCCGAGCATTTCGGGCAGACCGGCAATTCGACCTTAAAGACATTGTCCATATAGTGCAGCTCGACCATGCCGGGCTGCAGGGGTTCTCCGCAGGGCGTGCAGATCCAGTTCATGTCCTGCGGCAAAAAGCGAAGACTCATGCGGCACCTCCAGGGTGGATGGTCATGCGATGGCTCCAGCAGCGGTCGATATGATAGGCATCATGCACTGAGCGGTATTCCACCCAGAAGGTCACCGCGCCGAGACGGGCCGAGGCAAGTTTTTTGACGCCGGCACCGTGCTGCAATGAGGATCCTCCTTTGGTTGCGTGAAAAAGCACCTGGCGGATATCGTCGTGGAGGATACGCCGCTCTTCCAGGAGGGCCTGGGCGGCAGGGGAGATGACAAGAAGCAGATCGTCCCAAGCCTCCCTTGCCAGAGCTTCGCCTTCTCCGAAGCGATTGAGGATCTTGGCCTGTAGCAGCCGTCTATTGGTCCTGCGTGCCGAAAGCGAGGCGGGCGGTTCGTTTGCCGGATGGGCAGTATCGGCGAAAAGGAGATCGAGGAGATGGAGGACCGGTTTACCGGTCTTGGCCAGCTGGTCGCGGCACATGGCGCAGTAAGTGAGGAACCCCGCGTCCGCTTGCGCCACCCGCGCCGTCCGCGCCTTTTTGGCAAGTCCGGGGTCGGCATTGTCCTGCAGGCCACCGAAGCCGCAGCATTCGGTCAATTCTCCGGCCATCGCAAGAGGCGCGAGTTCCTGGCCCATGGCCGCCAGCAGCGAACGTACTGCCCGGCGGGTTGCTGCGTCGTGGCGGGCGGTGCACGGATCGGAAAGGGCGAGGAGCGGAGGGGCGCTCGCAGGAGTGACCGAGACAACGGGGATCTCCGTCCATACCGAGGCAACTTCAATTTCCGGCAGATGCTCGCGGAACATCTTCAGGCAGGCGCTGCAGGCGGTGAGGATGCGGGGCCGACCCATGTTGTCCCAGATCCTTTGCAGGCGAAGGTGAAATTCTGATAATTCTTCCTCCCGGCCGGCCCAATGCGCCGGGGCCCCACAGCAGTCGAGCCAGATGCCGGTATTCGTTTCCAGGGCAAGCAAGTGATCGTAGAGACGCAGACTCTGGTCCGGGCGGATGCCGGCCAGTTGACAGCCGGGGAAAAAGATCGCAGAACTGGCGGTGGCTCCCGGGGCATGGCGTACCAGGGCGGTTTCACCGGCGGCCCGCATTTCCTCCAGGGCAAACCAATGGGCCGAAGCGGGCATGCGATTTTCCCGGACCATCAACCTTCGGGCGTCAAGACAAAGGTCGGCCATGGAAAAATTCTTCGGGCAGAGTGTCTGGCACTGGCCACAGAGGGTACAGCTGTTGATAAAGCGGTTGGCCTGGTGGATGCCCTTAACGATCGCCGAATTGTTGTACACCCGCCGCGCATAGGTTTTCGGATAAGCGCCGTATTCCGCCAGATAGACACAGTGCTTGACACATTCCAGGCACTGGCAGTCAAGGCAGCGGTCGGCCTCGGCCACCGCCTCCTGGAGGCTGTAGCCGGTGGATTCGCCGGGGATGATGCGTTGCCGGGCAACCACATCCTTGGTTTCGGTATAAAGATCAGTGTGCCCGCGGCGCAGGGCCAGACGGCTGGCGGTAAGCGAGGCACCCTGGAGAAAACGGTCGATGGAGGTCGCCGCCTCCCGTCCCTGCGATACATCGGTGATCAGACGGTGAGGGTGGTCGGCACGGCAAAGGCCGCCGGTGAACAGACCGGGGGCGGCCAGGGTAAAGGTCTCCAGGTTCGGGTTTTCGAGCATGGCCCGGAGGTCGGCGGCGAGAAGATCATCCTGGCCGATATAGCAGGCGTCCGCCGCATCGGCGGCGTAAAGAGCGGCATCGAGGGTGGCTGCCGGTCGCAACTCCACCCCCAGGGTGACGAGTCGCGCCAGTTCCTCCTGCAGCACCGATGCCGGGAGGATCGGTTCGGCTAAACCCCGCAACCAAGCCCCGGGACCATCCGGCAGGTGCAGCAGGGTCACCGGATAGCCTTTTTTTGCAAGATCGAAGGCGACAGTCAGACTGCTCGGCGCGGAACCGATGATCCGCACCTTTTTCGGACGTTGCGGCAGGCGAAGAATTTTACCCCGGGAGGGGGCCGAACGTAAACAAAACCGCTCCAATGGTCCGAGGGCCACCGCACCGCCGAAATTGCCGACGCAGACAATAGCCCTCGCAGGGGGCCTCGCAGAGACGACCGACGATACCGGCAAGCGGCATGGTTTTTTCCAGGATTGCCCGTGCCCCGGGCAAATCCTCCCGGGCTACGGCCCGGGCAAAGCTTCGGCCATCAACCCCGAGCGGACAGCCGGCCCGACAGGCCGGAGGCTCCTCCTGGATACATTGTTCCTCCAAAAGGCGCAGTTCTTGTTGTTCCATTCTTCCTCGCGGAGAGGTAAACAAAAACAATGAAAGGCCCCTCCGGAGGTGCAGCTGTCCGGAGGGGCTCGGGCTCTACTTCTTCAGTCCGGCCAGAACCTTCTCAGGCAGGGCCGGCAACCGGGTGATGCGCACCCCGCAGGCGTTGTAGATACCGTTTATGACCGCCGCATGCGGACAGGTCAGCGGCAACTCGCCGACCCCGGAGGCGCCGAAGGGGCCGTCGGGGCGGTGGCACTCGACATAGACCAGTTCCATCTCATCGGGGATCTGTTTGATATAGGGGAAACCGGCACCGAGCATGGTCGAGTGTTTCTGAATATCCTCGAAATCTTCGCTGAGGGCAAGGCCTATTCCCTGCGCCAAACCGCCGTACATCTGGCCGTCGACCACCAGGCGGTTGGCGATTTTGCCGATGTCGGCAACCAGGGTCATCTTCTCGACGATGGTAACCCCGGTTGTGGTATTGACTGCCACCTCGGCCATGAACATCCCGTACATATAGCAGGCGAAGGGACTCCCTTGGCCGTTGGCATCACAGGCACTTGCCGGGGCAGTCCACTTGCCGCGGTATTTGACCGGGATCTTCTCGGCGACCATCTCGTCAAAGGTCCGATAGCCGGAGGCCTTTTTCATGCCGGCCATGAGCATATCGCAGGCCGCCTTGATTGCCTGACCAACCACCAGCTGGGAGCGGCTGCCGCCGGCCGGTCCGCTGTTCGGACAAACGGCGGTGTCGTTTAACACCAAACGAATTTTGTCCGGGGTGATGGCCAAGGGGCGCAGGGCCTCGTGCGCTGTGGCCAGTGCCCCCATATCCGCCCCCTGACCATGGTCATGCCAGGTGGTGAAAATGGTGATAGTGCCGTCGCCGTTCAGTTCGGCATCGACCTCGGCGTTATCCGGGCCGTCCAGGCCGCAACCGTAAACTCCGAGGGAAATACCGACGCCGCGCTTGATCTCGGCGGTGGAGGCGGCCTTGGCCTTTTTCAAGGCCGCTTGGTATTTAGGCCGCAGGGTGTCGAGGAGTTCCGGCAGGCTGAGGACTTCAGGGGTCTGGCCGGTGGGTGAGGTGGAGCCTTGGCGGTAAACATTTTTATAGCGCAGTTCGAGGGGGTCGATGCCGAGTTTTTCGGCCAGCTCGTCCATCAGCACCTCGGAGGCGAATTCCGACTGCGGTGAGCCGTAGGCGCGGAAGGCCGAGCCCCAGGCGTGGTTGGTACAGACGGTACGGCCGGTGCCGCGGATGTTGGCGATGTCGTAACCGGAGCCGATGAACTGGGCGCCGCGCAGGGTCACCAGGTCGCCGAACTCCGAGTAGGGACCGTGATCGACCGACCAGTCGGACTCCATGCCGAGGAGTTTGCCGTCTTTATCGGCGGCAAATTTGAGATTGATGAAGAACGGCGAGCGTTTACCGGTATAGGTCTGCTGCTGGAAATAGGTGTAGCCGAGGAAGACCGGGCGGCCGGTGGCGAGGGCCGCGGCCCCGACCAGGGCCTCCATGGTCGGGCTGAATTTGTAGCCGAAGGTGCCGCCTGCCGGGTTCTGCACCATGACCAGGTTTTCCGGCTCGACCCCGAGACCGGGGGCGATCATGTACAGGTGCAGGTGCAAACCGATGGATTTGGAGTGGATGACCAGCTTGTTGTCGTCGTTGATATAGGCAAAGCCGACATCCGGCTCGATCGGCATATGCGGCTGGCGACCGACATAAAAATCGTCCTCGACGACGACCGCGGCCCCGGCAAAGATCGGCGTTGTTTCCGCACCTTTGGCAAGGTGCTGCTCAAAATAGATATTCGGGGTGCCGGGATGGATTTCGATGGCGTCCTCGGCCATGGCCGCCGGGGCGCTCATGTAGGCGGGCAACTCCTCCAAGACGACTTTAACCTTTTCGGCGGCCGCCTCCGCCTGCTTTTTCGTGGCGGCACAGACGATGGCGATGGCGTCACCGAATTGGAAGACCTTGTCGTCGCAAAGAATCGGCCGATCCCAGCCGTCGCCTTTGTTGGTCGGGAAGGTGATCAGGCCAGTGATGCGGTTCTTGCCCTTGATGTCCTTATGGGTGACGATCTTCACCACACCGGGCATCAGTGCTGCCTCGGTGGTATCGATGGAGGTAATCTTGGCGTGGGACACTTTTGCCTGCACCAAAGCGAGCTGCAGGGTATCCTCGGGCATTTTCAGGCCGAGATCGGCACCGTAGTCGCAGGTGCCGGTGACCTTGGCAAGGGCTGATGGCCGGGGGTATTTGGTGCCCCAGATCCGCCCATCGGCCGGGATGTTAAAGCACAATTGATCAAGGCTCATCTCGCCGCGCAGCACCTTGGCGGCATCGATCACCGCATCGACCAGCTGCTTGTAGCCGGTACAGCGGCAGGCATTGCGGTGTTTCTGGAACCAGTCCCGTACCTCATCGCGGCTCGGCTTCAGATTGCCGTCGAGGAGGCCCTTGGCCGAGACGATGAAGCCGGGGCTGCAAAAGCCGCACTGGGCGCCGCCATGCACCATCCAGGCGACCTGCAGGGGATGCAGGTTGTCGGGAGTACCGATGCCCTCAATGGTGGTGATTTTCGCCCCGTCGGTGACGCGGCGCATCTTGGTGGCGCACGACCGGGTCACCTTGCCGTCAATCAGGACGCTGCAGGCGCCGCATTGGCCCTCGCCGCAGCCGACCTTGGTGCCGGTGAGCCCGAGATTGGCGCGGAGCACCGTGGCCAGGGTATCGTCGCCGCTGACCACCAGGCGCCTTGGGATGCCATTAACAACTATTTCTTTTTTGATCATAGCCCTTCCTCCTTGTTATGTGGCTGCGGACTTCGTCCATCGCCTTATGGCGAAACCGACGGGAATCCGCAAAATGTTGTTCTGCGTCCTGGACGCCAGGTAGCTTTGTTTCTATAGCTAAGGTTAGGCAAATAGCGTACCAGGGAGCAATGTGATGCGAGGATTGTTCCGGTAATAGCTGCGAATGCCCGTGGCTACAGGCAGAGAGAGGATTACGAGTTGATGGACCGCGCCGCGGTGTGGGCGGAGAAGTGTGAATGAAGTGTGAATAAAGTGCGATATTTTGTGTCGACATCTTTACGGAGATTACACACTTTTTTGGGTTATCATTGGGCGATGGCGAATCGGTGCATGCGGTTATACACGGTTTTTCTTGATACTCCGAGTTCCCTCGCCACCCGGCTAACATTGCCGTCGTGGGTATTGAGGAGATGCAGGAGCTGGTTCTTTTCCCGGTTCTGCCGCCGGTCGATCCGTTCACGCCGATTGGCCGGCAACGGCATGCCGATGGTTTGCAGAGGGTTGCCGGAATTTGCAAGCATGCCGCCTTGCCGCACCATTATCTCCGCCGGCAGTTGGTGGACGGTGACGGTGCCGCTCACCGCCAGATTAGTGGCCCGTTCGACCACGTTCTGCAGCTCCCGGACGTTTCCGGGCCAAGGGTAGGCATAAAGATAATGCATGACATCCCTGTCCACCGTCAGCTTGTGTCCTCGGTCATGCCCCAGCTTTTCAATAAAATATTGGAACAGCGGGAGGATATCATCCAACCGCTCACGCAGCGGTGGGATGATGATCGACATGACATTGAGGCGGTAATAGAGATCCTGGCGAAAGGTGCCCTCGCGGACCTTTTCCAGGAGGTTTTTATGGGTGGCACAGATCAGCCGGACATCCACTGGGATAACCTTGATACCGCCGATTCTGGTCATGCGCTTTTCCTGAATAACCCGGAGCAGCACCGCTTGCTGCTCCAGAGGCATATCGCCGATCTCATCGAGAAAGAGCGTGCCGCCCGACGCCAATTCGAACTTGCCGGGTTTGCCGCCGCGGCAGGCCCCGGTGAAGGCGCCATCTTCGTAACCGAACAATTCGCTGCCCACCAACTCCCTGGGGATGGCCCCGCAATTGAGGGGAATGAATGGCGCGGCATGGCGGTTACTCTGGTTATGAATGGCCTGGGCGAAGATCTCCTTGCCGGTACCTGATTCTCCTTGCAACAGGACATTCGAGGCACTTTGCGCCGACAGCTTGGCGAGATCGATCGCCTCCTGCATCTCCCGGCTTCTGCCGATGATATCGGAGAACTGCAGGGAGGCAGAGTAGCCGCTATAGCGATGCACTAAATGCTGCACCGCTTTGACTGGTCTCAGGGTGATAAAGCTTCCCGCCACAGGTTGGTCCTCGTCGACGAAGGGCTCAGCGGAGGCCAGACACCGGCAGGGGCCGTTGCCGGTGTCGAGGAGGATCTCCATTTCTCCGGGCGATTTTGTCAGATGCAGGCCGTTTTTCTTCGGGTCGTCGCCGATGAGCAGCCGAGAGAATTTGCTTCCGGTCAATTCCGTCCGCATTCTGCCGAAGATCCGTTCTGCCGCCGGATTCAACTCGGTGATCGTCCCGTCGTGGTCGAGGATCAGCAGGCCATCCGAAACCATATTGAAAAAACTGATGAGTTTTTTATTGGCGACCGCCAGCTGGTGGTTTTTCCTGCGGATGCGCAGCTGGGCGCTGATAGCCTTGGCGGCGGCCACCACCATGCCGAGGGTATGCAGGTGCGCGCCCTGAAAGGACCCGGAGATATCGAGGATGCCGATCAGCTGGTCGTCAGGATCGAACAGTGGCGCCGCGGAACAGGTGAGACGGTGGTGCTTGCGGCAGTAGTGTTCCGATCCGGTCACCTGGGTCGGTGTCTGTTCCTCCAGGGCAGTGCCGATGGCGTTGGTGCCGGCGTCCCGTTCGTGCCAGGAGGCACCGACGAAGAAATTACTGGTCATGGGCGTTTCGTCTGCCCCTTCGTCGCTGAACAGTTCCAGGATATAGCCGTCCTCGTTGGTGAGAACGACGACAAAGCCGGTACCTTTGACGATGGCATAGAGATCGGCCATGAAGGGATGGGCCACGGCCAACAGCTTTTCACGGTGCCCAAGGGCTTTGGCGAGGCCTACGCCTTGGAGGTGTGGGTGGATACTGTTGTCGTTGGGGTTGACGCCAATTGCCTGACACCTTTGCCAAGACCGGAGAATCACTTCGCGAACCCTGCCGGCATCACCGCTGCCGGTATGAACGAAACGCAGCCACTGTTCATCAATGATTCTGCTGGAATTCATGGAGCTATGAACGGTATCCGGTGCGTGCAGGTTCATTGGCGAACGCCTCTCTGACTGGTGTAAGATAATGATAGGGACGGAACACTATCGGATCGCTGCCGAAGAATCGGTGAGAGACTATCTTAATGATCGATGAATTTTTTGGTCAACGAAAGAATGCAAATATACGGCAAACTCACCAAGAATAACCAAGGGCAACTCATAATATGATGGTATGGAAAAAGGATGCCTGGCCGAGGAAATCTCTCTGATACAATGAGAGAAGTTGAGCTTAAAATTGCATTTTGGATATAAACACTGGTGCAGGATGGGTCACTGAGAAGAATTCAAAGCTCCGACAATAAGCGGACTTGTACCTTCACTAGAACCATTTGGCGAACTGTTTGTAACATTTCGGCATAATTCAAGGGCTGACCGGCAATTGAAAACTTAACTGGAGGGTGAAAAAAAATTTCTCGTCTTACGGCGTAGTCGTAAAATGCCTGGCTGTGGATAAGAATCCCCTGGGACATCAAGTCAAAAACCCTGTCAACGGCGATACTGTTGAAAAGTTTAAGAGTGATATAACCTGCGCCGGGGTTCCCAGGTTGCTCCTTGCTCACGGTCTGACTGCGCAGGGAGCTATGCCGGCCGTGCCTTCTGAATATCGCTCCTGCCAAGCCTGGCATGGCCGCCGACAATGCCAAGGTTTCACCGCACCCTAGGGGGTGGTCGAGGCTGTCGGCAGCAGTACCGTTGATGAAGATTGTCTGCACGGTCTTTTCCATGTACTCTGTAGAAAAACCAGGAAGTGAGAGCAGGAAAGAGTGAATATCCACCGGCTGATCAACCGCATAAAGAATTCCATGCTGAAGTAACGAAGCGAAACCGGTTGCCATCTCCGGCTGCAGTGAAATGGTCAAACAACTATTAGCGCAAAGGCCCATATGCAAAATAAGGAATAATATAAAGGTTGTTTTTTATGTCGCTCCTTGGTTGGCAAGGCAGCGCCTGTGCATAAAATGAATGGATAAAAGACCACTCGACTGTCACATACCAAGTACCTTTTAGTGTAAAACCATTGACAGTGGTGGCTATTACAGATACCTTGAGGAAAAAAGTGCGTTGTCACTACCTCTCCTCCAGGTTTTCCATGCGCCCGTCTGCAGACTATTTTTGCCGCAACCAAAACTCACTCACTGCACGGCAACAGCACCTCCTTGAGAAAAAGCGGGTGGCAGTAATCGGCTGCGGCGGTCTAGGCGGCTATGTGATCGAGGAGTTGGTCCGCATCGGGGTCGGTCGGTTGCACATCTTTGACCCGGATGTCTTTTCACCAAGCAACTGTAATCGCCAGCTCAATGCCCTTGAGACAACCCTCGGCTGCAACAAGGCGGAGGTGGCGGCAAGACGATCGGCAAGCATCCATCCCTTTAGCACCATTTGCACCTATGCAGCAGATTTTCGCGCCATAGGCGGGGAGGGGGAGGGGGCGCTGCAGGTTGATGTAGTAGCAGACTGCCTCGACAACATCCAGGCCAGACGGGACCTCGCCGCCCTGTGCAACCGGCAAGGCATCCCTTTAGTGCACGGTGCGGTCAACGGCTGGCATGGCCAGGTAGGTGTGCAACTCCCCGGCGACGACCTGATCAACCGACTCTACCCTGAACGTTTGGCAGACCGACAACAACCCTTTTCGGTACTTTCCTTTACCGTGGCAGTCGTTGCCAGTTTCCAGGCCGCCGAGACCGTCAAACTCCTTCTCGGCCTGCCCTCATCCCTCTCTGACAGCTGGTTGCACATAGACCTGAAGGATACCGAATTTCTCATAAACAAATTTTGACCGATCCCTCCCATTTTTTCATTACAAATTGCAACCCCAACTTTTCGCCAAGACACGGGGTTGGCTTGTCCGGTCTTGATAAGCAAAGAGCAAAAACGAGAGGCCGATCGGCGACGATTATCCGCCGCCGATCGCCGGGAATATGGCCAGTTGATCCCCTTCGTCGGGAGCCCACTGCATCTCACAGTGCCGTGAGTTAAGCATGATCACCCCAACCTCAGCAAGAGGGATCTCCAGGGCCTTGACTATTTCCTCGACTGTCGTTCCCGCGGGAAAGTCCATAAGCTTTTGCTTAAAGCGATTATCCCGGAAATAGGCGAATAGCTTTACATTGATCTGCATGCAGCTGTTCGCCTAAAAGTTCCAGAAAGAGTCGATAGCCTCGTTGCTGATGTCCCAGACCACATTATGCGGGGCTACCGCTTCCTCGGTAAAGAATTCCGGCAACCTGTCATCCTTGCTGGTAAAACCGGCGGCCAGATTAAAGGCATGCTCGGTTTTCAGGATACTCATTCCCAGATTGGTTACATCGCTTGCAGTCAGGTGAATCCCGAAACGAGCGTTGATCATATCGATCAGGGCCGGGAGACAGGTCGCATCGTCAAGGGCTGCAAAGGCAATGAAGAGGCACATGCCGGTAGAATCGATGGCTGCGGTGGCAATTTGCAGGTTGCGCGACAATTCCACCTGCCCTTCCTTGCTCAGAGGATCAACCTTGCCGCCCACGCCGAGGATGTTGGTGGCAATGGTGTAGCCCATGGTGTGATCCGCACCCTGGGTGGAGGTGGCGTAGGTGATGCCGATACCTTTAATAGCACGGGGGTCATAGGCCGGAATCGCTTGATTTTTGACGACCGGAACGCGGGTGATGCCATACGCCTTGCCGACGGAGGCGGCACCGTTGCCGATGATGCGCCCCAAAGCCGTGCCTTTGCCGACATCTTCCTTCAGGATGCGGCACAGCTCGGCACCATCACCGAATTTGAGGAGACCGGCCTCCATGGCTACACCAAAGGCCACAGGGGTTTCGATCGAATCAATGCCGATATCATCCATCAGGCTGTCAGCTTCGGCTACATAATCGAGATTGTCTATACAGCAGTCGGCACCCAAAGCCCAGATGGTTTCATATTCAAAGCCGGATGTCTTGTACTGGCCATTCGCGTCGGCATAAATCTGCGAACAATTGATAACGCAACCGGGATGGCAGTTGTGTTTTGGCTTGCCTCCACGGGCAACAATAGTGTCATGCATGGTCTCGCCGGAAATAGCTTCGTGCCCTGCGAACTGTCCCAGAGTGAAGTTCTTCGTCGGCAGTGCCCCGGATTCGTTGATGATGTTGACAAGAACGTCGGTACCATACTGACCGAGGGCCTTGCTAATCGGATTGTCGACCAGGGCTTTGGCAAATATTCGACTGGCCTCTTTAAAAGCTTGTGGATTGGCGATGGCCACCTTCTGCTCAGTTGGTTCAACGGAGATGAATTTAATCCTTTTTGACCCCATGACGGCGCCGAGACCACCGCGGCCGTGCGATCGCAAATGGCTGTCCGGATCTTTGATCGATATATTGGCACTCGTCATTCTCATCTCGCCGGCCGGGCCTATGGTGATAACGCCGGTCTTATCGCCAAGTCGATTATTGATGGCCTGCACCACCGCAAAGTTGCCCTTGCCGATCAACTCGGTCTCTTCCTCAAGCCTTACACTATCCGCGTTGATGTGCAGATTATACCACTTACCGTCATCAGTCGGTTTGCCTTCAATGATCAAGGCTTTGACACCAAGTTTGGCGAGCATCTGAGCCGAAGTGCCTCCGGCATTAGCCTCTTTGATGGTACCGGTCAATGGGCTTTTCGCTCCGCAGGACAAACGACCGGAGTTGGCTGCCGGGGTTCCGGAGAGCAGGCCCGGGGCAAAAACCAGTTTGTTGTGTTGACCCAGAGGATGACAAGTTGCAGCGACTTCCTCAGCAATAATCGTCGAGGTCAAACCACGACCGCCAAGGCCCATCCATCTTTCGGGTACTGATTCGATTTTCCAACTCAAATCCGCCATGTTTACACGAAATATTTTATCAGCCATTGCAACTCCTTTTTAAAAAGAGAATAACTGGGCCCCTTGAGTGGAGCCCGTACCCTACCCATAAGTCGATGGGCATTATTATTGAAATCAAAAACCGAAAAAGTAGTAAAAATTTAGTTCAGTTGTCTCTCCTTGTCAATCTCTTGCACAGCAAACTTGTACGAATTGGTTAGTTTTCGTAGTTATGACGAAATTTCTTGCAAAAAATAAAATTACAGAATTGCAGTAACCGATAACCAAGAAGAACATCCTCAAGCCAATCCCAGCTGCTCCTGATTAACCTGTTCTTGTGGATGGTGAATAAGTTCGGAAAGATGTGGCAAATATAATTTTCGAAGGAGAAACGCTTGGCGGAAAGCGAAAGGCAACGATGCTCGAATCAAACTGAAACGATTGTATCGGAAATTATGAAATATAGATACGCAGCGACGAAATGCGCCTTTCGTCGCTTATTATTCCTCTCAGCAAAAGTCAAAGAGGGAACTGTTTCGCATTTTGGGGTAACATAATTTGGACTGGGTATTTTTTTTAAAATAAATGACGAGTCACAAAAGCGAGCAAGGGTGATAAAACAAAAAACGGCAAACCCACACGTATTTGGTTTCCTTCAAAGTGTACTGTTCACCGGCACCATTTTGCTCTCGGCATATTTGTTGTTTTGGGCTCAACCCCTCTTTGCCAGGATGATCTTGCCCATTCTCGGCGGGGCATCGGCGGTATGGACTACCAGTATGCTGTTTTTCCAGTTTACCTTACTGGCCGGCTACGTTTATGCCCACTTCAGCGGCAAGATATTGGCAATAAAATCGCAGATTTTTCTTCACATCCTGCTGCTTGGCACCGCCTCTATGTCGCTGCCCTTTTATATCGATTATGCCACTTTCGAGAGTCCGGAGGGGTCACCCGTCTTCTGGGTACTATCACTTGCAGCCCTGACGGTCGGACCCCCCTTCTTCATGGTGTCTGCCACAGCACCGATATTGCAGCGCTGGTTTTCGCTTACGCATCACCAATATCGTGACAATCCATACTTTCTTTATGCTGCAAGCAATCTTGGCAGTCTGCTAGCCCTGCTATCCTTTCCGACGATTCTCGAACCCTTCTTGGGTGCCCACTTGCAAACTGTCTGTTGGCAAACAGGATATTTTGTGTTGTCGGCATTGTTCCTTATCGTTGGCTTTGTCACCCTGAAGGAACTGAAGGTGGAGCCAAGATCATCGGTATTGCCGGTGGTTCCACCACTCGCATGTGTACCCGGAATATCGGCGGGTCTTCGTCTTTCCTGGGTTTTTCTGGCATTTGTTCCGTCCAGTATGATGCTCGGACTGACCAGCCATGTCACTACCGACATTGCCCCGGTGGCAATGTTCTGGGTTGTGCCCCTGGCCCTTTATTTATTATCCTTTGTGGTTGTGTTTTCGCGTTGTCAAGGCCTTGTTGCCGACAGAAAGTTGGCGGTAATCATACTTTGCTGTACCGTGGTATTGTTTTATATGCGGTTTGAAGGTTATGACAAAACCATCACAACTGCCATTCTTGCCGTTCTTTTCAATCTTATCCTGTTTTTTTCGGCAGCTTGGTTGTTTCATGGGTATCTGAGCAGCAGCAAACCATCAGCGGTGCACTTGACGGAATTCTACCTGTGGCTATCCATCGGCGGCATGCTTGGCGGCTTTTTCAATGCCATGCTTGCACCCTTGATTTTCAACCAAATTTTCGAGTATTATGTCGTTGTTATCGCGGTTTTTTTCATCGCTCTCAGGGTGATACTGGAAAAACCGAGGCGCAGAGTGTTGCTTGAAACGCCACAGATCTTTGGCATGATCATTGTCTTTGCTTTGTTGCTGTTTCTGTTTGTCCTTGTCGACATAATCATGAGCCGCCCAATCACGGTCAAGGTGCAGCAAACTTTTGTTTTTAGTTCACTCGCGGTAATTGTAACAGCGACTGTCGTCGCATATTATAAACCGGGTAGGTTGGCGCGTCGTATGGCCATAATTGCCGTGGTTCTGGGGGGCCTTGGGAGTGTTCTCATCCTGACGCAAACACATACGAATATACTCCTGGCACGGTCTTTCTATGGGGCGCTGAAAGTGAAGCAGAAACTAGATGTTTATGATGTACCCTATCATTTGTTTATCCATGGCAGCACTCGACATAATCTGCAAAAATTTGGTAATGACGCCGAGGAAAATCAAGAACCTTTAATGTATTTCCATCGTCAGGCAAATATCGGTCATGCGGTGCGTTGCATGCAAGCGCATCTGGATCGTTTGTTGCGCTTGGGTTTCGTCGGCTTAGGGGCCGGGGCCATGAGCGCCTATGTCGAAGTTGGTGACGTGGCCACCTATTATGAGATTGACCCCCAGGTAGCAGCGATGGCCGAAAACCGGGAATATTTCACCTATGTAGGCGATGCCAAGGGGAATGTGCAAATACTCATCGGCGATGCACGGCTGCAGCTGAAAAAATCCGGGGACGCATCGTATGACATTTTGCTCATAGACGCCTTTTCAAGCGATGCCATTCCCGTTCATCTGCTTACTGCTGAAGCGGTAGCCCTCTATTTGCGTAAAATCAAAGAAGATGGAGTGTTGCTGTTTCATCTCAGCAACAGATATCTCGATCTCTATAAGGTTCTGCAGGGTCTACCCCTTCCAAGCGGTTATGTGCTGTACTTTGCCTCAAAAAATAACGTTGAAAGGCCAACCTTGCCTGCAAACGCTATATCCGGTATTTTCAGCCACAGTCAGGTCGCCCTTATTGCCAGAGATAGCTCCTTACCACAAGAGATAACGGCATCGGAGAGATGGCAGAAACTCGAATTTGATCCCGACTTTAGGGTCTGGACTGATGATTATTCAAATATTTTTGGCATCTTCCGCATTAATCGTTAAAAGCAGGGGGCACCACTTACTGGATCATCTTCCTGGGATGCCAGGCCGTGCGGCAGATGGTTTTTTATACCTAGAAATACTTAAATTGGTTAACTCTTGCTAATCCAAGAAACTCATATAAGGATGGGTGGAAGATGACGGATCATTTAACGGAATATTGCGGCAAGATTCTTAACGGCGGGTTTTCGGCGAAGCTCTGCCGGCGGCTTACCGATTGCCTGGTTACTTTTGTGGCCTTGGATAAAATATGCTTGCCCATCATTCCTTACATCGCCGCCTGGCGCGGGGATGTAAAAATTATTTGGTATGAACATGTCGGGACACGTTTTTTGACCATCCTTAATTGTCAACCGTCGGAAGTAGCCAAGGTCTTTCGGCAGAGTATTGTCGATCGTCGGCTGTATCGCTATGTGGAACAAGAAGTCAACGTTGAGGAAGAGATTGTCACCAAGGACGAGTTGCGGGGCGATCAATGCGGTCTGCGCGAAGAGGTGACAAAACGAGGGTGTGGTTGAATGTATTTACCAATTAGCCCTGCCCGGGTGAGAAAACGATATGGCTGAAGGATCAGGCCACGATCGAAATCATTTGCCGAGCGACGAGATCTGTCTCTCCATTGGCTGCCTGACTGAGGTCACCAAAGAGATGGAACAAAAGGGTTTACTGGAAAAATTCGGCTATTTCGATGAACTCACCAAGTTACCGAAACGGTCCATCATGCAACGCATTATCGAGATGAATATCGGCAACCTTCATCGGGGTTACATTAAAGACTTTGTTTTTTTGCTGCTGGATATTGATCATTTTAAAGCAGTGAACGACACCCATGGCCATCAAGCGGGAGATCAGATTCTCGTGAAGTTTGGCGGAAGTAATGTGCTCCACCAAACGGCAGGAGGATGAGATCGGCCGCTATGGTGGAGAGGAATTTTATGCTTTCTCCATCGGTGGCTTGAAGAATGGGCTACAATTTGCCGAGCGCTTACGATTGGCGGTAGAGGCCACCGATTTCGTTTACAACCAGCAGCGGATTCCGGTGACGATCTCCATCGGCTTAGTGGCTGCCAGTCAGTTGGCGAAGGTCGGGGAAATTACCATGGAAGATCTGATCAGGGTAGCTGACCGGCGGTTATATGTGGCCAAGCAAGGCGGAAGGAACCGGGTGGTTGGCGAAGATCCGTTATAAGCATCCACCATGCCATGGAGATAAAAGAGTTTACCAATCTCGGAAATTCTTTTAAGAAATTCTCAATCGTCGTGTACAAATCATCAAATCATCTGATCTCAACCCTGCAACATCGGACACACTGCGCTTTTCCTTGAAACTGTTTTCCGCCTTCCTCAGACTTGGCCTTACAGCTTTCGGCGGACCAGTGATGGTGGTGTATAGGCTCTGCAATACTGAAGTCTTTTGGGTGGCTATTTCCAAAACAAGCAGTATGTGGTAAAAGCTGCAAAAACTTTTTATTAATATCTTCGTACTTCATGTGATTCGCATGCATAGCATAAAAGACCTACCTCCCACGCCACGTCATGGGCGGCTTTCACCTGTTATCGACTCCGAAAATTGCTTGGATAGCAAGCAGCTCCATGATCTTGAACAATCCTTTCGCCGCTGGGCAAGAACCTCCAAAAGGCCAATTCACCGGAATTCACGAGATCGCATCCTGTTAATATTCCTAATAATCAGATACACTGGTGCCCGATTAAACGAAGTGCTCACTCTCGATCTTTTGAAAGATTTTGATCGAAATAACAACACCATTCGTTTCTGTAAGAGGCAAAGCGGAAAAGATTCAAGCAGCAGGGATGTGCAGATACCCGAGACGATTTCCGCGGATATCGAAGCGATGACTTCTGATGCGGAATCGAGATGGCCCGGCAGTTCGGTATTTCGGATTGACCCCGCTCATGTCCGTCGGAAGTTTTATGAACAAGCGACCGTTATCGGAATCCAAAGGAGTATGGGAAATCCCGAAACCATACGAAGATCTCGGGCAGTCGAGCTTATACGAAGCAACATGCCTCTGCCGGTCGTCCAAAAGATCTTGGGGCATTCAACGCCAAACCTTGCTGCATCCTATGTGGAATTTTCGGACACGGAAATTAGTCAAGTGGCTAAATATTTTGCTGACCGGGAAAACAACCGTAAAACAAGCGCTCGTAATGCATTTTTCGGCAAAATTAAAACTATTCATAAAGGAACGATACAGACACTCGTTGAGGTTGTTTCGGTGGGCGGTAACAGCATTACCTCGATCATCACAAACGGCAGCCTGGCACGCCTAGGTCTCAAACCCGGTATGCTCATTACTGCAGAAGTGAAAGCTCCATGGATCCAGCTTTGTAAAAATGACAGTGTACCTCACTGCTCAGCAGACAACATGTTTCAAGGTACGGTCAGCCAGGTTAGCAAAAACAGTACTACGGCCGAGATTATCGTTCGGCTCCCGGACGGTACTGAGTTATGTGCTATTATTACAGAGAAATCTCGAAAGCAAATGGATATACAAAGCCAAGACATGCTATGGGCGTTTTTTGACGCTTTTGCCGTCGTTCTCCATGTTGAAAATTTTCCCTGAACATCTCCTTGCGTTCTATTTAGCCGGACTACTGTTGCAATGGTTTTCTCCTCCCATATCTTTCTTTTTTATTTCCTGCCTCTCAGTTTGCTCGGCTATTATTGCATGCCCAAACGAGCGAAGAATATATTTATGACGGCGGTTAGCTACATCTTCTACGGCTGGTCCAATCCACTGTTTACCCTGCTGATGTTTATCTCCACACTGATCGACTATTCCTGCGGTCTGATCATCGGTCTCGCCCCGGCTGGTAACCAGCGGCGGAGGAAGTTGGGCGTGGTGGCAGCAATCATCAGTAACCTGTCCCTGCTCGGTTTTTTTAAATATACCGGTTTTGCCATGGAGAGTTACAACCAGCTTTTTTCCTTTCTTGGTATTAATGGTTTCGATCCGGTACCGGTACTGCACTTTCTTTTGCCACTCGGCATCAGTTTTTATACCTTTCAGTCGATGAGCTACGCCATTGACGTCTATCGCCGTGAAGCTGTCTGTATTCGCAATTTTCTCGATTACGCCTGTTTTGTGGCGATGTTTCCTCAGCTGGTCGCCGGACCGATCATCCGCTTTCAGGAGGTCGCCGACCAATTGGCCAATCGGGTTCACTCCTTTGAAAAGTTTGCCCGAGGGGTGGCCTTTTTCAGTCTCGGCATGGCCAAGAAGGTGTTTCTTGCCAATGGCTGCGGCAAGATTGCCGATATCACCTTTGCCGCTGGTCCCCTGCACTGGCTTGACAGCTGGTTCGGTGCTGTTGCCTATAGCTTTCAGATTTATTTTGATTTCAGCGGCTACTCGGATATGGCCATTGGTCTGGGTTTAATGTTCGGCTTTGTCTTTGCCAAAAATTTCGATTCTCCGTATCGTGCGGCCTCAATCACTGAATTCTGGCAACGGTGGCATATTTCCCTGTCGACCTGGCTCCGGGAATATCTGTATATGCCCCTTGGCGGCAATCGCCAAGGACCGACCCGCACGGCGGTGAACCTTGCCATTGTCATGCTGCTTGGCGGATTGTGGCACGGCGCCTCCTGGAATTTCGTCGTCTGGGGAGCGATGCATGGCATCCTTCTGGGAAGCGAACGAATGCTTGGCAAACAGCCAATTTACAACATGTTGCCACGGGGTTTACGCATTGTCGCGACCTTCGTCCTGGTCCTTATTGCCTGGGTGTTTTTTCGAGCCACGACCTTTGGCGGGGCGCTTGATTATCTGGGTTCAATGTTTGGCTTAGTGGCAGTTCCCGGCACCGCGCGGCTCCTTGATGGCCTCTTGTATACACCCTATTCCTTCCTGTCCATGGCTCTTGCTGCAGTAATTGTCTGGCGGGCGCCGCAGACCTGGGATTGGACGCGACAGATGGGGCCGGCGAAGGTTGTCGCAGTGGTTGGGGTGTTTCTTGGTGCCGTCGCGGTTCTCAGTATGCAGTCGTATAATCCTTTTATTTATTTTAATTTTTAAGTCATGACTGGAAAAAGACCGAATCGAGAGGCGATAGCCTGGAGGGAAATCGGCACAACCGCCATCAGTCGGAACCTGGCTGTCGTGTTGGCCGTCTTTTTCCTGGCTGCGGTTTTCCTTGTACCGGTTGGCCAGAATATCTTCGATCTTCGACACGATACAGCCGCATCTTTTGCCTTGCCCAGTGGTGGCGCCAATGGCCCGGACGAATCCTTTTTCGCCTCGATTGACAGGCGGAACAATGCCATTCTCGAGGGCATTAATCAGACTGGAAAGCGCCCTCGAAGAGGGGAGTTTTCTGCGCAAGGTCTTTTTACCACCCCTGCAGTATGTCCTCCTGCGTTTTCTCGGTAAGGGCAATGAAAAGGCAATTCCCGGTCGCGACGGCTGGCTGCACTTTGCCCCGGACCTTGACTATCTCGCCGGTCCACCGTTTCTTCATCCCGAACAGTTGCGGGTAAGGGCAGAGGCCCATAAACTCTGGGAAAAACCCATTCAGCCGGATCCACTGACGGCGATCATCGATTTTAAAAACCAGCTGGCGGCCCGGGGAATTACCCTGATCATTGTGCCGGTGCCGGTCAAGGCTGCTATCCAGCCGGATAAGATTTCCAGCCGCCAGGTTTCCCGACCCCTCACCAATAGATCGTGGCAACCCTTTGTCCGGGCCTTATGGGACAGTGGTGTGCAGCTTTTTGATGCGCGGCCGGTGCTTTCCCGCTACGTTGAACAACACGGCGACGCCTATCTGCCCAGCGATACCCATTGGCTGCCCGGTGCAATGCAGGCGGTCGCCGAAGAGCTTGCCGGCACGATCTCCAGAGAATTTCCGCAAATTTCCGCTGCGGCCGGTTTGCAGACACAGCTGCAAAAGGTCTTTGGCATGGGCGATATTGCCCGGATGTTGACCTTGCCCGAAAAGGCGCAGCTTGCTGGACAGGAGGTGCTGGTTCGCCAGATACTTACCGTTCGGCACGAGTTCTGGCAGCCGGACCAAAATGCCGAGATACTGCTGCTCGGCGATTCCTTTACCAACATCTATTCGAGCGAAGGCCTTGGCTGGGGCGTGGGTGCCGGTTTTGCCGAGCAGCTCAGCTATTTTCTCCAGAGCCCTCTTGATCTTCTTGCCAGAAACGACAGCGGTGCCTATGTTACACGGGAAATGCTTGCCGGGGAGTTGGCCCGCGGCCGAGACCGACTGGCCGGTAAAAAGCTGGTGATTTGGCAGTTTGCCGAACGGGAACTGGCCTTTGGCGACTGGCGCCGTCTTGCCATGCAACTCGGTAAACCAAAAGATACCGGGTTCTTTGTCGCACCTTCCGGCGAAATGACCCGGGTTACCGGCGTGGTTGGAACGATCTCGCGATCGGCAAGGCCTGGTTCCGTACCTTATCGGGACAATATTCTGACCGTGCACCTGGTCGATCTGCAAGGTCTTGACCGGCAACTTTCAGCGGATCAGGCCCTGGTTTACGGCTGGGGGATGCGCGACAACCAGCTCACCAAATTTGCGGCGCTTCGACCGGGTGACAGTGTTTCCCTGAGCCTTACGCCCTGGGAAGCGGTCGAGGGGGAATTCGGCAGTTACCGCCGTACGCCTCTTGATGATCAAACAATGGAATTGGAATTAGCGAATTGGGGATCACTCATAGATGAAAAATCACGTTAGTTTAATGGTGTTGCTGGCGCTGGCTGTGTCCAGCGTTTGTTCTGCGGCAACACCCGGTTTTCGGGAAATCTGCCGGGAATCTGTCGAGAAGATCGGCGCAGGCAGTGTAATCAGCGGGATTGACGGCTGGCTGTTTTTCAAAGATGATCTGCAGCATCTTGGAGCTGGAAAATTCTGGGGTGATGCTGCGGCTTCGGCCTCCGGCGTAAAAGACAAGAGCATCGCCGATCCACTGCCGGTAATTGAAGAATACAGCAGGCTGCTGGCCGAACGAGGGATAACCCTCTTTCTTATGCCGGTACCGCCCAAGGCCTTGATCTATCCCGACAAACTGGCGGAGAAATTAGAGCGATCGGCCACCACCCAAGAGCTGGCCCTTTATCATGAATTTTACGGGCAGTTGGCGGCGCGTGGGGTGAAAGTCATAGACCTTTTGCCGATGCTTCTTCTAAATCGCGATAAGGCAACACTCTATTGTCGCACCGACACCCATTACTCCGGAGCCGGACTGGCTCTTTTTGCCAAGGCCGCAGCGGAGGCGATCAAAATGGAAAAATGGTACGCGGCGACAGAGAAGAAAAACTATGTTAAAACCAAGCGGGTGGTGACGATCCATGGCGATCTCAATCAGATGGCCGGAGGAACAGGGCCTGAGGAGGAAATGGAACTGGCAGTGGTAACCGGTAAAGATGATGGCCAGCAGATAGACAGCGATATGAAAAGCCCGGTTATTCTCCTTGGCGACAGCCATGCCCTGGTTTTTCAGGCTGGTGGCGATCTTTATGCCAAGGGTGCCGGACTTTTTGATCACCTCTCGGCTGAACTCGGCTTTGCCGTCGATCTTCTTGCGGTACGTGGTTCCGGGGTGACTCCAGCGCGCATTAAACTGTTTCAGAGGGCTAAGCAGGATGCTGGTTACCTGGCAGGTAAAAAAGCCCTGATCTGGTGTTTTGCTGCGAGAGAATTCACCGGCTCAGACGGCTGGAAAAAAATCCCTGTTGCCCCTTAAGCCTACCTAAGAAGCAATACAAGTCAGGACAATGTGGAAAATAGCATAAGGCGCCGCAAGGGAATATTTAAAATGGTGCGAATATTCCCATGCGGCTCCTAACCGCCGAGCGACTGACGCTCCAGATCAAGAAGCTGCTTTTTCACAGGCAGGCCGCCGCCGAAACCGGTAAGGGAGCCGTCTTTACCGATGATGCGATGGCAGGGGATGATGATCGGGATCGGATTCTTACTATTGGCCATGCCCACCGCCCGACAGGCTTTCGGCTTGCCGATTCGTTGGGCGATCATTCCGTAACTGGCGGTTTCACCATAGGGGATCTTGCAGAGTTCCTGCCATACCCGCTCCTGGAAGGGCGTGCCTTGCGGTGAAATCGGCAGATCAAACTGCCGTCGGTTACCGGCAAAATATTGTCGCAGTTGTTCGAGAGTCTCCGCGAAGGAATTTTTATCTTCTTGCCATTCGACAGGTATCTGCAGTTGTTCCGTCGAGTTGGGAAAATGCAGTTCCTCCAGCATCCCGTTTTTTCCGACCAGCAACATCCTGCCGATGGGGCTGTCACAATAACAATAACGTTTCATACCATCTCCGTTTCTTTTGCTGGGCCTTACTTCAGATTACCCTGTTGAGCCATTGAATATTCTTACATGCTGTCAAGGGCTGCCTGATAATTGGGTTCCTGGCCGATTTCCGGAACCTGCTCAGTGTACCTTATCTTGCCGTCCGGGCCAATAACTACAACAGCTCTGGCGAGGAGGCCGGAAAGTACTCCGGTGATAATGGTCTGGCCATAATTTTTGCCGAAATCGGAAGACCGGAAAGATGAGGCGGGAACGACATTTTTCAGTCCTTCGGCCTCGCAGAAACGTTTGTGGGCAAAAGGCAGGTCGGCGGAAACGCACAACACCACAGCTTCGGAGCGATTACCAGCCTCGCTGTTGAAGCGGCGGGTGGAAGCCGCACAAACCCCGGTGTCGATGGAAGGGAAGATGTTCAAAACCACCGTTTTACCCTGGTAATCCTTGAGAGAGGCAGTACCAAGGTCGGTCTTTACCAAACTGAAATCGGGGGCCTGGGACCCGACGGCAGGAAGATTGCCAACGGTTGTAATTTCGTTGCCTTTGAGGGTGATTTTCGCCATGTGTGTCTCCTTTCTGAGTAAAAAGCCTGATTAAAAGTCCGTGGATGTTGCCTGGCCGATGGAGAGGATATAAGTCACAAGATAGTTTTCTTACTGTTTGTACGCTTGTCAAGTTTTCCAGGATGATTTTATGGCAGATTGATTGCCTGGCGGGTTGTTTGTCACCGAAGCAAGCACTGGTCTGCAGGAGCTCTTTCCCAGCTGTTGTCTCACGCGATGCGGAAAAATATTGCGCAATCTATTGAAATCAGGCGTCGGGCATGGTTTATAAGGGAGTGACTTCTCCGGGTAATGGTCATGGGGCATGGGCCGACCGGTTTGTGACGCGGCAGGTGGGTTCGATGGAAGGATTTCCTGCATGTTTTCTCCCTGTTGGGGGTAATGCAACAAGCCTCGTTTGTCGGTATGAGGCAAGAGAGTGTTGTTATGTCTTTTGTTCCGG
Organism: uncultured delta proteobacterium; assembly: GCA_963754865.1. Taxonomy (GTDB): domain Bacteria; phylum Desulfobacterota; class Desulfobulbia; order Desulfobulbales; family Desulfocapsaceae; genus Desulforhopalus_A. The sequence continues at coordinate 143,343 of CAVWHG010000006.1, read as the reverse complement.
TAATCGGCCAGTCGATCAAGAAGCAACTCGAAGAACGGGAGGAAAAAATTCTCTCACCCTTTGCGGCGCTCAATAAAAATTCCTCTGGTCGTCATCTCGAAGAAGAGGAGGATCTGTCCGATATCCGCCTACCCTTTCAAAGGGATCGTGATCGGATAACCCACTCGAAAACCTTCCGCAGGCTGAAACACAAGACCCAGGTTTTCCTGGCCCCGGCCGGTGATCATTACCGCACCCGCCTGACCCATGTCCTTGAGGTCTCGCAAATTGCCCGGACTATCGCTTCGGCGCTGTGTCTAAACGAGCCTCTTACCGAGGCCATCGCCCTTGGCCATGACCTTGGCCACACCCCATTCGGTCACGCTGGGGAAGCCACCCTCAACGATCTGCATCCCAGCGGTTTCAGACATTATGTGCACAGTCTGCGGGTGGTCGACTTCCTTGAAAATGACGGCAAGGGTCTCAATCTGACCTTTGAAGTGCGCAACGGCATCGTCCGCCATTCCAAAGGGCGCGCCGACATCCTGCCCAAGGATAAATCGGAAATTGCCGTCACCCTCGAGGGTCAGGTGGTCCGGCTGGCGGATATTATTGCCTATGTCAATCATGACCTTGATGATGCCCTGCGGGCCGGAATTTTAAAAGAAACGGATCTTCCCGAAAAAATCAAAAAGGCTGTGGGGGAAAGGCATTCCAAACGGATCGGTGCCATGGTTCGGGATCTCATCGTCGAAACGCTCACCGCCAACGATGGCAACCTGCATATCAGCACCCGTATGCTTGAGGCGATTACTGAGTTGCGTGGATTTCTTTACGACAACGTATATACATACTACAAGGTACATAACGAGTTTATCAAAGCCCAGAGAATAATCTCTGATCTTTATGCTCATTTTCTTGCGAACGGCATTGTCCGTTTGCGAGGCGATCACTGGGAGTGCGGGGTCGATAAGGAGAAGTGGAGCGATGATAAAGAGGCGCATCGCAAGGTCTGCGACTACATCGCCGGAATGACCGACCGTTATGCCCTGTCCATCTACAAACACATCTTTTTACCGGAACCCTGGAGCGTCAAATAATCTGCTTTGCCATCCAAGGATTGCCTGGTTGAATGTGCTTATGCGTTGCGGCGGCGGACGACGATGGCGGAGAGTGCCAGACACAGGGCAACGATCAGGGTTGCCAAGGCAATCTGCGTCGGCAGCGATAATTTGAGGAGCAGATAGCAGAGGGTAATCAGAGGATAGAGAAATACCCTGACTAGCAGTTTTAGGTTTTCATGTCGACTGATGAAATCTGCGGCCGGCGGTGCATATTGATAATATGTTTTGACAAATTGCCGGCCGAGAGAGTTGGTCAGCAGGCAGGTGTCGCGAAATTCTCTGAGGAGCATGACGTGCTTTTCAACAGGGGAACCAAAGGCGGCGGTGGCGATAAAACATCCTCCGCCTCCACCCCCACCTCCACTGCTGCTAACGATGCTGACTGTGCCGGTTGAGGTTATCATCTCGGCAAGGGCGGCATACCAGGTGCTGGCAATGATCTGATAGCCGCTGTCGTTCGGGTGCGTCCCATCAATGCTCAGATCTCCCCATGTGGGGATAGTAGCGGCATAGTTGTCGACCAGTTTAATGCTGTTGCTGCTGGCCAGGGTCTTGATCATCGGGTTCCAGGTCTCGGGAATGAGCGTTGTGGAGCCGTTTCGGTCACTGGGTGTTATGGTTGAGAGCAGCGGTGTCACCTTGGTCGCTTTGGCTTTATCAATCATCGCCTGGAGATCGTATTTTGTCGCTTCTACTGAAAGGCCGACCACTATATCGTTGGCGCCTTCCATGATGAGAATTATGCTGGCCGGAAAGGCAGCGAGAACCTCATCGAACCGCTGTATTCCTTCATAGGTATTTTCGCCGCCGATGCCAAAGTTGGCAACCACCGAGGGTTTGTTGTTAGCATTCAACAGGTCGGAAAGTTTCTGTGGGTAACCCCCTGTATCACTGCCAACGCCTACGGTGATGCTGTCGCCGAAGGCGGTTATGTTGGCTCCCTGGGCGGCGGTGTAAAAGCCGATTGAAATGGTATACAGTACGAGGGCGGCAAGTCCGGCCCTGGTTAATGAAATTGGAGGTTTGGTTGTCATGTTGTTTATATAATTTGTTTTCTGGGAAGGCGGCAACACAGCAGTATGATCGTTCCAGCGTTCGTGCTCTCAAATTTTATCCTGGTTGTCTCATTTTTTTTCCATTGATTTGTGGAGATTGTTTGGCAAAAAAAGTCGGCTTTAGTTATCTGCGACCGACAACACTGCGTATCGGCAATGAGTGGACGGTGTATCCGGGAATATGGATGGATGCCGATTCCGGGACGGTGACAAATTCCGGTATTTCAACCTCCAATTGATTGGCCGGAGCTGCCGCTGTTTTCGATGCTTGATGTTCACTGCCCGTTTTTTTCAATACGACTGTTTTTGCTGTTGTTCCGGATGCTGCTTCTCCAGCTGTGGAGGAGGGGGTGATAGCGGGCACTGGGGTTGGTTTGCTCCATGCCGAGCCGTTCCAGGTTGATTCATATTTCACATACCCTTTGTGCGAGAATTGCAGCCATTGTATCGAGGGGTTTCCTGTCTCTTCATCCATACCGAGAACAGGTTGAATATCGGGTATATCATTGGCGGTGATTGCTGTGGCGGTGGCAAAAGAGGTTCCGTTCCAGGAGGAATAATAGATCTCGTCGCTGATGCCGTTGAAGCCTGCCCAGACAATCCAGATTTTTCCAGTCCCATCAACGCTGATAGAAGGGGAGGTGTTGGAGGTAAGTCCAGTGTAGAATTCCTTCTCCTCGGACCATAGACCGTCTTTCAGCTGCCGGTAGCGAAGTTGCGCCTGGCTGCCGGAAAAGTTTGTCCAGACGACCATGAGATTTGCTCCGGAGGTGTTGGCAACCGCGGGAACGACATTGACGCCCTCCTTTACCGATATCTTTTGTGGTTTTTCCCATGTCTCGCCAACCTGGCGGCTGAGAAAAACGGCATTTTCGCTTCCGGATTGTTCAGCCCAGACCCAGACAGCTTTTCTCCCTGCTTGGGCGTTGCCGCTGGTGGAAGTTTTCTCCGTCGCGTTACCGGGTGCACAAAAACAGCAGAGCAGCAAGCAGAAAGCAAGATGGAAAATGATGTGGTAATGTTTGCTCATGTGTTTCCTTAAATATTTGATCGATAAATGTTAGGAACAGGAACCGACGAGGGGGAAATATAGCCCAAACAGGATCGGGATGCAAACAGGGAAAAAATAATGCGCGAAAATTGCAGCCATTATTCGCCGATCCATGAAGAAATTTCAAGGGTTACCAGGTAATGCAAAAAAAATATCGAGAACGGACTCAGCGCTTTTCCGGTTGATCCGGCTTTTTTAGCTTCCGCGTCGAAAACAGTTGAATTAAGTCAAGGTCACAGTTAACCTTCAAAAGAGGTGTGTCCGGATGACGAGAGCCATAACGATTCCTAATAATTATTTGTAAGCTATGAACATGAAAGATGAAAAACTGTTGAGTAAGGGATATGAGTTTTCCGAAGTGGAAGATAAATGGCTGGGCCGCTGGCGGGAAGCAGAGTGCTTTTCCGCCACCATGGAACCAGGCAAGCCTTCCTTTTCGATTGTTATTCCGCCGCCTAACGTTACCGGTGTCCTGCACGTCGGACATGCCTTGAACAACACTCTGCAGGATATTCTTACCCGCTATCACCGCATGTGCGGCGACAACACTCTGTGGGTGCCGGGGACCGACCATGCCGGAATCGCCACGCAAAATGTCGTTGAGCGGCAGCTTGCCTCCGAAGGCAAGACCCGCGACGACCTCGGTCGCGAAGCCTTTATTGAAAGGGTCTGGGCCTGGCGTGCGGAAAAGGGGGGGACGATAATCAACCAGTTGCAGAAACTGGGCGCGTCCTGCGATTGGCAGAGGGAACGTTTCACCATGGATGAGGGTTTGTCGAAGGCGGTCCGCGAGGTATTTGTTCGACTGTACCAGGAAGGGCTCATCTATAAGGGCAACTATATCGTCAACTGGTGCCCGCGCTGTCACACCGCCTTGGCCGACGACGAGGTGGAGCATGAAGACACCAAGGGCAAGCTCTACCATATACGCTATCCCTATGCCGATGGCTCCGGCCATGTCGTCGTTGCCACCACCAGGCCGGAGACGATGCTTGGCGATACCGGCGTTGCTGTGCATCCGGAGGACATGCGCTACGCACACCTGGCCGATGTCGGCATCAGGCTGCCGCTCACCGATCGGGTCATTCCGGTGGTGCTCGACGACCATGTTGACCGGGAATTCGGCACCGGTGCCCTGAAGGTGACGCCGTCCCACGATCGCAACGACTACGAAATTGCCGGGCGCCATTCCCTGCCGCACCTGAAGGTCATAGACGACAAGGGCGTCATGAATGCAGCCGCCGGCGAGTATTGCGGTCTCGACCGTTTCGCCTGCCGCAAAAAGGTCGTAGAGGATCTCGAACGTCTCGGATTTCTTGGAAAAAGTCGATGATTATGAGCATGCCGTCGGCCATTGCTACCGCTGTAAAACGGTGATCGAGCCGACCACCTCGGTGCAGTGGTTCGTGGCGGTCAGGCCCCTGGCCGACAAGGCGGTGGCGGCGGTCCGCGACGGGCGTATCAATATCTATCCGAAGTCCTGGTATAACACCTTCTACAGCTGGATGGACAATATCCGCGACTGGTGTATCTCCCGGCAGATCTGGTGGGGGCATCGCATCCCCGCCTGGACCTGCAGCGATTGCGGCGAACTGATTGTTGCGTCGGAGGATCCAACCTCCTGTCCGAAATGCGCCTCCCTTGCCATTGTCCGGGAAACCGATGTGCTCGATACCTGGTTTTCCTCGGCTCTGTGGCCGTTTTCGACCATGGGTTGGCCCGATGATACCAAAGAGCTGGCGACCTTTTATCCAACCTCGGTGCTGATAACGAGTTTTGACATCCTCTTCTTCTGGGTCGCCAGGATGATGATGATGGGGCTGCATTTCATGGATGAGGTGCCCTTTAAAGATGTCTATCTGCATGCCCTGGTTCGTGATAAATATGGCAAGAAGATGTCGAAGTCGACCGGCAATGTCATCGATCCCCTGGTGGTCATGAAAGAGTACGGCACCGATGCCATGCGTTTTACCCTCACTGCCTTTGCCGCCCAGGGCCGGGAAATCAGGCTCGATGAGGAACGCATTGAGGGGTATCGCCATTTCATCAACAAGATCTGGAATGCCGCTCGCTTTGCCCTGATGCATGTGGCCGATTGCTCGGAATCGATAAAGAACGTGGTCAACGCGCCGGCCGAACTGCCGCTGGTGCATCAATGGATTCTCAGCCGCACGGCGGCGGTAATCGAAGAGGTCAGGCTGGGGCTTGATGAATACCGTTTTAACGATGTTGCCTCGACCCTTTATCAGTTTATCTGGCGGGAATTCTGCGACTGGTACCTGGAATGGATCAAGGCCGATCTGTTCGCGAGCGACCTGCAGGCTCCAAGGGCAGGCCAGAGGTGTCCTGCTTGTGGTTCTCGAAACAATTCTGAAACTGATTCATCCTATCACGCCATTTGTTTCCGAGGAAATTTGGTCGGTTTTGCCCGGGGAGCGGCCCTTGCTGGCGATAACTCCTTTTCCGGAAAGGCAGGACGGCTGGAAGAATCCTCCTGCGGTCGAGAAGATGGAACTGCTGATGGGTGTGATCACCGGTATCCGCAATATCCGTTCCGAGGCCGAGGTGCATCCGTCAACAAAGATCGAGGCCTTTGTTGTTTGCGGAGATCAAAAGAAGGCGGCGTTTCTTACTTCTTTTGCTGCTGCTATCAGCGATATGACCCGGTTGAGCGCCTTCATCGTAAACCGGCAGATGGAAAAACCTGCCGACGCCGCCACCTATATCTGCAGCGATCTGGAGATTTTTGTGCCGCTCAAGGGTTTGGTTGATGTAGTCGGTGAACTGACAAAGTTGAAGCGAGAGCGGGAAAAGGTTGAGGTCAAGCTTGGCACAGGTCAACGGCAAGTTGTGCAACGAAAAATTTCTGGCCAATGCCAAGGCGGACGTTGTCGCCAAAGAACAGGAAAAAAAGATCCAGCTTGATGCCACGATAGGCAAACTGGTCGAGGCCGAAGAACGACTCAAACAGATGGTTTAGGCTTGGCGATGGATAAGAACCTGCTGCATACAATGATCCGTGAGTTTCTCCGTGAGGATATCGGTCGCGGTGACCTCACCAGTGAATCGATTTTTCCCGAGCATCAAATGGGCAGTGCCCGGCTAGTGGCCCGTGGCGCGTTTATCGTTGCCGGGGCTGAAAGGGTGGCGGCCGAGGTTTTCAAGGTGCAGAATCCGGCGATCAAGATTATAGAACCGGTGGCAGACGGCACCCTTACCAGCTCGAACTCGGCACTTTTGACGGTCAGCGGCCCGGTTGTCGATCTCCTCAAGGCCGAACGGGTGGCCCTTAATCTGCTGCAGCGATTGTCCGGCATTGCCACCTTGACGGCTTCCTTTGTCGCCAAGGTGAAGGACTATCCTGTGCGCATTACCGACACGCGAAAGACCACCCCCGGCCTGCGGGTTTTGGAAAAATATGCGGTTCGGGTCGGTGGCGGCACCAATCACCGCTTTAATTTGGCGGATGGCGTGCTGATCAAAGACAATCATATTGCAGCCTGCGGCTCGATCAAGGAAGCGGTAGCCAGGGTGCGGGAACAGATCCCGCACACCATTCGTATTGAAGTGGAGACTGATACCCTGCAGCAGGTGCAGGAATGCCTGGAGTGCGATGTGGATATCATCATGCTTGACAATATGAATGTGGAAATGATGGCCGAAGCAGTGCAAATTATCAATGGTCGAGCCCTGGTTGAGGCCTCGGGTGGGGTGAATCTTGCGACGGTCGAGGCCATTGCCGGCAGTGGCGTGGATATCATTTCCATTGGTGCGCTCACCCATTCCGCACCCTCTTGTGACATAGGAATGGACTGGTCTGTCGAGAAACTGGATGTTGATACACGGGGTTAAGAGCAGCATATTAGCGAATAATACTTGATTTATTGGATGGAAGTGTGAGATACTTGGGAATATTTTAGAAAAATGGCTTATGTCTTTGGTTAATCCTAACGAGCAGTTCATTCAAAGAGGTGCCAGATCATGCGTTGCCCAAAATGTGGATACATCTCGTTCGATCACCTCGAGCAATGTTTAAAATGTAAAAAGGATATCAGTGCAGTATCAGGCACTTTGCATGGCACCGTCTTTAATGTGGCGGCACCGTCTTTTCTGCAGCTGGGCAGTCGACGGGATGATGCGTCGGAAACCGATGAGACCTTCGTCGACAGTCTTGAGTCCGACGATGAATTCGTTGATGAAGATCTTGAGGTTTTGGTTGAAGACGAATCATCGCTGGAGGTTGAAACAGGGGCGGCTGATGACAGAGACGATGAGGCCCCTCTGAGAGCAGGAAAGGTCCCGGCTGATAGTGAGGATTCGGAAGACCGGGAGATTGAGATTGATTTGAGCCAATTTGAAGACACCGAGAATGTCAAAGGGGTGCCGGCAGAACCAAAGAAATATCTGAAAGAGCAGGAGGCCCAACCTTTATCGCTGGATTTGCCCGCAGAACTCGACGACCTTTCCGATCTTGCTCCCCCTGGCCGAGAAATACAGGCTGAAAAACCAGAATCAAAGACCGTAGCTAAAAAAGATTTTGCCGGCTCAGAAAAGGACGATTTGGATTTCGACCTGGGATTGGGGGATCTAGGTATTGATCTTGGTAGCGGTGGTTTTGATCCTGCCAAAGAAACCTTGCTTGCTCTTGATGACATTGATTTTTCTCAAACTCTTACCAAGAGCCGCACAAAATCATTTACGAGGCCGAGTGGTGCCGATATGGATGAGGATTTGAACTTTGATCTGGATCTTGGAGGATTGTCAATTCATAAGGATCTTTAATATGTTAGAAATGAATGTAAGTGCTTTTCCGGCAAGCAATTCTTTGTAACTATGGCCTGCACCGGATGTCGGGCAAGAAGTGCTGAGAAACGGAAAAAATCCTGGAGAAAAATTATTGACACCAAAACCGAAGTCGGGTAAATATGCCTCTCCAAAACAAATGCCGGGATAGCTCAGTCGGTAGAGCAACGGACTGAAAATCCGTGTGTCCCTGGTTCAATTCCTGGTCCCGGCACCAGTAAATTCAAGGCGTTACAGGAAGAAACCTGTAACGCCTTTTTGCTTTTCTGGTGTTTTGTACAACCTCTGTACAACTTTTGCATCGCCTTGAAAGAATAAGTAGGCTGTCGAACATCCTCATCATAACTTCTTCCAAACCCTCACTTGATATCAGTTCGACCTGACATTTTTTACGCTGCCCTGTTGCGCTCTGCTGTCTGTCACCATATGTTGAAGTCACCTCATTCTTTTTCCAACAAAAACCCCTCTTCAGAAAATACACACCGACAGAGCAGGTGCTTTACCCTTATTTAATTTTCATATAATGGCTCCCCAATATACGGACTCAATATCATGTTTGACGAACCCCTATAGAATTTTCCCAAAGTTGTTTCTAGCTCACCAACGTGAAAAGCCAACTGGGAGATTTACCGGAAAAATCAAGAAACAAAGATGCCCCGTTACCAGCGATTTCTTCTTGGAAAATTTCGAATTTGCAAAAGAGCCAAATTGCTCCTTTTTTGGGGTGATATTTGGCCATGATCAAAGCCAAAATGATCAGGAAGAAGCTCAGCTATGTCATCTCACGACTGAGGTAAAGAGATTCATGGATAAGCTCAAATCCTGAATTTCGTTTTCTATGTTAGGATTTTAGAACCCACGACGTGTCTGGATTCTGTAGCAGCCTAAACCAGAAGCCTTGATAGAGCATGAAGACCTTCGAGATGGCAATATCAACGTGCTGGTCAGCCGCACCGGGCCACTGACGTAAGAATTCAAAACTGCGGCCTTCCCGGTGTCGGCTGGACTACGTGGTTCGGCGGTGCTGACGATTGGTTTGTATATCGGTCATTTTGATAACCAAGAGGTCAATTTTGATCATCAGATGCAGTCGGAATGCACGGGGACTTATTTTGCCGCGCCGCTGTGAGGCTTGTAGAAGACATGCTCACCGATCTCCACAGTTTTGATGTATTCTGCAGACCAACCAGGTCTAGCTTTCCGCTGGCGGAAATACATTGCACCACCGGTCCGGTCCGGAAGGTTCCGATTGAGAGCTTTTCTCGCTATTTCCTTGGCGATCGCGTAGTGCATATCCTCTTCTGCGTCATCCGAACGGCCATCGCACCACCATGAGAACTGGCAGGCACCCTGCTCGTGGCCTTGTTTGACAACTCCACAAATCGTGTTTGGAAAGCCCTTATGGCCTAGCCGGTTCATAACAACACTGGCAATTGCTTCCATACTGGCAGCGCCCTCGCTCTTGGCCTCCCAGTAAATGGTGCGTGAAAGGCAGGTGATCGCATTGTCCAGTGGCTCTTCGCCGACCGGATCGATTGCCTGCGCTTCAGTCTTCGTGATGATCTCGGATCGAGAAGGAGGCGTCTTACTGCCATTGGCTGCGGAGTTCTGCTCCAGTACCCCTGCTTTTTTATCAGCCCCCTCCACTTTCTGTGACCGGTCAACCGCGCACGCCTGGACCACGATAAGTATTGTCGCTAGACAGGTCACAACCCATATTTGTCGCATAGTCAAACCTCCTGGATAATGCCCCCCGCAATACGTCCGATAGACCATTCGTGACGTAAACATGTGCTGCTCGTCAGCAGAATGTTTTTGTTGGAATTTGATATGCTGTCACCAGAATTCTTAAAGATCCAGCGCCAGGCATCAGTTTGTCCGTTGCATTTACGTGTTGTGCAAAACACAAAACCTCTCCCTTTGCTTTTTGCTACTCTAACTTAGCGAGAGGAATCAAGACAAAAGAGCTGGGTTTTTTCGCGCCATCATCGCTAATCAACAGTAGATAATGTGCTGCACTCTCGTTCTTTTTCTTTATAAGACTCACCGCTTCCGGATTATTTAAGATTATCCCTGCAGGTAAGTCGGCCTTCTGCCATTTCTTCTTCAATTTGGATTCTGTCTGTATTGTCTTACCATTCCAGAACCAGATCGACCACTCGTTCTTAAGCGAAGGATCAGCTTCATCGGGGTCTGGGGAGAGACCTGCTATAATCCAATATCCCTTCCTTTCCACATCGTAGCTCATCCCACGTATACCCAGCCCACCCAAGTCTAACTTAGCTTCCATAGTAAACACGACAGGTTCCGTCGGTTTATCAAAATAATTGTTCACGTTATTGAGACGAAGAATAACGGCCTCTGCACCTAGAGTTGGCGACCGCAACCCGATGAGCAAGTTGCCTTCTGGCGCCCACGCTAATCCCTCGATGTTGAAGCCAGGGTCGTATTTGCCCTCAGCATTTTTCTCTCCTGGACGTCGCTGTGTAGATTTTGCCAGTTCCACCGGCAACTTCTCCAAGAGCCCTTTGTCAGTATTGAAGGCTACGTTCTCGATCTTGCCGGTGAGCTTGTTCACGCGCAAACGCACTAAACGTTGGCGTTCTATCTGGGACTTGCTCTTCTTGTTACGACTATGTGAGGTAATGAGGAATATGTCACCCTGCGGGGATGCCGCAACATCTTCCAGATCTTTGATGGTTTCCGCATCGGGTGCTTGTCCGGGAATCTTTTTGAGCAGTTTTTCATATATCTGCTCCGCTGGGAATACAGAAATATCTTTTTTGCTCTCAAGACGATCGATAGCATCCTCAAGCAGAGCTATCATATGAAAGGGCTTATCTTTAGCCTCAGGATCATCCGCAGCAACGAGTAACCGACTACCTACCGGTACCACCCCAGAGATTTCGGGTAGCAATATTTTCCCGGAAATGACTCCTTCGTTTATCTTCTGATCTGCTTTCGGTTCTTCGCCGAGAGCAAAGGTGAAGCAGACGCACAGGAGTAGGAACAGTACAAGCCGTTTCATATGAGAACCTCCTTGTTTTCTCCAACTAATTTATCAATATACCGCTGTGTCCCACTACTTTAACAAACAGAGAACATGCTGCATGCGGAATTACGCATCGACAAGGGATTTCAAGAGATAGCGTGCGCCCTGAACTGGGTTCGGGCGATACGAGGGTATGTCACGGAAGCCGAACTGCTCGTATAGCTGTTGTGCCTCAGCCATGGAGGGTAGGGTATCGAGTACGACCTCAGTGTAGCCGATGGCAACAGACTGAGCAAGAACGGCCGAAACGAGGGCGCGACCGAGGCCAAAGCCCCGACCGGAGGGACGAACGAAGAGCCTCTTCATCTCTGCGCGCGGCCAGCCGGCCTCGTGCAGCGCGACGCAGCCGACGGGCGCACCATCATCCGTGGCGAGCAGGAGGCGGCCTCTGGGAGGAGCGTAGGAGCCGGGGAGATCGCGAACTTCGGCATCGAAACCTTGGAAGCAGAGGTCGACGCCAAGAAGGACTTGGTACTCAAGCATGAGCGCCTGAACGGCGGCGATCTCTGCAAAAGTGGACGCCTGTGAGATGTTAAGCATGGGTGTGCATGAGGGGCCAACAAGTTATTCAGCTGATCTAGAGATTTCCACGGATTGGGATGTTACACAGGAAGATGACATCATTTTAGAGACCTTTACCTAGGTTCTTTCAAAGGAAACATATTCCAAAATATCATAACCGAAATAGGTGGTTACAGACAGGAGAATTTTCCAGATATCTTGGACGGCACATTAAGTTTCACAGGAAGAGGAGATATCCATTGGCAAACATGAGTTTTGGCTGGATATCAGCGATTGAGGCTATTCCTGATCATCTTGGATTTACAGAAAATTCTTTAAAAACAACAATCAACGACTTGTCCTAACAAATACTTTTTGGGCGGTAATATCTTTAAGGCCACCAGAAATATATTTATGCAGCACACTCGACACGAGTGACTGATAAGGCAGACCTTCTTCTAGAGCTCGACGTTGAAGCGCTTCCAGATCATGCTTTGATATCCGAATATTGATGCGTTTATCCTTCCTAATCGTTTCCTCGGCCAGCTTGGCGAGCTGAGTTCGCCGCTCTTCTTTTAAATCAGACTTAAACTCATCTGCTTCAAATGCATCCAGCAACTCTTGATCTTCTTGATTCATTTTTTTATTACTCATACGCCCTCCTATAAATAATATTTCGTAGCCTTTCGGCTCGGGATAATACTTTTCAGAAAGATTTCGTCATCGTTTTCTACGTAAGGAACCAGCCAGGCATATCCGTCAACTTCCACCACCAACATGCGTTGATTTGGGTACTTCTTTTTGTTTGGATGAACCAGATCATCGAGTAACCGTCCGGACTGGAGAGAATAAAGCACATCTTCAAAAGATATGCCTCTCTCACTCATCAACCACTGATTCTTTTCGGCATTCCAATTAATTTGCTTCATGGATTATATGATAACATAATGTGTGCCTATTGTCATCTGATTATTGGAAGACCAACGCCTTTTTTGTTAAACTGAAGTTTCCTATAAAAGTTTCATGCCGCGATCTTCATGAGCGCGGCCGCGAAGGTATTTACCATCGATTTGCGTGGAAGTGGGCAAACCAATTGAAAATCTTTGTCCAATGCTGCTTGGGCAATCAATCTCCTGACATCGGAAAAGGCGAAATGGTTTCGGCCTTTGACCGCATGCCGTCGAGATGGAGTTTTGTTCAGGTGGCAGGCATAAATCCAGGTGAGTGAAGTGGCCATCATGCAAAAGTTCAGATGGTTTTGCACCGCCACCGGATTTCTATTGGGTTTCGGCACTGCCGATATCCTGTTTGAGTTCTTTGAAACCAGCCTCGATCTTCCAACTGGCGCCGTAATATTCGATTATCTCGGCAACTGACAAGGACAGGTCGGTGGTGAACATGGCAACCCACTGTGTCCGACGATATACCCATACCACTCGAATCGGGCACTTGAGGGTTTTCTGCATGACGATTTGATCGTAGGCCAAGACCGTTCGCATCCGACCATAGAGGTTCACCGTCATCTCCCGAGCCCGCTCTCTGTTGGCTTTGGCAAGAGAGGTCGTAGTGCCAAGATGATGGACCGTACTTTTTGGCCGACCGGCACGTTTTACCAAAGACGGATCAGGCAATCCATAGAGATTGTTGTTTGCACGAAGCCGAGACAGCAGGTTGACCCGCTTGCCGAGTTTTTTGCGCAGAGGTTTCCAGAGTCCCTGATTGCCAAACCAGGAGTCCGCCACGACCAGGATCTCCTGTTGGGAAATTCTCTGCCAACCACAGCAAGCATCTCAACCGCCTGCTGATGTTTGTTTTGAAAAGAAATCTCCTCGCTCTTGAATGTCGGTTTGTTTTTGCTGATTTCGTCTTTGGGGAAATAATACCTCTGACTGAGCGGCAGGCAGGCCCAGCGGCCTTTGATCACCTTGAGAAGACCGATGGCGACGATATTTTGTGCCCAGGGATATTGTGACTGATTTTGCTTGGCGGCATGGTCAAACATCTTGGCACAGCCAAAAATCTTCTTGCCGGTTTTCGGGTTGAGATAATCGTCCAAGGCGATAATCAGTCTTCCGTTGGTTTCCGGTTGGGGGATCATTTTCCAGAGCCTTGACCAGAGCCTGTCCCAGGGGATTTTGGGCGAGGCGATAAAGGTGTAGTAGCGTTTCTTGCCGATCTCGGCAAAGCCAAAGAGGACTTGAAAAACCCGGAGCAGATTGGACGTCTTGGATGAGGTGAACGGCAGGATGATGGCGAGAAGGGTATGCAGAAACCAGATGCTTCGTTCTTTACCTTTTTCGGATCCGGCAAATTCGGCTTTGAGTTCGGAGAGCAGGGAGTGTAGTATGGGCATGCGAGGTTCCTCTGGTTTTTTGTTTTTGGAGAATTACATCTTACCATGATTGGGCCTCGCATTCACTATTAACTTATGTTTTTACTAACTAAATTGATTTCTCTGGAAAAATCTGCAATTTTTTATGTAATGATATCAATATGTTAAGTAACACAATTTTTAATCAGCAACATACTGATATCACTACACATATTTTCCCCCTAACACCTGCCGGTCTCGTCGGTCTTCCCCTCGGACTTCTTTAAAAATGGGAACCTTCAGTTAAATATACAACTTGAGTCAGAGTCAGTTTTCATAAAAAGATTCTTTCAGAGAAAATAACGGAAACAATGTTTGGTAAACACTTTTTAAACCTGCCTCATGCGCACCATTGCATAAGCGTTTACCTTTTATCAGATCACGGGGAATTACCATTGAGTCTGGAGCTGACCGTACAGCCTAACCGAGTCTCTACCGTTTGTTTTAACGGCGAAAAGGGCGTGGTCTGCTGCCCCGAGAAGTCCGCGCATGTCTTTGGCATGATCGGGGAAGGTGGCAATTCCGAAGCTGGCTTGCAGACGGACCTCGGCTCCCTGATCGCGAAGATAAGTGCTTTGCTTTATCCGGTGCTGGATATCTAAAGCCTTTTGGACTGCCTGAGTATCCGTAAAACCGGGCAAGACCACCACGAACTCGTCTCCGGCATAGGCCACCGCGTATGCCGGAGTTTCTAAAGCACCTCTGATGGTCGCGGCCAATTCTCGGATGACCTGACTGCCGTTTAAATGTCCGTAAGTATCTACAACCTCCTTGAAGTGGTCGATATCCATGAAAATCACAGACACGGGCGAGTTGCCTGAAGTCGCTGATGCGATCAGCATTTCGAGGGAAGCATAGAGGTAGCGGCGGTTGTAGAGTCCGGTCAGGCCATCGTGCATGGCTTGTTCTCGAAATTTTTGTTCGTTAGCCCGAAGCGCTTCCTCAGCCTGCTTGCGTTGGCTGATGTCGATCATAGCCACGATAACTCTGGAAAAGGTGTCTTCAGGGTCTGAAAGCACCAGCGTCTTTGCCAAAACAGTTTTCCTGTTACCTTTCAGTGTGGTGAAAACTCTTTCGCTTTCATTGGTAAAGCCACACTCCGCCATTAAGACAAGGATTTCCAAAGCCAAGGCCTCGGCGTTTTCGAAACGGGCCATCCCTAGTCCATCTCTCATCGCCACCACGTCGGATACTTCCATCAAATTCAAAAACTCGGCATTGCAATTCAAGGTCTTGATCATGGCCATGCAGCGATGCAATTCATTGGGATTTGTTTCGACGTATTTTCTGAAATCGGTAACTCCGGAGGCACGCAACTTCTCGACATAGACCTTAAGTTCAGAGGCATCTCTTTCCATCATGGGGATGGGAGCAGATGTGAACAGCATGCGAAATCGTTTCTCACTTTCGCGAATCGTCTGCTGCGCATGGTTTAGCTCCGTGATGTCTTCGCCGAAGACCATTGCGCCCACCACGGCTCCCTGAGCATCGCTTACAGGGCTCACGCTAAAGCGCAGGCGCTCCCATTCCGTGTTAAAGCCCACATGATCGTGCTCGAAAACGATGGATTCTCGGTTTTCCAAACAACGACGGACCATGTCCCCGATGCTGGATTCTATAACTTCCGCGGGCGTTAAACAGCCATCCGACTCACATGGAGGAAGGGAAAGCATCTGCCTCATTTTCCGATTGATCGCCGTAACCAGTCCCTGGCCATCGACGGTACAAATTCCCATGGGAGCCGCTTCCCGCCACAGCAGGCCTCTGTCCTCCACTGCCTGCATAGCCGCCTCGGCACGCCGACAGCGCTCCTCTAACTCTTTGATCCGTGATGCCCTGGCGTCTCAATTCGTTAATTTCGGCCAAAAGCTGTGCCCGCGAGGTGCCCTCCTCATATGTTTTTGAAGCATCTTCCATGCTTATTTCCATTGTTGTGACGTAAGTTGCATTGTACCTGAATCCAGTCAAGTTGGCTAAATCATTACTGAGAACTTTTAAAAACCCGGCAAATGTGTTGTCCCAGCCCAGATATCTTCATCCTTGGGTTCGTAAATCATTGCAAACACAGTCCAACCTAAAGGAGGATCGAGAATTGCCACACCCATTTTCCGTTCGGATTTATTCCCACTAACCCATTTTTGTTCGACCTGCATTTTGAAATTTCTGCCCTTTGCGGAAACGATTATTGACAATTTTTCCCCCTGGCTTTTGAGTCTTTGAGGAATATCATTCAATAGAATACCGAGACGAGAAATGTTGCTCACGGTTGCCGAGAATAACTCAACTCCGTCTGAAAGATTAGCAATTAGATTTTGTACTTTAACTCTTTGGTGGCGTCGCTTTCTCATATTTACCTCATGTTGTTCAGCTGAAATACCGCTTCCCTCACTCAGAATATCTCAGTGCTATACAGATGCAGTGAGCTGCTAAAATGGAAAGGCCAGGCTAACTTCGCCAACATCAGACGGAGAAGAAGTTATCCATGAGTAAACCTGGTCCTGTTTCTGATTATTGGTTTTAAAGGAGAGAATCACCATGAGTCAGTCCATTTTGTACTTGTTGCAGAGAAACTGAGTTGAGAACTTGTCAAATAAATGAATTGCACCTCACAGTCCGTAATATACACGCCCATCATTACAGTGATCTTGCCGAATCATTACAATATCGTAACGTTAGCCAACATTTGAAAGTTCAGGGTGATAGCCTTGTAAAAACTGATCCAATTTAATTTCGTGCCTCGAATCGGAGGCAAGTGTTTTGGACCTTTCTCGGTTTTTTAGTGGATCGGTTTCTATTGTACCCGTAAACGATTATTGTTACAGAGCTTCCATACATCAGGTCAGCGCGTAGCTTACGGCTTTTCGAGTTTGTCGCCTGATTTTTCAGTCCAAAGTTTCGGCTTTTGCCTTTTCCAAACACTCAAGACAAATACCATGACTGGATTTAAGGGTATATTTCTGTTCTAGAAAATTTTCCATAGGTACCCATTGGTCATCCAAATTAATTTTTCTGCACCATGCACACACTCGAATAAACCGCTCGATCTTTTCGTTTTTCCGCAATAAAAATACGGTGCCGACGATTATTATTAGGCCGACAAAGGTGCATGTTGCCGTCTCGAAGATATATTCGGCCAACCGAAAGGGTGTAGGAGGGGATCCCAAAAATCGATATGGCAAATCAACAAATTCGTCGAGCCAAATGACTGATATTGCCAAGAACATCAATCCTTCAGCGGCAACGATCAATATATTTCGGGGAGAAGATAACATAGGTTCGCTCCAATACCGGAAAGACTACTTTTTTTCTATTAATCAAGACAATTAGCCTAACCCAGTATGATTAGACAGGCTTGACGAGGGTAATTGCATATGGAATGTACAAACAGATAACAACCATGAAAAGCATGCCAAGTATAAAAACAGCATCGGCGAAATTCTCCAATCGATGCATTCTGACTTTGTTACGCGTGCGAAGCGACCAGTACGACGTAAGGCAGGCAACGAGGAAAAACACAGCATCAATCGAGACAAGATCATCAATAATATTTTCTTGAGTCTGCAATGTGATCACTACCCGGAGTAAGCCGACAACTGTCAGGCATACGCCTACCATGGCCGCAGAAACTGTGAAGATGTGGATACAGATATCTTCTTCCAGGTGCTTATTGAAATTTGGCTTTAACATGTTTGGAGATGGTCGTTACCGTTATTAATGTAATTTCCTGATTTCGGTGTGGGTGCGATTTGTTGAATATCAACAAAACCCAAGCTGGCCGGAACGGTATATCGTTCGAAAAACGATTGTTTGTTCGTCCCGGTCAGCAGGTAAAAGTAACACTCAACTTTATGGGTCAGAATCACCAGCGGCGTCCGTAGCCATCATGTCGATAATAATGCGGCCGATTCCAGTAGCCGTGGCGCCAGATCCAACGATCACCATACCAGAACCATCCACCTCCCACCCAGACATATTCCGGACCGGGAGCCACGACGATCTGTTCGACAATCGGCGGCGGTGTATTTCCAGCCACACCTACAACCTCGGTGGAGCGCATCTCCGCCGGCGTGTTGATCATGAAGTCGATGATTCTCTCGCTCACTCCGGTATTTTTTAATTCGATAATATCTCCGGAGTTAAGATGGTAGACCGTCCGGGAATAACGAATTTGGCTGATGACCAGATCGTCGCTGACTCCCGCCTTCACCAGCGATATAATATCCGCTACCGTCAACGGCTGACTTTGTTCGATCCGTTGTATGGTCTGCGGCGCTTGCGCGCGCAAATGAGCCTCCTGGGCTTGATCCATGCCATGCCCGATTATACCACCTACGACTGCACCCACCGCCGCACCTACTAATCCTGCCGGGCCGGGATGGTGGCCCGTGCTGCCGATGATCGCCCCTGTGGCCCCGCCGGCCAAGGCGCCCGAGGCTGTATAGTCCGGACGTCCTTGGGGTGACATGCAGCCAGTAAGCGACAACCCTACCAATACCCAAGCCAGTAAATAACTATATTGTTTCATGAATTCCTCCGCTGTATAAAAACTACTCGGCCCGGCCACAATTACTTCATTGAGTCGCAGGCGAGCGTTATTCCGTCCGTTGCCTATGCCATCAGATACGCATATCTGTTATGCATCTTCCTCCTCTGGGCAAATATTACTCATGCTTGGCACAATCGCTTCATCTACTATGAACCAGTTTATCACCATATTTTGAAACTGTTGATGTATATATTTCTCATAAGCAATATCCATGCCTACGGTTGTTTTTGCATATTCGCTGTGAAAAACTGTCAATAGCTGGGCGCGGTCGGGCATCAGGTATTAATACGTAAGCTGATAAGCGGACTACTATTCAGCATCAGCAAATGGTATGTTGCTGATATTGTGATGTTCAGAGAAGAGAAAATGTATGGCTATCAGCGACCGTCTTAATATGAATAATCAAGTCATTTCTGCACAAACTTTGTAAAAATAGTTTTCGTGTAATATGGTGAAAAAAGGTACATGAACAGGAGTTATTGTTTGTATCCTGTAGTTTGTTTGAAAATCTTCGATATTTCAATCGCATCGTTCTCGTGAGGTTAATCAAACTGTTGGTGTCGTCTAACAGCCTTCACGGAACAATTCATCTTTAGGACTGCCTCCAAGTCCATGCCGCACCGCTTTGTCAGATTTATTCTGTTGTTCCTTTTGGCTGTTATCATTCTTGCCGGTTTTTGGTGGGTTTTCACCAGGCAACCCGGCGCAAATAAGATCAAATACGTAAGGGTGCCATGCTGCCTGTCGCCGTCTCCGTTGGTGCCGTACAAAAACAGGATGGATGTTGCAGATTTCGGCTCTGGGTACTGTGACTTCTGGCAACACGGTAACAGTGTAGGTGAGGTGAGGGTAGGTGGGTGATGGGCGATAATCTGTTGCTTTCTTCGGGCTTCCTAACAAAGCCCTTTACAACGAAAAACTATCCAATCCAATGTGTGAAAACTAACTTTTCCGACAGCTTTGTCAATTATTGTTACGCTAAAACCAACAAACTGGCATTGAACCAAGATAGCCAAGACCTTCTTCATCAAAAACTGGCAATATTCTCAAAAATTTGACAACAGTATCCCGCAGCAGACGATTAACATGCCTGCACATCGATGAAAGTCTCCTCATATTCTGGCCAGCCTCGGTTGGAAAACGCACCCAAAGGTTAACATTCTTCCTGATATGCGCACCATTGCCAACAACCTCCAAAGACTGCATTTTTAAGGTATCATTACCTGTAAGGGAATAGTAAAAAAAGTGTGAAAAACACTTTAAAAAGATAGTATGAAGATAGTGGTTCAGATAGCTCTTCGGCGTAAAGATTTTTTACGGTCTTTGAAGCAAACAAGTCCTTGGCTCCCACCCATCTTCCCAGGAGGTTCAATGAAACTGATCAGTCTTGTGGGCAGTCCCCATGGTGAAAAAGGCAATACAGCAAAGCTGACGAAGGAGGTGCTAAAAGGCGCGGAGTCCATGGGGGCCGTGAACGAAACCATCGTTCTTAAGGGAGATACAGTGGCTCCCTGCCGTGGTTGTGACGTCTGTCACGTCAAAGGTTTCTGCGTCCAGAAAGACAGCTTTCGTGATATTGTGCGGAAGATTGTTGATGCCGACGGCCTGATTTTGGCAAGCCCTAATTATATCTTTTCCGTAAGTGCACAGCTCAAAGCCTTCATGGACCGATGCTGCGGCATTCTCCACTGCCAGAACTTCACGGGCAAATACGGGGTATCGGTTGTAACGTCAGGGGGCGGGCGACGAAAAGCCCATCACCGATTATATGAACCATTTTCTCATTTCCACTGGCGTCGTTCCGGTGGGTTCGGTCTGGGCTACCATGGGTTTGATCACGGGCGATGATTTCCCTGAAGACATAAAGAAAAACGCCTTTGACCTGGGTTGCCGTCTGGTCGAAGCCTGGAAAACGAAAACCATTGACCCGGAGGTGAAAACAAAAATGGACGATTTTCACCAGCGGATGCGATCGTTGATGACCTGGCGCAAAGCGGAATGGCCTTTTGAGTACAACTATTGGGTCACTCACCACGGCCTCTAGCGGATGGATCGAGCGAGTCTGTGTAAACGATTGACGCTGTCTTTTAGCAGTCACAAAACCTAAAGGGAGGGAAAAAGATCCCCGTAGCCGATGTTCAGGTTAACGATTACTTCCGCCACGCCGCAGCGCTCCGTGCACTTTGGTTAAAGGCATCGGTTTCATCTTTGCCGTCACAGGACATATCCCTGTTCACATTATCACATGCGGGCGGGAAGCCTTCCATTCCTTTAATCTTGGCAAAAGCCAGCCTGCCAGTTCTGGAGCCAGGTAAAAATGTGGATCGAGCAGGTTCTCGGGTAAGACCGGGTACCCTTCGCTTGCAGCGATTTTGGCAAGCTGGGTGCCTGGGTAAATACGAATACCTGCTGTAAGCCGCAAGGCCTCGAGGTTCAGAGAATCAGCAAAGACAAGACTTTCTTCCACTGATTCCATAGTTTCGCCAGGACCTCCCAGCAACAAAAAACCCATGCGCTCAATTTCGTGAATGGCAAAATGAGTTGCAATCGCCCGCACATCTTTCAGAGAAAAGCGCTTGTTTAAGATTTTCAGTATTGACTCGCAGCCGCTTTCAAAACCCAGGCTGATCTGCCTGCAACCGGCTGCAGCCATAAGTCTTACCAATTCCTCATCTACATTTTTCGGATAAATGATACACCGCCAGTGTATCTTCAGACCTTTTTCAAGTATCCGTTGGCATACCTCCTTGGCATAGGCTGGAGGGAGGTTGAAGGTATTGTCGACAAAGAAGAAATTCGTGTACCCGGCCTTAACCCAGTCTGCAAGCCAGGCAACAACAAGCTCAGGTGACCGTTGCCGGAGAATGGAGCCTTCAATGGTCGGTGTGGAGCAATAAGTACACCTTAGGGCACAGCCTCGCCTGGTTTGCACCGGAATCCAAGGGACATTGTTTTTGTTTGCGGAAACGGACAGGATGCTGGTGTCCGGCAATGGTAGCTCATCAAGTTTTTTCGCAAGTGTCCTTGGCTGTTGACGGTTATTATTCCGGATATGCAGCCCTGGTATCCCTGATAAGTCAGATTTGTTTTCCAGGTGGGAAAGCAGCAATGGGAATGCAATTTCCCCTTCGCCCTCAATACCCATGTCTGCCTCAAGGTAGGCAAGTGCACTTTCTGGAAAGATGCTGTATCCAGCGCCACCAAGGACAATCGGCGCATCGGTCTCTGCTCGGCAGGTTGTGACCACCTCCTTTACCTTGGAGAGAAGGAATCTCGGATTTTCAATATTCTGGTCGTCTATATTTCTCACTGAGATGCCGATACATTCCGGCCCAAGACTTTTGATTGCCTGTGTGAGTATCGCTTCGGTGTTCATTGCAAACATTAGATCCAACAATAAAACTTCATGCCCGGCCTTTCTACTGGCCGCCGCAACACACGCCAGCCCTAAAGGCATTGCAGGCATGTTGAACTGCTCGGTATTGGCTGAGATAAGAAGGACCTTCATGGAAAATCTCCTTGCTGGCTACACGGTTTTTGGTGCTGCAATAGGTGCTAGAGCTATCAATAATTGGTGAATTCCGGGATTCCTCTCACTTCGATATCCATGAATTTATCAAGCACCATTGCAGGTTGACCCTTTTTATCTGGTTTGGTAATTATCCAGTTTTCTTATTATTTAGCAACGGCAACAGCAAAACCACTGACCCCAAACCGCCGATACCGGAGATGATAAAGGCCCAGTGCAGGGTTCCAGTGATGTCGGCTGTCCAGCCGGCAACGACAGGAGAGATGGTCAGGCCGATGCCTAGATAGACCGTCCAGAGGCCGATAATGGTTCCAGAGGATTCTTTGGAAAAGAAATCTGCGGCACAGGCTGCGTACAAAGACCAGCAGGCACCGTAACCGATACCAAAGATAAAAGTAAGCAAGAATAGAATCCAACCGTGGCTGAAAGCGATTCCCAGACAACCGACCATGATCAGGATGGAACACAGAGCCATGATTCTGATTCGTCCGATTTTGTCCGAAAACGGCCCCAACGTGAGTTTGCCGACCAATCCAGCGGCTCCGATAAGGGTTATCAAGCGAGTGGCGGTTTCATAGGAGAATCCCAATTCCTGCACCGCATACGTACTGAGGAAAGTAAAAGGAATCTGAATAGAAATACCCACCAGCAGATAGGCTAGTCCGATCAGCCAGAAACGGCGGTCAGAAAGCAGTTGACGATAGGTGACGCCAGTGTGCTTTTTCCGACCTTCCTTCTGAATTGTGGCAGTTGCTGAAGAAGCTGGTCGATCACGAATCAAGATATAATTCGCCACGCCTAGACACATCCCAAAAATCCCCAGAACCTGCCAGCCGAAACGCCAATCGGATTCAGCTATCAGCATCGGTATGACAGCTCCGGCGGTCATTACGCCGATTGTACTGCCGGCATCAACCAGTGCCAGACTCAATCCCCGTTTCTTATCGCTTGTCCATCTCTGGCTCAAAGCCATTATCGGTGCCCAACAGGCCGCACAGCCAATTCCGGTGATAGCAAAAAAGAGACAGGCTTGCCAGAGTTCCGTTGGAAACTGCATCAGAAAAGCACCCACACCCATGAGGGTGACAAAGATAGAGATAATCAACCGCATGTCATATTTATCAGACAGCGATCCCATTATCGGTGAAAATATCATGTAAGTAATGAAATACGAAGAATAAATAACACCGGCTTGAGCTTTGGTAATATCAAGAGCCGGTAACATCCCAGGTAACAAGGTTCCATAGCTGTAACGGATCGAATAGTGGGCCAATACCGTGAAAAAACTGGCGATAAAGACCGCCAAGGCGCGTTTACTCATAATAATCCGTGAAAATAGTAAGATCGGTAGAGGAGAATACATTTTGAATAAAGCTGGATTGGGTGAGGTGATAATTAGTCGCTTTTTTCGAGGTTCATTAAAAAAGCCCCTTCCAACGAAGGGACATCAGATCCAATGCATCAAAGCTACCTTTTCCCGACAGCTTTCGCAATTATCTCTACGCTGAAACTAATAACTGGTAATGGGCCAATATCATCAAGAGCTACTTCTTTGTAAACACGGCATTACTCATCGATTTTTGGCTCCAATATCCCACAACAGACGATTATCATGCCTGCACATCGATGAAAATACCTCTGGCATTTTTACCATTTGCCCTCATTGGAATCAAAACTGTCCAAGTATTTCTGAGGTAGCGCTAGTTGGCCGCATTTCAGCAGATATAGA
This sequence comes from uncultured delta proteobacterium, assembly GCA_963754865.1. Classification (GTDB taxonomy): domain Bacteria; phylum Desulfobacterota; class Desulfobulbia; order Desulfobulbales; family Desulfocapsaceae; genus Desulforhopalus_A. The sequence continues at coordinate 119,603 of CAVWHG010000006.1, read as the reverse complement.
TTTGCCATGGCAAGCCTCGGTTTGTGAACATACCTCACGGTTAACTTTATTCCTGAATCTTTTGATCTTGGCTATGGCCCAATATCATCCCAGGAATGGAGAGTTCTGATACTTCAGAAAATCCAATAATATTTCAAGAAAACTTGCGTTTGATTGAGCAGTTAGAATCCTTTATTGTTCCTGATGCCTCATCCCTCCTTGCCACATTCGGCTGTGGTCCTGTTGTACCGGTGGCTTCAAACAAGACTGATGATAACAAGGCCAAAAACCGCCGGGTGGAACTGGCAGCCCAGTAGGATCGGTCTGCCAGCAATTCATATCTTCTGGAGCGGCCTCTTCAATGGAAAAGCCGCTCCTTTTGGTTTTTTCTCCTAATGTTGTTTAGGAATCAAGTTTCAACCGAATCCGGATCATCCGTTTGGTTGTGCCTAATCCAATACCCTGATGTATCCCCTTTTGGTGCGAGTGCTACTGCCCTGGGTCGTACTGGAGACTGTCAGGGTAACGCTGTAGGTTCCCGGCTTAGTATAGGTGTGGTTCGGATTCTTTAGTTCCGAGGTCTTGCGGTCTCCGAAATTCCATTTCCATTTCTGGGGCACGCCGTTGGTCGTCCTGTCCGTGAACTTGGCGGGCCGGTTTACCAATGCTTCCCTATTGTCCACTGAGAAGTCCGGTTGGAGAGCAGGCGCGAACATCTGGATCCGGAAGTTGTCGGTATCGACCACGTAAACATTGCCAAAATTGTTGATGGCAACCCCGAGTGGATGCTGGAACTGACCGTTGTCGGTTCCCTCACCCCCCCACAGCGTAACGAAGTCACCATCCGAGGTGAACTTTTGAATTCGGTGGTTGCCGGTATCGGCGACGTAGACATGGCCTTCGACATCGACCGCCAGCCCGTGTGGCGAGTTGAATTCGCCATGTCCACTGCCGCAACTTCCCCATTTTTTGACGAATTGCCCGGTTGATGAGAATTTCTGGATGCGGTTCCATCCGGTATCGCTGACGTATACATACCCGGCGGCGTCGACCGCAATCCCTTGTGCTCCTATGCACTCTTTGAATTTTCCATCTTCCCCGATACCTTTGCCACCCCATGAGTACAGGCTAATATGGCCAAGAAAGCCGAATGCCTGGATGATACCGTTGCTGTCGGCCGTGAAGATATTGCCGATAGCGTCAACCGCTACGGCATTTGGAATACTGAACACCCCGGCGCCTGGGGGGCCGCTGCGGCCCCAGCAATTGACCCAGACGCCATCGGTTTTCCACTGCTGAATTCGGTTGTTATTGCTATCAGCAATGAAAAGGTTCCCGCTCTTGTCGGCTGCGATCCCTTTTGGCCTGTCGAATTCGGCTAGATGATTATGACCGTGGCCATAGCTGCCCCAAGTGTCGACATACTGGCCGATGGATGTGAATTTCAGGAACCGGTTGTTCAGGTAATCGGTGACATAGACGTAGCCGTTCGCATCAACTGTGATGGCGACAGGATTTTTGAATTGCCCATCTCCTGTTCCCTCACTGCCCCATATGTAGATTAAATTGTATTTTGTGCTCATCGTTTGTCGCCCCCCTTGTTTTGGTTGAAAAAGCTTGCCAACTGTCAGATTATACGATGAAATGAAGGAGAATGAGATTTTCTCTCCCAAACCCACGACTTTGTCATGCTATGTTAACTTACCCGGAGAGCATCTCCGAGACGATCAGAAACACATTATTAATTGCAAGCGGCGAAAGGCTGCTGTTACTCACGGACAATGGCAACCCTGTAGGAATCAATAATCCCGATTACCCAACAAATAATGAATATGGCAGAAGCGATTTCAAGCAAATAAGCGTTATCTGTTTGGCTTGAGACTGCTTGCATAATTGCGGCAACATCGGGCTCGACAGTTCCACTCTGTATTTTTTCGACTATCTGCATAGCCCTCTCTACCACCTTTGAAACGATGAAATACAGAGAGGCGGCTGAAACGCTGAATAAAACGACTCCAGCGATGTATTTCTTTAAATAGAAATGGCCTGTTCCGGGGAAAACGAGGACTGACAGGAGGGCTGCTTTCGTAGACTTTTCCATTCGCTATACAATTTGAGCAGCACTGTTAAAGAAAATCTGCACTTGGGGCTTGTACCATTTGAAGTTCTCAACAAACCGTTGATTCTTTCATTCCGGATGATATTCAGGAAAGCGAATGTCCAATCATAACAATTTTCTTGGGAATATTTTACGAAATATTGATGCATTACGAAAATTTTTCAGGTCAATGAGATAAAGAACCTTGTTTGTTGGCCTTGGAAACATGCAACCGCCCCTGCACGAGCGGGGACATATATAAAGGAAAGAGAATCATGAAATCGGAAAGATATAAATACAGCTGTATCATATCCGAGGGCAAAACAGGATTCAGAAAATTATTTAGAGGAAAAGGAAGAGCGATGAGAAGAAAAGTTTGCCAAAAAATGTTGGAGATGGAATTTTTCGGACCTGATTTCAAGAAAATACGATCCAGATATTTTGCCAAAATTTTGCCAAAATAGATCAAAACATGAGTAAGGCTGAGTAACCTTGGTTAAATAGCAACAGAGGAGATTTTTGATTAATTATTTAAAATCACAATGATTTTGTTTGATTCTGTTACTCTTCATTACTCATGTTTAATCTGTAAAAATGGCCCTATATGCACTGAAAATCCGTGTGTCCCTGGTTCAATTCCTGGTCCCTGCACCAGTAAATTCAATGGGTTAAGTCAGAAATGGCTTAACTCATTTTTGGTTTTTGCCAAATTTTGCCAAAACCAGATCATCCTTATACCTATTTATTGTTACCGTTGATTCTGTTCCCAGAAGATTGCCGGAAAGCATTTGATCTGGGGATAAGGCTGGCAGCGACAAGTGCGGCAGATACCATTTAGATGTTGGCGAATAGATCAACAAGATTCCAATCATTTTCCGAGTAAATGCGAATATCGGTAAAATCTGTCAGGGGCGCCTCTAAATAGTTTTTTGCGGTGTTAATATGGATGGTTGATTCATCAACAGCGGTATTTACTGTATCTTGGGAAGTCAATCTTACACAACTATTTGTATATAATGACTATGTTTGGCCTGGCTTTATGGACCTTAGATTAGCATACCTGAGATAGAGTTGACGGCAGGACACTTACGGCGAAGACAGATCTTTATTAGCAACTACCGCTGTTTTGTGACATTATTGGGTTATTTGCAGCAACACCATGGTCAGCCAGAGGCTTGGGCAACCTGTTGCTGCAATTTGTCAATGAGTGCTTCTTTTTCTTTCAATAGGGCATGTATTTCTGCCACCGCCTCGTAGTTATCCTGCGCTGCACGAATAGCCTCTTCCTTCGTCTGTTCAGAGTGAGTAAGTTTCTGAATGGAGGATTGGACAATTTCATCCATTTGATCCTCAAACTCCCGCTCCAGCTTTTCAAGGGCATTACGTTTCTCGTCCCTTTCAGATTTGACAGCGGCCAATTCTTCGGAGAGATGTCTGATTTCCAAGTCCTTTCGGGTTATTTCCTCTGTCTTCTGAGTCAGTTCCCCATTTTTCAGGCTGATTTCTTGAGTTTTCAGAGTAATTTTCGCGGTTTTTTTTTGCAACAGCACCGCTGCTATGCAAGTGACAACAATTGACAAACCAAGTCCTAACCACATGATTACTTTCTCCTTTTTCTCAAGCCTGCATCGGCGTTTAATATTTCTGGCCCAGCACGCCTGTCTAAACTCCTAGATCAGGGTGGTGATACGCGTTCCCTGCGATGTACTGCTCTCAAAACAAGCCTATCGTTTTGCAGAAGCCTTGGCAAATTATTTTTCTCACATCTTTTCCGAAGAGGCATAAATTCGAACATAACAGGAATTATGTAAACTTTGAGGTGTGCTTACCCACCGATGCTTGCCATGGCAAATCGATATTTGTTAAAATGCGGACCACCAGCCCTCCAAAGAAATGTTTGGAAATAGTTGTCGAACCTTTCGATGATGGCTGGCCTGAATATGAGGAGATGTTCACCGTGGTGCAGGGATAGAATTACCTGTGACGGACTGCTGTTGTCAAAAAATGGTGATAAATGCGAAATTTTCGACGGAGAATGTCTTGTTTTGCTGTGTCTATTTCCGATTTCTCGGTTGAAGTCAAAATTATTGTAAAACTTGTCTTGAAAAGATAGTACTAATGCATCGGTCCTGATGGTCCTGCGTTTGAAAGGGTTTTTTTAGGAAGCCCGAAGAAAGACGATGACTTGTGCGGCCGGGCAAGGTCGTGTAATCCAGCGGGTGAGAATCCCGTCCCGGAAGGTTGGCCAGCCACCGGGTAGCGAGTCCTTGGAGGCTGTAGTGGTAACATCGAGCTTTAAGCGTAGGACAGCGAGCAGACAGGCCGTAAACCGAAAGGTTGAAGGGATTGAGCCCCGAAATGCTTAGTCGGGAAGGACGACATTGTAAGTAATACGGAAGTCAACACGGATACTGCGTTAATGGCAAGGTGGTGTTTGCTTCCCCGGGGTCTGAGACCATGGCATGTCTGACATTGTGATTACACGGTAACCCGGGAGACCCTGTGTCTCTCTCGAAGTAGAGAGTATGCCGGACAACTGAAGAGGGAGGAAGGCAAATGAGGCACAGGGAGTCGGATAGCCTCGTAGTACCGATGAAGGCGGGTAATGCCGCTGGAGGAAAGGAGGCTACACATGGGAGCGCGGAGTGAGGAAACATCGGCCGTTCACAGAAGCGGAGAACCGGTGGCAACGAAACTGCACCGCATAGCAGAGAAGGCCCGTAAAGAACCGGGATTCAAGTTCACCAGTCTGTATCACCTGATGAATGAGGAACTGTTACGGGGATGCTTTATGCGGCTGAGGAAGGATGCAGCTGCGGGCATCGACAAAATGACCAAGGATATGTACGCCGAGAATCTGGAAGCCAATCTGTCAAATTTGATCGATCGGCTGCACCGGATGGCGTACAAGCCGCAACCTGTCCGGCGTAAATACATACCAAAGCCGGGCAGTACCAAACAACGCCCCTTGGGGATACCGTGCTTTGAAGACAAACTTGTTCAGGCGGGACTCGTGCGGATACTGGAATCAGTGTATGAGCAGGATTTCATAGAAGATTCGTATGGATTTCGTCCAGCTCGAAGCTGCCATAATGCACTCAAGGCATTGAGCGAGGCAGTCGAGAACAATCCGACCAATCACATTGTTGAGGCGGATATCAAAGGCTTCTTCGATAATGTGAACCAGGAATGGCTGATGAAATTTCTGGCGCACCGGATAGAGGACAAGAGAATTCAGCGCATGGTGAAACGATTCCTCAGGGCAGGGGTAGTCGGAGGATGGGAGCGTCACGATAAGTGATGATGGCACGCCACAAGGTGGTGTAATTTCACCACTTTTGGCAAACATCTATCTGCACTATGCCCTTGATCTCTGGTTTGAGAAGGTCTACCGCAAGAGTTGTACTGGCTTTGCCCGGTTGATCCGTTATGCCGATGATTTCGTTGTCTGCTTTCAGTATAAGCCGGACGCGGAACGGTTTCGTGCAGAACTCGGGAAACGGCTGGGCAAGTTCGGGCTTGAGGTGGAACCAACGAAGACCAAGGTGATGGAGTTTGGCAGATTCGCCGTCCAAAATGCCAAAAGAAGAGGGGCAAAGAGCCGAGACGTTTGATTTTCTAGGCCTGACTCACTATTGCGGAACAAGGAAGGACGGTACAGGTTTTCGGATGAAGCGGGTAACAGCCCGCAAGAAGTTTATCGCCAAGCTGAAGATCTTCAAAGAGTGGCTGAAGAAGGCCAGGATACTGAAGACCAAAGAACTTTGGAAAACAGCCAAAGCCAAATTGAGAGGCCATTATAACTACTACGGTGTAACCGACAATCTGCGAGGAATCGCGCGGTTTGGCGAAGAAGTGAAGAAGCTGCTGTTTAAGTGGCTGAACCGTAGGGGAAAGAAGAACTGTCTCAATTGGGAAAAGTTCAATGAAATGCTGAAGCGATTTCCTTTGCCGAAACCACGGATCAGGGTCAGTATGTTTGGCTTCTCCGTGAATTGACCATGTGAGGAGCCGTGTGCGTAAATAGCGCAAGCACGGTTCTGAGAGGGGCCGGTAACAACGGTGGGGACAAGGCAAGACAGGCAGTCACGTAGTAGCCGCGTGCGGCAAGGCGTCATTGAAAGACTTGTTTGTAATGTGTTGTTTCCATGGGAGAAGCCGGTCTACTCAAGGAGCATCGAGATAGTATTTATCGCCTGGGAAGTTTGATCGAATTTGATGACACGTATGTCGGAGGTAAGCGTACGGGGAAAAGAGGCAGAGGTGCCGCTGGTAAGAGACCTGTACTTGTGGCCGTTGAAACCAGAGGCAAGACCGCGGGATTCGTTGCAATGGAAGCCGTTAGATTCTGTTTCGAAAGAGACTGTTCGACAATTTCTTGCCAAACATCTCAAGCCAGATCAGACAGTAAAAACTGATGCTTTTCCCGCTTTGAATGCTGTGAACGAAACGCAAACACATGAGAAAAAAGTCACACCTCCCGAAAAGGCGTCGGAGTGGTTGCCGATGGTACACATCATAATCGGCAATATGAAGACTTTTATCAACGGTACTTTTCATGGGGTGTCTTCAATGCATCTCCAGGAATATCTGAATGAATTTTGTTATCGTTTTAACCGGAGGTTCTGGGAACCAGAGCTTCCCCTGAGATTACTTAATGCCTGTCTGGCCCATGTTCCGGTGAGACAGGCTGAGTTTGATTAATAGCCACGTTTATTTTTGAACCCCTGTCCTCAAGCCTCTATGGGGAGGTCGTAGAAGACGACAATCGGAGTCGGCGGGAGGGCCGGTTTATGGCACATCGACAAAAGACGATTCTCTGGTGGGGCCGTTTCGATCCCGACTACTCGAGAAACGGACTTCTGCGCCGCTTGCTCGTCGAACTCGGTTATCGACTGATTGATTTTCGGCCAAGGATTTCCTTCCTGGGGGGGATCGAAGCAAAATTTGCCGATCTTTCAGGGATTGATGCGGTCTGGGTGCCGGCTTTCCGGCAACGCGATTTTCAGGCGGCTCGCCATTTTGCCGAGCGACACAGACTGCCGCTGATCTTCGATCCACTTATCAGCGCCTGGGATAAGGAGGTGTTCGAGCGAGGCAAATTCCCCCGTTCCAGTTCGGCTGCAAGGCGACTGCAACGCCGGGAACAAGGGATGTTTTCAAAGGCCGACCTTGTCCTCGCCGACACTGTTGCCCATGCCGAGTTCTATATTGAGGAACTTGCAGCCCGCCGTGACTGCACGAAGGTGGTTCAGGTCGGGGCGGATGAGACACTCTTTCGATTTCAGGAATTGCCCATTGCGGGATCGGCACCGGAGATCCTGTTCTATGGCAGCTTTCTTGGCCTTCAGGGGCCTGAGGTGATCGTCGAGGCTGCCCGAACCATGCCCGAGGTTCGTTGGACCTTGCTTGGCAATGGCCCGCTTCGCCCGAAATGCCTGGAGCGGAGCGGAGGTATGGCACACATACGGTTTGAGGATTGGCTGCCGTATGAAGAGCTGCCACAGAGAATAGGGCGGGCATCAATTTTACTCGGTATCTTTGGCTCATCGGCCAAAGCCGGTCGGGTCATTGCCAACAAGGTGTTCCAGGCTCTCGCCTGCGGACGACCGCTTATCACCCGGGATTCCGGAGCCTTCCCAACGGCCCTGCGCACCGACCCGGCATGCGGAATTTCCTTCATACCCGCAGGCGATCCCATCGCCCTTGCGGCGGCAGTGCGGGAACTTCTCGATAAACCTGATCTTCTGCCGGTGCGGGGGCAACAGGCCAGAGCCAGTTATGAGGCGTGGTTTTCCGAGGCTGGAATCAGAAAGGCCCTCGTCGATGGTTTACGACATATAGGGCTGTGAGGCCGGGCCCTTGGCCGTATAGTATAGATATGGCAGGGGGAGTAAGATCGACACGAGAGCGAAGTGCCTCGGACCTTAGAGAAGGAGAAAAAGCAATGACAATCGTTTCCCAACATCATCTGACGAGACTGAACAACATACACAACCATGGAGCAAGGCTGGGTCTGCTGCGAATGCTTGCTGCCCATGCTTTGCGCTATCTCATCATGAGGCCTCTTGTGGCTCGTTTGATACTGGCACGCAGGTACCGCCACGAAAAAAAGCTCTTCTATACGGTACTGACCGGCAGTTACGAGCGGCTCCACCCGATTAGGCGTCAGCTGCCCAATTGGAGGTATGTCTGTTTTACAGATAATCCCGAACTGCGCTGTAACGGTTGGGAGATTCGGCAAATAACCAACCCGGATGGCCTTGATGCTCGTCGCCTGTCACGCCTCTACAAGATCAAGAATCATCTGGTAGACCAAGGATGTGATCTCAGCGTTTTTGTAGATGCCAATATTACCATCCGCGGTGATCTCGATGCCTTTCTCGCATTGGCACTGGCTCCTGGGAGCCCCTTTGCCATCCTTTTTCATCCTTTCCTGTTCTCACTCCGCCAAGAGGTGGAGCAATGCGTCTCTCTGGACAAGGACTCGGCGGACCTGCTGAGCGCTCAGTACCACCATTACACCGGGGAAATGGGGTTCTCCGACCCCTTTCCCCATACCAATACCCGCCTGTTGATCCGGCGGACCAGCGACTCGGAAGTTAATCGCTTGATGGACACCTGGTATGATCAATTGCAGCAATGGTCAAAACGGGATCAGGTCTCCTTTAACTATGCACTTAGCCTTTGCCCCAAAGCTGGGATTAATTATATTCCTTATTGGGTATTCAGAAGGTATTTCAAGCGATTGGATCATCAATGATTTGTCAGCAATAATTTTTAATCGTCAGTTTTTTGGAACGTGCCACAAGACGTTCGCGTCAGATGAATCTTTCCTCGACAAGCCTCCAGTCAAACTGCAAAAAGCTTCTGCTATGAGACGCGAACGGATCTCTTTCTCTAAGCAGGTCCAGCTTCTTTTTGTACAAGGCGTCATTGATTGCCGTGTCCCGTTCCAGTGAGTGGTAGGACAACTCTCGGTTAACCTCAGTGGTCACTATTTTTTTGAATCTGGTGAAATATCGGATTGAATTGCCGACTCTTCGTTGCAAATCGTGGAAATACACATCTTCATAACCATAATTACCACTGAATTCTTCATCATATCCAAGGCTCTGAAAAAACACCGCTTTTGATGTATAGAAAATATTCATTGCCTTGCGCATGGCGACACCATGCTGATTTACCCTTTTGAACCTGTATATGGTCCCTTTGGGAATACGGCTCTTGAGAAGATCACGAAGCAACTTTTCCGGGAAATGGTGATCTGAATCGCTTAGCAAAATCTTCGGGCTTTTGGCATAAACAACACCCAGGTTTCTTGCTCCACATTGATTCCATCTGATATCGGTGGTAATTCTATAGAGGGAAATGTTGAGTTTGAGTTCATGCGGTATATCAATCGGCAATGGAGATCCGTCATCGATGATGACAAACTGGATATGAGCCATTATCTCTCTTTCGTAGGAATTATAGCGCAACAGCAACTCTATAAGAGTCTGTGCATTTAGCTGATTGAAGTAGACAGGCACCACATAGCTCAACTGTATATTGGGGGTATTCATATAGCTCAGTTCAATAGCGAAAATCCCGTTAATCGGGCATCCAAAAACCACCAGCTTTGCCGGTAGAAAAGAAAAGTTTGCTCTCCAAGCGAAATATTGACGCCTCCAAAACCCCGGACCGGTCATAGTCGCGGCAAAGGAGGCTTTCAAAAGAACATAGAATGTTTAAACCACGCGAAATGGGATTTCAAGCACCTTGTCTTGCAGACACCGAATTGCAAGACGAAAGACGTTGTAAGCTATGGAGAGAAGTAACTTGGGTGAGGAGTTTCTTTGTCGATTTTCCCGTTGAATAATAATTGATCATGTTTAATAGTAACCATTCCCTTTTTGGCCTTGCTGCCAGCTTTTCACTCTTGCATCGGCAGCCATGGTGTGTGTATGGGCCGCTGCAAGAGTTAGAAATAAAAATGATAAAATATAAAAACAAGAGCCATCCGGCTTGAAGGAGAATTATGACACAGGTGATGAGAGGCTATAACGTCAAGGTGCATTATACCGGGAAGCTCAATGACGGTACCGTCTTTGACAGTTCCGTCGGCAATGAGCCGCTCAGTTTTGCGGTGGGTAGCGGCCAGGTTATCGTTGGCTTTGATGAGGCGGTTATGGGCATGGAAGTCGGTGAATCAAAGGTCGTTCATATTCCCGTAGAAAAGGCATATGGGCTGCGTAACGAGGACTTGGTCATGCAGGTACCTATCGAACAGGTCCCACCTGATCTGCATCCGGAAATCGGCCTGCGACTGGAGATGGGTGGTGTAAACGGGGAAATCATGCGGGTAGTGGTGACCGACATCACCGCCACCCATATAACCCTCGACGCCAATCCGCCGCTGGCTGGGAAAGAGCTCACCTTTACCATCGAATTGATTGAGTGTGGCTTGCCCTGAGTCTATCCTGCATCGAAAGCAATATTCAGGTTTCTGGAGCCAGCGGAACGGCCTGGGGCTGGTCTGTCCGATTGCAGCACAGGCCGCTTCTTGTAGTCAGATACCCCTTAACTGCGCCGCTTGCCAGTATCAACAGGCAACCGCTGAGTTGCAAGATGTTGAGATGTTCCTCAAAGAGCACCCAGCCAAGGAAGACCACGAAAATCGGCTCGAAATAGGCGAGGGTGCCGAAGGTCGCCGCCGGCAGTTTTTCCAGGGCGATGACGGCCAGGAGGATGCCGAGAAAACCTGGGAAGAACCCAGCTCCGGCCAGCCACAGCCAATTTGTTGCGGTTATTACCGGGAAATCTGCGACAAGCAAAGGTACCATACAAAGAGCCCCGGCCATGAGTTGGTAAAAGGTGCGGGTATAGCAATGGATAGAGCTGCTTATTGTACGGTTGATGAGGATAAATGATGTATAGCAGGCGAGGGAAAGACCTGCAAAGCCGAGACCCAGGAGATGGTTTGCGCCGGAAGAGAAGTCGATTCTGAATTCCATCATCATTGCAAATCCGAACAGGGCGGCACAGATCAGAATACCACTTGATAGATTAAGCTTTTCCCTGAGAAAAAAATGGGCAAAGACTGCGGCAATGAGGGGTGCCAGATAAAGGACCATGATGGCATTAGCCATGGTGGTGAGATTCATGGCCTGGATATAAAAGATAATAAAGCCGGCAAGCATCAGGCCGTTGATAATGACCGGCCAGGTTGGCCAGATCAGAAGCAAGCGGTGCCTGCGGCCGGCAAGCAGGAGGATCACCAGGAAGCCGGCTCCGAAAAACAGCCGAAAAAAGGTGATAACCTCGGGGGAAAGTCCGGTTTTGCGCGAGAAAACTCCGATTGTTCCCATAAACAGAGCCGCCAGGATGGCGGAAAGAATGCCTGCAAAATTCATTAGTTTATCCTCATCATTTCATAAACGGTGCATGGTTCGAGGTAAAAATCGGCGGATCTTTCCTGAGGATTTCAGCGATCTTCGGTGACCTTTTAAAAACCGTGTCGAGATAGCGCCGTATTTCAGTCCTGTTCCAGCCGAGAGGGTGGGTAAAGTTGCGGTAAATAGACAGATCACCTGTGTAAAAATCGGTGACCGGCAAGGATGCCGTGGCATCGCTGCAGATCGGCAGATTAAAGATAGCCAGGTTAAGAAAACTTATGTCCCGGTGATGATCTTCGACAAAACTCAGGGTATGCAGAGCTTCCGTGCGGCCTTCCGAAGGGGTGCCGAAAAGCAGGTAGACATAGCTGGCAATGCCGACCGCATGCAGATTGGCAAGGACCTTTGCGGCCTGCCGCAGATCGGTCCCTTTATTCATACTGTCAAGGACATTCTGGTCGCCGGATTCAAGACCCAGTTTCAGCATAATGCAGCCGGATGCGCGTAAACGTCTGCAAAAATCCAGGTCGGCAAGAAGGGTGTCAATACGGACGAAGCCGTACCAGGGTGCGCCTGGCGGGTGCTCGCTGAGGGCGCGGAGGGTGCTCGGGCTTATGGCGTTATCAAGGAGGTGGATAAGAACCGGTGATGTTGCCTTGGTGAGATGTAAAAGATCGGAAGTTGTGGTTGTCGGCGGCACCTGACGATAGGGGTTGTTCTCGCTGTTTTCCGGGCAGAAATTACATTTCTTCCAGAAACAGCCGGAGGACGTGGCGTAGGGCAGAATAAAGCCGGGGGCAAGATAGGGATGGTCGCGCAGCGCTGCATAGGATGGCGGGATATGGTCCGGTTTTTGCTCCGTGCCAAGCAGCCGGAGCAGCGGACCTTCCCCTGGTCCGGCAATAAAATGATGGACCAGGTCGCCAAAGGGGCTGCACCAATCGGGGTTGCTCAGCCAGGTGGTGACCAGGCCACCGCCGAGAACGATGGTTTTCTCAGGATGATATGCTCGGAGATAGCCGATCATGGCGAAGGTGCACAGTGCCTGGCTGAGATAGCTCAGGGAAAAGCCGATGTGGGTGTGATTCTCCAATTGCAGGAGCTCATCGAGTCTGTGACTGAAATAGGGGAAAAAGATATTCGCCCGGTATTCTGCGGCAGCTTGCCGCAGGTCGGTGCTGTTCAGTGGTGATCTGTCATTGTCCTGGTAATTGGCGAGCGACAGCTGCAGGTTGAAGCTCAATCCGGCAATTTCCACCACCCGGTTGATATCGGCGACGGCCCGTCCATAGCGGTCAAAGCTATGGTAGCCGGCAGGCCCTTGCAGGGTGGCGATATTATTGTCCAGGTGTTTAAAGGCACGGGTCGACCAGGTGTCGGATTGACCCGGCGTGCTGTGCAGGATGTACTGCAGGCCCTCAATGTTCATATCGCAGATTGTGCAGGCATGATCGTGCGCTGCCAGTGCCGCAGACAGGTAGGCAAGGGCGGCGGGCGGCTCGCAGGGTTTGGTAAGGGGGGCGTGAAGGATCAGCATGCCTATTTGTCCGGAAAAATGGTTTTTGCCTCTGGCATCTTGGCCAAGGTGTACTATAATAATGAAGCTCATGAATGTAGTCGCGGTTTGAGAATGATCAAGAAAAATAAAAAAGGAAATGGAAAAAGACTATGGCAACGTTATGGAAAAGATTCGCACCGATTTTTTTGATGCTTATCGCATTCACCCTCATTGAAGGCGGGCTGACGGCCGATTATGCCGATGCCCGCTCCAAGTCCGGTGGCAAATCCTTTAGTTCAAGCCCAAGCCCGAGCAAGGCACCGGCGAGCAGTCCCTCATCCTCGCCTGGAGCAGCCCCGGCCGGTGGCGGTTTCGGACGTGGCCTTATGGGCGGCCTTCTCGGTGGTGCCCTCGGTGCGATGCTGTTCGGCTCGATGTTCGGCGGCGGCGGTTCAGGTATGGGGATTCTGCCGTTGTTGATTCTCGGCGGAATCGCCTTCTTTCTCTACAGGAAGTTTGCCAAGGCCAGACAGGGTAATGGTTCTGAATCGCCCAATCAATATGCCCGGCAGGGAATTTCACCAGCCAGCATTTTTGGCGGAGGTACTGATGCCGCCCAACCACCGCCACCACCGGTTATCGGCGAGAATCTGGTGGATGACGGAGTGAATCAGATCAAAGCGACCGACCGGAATTTTGATCCGACCTATTTCAAGGAAGTGGCCTCCGATGTCTTTTTCAAGGTGCAGGCCGGATGGATGCGTCGCGATCTCGATTCCTATCGCCACCTCCTCGGTGAGCAGCTGGCAGGGGAGTATGCCGGGCATTTTGCGGAAATGCGCAGCAAAGGCCATATCAATAAACTGGAGTCCATTGCCGTTCGCGAAGTGGAGATTGTTCAGGCCGGCAGCGACGGCCGCGAGGATTTTGTCACCGTGTTGTTTACCGCCAATCTTCTCGATTTCACGGTGGATGACAAGAGTGGCGCCCTGGTTTCCGGCAGTATGACCGAGCCCGTCAAGTTCCGCGAGGAGTGGACCTGGGCGAGACCGACCGGTACCCAGAACTGGAAGCTTGAAGGCATTAAAGAAGGCTGACCTCGATTGTTTTGAGAGGAATGTGTGGATTTAAGTCAATTTCGGCGGGAGTATTTGAAGGGTGGGCTGTCTCGCGCCGATCTCAACGATGACCCGGTATTGCAGTTTTCAGGATGGTTCGAACAGGCACGAAAGACGGAAATCGCCGACCCGACGGCCATGGTCCTGGCCACCGTTGGCAGCAGCGGCAGGCCCAGCCAGCGGACCGTGCTGCTGAAATACTTTGATCAACAAGGGTTTGTTTTTTTTACCAATTTTGAAAGCCGTAAGGCTTTGGAAATTAAAGGTAATAGACAGGTCAGCCTGCTCTTTGTCTGGCTTGAGCTGGAACGGCAGGTGATGATCAATGGGGTCGCAAGTAAAATCTCGGTTGCCGAGTCGGCCAAGTATTTTATGTCCAGGCCAAAAGAAAGCCAGATGGCTGCCTGGGTCTCAAGCCAGAGCCACCCCCTGACCTCGAAGCAGATCCTGATGCAGAAGTTTCAGGAGATGAAGACGAAAATAGGCGAAGGCAAGGTGCCGCTGCCATCTTTCTGGGGGGGCTACCGCGTCGAACCCTTGGAAATCGAGTTCTGGCAGGGTGGCCAAAATCGTTTGCATGACCGTTTCCTGTATAAGAAGGATGAAGGTGCCGACGGTTGGACCATCAACCGGCTGGCACCTTGAGCTGGTATCACTCTTCTCCTCTCTCCGCTTGATTTTTTTTACCCCTTGACCACCGCCAGTGGCTGGAGGGTGGTGACCACCTCAATGAGATCCCGCTGATTGTTGATGACTTGGGTAATGTCCTTATAGGCTCCGACTGCTTCCTCCAGATCCCTTTTATGGCGAAGAGAGTGGAGGATGCCCTGCCGTTCCAGGCGACTGACCTCGGTTTTCAGGTCGAGCTCGCGCTGCGCCTGTTTTCGCCCGAGTTTTCGTCCGGCGCCGTGCGAGCAGGAGGAGAAGCTTTCCGGGTTGCCAAGGCCACGGACAATATAGCTGACGCTGCCCTGCGAGCCGGGGATGAGGCCAATCTCGCCGGCCGCAGCCCTGGTCGCGCCTTTACGGTGCACAAGTACTTCGCGGCCGAAATGATTCTCCATGGCCGCGTAGTTATGGGCTACATCAAAGGGATTTGAGAAAGTCGCCGACGGTTCAATATCCAAAAGGATTTCCCTGACACGTTCGAGCATCGCCAGCCTGTTGGCCGCTGCAAATAGCATGCAATAATTCATCTCTCTCAGATAGTGTTGACCGTCTTCGGAATTGAGCGGCAGGTAGTCGAGCTGCCATTTGTCGGGGATGATTCCGCCGTGTGCTTTATTATGGCCTGCAGCCAGGTGGTTGTAGTGTTTGGCTACCTGAAAGCCGATATTTCTGCTGCCCGAGTGGATCATGATCCACAGTCGGCCGTCATCACCCTGCTGCAATTCGATGAAATGGTTGCCGCCGCCCAGGGTGCCGAGTTGCAGCACCCCACTGTCGTATTCGCGGGCGACCACCGGCAGCTCCTTCTCTGTCCGCCCCGGGCCAAATTCCGGCATCCGGCCACCCGGTTGCGGCCTTTTATGATGCTGGAAACCGAGCGGTACGGTTTGTCGCACCGCCTGCAATATTTTTTTGAGATTCCCTTTCAGAAGTGTCGGCAGCGAGGTCTGCAGAGCGCATACCCCGCAGCCGATATCGACACCGACGGCATTGGGGATGACCACATCCTTGGTGGCGGCAACCCCGCCGATGGGCATGCCGTAGCCAACATGGGCATCGGCCATGATCGCCACATGGTGAAAAAGAAAAGGCAGGTTGGCAAGGTTTTTCGCCTGCGTCAGGGTTTCTGCGTCAACCTCTTCAAGCCACAGCTTGATCGGTTTTTTTTCGCTGGAAATTGTTGTGATCATATCAGCTGGAATTAAAACACTCCTTTTGCAGTTGGATAACTGTTTGACAGCATGACAATGTAAGTATAACTTCCCGATCACAAAAAATACAGATAGGCAATAGCTGAAAGACAGAGCAGCAGAACGGATGGCATGAACATCTTGAGTGAGTAACGACGCCCAGTCAGCAGCCGTTTAATGATCCGATTTGTGGCATACAATGAGGCAGCGAGTCCGCCCAAAACCGTGATGACCTGGAGAACAAAGGTGGTGTCGCGGCTCATGACTCGGCTCGGACTGGAGATGACCTCCATGCCGACCATATCCAGGAGGTTGGCTTGCAGAAGCCAGAGACCACCCACTAAAATTTCCAGGTGTGCCGCCATGAAGGCGCCAAGAACCAGGGGTATCATGCCGTAACCAAGAATTGCCGCAGCAGCTTTCCAACTATTACCGGTAATGCGCGCCATGATCTGTGACATAATGGCATAGCCGGTCAGGTAAAACAGAATACAGGCAGAGAAAAATATTGCCGTAGCCAGGGGAAAACTATCTGGAAGACCAATACCTTGCAGGGAATGGGCCAAATTTTTCATAACAACCGGATCTTTTTGATTGATTGCAAACGGATAGAAAATAGCCGCCAGGCTTACGACCAGAAAGCTGTCTTCCAAACGTGGCGACTGCTGATTCCACAGCTCCTGCGGCGCCAGGCGCAGATTGATATGAATGGAGTTCAACTTGCAGTTTTTAACGCATTGTCCACAAAGAATACAATCCCGGTTATTATCCACCAGAAAAGGGTGACGGAACATGGGACAGCCATCGGCGTCGTTGTCACCGTTGTAACATAAATGGTCGATACAGCGGTTCATACACATATGGGTGTTGGAGCGCAGTTCAAGGATCGACGGCATGGAAAACAGGGAATTAATGGCTCCCAATGGACAAAGATATCGACACCAGACCCTCCGTTTGAAAAACATGCTGAAGAACAGAGAACCGAGGGTGATGGTGAGGATGATCCAGGCGGTGAGTTGCGGCGATTGGTAAGCATTCCAGGCGATTTCGATCCAAAACAGGAGGATACAGAGGATGGCCATGATCCAGCCGGAATAGCGTTTGATGAATTGCGGTGTTGGTCGTTCAGGCTTGAGGACCAGTTGCGCCAGCCACCCTGGTACGGATAAGCCACAGATACTGCACCAGGTGCGAGCAAGAAAAAAGAATGAGAAGATCAGCAGGGGCCAACCTACCACCCAGCTGAGGGTCAGACCGATGTTCTTTTCAGCGGTAATTGGCCCAAAGAACAGGATGATGAGGACGAGGATGAAAAAAATACCAACCACGGCCTTCGGCCATACCGGAAAGAGTCGACTGGCAAAGAAGGCTCGAACACCCGGCAGGCGCAACAGATTGAATTCCCATTTGCCTTCCGACTTCGGCACTCCGAGAATAATTTGATGATTGAGTGGTTCGTGACTTTTGCCGAGGAGCACGGCGCGCTGCAGGACGCCGGCCATTTCCGTCAAATTTCCCGGCCAGTCGTAATTCATGAAGCGGCCGAGGGTCTGGTCGTCCACCTGCGTTATGGTCTTTCCATATTGCAGGCAGTAACGCTTAAGATAATATTGAACCAGGCGGGGAATATCACGGCGGTGTTCCCGCAGTGGTGCCGCTCGGAAATGCTGGTCGGCAAAGAGGGCATAGAGGGTCGGCAGCAAGCGGTTGTGGCCGTCCTGCTGCCCTGGGGCGTCGTTACAAATGAGGATGATCCGCGAACGTAGGGACCCGCCGGAGTTTTCAGTTACCTGGGATGCGGCGGATTTTTTCAGGAGCCTGGCCAGCTGTCGCTGGCAATCCGGTTCCATATATTCGGCATTGTAGAGGACTACGGTTCCTCCCTGCAACCTCTCGAAAATTCCGAGTTGGGCGATTTGCGAAAATGCCGGAGAGTCTCGTTCGTGGCCGAAAAGTTCAACTTCCAATTGAACGGGATCGATGTTGCGAATATCGATTTCCGTGTAGGGCCCATTTTTATAGGCACAGGCCCGGTGGATCTCGGCGGCGATCATCCGCCGCCCGGTTCCGGATTCCCCGGAAAGGAGCACCGGTTCCAGGTTATGACTAAATCGCTGGACCGCTTTATTGATCTGCCGGGCAATGGTCGATTCAGCGAAACGTATTTCTCGGTCAGAGTCGACAGAAAGGTTTTCAGTGGTGAGCAGCGTCTGGGGTTCGGAAAAAAATGTCGAATCGAGATTATGGGTCGAGTTCTTGCTTGTGTTGCGAATTTTGGTGAGGGAATCGACATGATCACGAAAGGAAACCAGCAGACGCTTGGCCAGGGCGACACTGAGTTGCTGTTGAATGACCTTGTTGGCAAGCAAAAGAGAGTTGAAGGCATCGGCGTCGAAACAAAGAAGAGACACTCTCGTCAAGGCCCGGGCATTGAGGCTGTTTCGGCTGTTGGTCAAGAGAGACGTTTCTCCGAAATGACCGCCTGGGCCGATATGGCTGACAAGGTGTTGACCTCCACCCTCGACATTCAGCGTCAGTTCCACCTCGCCGGTGACGACGATATAAAAATGACGATGATTTTCTCCCTGGAGGTAGACGTATTGGCCAGGTTCGATCATCCGCCAACCGCCGGCGGATATAATGTGCTCAACCTCATCGCTGCCGACGTCTTTGAAAAGGATGGATGTATGCAAGCTTTGTATCAGCACTTTGTCAACGAGCATAGGTTATGAATGCCGGGTAAAAATCCTTTGGAGATTACAACGCCGTTCCTGTTGAAAAATAAGAGAAAGGACTTTCCGTCGATTGAAATCTGGGAGCATGTGGACAACTTACTCTACAATGAAATTAATGTAAATTTACTCATCGCTGCAAGACGGAGATATGTGCAGCGATTTCTCCAGGTCACTCGTTTACGATCCCTTGCCGTCCATGATCTTTCTTATGAGTGCGGCTACATTCTTCCTGGCCAGAGGTTTCATGGCCACCCCCTTGATTCCCAGGGTCTGTGCCTGCTCTTCAGAGATAGGGCTGCTGTAGCCTGTGCAGAGAATGATCGGCACTTCGGGTCGCAACTGCAAGATGCGTCGGGAAAGCTCGACGCCGGTAATACCCGGCATGGTCTGATCGGTAATGATCATGTCGAAGAGATCCGGTTGGTTCTGGAAAGTGATAAGGGCTTCGATGCCGTTCCATTTTGCGGTCACTTGATAGCCCAACCGTTCCAGCATGATTTTGCCCATCTCGAGGAGTATCGCCTCATCATCAATCAAGAGAATACGCTCTTTGCCGTGCGGAACCGGTTCTGTAGAATCGCTTTCCTCCAAGGCATGTCCTGTAATGGTCGGCAGGGTGATCTTGAAAACCGTGCCTGCGCCGAGGGTACTGTTGCAGCTGATGGAACCGCCGTAACTCTGGACGATTCCTTGAACCATGGAAAGCCCCATGCCGGTTCCTTTGCCGAATTCTTTCGTGGTGAAATAAGGGTCAAAGATCTTCTCCCGAATCTCGGGAGAAATTCCCACCCCGGTATCCTTGATAGACAACTGCACGAAATTGCCGGGCTGCATATTCGAGTTGTTGACGAGATCATCCTGGGACAGCGTTGTCTTGTGCAAAGAAACGGTGAGGGTGCCTCCCTGCAA
Source organism: uncultured delta proteobacterium (assembly GCA_963754865.1). Classification (GTDB taxonomy): domain Bacteria; phylum Desulfobacterota; class Desulfobulbia; order Desulfobulbales; family Desulfocapsaceae; genus Desulforhopalus_A. The sequence continues at coordinate 100,030 of CAVWHG010000006.1, read as the reverse complement.
TTCCATGGCATGGCTGGCATTGGTGCACAGGTTCATGACAATTTGATGAATCTGCGACGGATCGGCCAGGATGATACCGGCCACAGGGTCTATATCCTCTTCAATGGTAATTGTCGTGGGCAGTGAAGAGCGAAGCAGTGTGATGGCTTCTTTGATGACGGCTGCAGGCTGCACCGGGAGTTTAAAGGATTTGGCTTGGCGGCTGAAGGCGAGTATCTGTTTCACCAGCTCCTTGGCTCGGTTTGCGGCCCGGAGTACTTGATCAATGTCATGGAAAAATGAGGAGTCTTCCGGACAATCATCATGGATCATTTCGGCATAGCCGATAATCGCCCCAAGAATATTGTTGAAGTCATGGGCAATTCCCCCGGCCAGGGTGCCGATGGCTTCCATCTTTTGTGCCTGTTGCAGTTGGCTCTCAAGTCTTAGTCGCTCTTCCTCCGCAAGCTTCCGTTCGGCAATTTCATGCAGCAGATCGGCGTTCGCTTGGAGAAGGGCGCGGGTACGTTCCTCGACGCGTTGCTCGAGTTCGTCATTGAGGTTTTTCAAGGCGGCTTCGGCTCTCTGACGTTCTTGTAGCTCGCTCTGGATTTTCAGGCAGGCGGTGGCAAGTTCATCGGCATGGTGCGCCTGTTCACTCTGTCGCTCCTCCAATTCGCCGGCCATGCTGTTGAAGACCTCCATTACCTGGCACAGTTCATCCTTCCTCTCTGGAATGTCATGGCGAAACGTCAGATCGCCCAGGCTCAGCCGTACAGCCCCGGCACGCAACAGCTCGACAGGGCGGAGAAATTCCTTCCGCAGTATAATTTTCAAGATCACCGCCGACCCGGCAATGAGCAGGATGAGGCCTAAGGGAATGGAGATTAAAGCCTTATTGCTGATCTCGTGCGCTTCTTCTTCCGGCAATTCGGCGATGACGATCCATCTGGTTGACCCAATTTTGTTTGAAACGATTTTCACTTTGGTGCCGTAAAGATCTTTTCCACTGCCGGCATATTCATTGTCGGTGGCTTGCAGGATGGCGTTGAATTGCTGATTGTGGCTGATATTTTTATTGGCGAGGACAAACTGAGAATTCTTGTGGGCAATGAGCTGGCCTTCCAGGCTGGCGACATAGACGGTACCGCTGTCACCGAAGGTGATTCCGGCGACCTTTTGCCACAAGCCATCCATTTTAATCTGGGCGGCTATTACCCCATTGGACTGAAAAGGCATGGCAAAAATTAGATAGGATTCGCCTTTTGGAGAAGTCTGGACACGGGTGTAGATTTTTTTTCCTGATCTGGCGGCCCGAAACCACTGGGATTGCCGGACGGTGAACTGGTTGGCAAGCATTGGCTCATTCTGAGCCGCACTCATCAGCATGTTGCCGTTTGCATCGAGAAAGGCGATTTCCAAAAAGACAGGGTTTTCCTGCAATACTTTTTGCATGAAAGCTGGATGCGCCAATATTTCATCAAAGCCGAACTGGCTCAACCAATACAGGATGTTCTCGTTTTTTTCGATATAGCCGGCCACCTGGTTGGCAGCATTATGGACTGCTTCAGTCTGCCGCTCATGCCAAAAAAGGTTCTCCTGTTTATTGACGAACAACAGAATGCCGGCAGCAATGATGACAGCCATGACGATAAAAGTCGCCGTAATAATCGCCAGGATTCGATTATATAAAGAAGATAGTCGAGGTGTCTTGGGTGTCCGGTGTATATTCACGTCATTGTTCACGGAATTTTAGGGTATGCGGCAAGAAATTTTTCCCACGCCGTATCGAACAACCGCTGTCCTTGCGGGCTGAGGGCCTCGATGATTTCGGCTTTTATGAGCATCGGATCGGTTGGATAAATCGCTCTGTTTGCAAGTATTTGTCGGTTCACAAAGGGTCGTGCCGCCTCATTTGCGCTGGCGTAATATTTCTGGTTGACTATTTCTGCGCTTATCTCTGGGCGAAGAAGAAAATCTATGAACAGCTCGGCAGTCGTCTGATGGCGACTGCTTGTCGGCACTACAAATGTGTCACCCCAGAGCAGGAGCCCTTCCTTTGGGAGGATATAATCAACGGAAAGCCCATTTTTCAGACTCTCCAGTAAATCTCCAGAGAAGCCGACGGCAATAAGGACAGTGCCGCTCAGCATCGCTGCCATGCCGAAATCCGGATAGTATTTATGCAAAAAAGATGGATCGAGTTGTAAGTGTAAAAGCTTGGCGAGTGCCGCCTCGATTTCGTCGGGTTTTTCTGAATTTGCCGAATAGCCAAGCGATTTCAGAGTCAGACCAATCGCTTCACGCGGGTAACTGACGGAGACTGCAATTTTGCCGGCATATCGCTCATCCCAGAGATCGGCCCAACTGTTCACTTGATTGTGTGCCATGCCGGTATTGACCAAAAGACCGGTTGTCCCCCATGAGTAAGGAACTGAATAGCTATTGTCAGGATCATAGGCCAGACTGCGGAAATTTGGGGAGATATATTTGAAGTTGAGGAGATTCTCATAATTGAGCTGTTTCAGTAGCCCTTCTTGTGTCAGCAGAGGTATGAACCGGCCATCTATTACCACTACATCATAGACTTTGCCGGCACGGATACTGGCTAATGCTTCTTCTTGCGAATTGAAGGTCTGATAATTGATCCCGACCTTGGTCTCGTGGGTGAAGGCATCAAGCACGGACTGAGGAATATCCCCTTTCCAGTTGTAAACAGTAATCTCCTCTGCATGTTGGTAAAGAGGCGGAAAATCAGCAGTAACGCTCGATACCTGTAACCATTGTAGTGCCAGGGTTGCCAGGCAAAATAACAGCAGTCTCGGTGCGACAACATTTTTGAATGGCATGATCTTTCACCAACAATTGAGGGGAAAGCCCTGATGACCCCGCGCATGGTATCTCTTTGGATGAAATTGGAGGCACATCATGGTCCTGGGTAAGTGGCTGGGTTGCAATACAAAGAAATTGCAAAATCTATAGTAAGGGGGTAGCGTCACAGCCTTATTACTTCCAGTTCTGATTTTATCGGCATGCAAGGATAGAGGGGAATGAATGTTTGTAAATACTATTAAAAAAATTATCTCGAAAAATATTAAAAAGATATTTGTTAGATATTTATGGACGGTGGATGCGATTAATGGTGTTGACACTCTTAAAAAAAACACAGTCACATATATACCTGAAGTGCAGAACAATGTCATTATCTCAGGATGGCTGTTCGATGCAAAGGAAGATAATACGATTGTTGATTTTTTTATTGAGATCGAAGGGAAAAACTATCATGCGCTGTACGGATTAATCCGTACCGATGTATCCTTTGAATATAAGGACAAAAGGTTTAAAAACAGTGGCTTTCGTTGTGCAATTGCAAAACGGGAATTTCAATCCGGGAATATTTATGCAATTAATCTTTGCATAAAAACCAGGAAAGATAAATTTATTACCGTCAAGACATCTATCAGTTTTGCAATCAGTGAAGAAAAGACCAGGGGGTTGCAAGCAACATCCAACGAAATTCTTGATTATTCCCAGTATGTCGGTGAATTGCTGTCGCTGCAATATCTTACTGGAGCAGGAATAGAAATTGGTGCCTTACATGCACCTTTGTCAGTTGATAACAAGAAAGCAAAGGTTTTATACGTAGACAGGATGTCGCAAGAAGGTCTGTACCGTCAATATCCGGAATTTGATAAGGCAGATATCGTCGATCCAGATATAATCGATAATGGCGACGAACTTGCCACGATACCTGACGATGCATACGACTTCTGTATCTCTAATCATGTATTGGAACACCTCGAAGATCCAATCAAAGCGCTCAGTAACTGGATGAGAATACTTAAACCGAAAGGATTGCTCTATATGGCGATTCCCCTGCCATACAATATTGTTGACAAACACAGACAGCCAACTGCCATTTCGCATATTATTGACGATTACGGCCTCGTGGCAAGAGACAAAGAAGCATATGCAAAGAAACGTCATAACCATTTTTTAGATTTTGCGCGAAGCACAAATTTTAGCGAGTCAACAAACGAAGCGTTTATCAGCAGCAAAACCTCCGAACTCATGAGTATGAACTATAGTATTCATTTTCATGTATTTTCCGAAGAAACGCTCCTGCAGATGATTGATTTTATTTCGAAGAAAAATCCTTTAAAAATTCTCGAATTTGTTAACAACGAACCGGAAGAGTTCATCGTAATCATTGAGAAACAAGCTTAGAGGTCATTATGCGTTTTGGTGCTATGAATTTCCCGGTACTGCCGCTGCTGGATGAGATAGACAGTTTTGCCGGGCTGGGATTTGATTATCTGGAGCTGGCCATGGATCCACCCATGGCACATCACAGCAGTCTTTCTTCGCACAAGAAAGATATCGTCACCGCCTTGCGGGAGAATGGCCTGGGGCTGGTTTGCCACCTGCCAACCTTCCTGAGCACCGCCGATCTCACCGAGAGCCTGCGCCGGGCGTCGGTCATGGAGATGCTGCTTTCTCTCAATGCGGCGGCCGAACTCGGGGCCGAGAAGGTGGTTCTGCACCCCAGTATGGCTGCCGGTATGGGGGCCTTTGTTGTGGCGACGGTGAAGGAATATGCCTTTGATTTTTTGGCGGAGATGGTGGCTGCCGCAGGGCAGCTTGGTCTCACCATCTGTCTGGAAAACATGTTTCCCCGTAACCTCCTGGGGGTCGATCCCGATGATTTTCAAGAGATCTTCCAGGCCTTTCCCAGTCTGCAACTGACCCTTGATACAGGGCATGCCAATATCGCCGATCCGCAGGGAAGGCGTATGCAGATGCTGGTGCAACGATTCGGCAAGAAGCTCGGCCATCTGCATTTCAGTGACAATAAGGGAAAGCGCGATGATCATCTGGCCATTGGCGAAGGCAACGTTAATTTTTCGGAATTGGCACGGAACTTAAAAGCCTTAGGCTATGATGACACTCTGACCCTTGAGGTGTTCGATAAAGATCGGGGCAAGCTGGTCGCCAGCCGGGAACGTCTTAAGGTCTTGTTTGCAGGTTAGCATGTCACACCTTCGTGCGGTTTTTCTCATGATCCTGGTCGCCCTGCTGTGGAGTATGGCCGGGGTGGTAACACGCCACCTTGACTCGGCCCCGAGCTTTGAGGTGAACTTCTGGCGCAGCGGTTTTAACGCCCTGGCACTGGTGGTCGCCTTGACCCTGCTGCGCGGTCCCGGTCTGTGGCGCAGCCTGTTCCATGCACCAGGCGTTATGTGGATTTCTGGGCTGTGCTGGGCCTTGATGTTTACCTCCTTTATGGTGGCTATCACCCTGACTACGGTGGCCAATGTCCTCATCACCCTGGCGGTCGGACCGCTGATCACCGCACTTTTTGCCCGTATCTTCCTGGGGCACCGACTGTCGGCGGCTACCTGGTTGGCCATCGCCGTGGCAAGTCTCGGCATCGCCTGGATGTTCCGACAGAATGGCGGTGATATTCAGCTTTCCCTGCTCGGCACCCTCGTGGCTTTGGTCGTGCCCCTGTCGAGTGCCGCCAACTTTACGATCCTCCAGTATGTCTGCCTGGACAAGGGCAAAATCACTGCTGCCGACAACAAGTCCGTTCAGGATATGTTGCCGGCCATACTGATCGGGGCAACACTTTCGGCCCTCGCCACCTTGCCGCTATCCTGGCCTTTTCAGGCATCGGCCCATGACCTTTGTCTGCTGTCGTTCCTTGGCGTTTTCCAGCTTGCCATCCCCTGTCTTCTCGTGGTGCGCTTGAGCAGAGAGCTTCCGGCACCGGAGATCTCGATGCTGGGGCAACTGGAGGTGATCTTTGGGGTAACATGGGCGTGGTTATGGGCCGGCGAACAGCCCTCGGCCAATACCCTCAGCGGCGGCACCCTGGTGCTTGGTGCGCTGGTCGCCAACGAACTGACCCGGATGCACCGCCGCCATGTGCTGAGAAAAAGGGCACTCCTGGAAAAATCATGAGAAAGAAACAGAGAAAATCAAGGACTTCTTGCGTTATCCGGCAAGCTTGATGCCATCGCTGTCGATGACGACAAGCCTCTTTTTATAGAGGGCGCCAATGGCCTTTTTGAAGACCTTTTTGCTGACCCTGAACATGGCATAGATATCTTCAGGCGGACTTTTATCGGTAATGGTCACCATGCCGCCATGCTCCTTCAAGGTGCTAAGAACAATCCGGGAAATATCATCAACCCCTTGAAAGCCGGTTCGCTGCAAGCGTAAGTCGATTTTATGGTCGTCGCGGATCTTCTTTACGTAACCCTGGAGTTTCTCGCCTATGGCAAGTTTTTGGAAGACCTCGTTCTCATAGATCATGCCGGCATGACAACCGTTGACAATTGCACTGTATCCCAGATCGGTCTCTGCAAAGACGAGGAGATCGACCTCTTCCCCTTCTTTATAGTGAGGAGGCTGCAGGTTAAGAAATTTCTTCAACTTTGAAGAGGCAGTAATACGGTTGGTTTTTTCATTTACGAAGATAAAAACCACGTAGTATTTCCCTGTCCGCATGTTTTCCTGCTGCTCACTTTTCGGTACAAACAGGTCGTTTTCCAGGCCCCAGGCCAAGAAGGCTCCAGCTGCTTCACTGGTCACCACCCTCAGTGCGGCAAATTCACCGACCATTGCGAAGGGCTTTTGGGTGGTTGCCAGGAGGCGCTGTTCCCTGTCGACGTAGACGAAGACATCAATTGTCTCACCTTTTTGGTGCGTTGGCAGAGAAGAGGTGCCCCTGAGGAGGATATCCCCGGATGCACCGCCGTCAAGATGCATGCCATAAGCCTGCACGCCCTTGATCGAAAGCCTGTTCATTTTGCCTATCTGTACCATTATTGCCTCAGAGGAATACAGAGACGGAATCAGTGTTTTATGAGTGAGCGAGCAATGAATTCAGTACGTTCTCAACTTCAAGCATGTTGTAAGGTTTGGCAATAGCCCCGCTGAATCCATAGTCCTTGTAATTGGACATGATTGGGTCGTTTGAATACCCACTTGATACAATCAGACAGGCCTTGGGAAAAAGAGAGAGAATCTGCTCAGCGGCTTCCTTTCCGCCTAGCCCGCCGGGAATGGTCAGATCCATGATAATCGCCAAGAAGGGTGTGCCGGATTCCATGGAGGTTTTGTAGATTTCAATCGCCTCTTCGCCACTGGCACAGGTGGTAACCTCATAACCAAGATGGGTGAGTATTGACGAAGCAATATCTCTGATTAATTCGTCATCATCCATGACAAGAACGGAGCCATCTTGATGTTTGCCGGTAACTTGTATGGCAACATCGGCCTGGTATTCTGTGTATTCCTTGCCAATTGATGGCAAGTATATGGTAAAAGTTGTACCTTTCTCAATGACGGAATGAGCCCCGATATGCCCACCATGCCTGCTGACAATCGAGTGAACCGAAGCGAGTCCCAAACCTATTCCGGCTGCCTTGGTTGTGAAATAGGGGTCAAAGATTCTTTTCAGAGTGTCCTCCTCTATGCCGCATCCTTGATCGGAAAATGTCAGACGAATATACGTACCAGAAGGAAGATTGAATGAATTGTTGTCGGCAAGCATCTCGTTTTGTGCAATGACTGTCAGCGTTCCGCCTCCTGGCATGGCTTGTGTTGCGTTGATGATGAGGTTGTGAAATACCTGACTCATCTGCCCTTCGTCGGCTTCGATGGCATGGATTGAATCAGGTATATCGACGTTTCCCTTGACATTTGAGCCACGAAGAACAAATGAAACGGCCTCATTCACAAGGTGCCGGGGTGAAACGACCTTTTTGATCGGCTCACCACCACGGGCAAAGGTGAGGAGTTGATGCGCCAGTTCTCCGGCCCGCACGGTTGCCTTTTCCGCTTCAGCCAGAGGTTTATATGATTTTTGGGCAGTATCCAGAAAGACCTTGGCAAGGGAGATGTTTCCCATGATTCCTGTCAGGATATTGTTGAAATCGTGGGCAATGCCTCCTGCGAGAATACCCAGGGACTCGAGTTTTTCAATTTTTAACTGCTCTTTTTCGTGTTTTTTGCGATCCGTTATGTCGCGCGTGATGGAGATAATATGCGGTTCTCCCTTGATGGAAATGACTCTGGCAGACATCAACCCGGTAAGAAGACTGCCGTCTTTTTTTCGAAATTGGGCCTCTAGGTTCTCAAAAAAGCCCTGTTCTCGAAGCCCCTGGAGCAATCGCTGCCGATCATGCAGAATTCTGCCATACATTTATTTCCATTGACGTCTTACCGATAACGTCCTCGTGGGTATAACCGGTTGCTCGCGTGAACCCTTCGTTGATATCCACATAGAGACCGTCATGCAGACGGTTAATATTCACGGCATCAGGACTAAAATTAAATGTCAGACGGAATTTATCCTCACTTTCCATGAGTTCATTTTCCGCCTGCTTACGGGCGGTGATGTCCAAGAGCAGAACGACCTGATTACTGCAGTCATCTTGCATCGTCAGGCACTGGGGAATGATGTGACGGCCGTGAATTGTTAAAACCGTATCATTTTCATCGCCTGCCATATCCTCTTTAGCGTTGATGAGCGGAGCGAGTTTTTCCCAGGTGCAGGCATCCAGTACCTTGTCTAAATAGTTGCCTAAAAGGTGCTCCAGGTTAACTTGAAGAATAAAAAGAGCTGCTGGATTTGCGTAAAAGACCCGATTATCGGCAATGGATAAGATGCCTTGGGACATTCTCTCCATAATAATCAGCAAGTGTTTGTTTTGAGAGAGGAGTTCTTTGGTGATCTGCCGGGAATGGAGATTTTCAACTCCCCGGATTTCTTGGCTGATTGGCAGGTTTCGGGGAGAATCGGATTCTGCGATTGTCTCGAGAATATGCTGACGCATCGTTGAAAAAGGACCTTTGGCGATGTAGACATCAGCGCCGATCTCGTGCAAATCGATGTCATGCTCAATTGCTGCGGCAGAGACGATGGCGATATAGCAATTGGCCAGAAGGGGGATGGTTCTGAAAATCTTACAGAGACTGTCTCCTCCGATTTTAGGCATGATCAAGTCGAGATAAATAATCTCCGGCGTGAAATCCCGGAGAACATCGAGGGCGCCAAACGCATCTTCGGCACTTACGACCGTGTGTCCTTCCTGAATCAGGAAGGTGGTCATCAGTTTGATTATTACGGGGTTGTTGTCAACAACGAGAATTTTCTTTTTTCCCATGAGCGTTTTGGTCGGTCACTGTATAAGTTGTCTCAAAAAGTTAGATAAATACTGAAGTGGAAAATCCACTATCAGTCATGCAATTTGCTAGGCTTAGCCTTCAGTCTCTTTATTTTCTATTGCATTCATCTATTTTGGCAAGATTTTTACTGGATTGTCAATGGGATCTCTAAAAATAATAGGAGATTAATTGTTCCCTTATTCTATTGGGATGATTTTTTGGGCGGTTTCAGCAGCATCAATACCCCGAGGAAAGTCATTGCACCTCCGACGATTATTTTCCACCCCAGGATATCTCCGAATACTATTATACCGAAAAATGTGGCAATAAGAGGGGTCGGTAAAAGAAGAGGTGTTACTATGGAAACCGGATATTTTCCAAGGAGATAATAAACAATCCCGTGGCCAATGATGGATGCGCCGACGGCAGAATAAAGAGGGGTCCAAAAGTCAATAATTCCTGCCTCCGAAAGAATCCGGACCTGGCCGGTTTCAAAAATCGATGATAATAACAGTAATGACGGCAAGGCAACCAACGCGATCCATGCCTGAAGTCTGAACACTCCAAGATTCGGACATTGCCGCATGAGGATTGTCGCTACAGCCATTGCAAGTGCAGCACCAGCCACCCACAAAATTGCATCCAGATGGTTAAAGACAATAGGATCAAAGCCAATAACCATGACCCCAGCAAAGGCCAAAGCTATCGAGAGAAAAGATACAAGAGATATTTTTTCCCGTAAGAAGAGTGAGGCAAAAATTGCTGAAAATGGAATATAGAGCTGAGTAGTGATAGCAATGGAGGCAATATTCCCCCCTGCATTGAGACCAATAAAAACCATACCGAAATGAACTACACCCAAAAGAAAAGCCACCCTTAAGAGTGGCTTCATATACCCCGGTGCCGGTTTCAGCCAGGGGAGCATTAACAGAAGGAGAAACAGAAAACGTAAAGCTGTAAACAGGAGAGGTTGAAATAGTTCGGCACCAATTTTCCCCGCGATAAAATTGAACCCCCATGCAGCATTTGCCAAAACAGCCATCAGGAGATGGACCACACTGATCTTCATAGTTGAATCCAATTCACCTATATCGCATGAAAAGTTGAAGTCGGGAACCAAGCCCAGAAAATAGAGGCTTGCAAAGTATTCAAGTACACTATACCGCATTTTTCACGAAGAAAAATTTGAAGCTGCAACGATTTCATATTACCATTAGCCGCACCTTGGACGAAGGACGGTGGCATATACCGTTGGATACGTACGTCTGAATGAATAACTGTTCCTGCTAAGAATAATACTACTCTTGATACTGTGTGTGCAGAGAAGGGATACCATGCGTTTTGGTCTGTGCTGCCTTTTTAAAGAAGAGAAAATTGCTTTTCGGATAACCACAGCCAAGGTGTTGTCGCAGCTGCCGCGCGGCGAGCAATTGGCCAAACTGTCGGGTATATGCCACAGCAATATCCAGAGCCTTTTGCTGGCTGTACAAACCGTTCACCGTCTGGGTATTGGCGCCTTTCGCATCATGTCGCCGCTCTTTCCCCGGATGACCCATCCCGATGTCGGTTATGCCCTTGGCAATCTGCCCGATGGCGAGGCAATTGGCGACCTGTTCAAGGCGGTTCGATCTTTTGCCCGGCTACATGACATCCGCCTCAGTTTTCATCCTGATCAGTTTGTTGTCCTTTCATCGCCGCACCCGGCGGTGGTCGCCAATTCGATCCGGGAGTTGGCGTACCAGGCCTGGTTGGCCGAGATGGTGGGGGCCGATGTCATCAACCTGCATGCCGGTGGGGTCTATGGCGACAAATCCCTGGCCCTGCGGCGTTTCTCCGAGGTTTTTGCCGATCTCCCGGAAAATATCAGGAGCCGCTTGACCCTGGAAAACGATGATGTAAGCTATACTCCAGCCGATCTCCTGCCGGTGTGTGAAGAACTCTCCATTCCGCTGGTGTATGATGTCCATCACCACCGCTGTAAAGCGGATGGGCTGTCTGTTGAGGAAGCGACAACGCTGGCCGCTGCGACCTGGCAGCACCTGGGAAGGGAGCAATATTGCCATCTGTCGTCGCCAAGGGCCGGTTGGGGGGGAAGTGATCCCAAACCGCACGCCGATTATATAGATCCGTCGGATGTCCCGAACTGTTGGCGGGAGCGGATAATGACCGTGGATATTGAAGCGAAGGCCAAGGAACTGGCGGTCATACGGTTGATGAGCGCTTTAAAAATGGACGGTAGTCAATGATTCAACATCTGCAAAGGATCCTCCTGATGAGCATGTTAACCAGCATCCTGGCGGCCTGCGCCGGGGAAAGGCCGGAAAACCTCGGAGTACGGGGCGGCCGATTGACAGTGTGCCCAAATTCACCCAATTGTGTTTCGAGTCAGACTGTGGACGAAGGCGCATCGTATATCGCCGCTCGTTTTCAGCGATGAACCTGCTCCGGCCTTTGCCCGCTTGAAGGAGATGCTTGGCCGCAGGGAAGATACCACCATCATCGAAGAACGTCCCGGCTATCTGCGCGTTGAGTTCCGTACCACCTTGTTCGTTGATGATGGGGAGTTCCTGCTGGATGGTCAGCAGCGGCTGATTCATGTTCGCTCGGCGTCCCGCCTTGGATATTCCGATTTCGGCAAAAACCGCAGCCGGCTGGAGGAGATTCGTCAGCAGTGGGGCGAGCAGGGGAGTAACCAGCATTCATAGATAGTTAATGGTAGCATTTACTATTTATAATCTATTAATTATTAGCCATTGTCTTGTTGTGGATCGGGTTTACTGTCTTAATCAACGGAGCGCATCCATTGACGCTTCCTGGCAAATGAACAACAAAAACAAAACAACCGACGAGGTGTATTATGAATAGTGATTTAGGATCCCTGGTATGGGTAAATGATAAAGAAGGTCATGAGTACGTATGTGTTGCTAATAGTAACGATGACAGAAAAGATATTGATACGCTTTCTGAAAGCGAGCGAGCAACCTGCAGCGATGTAAACGACTTTATCGGTACCGATCGCTGGTAATATCTTATATCCTGTCTGTTCCGGAAAAAGCGTTGTAAACCCTGATTGAAGGAGGGTTTGCAGCGCTTCTTACTGTGAAAACCTTACTTGCCGCAGCCGTGGTCGGAGTTTATAGGGCCTTTCCCGCTACGACAAAGTCTTCTTGAATCGTCGGACGGCAACCGTTAGAAAGGTCAGGCTCAAGCATGCCTGTGCCAATATAGCCGGCCAGAGAGAGGCAATCCCGACATCCTTCATGACGATAAAGCGGAGGATCTCCAGGTACCAGCGCATCGGGTTGCCGAAGGTGGCGAGGCGCACCGCTTCCGGCATGTTGGTGATCGGGAACATGAAGCCGCTGAGCATGACCGACGGCATGAGCACGAGAAAGCTGGTGAGCAGTGCCTGCTGCTGGGTGCGGGCACTGCCGCTGATGATGAGCGCGATGCCCATGTTGCCGGCAAGATAGATGCCGGTCAGGCCATACAGGAGGGTTATACTGCCCCGCACATATACCCCAAAAATAACGTAGGCAACGATCAGCATAAAGGTCATGGAGATATAGCCGGTGATCATGTAGGGAATGGTCTTGCCGAGGATGAATTCGATGCGGCGGATCGGCGTGACCATGACCTGCTCGATGGTGCCTATCTCTTTTTCCCGGACTATGCCGATGCTGGTGAGCAGCAGGCTGAAGATAAAAAGCATGGTGGCGATGAGCGACGGCACATAATAAAAATGGCTTTCCTGGTTGGGGTTATACCAGGCACGGCCGGCCGTTTCGATCTGTACCGGCGGCTCGGTAATGCCTTTTTTAGCCAGGCGTTTTTTCAGCATTCGGTCGTTATAGTCACCAAGAATATATCCGGCATAGCCCTGGACGATGGCCGTACTGTTGCTGTCGGTGCCGTCGGTTAAAAGCTGGACCGTTGCCGTCCGGCCGTTGTACAGGTCACCGCTGAAACCGGCGGGAATCTGCAGCACCGCTCGGGCCTCGGCGCGGTCAAGTATCGGCGTTGATCTCATTCTGGGCAGCAAGCGTTGCCGAGATGCGGAAATATTCGCCGGCGGTGAAGGCGCTGATGAATTCCCGCGAGGCCGGCGTCTTGTCCATATCGAGGACGGCCATGCGGATATTGGTGACGTCGGTGGTCAGGGCAAAGGCCATGATGGTCATCTGAATGACCGGCGTGCCGAAGACCACCACCCGCATGCGCGGGTCGCGCAGCATCTGCAAAAACTCCTTGACCAGCATGCACCAAAGCCGTCGTCCCATGGCCTACTCCAGTTTGAAGGAAAATTTGCGGTTGGCGACAAGGATCATGATCAGCGCGTAGATTGCCAGAAACAGGGCATTCAGCCAGAGGATCTCAAGGCCGATCCCCTTCAGGTAGATGCCGCGGAGGATGGCGATAAAGTAGCGGGCCGGGACGATGTAGGTGAGCACTTGCAGCGGGATCGGCATGTTTTCGATGGCGAAGACAAAGCCGCTGAGGAGAAGAGTCGGCAGAAAACCGGCGATGATTGCCAGTTGATTGGCCAACACCTGGGATTTCAGTTTGATACTGAGCATCAACCCGAAAAACAGGGCACCGGTGAGAAAGAGGGCGGACATGGCAAACAGCAGGGCGGCATTGCCGACGATCGGCACGGCAAAGATCCACTTGCCCATGAGGACGGCCAGGGCGACATCGATCATGCCGATGCAGAAGTAGGGGACGATTTTGCCGAAGATCAGTTCCGGGCCGCGTAACGGTGTGGAAATGAGCTGTTCCATGGTCCCGGTTTCCCATTCCTTGGCAATGGTCGTGCTGGTGAGCAGGGCGGCAACAACGATCATGACGAGGGCGATGATCCCCGGAATAAGGACGTTCTGGCTTCGGAGGCCGGGGTTATACCAGGCCCGTGCCGCCAGTTCCACCGGCTGCTGCAGCTTGCCGCGGCCTTGCAATAGCATCTGCTCCGCGGTGACGGTGCGGGCGTAAATCGCCCCGATGTTGGCGGCGTAGTTCATCGCCAGGCGTGAGGTATTGGCATCGCTGCCGTCGCCGAGAATTTGGATCTGCACCGGTTTTCCGGACTGGACCTTGGCGGCGAAGTCGCTGGGGACGACGATGGCGACCATCGCCCGGCCCCGGTCGAGATCCTCCTGCAGCTGGGGGTAATTGTCGCGATAGGCCTTGACGGTGAAATACGGCGAGCTGCCGAAAAGGCTGAGCAGTTCCCGGCTTTCCGGGCTGCGCCCTTGATCCCAGACGACGGTCGGGACATTGCGCAGATCAAGGGTCAGGGCGTAGCCATAGAGGAGAATGAGGAAGAGGGGAATGGCCAGGGCCAGAGTCAGACTGCGCCAGTCGCGGAGGAGATGCAGGGATTCCTTGCGGGCCACGGCGGCCAGGCGGCGCAGTTTCATGGCTGGGCCTCTCTGCTTTTCTGGTTGTGGTCGTTGCGCCGGTCAACTTCCTCGATGAGTGAGATAAAGACATCCTCCATGTTCGGCATGATGGTCTCCATAACTGCTCCGGTAAGTCCAAGACCTGCGAAGAGGCGCTGCACCGCCGCTTCGGCGGCCACGGCGTCCGGGGTGACGAGGTGCAGCCCGGCGCCGAACAGTGAGGCATCGCGAATCTCCGCCAGCCCCTTCAGTGGGCCGATGAGGGTCTGCGGGTCGGGGCAGCGCAGATCGATGATTTTATCGTGCATGGCCTTCGTTTTTAACTCCAGGGGTGAACCCGAGGCGATCATCTTGCCGCCGTAGATGAGGGCGATGCGGTCGCAGTATTCGGCCTCTTCCATATAATGGGTGGTGACGAAAATGGTGATGCCCTGTTCGGCCATGGCGTAGATGAGATCCCAGAAGCGCCGCCGGCTTAAGGGGTCGACGCCGCTGGTCGGTTCGTCGAGGAAGATGATCGGCGGTTCGTGGAGGATGGCACAGGCCAGGGCCAGTCGCTGTTTCCAGCCGCCGCTGAGGGTTGAGGTAATGCTGGTTGTATGTTCGGTAAGGCCGGCCATGGCCAGCGCCCAGTTGCGGCGATCCTCCAGTCGACCGCCGGTAAGGCCGTAAATGCCGCCGTAAAAATTGATGTTTTCGGTGACGGTGAGATCCTCGTAGAGCGAGAATTTCTGGCTCATATAGCCGATGTGCTGCTTGATGTGCTCCGTTTCCAGGCGAATATCCGAACCGCCGACCGTGCCGCTGCCGGAGGTCGGGCCGAGCAGGCCGCAGAGCATGCGGATGGTCGTGCTCTTGCCGGCACCATTGGGGCCGAGGAAGCCGAAGATCTCGCCTTTCTGAACGGTAAAACTGATGTCGTCGACGGCGGTGAAACTGCCGAAACGGCGGGTCAGGTGCTGCACCTCTACGGCCGGCCGGCCATCTTTTTCCATCCCTGTGTGCACAACAATTTTGTCCGCGCCCGCCGTCCGGGCGTCCTGCACCTTGTCGTCGAGGAGACTGACGAAGATATCCTCAAGCGACGGCTCGGTCTCGCGGATCTGTTGATACCCGGCATTGGCCTGACGAAGGAGAGTGGCGACATGCTCCTCGCAGACATGGCCCCCGGTGCAAACCAGATGTACGGTGTCGCCGAACAGGTTGACGCTTTCGGCAAACGGCAGGCCGCGTAAAGCACTGACGATCTGCCGGGCCTTCGCGCTTTTGATGGCGATGATCCGACCCTCCATGAGTTTCTTGATTTCCGCAGGCGTGCCGGTAGCCATGATCCGGCCGTGGTCGATGAGGGCCGACCCGGTCGCAGCGCTCTGCCTCGTCGAGATAGGCGGTGGACATGAGGATGGCAACCTGCTCCTGGCGCAGACGATGGAGGATGCGCCAGAAATCGCGGCGGCTCACCGGATCGACGCCGTTGGTCGGCTCGTCGAGGAGGAGAACCTTCGGGGTGTGGATAAGGGCGCAGACCAATTGCAGTTTTTGTTTCATGCCGCCCGACAGATCGCCGGCCCGGCGGCGGATAAAGGGCCGCATATGGCTGAAGTCGAGCAGTTCTTCAATGCGGGTCTGCCGGCCCTTGCGGCTCATGCCGTAGAGGTCGGCATAAAAGTTGATATTTTCGCCGACGGTGAGATCCTGGTACAGGCCGAATTTCTGGCTCATGTAGGCGAGATGATCCTTGACCCTTGCGGCATCCCCGGCAATGTCAAAGCCCGCTACCGTGGCCGAGCCGGAGTCGGGATTCATGATCGTCGCGAGCATCCGCAGACTCGTCGATTTGCCTGCTCCGTCCGGACCGACAAGGCCGAAAATCTCGCCGGGAAAAATTGTCAGGCACAGGCCCTCGACGGCGACCATCGCGGCAAAGGTTTTGGTCAGCCGGTCGGCGACGATAGCCGGGCTAACCTGGTGTTCGGCTGGTGCTTGCGACATTTGTCGGTCCCGCTTCAGCGACCGGACAGGTCAATGCGTCCATCGGCGGGCATGCCGGGTTTCAACTCGCTCTCCGGGTTGGCCAGGGTGACCTTGATGCGGTACATGAGTTTGACCCGTTCCTCGAAGGTCTGCACGGTTTTCGGGGTGAATTCGGCCTGGCTGCTGATGTAGCTGACCCGGCCCGGGTAGCTCTTGTCGGGAAAGGAGTCGGTGTGCACCTTCACCTCCTGGTTCAGCTGGATGCGGCCCAGATCTTTTTCATGGATATAGGCGCGCAGCCACGGTTTGGCGATTTGCCCCAAGGTCAGCACCGGTGAGGCCGGATTGAGATATTCCCCGGCCTCCGCCGCTGTGCTGAGAACTACCCCGTCCATGGGGGCAACGAGTTCGGTGTAAGCTGAGCTGCTGCCGGGCCTGATTGACGCCCTCCAGCCGCCACCTGGACCTTGGCCCTTGCTTGATCGATGCTTTCCTTGCGCGATCCGGCCTTGATCAGGGCGTACTCCGCTTCCGCCTGTTTCAGTGCCGCCGCCGTCCTGTCGATCTGTTCGATGCGTGGTCCGGCCTTCAGCAGGCTGAGCCCTTCGCTGGTTGCCCTGGTCCGGGCCGCCGCTTCCTTGACCCGGTTTTCGGCGGTTTTCAGACCGGTTTGGTAGGTTTCCAGGACGGTCTTACTGACGCTGCCGTCCTTATACAGGCTGGTGTAGCGCTCGAAGTCGGTTTTTGCCTGGTCCAACTGGACGATGGCCGATTGCTCGGCCGCCCTGGCGCTGGCCTGATCGGCCCGGCCCCGTTCGATATCTTCAATGCGGCTGCCGCGCTGCAATTCGGTCAGACTCTCGCGGGCCTGGACGACGCGGGCTGCGGCCCGGTCGATATCCTCCGTGCGGCTGCCGGCCACGAAGTTCGGCGAGGACCGCCTCGGCGTAGGCGAGATTGGCCTCGGCCTGGGCCACGGCGATGCTCTGGTCGCTTTTGTCGAGTCGCGCCAGGATTTGCCCTGTGCTGTACCGTATCGCCTTCCGCAACCGATCGTTCTGCCAGGCGGCCGGGAATGCGAAAGCTCATCTGCGCCTCGGTGACCTCAATATTGCCGGAAAAGCGCAGGGTGGTAGCGTCGCCCCGGTTCTTCAGATAATTGAATAGAGATTGATGCCGACAACAACAACTATGACAAGCGGGATAATGATGCGTAACCGATTTTTCATATTGCTTCCTTTGTTGGGGAAAGGGTTGCGTCTTTAATCATGGCGATGCCGCCCAGGGAAAAGAGCCAGACGAAGTCGGCCAGCCGGTCGAGATTTTCTTCGGTGGGGGCGTTGTCGGCGCTGATTTTGCGGATGACCGGCGAGGCCATGGCATAGTAGATACACTGGCCGATGATGGAAATGGCGCAGGGCAAGAGCTTTTCCGGGCCGGGATTCGTGCCCATGATGTCTAGTGATGATGGCTACCAGCAGATCTCATGTGGGGCTTGATATAGCGGTCGAGTACCGCCTCGAAGGCCGGACTGGGGTCGAGCAGTTCGCGGGCGATAAGCCGGCCCCGCCCGGCGATGCCGCCCCAGCCCTCTCTGCTCTGCAGGCGGTAGAACATCGCGCGGATAAAGGCCCGTAGGCGTTGCTCCGGATCGGCATCGGCGGTAAGATCCATGGTCGCGGGAAAACGGGTGAAACCGAGGTGAAAGACCTCTTCGAGGACGGCGCCGTACAGACCTTCCTTGTCACGAAAATGGTAATTGATCGCGGCGATATTGACCTTTCGCGGCCTGGGCGATGATGCGGATGGTGGCATCCTTGAAACCCTTTTCGCCGAAGATATCTCCAGCGGCGTCGAGGATTCTCTCTTTGGTGGGCATGGTGTGTCGGACATGGTTCTCCACATTTTTGAATGGTTGATTAAAACAGGAGAATAAAACATTTGTTTGAAACTGGCAAGAAGGGTTTTGTGCGAAGATGGTTGAAATGCGTGAGTCGATGCAGGAATGAGAGAGGTGAGGTTGCTTCCGCTTTGGCATTGTGTTCTTACAACAGCACCTGCATGGTGAGATTGCCGACGCCTTGTTTGTCAAGAGACAGGCGCTGGGCCAGCTTGTAGCTTAAATCGACATCCCGGCCTTGCACATATGGGCCGCGATCGGTGACCGTTGCCGTCGCCTTCTGTCCGGTATCGGGGTTTTCGAGGAGGACTTTGGTGCCGAGCGGAATATCTTTGTGGGCGATGGTTGGGGCGTACATATCAAAGGGCTCGCCATTGGCCATCGTTTGGCCGTGATGATACCTTCCGTACCAGCTTGCCACCACACTCTCCTTTCCTGATTTTTCCGGGGCATCCGGGATGCGTCAAGGTATTGCCGATCTGCAGAGACTGGGGGTCACTGATATTATTTGCCTTGAGGATGTCCTGCGGATTGACATGGTAGGTCTTGGTGGCCAGATCCCAAACGGTTTCGCCTGCTTTGCAGGGTGTGGGTTCGTTCTGTTTGCACCGGTGGCGATTGGTCTGTGCACCGTTACTGCTCCGCGGTGGTCTTGTTTTTGACGGCCGTCTGACCTTCTGCCGATTTGAGAATCGTGGCGAAATTTGCTTTGCGGCTGGTCGGAGAGAACGGCCCCTTCCCGGACGAACCAATTGCCATTTGCCTTGGAACGGCCGACGGCCTGAGGGTTAAGCCTCTTTAACGTCTGCCAGTCGCTGCCCAGGTTTTACTGACATGGGCAATGGTGTCACCGCGTTGTACTTTGTATTCCATAATCTGCACCAAGAATATCAGTTCGTCTGTCGAAATGTCCATTTTCGCAGTTTCATTATCCTTGGTATCGGCAGAAGGGGCAAAAAGTTTAAGTCGATGGTCAATTTGGTTGCAGTCCCTATGCAGGCGATTCCAGCCGCTGCCTTGCCGCCGCCAGGTCAAAAAAAGCCGGGTCAAAATCGGGGCGATTGGTCAGCTCCAACAGCCGTTTCCTATTTTTATGGCCGGGGGTTGCAAAAGCGGTCAAGAGCGCCTGGTATTCATGAATATCTCCGACAGTCTCCGGCGGGCATGCCCTTTCTCCAGCCATGATAACCGGCTGTATCGGCTCTTTGGTCGGAGGGACGATCTCTTCCAGGTGGATTTGGTGCTCCCAGCCTTCACCGGCACCGTAGAGGTAGGTAAACATAAAGCGCATGTCATCCTCCAGGGTGTAAAGCTTGTATTTGTTTTCATCAAAGCGTTTTGCTTCGCGCAGGGTCGTACTGGTTCTGGTCGGTTCATAGCAGATTTTGCCGACCAGAAATTGATGGACATAGGCATCGCTCCAGCCCATGCTCAAGCGGATGACATTGTGCAGCTGGGACAGGCTGAATGTTCCCGGCACCTTGATGCGCCGCCAGATCAGCGGATCGGAAAAGGCTATGGAGAGGTGTAAAATATAGCTTGCAACCGGCTCGTCATTTTTTTCTTCTTTCTTGTGAATTTTCGGAAATACGCCTTGTATAACCTGTGCCATTTTTCCTCCCTGTACCTGTACGAAAAAATATCATTGCCGGATGAACCCCCGGAGCCGCATCCCTCAATCATGAAGAGGAGCAGCACCTTCGAACATAAAACATGATTGCCAAGGATGAAAGACCACAAAGCAAAAAACCACCGACCAAGGGCAGGACAGTGCCATCATAGGATTGTCCAACCAGTCCTCCAACCACTACCGACAACAGCGTTTGTATGGAACTGATAACGGACGTTGCCACCCCGGCAATATGCCCCAAGGGTTGTATGGCCAGTGTGTTGAAACCACCGAAAAGCACGCCGAAACTGAAAAAAGCTATGGTCAGATATCCCATGAAAACATGCAAGGCCGGATGTCCGAAAACACTCTGGGCATAGAGGTAAAAGATAAGGGAGGTAATAGAAAGAACGAGCAAAGAGAAGAAGCTCAGTGTCTCCATGCCAAACCTCATGACAAGTTTTGAGGTACAGAAAGATGAAAATCCAATTGCAACCGCAAGCGCCCCGAAATAAAGGGAGAAGGTATTGCCAAGTTCATACTGGATCTGCAGGATCTGTTGTGCCGAGCCGAGGTAACCGACGAATGCTCCGAAGATGATCCCGGCGGCAACCATATAGGAATGGGCAATGGGGTTTCTTAATGTTTCGGCAATTCCGGCCCTGATCGTCGGCACCGAAAAGGGGAGCCGTTTCTCCTTGTCTAAGGTCTCAGGCATTCGCAGAAAAAGTCCGGCGATGCCGGCGATGCCGACGATTAACATAAGCAAGAAGATAGCTCGCCAATGGGCATAAAAGAGAATTGCTTGGCCGAGGGCTGGGGCAAGCGCCGGCACCATAATGAAAAAAACCATGATTAGCGACATAACCCTCGCCATTTCCCGGCCTTCAAGCTTATCACGAATCATCGCGAGAGTGACAACCCGGCAACAGGAAATTCCGAACCCCTGGCATACTCTGCCGGCCAACATCAGGGTGAAGGTTGTCGATACCAGGGAAATCACGCAGCCAAGGATGAATATTGAAATCCCCAGATACATTGCTCTTTTTCGACCAAACGAGTCGGAAAAGGGGCCATAGAGCATTTGACCCAGGGCCATGCCGAGAAAGAAAATGGTAATGATGTATTGGTTGTTGTTGGGGTTTTGTACCTCCAGGCTGTCTCCGATTGATCCCAAGGCCGGCAGCACTGCATCAATTGACAATGCCACCAGGGACATGAGCACGGCCATAAGACAAATAAATTCAACCTTACCGATTGGTGATTTTCTTGTATACATTTGTTCCGTACTTCTATAAAAACAGGTGATTCTTTGTCGGCATGACAGGGTATTTATTTGTTGTTACGGTATTGAGATACCCGATATTTAAAAGAGAACGGATAACCGGGGAGCCGACCGGGCTCAGCGCCATACCCATTGGCTTTTGCCATCAGGACGAATCTATGTTTGCAGGAAC
Organism: uncultured delta proteobacterium; assembly: GCA_963754865.1. GTDB lineage: Bacteria > Desulfobacterota > Desulfobulbia > Desulfobulbales > Desulfocapsaceae > Desulforhopalus_A. The sequence goes on along the minus strand of CAVWHG010000006.1, from coordinate 78,535 downwards.
AGCAACAAAAACCCCGGCTCCGGAAACACCGCAAGGCGAGGGCAGGAAGGCCACTGTCGGTGGCCGGGTCGGCGTTTTATTAGCTCTATTTGTTACCGGGTATGCCACCTTTGTCAATCTCTATGTTACCCAGCCCCTGCTGCCCCTGTTCCGGGAAATTTTCCACGCCTCCGAACTTATTGTCAGTCTGACGATCAGTGCTCCGGTGCTGGCGGTGGCCCTGGCGGCACCGCTGGTCGGCCTGCTGGCCGATTCCCTGGGCAGAAAGCGGGTGATCATTGCCGCCATGCTGGGACTCTCTTTGCCGACAATACTGGCGGCGACGGCGGCTAACCTGACCCAGCTCATTGTCTGGCGGTTTCTGCAGGGCCTCTTTATCCCGGGTATTATTGCTGTCGCCATGGCATATATCAGCGAAGAGTCGCCGCGTCAAGCGGTTGGTGCGACCATGGCGACCTATGTCACCGGCACGGTTGTCGGCGGATTTTCCGGCCGCTTCATCGCCGGTCTTTGCGCCACCCATTACAACTGGCGTGTCGCCTTTGTCGGTATCGGCGCCATCACCCTTGCCGGTTGCCTCACCTCGCTGTGTGTTCTGCCCCGTTCCAAAAAATTTGTGCGGCAGATCGGTACCAAGGCGTCCCTGGCCTCCCTGCGCCTGCACTTGAAGAATCCGCAGCTCCTCGCCACCTATGCCATCGGCTTCAACGTCCTTTTTTGTCAGGTCGGCTCCTTCACCTATATCAACTTCTATCTGGCCGATAAACCTTTTTTCCTCGGGCCGGCGGCCCTGGGGGCCATTTTCACCGTCTATCTCATTGGCGCAGTCATCACCCCGGTTTCCGGGATGATCCTGGACCGTATCGGCTATCGCCGCACTCTCAGGATCGCCGTCGGGACAATCATTGCCGGCATGCTTCTCACCCTAATCCGGTCGCTGCCGGTCATCATCAGCGGTCTGACCCTGGCCTCAACCGGGGTTTTTGCCTGCCAGGCCGCGGCATCGAGCTATGTGGGCAAGGCTGCCGGCAAGGCCAGATCCTCGGCGGCGGGTCTCTATGTGGCGCTTTATTATCTCGGTGGCAGCCTGGGGTCTATCCTTCCCGGTTTTTTCTGGGACAAAACCGGATGGGCCGGTTGCGTGGCTCTCATCATCTGCATGCAGGTCGGTATTCTTCTTCTTGCCAATATATTGTGGAAGGATTGAATAACATCGCCAAAGGGACGGCCGAGAACAAAAAGTACTCGCTTTATTCGCTTTCCGAGATCTCCTGCAGGGTGGTGCGCAGCAGATGACGGAAACGGTCGCCATGCCGGTCGTCACCTTCACTGCCCTTTTTGTTGATGGTCTTGAAAAAATCATGGCAGGCCTTGATGTCGCCGGCGGACCATCGGTCGGTAAAGGCCTGCCTCGGGCCGGCCTGGAGAAGGGGCTGGTCGGCCTTCTCGTAGTCTCTTCGGCCATGTGCCCAGTTGATGGTGTGGCGGTAGTAGAGGAGGGAGCGATTGAGGAGGACGAAGAGCAGATCGATGGATTTTGCCGGTCCGATCTGCACCCGTTCCCCGCCCAGGGGGATGCCCAGGAGTTCGGCCTTGCCGGAGAAAGTCTCGCCGCCGAAGAGGGCCCCCAGAGCCCCGGCGACGGTTCCGGCCACGGTAAAGATTCCCAGGCTGTGGCCAAGCGTCGCCATCTCCAGTCCCGCGCCGATGGCCGCACCGCCGAGGCCGCCGGCGATCAGCACCTGCTTTCTGCTGAGACCGAGGAGCTGCCAGGTCCGTTCGTCAAAAAGGTCGGCGTGCAGAACCGAATGGGGCGGGAGCTGGTATTGGAATATATTGTGTTTAAAGAGGCTGCGAATCCTCTGGTGGGCGTTTTTTTCCTTCTCTACCAGGGTGGCGCTGTAGGTGTGCAGAAGGCGTTCGCGCAACTGCTCGACCTCTTGGTCGGAACCGATATTTTCGCTGAGCTGCAGGCCAAGGCAATCGGTCAGCAGGTCGGTGATGATCTTGACCGTGGTGTCGTTGCGTGCTGCCCAGTCTTTTTTGAAGGCCTCAACCACCTGCGACAGCGATTGATGCCAGTCCTGATCGATCGATTTCAGGGCATCAAGCAGGTGGATGCGTTCCGCATAGGTGGCCCGATGGGCATTGAACACCCGACTGCTGTTAAAGTTTTTGCGGAATTCGTTTTTCCAGGCCTCGAGATGCTCGTCGCCCGGATCTTTGCAGTTGATGACCGCCATGCGCGGCTTGCCGGTGAGCCTGAGGATCTCCATTTCGGCACGATCGACATTGCGTACCGGACGCGAGCCGTCGACCACATAGATAATGCCCGCCCCCCGTTCTAAAGGACCGAGGAGTTCCCGATCGTCATGCAGCTCCGGGATCGTCGCGGCAAAGGCGCGGAAGTCGCGCAGCGGGTTGTCCCCCGACTTGGCCCGCCTCTTCAATTCGACCAGCACCCTGGCCGGATTTTGAAAACCGGGGGTGTCGGTAAAGCGCAGCACCTCGCGGCCGTCGATGATGACCGGGAAAGAGCGGCATTCGATCGTCTCGCCGGGGATCGGGCTGACCCTGACCGAGTCGTCCTCGGCCAAGGTTGAGAGAACCGACGATTTGCCTTCGTTTGGATGTCCCGAGTATGGCGAATTCCGGTGTCATATACCTTATCCTGTCAGGAGATCAGGGCAAAGACATGCAGATAGGGGTCTCTGGATGTCGAAATTTTTTTCCGCCAGATGGCCAGATCCTGCGGTGCCAGCGGCGTAAACCCGGAGCGCACCGGTCTGCCGACCAGGCCGAGGTGAATCATGGTTTTTTCCGGCAGGATTTCGCCGCAGTTCCTTTAAGTAGGTGATAAAGGCGACAAGGGGCGGCATCCAGCCCTCCATAAGGATAAAGAGTCCGTCTTCGGGGGTGCGGCACTGTGTGATGAGGATGTTTTTAATCTCCTCATCTTCATCATACCCGGTCATGAAGGTATGCACACTCTTTATGGCAAAGCCGCGGTCGCGCATGAGCGGCACGAGTTTGTCGGTCGGACAAAGGCCGAAGATATCATCCGGGATCAGCATTACCTGGGGCAGGAGACGCGTCCCTTCCGTTTGCCCTTCGTCGTCCGGCGACTCAGATAAATTCATGTGTTCCAGCTGCTGCACCTCCGGGGCGGCCTGGGTGGAGAAGAGGGGCGTGCGCATTCTCCGGAGGACGGTAAGGCAGGCGGCGTTGTCGAAATCCAGGCGGGCAAGGGCCCTTTCCTCCAGCAACCTGCCGAACACCGTGAAGGCCAGGCGGAGAAGCAGACCGTAAAAGAACAGAGAAAGAACGAGAAAGGGCCACCAGGCGATAAGATCTGCGGTAGCCAGACCGTAAATGCCGTTTTTCAGGATGATCCGACTGCCCTCAATCTCGGCGATGATCGGATAACTGCTCGCCCTGGGGATAAACCACGACCAGGGCAGCGCCACCAGCTGCACCCCCTTGTACAGCAGCTGCGCTGCTGATCTGCAGGGTCGATTGCCAGCCGAAGGCCAGGTCGCTGGTGGCGATTTTCGCCATGGTCGCAGTCAGCAGGCCGAGGTTGAAGCAGACGCCGAAGAGTTGCACGAGACGAAACAGCGGCCAATAGAAAAGGGAGCCGTAGACCGTACTGCGGGTGCGGAAAACATCCAGGGCATAGATGAACCCGGCCCGCTTGTCGGCGTCGAAACTCTGCAGCAATGGTTTGTGCAAAAAGGTGGCAAGCCGGCGCAGCATGCCGCGCAGCAGCAGCGAATAAAAAGAAGGCGGCGTCACTGCCGGGAAAAGGGTGCGGAGCAGGCAGGCGGCAAATACCAGGCCGGCCAGCAGCAGCTGGGAAGCAACGAAAAAAAGGAGAAAGTGAAAGACGTTTACCGGTGTTGTCCCGGAATAGGTGAAAAAGGACAAACCGGCAATCAGACCAACGACCAGACCCTTGATTACCGCCAGGCTTTTGGCGAGGCGCAGGGCGTCGCCGAGAAGGGCGCCGGGGCTTTTTTGCGTAGGACTGGGGAATTCGCCATCGACCCTGGCGGCAAACCAGAGGCGCAGGAGGTCACGGCGGGAGGGAGCGGTCTGGTTGACCAGCCGCTCGCGGTGGCTGATAAAGATATTTCGATCGCGCCGGTGCAGGTCGGTTTCATCCCTATCCTTGTCCAGGTGGCAGAAATATTCGAAATCAATAATGTCCTGATAATTCCATGAGGTTTTCATGGGCGCCATTATACCAGAATACGGAGGTGGGGCAAGAGAGAGGGCAAGCTCTTTTTTCCGTATTTTCCATGCAGCTTTCTTATCCGGTTGCTACTTGCCGACATTCCGTCACCTCCACCACCACCTCGACCTCCGGCCATGGCCTGACTGCCGGTTGTATTGGCTGGCGGGGCGATGATCTTGCAGAAGATGCGGTTTTCATCCTCGACGGCGTTGAGGTAGACCGGGGTGGTGGAAAGAGTCAGCGGTTTGTCGCCGCGTTTCGGGGGCGGCATCATCACCTGGATTTCACCCGGAATGACCTTGACCTGCTTGATTTTCAGATGGGCCGGGAGGGTGCCGACCAGTTGCGGGACGATCGGCACCGATCTTTTCACCATGACCGCCAGAGTCACCACGATCTGCGCCGGTTTGCTGTCAACGAAGGAAAGCCTGGCCGGCAACCGCAGGTTTTCACCGGTCAGGAGAATGGTCTGCTTGCCTTCAACCATGCTCGACAGATCGACCTTGACCGTCGGTTGGGATGAGACAAAGCTGTCGATCTCCGACTTTGGCCCGGCCAGTTGCACCCGCACCTCCTCGGCCTTGTCGCCGATGAGGAGAAGACCTTCACCGGGTTCGCTGTATTCGAGGGGCAGGGTAAGGGCTTTTGCGACAACCTGCCGGTTGACGGTGATCAGTGTTGTCCAGAAAATTGTGGCAACCAGCAGGCTGGCGAGCAGAGGCACAAAGGTGCGCCGCTCCCGCAGGCCAAGCCGATCGATGTCGAGAAAATTTTCTTTAAGAGTATGGTTTTTTATCGCCGCAGCAATTTCTTCGACCGATCCCAGGGGTTGCATGGTGCCGTTGCGGAAAGAGGAGACCATGCCCCGTTCTTCCGACACCACCAGCACCAGGGCATCGGTCTGTTCGGCAAGGCCCATGGCGGCATGGTGCCGCGTCCCGTAATCCTCAGGCAGACGTGAGGTCTGGGACATCGGCAGGCGGACGCCGAAAGTGGTCAAGCGGTTGTCTTCGATGATCATCGCCCCGTCATGGCCGGGCGAGTTGGGGTCGAAAATACTCATGATCAAGCGGCAGGCTCGGTTCGGCGGCCAGCCGGTGGCCGCCGGAAAGCTTCTCCTGCATCGGCTCCTTGCCCGGATAGACGATAATCGCCCCGCGTTTCTGTTTGGCCAGCTGCCAGAGGCTCAGGGCAACCATCTGCACCAGATCGTCATCGTCGGCGCCGGTTTTTTTCTTTTGCAGAGAAACGACCTTTTCGAGAAGTTTGCGTAGTTCCGGCTGGAAGATGACGATCAGGGCGATGACCGCGACGTGGCTCAGATTCTGGAAGATCCATTCAATGCCTTCAAGATCGAGAAGATTTGCCAGGGTGAAGACCAGAAAGGCGGCAAGAATGCCGACCAGGATTTTCCAGGTGCCGAGCCGCACCAGGGTTCGGTAGAGAAAAAACAAACCGGCGGCAATGAGGGCGATATCGAGTATTGCCTGCCAGGTGAGAAATTCGCGGAGAATAAAGGGAATCTTGGTCATAGGTTGGGCGCCCTCGTCAAAATGGGAGAATGGAGATGGTAATTGAGCGTGTTAAGATGGTTGTGGCTGCCCACCCAGACGAGGGCCACGCACTTTCGGACTCTTTGCAGGTTTATCAATTCTGGCGATGGTGAAGGAGAAGATGACGCCCTGTTTGCCGTCCGACTCAACCCACACCTGACCGCCATGGAGGCCAACCAGTTCCTTGACAATCGCCAGACCCAGGCCGGTGCCTTCGACCTTGCTGTCGGCGCAATGCCGTTTATATCTTTGAAAGATATTGCGACAATCTTCGGGTGCCAGCGGTTTGCCGTCATTGGCGACGCGAATCGTATGAAATCGCGCCGATTCCTTCACGGCTGATAGCTATTTCACTGAGGCCTTCGCCGCCATATTTCAAGGCATTGTCGACCAGGTTTCGAAGAATTCGCAGGATGACCAGCCTGTCGGCGTGGAGGGTGTCGACTTGCAACGGTTCGCGCCAGAGTATATCTCTTTCTTTCAGTCTGTGCTCGTTTTCCGCCCGGATGGTATGACAGATTTCCACAAGGTTGAGTGGTTCTATCTTCAGTGGCTGCTCTTTGGATGAGATGAAGGCATTTATCTGATCAACAAGGGCGCTCACCTGTTCCGCCGATTTTTCGATCTGGGCGCAATATTGCCGACTTTTTTCATCAAGGCTGTCAAGGTGTCTCTTGTTTAATATTCTTGCCAGGGCATGTATGGCAATAATCGGATTTTTTAAATCGTGGGCCACGGAATAGGCAAAGAGCTGGATCTTTTCGCTTTGCTCGCGCACCAGATTTTCCGAGGCCAGACGTTGGACCAAGCGTCTTTTGTTGCGATAATAGCTCAAATTTATAATAAAAAGTCCGGCCCCCCAAAAGAACAGATGCGTATAGTAAAGGGTGCGGAGGGAGCGGGCCTCCAAATCCCGGTAGAGTGCAAGAGGGCCTGGGACGCTCGTGCCGCCGTGCGCCCCGCCTGCCTCTGCAGTCGAAGAAGATAAGGCCTGATCTTTTGTGGAGAATATTCCGGCTTCTTTTGGTGCAAGATCCAGGCTCTCATCCTTTATCTCCAGGTAATGCCACAAGGTCGCAAAAAGACAGATGATTGTCCAACTCATCACATAGAGCATGCAGTTGCGGATGAGTGCTGTTTGCTCTGTATTCTTGGTTGCTGTTTCGGTCATATGCCAGTTCCGTTCGTCGTCATACACCGTTGCCGAAAGTATTCGGGCGGTGATAATTCCTGCCGACATGTTCAGCATCTTTCCGGCTGAGCGCAAGATAAAAATCGATCTGCAGTAAGAATGTGTCGAGCTGTGGTGATTTTTTATACATCAGGCGTGATCGCAATTTATTGAAAATGCTAAAAACCTGCCAACCAGTACGAGCGCCGCAGGGCCGACAGCTTGTCCTCAGGCATGCCGACTTTGCTATGTTCCTCCTGCCAATGCATTTTGACCTTCCCGGCCATCTCTAGCATCATCTGTTCCGCCGCCTCCCTTTTCAAACCGAAGTCGGCGGTGCGGGACAGGGCATTGTCCAGGGTTGCCAGGGCGCCCTGCCGGCCGACGCCGAGGGTCAATCGGCCTGTGCTGTCTTTATCCCAGCGCGGCTGGGGTACCAGGTCATAGACAGGCGACAGGCGCCACATCCGCGATTCCTGGTCAAAGAGAAATCCATGGTTTCGCAGGTGGTCGTCGGAGTTGTTGCAGAGGATGTTGAAAACCATGCGCCGAAAAAGTTCCGTGAGGTCCTGCTGCAGGGTGGCGGGCGGACCAAATCGGCGGATGGCCCGGGCAATGTCGCCGTAGCTGCCCTGCGTCATCTCCTTTGCGCCGATCAGGGTCATGGCTGAGACGAAGTGGGTGCGTTGCGGCCGGGCATGTTCGCCATGGCGGTCAAAGCGTTCGATGAGAAAGACATCGCGGCCCCCGATGCTGATAACCCGGCAGAGGGGCACGCGGATATTGCACCTTGCGGCGAGATGCATGGCCGCCATTTCCGCCCGGCAGGTTGGCCAGGTGTCGAGGGCTTCGGAGAATTTGGCGATCCAGAAACGGCCCTCGTAGTCAACCGCGCTCTTCGGCTTGGCCCCGCCGACCGATGAACCGCGGAGGAGAAAACGGCGGAACTGCGGGGGCAGCTGTTCATCACCCAGGATTGCATCGACGGCCGCGAGCATGCCGGCCAGGTCGAGACGATCGCCGGCGACGATCTCCGGCCGCCATGGGGGTGTGTGCGGGCGCGGACCCTGCAGGTCCGGCCCGAATGCCAGGGCACCGATGCGGCTCTCCTGATCAAGGACGGTGAGATAGTCGAATTCCGTCGGCCTGACGCCGTATTCTTCGGCGGCCCGATCCAGCAAATGCCGCCCCCAGCTGTCGGGACTGGCATCGCGGAAGGCCCCGAAAAGCCCGGTTGTCTGAAATTCCCCGGTGGTCAGGGGCAGTTGCCGGGGATCGAGGGGGATGGCATCGGGGCGCAGAAGATAGCGGTGGCCGTAACGAAACAGGGAGATGACGCCGCCCGCGTCCTGGCTGATGTCGAGGATGCCGGCGGGGACGAACTGCCCGGATGCGGGCAGGTGTATGTAAACGTAGGTTTGTGCTGTCGGCATGGGCCAATTCCTTAAAAATCCAGATCATCTTCTTTTGGCTTGCTGTCAACCCGGTTCTTGCGCTGCCGTGCCTCCAGCGCCTGGCCCAGGGTATCCCTGCCTGGATCGGCAACAGCGGCAAACTGCTCCAGGAGGCCGAGGATTTCAAGGATCTGTACCAGGGCCCCGAGTCCGACGCTCGGATCGCCCTTTTCCAGCTTTCGCAGGCGCACCCTGGACATCGAGGCCCGTTTCGCCAGCTCTTGCTGGCGGATGCCGCGTCTTGCGCGGGCGGTTTTGATGCCCTGTCCCAACTTCTCAAGAATGTCCAGGGCCGCAGGTGAAAGGGCCTGGTCGGCCAATGAATCTTTTGTCATTTTCATATCTCTTCTTTTTTGGAAATTATAAAACTCATAAATAATATATAAGAAAATTATAATTTCCAAAATACATTTTGACAAGTGGCTGGGAAGAATGAAGGGCGATTTCTTGTGCGGGTGCTATTGATAGGTCCAGTTCGTCAAGAGATTCTTTTCGGAGTCAAATCCTTTTCTTCTCTGTGGAATAAACGGTCATGCCGTTCTGTCTGCATCTTGACACCCTCTGTGAAAGTAGTTAGTCTGCTAGTGAACTAATCATAAAGGGAGGTGTATTATGCGTGTTGGTATACATGAAGCCAAAACCCAGCTTTCAAAATTAATCCCCGCAGCTCTTGCCGGTGAAGAAGTCATTATCACCAAGGCGGGGCAACCTCTGGTCAAGCTCGTTCCTGTCCAGCAGGAACATAAGCAGCGACCAATTGGTGTTTTTAAAAATAAAATTAAGATTCATGGCGATCTTTCGGACCCCTTGCCGGCTGACATTATCGATGGTTTCTGGCCTGAAAAGCTATGAAATATCTGCTTGATACCCACACTTTTCTGTGGTTAGCCGCCGAACCGGATAGACTGTCTGAGCCGGTCAGGAACATCCTTGTTCAGGCTGAAAATGATCTGCTGCTCAGCGCCGCTAGTGGTTGGGAAATAGCTCTCCTTTGGAAGTTGAAGCGGATAGAACTTCCCGAAGATCCGGCCTTTTTCATTCCTCAGGTCATTCAAACGCTTTCTCTCACACCTCTTTCCATAGGTTTTGCAACCGCATTTACTGCAGCCACCTTGCCCCTAATCCACCGCGATCCCTTTGACCGGCTGCTGGTGGCTACAGCTCTGCGAGAAAAAGTCCCTCTCCTCAGCAAAGACAGGATCATGACGGAGTACGGGGTGGAGGTTGTCTGGTAAGTTCTGTCTTCGGATGTTTCAATCCACGCCCCCGCTAAAGGGGCGACGGCGGTTCGTCCCCGCGATTGCGGGGAACAGTTTCCTCGGCACTTGGATAAAGCTCATTGCTGTCGAAGGTTTGACTGATATTGCCGAGGATTCCTTGGAGTTGATGGTCCCGTTCCCGGCCGAACAGGTCACCCGCCTCGTCGCGTTTGCTCAGCTCGGTCTTGAGGATGGCTATAGTTTTTGTCGCCTTCTGGTAATCAATGACCTTATGGGTGGGATGCAATGTTTTCGGTCGGGCAAGGCTGTCCTCATCGTATTGCAGAAGGAGGGTCCAGGTCTTGGAGAAGAACTTGTTGATTACCGTCGTTATGGACATTGTTTCGTCATCAGTTCTAAGCATATCGTCCTCGTCAACGTTCAAGGTTTTTTCAAGTTGCTCATACCACCTTTACCACATCCACCCTGCCAGGACGTGTCAACCCAATAAATAATTCTTAGCCATTCTGTCGATTTCTCTGCCCACAAGATCCTTAAGTGCCTCGGGTTCAACAACGCTGACCTCGGCACCGTGGCTGAGGACCGTTCGCACCAGTTCGCGGAAGTCGGCAACCGGGAACTCCAGGCGGAGGGCGCCGTCCGGGCCGGTGTCGGCCTTTTGCTCGGGGTGCCAGCTTTGTTCGGCTATCCATGGCGAGATCGTCGGAGAGAACTGCAGCACCCCCGGCTGGTTGTGCCGCTCTGCATGATGCCGAAATGTTTGCGGGTCCTCCTTGATGTCCGGAAGGTTGGCGGGGATGGCGATTGTTTCACTTACCTGCGCGATCTCGAATTCTTCGACCAGGTGGCCGGAGTTTGGAAATCTTCCGGCCTTGATCCGGCCATGAAACCACGATACCCGCTCAAATTGCTGGCGGTCGGACATCTCCCTCTCCCCCCTTGATGGATTGTTCGTTACCCTTACCGAATTGCGGCGCGGGAAAAAACTCCGTGGCTGTGCAACTCCTCGGCATGCCGAGAGATGTTTCGCCCTTTATGGGTCTGTATTCAGGATATTACAGTGTTGCTGAGACTACCAAGGATTGTGTTAGGATGCAATGGCTATCACTGCCCTGCCGGTGGCGGGACTCAGTTGCTATCTTCATCGACAGGTGATATAGTGGCCATATTGCAGGAAAATTGCTGCCATCGAAATCGCAGCCAAACAAGTGCCGAATTCTTAGGGGAGACCCTGAATGACCATACCCTCCGTCCCCACCCGAGGCCGCACCCTGGATTACGCCGCCTCGGTTTATGATCTCCTCGAACCCCTCTGTTTGTTGAATAAACAGGCTGAGTTTGACAATACCCTCATTGCCACCCTGGATCCCCAGCAGGCCGACAAAATTCTTGATGTGGGCTGCGGCACCGGATTGTTATGTGAAAAGATCGCCCGGCTCCTTGACCCGGACCAGGGCGGCTGTATCACCGGCATCGATGCCGCCGGCAAGATGATTGAAGCGGCGCGGAAAAAGCGGGGCGCAGCCCATTGCCGCTTCGAGGCCATGGCCGCCGAGCAGCTGGATTTTGCCGATGCCTCCTTTGACGCGGTTATCTCCAGCCTCTTTTACCATCACGTGCCCCTCGATCTGAAGGAGCAGAGCCTGCGCGAGGCCTTCCGCGTTCTCAAGCCCGGCGGCAAGCTGGTGGTCGCCGACATGGACAAACCGACGACCTTTCTGGGCGCGCTGGTTTCCCATGCCTCGCGCTGGCTGTTCCTGCAGCCGCAGATCGGCGAAAACATCCGGGGCATGCTGCCGGAGGTGATGGTCCAGGCCGGGTTTCTGCCGCCGCAAAGGGTCGCCCACTATTTCGGCTATATCACTCTTTTTGCAACCACCAAACCCCTATGAACAATCCTTTTTCGACTAACAGGGCCAATGGCCGGCGATATTGCCATGCTGGAATCCGAACTCCGGGCCGGTCTTGAGCGCTTTTGGCAAACAGCCGCCACCATCCTTGACGGCAGCACCATTCAACTTGTTGCGCCGGATGAGGCGTCCTTTTCCCTGCCGCGCAACTTTTTTTCGACCCTGTTTCTTTATTCCTATTACCGGCTCGGCATCCCGCCTGAACGGCGGATTTTGTATGTGGCGGTCAACCAGTGTCTGCGGGGCATGGTCACCGGCTGCGACAACATCCTCGATGACGAGTATAAAACCACCCTGGAAACCGATCTGCCGCCACAGGCGCATCGTTTTCGTTCGGTCCTTGACATTATGGTCGCCGATCGGGTGCTTTTCGCCCTTCTGGTCGAGCATTGCCAAAGGCATGATCTGCCCGTTGAACGGGCGCTGCAGGCCAGCACCGCCTCCCTTGCGGCCTTGACGCAAAGCGGGGCGCAGGAGGCGGCCGAGGAGGGCGGCGTCGGCGAATGTCTTCGGCCGGAGGTTATTCTGCGAAAAATTCACCATTATAAAACCGGCCTGCTCTTTCAATCGACCTGGGCGATTCCGGCCCTTTTCGAGGAAGCGATGACACCCGCCGCCCAGGCGGTTCGCGAGGCCCTGTACCACATCGGCATCGGCTGCCAGATCCTCGACGATCTTGCCGATCTGTTTATCGATATGCGTGGCAAGCGACACAATTATGTGGCGTCGGTGGTTGCCCATGAGGAACCGGCGGCGGTGTGGCAAAGCCTGCAATCCCTGGTGGCGGCGGCAGAGACGCCGGAAGCCTTTTTTGCCGCATGGCCGGAACTGGCGGCCAGGATGAAGGCGGAGGCCATGGCGACCTTGGAGAGCGGGCTGAGCAATCTTTTTCTTGACAAGCACCAAGACTTTGTCCGACCGGCGGCGGCCTTCATTGCCGCCCGCATCGGTGTGGCCGTCGATTAGGAACAGAAGCCGATGCGCCATGCGATCACCTTTCTTGTGAAAATCGCCTGCCTGATTCTCTGGCGCTCCTGGCGGACCACCCTGGTCCTGTCCTTTATGGTGATTACCGCGGTGGCCGCCCTGGTCTTTCTCTCGGCCCTGGCCGTCGGCACCAACGATGCGATGATCCGCAACTCGACCGGCCTTTTTTCCGGGCATATCAGCCGGCAGCGTGCTGCGGGAAGGTGACCTCCGCCTGCTTGCGGGAGGCGGGGGTGGAGCGGGTACTGATCCGGCGACAGCAGCAGGTTCTCCTTGGCAAAAACCAGATCCTCGAACCGCTTGCTCTGATGGGCGTCGATCCCGGGCAGGAAAAAGAGGGGACGGCGTTCTGGAAAAAAACCGTGGCCGGCAGATATCCGGCACTCCGGCGAGGAGACGATCTTTCTCGGCCAGGCAACCGCCAAACGACTCGACTTGCAGGTCGGCGATACCGCTGACTGTCGCAAATCGCCTGGGCATTCCTCTGAAAACTCTGACGGCTGGCGGGCATCTATAAAACCGGGATTACCGCATCTTGACCAGGGGCTGGCCTTTTGTCCGGCCGAGGCCCTGCCGGTCGGCGAATCCGAGCTTTCCGCCGCGGTTTTCCTTAAGGCCGGCGTAGCGGCCGAGACGATCGTCGCCGAGTATCGACGGTCCATGCCCACCGCCACCTTCGCCGCCTGGCCGGAGTTCATGCCCGATCTGAAGCAGTTGATCGATCTGGAATATATCTGTATGGCGATTGTCATCATCCTGGTGTTTGCCATCGTTGCAGTCGGCATCTCCTGCACCTTTCTTATCTTCACTTTAAAAAATCTTCGTGAACACGGCATCATGAAGGCCATGGGATTTCTGTCCGGCGACACCGCACTGCTCCTTGTTGGTGCAGATTGGTATGCTGACCTTTGCTGCGGCAATTTTCGGTGCCCTGGTGGGTATGCCTGACGGTTGCTGCCTTTGCCCATATCGGCATTGATATCAGTGCCTTCACCTCGCATAACCAGTATTTTGCCGTCTCCGGCATGCTTTACCCCAGGCTTACCGGGCCGGCACTTTTCGCCCCGCCCGGTGTGGCCATGGTCTTTGGTTTGGTCGCCGCCATCTGGCCGATTGTCTACATTAATCGTAAAGATCCGGCGGATATCCTCAGGAGCGTCTGAAACATGATTGAAATCCAGGCGGTTTCCAAGCAATTTACCTCGGGCCGTGGCCAGATCGCGGCGCTGAGGGATATCTCCTTTTCGGTGCAGCGTGGCCAGGGCGTCATTCTGATAGGAAGATCGGGATCGGGAAAAACGACACTGCTCAACTGCCTTGGCACCTTGGAAATTCCCGACAAAGGTTCGATTCTCTGCAACGGCACCAATATCTGCACCCTCAGCCCGCGGCAACGGGCCCTGTTCCGCCGCCGGGAGGTGGGTTTTGTCTTTCAGAGCAGCAACCTCCTGCCCTGGCTGACGGTGGCCGAAAACCTGCAATTTCCGTTGGAAATGAATGGAATTTATGGAGCTGTACAGCGGGAAAGGTTAGAGGAGTTGCTGGCAACCTTCGGCCTTGCCGGCTATGACAAGGCCCTGCCGGTAGAACTCTCCGGCGGCGAATCGCAACGGGTTGCCTTTGCCAGGGCCATTGCCCATGCACCGGCCATTCTCCTGGCCGATGAGCCGACGGCCAGTCTTGATTCAAGCAACGGCACACAGCTCATTGAATTAATGTTTTCCCTTTGCCATGCGAAAGGCACGACCCTGATTATTGCCACCCATGACCAGGAATTGCTGGCAATGGCCGATATGATCATTACCCTTAAAGATGGAACAATGGAGCAAAAACTATGAACGGAAAACGAGCATTGACCCTTGCCCTGCTGGTCGTCCTGCTGTCTTCAGCCGGATGCGCTTACCGCTATTACCTTGGCATGCGCGGACCATCAATCGGCAATTCCCCGGACATTCACACCGCCTCCATCAAGGAAGACGCGCAGTGTCTGGAATGTCATGCGCCGAAGGATGCTTCAGGCGATGCGCCGCTCACCAGCCATCCGGGTTTCAAGGGTTGTCTCAAGTGCCATGATGATGCAGGGAAATGATTTGTTTTTGCCGTAAGCAACTTGATTCTTGTCTGGGTCAGAGGCTCAAAGCAGCTTGCGTGTCATCTGCAAAACATCAACAGCAAAGGCGGAAAATTGCTCTGCATCTTCAAGGGATGGAGCACCAGATGGCAACAATCCAAAGTTGCCCGGATATCTTGAATCGATATACAGCTTTTTTAAGTATATCGGAGAGCATTTTTATTGGATTATCCTTTTGTTATCAGCATGATCTAAGACAATATGTGATCCTATCGGTATTCTATTAAGGAATTAATCTATCCTAGCAGATACTGTCAAAAATTTCAATTCCGACCGAAATTAAAGCTTCTTGGCCAATTCGGTCGGTTGGAGACCATTAAAAACGGCGGCAACTGCCCGCCAGATGCTCGGACCGTTGAAAATGCCCTGCAATAATAGCGGGCGTCGCCGGAATGTGAAAGGGGAGGGTGAAGAAATTTGCCGGGACCGGTCTTGCGTCTGAGGTTCATTTTTTTTCAAGGAACAGCCGCATCAGCGGCGCACTGGAGATGCTGGTGACGAGGGCCATGACGATCAGCGCGACAAACACAGCGTGGTTGATCAGTCCTGCTTCATAGGCCAGGCTGCCGAGGATGATCTCCATCGCTCCCCTGGCATTCAGGCCGAAGCCGACCGCCAGGGCATGGCGTCCGGACATGCCGCCCAGTCGGGCGCCGATGCCGGCACCGACTACCTTACCGGCAAAAGCCAGTACTAAAACCAGGGCTACTATGGTCAGGTCGAAATTTTCGATGAAATTGACCTTCAGGCCGATGGAGACAAAGAACAGCGGGGCAAAGAAATTGGTGACGAACTGGTGCATGATTTCCCGCGCCTGTTCGCGCAGGTACACCGAATCACCGATCGCCAGGCCGGCGATAAAGGCGCCGAGGATGGCGTGGATATGGATGTATTCGGTAAAGGCGGCGGACAGCAGGCACAGGCCGAGACTGAGGGCCAGGACGCCGCCGGGCCAGGACAGTTTGCTCTGGATCCACGGCAGGACACGGTTGATGACGAAGCGGCCGAAAACCAGCATGAAGGTGGCAAAGGCGGCGATGGAGACGATGCTCAGCCCAACGCTGCCATGGCCGTTATTCTGCCCGACCAGCGACAGGATAAAGGAGAAGACAATCCAGCCCACCACATCGTTGAGGACCGCCGAGGCAATAATGACCATGCCGATCTCGGTCTTCAGGAGTTTCATGTCGAGGAGAATCCTGGCAATGACCGGCAGGGCCGAAATGGCCATGGCAGTACCGAGAAAGAGGGCAAAGAGCATGTGGGTCGGTCCTCCTCCGGTCACCGAAAACCACTGCGGAAAAAACCAGGCCATGGCAAAACCCGAGGCAAAGGGCAGGACCATGCTGCCGATACCGGTGGAAATCGCCACCCGGCCATGGCGGAGAAAAAGGGAAAAGCGTAACTCGAGACCGGCGACAAACAGCAGGAGAATCACCGACAGGGAGAATATGGTGTCAAGGGCCAGGGAAAAATTGCTGTTTTCGGCAAAGGGAAAGAGCGTCCGGTAAAACTCCGGGGCGATTGTCCCGAGCACCGTCGGGCCGAGGACCACGCCGATGATCAGTTCGCCCATGACCATCGGCAGGCCGATCTTTTTCCCTACTTCCGAGGCGATTCGCGATAAAATCAGGATGATGCTGATGGCCAGCAGCAGGGAAACCAGATCGTTTGGTTGGAGTTTAGCCATGGTGCATGCTTTTCAGAGAGTCAGGTTGCATCGCCGATACGGGCATGGACAATAAGCATATTGCAGGGCAGATGTTCAAGGATATGTTCCAGATCGTGGGTGAAAATCCGATCCATGAGCCGGTATCTGCCGTCCGGAGAATGGATGACCAGGAGATCGGCCCCACTGTCTTCGGCATATTTGCGGATGGTGAAACCCGTCCGACCGGAAAGTACGGTAGTTTGCACAGTCAGTTTTTCGCTGCTGCGGCCGGCGGTGAATTCCCGCAGTTTTTCTTCTGCATCGACTATCAGCTGTTCTTTTACCTGGGTACGTTCGCCGGAGGTGCTGTCGTCCGACAAGGCCATGGCGAGACCCGACTGGTCGACCTCGCGGATCGCCAGGATTTCCAGCGATTTAACCGCCTCGGCAAAGTAGAAAGCGGTGTTCAGGGCATGGACGGTTTTTGCGTGCTCAACACAGTCGACGACGATTCTGCGAAAACTGGTGCCGCTGACCTTCGGTTCGGTAAGCAGCAATAGCGAACACTTAGCCCGGCGACTGAGGCCCCGGGCCACCGAGCCGAGATAATAGCGGAAGACATTTTCGCGCTTTCGCGCGCCGAGGATAAGGAGATCAACCATGTGCTGCTTGCAGGTTTCCAGCAGGGTGGTGACCGTATCACCCCCGCCCCAGACCGTTCTTACCTCTCGGTTCAATTTCAAGTTGGCGCATATTGCCGCGAGAATTTTTTCCTTTTCGGCAGTATGGGTGCCGACGTGGATCAGGAGCAGTCTGGCCTGGAAGTGGTCGGCCAGTTGCCTGGCCTCATGCATGATCGCCTCAAGTTTTGGTGAAAAAGCCACGGCCACGGCAATGGTTTCAAAAGGAAAAGACGGGCGGCCTTTTAATCTGCTGGAGTCCATCGTCAGCTCATGGGGTTGGCGGGTTTATACGGTGTTCGATTGCTCTTGGATCTTGCTGCAGCACCATGCGGCAATGCGGCGGGTAAAACTGTGTTCAAACCCATTATATCAAGGAAGACACTGATTATAAAGATGAGAACCAGTGGGAAGCTTACATGCATGACTCTGGCAATCTCGCTGTAGGAGGTGATGGTCAGCAAGGTCATGACGGCGGTGATCGAAAGCATTCCCCCCAGGCTTGAGACACTGAGAAGCGTCATAAGATTCAACCGCCGCTTCTTCACCCCGACGGCCAGATTAACAAGGAGGAGGATCAGTGCAAAGGAGAACAGATAGGGGATGATAATTTGGTAAACATGGCCGATTTGTCCGAGAAGCCGGCACTTTTCCCGGTTCAGGTGGGTGATGTAGTCCGGATAAACATCGGAACCACCGGGTTTGCTGCTGAGCAGATTTTCCCCGGTAACATTACTGAAAAGGGCCATCATCTCCCGTGAGATGGCATTTCTGAAGTGGTCGGTATGGGCATTGAAGGCTTCAAATGTAAGGGTTTTTACGATCACTGCATAAACCGTCGGGAGGATCAGCGCATTGAATTCCGGCCGCCAGGGGGGGACGAGCGAGGAGGTCCAGCGCGGCCGACACTGAAGTTTTCCCGAATCGCAGGCGGCATCTATCTCTTCACCCATCTTCCGGTAAAACGCCAGGGCCTTGGTGCCCGAGGTATGATAGCCGGCAGCGGCCACCGAATCGCGGAGGGCCCAGATGAAGAAGGCTGCCGGGATGTCATTGTCTCCGGCCAAACGCAGCCAGCCCATGCCTACCGGACCATCAAGGTGTTTTTCCACCTCGCGAAAGGTAGGACTGGCAGCATAAGCCTGCACCCGGGCATCGCGGACCACCGGGAAAAATTGCCTTTCCTCGTTCGATTTGATGCGCAGCAGTCCGCCGTAGGCAGACTCGAATTCAGGCGTGGTGATCTCAATCACCGCCGGAACGCCATATTGGATCTTGTTGATCTGCTGCACGATCTGAACGGTTCCGAACATAAAGAGTAAGGGCAGGGTACAGAGCAGCAGGGGCCGGCGCCAATTTTTCGGGTTCTTGCCGCCCTGGGTGACGAGGATATACAGGAAAACCACCAGTACCGACGGCATGAGGAAAATACTTTCGCCGCGGGTAATCCAGAAAATCGATAAAGCGATTCCCAGACCACATGACCAGCCCAGGGCGGTGCGCAGAGGCGCGGTGGCGCGGATAGCCAGGCCCAGCAGCAGGCTGATGACGATTATCGCCAGCGGCGCGTAGATGGCCAGTTGAAAGACCCGCCCGACAGCTGGATAATTAAAGGAACCGGGGTTGAAGAGGAGGAACAGGAAGGCCCCAAGCAAAACCATTCTTTGCTGCACCAGCGGACCGATGGCCCAGACAAAGACCCAGCAGGAAATGACATAAAGAAGATGCTCTGAAAACAGCAGGGGCAGGGACAGCCAATTGCTCAAGGCGATAAAAATCGGATAGAACGGTTCCTTGATGAGGGTCAGCTGGTTGTATTCACCCAGCCACTGGCCCTTGAGCAGACTCTCGGCATGGCGGATGAAGAGCAGGTCGTCGTGTGGGGTAAGGGTCACCATGATGAGGTGCGCGCGAATCAGCCACAATTTTATCAGTACTCCAAGAAGGCAGGCAAGCCGATATGCCTTTGGCGAAATGTCCTTTTTGAAAATGGCTAACACGTATACTGTTCCTTGTTTGTATGCTGCAGAGACCGTTGTCGGTACGACAGCCATTGGTTGTTCTTGCGCCGCTTGTCGCGGATGGCCGGGAAACCTTGTTGCATGGCCGTTTCACCCGCCTTGCTGGTGAGACACTATCTCTTTCGGTTCGCCGAGACAAGCGATTTTTGCTGTTCCGATAACCGCATGCCATCCTGACGGCTATAACATTCGTTCCTTGACGTGGCGCCGGTAAGAATCATAATCGCCTTCGTAGATGCGCATCTCGCCGTGATCAATCTCCATGACCCTGGTTACCAGGGAGCGGAGGAAGTGCCGGTCATGGCTGACCAAAATCACCGTCCCTTCGAATTTTTGCAGGGCGGCGAGCAGCACCTCCCGTGACTGGATGTCGAGGTGGTTGGTCGGTTCATCGAGGACGAGAAAATTTAAGGGACGACCGAGGAGTCGCGCCAGGATGACCCGGCTCTTTTCACCGCCGGAGAGGTTGGCGATACGTTTGTCGACATCGTCACCCTGGAAAAGAAAGGCGCCGCAGAGATTACGGATGACGCCGATATTTTCCAGAGGCATGGCTTCCTGTACCGCCTGAAAGACGGTCTGGTCGGGGCTCAGCAGGTCCATGGCATGTTGACTGAAATAGCCGATGGTGACGCCTGCCCCAGTGAGGACTTCGCCCTCGCTTGCGTCAGTATTGCCGGTGATGACCTTTAAAAGGGTCGATTTACCGGCACCATTGACTCCAACCACGGCAATTTTTTCAAGTCGCCTGATGGTACCGTGCAGGCCGCTGAAGACCGGGATGCTCCGACCGTCATGGCCGGTCCAGGATTTGCCCAGGTTTTTCAGGTGCACGACATCATCGCCGCTGCGTGGCGGCACCGGGAAATCGAATTTCATGACCCGCTGCTCCGCCGGCAGGACGATGCGCTCGATCTTGTCGATTTTTTTCACCCGCGACTGCACCTGCGAGGCATGTGAGGCCCGGGCGGCAAAGCGGGCGATGAACTCCTCTTCCTTGGCGAGCATCTCCTGCTGGCGACGGTAGCTGGCCTGCAGCTGTTGCCGCCTGATTTCCCGCTCCTGCAGATAGAAGTCGAAGTTGCCGCTGTAGGTAGTGGTGCTGCCGTTTGCCACCTCGATTATGCGGTTGACGATTTTATTCATGAACTCGCGGTCATGGCAGGTCATCAACAGGGCGCCTTTGAATTCCGTGGTAAGCCATTCCTCAAGCCAGAGAATTGATTCGATATCCAGGTGGTTGGTCGGCTCGTCGAGGAGCAGGACATCCGGGTTAATGGTCAGGATCTTGGCCAGGGCAATACGCATCTTCCAGCCGCCGCTGAACTTTTCGACCGGTGTTTGGAAATCCTCGGGCGAGATGCCGAGTCCGGTGAGAACCGCCTGGGCCCGCGGTTCAAGGTCGTAGCCGCCGCGCTGTTCAAAGATTTCCACCGCCTCGCCGTAGCGTTCAAGGAGGTCGGCCATCTCGGCATCGGCCATGGGCTCGGACATGGCTGTTTCCATTTCCCGCATTTTTATACCGAGGGCCACGATGTCTCCAGCCGCCGACATCACCTCGGTAAGCACGGTTCGGCCAGTCATCTCACCGACATCTTGGGAAAAATAGCCGATAACGGTTTTCTTGGAACAGGAGATTTCGCCCTTATCCGCTTCCTCCTCGCCGGTAATGAGGCGAAAGATGGTGGTTTTGCCGGCACCGTTCGTGCCGACCAGGCCGGTACGGCTGTTGGGGAGGATCTGCAGGCCGGCGTTCTCGAGGAGAATTCGGCTGCCGTGTTGTTTCTGGATTCTGGTAAGATGAATCATTGTATTAGAGAATATTTCATTGAGCAGGCCTGCTGCCCTCGTTGAGATAGGGGAGTAATACCGGAACCATACCTTTCAGAACCTGGAGGGGCAAAGCTGAGGTAAAACTAAAGGCGTTGGCCGATTTGCCGCTGACAAAGGCAGTGAGTACCCCGAAATGTTTGTCGCCAAGATAAAAAACAAAGGTGGCGGTACGGTTCAGGGCTTTTGCAGAGGATTTGCTGCCGGCTGCCGTGGAAACGAAAATACGATTATCACCGGTACCGGTTTTGCCGCCGATTGCCAGAGGCTTGCCGTCGGCCTGCTGAAAGCTGTGCAGCAGTCTTTTAGCGGTGCCTTCACTGACGACCTTGCCCATGGTTTCCCGTACCACCCGGGCTACTTCGGGGTGCAATGCCTGGATGGCATTTGGGGACGGCGGTTCAACGATCGATTCATAGGGGGTATCTTTGGCGAACTCAACCTTGGTGAGACGGTGCGTGGGCAGGCGTCTGCCATCGTTGAGGATGATGCCGACCAGTTCGGCCAGGGCCGCCGGCCGATCGCCGGAACTCCCCAAGGCGCTGGCCAGTGATGGGACCAGATGTTCAAAGGGATAACCCATGTTGGTCCAACGCCTGTGGATGTCGGAGAAGGCATCGATTTCCAGAACCGTTCTGACCCGGGAATCCCTGGCGTTTTTGGCCTTGGTGCGCATCAGCCAGCCATACACTTGGCGGCGCACCTCGGCGCTTTTTTCCAGGGCGTCCTTTTGTGATTTTTCGCCGGGTTGCTGCAGGTAATCAAGGAGCCAGAGTTCAAGGGGATGCAAGGCGGCCAGGTAGCCGAGATCCTGCAGATTGAAGGCACCCGGTTGGTATTTGTCGTACATGGTCGACAGCCGTTCGTTGGTTACTTCGGCGGTCGGTAATTCTTCGCGGACAAAGCGAATGAAGGTGGCCTCATCGGCTTTCGGGTAAAGATAGCGATGAATGACGGTCAGTCGCAGGGGGTTGGGGTTCATTCCCGCCAGCAAGGTCTCCAGCCGTTCATCGGCTTTTTGGTTTTGGTATTTGTTCCAGAACCGCGACAGGAAAACCCGACTCTCACGATCAATGAATTTGTCGAGAACATCCTTGCGGCGGGGATCCTTGTCGTCGATGAGAACCTGTTTGTGGTTTTCCCATTGGCTTGCCCGGGTAGTGTTGACGATATCCTGCATAATCCTGACAAAAGGCAGGTTGATGGAATTTTGCAGGGCTTCCGTTACCGTGACCACGCGACCGTCGTCTTCCTTTCGGAAATTATTGAAGACATGCAAGCCGCCGCCGGTGAAGAAACGTTCCTCCGGGTTTGCCGAATAGGGGCGTTCCATGGCTGCTTCCAGGAGAGTCTTCAGCGGCGGTTGCGGAGTTTGCAGGAGTTGGCTGCACACCCAGGAAGCGAGGGCGTCCGGACGTTGCTGGTTGAATTCGGCAATCTCGGCCGGGCGAAGTTTGACGATCTCCGCATAAAGTTCGGCGATAATTTCCAGATAGGTGGTCAGGGTGCGCAGTTTGGCGGTTGATCCCAGTTCCAGTTTGCTCCCCTCGTTTATATCAAAGGGGGTTTCCGTGGTATCGGTCTGCACCCGCACGACGTTGCCGGCTGGTGTGCTCTCGAACAGGGTGAAACTGTAGCTGAGGGCCTCGGCCTGATCTGCTGCCAAGAGATATTTGCCGATAAGCCCCATGGCTTCGGCGCCGGTCTTGGTTTGCAGGCTTTGCAGATACCAGGTGGCCTCCTCCTGCAGCCTGGAGTTCAAAGTGGTGGTGACCGTCATATCCATGCGATCAAGATCATACAGGGATGCATCGAAAAGGTTGGCGAGACGATTGCGGACGACGTTTATGCCTTTGTTGGTGGTTATCTGCGGTGCCGCTGAGTTTTCCGAGAAATTGCGAAAAAACAGCGGTTGGGTTTGCGCGGCTTCACTGAGAGCCGGGGCAATAAAGCCGCCCTGGGCCAGGAGCCTGGCGTAACTGTTGCTGAGCACCGCCAGATCGCTGCGGCCTTTGACGAGATAATAGGACGGGCGGCGATGGGCGATCATCAGGCTGATAACCTGCTTCAGGGCCTTGGCCTGCTTCTCCAGTTCCTGCCCCGATGTTTCCTTTTGGCGCAGCAGGCGGTTTATTTCTTCGAACTCTACGCCGTACCAGACAAAAAGACCATCGCCCAGGCCGTTGACCTCACCGGTACCGGGGGCGGCCGAAAGGGGGACGGAATTGACATAGTCGAGGACCAGCTGTCTGCGGAAGGCTGAAGTGTCTTCGCCGCCCCGGTAGGCCCGGACACTGGCCGAGGCCATTTGCGTCAGCTTGTCGGTGATGGAGGAGGTAATACCGTTATCCGAATGGCGAAATTTTTCCGTCTGGGTGGCCAGGGTGCTGCCGCCCATGGCCGGTAGATTGATATTGACCAGCTCACCGGTTTTGACCATCAAGGCTTTGGAAAATCGGCCCCAATCGACGGCGGGGTTGACTTTGGGGAAGTCGCCGGACAGGAGATCGCGGTTTTCAATAAAAAGCAGAGCCTGGACCACCGGTGCCGGAATGGCGGCAAAATCGGGGTAGACCCGTTTCGGGTTGGTCATCTGATACATCGACTGCTGTGTTGCATCGAGGATATGCAATCCGGCCTGGCTTTTCTCATTGTAGGGGATATTGAAGCCAAAGCCGGCATAGCGGCGCAGATCGCTGCTGAGGCGAACCTGGCTGGTAATCTCCAAACCTTTTTGCTGAAGTTTCTTGAGCATCATGGGGATTTTGACATATCCGAGACGAAGGTCGTAGGGACCCTTTTGCGGAAAGACTATGGAGTCACTGGCACCTTTGGCGGCATGGAATTCGAGTTTGGCGGCAAAGGCACTGAGATATCGGGCCTGCAGGGTGGAGGTTTGCGTTTCATAATAGCCGGCGGCACCAACAACGGCAAGGATGATACCGACAAAGAGCAGTACATATGGCCACCATTTCCGCGGTTTTCCAGCAGCTGCACGGCGGCGCGCAGGGCGTGGCGAAATATCTTCAACACGCCCTTGCGGCTGTGAGCCTGGGCCCTCAATGCTGATATCTTCCGGTTGTCGCATTGGAATTTTGTCGGGCCATTGTCTGCCTGCACCGGAGGGCGGAAAGATGGGGTGACGCGGCTTGTTCCCTAGCTGGATATTGCACTGCCAGGCAAGCTCTTAATGAGAAGCGTTGAAGGAAACGATAATTTCTTCCTTTTTCTTCCGCCATTTAGCGGGCTGCACTACCAGCCCCGGCTTGGGGTAGCCGACGGCAAGCAGGAGGGGCACCCAGAAATTATCGGGGATGTTAAAGGCCTTTCGCACCCCTTCATGGTCAAAGCCGTCCATGGGGTGGCTGGCCAGTCCCATATCGGTGGCGGCGTACATCAGACTCATGGCGAAGAAACCGGCATTTTTTGCGGCAAAGGCCAGGTTGGCATCCGGGCCCCAGTTGTACAGGCTTTTCGCGGCATTCAAAAACCAGTCGCGCTGGGCCGGTTGCATGCTGCCCGCCGTAAGCATCTCCTGCCAGTTTTTTTCGACAACCGGATGTCCT
Source organism: uncultured delta proteobacterium (assembly GCA_963754865.1). Classification (GTDB taxonomy): domain Bacteria; phylum Desulfobacterota; class Desulfobulbia; order Desulfobulbales; family Desulfocapsaceae; genus Desulforhopalus_A. Next base: position 54,124 of record CAVWHG010000006.1, on the reverse strand, counting down.
TCCTGCCAGCCGTTTTTATCGGCGAGGACGATGAGCAGCACCGACGCCTCGACAACTTTCGGCTGGTTCCAGGCCAGAGGCAGCAGCTTTTCCTTCGCCGCTTTGTCGCGGAGGACAATGAGACTCCAGGGTTGGAGATTGAAGCTGGAAGGGGTTCTGGCGGCGGCTTCGATCATTTGTCCGAGCAGCTCCTCGGAGAGGTTTTTATCCGGATCGAAGAAATTGATTGCCCGTCTTTTTTCAGAAATATCTTTGAAGTTCATATCTTCTCCTAGTGTAGTGGTTAACGGCCATATGGCTGGTAATCGATATATCCTTCCGGGCCGGGGGTATACCATTTCGACATGTCATCGCAGGGTGCCAGGGGCAGGCCGTTTTGCAGCCTTGCCACCAGGTCCGGGTTGGTGATAAAGGGCCGGCCGAAGGCGGCTATGTCGGCAACGCCCGCGGCGATTCTTTTTTCGGCGTCTTCTTTGCTGTAGCCGCAGTTGCCGATAAGAGTCCCGTCGTAATGGGCCCGGAACTCCTCCAGGGTCATTGGCTCGCCCATCTGGTGAAAACCGAAGGCCAGCCCATCCATGATGTGCACATAGCCAAGCTCTAATTTACTCAGCTCCTTGATGGTGTAAAGGTAGGTTTCGCGAAAATCCGGGCTGCCCATGTCATTGAACACGCCGTTGGGTGAAAGGCGTACGCCCACCCGATGGGCCGGCCAGACGGTAAGCACCGCCGCCAGCACTTCTCGAAGGAAACGGTATTTGTTTTGAAGAGCTGCCGCCGTAGGCATCAGTACGAAGATTGGTCTTTGGAATCGAGGAACTGGTTGAGCAGATAGCCGTTGGCACTGTGTACTTCAATGCCGGAAAAGCCGGCCTCCCTGGCATTCATTGCCGCCTGGCGGTAATCTTCAACCGTTGCTTTGATCTCGGCTATGGTCATTGGTCGCGGCGCTTCGTAATTTTTTTTTCCCATGGGGGTATGGATGCCGTCGCCTTCGAGTTTTACATTCGATGCCGAAACGGGGAGCTCTCCGCCATGGAAATCGCTGTGCGAAGCCCGGCCGCAATGCCAGAGTTGCAGGAAGATCGGAGTGCCCGTGGGCTGCAGTTTGTCGGTTACCTTGCGCCAGCCGGCCACCATTTCTTCGGTGTAGATGCCGGGCGAGCCGATCCAGCCGATGCCCTGCTTGTTAACGACGGTGGCTTCGGTGATCAAAAGTCCGGCTGAGGCCCTTTGGAAATAGTGTTCAGCCATGATCTCGTTTGCTACCCGCGTCTCGCCTGCCCGGCCGCGGGTCATGGGAGCCATGGCTATGCGGTTTTTCAGGCGCAGATCGCCGAGGTGTACGGCATCAAAGAGTGATTTGGTCATTGTCTTCTCCGTTGTTCATGGTTTGAGGCTGGGCTTGTTCATCATCTGGACCATCATCCCCGGTTTTAGAGCCATGAGAGGTTAATTTTGCTGGAGCATAAGCAGCTTGATGTCAAACTATAAGATGAAGATGTCTTTTGTCGATAGCACTCTCGATGGAGCCTGAATGCTGTGGCAAAATCCGGAGAGGGGTTAGAGATATTTTCCTCTGTAGTTGAGAAGCATTACCCCCTGTCGCTGCCTGACAATTTTTTCTCGGTATTGTATTTGTAAGGAGGCAAAAATTGTGATAGACATAAAGAGCGAGTGCAGTGTCTCGTGCGAATTTTGCGGTAAGCTAGATTTCTCAAGGAACAGCACCTTGCCATGGCCATTACGAGGAAAAGGCTCAGGTGCAGTTTCACTGAAGCCTGCATTTTGTGAGCCGGAATATGAAATCAAAACGTTGCGCTCTGAGATTTCTCTGTGGCAATCAGCTGGTGCGCTACAAGACCGCCTATAATGCGGGTGAGGCGCAGTTGCAGAACATTTCCACCGCCGGCTGTGCTTTTGCAGAGCTGAGCCTGCCTTTGATGTTGGATGAAAAAATTCTCATCTCCATTGAATTACCTGATGCGGACAGGGTTTTTCAAGCACAGGGCGTGGTCGTGCGAGTCGAGAAAGAAAGGTGTACAGCCATCCATTTCACCCTTTTAGAGCCGGAGGATCAATCATTGGTAAGAAATCATTTTACAAAATTGATGAGAACCAAGTGATAAAGAAGCGGTGCCGCGTTGACTTTCCACCGGCAATGATCCCGGCTTAATAAAATTTAAATGGATCGTTAGAAATCAGAGGAAATGCAACAGTTTATTGCCCGACAACCGATCCTCGATGGCCATAAAAGGCTTTATGGCTATGAGTTGCTTTATCGCGGCGCGCCCGGCCGAATGCTCGGACAGGTGAGCGGTGAGCAGGCGACGGCCAGTCTTCTTTCCAGTGCCTTTCTCACCGGCGACATAGAAGTAATTTCCAATAAGCGAATCTGTTTTATCAATTTCACCCAGGACCTGCTGGAAAACAATCTGCCCCTTAGTTTCCCCAAGGCGAAGATCGTCGTGGAAATTCTCGAAAATGTTGAGCCTACTTCCAATGTCATCTCGGTATGCCGGGCACTGACAAAAAACGGCTATACCCTTGCTCTCGATGACTTTGTCTACCATAGAAAATTTGAGCCACTTCTTGAATTGGTCAAGATAGTCAAGATCGATATCCGTCTTACCCCCCTGAACACCATGGTTCGGACCCTCAACCTTCTCAAACACCACTCGGTCAAGTTGCTGGCCGAACGAGTTGAAACAGAGGAAGAGTTTGTGTTGGCAAATCGCCTTGGCTTCACCTATTTCCAGGGGTATTTTTTCAGCAAACCGGAAAGGATCGGCATCAGCGAAATATCATCGATCAAGGTAAACCTGCTGAGACTTCTGGCAGAGGTGACAAAAAAAGAAATCGAAATTGAACGCTTGCGAGATATCATCTCGATGGATGTTGCCATTACCTACAAACTCATGCGCTTTTTGAACTCCGCCTATTACTACCTGCTCCAGGAAATCAAGTCGGTGCAACATGCGATAGCCCTTCTTGGTGAGAAGGAGTTGCGGCGGTTTGTCATGATGGTCGTAATCTCCGAACTGGCAAGCGATAAACCCGACGAACTGGTGCGGCTGGCCATGGTACGCTCCAAGTTTTGCGAATTGTTGGGAAATGCTGCAGCCCTATCAGAAAGTCAATGTGTCGATCTTTATATGACCGGCCTCTTTTCTCTGCTCGACGCGATGCTTGATTGTTCGATGGCGGATATCCTGGAGAAGTTGCCGGTAGGTGCCGTGGTAAAGGAGACTCTTTTGGAGAAAGGCGCAGCCTATAGTGATTTTCTGTCTTTGTCGCAGGCCTTTGAGAGAAATCAGCATACTGCCTGTACAGATCTTCAAGAAAAGCTGTCGCTTACCGACGAGCAACTGCAGACATGTTATCTCGAAGCGGTCAAATATGCCAATCACCTTTGTTGAAATTTCGTCTCGATGCCTGCTCTTTTCACGGCGAAACTGCCTTCCAGCCACGGTTTTCGTTCTTTCGTCGTGCAAAGCTGTCGGCACGATTTTTTTTGAAAAAGTGGAAAGAATAGTTGACATTTGAACGCTGTTGATAGCATATTCATCTGGTCTATAAACGCCCAAAAGTTCGTCTAATCATGGAGAAATAACAGATGAAAAATTGTAAATCCGCTATCCTTGCTGTCCTTGTGGTAATGTGTTTCGCTTTTGTTTCTTTCGCAGCTCAACCTGCTGAAGCTATGAACCATCAGGGAAAATCAGAAATCTCAGCGCCTGCTAAACAGAAAAAAGCTACGAAGAAAACCAAGACCACGAAAAAGGCCAAAAAAGCCAAAAAAGGCAAAAAGGCTAAAAAAACACAACACATCTAGTCTCAAGATTCCTCAGTCCTGCCGTCGATTGCATGCACCCCGCGATCGACGGTTTTTTTTGGCAATGGGGTGAACTCTTGCTAAAAAAGATATTCAGCCGAAACTTTCTTTGATGGCTGCTTGGCAAGGGACGTCTATAATGCGACCAGTATCCCCGCGAATGCAAATCCACTGACCTCCATAATAAAGGTACCATTTTCTCATGAAAAAGGGTTCTCTGTATAAAATTGCAACCCGATTTCAAGCCGGAACAAGTGATAGAGCCCTGAACGTAAGACCTCACTGTCGTCGGAGAGTTATTTTTTATGCGTCACAACTGTCAATGGAAAAGTTCTTTGCAATCCCGGTTTTTCGCCCACCTGGTTTTGCTCTCCCTGGGTATACTACAGACTTTCACGTTGATTCCCGACCTTGCAAATTCAGAATTGCCACCTCTTCAAACCCTTCGGGTAGTGACTGACAATAATTACCCGCCCTATGTGTTTCAGGATAAGGATGGCCACATCCAGGGGATCCTGGTCGATCAATGGCGACTCTGGCAGCAAAAGACCGGCACTCAGGTCGAGATCCTGGCGATGGACTGGGGTATTGCTCAGCAGCGCATGAAGGCCGGGGAGTTTGATGTCATAGACACGACCTTTAAAACCGAAGATCGCTTAGCCTGGTTGGACTTTGGTAAGCCTTATACGAGAATCGAAGTGTCAGCCTTTTTCAAAAATGAAATCAGTGGTATTACCGACATTGATTCCCTTAAGGGCTTTGTCGTGGCGGTGAAGGAAGGTGATGCGGCAATTGAATCTCTCAAGCGACGTGGCGTAAAAAATCTGGTGTTTTTCAAGGGATACGAGGAAATTGTCCTGGCCGCCAAAGAACACAAGGTCAACGTTTTTGTCATTGATAAACCGCCGGCTCTGTATTTCCTATATAAGCATTCGATTGAACAGCAATTTAATGAATCTTTACCTTTTTCCGTCGGTGAATTTCACCGGGCGGTAAAGAAGGGAGATTCTTTGCTGTTACAACAGATCGAGACGGGTTTTGCCCGGATTTCAACCGATGAACTGCAACAGATCGACAAAAAATGGTACGGAGCACCCGTCGTCAGTTCTCAGTCGATCGGCTATTTGCTGATCGGCTCCGGCATTCTCTGGATCTTCCTCCTGCTTCTGTTTTTCTGGAATCGCTCCCTCCGAACGGCTGTAAAAAAACATACATATGACTTGCAATTGAGCGGGGCGGAGTTGATTAAAACCAAGGACCTGCTCACCCAAACCAGCCGGATGGCCAGGGTTGGAGGTTGGGAAAAGTACCCATTGACCGGTGCCGAAAATTGGTCGGAGATAACCCGGGAGATTATGGAGGTCGATGCCGATTTTGTTCCTACCATGGAAAATGGGCTGGATTTTTATCCGGAGGGTGTCAGTCGCGACACCATTGTTGCGGTCGTGACCAGGGCCATCCAGAGCGGGGCACCTTTTGATGTTGAGGTACAGATCCTGACTGCCAAAGGAAATAAGCGCTGGGTCAGGGCGATAGGCCGCGCTGAGTTGAAGGACGGGGATTGTGCTCGCCTCTATGGTACGCTTCAAGATATCGACGTGCGAAAGATGGCGGAGATGGCACTTGTTGAAAGTGAGGAGCGGCTGCGATTTCTCGTACAAAATTCTTCGGATAGCCTGGTCATCATTAATGTCGACGGCACTCAACGCTATGTCAGTCCGGCGGCGGAGAGAATTACCGGTTTTCCTGTCGCCGAACTGCAGGGCCGGGCAATTGACACCCTTATCCATCCGGACGATCTGCAGGCGGTCAGAGCCGCCTGGCAAGAGACCCTCGAACATCCTGAAAAAACCGTTACCGTCCAGTACCGTCATATCCACAAAACGCAGCAATGGGTCTATTCCGAGGCCATTGCCCAGAGTTTCTTATCCGAACCGGCAATCAACGGGGTTATTGCCAGTGTGCGGGATATCACCAGCCATAAAAGGGCGGAAGAAGACAATGAAAGGCTGCATGTGCAGTTGACCCAGGCGCAGAAGATGGAGACGGTGGGGCGCCTGGCGGGAGGGGTGGCCCATGATTTCAACAACATGCTGAGTGTTATTCTTGGCCATGCTGAACTGGCCTTGAGCAGCGTCGATACCAGCCAACCGCTCTTTGCCAACCTCCAGGAGATCAGCCGGGCTGCCAAGCGTTCCGCTGATCTGACGCGGCAGCTCCTGGCCTTTGCCCGCAAGCAGACCGTTGCCCCGAAGGTGGTAGACCTTAACCATACGGTTGAAGGGATGCTGAAAATGTTACGTCGATTGATCGGCGAAGACATTGCCCTCAACTGGCTGCCGGGCGGCAATTTAGGACTGATCAAAATTGATCCATCGCAGGTCGATCAGATGTTGGCCAACCTGTGTGTCAACGCCCGGGATTCTATTGCCGATACCGGCAAGGTGACGATTAGGACGGAGAATGTCGCCTTTGATGAGGCTTACTGCGCCACCCATTTGGATTGCCTGCCCGGCGAGTATATCCTGCTGGCCGTCAGTGACAGCGGCAGCGGCATGGATAAGGAAACCCTCTCGCATCTCTTTGAGCCGTTTTTCACCACCAAGGAGATGGGCAAGGGTACCGGCCTGGGGCTTGCTACGGTTTATGGTATTGTTAAACAAAACGAAGGGTTCATCAGCGTCACAAGCACGCCTGGTCTGGGGACGACCTTCAGCATCTACCTGCCGCGACATGCCGGAGAAAAAGAGCGGGTGGACAAGGGCGATACAGCAGGCCTTGCAGTGCCCGGCCAGGCAACTATCCTCCTGGTGGAAGACGAGCCGATGATCCTTGATGTAACCAGGACGATGCTCAGTCGTCAGGGATACAATGTCCTGGCGGCGTTGACGCCGGGCGAGGCTCTTCGCCTGGCCAAGGAGCATGGCGAGGGCATCAGCCTGCTCATGACCGACGTCGTCATGCCGGAGATGAATGGCCGCGATCTGGCCAAGAATCTACTGGCTCTCTGTCCCAACGTCAAGTGCCTGTTCATGTCCGGCTACACGGCCGACGTTATAGCGCATCACGGTGTCCTTGATGAAGGGGTGTTCTTCATCCAAAAGCCGTTCACCCAGAAGGATTTAGTTTTGAAAATCAGAGAGGTGTTGGCCTAAGGTGCAGGTCCGGCCATTTTGGTGGAGGAAAAAACGACGAAAAAACCAGTTGTTGATGGGTTAAGTTTGGTCGGCTATCCGCGACACCAGTATCTTGTCAACACGCCTGCCGTCCATATCGACAATTTCAAATCGCAGCCCTTTCCACCGGAAGTAGTCTGTTTCTCTTGGCACTGCGCCGATCTTTGCCATGGCAAAACCGCCGACCGTATTCATACCGATATGCAGTTCTTCACTTACCTTTCTGATTTCCATAAAATCGAGAAAGTCATCAAGCGGCAGACTCCCGGCGACGAGCCACGAACCATCCTCACGTTCGACTATTTCTCTTTTTCCGGAATAGGCATCCTCAATGTCTTCGAACACCGAGCGCAAAATATCGCCATAGGTCACAAGACCGAGGACAAGACCGTATTCATCCACCACAAATGCAATGTGCGTTCCCGACCTTTTAAACAGCTCCAAAACTGTTACCGCTTGCGACGAGGCGGAAACAAAGACCGGTTTCCGGCAGAGTCTCCGGAGATCAAAGAGGTTCTCCTCGATAATCATGGAAAGTAAGTCTTTTCCCCTGACAACCCCGATAATATTGTCAAGGGTATGCTGTACCACTGGATAGGACGAGTGTTTCGACTCGGTGATGCGCCGCTTGGTTTCTTCCATGCTTTCATCGAGACTCAGTCGAATCATATCTATCCTCGGGGTCATCAAAACCGTGACCCGGCGGTCAGCCAGACGAAAGACCCGTTCGATGGTATTTTGTTCAAACTGTTGAAAGGTTCCGGCCCGGGTTCCCTCGTTTATCATCATTTTTATCTCTTCTTCGGTGACCGATGACTCGGCTGTGGGCTTGAATCGGAAAAGGCGCAGCAATACGTTGGTGGACCCACCCAATAACAGGACTAAGGGATGCGCCAGACGGGAAAGATGGTCGATCATCGGAGCCACCAGGCGGGCAATTTTTTCAGGATTATTCAGGGCAAGGCGTTTCGGTACCAGCTCCCCGACAATCAGAGACAAATAGGTGATGCAAACGACGACGAGGACTACTCCGATCGTTTTGCCATAGGGGGCAAGAAGGGGGATCCTGGCAAGGTGTTCGGCAAGGAACTCGGCTATGGTTGCCCCGCCGAAGGCCCCTGATAAAATACCGACAAAGGTAATACCAATTTGAATTGTCGATAGAAAATTGTTTGGTGAATTGGCCAGCCGCAGTGCTACCCCGGCCTTCCTGTCGCCTTCATTGGCTAACTGCTCCAGCCGCGCCTTTCTCGCCGAAACGAGAGCAAGCTCCGACAGGGACAGCAAGCCGTTGAGGAGAATGAGAAAAATAAGCAGCAGTGTTTCAATCGATAATGAGTGCATCAAAGGGGTCCATCGTGTCGTTCAAGGCATAGAAACGTGTTGTACAACGGTTTACCATATATCTAATGGTGACGAAGCGAACCTGCAATGGTAATATTTTCGCGGCTGCTCTCTCGTTACTCTCAAAAAAAACGGCCGGTGCGGACTAGGCACCGCAACAAGGACAGGACCGACCTATGTTGAATTCCCTTATGGCGATCAGCTTCGGGGCAGCGGCAGGAGCGATATTACGCTGGCTGCTGGGGCTTTCCCTGAATTCGCTGTTTCCAACCATCCCGCTTGGCACCTTGACCGCCAATCTCATCGGCGGCTATCTTGTCGGTGTGGCCGTGGCCTTTTTTGCCGGTCATCCCGGTCTGGCGCCGGAGTGGCGTCTGCTGATCATTACCGGTTTTCTCGGAGGCTTGACCACTTTTTCCACCTTCTCGGCCGAGGTTACCTCTTTGCTGCAGGAGGGCCGATTGCTCTGGGCGGGGATGGCAATTTCCGCCCACGTCCTTGGCTCACTCATAATGACCATCCTCGGCATTGCCAGTGTTGCCTTGGGCAAACGCATTTGAAAAGGAAAGCTGCCATGAACGGTTATCAATTATCTTTTTTTACCCAGCAGGATCGCAAGCATGGCAATCATTGCCTGGCCCATTGGCTGCTTGAAGAGGCACGGAAAATGGGGGTCAGCGGTGCCACCCTTATTGCCGGTTCCGAGGGGTTCGGTCATGACCGAAAAATCCGCTCCGCCCATTTCTTTGAACTGTCTAATCAGCCCATTGAGGTGACCATGGCGGTCAGCAGCACCGATGCCGCTCGTTTGTTTGCCCGATTGCAGGAGGAAGGAGTGAATGTTTTTTACGTCAAGGCCCCGATCGAGTTCGGTATGACCGGTGATCCTTAAGGGACAATATTTGGCATCCTTATGATGTTCTGAAGAGATAATCCTTGTCCTGGCCCATTACCTCGCAGACTTTGACGGCCAGTTCCATAAAGGAAAATGGTTTTTGGATAAAGTTGATTTTCTCGTCCAGTACTCCGTGATGCGCAATGATATCAGCGGTGTAGCCCGAGGTGAACAGGCATTTCATTCCTGGGATGCTGCCGCCGACTGCGTTTGCCAGATCGCGGCCGTTCATCTCCGGCATGATGACGTCGGTTAAAAGCAGTTCGATTTCCCCGGCGTGGGCCTGGGCCAGGCGCAATGCCTCACTCGGTGTCGCTGCCGCCAACACCCTGTAGCCAAGCCGGATAAGCATCGCCTCGCTGACCTTGAGAATCAACTCTTCGTCTTCAACGAGGAGCACCAGCTGACCATTGCCTTGGGGAATTACCGTTTTCTCTTCGACCTTTTCGCCAGCAACCGAGGCAGCAAATCGCGGCAGGTAGATCTTGAAGGTCGTGCCCTCGCCCGACTCGCTGTACACATTGACAAATCCCTGGTTTTGCTTGGCAATTCCGTACACTGTAGCAAGTCCCAGGCCGGTACCTTTGCCCACCTCCTTGGTGGTGAAAAACGGTTCGAAGATATGTTCAAGGACCTCTTTATCCATCCCGAAGCCGTTGTCACTGACGCTGAGCTGCACGTAATCTCCGGGGTTGATGGTCGGGTGCAGGGCGCAGTATTCGGCATCAATGACGGTGTTTCTGGTGCCGATGGTGATCTTGCCCACCCCTTCAATGGCGTCGCGGGCATTGACGCAGAGATTGGCGAGAATCTGATCAATCTGTGAAGGGTCAACCTTGATCGGCCATACCTCGCTGTTCGGTTTCCACACCAGATCGATGTCTTCGCCGATCATTCGCACGAGCATTTTCAGTAAGCCGGCGACACAGTCATTGAGATCGAGGATCTTTGGGACCACCGCCTGTTTGCGGGCAAAGGCCAGCAATTGGCGGACCAGATCGGCGGAGCGATGGGCGGCATTCTCAATGACCTTGAGATTGACATGGATCGGATCCTCGGACGAGCAATGCAGCATAGCCAGCTCGGCATGGCCGAGGATGGCGGTAAGCATGTTGTTGAAGTCATGGGCGACGCCGCCGGCCAGTCGGCCCACCGACTCCATCTTCTGGGCCTGCAGCAACTGTTCCTGGAGTTTTTCCTTGGCAGTAGCAGCTTGTTTTTGTTCAGTAATGTCGGTCATGACGACGATGAAGAGATCGGGGCTGATCTTTTCACTGAAAATTGCCAGATAGACCTCTTTGCCGCTGAAGATGGAGATATGTGTACCCTCAAAACGATGAATTACTTCACCGGCCAGGGCGGCGATGAGATGGTCGCGCATTACACCCAGCGGCAAATGGTCGAGAAGCTTGATGCCAAGATACTGTTCGCGTGCCACCCCGAAGATACCGGCGAAATGTTCGTTACAGTCGAGGACTATCGACTGGCTGTCAAGGAGGATTATTCCCACCGGCGAACGTTCAAAAATGGCGCGAGACTTTTGTTCGCTTGCCTGTAGCGCTGCCTCGGCCTTTTTACGTTCGGTGTTGTCACGGACAATACTCAGAATATTGCCGTCGGCAAGGACCCTTTGACTGATGTCTACGTGGAGCCGACTGCCATCCTTGCACAGAAAGTATTGTTCTTGGGTAACTATTCGGTTCTGTTGTAGAATAACTGTGATTGGGGGTTGTTGAGGAAGTTCCTGCCGGTCGATTATCGTCGGGTAGTCAAGGACTTGGAGATCGTTCAACGAATACCCGGAGAGAGTCAGCCATTGTTGGTTTGCAGCCAGAAAACGCCATTGCTGGTCGGTAATGAACATGCCCTCAGCAGCGTCCTCAAAAAAAGTTCGATACAGGTCGACCGCACTGGAATTCCAGCTGTTCTGCCGGATGCCGAGCTCTTCTGCATCACTCATGCGATTTTCCTTGGCGGATCATGTTTTCCTGGTCCAGGGATTTTTCATCCCGGTACTGTCCCTCCTTGTTGATGAAGTAAGTCTTGGGGGCGTGTTGAAGATTCTCCAAGGTCTTGGCTAAAAGAATCTTTTCTTTGCTGGATGCAGGAATTCTTGGCGGCTTTTCTTGCATGCTCCCGGCATTTTTGCAGGGCGGTTTGATACTCTTCAACGAGCTGCAGTCTTTCAATCGAGACTCTTTTGTCGAGGGGCAGGTTGGAGTCGCCCGCCTGGACCGCTCCGGCAATACAGACAAGCGAAAAGATCGTCAGGGTGAATAAAATTTTCATTTAATGCCTCCGTTGGTGTTCAATAGATACACCAACTATTTGCTGCGGTCAATGGGAGGGCAAGAGGGTGAGAAGTATTTACTCGGTTCGGATTCTGACGGGTGGGTAGTTATTACCTAGGCCTGGGCGAATTTCACCGACAATCTTTGCGCCTAGGAAAAAATATATTATAATATCAAATAAATAAATGAATAAATTGTAATTGGCACCGGAGTTGCATCATCTATGGCAACGGTAAACGGCGCAGGCGGTCTGCAGGTGCAGTCCGGCGCCGGATGAAACAGCGGTAACCACACTGTTCAAAGAAACAGACAACCCACACAAGGAGAAGCAAAATGAAGAAGCACATTGTAGCAATCGCTCTTATAGCCGGACTGACCATGGCAACCGGTGCATCGGCAAATTGGGGCAGGGGGGGACATGGCAATGGCGGTGACGGCTATTGCCCGCAGATGAGGGGGGCGATGATGCAGCAGCTGGACCCGGCAACCCAGGAAAAAGTCAGTAAATTCTTTAAAGACAACCAGGCACTGCAGAAACAGGTGGTTATGAAACAAGCGGAAAAACGAGCCATTATGCAGAGTGAAAAGCCTGATCCGCAAGCCGCGGCGAAGGTTGCCGGGGAGCTCTTTGACCTGCGGGCAGCCATGCATGACAAGGCCGAGGCCGCCGGGGTTGCCCAATATCTCGGGCCCATGGGCGGGGGCAAGGGTGGGCGTGGTCCTGGTTCCGGCATGGCTGGAGGGCCCGGCATGGGCATGAACGCCCCGAAGCAATAATCCTGTTTTTCTGAGAATTTTTTCTCTCGGCCCCACCCACGCCTCTTCGCTGACCTCTCAAAGACAAAGAAAGCCGCGGGTGGGGTTTTTGTTTTAAAGCGTCGTTGACCTTCCCATAATTATCGGCTAGATGTGTGCAAACCGGAAAGTTTGACTAGCAACATGGCCGGCAGAGGGGACTTGAGCCACCGGCAGCGATGCCGAAGACGGCAGTGAAAGAATATGAATAACAAGCGGAAAGCAGTATGACGTGGTACGCAGCACTGGGGGCGGTCGAGCAGGGGATGGTTTATGGCATCATGGTCATAGGCGTTTACCTTACTTTTCGCATCCTCGATTTTCCCGATCTTACTGTTGACGGCAGCCTGCCACTTGGCGCTGCCATCTCGGCGGTGGCCATAACCAGCGGGGTCAACCCTTATCTGTCCCTGCTGTTTGCCCTGGCCGGCGGCTTTATCGCCGGCATGGTGACGGCGGTTCTCAACACCAAGTTTAAGATCCTGCACCTGCTGGCCTCGATCCTCACCATGATTGCCCTGTATTCCATCAATATCCGCATCATGGCCGGACCGAATGTTGCTCTGCTCGGTGTCAATACGGTTTTTGATGCGGTAACCCGCCTGGGGATTCCCGCCCATCTGGCCGGATTGCTGATTTTCGGCACCTTTGCCGGTATTGTTCTCGGTTTTATCATCTGGTTCATGGGGACGGAGCTGGGGCAGGCCATTCTTGCCACCGGTGATAATCCGCAGATGATTACCAGCCAGGGTGTCAATACCCATTGGGTGATTATCTTCGGCGTTGGTCTTTCCAATGGCTTGGTGGCCTTAAGCGGCGCCTTGGTCGCCCAGAACCAGGGGGCGGCCGATGTCGGCATGGGGCTTGGCACCATTGTTGCCGGGCTTGCCTCGGTGATTATCGGCGAAACGGTATTCGGTTGTCAGACCATGGCCCGGGCCTTTATCGCCGCCCTTCTCGGCTCCATCGTCTATCGTCTGGCCATAGCCCTGGCCCTGGGGCTTGAGCTCGGCACCTTCAGATTCAACCCCAGTGATCTCAACCTCATTACCGCCGTGCTGGTGATTGCTGCCCTCATTACCCCCAATCTCAAAAAGAGGCTCATTGCCCGGTGATTAGACTCGAAAACATTATCAAATATTTTCACAAGGGCAGCGTCAACGAGGTCTTCGCTCTGAACAACATCAACCTCAAGCTTGAAGAGGGTGATTTTGTTACGGTGATCGGCTCCAATGGAGCCGGTAAATCGACTTTGCAGAACTGCATTGCCGGCGGTTTTCTCCCCGATTCGGGGAAGATCACCATTGCCGGCAGGGATGTCACCGCCTGGCCTGAGTATAAAAGGGCCGCGCTCATTTCCCGGGTCTTCCAGAATCCGCTGCTCGGCACCTGCCCGTCGGCGACCATCGAGCAGAACATGGCCCTTGCCGGCCTGCGCGGTAAGCGCCGCGGCCTGGCCCGCGGCGTCAAGGTCCGTGATCGGGAACGATTTCGCAATGAACTGCGGCAGCTCGGGCTGGGGCTTGAGGATCGGCTCCTCGACAAGGTCGGTCTGCTTTCCGGCGGTCAGCGTCAGGCCCTGACCATGCTTATGGCGACAATGATCAAGCCGGAGGTGCTGCTTCTTGATGAACACGTTGCCGCCCTTGATCCGAAAACCGCCGGCCAGATCCTCGGTCTCACCCAGGAGATCGTCAAGGGCCGAAAACTGACGACCCTGATGATCACCCATAACATGAAGCATGCCATCAGCTTCGGTAATCGGCTCCTCATGCTGCATCAGGGCCGGGTACTCCTCGACCTGCATGGCCCGGACAAAGAAAACCTGACGGTCAAGGATCTCCTCGAACAGTTTTACAAAGCCCAGGGGGAAGAGTTGGCGATGGATTCCCTGCTGTTGAACTGAAATACCCCATGGTCATGTTGCAGGAATTGGAATCCCAGGTTGTCGAAGTGTATCGGCTGCTCGATGCGGCGGTGGCGGCCTTTGCCAAACGAAGCGGACTCAGCTGTCCACAGGGTTGCGGTCATTGCTGTTTGTCGGAAAAGGTTGAAGCGACGGTCCTCGAATGCATTCCCCTGGCATTTTTGCTGTTTCGCACCTCCCAGGCCGACGCTGTTTTGCAACGCTTGGCGGCAAGCGGTGACGATAAGCGCTGCATCCTGTATCGCCCAGATCTTACCCAAGCCGGGCTCTGGGGCTGCAGCCAGTACAAGGCGCGGATGGTGGTTTGCCGACTTTTCGGTTTTGCCGGCAATCGTGGCCGGGACGGCATTGCCCGGCTGGCCTTGTGCCGGGTCATGAAGGAGAAGGCAGGATCGGAGCATTACACCATTGTTGCTGAAGATCCTCTTGCCCCGATGCCGCTTTTTGTCGAAGCCGGGCTGCGCATCACCGCCCTGCATCCGGACCTCGGTACCGTCAGGCTGCCGATTAATGCGGCCCTGTGGCAGGCCCTTATGAAGGTCGGGATGCTCCATGATCTCCAGGCGGCATCCTGAGGGAACTGTTGATGAGACAAATGAAAGAGCGTAGAAGGATTTTTTATATGGGAATTCTCGCGCTTTTTCTGGGTGGATGTGCGAGTCCAGTATCAGGGAGCGGTAACGGATTGAAACTTAGCGTATGAGGAGTTCGTGCCAGGCCATGGTGACGAATGTTTTATGGAGCATGTGGTCGTCTTCTTCCTCGTGAACTTCCAGGTTGACAAAGGTTTGCCGGGCCAGAGGGAGGACTTGGGTCGGTGGGGTCACCGTATCATTCCTGCCGATGACCAACAGGGTGGGGACCTGGAGTTTTTCCGATGGTGGGCAAAATTCCCAATAATTTAAGGCTGGTGCAAGAAGAATAAGGCGAGCCACATGGGCCGGAAAATCACTGGCATAACAGGTGGCCATCAGGCCGCCAAAACTTGAGCCGATGAGGATCAGGTTGGACAAACCTTGGCACAGTTCGGTCAAGTGATGCAGCCGGTCGGCAAGGGTCCCGGCGAAATTCGGACAATGAAGGTGCGGAAAGTGCTCGGCGAAAAAGCGACCCTTGTTTCCTTGCCCGGAAGAATCGAGACCGTGTAAAAAGAAGATTTCACCTGCCGGGCATTGTCGGTGTTTCTGCAGTTTGTAAAGTATTTCCAGGCCATTCGGGGAAAAATGTTCCCTGTCTTTTAAAAGCAGTGCCTCGGCCACGGATACGAACATCCCGCCTGCTACCTCTGACTCCTGGAGGACGAAGGGGCCATTGTGGCGACAGGTAAAAACGCGTCCCCAGACCCGGTTGCCACCTTGATCATAGTAATGGTCAAAGCAAAATTGCAATGGTACATCGCGCACCCCCAGTTCCTCTTCAAGTTCACGCGCAGCCGTGTCTTCATACGATTCATCGGCCAGGACAACACCACCGGCAGCGACATCCCAATACCCCGGGTAGATATCCTTGGTTGCGGTTCTTTTCTGCAGAAAGAATTCCTCTTTATCGTTAAAAACCAGGATGTAGCTCGCCCGGGGAATCAGCTTCTCGGCCAGCATACGGCTGCGGGGCTGATGGCCGATTTTTCTGTTGTGTCGATCAACTATCTGGACAATCTCGTCGTGTTTGCTTGGCATGGTTGTTCCTGGTCGGCATCGGCAAGAGGCGCACTTCTTTGGAAAATATCCGGCAATCATACAGAAAGGGAGTAGGTACGGCAAAGGTTTTGTTTAAAAACAAGGGACACTTCCCAGATAAATCACACGGAACCAACCAGACAATCACATAAACCGGTTTAATCTTTTCCTTCTTTAAAGGTTTATCTCTTTCTTGAAAATGGTAATATTGAAAAGTGAGTAGTCATTAACGAAATATTACTATTTATCGGCACTAACCATTGGTAACGGGAAGAGGCCGAACCATAGGAAGGGTATATGCAAGATAAAACGACGCCTTTTTTTCATTTGCAATATTCCGAGGAGACAACTGCTGATCTGCGTGGCCGGCAGTCGGTGCGGACAACCTTCAAGCTGTCGGAAAGATCGATTGATGCCCTGAGTATTCTTGCCGGCCAACTTGGTATAAAGCAAAAATCGCTTTTTGATCATCTTATTGAGGACACCCAGGCACTGCGCATGATCGCCAGCGAGTTTGCAAATGTTGGTCACGCCACCCGGCGGGTGGCAAAAACCTATGTGATATCAAGAAAGACCCTGGAAAGCCTGGAAAGAGTCTCGGAGCAGTACAATACCCCACGAGATGCCTTGGTTGAGTACTCTATCGAACGGATTCTGCCCCTGTTGGTTCGGGAAAAGGAGAAACATAGCAAGCGCAAGATATTAGTCGAAGAACTTCAGGAATATCTGCATCGGGGCACGGAACTCTTAACTCAGGCGGAAAACGATCTTGGTCCGGACGACCCAGTATTTCTTGAGATCCTCACCATGATACGCTCGGTGCATACCTGCTGTCGTGAGCTTGATCAGTGTGTGATGCGCGGTACCAAGATAGAAAATTTCTAGACCCTCAGGAAAATTATTTGCTTGCATAAAGGGGCCGCTGCGGCAGCCGGAACAGTTCATCTACAACCTTCAAATCTTCAGGAGAGTATGGTATGGTTGTGGCTTTCTATTCAAAACATGAATTTTGCTGAGGAATCGGGATGGGCGTGCAGTTAGAATTAAGTCAGTGGCTGGGCCAGGTTGCGGATATCTTGCCATTCGGATATGCCTTTGGAGCCGGGATGGTATCGGCTGTCAATCCCTGCGGATTTGCCCTGCTGCCGGTCTACCTGACGCTTTATCTTGGCGCCGACGATAGCCGATTTCGCAGCCGCCCCATATTTTTCAGGCTAGCAAAGGCCTTCTGGATAGCCTTGGTGGTGGCATCCGGTTTTGCTCTGCTTTTTGGGGTTTTCGGCGCCATTGTCGCGGCGGGGGGCACCTTTCTCATGGAGATAATGCCCTGGTTTACCGTCGTCGTCGGCGTGTTGTTGATGCTGCTCGGGGCGTGGATGCTCCTCGGCCATACCCTGTCGTTGCACTTTCTTGTTGGATGGGCCGGGAAAATAGGCGATCCGCGGGAAATTTCCATTTTCGGCTTCTTTCTTTTCGGTGTGGCTTTCGGGGCCACTTCTCTCGGTTGCACCTTACCGATTTTTCTCATGGTCGTCGGCAGTGCGGCGACAAGCGGCGGATTTACCGAGGGTATTCTGCAATTTCTCGGTTATGTGCTGGGAATGGGGTTTGTTATGCAGATCCTCACTCTCGGCATTACCGTGGTGAAGGAGGGCGTCGTCGTCGGGGCTATGCGGCGAGTGCTGCCCTATGTGCAGAAGTTCTCCGCCCTGCTTCTTCTCGGTGCCGGTGGATATATTGTTTTTTTCTGGTTGTCCAGCGGCCTGCTCTAAGCCCCTTAAAAAATATTTGTGTGCTTTGATAAGGCTATTGGTTCCCGGCGGGAGAATCGATGAAAAAATACAGTGGCGTGTTGGCTGCGGCTGGCGCCTATATCTGTTGGGGCGTGCTCCCTGCCTATTGGAAGCTTTTAAGCGGGGTGCCGGCCTACGAAATACTGAGTCACCGAATGGTCTGGTCGCTTCTGTTGACCCTGGGCGTCATTGTTCTGCTGCGGCGAGAGGAGGTCTTTTTTCGGGCTGCCCGGGAACGGCAAAACCTCATTACCTTTTCAACCACGGCCCTCCTCCTGGCCATCAATTGGCTGCTGTATATCTGGGCGGTCAATGCCGGATTTATTGTCGAGACCAGCCTCGGCTATTTTATCAATCCACTGATCAACGTGCTGTTCGGCATGATTTTCTTTGGCGAAAGACTGCGGGCCCTGCAATGGGCGGCCATTGCTTTTGCCGTCCTCGGGGTTCTTTATCTAACCTTTTATTATGGCCGATTCCCCTGGATTGCCATGGTATTGGCCGTGACATTTGCAACGTATGGTCTTCTTCATAAAAAAAATCCCCTTCCGCCGCTTGACGGTTTATGTCTTGAAACTGCGGTATTTTTTGTTCCTTCGGCGGTCTTCCTCTGCGGTCTTGAATATGTGCAGGGTGGATCGTTCGGCCACATCGGCCTTTCCGGCTCCCTGCTTCTCGCCGGTGCCGGCATTATTACCACAATACCCTTGCTGCTCTTTGGCTATGCTGCACATAAAATTCCCCTTTCCACTCTTGGGCTCCTCCAATATATGGCCCCGTCGATCAACCTTGTTCTCGGGGTATTTGTTTACGGGGAAGACTTCAGTCGACAGAGGATGGTCGGCTTTCTCTTGATATGGGTGGGGCTTGCCCTGTATGTCGCGGAAAATATGCTTTGTCGCGTCAGGGTGCAAAGAAGCGCATTGTAGGCTACTGGCCTTTGCGCATCGACAGGGCGATCCTGTTTCTCTGCCGGTCGATTTCCATGACTCGAACCTCGACTTTTTGGCCGACTTTCACTACTTCGCCCGGATCTTTAACAAAACGGTCGGCCAGTTGACTGATATGAATGAGGCCGTTCTGCTTGATACCGATATCGGCAAAGGCGCCAAATTTGAGTGACATTGGTGATTATCGCCGGCAGACGCATTCCTTCATGAAGATCGTCCATGCTATGCAGTCCTTCGGCGAAGTGAAATTGCTCGAAGGATTGTCGTGGATCCCTGCCTGGTTTGGCGAGTTCGGCCATGATATCGACCAGGGTCGGCAGGCCGACCGAGTCATCGATGTAGCGATTGAGGTCTATGGTTTGCCGTATTTCTTCCGAGTGGAGGAGGTCCTCCAGCCGCACCCCTGCATCGGCAGCCATTTTTTTCACCAGCGCATACCGTTCCGGGTGTACGGCGCTGGCATCAAGGATATTGTTGCCGTTGCGGATACGCAGGAAACCGGCGCATTGTTCAAAGGCCTTTGGGCCAAGTCGGGGGACCTTGAGCAGTTCCCGGCGGTTGGCAAAGGGGCCGTTATTGTTACGGTGGGCAATGATGTTGCCGGCAAGTGTCGGACCGAGGCCGGAAACGTAGGTCAGTAAATCGTTGCTGGCACTGTTGAGTTCAACACCGACGCTGTTGACACAGCTCTCCACCACCTCCTGCAGACCTTTCTTTAATTCTCCCTGGTTGACATCGTGCTGGTATTGGCCGACGCCGATCGATTTCGGGTCGATCTTCACCAGTTCGGCCAGGGGATCCTGCAAGCGTCTGCCAATGGAAATCGCCCCGCGTACGGTAATATCATGGTCGGGGAACTCTGACCTGGCAATTTCCGAAGCGGAATAGATCGACGCCCCATCTTCATTTACCAGGGTGATGATGATTCGCGGGTCAAGACCCAGTGTCCGGATGAATTCCTCAGTCTCCCTGCCGGCGGTACCGTTGCCGATACAGATAGCTTCAATTTCGTGTTTTTTAACCAACTGGGTGATGATTTGCCTTGCCTCGGTGAGTCTTTGGCCACCGTGCGTTGGGAAGATGGTGGTTGTGTCGAGAAGTTTGCCCTGGCCGTCGAGACAGACGGTCTTGGCCCCGGTTCTGTAGCCGGGATCAAGGGCCAGGACCCGCTTTTGGCCAAGAGGCGGGGCCAACAACAGTTGGCGGAGATTGTCGGCAAAGACGCGAATGGCTTCACCATCGGCACGGCTTTTAAGATTGCCGATCAGTTCGTTTTCAAGGGAAGGGGCAAGGAGCCGCTGATAGCAGTCCTCAAGGGCTCTGGCCACTTCACCTTGCCATGGCCCTGCCTGGAGATGTCTTTTCCTAAGAAGACGCAGAGCCTTTTCTTCCGGGGGACGGATGGAGACGGTGAGAATTTTCTCCTGGGCCCCGCGGAACATGGCCAGCAGTCGGTGGCCGGGAGCCTTGGCAACCGGTTCCCGCCAGTCAAAATAATCCGTATATTTTTGCCCCTGGGCCAGATTCTTTTTTACGACCTTCGATTCGATGGTCGCCTGTTCGTGGAAAAGGTGACGCAACTCGGCCCTGGTCGGCTGGTTTTCGCTGACATCTTCGGCAATGATATCTCTGGCCCCGGCCAGGGCATCTGCGTCGGTGGCGACGCCTTTTTCCGGATCATGAAAAAGGTGTAACTCAAGTGGTTTTATACCTTTTATAAGCATGTCGGCCAGGGGCTCAAGTCCTCTCTCTCTGGCGATCAGGCCACGGGTCTTGCGTTTCGGCCGAAATGGCAGGTAGATATCTTCGAGCTCGGTGAGGCTAACCGCATTGTCCAGTTGTTTTTGCAGTGTTTCGTCGAGCACCCCGATCTTGCTAAGAGTTTCGAGAATGGTTTGGCGACGTTTATCAACCTCGACCAGTTTTTGGTGCTGCTCACGGATGGCGGCAACCGCCACTTCATCGAGTGATCCGGTAAGCTCTTTACGATAACGGGCGATAAAGGGTACGGTGCCGCCATCGCTCAGCAGACCAAGGGTGTTGCTGACCTGTTGCGCCCGGAGATTGAGTTGTCCGGCTATCTGCTGAATATATGTTGCCATCGGTCATGTCGTCGTTAAGAAGCCTGTCACGTTTATAGGGGCAAGAGTTGAGGAAGGGTGCTGGAGTAAGATTTTGCTCGATATTAGTCCGGAGGCCGGAAGAATGCAAGAGCCCGGTTGGTGTGAGAAACAGTTTGATATTCGGCGGCGGAGAAGATATGCTGAGCAATCGTATCAATGAGGTTCGCAGAAGACCATTCACCCAGGCAAAGCGTATGGACCATAAGCTAGAAATTTTGACCGAGAGCGTCCCCAAGGCAATGCTGCAGGCCCTTACTCCTGAAGCTCTTGAAGCCGTCCCCTCTCACATTTTGAGAGGTGATAAGATTGCCCTGTATGCATTCCCTTTTAAAATTGGCAGGGAGTCAAGGGTTATTAAGGTCAACGGCAAACTGGAAAGGATGGAGCGTCCGAAAAAGGACGACAGCCAACCCAGCAACGATCTTTATCTCATCGATCGTGGCCATTGCCTGAATATTTCCAGGGAACATTTCGAGATTGTCAAAAGCGATGGAGGCTATGCCCTGGTCGATAGGGGCAGCGCTTGCGGTACCAAGATCGAAGGGCGAAATGTCGGTGGCGATGATACGGGTGGTTCAGCGAAACTGCAGGATGGTGACGAGATTGCCGTGGGCGCAGTCGGCACCCCATATATCTTTCGCTTTATCTCGTTTGATGAGTATTGCGTGGTTCGGAAGACAGCGTGATCGGGAGATACTTCCATAAGCGGAGGGTTGCTCTGCCGATTCCTCAGGCAGCGCCGGCAATGGCGGCGGCGATCAGGAGTGCCTGGCGGGTTGCGGCAACATTGTGAACCCTGATCATTGAGATGTTTTTGTCGGCGCAAAGAGCTGATGCAACGGCAGTAGCCAGATCCCTCGCGGCTTCCAGCGGAATTTCCGTAATCTCCCCGAGAAACCGTTTGCGGCTGTGGCCGAGAAGTACCGGTAAACCGAGTGCTGCCAGTTCATCCAGATGCTTTAAAATGGAAAGATTATGGTGCAGGGTCTTGCCGAATCCGATGCCGGGATCAATGATCAGTCGGCTTCGGTCAATACCGTTTTCCATAAGCCAAGCCACACGTTCGGAGAAGAAGTCGATAATTTCCTGGGTGACATTGGTGTAAACGGGTTTCATCTGCATATCGGCAGGGGTACCCTGCATGTGCATGATGATTACCGGCACACTGGTCTTCCGGACAAGTGTCAGCATTTCCGGATCATTACGCAGCGCCGACATATCATTGATGATGTTCGCTCCGGCCTTCAGGGCCTGGTCGGCAACCATTGCCTTCGTGGTATCGATGGAAATCGGGATACTATGCTTTTTCCGGATCGCCTGAATCACCGGAATAACCCTTCGCAGTTCCTCTTCGGCGTCAACCGGTGTGGCGAAGGGGCGAGTCGACTCGCCGCCAACGTCAAGAATATCAGCGCCGTCGCTGATCAATTGGTCGGCCTGGGCAATGGCAGCTGCATGCGAGGCGAAGTTGCCGCCGTCGGAGAAGGAGTCGGGCGTCACATTAATGATGCCCATTATCTTCATTTGTCAGCCTGCCATTTCGGCTCCTCCGGCTCTTCCGGCTTGTCAAGGGTCGGTTCTTCGGGGGTGCCGTCTTCGGGGCTTGCTACTGCCGCGGTTTCAGGTGCGGTTTTCTCCTCGCTGGCCGGTGTACCGCTCTTTGTCCTTCTTTGCTGCCGCCTGTTTTCTTCCGGCTTTTACCTTGGCAATTTGCGCGGTGTATTGACCTGGACGCAACTCTTCAATAATGCGCTCGATATCGGTAAGGACAATGGTCTCTTTTTCCAGGAGTTCCTCGCTCATGCGGATAAGAATATCCTTATGCTCTTCGAGCAGGGTAGATACCGTAGCCATGCCATTGTCGATGATTTTTTTCACCGCCACATCGATGAGCCTTGCGGTATCCTCACTGAAATCACGGTTATGGCCGATTTCCCGGCCGAGGAAAATCTGTTCTTCCTTCTTGCCGTAGGTGAGGGCGCCGAGTTCTTCGCTCATGCCCCATTCGCAGACCATTTTTCGTGCCAGTGCCGAGGCTCTTTCAATATCGTTGCCGGCCCCGGTGGTGATTTCGTTGAAGATTATTTTTTCCGCCAGTCGCCCGCCATAAAGAATACAGATGGTGTTTTCCAGATAGGTTTTGGAGTGGGTGTATTTGTCGTCGGTCGGCAGTTGCATGGTCAGGCCAAGGGCCCGGCCGCGCGGAATGATCGTCACCTTGTGGATCGGATCGGTGTCGGCCAACAGCCAGGCCACCAGGGCATGACCGGCCTCGTGGTAGGCGGTGATGGCCTTTTCCTTTTCACTGATGATCATCGACCGCCTCTCGGCGCCCATCATGATCTTATCCTTGGCCTGGTCGAGCAGGTCGAGGTTGATCTCCTTCGCCCCGGTGCGGGCAGCCATAAGGGCGGCCTCGTTGACCAGGTTTTCCAGGTCGGCGCCGGTGAAGCCTGGAGTGCCGCGGGCAAGAATTTCGAGATCGATATTGGCGGCCATCTTGGTCTTTTTGGCATAGATCTCAAGAATTTTTTGTCGTCCACGGACGTCCGGAACCGGGACGATAACCTGACGATCAAAGCGGCCCGGTCGCAGCAGGGCCGGATCGAGAACGTCGGGGCGGTTGGTGGCGGCAACGATGATGACGCCGTCATTGCTTTCAAAGCCGTCCATCTCAACAAGCAGCTGGTTGAGGGTCTGTTCCCGTTCGTCATGGCCACCGCCAAGTCCGGCACCGCGATGCCGGCCAACGGCGTCAATCTCGTCAATAAAGATAATGCAGGGGGCATTTTTTTTGCCCTGGGCGAACATGTCGCGAACCCGGGAGGCACCGACACCGACAAACATCTCGACAAAATCGGAACCGGAAATGCTGAAAAACGGTACATCCGCCTCGCCGGCGATGGCCTTGGCCAGCAGGGTCTTACCGGTGCCCGGTGCGCCGGCGAGGAGAACGCCTGTGGGAATTCTGCCGCCAAGTGCTGTGAATTTCCCCGGGTCTTTGAGAAAATCAACTATCTCTTCAAGTTCTTCTTTTGCTTCATCGATACCAGCCACATCGGCAAAGGTTACTTTATTATTGCTCTGTTCGGTCAAGCGTGCCCGGTTTTTGCCGAAGGATAATGCGCCACCCTTGCCTCCGCCCTGCATCTGTCGCATGAAAAAGACCCATACGCCGATCAGCAGCAGCATGGGGAACCAGGAGACAAAAATCGTCATAATAAAGGAATCCTTCTGGACTTCCTTGACGTTTATATCGACTCCGGTCTTGCGCAGAATGGAAATAAGTTCGGTGTCGGCCATCGGATAGATGGTCTGAAACGGTTTGCCGTCCTGGAGGGTACCGGAAAGCACATCACCACTGATGGTAACACGGGTGATTGCCTTGCTTTCAATGCTCGACATGAACTCGCTGTAGGTAAGCGAGGTCTGATTGGTTTGCGGCTTATTAAAAAGATTGAAAAGAAGGATCATGGTCAAGCCAATCACCAACCACATGCTCAGGTTTTTATAAAAAGTATTCAACGAAGTCTCCGGTGGCTCCTGGTTATCTCTAATGCTTCATTTGATTTAGTTGACGGCACAGCATGAACCTCTTTCTGGAAACCTGTCGCACGCACTAAAGGTAAATCGAAAAATTCGAATGTCGAGTAATAAGTGAATTATTCTTAACCTATCATCTGGGCCGGGTAAAATATTGCACAGGTTGCACTCCCGGGAGTTTACTTTGCATTTCCCGCATCCCCTTCACCAAGGCCTCGGCCCCGCTGGCGGTGGTATTGTAAGGGATGTGGTAGTCAAGGGCCGCCCGACGTATGCTGTAGGAGTCCTCGGTGGTCCGTTTTCCCAGTGAAGTGTTGACGATCCAGGAGATTTCTCCGTCCCTGATTTTGTCGAGGATATGCGGTCGCCCCTGGGAAATCTTGTTGACGAGTTGACAGGGAACACCCGCTTCGCGCAGGCATGCGGCGGTGCCGGTGGTCGCAAAAACAGTGAAGCGCAGTTCGACCAGTTCCTTGGCGACGGATACAATGGTTTTTTTGTCGCTATCGCGGACGCTGATGAAGACATTGCCGGACAGGGGAATCTTCGAACCGGCCGCCAGCTGCGATTTGGCAATGGCCAGACCGAGATTGTCGTCGATGCCCATAACCTCGCCGGTCGATTTCATCTCCGGGCCGAGGAGGGTATCCACCTTTTCAAAGCGGTCAAAGGGGAAGACTGCCTCTTTAACAGCCCAGTGCGTTATGGTAACCTCGGTGGTCAGCCCAAGTTCTTCCAAGGTGGCGCCCATCATGACCTTGGTGGCGAGTTTGGCAAGGGGTACGCCCGTTGCCTTGCTGACGAAGGGGACGGTACGTGAAGCGCGGGGATTTACTTCAAGGACGTAAAGATCGCTGTCCTTAATGGCAAACTGGACGTTCATCAGACCGATGACCCCAAGTTCCTTGGCCATGGCCTTGGTGGCCCGTTTGATTTCGTCGATGGACGTGGCGCTCAGGGTATGGGGCGGCAGGACGCAGCAGGAATCGCCGGAGTGGATGCCCGCTTCCTCAACGTGTTCCATGATACCGCCGATGATCGTACGGCGGCCGTCACAGATGGCATCGACATCGATCTCAATGGCATCTTTTAAGAATTTGTCGATGAGTATCGGATGCTCGAGGACCGTGCCGCCAATGGCGATCATGAAATCTCTGATCCCCTGGTGGTTGTAGACGATGCGCATATCCCGGCCGCCAAGGACATAGGAGGGGCGAACGACCACCGGATAGCCGATACGTTCGGCCGCTTCCAGCGCCTCTTCCAGGGTACGGACAGTATCGTTGTCCGGTTGGCGGAGGCAGAGTTTTTGCAGAAACTGCTGAAATCGTTTACGGTCTTCGGCCCGGTCGATGGCGTCAGGCTGGGTGCCGACAATCTTGACCCCCATCTTGGCCAGGGGAACGGCGAGATTCAGCGGTGTCTGGCCGCCGAACTGGACGATAACCCCGTCCGGCTGTTCCTGGTCGATGATATTCAGGACATCTTCCCGGGTCAGCGGTTCAAAGAACAGTTTGTCGGAGGTGTCGTAGTCGGTTGACACCGTCTCCGGATTGGAGTTGATCATGATCGATTCCACGCCGATCTCACGGAGGGCAAAGGCGGCATGCACGCAGCAGTAGTCAAATTCGATGCCCTGGCCGATGCGGTTTGGACCGCCGCCGAGGATAATGATTTTTTTGCCGGTGGTGATTTTTGCCTCGTTCTCTTGTTCGTAGGTCGAATAGTAGTACGGTGTATAAGATTCAAATTCGGCGGCACAGGTGTCGACCAGTTTATATACCGGCAGGACACCCTGTTTCTTCCTGAGGAGGCGAATGTCGTCTTCGCTGCTATTGGTGAGAAAGGCCAACTGTCGGTCGGAAAAGCCCCGTTCCTTGCAGTATCGGAGAAAGTCAGTGTCGAGACCCGGCAGGCCGCGCCCGAGGATCTCCGCCTCCGTCTCGACGATCTGTCGGAAGTTATAGAGAAACCACGGATCGATTTTCGTCAGGGCATGGAGCTCGGCAAGCTCCATGCCTCGCTTCAAGGCCTCGTAGATATGGGCAATACGCCGTGAGTTCGGCACCCGCAGGCCATGTTCCAGGTCGTCGCGGTCAAGGTGGGTGAGCATCTGCTGACCGTCACCGCCGAAACCGAATCGACCGGTTTCAAGAGAACGCATGGCCTTTTGAAACGCCTCTTTGAAGGTCCTGCCGATGGACATGGTTTCGCCCACCGATTTCATCGAAGTGGTGAGGAGATCGTCGGCCTCGGGAAATTTTTCAAAGGTCCAGCGGGGAATTTTCACCACGCAGTAATCGATGGACGGTTCAAAGGCCGCAAGGGTCTCGCGGGTGATATCGTTTTTCAATTCATCGAGGGTATAGCCGACGGCCAGTTTGGCGGCAATCTTGGCGATGGGAAAGCCGGTGGCCTTGGAGGCAAGCGCCGAACTGCGCGACACCCGTGGGTTCATCTCGATGACCATCATCTCGCCGTCTTCCGGGTTGACCGCAAACTGGACGTTCGATCCGCCGGTTTC
The DNA here is from genome assembly GCA_963754865.1 of uncultured delta proteobacterium. Lineage (GTDB taxonomy): Bacteria > Desulfobacterota > Desulfobulbia > Desulfobulbales > Desulfocapsaceae > Desulforhopalus_A. Next base: position 27,252 of record CAVWHG010000006.1, on the reverse strand, counting down.
AACGCCGATCTCGCGGATGATGGCAATGGCCGCATCGCGCATCTCCTGATATTCTCGGTCGGTGAGGGTCTGGATGGGGGCGACGGTGATGCTGTCGCCGGTGTGCACGCCCATGGCGTCGATATTTTCAATGGAGCAGATGATGACGACGTTGTCGTTGCGGTCGCGCATCACCTCCAGTTCATATTCCTTCCAGCCGAGAAGACTGCGTTCCAGCATGACCTCGCTGGTCATCGACAGATCGAGGCCGGCGGTGCACAGAGTCTTCAAGTTCCCGGCGATTATAGGCGACACCGCCACCGGTGCCGCCGAGGGTGAAACTCGGCCTGACGATGAGCGGAAAGCCGAGGGTGTCGCCGGCGGCCATGGCCGCGATCAAGGTCATTGACGATTATCGATTCCGGAACCTTGAGGCCGATGCGCCGCATGGCGTCGCGGAATTCTTCCCGGCCTTCGGCCTTTTTGATGACGGCGATGTTGGCGGCCAGGAGTTCGACACTGTATTTCTCGAGGATACCCATCTCCGCCAGCTTGATGGCGGTATTCAGAGCGGTCTGGCCGCCGAGGGTCGGCAGCAGGGCATCGGGCCTTTCCTTCTCAATGACCTTGGCGACAAATTCCGGGGTGATCGGTTCGATATAGGTGCTGTCTGCCAGTTCCGGATCGGTCATGATGGTCGCCGGATTGGAGTTGATGAGCACCACCTCATATCCTTCCTCTTTCAGGGCCTTGACCGCCTGGGCGCCGGAGTAGTCGAATTCGCAGGCCTGGCTGATAATGATGGGGCCGGAGCCGATGATAAGGATTTTCTTGATGTCTGTTCTTTTCGGCATGATCTGTCTGTAGTTGCTGTCGTTATGGGTTGTCGCGTGCCGGGTGAAATGTCTGCCGTTGTCGTTGCCCGCTCTCTAGTTTTTCTCGCATCATGCCAATAAAGCGATCAAAAAGATAGATGGCATCATGCGGCCCCGGGGCATGTTCCGGATGATACTGGACGGAAAATGCCGGATACCTGCTGTGGCGCATACCTTCCAGGCTGTTGTCGTTGAGGTTGATATGGGTTACCTCTACCGCACCCGGCGGCAGGCTGTCGACGTCGATACAGAAGCCGTGATTCTGCGAGGTAATTTCAACATGGCCGGTGGTAAGGTCCTTGACCGGCTGGTTGCCGCCGCGATGGCCGAATTTTAATTTATATGCCCTGCCGCCGTAGGCCAGACCGAGCATCTGGTGACCAAGGCAGATACCGAAAATCGGTTTTTTACCAAGGAGTGCCCTGATGGTCTCGACGACACCCTCAACCCCAGCCGGGTCGCCGGGGCCGTTGGAGAGAAAAATTCCGTCCGGCTGCATGGCCAGAACGGCTTCGGCACTGGTGTGTGCCGGCACCACCTGAACCCGACAACCTTTCTCGGTCAATATTCGCAACTGATTGAACTTTATGCCGAAATCAAAGGCAACAACCCTGAAGGCTCCTTTGGGGCCGGCTTCGGCCGTGGCGAAATTGACGCCCGGCACCGGACGATTGTCAGCCCAGCCGTAGGGCTCTTTGCAGGTAATATCCTTAACCAGATCCTGGCCGATAAAGCCCGGCCACTGGTTGGCTCGCTCAATTAGGGACTTTTTGTCGAGATCCATGGTCGAAACAAAGCCCTTCATCGCTCCTTTTGAGCGGATATGTCGCACCAGTGCGCGGGTATCGAAACCTTCTACCCCAAGCACTTTGTATTCCATGAGAAAATCAGCAAGTGGACGGGTGGAACGATAGTTTGACGGATAAGCATTGTATTCTTTAATGAGAAAGGCCCGGGGATGAATTGCCGCCGATTCCATATCTTCAGGATTGATCCCGTAATTGCCGATCAGCGGGTAGGTCATGGTAACGATCTGCCCGGTGTATGACGGATCGGTGAGTATCTCCTGGTATCCGCTGAGGGAGGTGTTGAAGACAATTTCCCCGACAGCCTCGCCGTGACCGGTAAATGATTGCCCGGCAAAGGTGGTTCCATCTTCCAGGGCGATAAGTGCTTTCATGGCAGTTTTCCTTTATGTGCCTCGGACCTTGTTGCGGGCTGCTGGTTGGCTCTTGGCTAAGGGCAGGAGGCGCAGCCTGCCGTGTTTTCTGTAAGTGCTGCGATTTCAGGTCATTGTTGATGTTCATTGACGGTGGATTTGCCCCGTATGTCATCGCAATTGGGTGGAGGGGAGTGTTTTTTGTCCCTCTTCAATATGCAGACAAAACTTCAATATATAACTTGATAGGGCTCCTTTCGTCAACCTTAAACGGTTAAAAGTCATGCCTGCCGGTGCATCAGAAATATCCTATTAGGGGAGCAATACCATAAATCAATAGTTGTAAAAGGCTGTGGTTGGTGTCGAGTGTAAATATTATTGATTGATTTGTCGAGGCCAACTGATTAAAATCAAGCGGTTTGCCGTCGGTTGGGAGTGGACAATTCGCCGGCATTTGCAAAGAATGAAACCGGGATCCTCCCGGCACAAAACTCTTGAAAAATTACCGAAGATTCCGGACTGAACCGGACAAGGAGCTGCATTGAAAAAGAAAATTCTCGTTGCCAATCGCGGGGAAATAGCCATCCGCCTCACCAGGGCTATCCAGGAACTTGACTATGAGGCCATTGCCGTATACGAAACCCCGGATGAAATGTCGCGACATATCCGCATTGCCGATGAGGCGATTCTCTTGGGCGATGGTCCGCGTTGTGATTATCTGAACATCGAAAAAATAATCAGGGCGGCAAAGAAATCCGGGTGCCTGTGCTATTCATCCGGGTTATGGGTTTCTCGCCGAAAATCCTTATTTTGCCAAGGCCTGTGAGAAGAATGGGATCATCTTTATCGGTCCGACCTCAGATGTCATCCAGAACCTCGGCAACAAGGTTATTGCCCGCAAGATCATGGCCGAGGCGGGAATTCCCATGGTGCCGGGCACGCAAAACCTGAAGCAGGGCCGGGAAGGTGTTGCCGAGGCCCTTGTCTTTCGCGGCAAAGTATGGCTACCCGATAATGCTCAAGGCCACCTCGGGGGGCGGCGGTCGGGGGATTCGCAGGATTGAATCGGATGCCGAGATGAAGGAGATGATTCCGGTGGCCCGCGCCGAGGCCCTGGCCGCCTTCAATGACGACTCCGTCTATCTTGAAAAGGTGGTTGTTAATCCGAAGCATGTCGAGGTGCAGATTCTTGCCGACAGCCATGGCCATACGGTACACCTCGGCACCAGGGACTGTTCGATCCAGCGTCGTAACCAGAAGCTCATCGAGATTGCCCCGTCGATGATAAAAAACCGCCCGCTGCTCGACGAGATCTGCGATACCGCGGTCAAGGCCGCCAAGGCCGCCAATTATCTCAATGCCGGGACGGTTGAATTCCTCATCGATAAGGACCAGAACTACTATTTCATGGAGATCAATACCCGTGTGCAGGTCGAACACACGGTGACCGAAATGATCACCGGTATTGATATTGTCAGAAACCAGATCAATATTGCCTTTGGCAAGCCCCTTTCCTTCACCCAGAAGGATGTGCAGATCCGCGGCCATGCCATTGAGGTGCGCATCAATGCCGAGGATCCGAAAAACGATTTCATGCCGGAAGGGGGAAAAAGGTTACCGTCTACCGTTCGACCGGTGGCTTCGGTGTTCGTCTCGACGGCTTCGTTTATCAGGGTTATGTCATCCCCGAGGTCTATGATTCTTTGTTGGTCAAGCTGACGGTGCATGGTTTTACCTGGGAAGAAACGGTTGGACGGCTCAAAAGCTGTCTCCACAACTTTGCCATCCGTGGCCCGAAAACGACCATTCCCTTTTATGTAAACATCGCCAATGAAAAGGATTTCGTAACCGGCAATTTTGATACCTCGTATATCGAAACCCATCCACATATTTTCTATTATGACGAAGATGCCAGTGAAGCCGGCAAATTGGCGAGGTTCATCTCCCAGATTCATTACTCCCGAGAAAACCCCTTTGCCAAGTAATCGTTACAGAAAATCCCGTTTATCGTGGATACGAACAGACAACCATCGGCTTGAAAGTGTTTTAACAATAAGGAACAAACAATGACACGCATTATTCAGGGTAGTCCCGTTAAAGATATAATCGACACCTTGCGCCAGGCCAAGGGCTATTACATCACCAACACCGCCCGCGACCAGTCCCAGTCCGACTTCAAGAACCGGATCCTCCTGCATACCGACCTCATGGCCGCTGAAAATCGTGACAAAGCCGGATATTTCTCCCTGGAGATTACCGGTGGCGCCTCGATTCATGTGGATATCCTGCGCAAACAGGTCGATCCCTTTCTGAAGCTGAAAAAGCTTCGGGAAAAAATGCCGAACACCATGTTCCAGACCCTCTGTCGCGGGGTGAATCTTTTTGGCTATCGTCCCTATCCTCAGAATGTTATTCGCTTTACCGTACGTGAGTTTGCAAAATACGTCGATGTCTGGCGTACCTTTGATTTTCTCAATTATGTCCCCAATATGCATGCGGTCTTTGAAGAGGTGGGCAAGGCCGGAAAACTCAACGAGCCGTGTATCTGTTTTTCAACAGGACCGGAGCACAGCAACGACTATTATGTTGCCAAGGCCGGCGAGATCATCGCAGTCACCGGCCGGGACATCACCCTGTGCATCAAAAACCACGGCGGTTTGGGGACACCGAAAAGAATCGGCGAACTGGTCGATGCCCTGAAACAGAGATATGCCGATGTCCCCATTCATTATCACGGCCACAATACCGATGGCAACGATGTCGGCAGGATTGTTGAGGCGGTACGTAACGGGGCGACGATAGTCGATGCCGCCGATTCCGCCTTCAGCGGTTTTTACGGGCCGCCACCGGTATTGACGATCGTTCAGACCTTGAAGGAATATGGCTATGCCCCGGTCGGCCTGGATGAGGAGGCGGTTATCGCAACCTCCGAAGTTATCCGCGATCAACGCAAGTATTATGATCAGTTTGAGTCGCAGATCAAGGGCTTCCAGCCCACCGTACAGATTCACAAGCTGCCCGGCGGGGCAATGGGATCGAGCCTTGAACAGGCGGCCAAGGGCGGGTTTCTTGATCGGATGCCGGATATCCTGCATAAGGAACTGCCCCGCGTGCAAAAGGAACTCGGCAACTATTGGTCGGTGACACCCGGTTCGCAGATTCTTTGGACTACCGCAGTTGCCAATGTCCTTGGCGGTGAGCGTTATGGCAATCCCTCCGGTGACCTGCGTAATCTCCTGCTCGGCAAATACGGGCCATTTCCCTTTTATCGTCCGGAAGAATGGATATACGAAAAGGTGCTCGGCGATGACTGGCAAGAGGTACTGGAAAAAGAGGGCGGGGTTGATGCCATTGCCGATATGGATCTGGCCCACGAACGTTATGCCTTGGCCGAGTTGCTTGGAGTTGAACCCACCGACGAGCAACTGGTTCTGTATCTGCAGCATCCCAATGATGCGGTGGAATTCTTTAAATTTTCGGAAAAATATGGTCAGGTCTACGTTCTGTCGCCATCGATATTTCTTTCGCCAGGGTGGTTATGCTGTGGGAGAAAAAATTACCTTCAGGGATCACCACGGCAAGGAACATATGATTGAGGTCGGCCCCTCGCCGGTCAACGATTCCGGTGAAACCAGTGTCTATTTCAATGTTGACCATCATCCGTCAATCTTTAATTTCCAGGCGAAAACGGCGACAGGCAAACAGGGTGAGGCAGCGATTCTCAGCAAAGAGGAGATCCTCGATCTGGCCAAAGCGGGGGATGTCCGTTCGCCGTTTTCCGGCACGATTGTCGAGATTACCGTCGATGAAGGCCAGGAGGTGCTGGTTGGCGACAGGGTGGCAATCATGGAGGCCATGAAGATGCAGACCCCCATTCTTGCGGAGATGGGCGGGATTGTCACGACCATCAATGCCAAAAAAGGCGACAGCCTTAAGCCGGGCGGCAAGATACTGAAAATCGACCCCAACGAGTAGAAAAAGACTTGCCTTTCATCTGATGATAAAAACTCCGATGAATGGCAAGTCTTCGGCAATACTTCCCGAAAAAGCCTTTCACCGACTCAGCCACCAAACAAAAGATAGAGAATACCGTTCAGGCACGACCAGGCAAGGATCAGGCCGGTGCCGACGATACAGCCGATGGCCATGACTCTATGGCTATAGGTTTCCCGTTTTTTTTCGCGATAACCAAGCAGATAGGCAAGAAGTGCGCCGACCGCCATGCCGCCGCCGTGCCCCCAGTTGTTGATCCCCGGAACCAAAAAACCGAAGAGGGCGATGCCGACAGCCCAACCACCAATCTGGCTGAAGATATTCCTGCCGTACACTCCGCCTCGACTCCTGCCGTAATAAAGGAGGGCGCCGATCAGGCTGCAGATCGCCGCCGAGGCACCGATGGTAAAAGACACTCCCGCCAGACTGGAGATGAGAAAACCACCAACGCTGCCTAGAATGTAAAGGATGATTGTCCGGTTTGTGCCGAATTCAAGGATCATCAGCGGTGCGATTTGCCGCAGGGCCAGCATGTTAAAAACCAGATGTAAGAGGCCGCCATGCAAAAAACCGGCGGCCACCAGGGACCACCAGCGCTGCAGCTGAAACAGGGGCAGGGTTCCCGTTGAGCCGAGAACCAAGAGACTCTGGTTGGATGGGGCGAGAAACTGGAAAGGGTTAAAGCCGGTGAGCTGTGGGTCAATGGCAATGGAAAGGATAAACATGACGACGTTGGCGGTGATGAGGGTGGTCACCAGCCGGTCAGCGTTGCTTGTGGCCCCGGATAAGAAGGTGTTTTTCCATCGCGAACCAGGGTTTTTCAGCCCGCAATAGGGACAAGGGTCGACGGAACGGTTGATAAGCTTTCGACAGCCGGGACAAAGTTGTGCTCCTGATGGAGTGTTTGTTGTCATTTTATGAAGAAGAACTGCAAGGGGGTGGCAGGAGGCCACCCCGAAGAACGGAGGCCGGTTACTTGCCGGAAAAGGAATCCTCAAAAAGCTTGTCTATCGCTTCACGTCCGGCATCGCTCAGATAGCGGGTGCCGCTGCCGACGAAGGTGTCATATTCAATACGCGGGGTATCTTCCTGCCAGCCGTTTTTCCAGGTAAACCATTTCTTCTGCGGTTGATCGAAAACATGCAAGGGACGATTAAACATCTTGGCCAGTTCAACTGCCCATCCTGTGCCGCCTTTAACCGAATCGTCCTCTTGGATGGCACCGATGACAAACACCTGGTGGCCGCTGTTCACCATGTGGAAGATGGTCTGTAATACCTTGCGGATCTTTTCCGTCTCGTAGTAGGTGCGGTTAAGCATGCGTGAAGCGAGTTCCATACTGATATCCCCGCGTTCAAGCTGTTCCTTGCCGAGAATGGTGACATTCTGCTCGCGGCTCAGTTTATGCCCTTCAAATGAGTAGACCACCTCGTTTATGCCTATTCGTTCCGCTGCTTCGCCGAATGTCGCCTCGGCACCTTTCAGACCGCTACTGTAGAGGGTGTATTTCTTTAAATCCATTCTAGGCTCCTTGGTATTTTTATAAAAACTAAACGTTGATCCAGTGTAACCATAGTTATCGGGAATGGCAACATGCGGCACCATTTTTAGTGGTGACCGCTCATGCTTTTTTCCGTCCTTTGACAAATATGCGCCAGGGCGCTGGATAGCCCTCAACGGTCATGGTCGGGTTGTCTTGGGCGATAAAGTCGTCATAGGACTCAAAGGTCATCCAGTCGGTTCGCCGTTGCTCGGCCCCTGACATGGGATGACGGCAGAATAAGTTCGACATCGGCAAAACCGGCTTTTTTCATCCAGTTGCAAAGGCAGGCCCCGGTCGGAACGAAATAGGTGCCGGGGACCTTGGCATAGGTGTCGGTCGGAAAAAGTGCCATCGGCCCGTCACCCGGGATGGCCTGGGATTCGACAATGAGGGTTCCACCGGGTTTCAGGGCGGTAAGAATATCCCGCAGGGTATCGACCGGAGATGGACGATGGTAGATTATTCCCATGAGAAACACCACATCAAAGCAGGAGTCGAAAAGCGGCAGATGTTCGACCCCGAGGAGATCGATGTCCAGGTTTGGGCACCCAGCCATGCCCTGCAGGGCCTTGAAACAGTAATAATGTTGCACCGAAGGCTCGAAACCGAGAACCAGTTGAGGTCGGGCGGGGGTCATGCGAAACATGTAATAGCCATTGTTGCAGCCGATATCGGCAATGATTTTGCCGGAGAGATCGGGCAGAGCCGGCAGCACCCTTTGCCATTTTTTTTCGCTGCGCCATTCAGCATCGATATCGATACCGAATACGGAAAATGGCCCTTTGCGCCAGGGCATGAAGGCCTTGAGGTGGTCGGTGATGATCCGCTGCTCGTGTACGCTTAATTCCTCTGGATCACCGATGATCACCGTGTCGCCGCTGCAGTCGACATGGGTGGCGGGATACCGTGCGAGCTGCAGTGCGGGCGTGCGATAGCGGAGAAATCCTTTTTTGTCCTGGCTGATCCAGGTCAGGCGTTTGCTATGCTCTTTACGGATGGCATCGATATTTGCCGAAGCAGGCAGGAGAGGAAGATAGTCCATGATCGGGTAAGAAGGTCAGGCGGGTTTCACTGCCACGAGGGAGGCGAAGTTGAACCAGCGAAAATAGGTTTCGACGGAGGTAAAGCCGGCTTTGTTGAGCATGGCCTGGTTTTCTTCGACCGAGAAGGGAATAAGGACGTTTTCCAGGGCCTCACGTTTTTTGGCAATCTCCAGCTCCGAGTAGCCACGGGATTTTTTATACTGATGATATGTGTCTATGAATTGACGATTCAACCGGCGGTCGTGGCTGATGACCTTCTCGCTGATCAAAATAACCCCGCCGGGCCGCAGGCTGTCGCAGAGCCGGGTAAGAAAGACCTGGCGATGCAGGGGCCTGATGAACTGCAGGGTATAGTGCAGGATTATCCCGCCCGCCCCCGGGTGGTCGAAGTTGATTATGTCTTCAAGGGCAAAGGAGATGCTGTCCTGTTTGCTGTACAGTTCGGCCTTTAGGCGGGCTTTGTCGAGCATTGGAGCTGAGTTGTCGAGGCCGATGAAGTGCAGCTCCTTATGGTCCAACAGTCGACTGAAAAACAGCAGGCTGGTTCCGGTGGCGCAGCCCAGATCATAAACGGTGTCGCCGGGCCGAAGAAAGGTATCCAGCAGCTGAGCGGACGCCTTTATCACCTCCTGGTAGAAGGGGATAGAGCGATCAAGCATATCGTCGAAGACTTCGACGACCCGTTCGTTAAACACGAAGTCCTCCGGCACGTAATCGACATTAAAAAGGGTATCTTTAGGGGAATCTGCCATTATTGGGGGATGATGTATTCAAGGCTTTTGCTACGGAAGAAGTCAGTTGTATCTGGTAAGAAGTAACAGTACACCATCAATAACGGGGAGGTAAAGCATAAAACCGGCGATTAACCGAGTCAATACCGGCCGTAGAGTTGGTCGGCGACAGGAGCGTCAGGTCATGGTTGCCTTATGCCGAGGGTGGACGGGAAAATTGGACTTGCCTTGCTTCGCACCAGCCGGTATAAACGAGGTGTCTGCGATTTTGCCGACGTATACTTATGGTGTTCAGGACTAGCAAAATTATTGCCGGTCCATTCAGATAAAGGTTTATCAGGTTGTTTGTATGTCCAACGAACTGGATTTTGATGAATTGCTCAGTAAATACAAGTCCGATCCCTTTGCCTATGTGGATATCTTCTCGGTTCATACCGGCAGGGTATCATTTAAAGCCGGAGTGGGCCAGGAAGTAGCTTCTGCCGGTGGTGAATGGCAACAGATCCCGGGTACAGCCCTGTATGAGATCAATCGCGAGAGGAATCCGCGGATCGTTAATGCCCAGGTTAATGGCATTGTCGCAAGCATTAACACCGAGCTCGAGGGCCAATTCGTCGAAGCTGGGGTGCAACTCATGACCATCAAACATCCACTGAAAAAAAAGGAAATCATTGAGATCATACTCAAGGATGTCCTGTTTCTCTTCCCGGCGCCGGAATCGGCGAAATACTTCTTTGCCATGGATATTCAGTCGCGGATTGATAAAAAAGGGGCACGGGCGGTGACCATTGAACCGGGTGAAGAGATTTTCACCATGTCTTTGATGAAACGAGACACCCCGGTATATTACAAAGGGGAACGCGGAGTCATTCATTCGATCTATTTCAAGCCGGGACTATCAGTCGGCCAAGGTGAACCTCTTGTAGGGGTGTGTGCTCCGGAAAAGCTGCCATTGATCCAGAAGATTATCACCCGGGTCAAGGCCGAATGGGATGCTGAGCACTGATATCTTTTTGCTGCCCTATGTCCACCACCAATGGCTGAAAACCACCCCACTCCCCAGGCAGTGCTGCTGCAGTTGCGCCGCGAGCTTCTGCTGCAGGATTCTCAGGGTCAATATAATAACGAGGAGATAATTCGCTACGGCTCCTTTGTCGGCTCTTTTATAGAATGCCACGAACAGTTACCACGGGCCATGGATCATGCCCGCGGCCAAATTGTCACCAGCGCCGGCAGCGGTCGGGCGATGGCCAGCGGCAGCGTGTTTCCTGGCCGATGAAATGAGCCTGTGCCGGGGCCGATTCAGACGTTCATGGCACGCACCCCGCGGTGGGGTGTGGGGATGCATGGTGTTTGCCAATACGCTCTTGCCGCAGTGGCGCAGTTTTATTCCATTGACCGCGGGGGTGGCCTGTTGCGAGGCAGTGCGGCAGATATGCCAAGTATCGAGCCATCTGCGCTGGGTCAACGATGTTTTGATCGATGGCAAAAAACTTGCCGGTTTTCTCGTGGAGAGTTACACCGAGCCGCAGCACGGGGAAGAATTCGCTCTGGTTGGTTTCGGTATCAACGTCAATAACAGGTCTTTTCCCGCAGAGCTTGAGGGGACGGCAACAAGTCTTACGCAGATTCTTGGTCGCAATATCAATCTCACTGCCTTCACGGCAAGCTTTCTTGCGCGGTTGGCTTTCAATTTTGGCATTCTCCTGCATGAAGAAGCTCGGGATCTGCGAGGGGATGGGTTTTCCGGCAGCCAGGGTCGTCATCTTCTTCTTGACCGATGGCTGGAACTCTCCGACACCCTCGGCAGGCGCGTTCTATACGGATTTGATGTTATAACTGCGCCGCAATACCAGGCAGAGGTAGTGGGTTTGGATCCGACCGGCGGCCTTATCCTTCGTCTTGTCGACGGCTCAATGAAAACCGAGCACAGTGGAGAAATTCGCTATCTCAGCTAGAGACTGAGTAAAAAGCATTTTTAAAAAACCAAGACTTGAATTTCAAAGGTGTTAAAGGGATATGCGCAGAACCGCTCCGAGAAAAACTGTGTCGGTATCGATGTTGGTTTCTTTGCCTTGCAGTTCAACTGAATCGTTGAAGCGGTAGTTGCCATAAATATCGGCATACAAGCCTGGCAGCAGTTCAAGATTCAAACCGGCACGGAGAGCGAAAAAAGGTTCTTCGGCAAAATTCCCATCGCTGTAGAGGATGCCTATGCCCAAGCCGCAATAGACGCTGCGGCCAAGCAGAATATATGCCTCCGGTGCTATTGCGCTTTCTCCGAAACGATCCGGCAGGAATTCTAGGTCCAGTTCCAAGCCCAGCAGGCCCGGCCAATATTGGTAAGAGGCCAGATACGCTACGCCGTTTTTGTCGAATTTTTTACTGTCAAACTCAATATCCTCAAAAGTCACCCAGTAATTGATCCCGCCGCCGATGCGGTGCTCGGCAGCTGGACTGTTGTAGGCCGTCAGTGCCATGAACAGCAGCACAATTAAAAACAACCATTGCCTCATATCATCCCTCCTCGGTGTTTTCTGCTGTTTGCGTCGTGTTCTTTTCAGGAGTGTTGTAAGGCCGACCTCAGATGCCTGAGTCAGTCGTTGCCATACCCCTGCATAATTCTCCACGACATTATATCCCTTTGAAAAAGGTGCCTGCCGTAAGCATGAACGATAGCCAGGGCTTCCTGGAGGATGGTTCCGGAGATCTTCAGGCGGTGCAATCGCTCAAGCGGCAGATCTTGTGCCGAGCGGAGAATTTTGATTGTCCCGTGCGAAAGGCCGATGCCTCTTGCTGAACCTTTGGTGCATCCGGAACAGATGATTCTGCCACCACTCGCCTCGAAGCTGTAACTTGTCTCAGGCATAACGGGGTTGCCACATCGGCCGCATGTCTCCAGATCCGGACGGTAGCCTATATAGTCAAAGAAGCGGATGAGAAAAAGGATGAGAATGGCTTTCGGTTGCCGGACCAGATCAAGGTTGTGCAGAGACCAGAGGCTGAGACGAAAGACCCTCTCGTCAGGTTCGTCTTCCCTTATCCCGATGAGCAGGAATTCTCGAATAACTGTAGCGATGGTGTAGAGTTCCAGATTCGTGCGGATATTGAGAAAACTCGTGTGAAGATCAGCCTCGGCGAGAAAGGCCAGGCTTCGGCCTGCTTTTCTCGTACAAACAATATGGAGAAAGCTGAAGAGTTCAAGCTTGTTGACGAAGCGTCGCAGGCTTTTCTTCGCCCCTTTGGCGATGGCAGTGACCCGGCCTTCCGCCTGGCTAAACAGAATGACGATGACATCCGACTCACCATGGTCGGTACAGTCGAGTACAATGGCATCTGTTTCCATGGTGCCGGTTGAATGGCTATCTCAGAAGGTATTCGGGAATAGCCAGGGTGATACAATCATGAGCGGGTTTAGGCAGTTCGAGCGGGATTTCGTTTAAAGAGATCTTTGCACTCGATTTGACGGGAAGGGTAATTATAAGCTTTTCCATGGCCCGCCAGCTTACCTGTTCGCCACTCTTAAAGGTCATGGTGCGCTGGGGGTTCTCATCTAGTGTCAAAGTTATTTTTGTCTCTTCCTGGAACACCGCATTAACATGGTATTTTGTCGTTTCCGCTGAGGCAAGGTTTTCAAGGTGCTCATCAGGTTGGTTGGTTGCTGCCGTTGCTATGGAGGGGCTTGACAGATCCAGCAGTTTGGCTTTCGCCGGAGTTGTGTTTCGGTCCTGAGCCATAGCAAAAACCGATTGCCGAAGTATTGGTTGATTGCCTCCGTTTTTTGTTTGGAGAATTTGCTGGGCATCGTCGAGACTGCGCAATCTATAACTGAGGTAAGATGCTGGATTCCACGAAAAATACCAGCACAGAAAAGCTCCAAACAGGAGAAGCAGCAAGAGCGAAAAACCAAAGTAAGCAAATGGCAAAGAGCTCGGTGGGGCTGCCAGATTTTTCATGTTCTGCGCGAGTCTGTTGGGTGGCGGGGTTTTGAGATGACCTTCCTTTGGCAGGTTTCTCCGCTCTTTCCCATACATCTCGAGTATTTTTGCTGGATCGAGAGAAAGGCATCTGGCGTAAATGGTATAGAAGCCCCGGGTAAATACCTCCGCCGGCAACGCGGCAAAGTTGCTCTCCTCTATGGCCAAAAGATTTTTCGGTGAGATCCGTGTTCCTTCGGCAATGGCCTCGAGGTCGAGTCCCAGTTTGATACGTGTTTCGCGGAGGAGTTCTCCGAGGACAATATTATCCATGTCAGTCGCAGGGATTGGCATATTTTTTTATAAATAATAAACGGTTAGAATTACAGTTTTTGGATGTAAGCACTTTCTTTGAGTTTTTTAACCCATTCGGCATAGGCGGTTTTCAGCTTTTCTTCATAGAGCTTCTCCCTGATCTCCTCTTTCACTTTTTCATAAGAAGAGGATGTTAAAGCAGCTTCGTCTTTCGGCGAAAGCAACTTGAAAAATTGGTAACTATCAGATGTTTCGATTATTTTGCTGATTTCTCCAGGTTGCAAAGGGGCGATAGCTGTTCGCATGGCCGGGGCCAGATCATCAAGATGGAGAATGCCGAGATCACCACCTTCGCTGGCCGACGGCAAATCGGAAAATTTTTTAGCGATGTCCTTGAAGTCTTGGCCTTTTTTCACCAGATCCAGGGCTCGCTCAGCCCGTTTTCTGGTCTCTGTCTTTTCTTCTTGTTTCTTTTCCGAATCGCTGACTTCCGGGTTCCATTGGAATCCCATCTGCAATAGATAGAAACTCCCCTTATCGGCTTTGGCGGCATAACGTTGATTGTAGTAATCGCGAATCATTTCATCAGTGATGACTATTTTGGAGCGAACATCATAACTTATAAGCTTACTTTGGAGAACTTGATCGCGAAGCTGTTTTTTGAGGGTTTCCTCGGTCATGCCGGAACGCTCAAGTTTTTTTCTGAACTCGACCGGGTCGAGAGCCATGCGGCTGCGCGTATTTTCGAAGGCGGCGGCTAGTTCTTCGTCGGCTACTGTTGTGTTGGTCAATTTCGCCCGTTGGTTGATAAGTCGGCGGTCAATCAATCCGTTAAGGGCTGCTTCCCGAGCCTCAGCCATGACGTTTGTCAATGCCTGCCCCGATGACTCTTTCCCCATGGCTTGATATATTCTTGCGGCTTCTTCTTCAACCTCAGAGAGAGTGATCACTTCATCGTTAACGACCGCCAAAACCTTATCGACGAGTTCTGCTGCACCTACAGAAGGAAGACATAGACCTAAAAGGAAAAATGTCAGAAATTTACCAAGGTGTTTTCGCGTACAACGAATAAAAGAAGAATGTTTCATTGATATCCAAAAATTATTAATCTTATTGCCTTGCACAGTAGGTAGCAAAACCATTTACCCAGAGTACAGATAAAAAGCTATTATTAATGGGGGGATCGAGCAATTTTACCACAACGTCGGAATTGGAATCCCACTCAGCTCTCTTGCCCGCTGTTGACTTTCGAGGAATATAGAATAAATTGTCGGTAGAATATATATCGGCACAGTATATCATAGAAGAACAAATAATGAAATCTTCCTGGGAGCATAATAATGAAAAAACAGCAGAAATGTACTTTTGCCATCCTGGCTCTTCTTCTCGTATCTGGAGGCTGGTTATTTCCTGGGAAAATTTTTGCAGTTACGCAAATGCCATCATTTGCTCTTGAGAATGTTCGTGATGGGAAAGTTGTCAACTCAAGTGTATTTAAAGGCAAAGTCCTTCTGCTGACTTTTTTTGCGACCTGGTGTGGACCCTGTGTGGAGGAAGTTCCTGTGCTGGTCAAATTACATGCGGATCTGGTGGATGCCGGATTTTCGGTAATCGGCATGTCCGTCGATCAGCAGGGTCCGGCCATGGTGGCAAAATTTATTGAGAAAAAAGCCATTAATTATCCGGTTCTCCTGGCTGAATCGAAGACCTCAAATGATTTTGGCGGGATTTACGGCATTCCCGTGGCATTTCTTGTTAACAAAACCGGCAATGTGGTGAAAAAATATACCGGGTATGTTAACCATACCATCCTGGAAAAAGATATTCGCAGTTTGCTCAACTGATTGATTTCATCATAATGGATATACGAACTCTGCCCGCACCTGAACTACAGATATACAATCGTATCAAGGCCAGATACAAACTGACCTTTGACCGTTTTGAGGTTGGTGATAAACGACTTCGACTTTTAAAGATTGCCGATCTTGAAGAATTTCTTGAAGGTAAGGATCCCTTCGCCAATGTATCTGAATTTCCATTTTGGATTCGACTCTGGGATGCCGCCATGGTACTGGCTTACGTCCTTGGCTCTCAGCGGAATACGGAAGGTAAACAGCTCCTTGAGCTCGGAGCCGGGCTGGGTGCTCCCGGTCTCGCTGCAGCCGCTGCCGGCTTTACGGTGACCATCAGCGATTATGAAGACATCATCATGGATTTTCAGAAGGTGAGTGCCGCGGCCTCAGGGTTGCAGGGGATTAAGTTTGTTCACCTTGATTGGCTCGAACCCCAAACACTCGAGCCCTTTGATGTTTTAGCCGGTGCGGAAATTCTCTTTCGGGACGATTTCTTTCAACCCTTGTTGAATATTTTCTCAACTCTATTGAAGCCGGGGGGTACGATCTTTCTGGCCCATGATGCGACCAGGCAGAGCCTGCCGAAATTCCTCAAGCTTGCCGATAAAGCCTTCGATATTGCCTTGAAAAAACAGATCATCAAA
Source organism: uncultured delta proteobacterium (assembly GCA_963754865.1). Taxonomy (GTDB): domain Bacteria; phylum Desulfobacterota; class Desulfobulbia; order Desulfobulbales; family Desulfocapsaceae; genus Desulforhopalus_A. Next base: position 11,200 of record CAVWHG010000006.1, on the reverse strand, counting down.
CGGGATGGCAAAGAAAAAACAATTATTGTCAATCGTTTGCGCCACAAACAATAAATGATCTGCTCCGTACATAGGCGTCGCAGTGATTCTCAGTTTTTCCTTTTGTTTGAGACCCCCTAGGCTCTTGCCGGTAATGCTGCAAAAACAATGATCTCTATGCCTTTTTATCCGGTCAATCTGCGAATAAACAACCGGCTCTGTGTGGTGGTTGGTGGTGGCGGAGTCGCTTTGCGCAAGGTTCGGGGTCTCATGGAAGCCGAGGCACGGATCAGGGTCATCAGCCCAACTGTTGAGACCGAATTGCGTAACCTGGCAGATGCAGGGAAAATTGAGTGGTTGAGAAGGGGATATGTCGAAGGGGATTTGAAGGGTGCATTGCTGGTGTTCGCCGCAACCAATGATCGTGACGTTCAGCTTCGGGTAAAAAATGAAACCGCAAAGTCGGCTGCTATTCTCAATAGCGCCGACGACCCAGGCGGGTGTGATTTTCATGTTCCGGCGCATTTTCGCCGTGGCAAGATGCTCATTGCCATTTCCACCGGAGGCGGAAGTCCCGCTTTGGCAAAGAAGATGAGGGAGCAACTGGAAAAAGCAATCGGGCCCGAATACGAGGCAGCGGTTGATCTTCTTGCTCTGATAAGAGAAAGGCTTCTCGATGGGCAAGATGAGCCGGTGGCGCACTCCGAATTGTTCCGCAGATTGCTGCACATGGGGGTAGTGGACCGACTGCGTGAGGCAAACTGGTTTGAGTTGCAAATGTTGCTCCTGCGGGAACTCCCTAAGGAAATTGATGCAGTTGCTTTGGTTCGGCAGTTTCTCGAGAAGCATGATACGTCAAAATAATGCAATCGTGCAGGCGGGTGACATGTACCGACTTGCTTGGCCCTTTTATTCGCTGGGACATCCATGAAAGAACTCACATACCTCCTTTTTCAGGCGATTCTAGGAATTTCTTTTATTGCCACCGCTGCATATCTTGTTTATTTTATCAGCCAGAACAAGAAGATACGCAATATCGCTCGAATAATTATGGTTGTCTCGGGTATTCTCCAGACACTGTATATCATTTTTCGTTTTGTTCTTGGCGGTCATACCCCGATTACCTCGCAACACGAAGTGGTGTTTTTTTTCGCCTGGGCTACAACCTGGGCGTATCTTTCTTTCAGATGGCGCTATTCAGTAAAGAATTTTGGCACCTTTGTTTCTACGCTTATTTTCTGTCTTATAGTCATTTCGGCGTGTTCTGAGAAAAACATCGACACCCTGCTACCCGCCTTACAGAGTGTCTGGCTGCCCATTCATGGTGGAGTTTCGCTTATCGGCTATGGCTTTCTCTCACTGGCATTCTGTGGCGGTTTGATGTATCTGTTGTTGGAAAGAGAAATAAAAAGCAAGAAATTCGGTTATTTTTTTTCCAGGTTTCCCTCTCTTGATTCCCTCGATCAATTGAATAATCACTGCCTCAGTGCGGGTTTTACCTTCCTGACAATCGGCATCGTCACTGGTTCCATCTGGGCTCGACAGGCGTGGGGAACTTATTGGCAGTGGGATCCGAAGGAGACCTGGTCGTTGATAACCTGGTTCATATACCTCGTCCAACTCCATCAACGATTTACCGTCGGCTGGCGTGGCAAAAGGGCTGCTGTTATGGCGGTGATCGGTTTCGCTGCAGTTATTTTCACCCTTTGGGGTGTAACATACCTGCTCGGAGGCGTGCATAGTTATGCCAGGTGAAATCATCATTTTGATGGGGGTAAATCACAAAAATACCCCGGTGGAAATACGCGAACAAATTGCTGTCTCCGGAGGCTATGAAGAGCCGCTTGCTGCCTTGAAGCAAGTGACCGGTCTGCGTGAATACTACCTTCTTTCTACGTGCAACCGAGTTGAATTGCTGTTGGTTGCCGATCCACGCTCCGCCGTCGAAGATGCGATAATCACCTTTCTCTTTGGCGATCGAATTTCCCGTAAGGAGGCAAATCGCTATCTGTATCTTCTCTACGGGCGGGAAGCCGTACATCATTTGTTTACGGTCGCCGCCAGTCTTGATTCCATGGTGGTCGGAGAGGCCCAGATACTCGGGCAGTTGAAAGAAGCTTATCGGCATGCCGCCCATTTTGGCTGTACCGGGCCTTTGCTCAATAAGCTGCTCCACAAATCTTTTTCCGTTGCCAAGAGGGTGCGAACCGAAACGGCTATTGGTTCTTCAGCCGTTTCTATTAGTTATGCAGCTGTCCAGCTTGCCAAAAAAATCTTCGGTAATCTCAAGGACAAAAAAGTGCTCCTCATCGGTGCCGGGGAAATGGCCGAACTTGCCGCCGAGCATCTGGTAGGTCAGGGGGTGGATGAAGTAATCGTTGCCAATCGCACCCTGGCCAGAGCTGTGGATTTGGCAAAACGTTTTCGAGGAAAGGCTGTTTCCATGGGAGAGCTGACCGCCCAACTCGAGCATGTCGATATCATTATCAGTTCTACCGGTGCTACAGATATCATCTTGTATAAAGACGAGGTCAAGATGGTAATGCGGGCGCGCATGAACAGGCCTCTTTTTTTCATTGATATTGCCGTACCCCGTGACCTTGATCCACGACTTATCGAGATTGATAACGTTTACCTTTATGATATTGATGACCTGTGCAATGTAGTCGAAATTAACAAATCGGAACGCGACAAAGAGGCAGTGAAAGCCGGTCGAATTGTTGATGAGGAAACACTGAAGTTTCAGCATTGGTATCAAGGCGTTGCAGTCACCCCGACTATTCAGGCCTTGAAGAAAAAACTGGACGATATTGCTCTTGGTGAACTGGAGCGAACCTTGGCGAGGCTGCCCCAGCTGAATGATGGCGAACGTGCTACCTTGATGAAAATGGTGGAGGCTCTGGTCGCAAAGGTTCTCCATGATCCTTTGATGTACCTCAAGAGCGAATCGTGCACAGGGCGCGATAACAGTGATCTGAAAGTAACCATAGTGCGTGAATTGTTTGGACTGACCAGAGATGAAGAAGGGAAGTAGCCTCACTGAAATTTTGGAAGACGAGTGGTATTTGGTTCGACACTCCGGAGAAACTCCTGAAATTGCATTGCATTCAGCTATTTATTATGTCACGCGGGCAAAGGATGGGCCAAGGGCAACGCTGAGTAATGAGCAAATCGATATGCTTCGACAGGCGGCGGTTGAAAGATTTTCGGAAATTGTCCTCCGGGATTTGCAACATGCCAACAGCTGTACGAAGGCATACCGGGGGATCCGCCGGTCGATTATAAACTTTAGGCGATTCTGCACCTTCTGCGAGCGGCAGAGCGTTGATCCAGACGAAGTGCGAAGACAAGCAGCGAATGCTCTGCAAGCTTTCCTTGCAACCGAACTGGCTGAAGTAAACTGTGGAAAACAGCCATCTTTAATAAACTGTAGTCACCGTGAATTACAACTTTTTGCCGAAGAACTGAACGTCGATCTGCTGGATGGATTTGCTGGCATTGAAGCCTTCTGCCAGTCTCCAGATTGATTGTACGGATTGATCGTACGGATTGATTGTCAGGAGGCAAGGTGGCATCGTCTTGTTGCCGGCCGCCCAATAAAAAGGATCATGGAGATTGTCGGCAGGGAGATATTTTACCTATCTATTTAATGGTGCAAGAAGAGTTTCTTTTGGTGACGGGGAAGTTAACTTTATTTTTTCGTTGAGATGTCTTTGTCGTGGTATTTGTTTGACTGTTCTGTTATCACTTGTCGGATAAATATGGACTGTTGTTTGCTGCTGAACCCCCTCTTTTATGAATTATGAAAATAATACGCAATTTGCTGGTTTGTTCCCTGCTGCTCTTTTTGTTGTCCCTTGCTGCGATATCCGAGGCTGCACCCGGAGAAGTCGGGAAAGTCGATCAAAAACGAAACAGATTTATCGGCTACCTGCTGAGCAAGCAGCTGCCGGCCCTTCATTTCAGTGACAAAGTGGTCAATGATGAATTGGCGTTGGCCGCTTTTCATCTCTACATAAAACAGTTGGATTATCAAAAACGCTTTCTCCTTAAAAAGGATGTCGAGCAACTTCGTGCTGTTTGCCCCATATATTGATGATACTCTGGCCAACGGTCGAATCACTCTGCCGGATACCGGGTACGATATTTTTAACGAAAAAATTGATCTGGTACAGAAAGCGGCTGAAGCAATGCTGGCCAACAACACAGTGCGAATAGCCGGTGCTGATGGGGGCTTGTTTGTCGGCGATTTCGATGTCCGGAAAAAAGAATCGTACGAGACGGACCCTGAGAAGACTGATTTTGCAGAAAATATGCCGGAATTAAAGGAGCGATGGCGAAAATTGCTCAAAGCTCAGGTTATTTCTCAATTTCTCGACCTTGAAGAGGAGCAGACCAAACCTAAGGACAAGGACAAGGTCGGAAAGAAGAAGAACGAGGAGGAATTGTGGCAGGAGGCGCTCACCAAAGTCAGTAAACGCAACAAGACCTTTTTTCAACGTCTGCACCAGGAGACCCTCCAGGATCATTACGACCGGTTTTTTAACTGCGTCGCCAGAGCTTTCGACCCGCACACCAATTATATCCCACCGGCCGGCAAGGAACAGTTTGATATCAGTATGCGCGGCAGCCTTGAAGGCATTGGTGCGCTTCTCCGAGAAGACGATGGATTTATCAAAGTTATTCGCATTATTCCCGGCAGCGCTTCGGCGAAACAAGGCACGCTCAAGGCCGAGGATATTATTCTGCAGGTGGCACAGGAAGGAGAAGAACCTGTCGATATCACCGATATGCGGCTGCGCGACGCTGTTCGGCTCATTCGCGGACCGAAAGGAAAGGCGGTTTCCTTGACGGTTAAAAAGATTGACGGCGGCTCTCAGATTATTAAAATTATAAGAGATGTCGTACAAATAGAAGAAACTTTCGTCAAGAGCACAATTATTGAATCGGTCGGCGGACGGAGAACTGGGTATATCTATATTCCCACTTTCTACCGTGATTTCGAGGGAATTCGCAACGGCTCCAAGGGGCGCAATTCGACCGATGATACCCTGAAGGAACTCGTTCAATTAAAGAAAGAAAACGTTGATGGCATTGTCCTGGATCTGCGTGACGATGGTGGCGGAGCATTGGTTGATGCAGTTGATATAGCAGGGCTTTTTATTAAATCCGGGCCGGTTGTGCAAGTCAAGAACAGCTTTGGAGATAAGAAAATCCTTAGTGATACCGATGAAAAGGAGTATTACAATGGGCCCTTGGTGGTGCTGGTCAACAAGTTTTCGGCATCGGCATCGGAGATTGTTGCAGCCGCACTGCAGGATTATCGGCGAGCCGTTATTGTCGGCGGTAAACATACCCACGGCAAAGGCACGGTGCAAACGATTATCGATCTCAACGAAAACATACCTTTGCTCCATATGAGCAAATACGAGGATCTTGGGGCATTGAAGGTGATGATCCAGAAATTTTATCGAGTAAACGGCAGCTCGACCCAATACAAAGGGGTAGAACCGGACATTTTTCTGCCGAATCTCTTCGAACATATTAAGTCCGGCGAGCGCTACCTCGATTATTCTTTGCCTTGGGATTCCATTGAACCGGTTAAATTCACTCCCTGGAATGAAAAACCTTTTAATTTTGAAGCGCTGCGCCGGCTGAGTCGCGAACGTGTCGAGAAAGATGAGGGCATGCAAACCATAACCGAGGAGGCAGTCAAAGCTGCTGATCGTGCTGAACATAGTGTTATGCCCATCGATCTTGCCGACATGCGCAGTCAACGGCAAGAATCACGGCTTGTGCGGGAAAAAATTGGCGCGCATTATCGCAAATACCGCGAGGAGCAGGGGGAGGGTGGCGACTTTGAGGAGTCGGAAGATGAAAAGGGCGATCCGAAGGAAATCTGGCTGAAGAATGTCAAAGAGGATCCTTACATTCGCGAAGCTGTAAATATTGTTGGTGATATCAACCGCCTTCCAAGATCGTGAAATGGTCCTGGAGCCCCACACTTTACGGCCTTTTGAGCGTGTTGAGCAGGATAAAAATATTCTTGAAAAAGAGGGGAAAAGATGCTAGAGATGTCATTTTGTGAATGGTCATTCATTCGTCTTTCTCTCTCTTGTCAACCTTTTAGTCAAGAATAACCTTTTAATTACAGGTTTCTTTGTATGGATCTTGCTGAAGGTTTCCGGAACCACAGAGAAAAAATCGTCAATAAATGGGTGGAATACGCCCTTTCAACCTATATATCGTCAGGATTTTTTATTAAAGAACGGGATCAATTTGCCAATCCTGTCGGTGGCAATATTCGCGAGGCCTTGAACAGACTTTTCCCGCTGTTGACTGGAGGGAAGGATTCGAAGGAATTTATTGCTCCTCTTGAGCAAATCATGAGTATCCGCTCGGTACAGGAGTTTTCACCATCGCAGGCGGTGGCACCTTTGAATGCTGTAAAACATATCACCCGCGAGGTCTTTGCCGCTGACAAGGAGCGCACGACATCTGGTGCATGAATTGTATGATTTCGAGTTCGCCGTCGATCTGGCGGTGCTGGCAGCATTTGATATATACATGCAATACCGGGAGCGGTTGTATAAGGTTCGTATTGCCGAAATCAAGTCGGGGAGTCATATATTAACAGACAGCAGGTGTCCCTCGAAACTGCTGCCTGAAGATAATAACAGAGTTTTAAAAAAGGTTAACGGTATTTAACTGGTCTCCATGCAGGAAGCAGCCGGCTCTGTTCCATCGCATGGTTTCCAAAACAGTTCAATTGAAGCGAGGTAAGAAATGAAGTACGCCTTCTCATTCCTGGCAGTCATTGCGTTAATACTGATTGCTTGGCTCGGATCTCAGATACCGGGGATGCCCTATTTGTTTGGTGTCGCCCTGCCGTATCTGGCCATGATGATCTTCCTTGGCGGCTGTGTCTACAAGGTGGTGCAATGGGCGAAATCGCCGGTACCATTTGCGATACAGACCACCTGCGGGCAAGGAAAATCACTGGATTTTATCAAGCACGACAGGCTTGAGGCCCCTTTCACGAACGCCGAAGTGGTGGCCAGAATGTTTTTGGAAATTGTGACCTTCCGGTCTCTTTTCAGAAACACCAAGTCGGAAATTCATGATGGACCACAGATAACCTATGAATCATCAAAATGGTTGTGGCTATTCGCCCTGATTTTTCACTATTCGTTTTCTGTCCATCGTCGTTCGCCATATGCGTCTCTTCCTTGATCCGGTTCCGGCCTGGATCGGCTGGTGGGAATTCATCGACGGCATCTTCGAAGTTGGTGCTCCTACCTGGTACATGAGCGATGTCGACCTTGGTAGCCGGATGTCTTCTCCTTTTCAGCAGAAGATTGATTACCCGTCATGTTCGCTATATCTCCTTGATGAATGATTATTTTCCGCTGGTTCTGATATTTGCCATCGCCGTAACCGGAATTCTCATGCGATTCGTTCTGCGAACCGATATTGATATCGTCAATATCAAACAGCTGACGGTTGGTTTGGTTACCTTGTCTCCGACCATCGGTGCCAAAATCGGTTCCATTTTCTTTATTCATGTGTTCCTGGTCTGTGTGCTGCTTGCGTATTTTCCCTTCAGCAAACTCATGCACTTCGCCGGGGTGTTTCTCAGCCCGACCAGAAATCTGAAAAACAACAGTCGGGCAGTTCGTCATGAGAATCCTTGGAACCCGAGGATTCTCCCCCACTCCTACGCCGGATATGAGGATGAATTCCGCGAGTTTATGGTGGATGCGGGAATCCCGGTTGAAAAGGAGTTGTCCCCGGCAAAGGATGAATAATACGGTTATTGACCCAATACTAGCTTAAGAGGAAGAGTTACGATGGCAGTTCCAAAATTACAACAATTATCGAAAAGCGTAGTGCAGGGACCATCCTTGGCGACAGGAGCGATACCTACCAGGGACTGGATGGACATCCCGGTGGTCTTCAAATCCGGGAATTATGCCTACCCTGCCAAAAAAGAAAAGGTGGAATACCTCAACAGCCAGTCCGGACTGCATTTTCCCAATGCCCGGGAATGGTCTCCCGAGGATGATGACTGGAAACTGCCTGAGGGCTGGCAGGAGATCATTCTCAAAGGACTCAAGGAGCGACTTGAGAAATTTCGTTCCCTGAAAATTTTCATGGATTGCTGCGTTCGTTGCGGCGCCTGCGCCGACAAGTGCCATTTCTTTCTCGGCACCGGTGATCCGAAAAATATGCCGGTACTCCGCGCTGAACTTTTGCGGTCGGTTTACCGCAATGATTTCACTCTGGCCGGCAAAATTCTCGGCAAAATGGCCGGAGCACGGGAGATGACCGTTGCCGTTCTGAAAGAGTGGTTCATGTACTCCTATCAGTGTACCGAGTGTCGGAGGTGTTCGGTATTCTGTCCCTATGGCATAGACACCGCCGAGGTGACCATGATGCTGCGCGAACTGCTGCATCTGGTCGGGATTGGTATCAACTGGATTCTCGAACCGGCTTCCAATTCCAACCGTACCGGTAACCACATGGGACTGCAGCCGCACACCTTCAAGGATAACGTCGAGTTCCTTGTTGATGACGTGGAAAACCTGACCGGAGTCAGGCCGAACGTTTCTTTCAATCGAAAAGGTGCCGAGATTCTCTTTATAACCCCGTCCGCCGATGTCTTTGCCGAACCGGGACTTTATACCGCCATGGGCTATCTGGTTCTGTTCGAGGCTATTGGGCTTGACTATACCTGGTCTACCTATGCCTCGGAGGGCGGCAACTTCGGTCTTTTCACCAACAACGAGACCATGAAGAAAGCTCAATGCCAAGATGTATGCTGAGGCCAAACGTCTCGGTGTGAAATACATCATTGGTGGTGAGTGTGGGCATATGTGGCGTGTCGTTCATCAATATATGGATACCATGAACGGTCCTGCTGATTTCCTGGAAATCCCGAAATCACCGATTACCGGAACCGTCTTTGATAATGCCGCATCGACAAAAATGGTGCATATCAGTGAATTTACCGCCGATCTCATTAAGCATGGCAAGTTGAAACTCGATAAGAGTCGGAACAGCCATGTTAAGGCGACCTATCATGATTCCTGCAATACTGCCCGTGCCATGGGCCTCATGGATGAGCCGCGGTATATCCTCGACCATGTTGTTGACTGGGTGGAGATGCCGGAAAATACCATTCGCGAACAGACCTTTTGCTGTGGCTCAGGAACCGGTCTCAATACCGATGAGATCATGGAACTGAGAATGCGCTCAGGATTGCCGCGTGCCAATGCAGTCAAGTATGTTCACGAGAAACATGATGTGAATATGCTGGCTTGTGTTTGTGCCATCGATAGAGCGACGCTGACATCCCTTATGAACTACTGGAATCCCAGCGTCGCAGTGTGTGGAGTTACTGAGCTGGTGGCCAATGCGATTGTTCAAGAAGGTGAAACCCGCGGTGAGCTTGATGAAGGCCTCCGCACCATGTTATAGACAATCCTGAACAGAACATAGGAGTTAAGGTAATGTACAATAAAGGAACAATAATACCGGGACTGATCATCTTCGTCCTGTTGATAACTTTCCCGCTCTGGTTCAACGCGTTTTCTAAGGCAAGTACGGTACCCAAGGTGGAGCTGCCGCCTGGTGGACAAAAGGAGTGCGTTGCTCCTGCTGCGGAAATGCGTGCCAATCATATGGTAATGCTAAACGAATGGCGAGATGACGTTCTCCGTAACAATGATCGAGTTGCGGTGAAGGTTGCGGGGAAGGAATATCGCAAGGGATTACAGACGGCGTGTATGGCCTGCCATACCAATAAGGAGAAGTTTTGTGACTCCTGCCATACCTACACATCTGTCAAACCTTTCTGCTGGGATTGCCATATGACCCCGAGTGTATTGGCGGCAAAGAAGGAGACACACTAATGGATAAGCAAAGAAGAAACTTTCTTAAATTTGCCGGAGTAACTGCTCTGGCTGGCATCAGTGCTCCGGTCGTTGTCAATTTGACGACTCTCCGGCCTTGGCGTCCTCAAACGTGGTGACAGCATCGCCTGCACCCGCGGCTGGTCATGGTGGTGGTCATGAAGGAGAAAAACGTCAAGGCGTACGACTGGGCCTGCTCATTGACATGCGGAAACTTTACGGGCATCCTGAACTCCTTGATAAGGCTACTGCAGCCTGCCATAGAGTGCACAATGTACCGAAGATTGATAACAAAAAAAGTGAGATCAAATGGATATGGAAGACACCCTATGCCAATGCCTTCACCGATCAGTCGATAAACCATGCTTCGAAACTCACTCTGGAAAATGATTTTCTCGTTCTCTGTAATCACTGTGACAATCCTCCCTGCGTTCGAGTTTGCCCAACCAAGGCAACCTTTGTGAACCCAAAGAATGGCATTGTTGCCATGGATTTTCATCGCTGCATCGGCTGCCGCTTCTGTATGATGGGCTGTCCCTATGGCGCACGGAGTTTCAACTGGATGGATCCACAACCCTTTCTCAAAGAAGTTAACCCTGATTTTCCCGCTCGTATGCGCGGTGTTGTTGAGAAATGCAACTTCTGCGGGGAGCGTCTGCTCTTGGGAAAGAACCTGCGTGTGTCGAGGCCGTCAAGGAAGCGGGGCGATCGTCTTTGGTGATCTGAACGATCCCCAATCAGAGATTTGCCAGATTCTTGACAAGGAGCATACTATCCAGCGGCATGCAGCCCTTGGGACCAAACCGTCAGTCTTCTACATAGTGTGAGGTCGTCATGATTGAAAAAACACTCAAAGGCAAACCGACCTACTGGATGTGGCTTGCATTTTTGAGCACATTCGTTGCCGTGGGAGCTGCCTGTTATCTCCGGCAGTTTTTCTATGGTCTGTACTGACTGGTATGGGCCGTGACGTGTCCTGGGGGCTATATATTTCCCAGTTTACTTTCCTGGTTGGGGTGGCGGCTGGAGGTCTGATGCTGGTGTTGCCTTACTATATACATAACTATAAGGCATTTGGGCAAGATTACCATCCTGGGTGAATTCCTGGCCATATCCGCTATCATCATGTGCCTGATGTTCATCATGGCCGATATTGGTCAACCTTTGCGCGGACTCAATATGATCCTTCACCCGACCCCGAATTCCATGCTCTTCTGGGATATGGTGGTTCTGCTTGGGTATCTGACCCTGAACGTTATCTGCGGTTGGGTAATCCTCACCGCCGAACGAAAGCAGGTCAAGCCTCC